>NZ_FWXH01000060.1 GCF_900176305.1 Clostridium acidisoli DSM 12555
AGAGCCACAAGGTAAAATTGATACAGGAGCAGAATATGAGGCTCCAAGAAATGAAATAGAACAAAAGCTTGTACAAATATGGGAAGACGTATTGGGTATAGACAATATAGGAATAAACGATGACTTTTTCAGTTTAGGTGGAGACTCTATAAAATCAATACAGGTAATATCAAGAGCTAAAGCAAAGGGATATTATTTTGAAGTTAAGGATGTATTCAACAATTCAAATATAAAAGCTTTAAGTAAGTGCGTAAATAAGAATGCTTTAACAATAAGCCAAGATGAAGTAGTTGGAGAAGTAGAATTAACGCCTATACAAAAATGGTTCTTTGAAATGAATTTTGAAGAAGAACATCATTGGAATCAATCAGTAATGCTGTTTAGTAAAGATGGGTTTGAAAAAGGAATATTAGAAAAGGTGTTTAAAGCCATAATAATTCACCACGATGCCTTAAGAATGGTGTATAAAAATGAAAATGGTGAAATACATCAAATTAATAGAGGGACAAGTGAAAAGTTATACGACTTAAATGTATATGAAGGTTTAAGTGAGAAAGAAGTAACAGAAAAGTGTGATGAAATTCAAGGTAGTATTAATTTAGAGGAGGGTCCTCTTGTTAAATTAGGTTTATTTAAAACCAATAAAGGAGATCATTTACTAATAGCAATACACCATTTAGTTATAGACGGAGTTTCATGGAGAATATTATTTGAAGATTTATCAAAGGCATATGAAATGGCTAAAGAGGGAGAAGACATAATACTTCAAGATAAAACTACATCCTTTAAAGAGTGGTCAAGTGAACAGAGTAAACATGCTACAAGTTCCAATATGAGAAAACAGCTAGAATACTGGAGCTATATAGATAAGTGTGACGTAAGGAAACTTCCAAAGGACAAAGAGGTAGCTGTAGCTAGGATTAAAGATTTAAGAAGTGTAGGATTTAACCTTACAAAAGAGGAAACGGAGAAATTATTAAAACATGTAAATAAGTCATATAACACAGAAATAGAGGATTTGCTATTAACAGCTTTGGCATTAACAATAAGTAAATGGACAGGCGAGGAGAATATATTAGTCAACTTGGAATCTCATGGTAGAGAAGAGATTGTAAAAAATGTGGATATAACAAGAACAATAGGATGGTTTACTTTGCAGTATCCAATAGTTTTAAGCAGTAGTAATGAAGAATTAGGAATGATGATAAAGAATACAAAAGATTCTTTAAGAAGAGTACCTAATAAGGGAATTGGCTATGGCATAATTAAATATCTTTCTAAGGATAAGATGGAATTTAAGTTAAAACCAGAAATATGCTTTAACTATTTGGGACAGTTTGA
>NZ_FWXH01000056.1 GCF_900176305.1 Clostridium acidisoli DSM 12555
CTTCCAGGTCGCCATATTAGCTGGCATAGCTCAATTGGTAGAGCAACTGACTTGTAATCAGTAGGTTATGGGTTCAATTCCTATTGCCAGCACCAAAACTTCTTAGATGAGAATTCTAAGAAGTTTTTTTGTGCTTATAAATTTGTATTAATATTAAAACAAAAGGATAAGTTAAATTCTGAGAATTAACCTATCCTTTTATTTTAATATTATTTTTGTTTAGCTAAATTAGTTTTAATTCTTATGTCGTCTCCATAAAATTTGAATAAATTGAAATTACCAAATAATCTTGATGTAATTCTTTCTGAATAAGTTCTTGAAAGTTTCTCCAGTGCGTAATTTGAGGAAACTAGCATTTTTTTATTCATTAAAAGCTTCTTATTAAGAAGATTAAATAATTCAGTAGATGAAAAGTCAGTTACCTGTTCAGTTCCTAAATCATCTAAAATTAAAAGATCACAATTTAGAAGAATGTCTTCCAAATTAGAATCATTTTCGAATTTTATTTTTTTTAGGTCGTGGATCAAATCATCAGCAGTTCTATATACAACTAGAAATCCCTTATCTAATAAGTCTTTTGCTATACAATTGGATAAAAAAGTTTTTCCTGTGCCGGAATTTCCATAAAAAAGCAAATTTGTATCTGTACTTTGGAAATTTTTTAAATAATCCATAACAAAAGGAATAATTTTATCTTCCATGTTTTTTCTTGGACTTTTAGGTTCCGAGTTTGTTTTTTGCACAGAATAGTAATTTATATTAAAATGCTCAAAATTATTTTTCTCTAATAAAGAACTATGATGTGAATTTTTATAATACAATTTTACAAGCTTTTGTTTGTAGCAGCTGCATTTAGCTGATCCAATATATCCAGTATCCTTGCATTTATTACATCTATAGTGTAGTGATACATAATCAAGAGAATAGCCGTTTGCAACTAATAATTCTGACTTTTGTACTCTTAAATTTGTAATTTCATCTTTTAAATTTTTTAAATAAGCACTTCTGTCCTCAATATCCTTAAATGAGTTCACAGCTAAGTCGATAGAGAGTTTTGCTATTTTACGTTCTAAATCAAAAACAGCAGGTAAGTTTTTTTTGATTTCTTCTCTTCTTTCTTTTAATGAGTTTGCTTCATTTTCACGAATATCAGAGTATATTTTAGAAATTTGTTCCCCGTAGCCTTTAATCATTTTTATCCCATCCTAATAATTTCTTTTCAAGTTCATCATAATCATAAGAGCGTTGCTCATAATCATTGAAATTAGTTTTAGGAGCATTTTTAACATTTGATTTATTATAAGTGCTCTTTTTTAAATCCTTAGTGTCAACATCTGTTAATGTCTTTATTCCACTTTTAAACCAATTGGTTAAAATAGCATCCATATATTTAAAATCAGCTTTATTTATCCTAGAAAAGGTTATGTCGCAGGATCTATATATTACGTCCAAAGGAAAACCATAGGAATTTATCCATTTATCTAAAAGTTGTTCTTGAGGTTTTAATACATCTGCATCCTTAATACCTAGATAGTTCAATATTTTCCTTATTTTTATCCACTTGTCCTCATGCTTTTTTATATAAGTTTGAGCATTTTCAATAGAAGTAATATTACTATCATGCCAATTTAATGCTATTTTTTCTATATATCTATAATCTGTTTTCCCCCTAGATACAGAGTATTCTATTAGCAGAAGAATTAGTTCAGGTGGAAAATTGAAATCATTTATCCAACTTATATACATGGTCATTTCTTTAGTAGAAAGAGTTCTTCCAACTAATTTTTCTATGTCTTGGAGCATATCTTTAGTTGAATTATTATCAAGTTCTCTTAAAAGATCTACATTTTCATCATTAGAAGAAATATTATCTTCAAGGTCTAAAAAATCAATACTAAAATTGCCCATGTTATCTATAGGAATGAGTTTCACTGCACCTTCATCACTCCAATAATTCCAAGCATTCATAATATCGGTTTCTAAAAGGTGAAGGGTGTTTGCAAATAGAGTTGAATCTACTCCAGGCTCTCCTGACAAACAATATTTTATTCCTAATATATATACTTTAACATATTCGCCTCGTGCTTTAGGCATGTACTTATCTATAAAAATATTACTTATGGGGGTGTAATTTCTAAGTTTATTTTTAAACATAAAAGTACTCATACTATCACCGCCTTTCAAAATTGCTTATGAAATATATAGTACATTCATATGTTTATTATAACAAAATGTAACCATAAAAATAACAAATTATTATATTATAAAGAAATAAACTTTTTGTTACGTAATAGTAATAAATTGCGCAGCACGGGTGAAGGATTTTCACCTATGATTCGCGGTGAAAAGGCTATGGATGATTTTTCTCCGCTATGCTACGAAAAATCTTTGAACGAAGGTCGCCAGTTTTCAATGAATACGTATTTATTAGCATATTAAACTATCATATTAACACCAAAGGCTACGCCTAAAAG
>NZ_FWXH01000062.1 GCF_900176305.1 Clostridium acidisoli DSM 12555
CTCTGTCTTTTGGGACGATAATGACGGTACCAAAGGAGGAAGCCACGGCTAACTACGTGCCAGCAGCCGCGGTAATACGTAGGTGGCAAGCGTTGTCCGGAATTACTGGGCGTAAAGGATGTGTAGGCGGATATTTAAGTGAGATGTGAAATCCCCGAGCTCAACTTGGGGGCTGCATTTCAAACTGGGTATCTAGAGTGCAGGAGAGGAAAGCGGAATTCCTAGTGTAGCGGTGAAATGCGTAGAGATTAGGAAGAACATCAGTGGCGAAGGCGGCTTTCTGGACTGTAACTGACGCTGAGGCATGAAAGCGTGGGGAGCAAACAGGATTAGATACCCTGGTAGTCCACGCCGTAAACGATGAGTACTAGGTGTAGGAGGTATCGACTCCTTCTGTGCCGCAGTTAACACAATAAGTACTCCGCCTGGGAAGTACGGTCGCAAGATTAAAACTCAAAGGAATTGACGGGGGCCCGCACAAGCAGCGGAGCATGTGGTTTAATTCGAAGCAACGCGAAGAACCTTACCTAGACTTGACATCCCCTGAATAACGTAGAGATACGCGAAGCCCTTCGGGGCAGGGAGACAGGTGGTGCATGGTTGTCGTCAGCTCGTGTCGTGAGATGTTGGGTTAAGTCCCGCAACGAGCGCAACCCTTATCATTAGTTGCTACCATTTAGTTGAGCACTCTAGTGAGACTGCCCGGGTTAACCGGGAGGAAGGCGGGGATGACGTCAAATCATCATGCCCCTTATGTCTAGGGCTACACACGTGCTACAATGGTGAGAACAACGAGATGCAATACCGCGAGGTGGAGCAAAACTTCAAAACTCATCTCAGTTCGGATTGTAGGCTGAAACTCGCCTACATGAAGTTGGAGTTGCTAGTAATCGCGAATCAGAATGTCGCGGTGAATACGTTCCCGGGCCTTGTACACACCGCCCGTCACACCATGAGAGCTGGTAACACCCGAAGTCCGTGAGGTAACCTTTATTGGGGCCAGCGGCCGAAGGTGGGATTAGTGATTGGGGTGAAGTCGTAACAAGGTAGCCGTAGGAGAACCTGCGGCTGGATCACCTCCTTTCTAAGGAGTCGACGCAGTAGGATAACTACTGCGACAGCAGGTTACTGAAACTTATCTCTGTTTAATTTTGAG
>NZ_FWXH01000055.1 GCF_900176305.1 Clostridium acidisoli DSM 12555
TCCACTACATATATTGCCTGCTTCTTTCTTCATTCCATTAAATGCTTTTTCTTCATCATTTCTTACACTGTTAAATATTTTTTCTCCTTCATTAAGCAATGAACTTGCTGTTGCTTCTATTCTTGCTGATTTGAAATAAAGTTTGATCATTTTTATTTAAAATTTAATGTTTGTCTAAAGTTTTAGGAGTTAACATACTTCAAATTAAACAAAACTATGTTAACTCCTATTAAATTTATATAATTCACTTGATTTTGTATCTACAAAATTTGATAGTCAATTTTCATTCTAGCCTTATTCATAATTAACTTAAACTTATTTGATTTTGTCTCGCTTTTAATTCCATTTTCCTATTTTCTCCATTATTATTATGTACAAGAACTTAAAGATTCTATCTTTATCAACCTTTTCGATAATTGAAAAATTCTGTCTCTCATCTACACCATGCAAAACCCAATTTTCATCTTGAAAATAGACTCCTGTAGAAAAAGGTACATTAGTTTTTTTCCAATAACTATATTTAGTTACTCTAAATTTGTACCTAACACTTGTATTTTATTTAAATATTCTTTATATGTCATTTTACAATCCTCAAATATTCTAAATTAAACCTTTATGCTCTAAAATCTTTACTGAAGCTGGTTTATTGCCTTTACATGACCACTATTTGTAATTAAATTTAATTTTTATTTGAGTTAATATTTTCGTATATGAACATTATCATCGAATACAACTTTTTAAAGGCTTCCCGCTCTGAAACTGTTGATAATCTTACACTATGTATTCCTCTTTCTGAGTTTTTATAGACGTTCCACATCTTTTCATTTTCATCATAATAACACCCAACAATAAAATCTGACATACTTAACTGATCTACCACAACTTGCCATATTCCTAACTACCATCAAGTTCTTTTATTTTTTGAAAAAATTCTTTCCTGCTCATTAGTAATCATTCCCTTAATCTTGATAGGCATAACTTCTGTAATATATTCCCATAATAAACCTTAAATTTATATTCTATTTTTAATGGCTTATAGTTCTAGAGTGAAATTTTATAATAGAATATAATTTTTCCAATGCCTCCTGTTCAGAAGTTGTTGACATCATCTCCCAATGCCTTCCTCTTTCATTGTTTTGATATACTTTCCACTTTTCTTCACATTCATCGAAATAGCATCCTAAAATAAAATCTCCCATACATAATTTATCTATCTCAATTTGCCACATTCCTAGCTTATTTTGAAATTCTTCTATTCCTTTTAAAAATTCTTCTCTGTTCATTTATAATACTCCTTTTACTTAATTATCCCAAGATCTTTTAATATATATCCGTTAAATGGTGTAACAATTTGTTCTGCACCACCTTTTAAATCACCCCATGATGCTGCTGTACCTTTCAGTCCATATGTTGCATCAATATCTTTGCCAACTTCATTTGCTGTATCTTCTATAAATTTGTCATATTGTAATTGCAATATTTCAAAACTTGTTGAGTCTAATTTTAAAATACCTTCAGATTTTAAAATTCTATTTAATTCATTGTAATATTTAGTAACGTTAGCATCGATTTGAGTTTTTAACTTAACATCAGAACAATTATTAACATATTCCTCAATCTTTGAGAAGTCTCCCGTCACTTCATATTGATGATAATTTGATAAATCCTCCATATATGGTAATGAACGTTCTGTGTATGAATACGACTT
This sequence comes from Clostridium acidisoli DSM 12555, assembly GCF_900176305.1. Classification (GTDB taxonomy): domain Bacteria; phylum Bacillota; class Clostridia; order Clostridiales; family Clostridiaceae; genus Clostridium_I; species Clostridium_I acidisoli. The sequence goes on from NZ_FWXH01000055.1 coordinate 1,709, forward strand.
TCCATCAATTATAGGAGATGTATACCTACCATTTATGGTAAATTTTCCTAACCTCATAATTTTTTAATTTTCCATTATTTCCATCCATAAAACTCCAAGTACTTATCTGGTATTCTCAATTTTATTTGTTCTTCTAGCTCTTTTAAAAAGGTATTCATATCTACTTTATCGTACCATTTCTGACTATTTTCTAATGGTAAGAATCTATTACCATTAATAATACTACACCCAAATCTTCCTCTATCATAATTTAAAACAATATTAAAATATTTGTACATAACAAATTCAATTCGAAACATTGTGTATGGAGTATCAGTCATTTCAGAAATCATAAAATCATCAATTTTTTTTTGAAAATAATCTCCTAATCTATTTATTATTTCATCTGAAATTGTCTCACTATTTTTATTTTGCAATCCAAACATCTCCTTTTGGTATTAATGTTTTAAATCCATAACTATCCTTTAAATACTGCCATTCTTGTGATAAATAACTATCTGGATATAAACGAGGATCATGTGAAAATTGAATAGTTTTACCGCCACTGACGGCATCATCTAAGGCAGGTACATTAAAATATTCAAACATTTCATCACTTGTAAGATTATATGTTTTTTGAATATTATCCCATTCACTTCCTAAACTAAAATAAGTAGAATTATCACCTGCTTTTGAAATATAAGAATCTTGCCCTGGCTTCGTCCAATCTTCAACTCCATCCTCAATTGTTGGTGTGTATTTACCTAACGTTATTGAACTAGCATCTGAATTATGAATTGATTCATTTCTTATTTTCTTAAAATCATCTATTGGTATTTTCCCACCAACTTTGCCATCCATTATTTTTATACTATCAATTGAATCTTCAACAGCATTACTCCCCACCTCTAAACTGCTACCACTAACATTTTCTATTTTACTTATCTTTTCTATATTATTATCTATTACTGACATATTAGGTACTCTTAAACCTGTTCCTGTATCTAATAC
>NZ_FWXH01000053.1 GCF_900176305.1 Clostridium acidisoli DSM 12555
CAACACCCGTTCCCATTCCGAACACGAAGGTTAAGCTCTAAAGCGCCGATGGTACTGCAGGGGCAGCCCTGTGGAAGAGTAGGTCGTCGCTGGGTTGAAAAAAAGTACTGAATATTTATATTCAGTACTTTTTTCGTTGCATTAGAAAAGGATGTATAAAAATTATTTTATACATCCCTTTTTTAATTATATATTTTATTATAAAAAAGCATTATAAATAGAGTTTATAGCCTTTTCAAAATCGTTATTTTCAACACCTACAATTATGTTTATTTCGCTTGAACCTTGATTTATCATTCTTATATTTACGTTGTTTTTGGCAAGAGCTTCAAATATTTTTGCGGCAATTCCTTTTGATTTGGACATTCCACGTCCAACTGTAGCTATAAGTGCCATATTAGGTAAAATTTCTAATGAATCAGGTTTACACTGTCGGTTTATTTCTTCAATAATTGTCTCAAGTTTGTTGTCTAACTGATAATCAGGAATAACAAGAGAAACAGTATCAATTCCTGCAGGCATGCTCTCAAAAACTACATTGTTTGATTCCAAAATGGATAATAATTTTCTGCAAAAACCTAATTCAGTATTCATTAAGTTCTTTTCTATAGCTATTACAGTAAAGTCTTTTTTTCCAGCAATACCAGTTATAGTTCCACACTTTTCCATTGGATGAGTGTCGCCAACTATTAAAGTTCCTCTGTCTAGTGGTGAGTTAGTATTTTTTATGTTAATTGGAATACCAGCTTCTCTAACAGGAAATACAGAATCTTCATGCAAAACTGTAGCGCCCATATAAGATAATTCTCTTAATTCTCTATAAGTTATTGCTTCAATAGGCATAGGATTTGTAATTATTCTTGGATCGGCCATTAAAAATCCAGATACATCTGTCCAGTTTTCATATAAACTTGCACCAGCTCCTCTGGCAATTAAGGCACCTGTTATATCAGATCCACCTCTAGAAAAAGTCTTTATTTTTCCTGATGGATCAGATCCATAAAAACCAGGAATAACAGCATTTTTTGAAGAGGAAAGTTTCTTAACTATACCTTTATGTGTATGATCTGCATTTAATCTGCCATATTTATCAAAAAAAATCAAATCAGACGCATCTATAAAATCATAGTTTAAAAGAGTTGATAATATAATTGCGTTTAAATATTCACCTCTACTAGCAGTGTAATCTGAAGGACAGCCACTTTCTATATCATATTTAATCTTTAATAAATATGTATTTATGTCAAGAGCTTTCATATGGTTATATTTTTCTGATAGCTCCGTTACAATTTCATTATATCTATCTGATATTATTTTAAATACATCATCAAAACTTATACCTTGCTCTACGTGAGTACTACAAAGGTAGAGAAGATCTGTAATTTTGTAATCCTTAGAATGTCTTTTTCCTGGTGCTGAAGGTACAATGTATTTTCTATCCCCATTAGCTTCTACAATGTTTTTAACCTTTTCAAACTGGTGGGCATCTGCTAGTGAACTCCCTCCAAATTTTGCGACTATAATGTTTTCCAAGTAAGTAACCCCCTAAAATATTTATTTGTATTTTTTCACTAATTCATCATATAGTTTTTTATACACTGGTACAGAGAATTTAGATCCATCTTTCAAAAAAATTATTATATGCCTTGAATCCTTAGATAGATAAAAATTGTATATAGTATCTAGTTCTAAGATTCTAAAACCATAAACTAAAAACTTATCACCGATTGATAGATCATTGTAAGTTAAAAAGAAAAGAGGAACTAAAGATGGAACTATAAATTGTGGTGATATATAGCTAATATTTCTAGTAAATAGCATATAATATGAAAAAATATAAGAAAAAAGAATAAGTAAAAATGATGATATTTCCATATAAATATTTCTATTTATTGCTATTAAAGTATCAAATTTTTTTAAGTTTTTTAAGTTATAAAAATGAGAAAAACATATAGATAATATCATGTCAGATAAAACTAAAAATAATATAGAAAATAGTTTTTTAGTTAAATCTAATGTGTGTGATTTAAAAAAAATCCATAGTAATATTGAAATATGCACAGAAAGCAATATTAGTAAGATTAATATAAAGACATATGTATTTTTTCTTAAATATGCATTCAAGCAACATGTCCTCCCAACTAATTAAAATGTATATTTATACACTATATGATTTGTGATATAAATTGTATTATATCATAGAAAGATAAATTTACACAAATTTGATATGTCTTATCTGGCTTTGTTTTCAATAAAATATAAAGACCGACTATATTCCATTGAATAAGTCGGTCGATTTTTATATTTAGCTTACTCTTAATTCATCAAGGTTAACTTTTAATATTATGGATATTGTTTCAATAATATTAAAAGATGGGTTACGTTTTGCACCTCTTTCTAATTCCTCAAGATATGTTTTGGAAATAGGAAAGTTTAAGTTTCTAGATAAGTTTGATACATCTGTACAAGTTAGACCTTTCTCTAATCTAAGCTCTCTTATCTTGTAGCCATTTACCATTAAAAAACCCCCTCTAAAATTTACAATTAAACTAATTATATAATATTAAATTTTAATTAACTATGAAGTTTTAACTATAACTTTATTATATATTAAAAAAGAAAAATAAGAGATTAATTTTTTGTAAAGTATAGATTAAGGATAAGATTCTATTTATAATACATCATTTAAAACTTTTCCAATACTATCATTTATAACTAAATCTGCTGTTCGATCATACGGTGTTGATTGTTTATTTATCAATACAATATGTTTTCCTTTAAAGTAATCTATTAAGCCAGCAGCTGGATATACTACTAAGGAGGTACCTCCTACAATTAGAGTATCTGCTTTCATAATAGAAGAAATTGCTTCATCTATAATATTCATATTCAAACTTTCTTCATAAAGAACAACATCAGGTTTGATTATTGAACCACAAACGTCACATTTAGGAATTGTGCTAGTAGAATTTAGAATGTAATCCAAGTTAAAAAATTTATTACAACCAGTACAATAATTTCTGTGCACTGATCCGTGAAGCTCAAGAACCTTCTTAGAACCTGCTAGTTGATGAAGACCATCTATGTTTTGAGTGATTATGGCACTAATCTTTCCTAACTCTTCAAGTTTAGCTAAGGCATAATGTGCTAAATTAGGTTTAGCTTCCTTATATATCATTTTTGCTTTGTAAAATTCAAAAAAATCCTCAGGATGATCTGAAAAAAAACTGTGGCTTAGCATTATTTCAGGAGGATAAGAAAAATTGTTTTTAGTCTTATATAGTCCAGATTCTGATCTAAAGTCTGGAATGGAACTTTCGGTAGAAACTCCTGCCCCTCCAAAAAAAACAATATTATTACTATTATCTATTATTGATTTTAATTGGTTATTACACATATTACCACCTCAGTATATATTATATCACAAATTTAGATTAATAATCTAAGTGATTTTTGCAATAATCGATATAAACATTTCCAGGAGTGTCTATATAAGAAATACAAAGATAAATATAAGAAAATTAAGAAATAGAGAGTTATTTTCCAAATTACTTATTTTATTTATATATCTACATATAAAAATATGTTATGATTCTAAATGTCGCTTCTGCAGTATGTAAATTACTTTTTAAATAAAGTTAAAAAAGTAGTTGACATTGTGAAAGACACTTGATATAATTTAATAGCTGTCAGATGACAGCGCAGTGATCTTTGAAAATTAAACAGAGTATAAGAATTAAGTAAACCAGCAAATTCTTTTGATGTTAGAAATAACATTA
>NZ_FWXH01000052.1 GCF_900176305.1 Clostridium acidisoli DSM 12555
AACAACATATGCAGTAACAGGATTAATGCCAAGTACTTCATATAGTTTTACAGTAACAGCAAAAAATCCAGTAGGGAATGAATCGGCACCAAGTAATGTAATATCAATAATAACTACAAAATAATAATATTACTGTTTAGCATTAAAAAAATTATTTATCATAAACTAGATTACTATATGGTATATTTTTGAATAGAAAGCAATGTTTTGCTAGATTATATGTCCTAGAAGTAAGTATTATATAATATGCAAAAAAAGTATAAGAGGCTTAAATTTAATAATAATAACTATTTAAATTTTTAAATAGTTTGTGATCAGCCGATAAAAAATGTCTTATGTAACAGATTTGTTATATGAGTCATTTTTTTCATCTTGACATACGAACTTGTGTTTGCATATAATTTAACTATAATATGTAAATAAGAAAATATAAGAGTATGAGAAGATTAAATTTTCATATTGATGTTAATTCTGCTTTTCTATCCTGGGAAGTCGCATACAGAGGTTGCAGCAAGGTGAAAAATTAGATTAGATATAAGAGAAATTGCCTCCGTAGTAGGTGGTGATGGGGCATCAAGACATGGAATAGTTTTGGCAAAATCTGTATCTGCAAAGAAATACAATATTTAAACCTAGAATAAAGTGCCTCAATTTAGGTATAGTACGGCCTAGATATTGGCCTTATTTGAAGTGTAGTTCAGCAATGCATCAAATGCTCCAGGAATATAAACCAAAAATTCAGGGGTTTAGTTTAGATGAGAGCTTTTTAGATTTTTCAAATAAGGAACATTTATATCCATTTGATTATGTTAAAGATAGCAGACTTAATAAGATAATAGATGAAATTAGGTTAAAGTATGGAAATGAGTCAGTAGTGCAATAATGTTTTTTACATTTCAATGTAAATTCTATGACTTGGATGCTTCGGTGAAGATGGTTTTCCAGTGATGAGCTCTATGTTATAAGTGAGAGGTGTTTTTATAATTATGAAGGTTGTAGCAAAACCTATAGAGGTAATTTCTTATACTGATGATAAAGGTGAATTAAGACCTATAAGGTTTAGATTACAAATGGATGATGAATCAGTAAAAGTAATAAAAATAGATAAAATTATTGTTAAGAACATAGAAAAGCTAGCTGGGAATCCAATGTTTGTATTTCAATGTCAAAGTTTAATTGATGGAATACAGAAGCAGTTTGAAATTAAATATGAACTTCAAACCTGCAAATGGATTTTGTTTAAAATATAGAAATAAAAGGAGGATTCGAGATGCTTACAGAAAAAGAAAGTAATTGTCTATAAACATGATTTAGATGAGTATCTTCAAAAAAAGGGTATGGGAAAAAATTTATATGGAGAAATCGAGGAAAAAATAATAGTGCCTCGGAGTGAACGAGAAGAAAAATATTGAGGAGAATAAAAATCATTAAGAAAATTTCAATAAACAATGTAACTAACAAAAAGTTGCCGTATAAGTTGCGTGCACCTAAAATATGATATATAATTTAAATATAATACAAATATATTGGAATAAAGGTGATATCATGAAATTCTTGACTACAGGAGAAAAATTAAGACGCTTGAGAACCCAACTAGGTTTAAAACAAGATGATTTAAGAAGTGAGAATGTAACTAGAGGATTAATAAGCATGATGGAAACTGACAAAAGGGATGTAACTTATGCTACAGCATTAAAACTTGCTGAAAGATTTAATGAAAGAGCAGAAGAACTTGATATTATTATGAATGTAGATGAAGCATATCTTATGCGCTCGCCCAAGGAAGATGCAGAGTTATATTGTTTAAGAAGGCTTAAAGATACCAACATTAAAATGGATATCATAGATGGAATTTTTCAGATAGTTAATGAATATAATCTTATAGAAGTTAAGGTAGAAGCATATTGCAGATTAGGTGAAATTTACTTCAAAGAAAGGGAATTTCAAGTAGCTTGTGATATTTATAAAAAAGCTAGAGAAATATGCATAGGCATTAAGAAAAATGAAAAATTAGGGTATATTTATTGGAAAATGGGAGTCTGCAAGGCAGACGATTTAAAATATGATACTGCAATTGAATATTATCAATTAAGTCAATATTATTGTTCTCAATATAATGATTTTAAAACAAAAAAATTATGCCTATATTCTATGGCAATGTGCTATAGACGATTAAATCAAATAGAGGTAGCGTTAGAAACTATTGAAAGATTTTTATCAGTATGTGATGAGAAAGAAGATTTTAGGCTATATTTCTTTGCACATAATACAAAAGGGACTTGCTATAATGCTATAGGTGAATATGATAAGGCAATAGAGGTATATAAATTTTTACTAACTAAAATTTTGGATGATAAAAGTGCTTTTTTAGGATATATATATAGCAACATGGGATCAAATTATTGTGCTAAAAATGACTTTAAAGAAAGTATTAAATACTTTAATATGGCTGAAAAAACAATAAGAGAAGTTAATAAGCCAATATTGGCGGCCACACTTATAGAAAAATCAGAGGTTTTATTAAAACAGGATTTGAATACAAAAGCAATTGAAGCCATAGAATTAGGCTTAAAATATGCAGAAGAATATAATGATTTAGAATATTTGTTAAAAGGTAATTATTTATTAACAAAAATATACGATAAAATGAATGACACTGAAAAGTTAGAGAAGGTTTATTTTGAAATTATTGATTTGTTAAAGTCTACTAAAAGCAATGAAATGATTAAATCAATTTATGATGAATTAGCTCTTATGTATCTAAATGAAGATAAAACAGATTTATGCAAGAAATATTTATTATTATCAAAAAATTTAGATTGGGGGTGTAGCTATGAAAAATAAAATAATAAAAAGTTTAACTTTAGGATTAAGTTGTTTAATGCTAACACTAACGATATCCACTGCTACATTAAGTAACAATACAAAAAGTACAAATACTCATATTATTAAAATTGATATAGAATCTCCAAACAGTTAATTAAAATACATTTGTAAAAGAGTTATATAAAATGATTTACCTTCATTTTAATATAACTCTTTTCTTTTATGATTAAAATTGATAAGAGATAATTTTTAATATTAGATATATTTTTATAGAAGAGAAATGTACATAGCTTTAAAAAGCTCCTAACTTTTTTAATTCCATATATATATTATATGAAAGATTAATTTTATTATTAAGTAACCTTCCAACACATGAATGGGTAATACCTAATAATTTGGATAACTTCTCATAAGTTAATTTATTTTTAATCTTCCAGGATTTGATTTTCTCGCCGGGATTATTAAAATATATTTTATAATATTCATGGAAATAGTTATAAGGTAAATTGAATAATTTACATAATTTATCTATGCTTATGGGTTTTGGCATGACATTATGAACTTCCCAGCCATCTATTGCACTACAATGCATATTTAATAAATCAGCTAGATCTTCTTGTCTTAAGTTATGGGTATATCTTAATTTAATAATTTTGTCAGCAATAGTTGTCTCTGGCAATCCCTTATAAAGCTCTTTATATAGGTATAAAGTCTTATTTGTAAATATCTTTTTAATTATCGCAATTTGGTTAAGTGAGCTGGAGCTAATTACGCTAGTTCACCAGAACGAGTTCTAATTCATTGCCTTGATCCTGTTTTTGTATGTCAAAAGGTTGCTTATACAAGTATAAATGAAATTGTAAACATACAAGATGTTGTAAAAAACACTATAACAGGCTACAAAGGTATTGGAGGGTTACAAACCCGTGGAAAATGTAGAGAAGGGTATCCAAAGTCTGCATTCATTAGATAAAC
>NZ_FWXH01000051.1 GCF_900176305.1 Clostridium acidisoli DSM 12555
TTCTCTCACCTTTGACGGCTTTAGCCTCGTCAATTCTTCCATCTAGCCGAAGGCTTTCTTTAATCTTTTTATCTAGCTTTAGCTATGATAAAATTCTTTAGTCTTTACTTTGCAATTTCTTAATATTGTAAATTTGTTCAAAAAAAAGTCGTCTCCTAAAAAAGGGACGATTTTAAACGTGGTACCACCCTAATTTAATCTGAATATGCATTAATACAAAATATAGCCCAAATAAAAAATCTCACTCCAAAAAAATTGGAGTGAGAATAATATCCCACGGTGCCATCCATGTTAATCATAAAATTCAGATTATCTTAAGTCCCTATAACGAGGGAGAACGTATTATCCTAATAACCAAATCGGCTTTCAGACAATCTACTCAAGGATGTCTTTCGATTTATGTCTACTTCTTAGGCTTACACTATCCCTAATTCGCTATCAGCTTATATAAATCTACTATTCCTATCATCATCATTTTATTAAAATATATTTTACAATATTATAGTATCTTAATTATAAGATGTCAACAACAATAAATAAAACCATACAAGAAAAATGGTTTTGCAATATTCAGATTAATTGAAAAAAAGCTAGTTTTAATATATAATATTTAATTGTCTGAAAAAAAACTTTCAACAATAGGAGTGTATAAGAAAATGAAAAGCAAAAAGAAATTAACATTAATACCATTAGTATTAATGGTGTTTACATCGGTTTTTGGCTTTAATAACATATCTAAAGCCTTTTACAAAATGGGATATGCAGCTATTCCATGGTATATATTATCAGGGTTAACCTTTTTTATACCATATGCATTTATGATGGCTGAGTATGGTGCAGCCTTCAAAAAAGAAAAGGGCGGAATATATTCATGGATGGAAAAATCGGTAAATGGCAAATTTGCTTTTATCGGAACATTTATGTGGTATGCATCGTATGTAATTTGGATGGTAAGTGTGGCAACAGAAATATGGATACCACTTTCAAATTTAATATTTGGTAGAGATATAACAGAAAACAGTTCAGTTTTAGGAATTCAATCAACCAAAGTGCTAGGAATACTTGCAATCTTATTTGTTATTATAGTAACCTTTGTTGCATCAAAAGGATTACAAAAAATAAGTAAAATAACTTCAATAGGAGGAACTGCAATAGCCCTTCTTAATGTTGTATTACTTGTGGGGGGAATTTTGATTTTTATTTTACATGGAGGAAAACTTGCACAACCAATTACTTCAGTAAAAACATTTATTGATTCACCAAATCCGGCAAGTAATTCTATAATGAATTTATTATCATTTCTGGTATTTGCTATATTTGCATATGGTGGAATAGAAGCTGTTGGTGGGCTAGTTGATGAAACTGAAAAACCAGAGACCACCTTTCCAAAGGGAATGCTTGTATCTGCAATAATTATTGCCGTAGGATATTCTATAGGTATATTTATGTGTGGTATATTCCTTAACTGGAAAGAGTTAAGTGGAACTCATGGAGTGAACCTAGCTAATATAACATATATAATAATGCAAAACTTAGGGTACACAATAGGGACAAGTATTGGACTAGGACAAGCAGCAGCTGTTAGTTTAGGAAGATTTTTTGCAAGAATAGTTGGACTTTCAATGTTCTTAGCTTATTTAGGATCGTATTTTACTCTTGTGTATTCACCATTAAAACAATTGATAGAAGGAACCCCAACGAAGTTATGGCCTAAACTTATTGGCAAAATTGATGAAGATGGTATACCAAGAAATGCTATGTGGATACAATGCATAATAGTATGTGTATTTATTTTTCTTACATCATTTGGTGGAGATGGAGTTTCACAGTTCTTCTCATATATTGTACTTATGACAAATGTTGCAATGACTCTGCCATATATATTTATTGCTATTGCGTTTACAGGTTTTAAAAAGAAGAAAGAAATAGAAAAACCATTTGAAATATTTAAAAGTTATAGGAGTGCTGTAATTGCAGCAGTTGTAGTTACAGCTACAGTATTCTTTGCAAATTTATTTACAATAATTGAGCCAATATTACAGTCTAAACCAGACATAAAATCGACCATATGGATGATAATAGGACCTGTATTCTTTTCTATAGTAGCATTTATAATGTATGGTAGGTATGAAAAGAAAATAAAAGAATAAAAACAAAATGTAAGTAGACCTATATTTTTAGTAAGTAGAAATATAGGTCTATTTTTTTAAAGTCGTTATATTATTAAATTTTTTATTGAATTTAATAATATAACGACTTTAAAGTGTTGTTATAATAAAAATAAATATGTTATAATTTTTTTAAAATGGTATTTGATAGAAACTAAATAAGTGAAACAAATATATTAAGTAGAGGTGAGCTTATGAACAATGTTTTAAAAGGGATTTTAGATGGAGCAAATGATTCATTAGGAGAATTAAATAATGCAGTCTCATGTAGTCAAGATGCTAAAGGAAATCTGAACAGTACAGTAAGTAATATGGACAACGCACTTGGGGGACAAGCGGCAAGAAATATACAAAATAGTATACAAGGGTTTTCTAGAAATTTTGATAGTATTACAAATGGATTAAGAAGTATTTCTAGTATTATAAATGCAGAAAAAAACGATTGTCAACAAAAAATGAAATAAGAAGGAATGATTTATATGGAGAAAGCATTAGAAAATACAAAAGCTGAAGAATTAAATAAGATGGGATTGTATTTTATTGAGAAAGAAAGATATAATGACGCATTAAAATATTTTAATATGGTGTTGGAAGAAAATGCTGAGTATATAGATGCTTACTACAACAAAGCTATGGTATATGTATTATTAGGAGAAGCAGATAAAGCTTTAGAATATTATGATTTAATAATAAGTAAAAAGCCAATTGAAGGGGAAGCGGTTTTTCAGAAAGCAAATGTGACTTTTTTTATGAAAAAAGATACAGAGGAAGCTATAAGGTTATATAATAAAGCGATATATTTAGGAGTGAATAAAGAAAATTTATATTACAATTTATCTCTATGTTATGATATGACTCGTAATTTTAACCAAGCATTAATATGGATAGATAAAGTCATAAATATAAAAGGTGAAAGTGTAGAAGCTTATAATAAAAAAGCTAATATTCTTCAAAAAATGGGTGAGTTTAGTAGTGCTATTGAAAATTATAATAAAACTCTTATGATAGAAGTTAATAATGAAGAAGCAAATCATTTTAAAAGCTTGATATTAGGAGAAATGGGACAGTATCAAGAAGCTTTAGATTTACTTAAAAAGACTGAAGATTTAATCAAAGATAAAACTGTATTTAAGTATGATATGGCAATTATACTTGAGAAACAGAACAAATTACAGGAAGCATTAGAGGAAATAGAAAAATGTGAAAAAATAAAACCAGATAATTTTCAAATATTAAATAAAAAAGCAACAATATACTTTAAAATGAGAGAAACTGATAAGGCAATAGATATTTATAATAGGCTAATAGAAATATATCCAGAAAACATGGATGTAAGGTTCAACAAAGCAAGTTTATTTATGACATTGCAAAAATATGGAGAAGCCTTAGAAGACTTTGATTATATAATTGAAAATATGCAACAAAATGATATGAACAAAATAAATTCATATTATTTTAAGGCATTAGCATTAAAATTAATTGGAAGTGACAAGAGTAAAGCAGCCTATGAAAAAGCAATTCAACAATATAGCGTATTAATTATAAGTTATCCATACGATTCAAAGTTATACATACTAAAAGCAAATGCGTTAAGAGACATAGGAAGAAATGATGAAGCTGAAATTATGTATGAGTACGCATTGGATTTAAAACCAGAGCAATTAGAAATATATCTTATGAGGGCAAAAAATAGAATAACCCTTGGAAAAATGAAAGAAGCAAAAGCAGATATACAGAATGTTTTGGAAAAGAATTCAGCCTATATATCAGTAATAAAAGCAGATGAGGAATTGAATAGATGCTTGAATGCAAATTAAATTGAACTAATTAGAGGGGGATATTATGGAAACAATAAGTATAAATATAGAGGATTTTAATAGAACAGCCGACTTATTTGTAAAAGCAGCAGACACATGTAAAGCTCATGAGGCAAATGTTGAAGCAGCAACTAGTGAATTGATTGAAAGTTGGAAAGGTGACAGTAAGAATGAATTTCAATATAAATATTCTGAAGTAAAAAAAGGCATGTATAATTACGATTCAATGTTAAGAGAAATATCAAAAGAATTGAAAGCAATAGCAGGAAGTTTTGAAAAGGTGGATTCAGATATAGAAAGAAGCATAAAAAACAGTTAGAAAGAAGGGAGAGAAGTTGAGTTTAATAAATTCGGGAAATGGAATAATAGGAATAGACTATGCAGAAATGAACCGAGTAA
>NZ_FWXH01000050.1 GCF_900176305.1 Clostridium acidisoli DSM 12555
ATTAAAATTTAATATTTTCTTATCTAGAGAAACTGAGGGACTGGCCCAATGAAGTTTCAGCAACCAGTGTGTTTCATTCGCATGCATGGTGCTAAATCCAGCAGGAAATCCCTGAGAGATAAGGCTAAAATATATGAGAAATCCTCATTTAGTCTTATCTAAATGGGGATTTATTTTATAAAACAAGATATTAGAATACAAATGTTGAATTTAAGGAGGAAGTGGAGATGAAAAGATTTAAAACTTTAATAGTATTATTAGGAACTGTTTTTATATTAGCTGGATGTGGAAATAGTGAGGTGAAAAAAAATGACAGTAAAAAATCAGGTGTGGACTTAAGTAGTGTGACATTAAATGTAGGGGAAACTGGATGGGGAAACATAGAAGCCGAACTTAAAGCAGCAGGTCTAGATAAGACACCATATAAGGTTAATTATAGTGTATTTCAAGGTGGAAATTTATGTTTGGATGCATTGACAGCTGGTCATATAGACTTTACTGGAACAAGTGAAATACCGCCAATTTTTGAAGCACAATCCGCAAATAAGGATAAATTTAAAATTATAGCTGTGCAACAATCAAATACTTTAAATCAAGAATTGGTAATTCCAAAAGGTTCAACAATAAAAAATGTAGCAGATTTAAAAGGAAAAAAAGTAGCATATGTTAGTGCAACGACTGCTCACTATTTCTTACTTAAAATGCTTCAAAAAGCAGGTCTTAAATGGAGCGATATACAAGCAGAACAATTATCAGTTCCAGACGGACTAACAGCTTTAGTAAGTGGAAAAGTAGATGCTCTTGCAAGCTATGGAAATGCAATTACTGCCGCACATCAAAATGGTGCGACTACACTTGCTAGTGCAAAGACTATTTTATCTGGGAATTTTCCATATGAAGCATCAACGTCAGCAATTAATGATAAAGCTAAGCGTGCAGCTATAGTAGATTATCTAAGTAGATTAAATAAGGCATTTGCATGGGCAAGAAAAAATCAAAAAGCTTGGGCGCAAATTACAGCAGATAATACTCATCAAAAATTAGAAGATGCATTAAGCACTATTGTTGATGGAGACAAACTTAAGATTACACAGCTTGTACCAACATCAAAATCAGCAATAGCATCAGAACAAGATATCGCTAATGTATTTTTAGATGCTGGACTTTTGAAAACTAAAACTGATGTTAGCACTTTTTGGGATGACTCTTTCAATAGTCAAATAGAAAAATTTTCAAAGTAGAGTAGAACTATTGAATTAAGTTATTAAAGTGAGGTGAGTGTAACAAGTGAAAGATATAAAAAGAAGATCAGTTTTGAACAAAGTAATACCGTGGATAATTCCTATAATAATATTAATTGCATGGCAGGTATTGACTACAACAGGAATAGTGGCTGCAAATATATTTCCAACACCTGAGAAAGTTATTGCAGGAACTATAACATTAATAAAGAATGGACAGTTAACTAATAATATTTTAATTAGTACTAAAAGGGCAGTAATTGGATTTATTATAGGTGGTGGAATAGGTTTTGTTTTGGGACTCGTGAATGGAGTATCAAGAAGATCTGAAATAGCATTAGATTCTACAATTCAAATGGTAAGGAATATTCCCCATCTTGCACTAATGCCATTAGTAATCATTTGGTTTGGAATTGGAGAAGAAGCAAAATTATTTCTTATTTCTTTTGGAGTGTTCTTCCCAATATATTTAAACACCCTTCATGGTATTCGTACGATAGATTCAGGGCTTGTTGAAATGGGCAAGATTTACGGACTTAAAAGGAGAGCATTGTTTTGGAACATAATTTTACCTGGTGCGTTGCCTTCAATCTTAGTAGGCGTGAGACAATCACTTGGAATTATGTGGCTTACGTTAATCGTTGCAGAACAATTAGCGGCGGATTCAGGTATTGGATATATGGCAATGAATGCTCGTGAGTTTATGCAAATGGATGTAATTGTTCTTAGTATAATAATTTATGCTGTACTAGGTAAAATATCTGATAGTGCTGCTAAAATTTTAGAATTAAAATTGCTTAGGTGGCATCCAAACTATCAAAATAATTAAGCAAAGGTAGTGATTATGTTGAGTGAAGAAAAAAATACACATCTTCGTATTCAGAACCTTAAAAAGCGATTCGGAGATTTTGATGTATTGAAAAACATAGATATAAATATTGAACAAGGACAATTTATTGCTATTGTAGGGAGAAGTGGCTGCGGGAAGAGCACCCTTCTTAGGTTGATTGCAGGACTAGAACAACCTTCTGAAGGAGAAATATTAGTAAATGGTGAACTATTAAAAGGGTTATCTTCTGAAATTAGATTTCTATTTCAAGAAGCTAGATTATTACCCTGGAAAAAAATTTTAGAAAATGTAGAACTCGGTACAAAAAATAATGATAAAGAGCTTGCAATTTCAGCATTAAAGGAAGTAGGACTCGAAGATAGAGCAAAGGAATGGCCAAGTGTATTATCTGGTGGACAAAAACAAAGAGTTTCATTGGCAAGGGCATTAGCTTCAAGACCTAGACTTCTTTTATTAGATGAACCTTTAGGAGCTTTAGATGCTTTAACACGTATTGAAATGCAGAAGTTAATAGAAACTTTATGGAAAGAACAAAATTTCACAGCAATTTTGGTAACACATGATGTAAGTGAAGCAGTTACACTGGCGGATAGGGTAATTTTAATTAATGAAGGTAGCATAGCTATGGATGTAAAAATATCACTTGCTAGACCTAGAATAAAAAATAATGATTTTGCATATTTTGAAAAGTATATTTTAGATAAAGTTATGAAAAAAGATGAGGATTACGATAATGTAGTTTCTTTTGGAAAGACGGATTACACTATTTAGAATAATTTTTGAAAGAAGGTTAAGTTAATGTCATTAAAGTATAGGAAACCGCTAGATAATATTATATCTTATGCACCTGCTAAAACTATTGAAGAAATTGAAAGAGAACTTGGAATAGATAAAATAATAAGACTTTCAGCAAATGAAAATAGCTTAGGATATTCTCCTTTAGTAAAAGAAGCTATAGAGACATCTTTTAACAAAATTAATTTATATCCAGATTTTAATTGTAGCAAATTAAGAACTAAGCTTGCAGAAACTTATGGGTTTAACGAAAAACAACTTATATTTGGGAATGGTTCATTTGAACTTCTTTCTTTGATAGGAGAAGTTTTTATAAATCCTAATGAAGAATCTATAATTCCAGAACCATCTTTTGGATGGTATAAAGTAGTTACTTTAAAGATGGAAGGTAAAATAGTATCTGTTCCATTAAAAAATAATGGAATTGATTTAGACTATATAAAGGAGAAAATAAATGAAAAAACTAAAGTAATATGGTTATGTAATCCTAATAACCCAACAGGTACATATTTTTCAGAAGAAAGTTTAGTTCAATTTCTAAAATCTATACCATCAGACATAATAGTTGTTTTAGACGAAGCTTACTATGAATTTGTAGAAAACAAGGATTATCCTGATTCTGTAAAATTATTAGATAGATTCAAAAATATTATTATTTTAAGAACGTTTTCTAAAGTATATGGATTAGCATCTTTCAGGGTAGGTTATGGCATCACTAGTGAAGAAATTATTGCTGTTTTAAATAAAATAAGATTACCGATTAACGTTAATTTTTTAGCGCAGGTTGCCGCTAATGCAAGTTTAGAGGATCAAGAGTTTAGAAATAAAGTGTATTTAAATAATTTAAAAGAAAAGCAATTTTTCTACAAAGCCTTTGATGAATTGGATTTAGAATATATACCTACACAAACTAATTTTATAATGGTTGATGTAAAGAAAAACAGCTTAGAAGTATTTAATGAAGTATTAAAAAGAGGAATTTCCATTAGGGCTGGAATTGAATTTGGTATGAAGACCTGGCTTAGAATAACGATTGGAACGCCAGAAGAAAACAAATTACTTGTTCATATTTTAAAAGAAGTTTTAAATAACAATTTTTAGTGAGAGGAAGTTTTAATATGATAAGTATAAAAGCACCAGAAAAGTACGTAAGTGAAATAAATATTTTAGAACATAGTGGTAAATATATAGAAAAAATCGGGAAATATGCTTTGATAATAGGAGGCAAAACTGCACTAAAATCTGCAGGAGAAAAATTAACTAAAAGTCTTAGTGATAAAAATGTAAAATATAAGCTTGAGGAGTTTATAGGATATTGTACTTATGAAAATATAGATAAATATGTTATAGAAGCAAAAAAAATAGGGGTTGATGTTGTTATAGGCATAGGTGGTGGACGTGCATTAGACTTAGTGAAAGCAGTTGGAGAAAGATCAAATTTACCTGTTGTGACAGTGCCTACTATAGCAGCAACTTGTGCAGCTTGGTCTGCATTGTCAGTAATATATGATGACGAGGGTAGACATACTGATTATTTTTTGCTAGAAAATTCACCTAAGCTTATATTGGCTGACACTAGAATAATATATGAAGCTCCAAAAAGATATTTGAATGCAGGAATAGGGGATACTCTTGTTAAGTGGTATGAGGCAGCACCACATAAAACAGCCTTAAAGGATATATCAATAAGGATAGGTCTACAAACATCTGAACTAGCACTTGATATATTAAAAAATTATATTAATAGAATAGAAAAATCAGAATATATAGCTTTGGATGAAAAATTTCAAGAGGTTGTAGATGCAATTATTGTGTTAGCTGGCTTAGTTGGAAGTGTTAAAGGTGGAAATCACGCAGCTGCAATTGGACATACGCTTCATGATAGTTTAACACATGTTTTAGATACAAAGGGAACTTTGCATGGAGAAAAAGTAATTTTTGGATTGATTGTACAATTTATTTTAGAAGGAAAATCTGATAAGGAAGTAGAAAAACTTGTTTACATATTAAATTTGTTAAATTTGCCGGTTTCATTAGAGCAATTAGGAATAAAAGAAAATATAAATAATAAAATATCAAATATAACAAATGAAATAAATTTTACAATCGATGAGGTCAATGATCTTACATTTAGCGTGGACAAGAATTTAATTGAGAAGGCAATTGTTAAAGCTGATGAAATTGGGAGAAAAAGACTAGCAGTTTAGTAAATAACAGTTTGATAGAAAACTACTAAAAGTACAAGGCTTAGATTATAATTTAGTAGGTAAAACATAAATTTTTTATAATATTTAAAAAAATTTAAAAAACGTTTGACAAAAGCAGAATAGATAATTATAATAATAACAACAACTAAACAAATAAGAATAGTTGGATATATACAGTCGACTAGACAAACTAGAGACTATGTTTAACAATGTTTTATTTCTATAAAGCGTGGTTTAACATGGTCTTTTTTATTATTAAAATTTAATATTTTCTTATCTAGAGAAACTGAGGGACTGGCCCAATGAAGTTTCAGCAACCAGTGTGTTTCATTCGCATGCATGGTGCT
>NZ_FWXH01000049.1 GCF_900176305.1 Clostridium acidisoli DSM 12555
AATGCTCCCAATAGGAGTAGCAGGAGAACTATGTATAAGTGGCTGCGGAGTAGCTAGAGGATACTTAAATAACGAAAAGTTAACTAATGAAAAATTTGCACAGAATCCATATGAGCCGGGAGAAAAAATGTATAGAACAGGAGATCTAGCAAGATGGCTTCCAGATGGGAACATAGAATATTTAGGAAGAATAGACCATCAAGTTAAGATACGTGGTTTTAGAATAGAGCTTGGAGAAATAGAGAGTAATATATTAAAACTAGAAGGAATAAAAGAAACAATAGTTTTAGCAAGAGACGGGGCAGTAAATAAATATCTATGTGCATATTATGTTGGAGAAAAAGAGTACAGTGTAGGAGAGTTTAGGGAAGAATTAAAAAAATCTATGCCAGACTACATGGTGCCAGCATACTTTATAAAACTAGAAAGTATGCCATTAACATTAAATGGCAAAATAAATAGAAAGGCACTACCAGAGCCACAAGGTAAAATTGATACAGGAGCAGAATATGAGGCTCCAAGAAATGAAATAGAACAAAAACTTGTACAAATATGGGAAGACGTATTGGGAGTACAAGATATAGGAATAAATGATAACTTCTTTGAATTAGGAGGACATTCCCTAAAGGCAACAACACTAATAGGAAGAATTTACAAAGTGTTAAATGTAGAAGTACCACTAAAGGAGATATTTAGTAAGGGAAATATAAAAGTTCTTAGTGAATATATAGATTCTGTTAGTAGAAAAGAATATGAGGCAATAGAAAAAGTAGAAGAAAAGGAATACTATGAAGCATCATCAGCACAAAAAAGGATGTACATGCTCCAAGAGCTTGATCAGAACAGTACAGCATATAATATGCCTGGAACCTTAGAGATATTAGGTGATTTTGATATAAAAAGAATGCAGGAAGCGTTTATAAAATTAATAGAAAGACATGAAACATTAAGGACAAGCTTTTACTCTAAAGGTGATAAGATAGTACAAAAAATTAATAAAATTGATGAAATGAATTTTGAAATTGAGCAAATAGAAGTAAAAAGTGAAGAAGAAGTAGAGAAAAAGTTCCAAAAGTTCATAAGGCCTTTTGAATTAGATAAGGTACCGCTATTAAGGGCAGGAATTATAAAATTAGAAGAAAAAAGGCATGTTATGTTCTTCGATATGCATCATATAGTATCAGATGGAGTTTCAATGTCCATACTAACAAGAGAATTTAGCGATTTATATGCAGGAAAGGATTTAGGAGAATTAAAGGTACAGTATAAGGATTATTCTGCATGGCAGTTAAAGAAAAGAGAAAGTGAGGACTTTAAAAAGCAGGAAGAATATTGGTTGGGAGAATTTAGTGGAGAGATACCAGTATTGAATTTACCTGCGGATTATAAAAGACCAAAGGTTAAAGAATTTAACGGCAGCAGCATAAATTTTGTGTTGGATAAAGAAACCACTGAAAGATTAAGAGAGATAGCCAAAGAAACGGGAAGTACTATGTACATGGTACTATTAGCAAATATAAATATACTATTATCAAAATACAGTGGACAGGAAGACATAATAATTGGAAGTCCAATAGCTGGAAGAAACCATGTGGATTTAGAAAATGTAATAGGTATGTTTGTAAATACGTTAGCAATAAGAAGTAGTGTAAATGCAGAAGCAAGCTTTAAGCAATACTTAAAAACAGTAAAAAGTAAAGCGTTAAAGGCTTTTGAAAATCAAGATTATCAGTTTGAAGAATTAGTGGACAAAATAGATGTAGATAGAGATTTAAGTAGAAATCCATTGTTTGATATCGTATTTGTACTTCAAAATATGGAAGAAGCTAAAATAAAAATAAAAGATTTAACCTTTAAGCCTTATGATATAAATGACCATATAGAAAAATTTGATATGACAATGATGGCAGTTGAGGGAAAAGAGAAAATCTATTTTAGGCTAAGTTATGCAACTAGTATATACAAGGAAGAGACTATTGAAAGAATGATTAATCATTTCTTAAATATAGTAAAAGTAACGGTAAAGAATATAGAGGTTAAGCTTAAAGATATAGAAATAGTGAGTGAAGAAGAAAAACGTAAATTATTAGTAGAATTTAATGATACCAGTGTAGAATATTCAAAAGACAAAACAATAACTGAGTTGTTTGAAGAGCAGGTAGAAAGGACTCCAAAGAATACAGCAGTTGTATTTAAAGATGAAAAATTAACTTATAAAGAGTTAAATGAAAAAGCAAATTCTTTAGCAAGAGTTATAGAACAAAAAGGTATATGTCGAGATGATATAGTAGGAATAATGGTAGAAAATTCTATTGATATGATAGTAGGAATAATTGCAATCTTGAAAGCAGGAGGAGCATATCTGCCAATAGATCCAGAATACCCAGAAGATAGAATAGAATATATGCTGGAAAATAGCAAAACAAATATAGTATTAACAAAGGGTAAACTTAAAGAGAAAATAACTGGGGATAAAAGAGAAATATATGATTTATATAATGAAGAGTTATATAAGGAAAGTAAGTCCAACTTAGGTAAAACATATAAAGCAAATAATTTAGCATATGTAATATATACATCAGGGACAACTGGAAAGCCTAAGGGAGTTATGATGGAACATAAAGGGCTTGTAAATTTATCCTTGTGGCACAATAGATATTACGAAGTTACTGAAGAAGATAGAGTTACAAAATATGCAGGAGTAGGATTTGATGCATCAGTATGGGAGATATTTCCGTACATTATAGCTGGAGCAGCAATACATGTAATATATGATTCAATAAGGTTAAATATAAAACTTTTAAATGACTATTATGAAAAGAATAAAATAACCATAAGCTTTTTACCTACACAAATTTTTGAACAATTTATACAGCAAAAAAACCGATCACTTAGAAAATTGTTAACGGGAGCAGATAGACTTAAAGTATATAAAGAGCAGACATATGAATTAATAAATAACTATGGACCTACAGAAAATGCAGTAGTTACAACAAGTTTTAGAATAGATAAAGAATATGGAAATATACCAATAGGAAAACCAATAGACAACGTAAGAATATATATAGTTGATGAAAATAATAAATTATTGCCTATAGGGGTAGCAGGAGAATTATGTGTAAGTGGAGATGGACTAGCAAGAGGATATATAAATAATGAAGAATCGACCAAAGAAAAATTTGCAGCAAATCCATATGAATCAGGACAAAGGATGTACAGAACAGGAGATTTGGCAAGATGGCTTCCTAATGGCAATATAGAATGCTTAGGAAGAATAGACCATCAAGTTAAAATAAGAGGCTTTAGAATAGAGCTTGGAGAAATAGAGAATAATTTATTAAAATTAGAGGAGATAAAAGAGGTAGTAGTTTTAGCAAGAGAAAAGGAAGAAAACAAATACTTATGTGCATACTATGTAGGTGAAAAAGAATACAACATAAGTGAGGTAAGAGATGAACTTAAAAAATCCTTACCAGACTATATGATTCCAGCATACTTTATAAAATTAGAGAGCATGCCGTTAACACCAAATGGAAAAGTGGACAGAAAAGCATTACCAGAGCCAGATGGAAAAATTAATACGGGAGTAAAATATGAAGCTCCAAGAAACGAATTGGAAAAACAATTGGTGGAAATATGGGAAGATGTATTAGGTGTGTGCGATATAGGTATAAATGATAACTTCTTTGAAATAGGAGGACATTCCTTAAAAGCAACAACACTAATAGGAAGAATTTATAAGAATTTAAATATAGAAGTACCGCTAAAAGAAATATTCAGCAGGGTAAGCATAAAGGGATTAAGTGAATATATAGAATCTATTAACAAAAAAGAATATGAAGCAATAGAAAGGGTAGAAGAACAAGAATGCTATGAAGCTTCATCAGCTCAAAAGAGAATGTATATGCTTCAAGAACTTGATAAGGATAGCACTGCATATAATGTGCCTGGAAGTTTGGAAGTATTGGGTAAATTTGAAATAGAAAAAATGCAGGAAACATTTATAAAGTTAATAAAAAGACATGAAACATTAAGGACAAGCTTCTATACTGTAGATAATAAGATAGTACAAATGGTAAATAAAGCTAGTGAAATACAATTTGAAATAGAAAAAATAGAGGTAAGGACTGAAGAAGAAATACAAGAAAAAATAAAGGAATTTATAAGACCATTTGACTTAGGTACTGCACCATTATTACGAGCAGCAGTTATAAAGTTAGAAGAAGAAAGATATATTATGCTTTTTGATATGCATCACATAGTATCAGATGGAGTTTCAATGTCTATATTAACAGAAGAAATTAGTCAGTTATATAGCGGAAAAGACTTAGGAGAATTAAAAGTACAATATAAGGATTATTCTGCATGGCAGTTAAATAAAAAGGCAAGTGAGGAGTATAAAAGGCAGGAGGAATATTGGTTGCAAGAGTTTAGCCGAGAAATACCAGTATTGAAGCTGCCTACAGACTATGCAAGGCCAAAGACTAAAGATTTTAAAGGTGACAGTATAAGCTTTGTTTTAGATAAAGAAACAACTGAAAGCTTAAGAAATATAGCCCAAAAAACTGAAACTACTATGTACATGGTGTTATTAGCAAATATTAACGTATTATTATCAAAATACAGTGAGCAGGAAGATATAGTGGTTGGAAGCCCAATAGCAGGAAGAAATCATGTGGATTTAGAAAACTTAATAGGTGTATTTGTAAACACATTAGCAATAAGAAGCCATGTAAATAGTGGACTAAGTTTTAAGGAATATTTAAAGATAGTAAAGAACAAAGCATTAAAAGCATATGAAAATCAAGATTATCAATTTGAAGAAATTGTAGACAAAATAGATATAGATAGGGATTTAGGAAGAAATCCTTTATTTGATGTTATGTTTGTTCTAGAAAATGTGGGAGAAGCTAAAATAGAAGTAGAAGGTTTAACCTTTAAGCCATACATCCTAAGTAATAATATGGAAAAGCTTGATATTACAATAGCTGCGTCTGAAGGAACAGAAGAAATTAAATTTAATTTTAGTTATGCAACTAGCCTATATAAACGCGAGACTATGGAAGATATGATTAAGTGCTTTAAACATATCATTAAAGTATCAAGTAGTAATTTAGATATAGCTATAAAAGATATAAGTGTAATGACTAATAATGAAGCCTACGATTTTCTATCAAAAACAAAGAGTAGTAATTTTAACAAAGATGACTTTGATTTTGATTTTGAAGATTAGTAAGTAAGGAGTAATATGCCAGATGGTAATGTAATTGGATTGAAAAATTAAATCACATTACTATCTGGAATTAATAAATGTGGATTAGTACTAAGAAATTAGGAGATGTATTACAAATGATTATAGAAGAAGAGTCAGATAGTAATTTAATTAATTTATCTAAAGAATATTGGAATAAGATTGCACATGGGGAATATGAAAGAATAAATTTTAGTAAGAGGGCTTCAGAATATGTACCGAGTAAAAATGAAATCAATGTAGACATAGATGGTGAAGTATTTAATAAAATAGTTAAAACATCTCGAAATAATGATTTAATTATTTATGTAATTATGTTGGCTACATTTAAAATCACTATAGCTAAGTACTTTCAAAATAATAAATTTTTAATTGGAATTCCCCAATATATTGAATCAGAAGATATGGAAAGTAATAATGAATTTATAATATTAGATAATAATATTATTGAAGATAATACATTCAAACAAGCATTAGTTCATCAAAAAAATCAAACTTTTGAAGTATATAAACATCAATTTTATCCAGTTAAAAAGATATATAAAATCAATGATATATATGACAGTGTTAATGTGTATTGTTGTATGAAGAATATTCATAATAAAAAACAGATAGAAGATATTTTGGCGTTAGGTAATAATGCTTTTACTTTAAATATAGAAAAATATAGTAATTCCATCAAGCTTATATTTAATTATTGTAACGAATTATTAATGGACGAAGTTAATGGAGTTAAAAGTGTGTTTATTAATATATTAAACTCAGTAAGTCTTAATATGAATTCAGTTATTAAAGATATACAAATAGTAAGTGAAGAAGAAAAATATAAATTGTTACAAGAATTCAATAATACAAGCACAGAATATCCAAAGAATGAGACAATAATTGAATTATTTGAGACGCAGGTAGAAAAAAATCCAGATAATATTGCGGTTGTTTTTGAGGATAAAAAGTTAACTTACAAAGAGCTTAATGAGAGAGCTAATTCTCTAGCTAGAAATTTAAGAAAAAAGGGAGTAGGAGCAGATGCTATAGTGGCAATAATGGCAGAACGTTCCCTTGAAATGATAGTAGGAATGTTAGGTGTATTAAAAGCAGGAGGAGCATATCTGCCAATAGATCCAGAATACCCAGAAGACAGAATAAAATATATGTTGGAGAATAGTAAAACTAAGATATTATTAACACAAGATAAGTTTAAGAAAAAGTTAAGTAATGAAGACATAGATACATGTGATTTGAATAGTGAAGAGTTGTACAAAGAAGATACAGCTAATTTAAGTAAAACCACAAAAGGAAATAATCTAGTATATATAATATATACATCTGGAACCACAGGAAACCCCAAGGGTGTAATGGTAACGCATGGGGGATTAGTGAATTATATATATTGGGCTAGAAAAGTATATGTTAAAGATGAAAAAACAGATTTTCCGCTATATTCTTCAGTATCCTTTGATTTAACAGTAACATCAATATATACGCCACTTATTTCAGGAAATGCGGTAGTAATATATGAAGGAGAAAGTAAAGTTTCACTTATAAAAAAGGTAGTGGAAGAAAACAAAGTTGACATTATAAAATTAACACCTACACATTTGAAGTTAATAGAGAACATGGATTTATCAAAAACAAGAGTGAAAAAACTTATATTAGGTGGAGAAGATTTAAAGGAGAAGTTAGCGAGAAGTATATATAATGCATTTGATGGAAATGTGAAGATATATAATGAGTATGGTCCAACAGAAACAACAGTAGGCTGCATGATACATGAATATAAGGCTGAAAGGAATGCTAAAAGTTCAGTTTCAATAGGAGTGCCTTCAGACAACGTAAAAATATATGTTTTAGGAAAAAATTTAGAGATTATGCCAATAGGATCATTTGGTGAATTATGTATAAGTGGAGAAGGGCTAGCGAGGGGATATTTAAATAATGAAAAAATGACGCAAGAAAGATTTGTGAAGAATCCATATACTCCTGGTGAAAAGATGTATAGAACAGGTGATTTAGCAAGATGGATGATAGATGGAACCATAGAATATTTAGGAAGAATAGATCATCAAGTTAAGATACGTGGTTTTAGAATAGAAATAGGAGAAATAGAAAACACCTTATTAAAGATAGAGGGAATAACGGAAGCAACGGTTTTGGCAGGAGAAAAAGAGGGAAATGAATACATATGTGCATATTATGTAGGGCAAAAAGAATACAGCGTAAGAAAGTTTAGAGAAGAACTAAAAAAATCCTTACCAGATTATATGATACCAGCATATTTTATAAAGCTACAGAATATGCCTCTAACAATAAACGGAAAAGTAAACAGAAAGGCACTACCTAAGCCAGAGGACAAAATCAACACAGGAGCAGAGTACGAAGCACCAAGAAATGAGCTAGAAGAGAAGTTAGTAGAGATATGGCAGAACGTATTAGGTGTAACTAATATAGGAATAAATGATGACTTCTTTGAATTGGGAGGACATTCTTTAAGTGCAACAACTTTAACAGGGAGGATTTTCAAGGTATTAAATGTAGAAGTGCCTCTAAAGGAAATCTTCAGTAATGGAAATATAAAGGGACTCAGCGAATATATAGAAACTATTAGCAGCAAGCAATATGAAGCAATAGAAAAAGTAGATGAAAAACAGTATTACGAAGTTTCATCAGCTCAAAAGAGAATGTATATGCTTCAAGAGTTTGATAAGGACAGTACAGCATACAATATGCCTGGAGCT
>NZ_FWXH01000022.1 GCF_900176305.1 Clostridium acidisoli DSM 12555
ATGGTGCTGGCAATAGGAATTGAACCCATAACCTACTGATTACAAGTCAGTTGCTCTACCAATTGAGCTATGCCAGCTTATGAAATTTAAAATGGTGGGCATTACAGGGCTCGAACCTGTGACCCTCTGCTTGTAAGGCAGATGCTCTCCCAGCTGAGCTAAACGCCCATTTTGGTGGAGGAAGATGGATTCGAACCATCGAAAGCTGAGCTAACAGATTTACAGTCTGCCCCCTTTGGCCACTCGGGAATTCCTCCAACTATATAATTTCATAACTTGACTTTAACTTCGTCATCAACAAGTAATAGTATACAATCTCATTTATAGTTTTACAAATTTATAATCTGGCAATATAACAATCCTTCTCTTTATTTCTTGTTATTTATCGTTTTTTCTAATACATGCGCATATACATGTTTTTTAATTAAGACTATCTAAATTAATAAATTTTGATGCAATATTTTTCATCTTGTTAAAATCATCATTATTAAGTCTTTTTTTTAAAAGTTCCATAGCGTTTAATAATCCTTTTTTTTCATCATCATCACTTATGTCTTCTTGTAATTTATTAAAATCTTCTGGTGAAAGACTTTTACTTATTGACAATATTTTTGCTTTATCTGTAAAACTTATTTTATCCATTATTTGATTTTTGGATACTTTAAATACAGGTACATCATTTTTTTGATCATTACTTGTAGCATTTTCTACTATATTGCTATTTTCTTTAGTATTTCCACTAATTACATTCTCATCAACATTATTTTCTTGTTGTGGACTGACTTGTTCTTTTTCGTCAGCTGTATCTTTTACACTCATATTGCTATTATCGATATTTTTTTCTTTGGTTACAGTTTTATTTTCCTTTTTATTGTTATAATCGTGTACCGTATCTTCACCATTTTTTATAGCTGAATAATTTTGTTCGTTATTATTATAAATATTTGAATTATATATCATAACCCCTGCGGTCAACATTGTTATTGTTATTGCTATCATACTCATCAACTTTTTATTCATATCATCCCTCCTGCAATTTTCATAATTCACTCTATTTATTAATTATCTCTATCACATGCAATTTTATACATTGTTTCATAATATATCCTGAAAAAAATTCATATAAATTAATGGGAGGTGTATTTCTTGAATAAAATGAAAACATTCTATAAGAATCCACTTGCATATTATGAAATTGCTCATTTCTTAAAGGATTATATAAACAGTAATACTATAATAGTTTGTATTGGTACTGATAGATGCATTGGTGATTGTCTTGGTCCTCTTACTGGAACCATATTAAAAAGTAGAAATTTTCCACTGTCCGTATATGGAACCATATCAGATCCAATTCATGCCTTAAATCTTGATAAAAAATTAAACAACATAAAATCTACTTCTCCCAAATCTATAATAATTGGGATAGACGCATGCCTAGGAAGTTCCGATAGTATCGGTGAAATACAAATAAGAGACTATCCTATTCATCCTGGTAAAGGTGTGGGCAAAACATTGCCTAATGTTGGAGATTACTCAATTATTGGAATTGTTGACTCCTGTGAAAATAATGAAATCTTTACAAATAGAAATATCCGATTAAATCTAATTTTAGAAATGGCTAAAGTTATATGCGACTCACTGATACATGCATATTATCTATACAAAAATGACACAAACCTTTAAATTTTGTATAACAAAAAGTGACTGTTTCTAAAACGGTCACTCTTAGTTTACAATTAATATATTATCTACATGACTTTTACTACTTTAATATTAATCTATCATAGTAATGTCATCTCCTGTAAAATCTAATTTGTCAATAAAATCTAACACCTTACCAGTTCCAAGTGCCACACATGAGACTGCTTGGTCAGCAACACAAACTGGTACTTTCGTTTGATCTTCAATTAATTTATCTAGTCCACTTAAAAGGGACCCTCCACCTGTCATAATTATTCCTTTATCAGCAATATCTGCTGCAAGCTCTGGAGGTGTTTTTTCCAATACTGAATGTGCACAATCTGCAATAGCATTAACAGATTCCTCAAGTGCTGACCTCATTTCAGTAGAAGTAATAAGAAGATTTTTAGGAAGTCCTGTTATTAAATCCCTACCTCTAATTTCCATTGTATCTTCTGATTCTTCTTTAAATGCTGATCCAATACTTATTTTTATATCTTCAGCCGTTCTTTCACCAATCATTAATTTGTGTTTTTTTCTTATATATTTAACAATTGCCTCATCAAATTTATCTCCAGCAATTTTTATTGATTTTCTTACAACTATTCCCCCAAGAGAGATAACCGCAATATCTGTAGTTCCTCCGCCTATATCTATAACCATATTGCCACTTGCCTTAGATATGTCAAGTCCAGCACCAATTGCTGCCGCTAATGGTTCTTCAATTAAACATGGTTTTTTTGCCCCAGCATTTACAGCTGCATCTTTAACAGCCCTTTTTTCAACTTCAGTTGCCTCACATGGTACACAAATTACTACCCTTGGTGTGGAGAATCGCCTTTTCCCACAAGCTTTTCTTATGAAATGTTTAAGCATTTTTTCAGTTATATCATAATCTGAGATTACACCATCCCTTAATGGACGAATTGCTATTATATTACCCGGAGTTCTACCTATCATCTTCCTTGCTTCTTCTCCAACTGCAAGAACTTCATTATTGTTACGATTAATTGCTACCACTGATGGTTCCTTTAAAATAACACCCTTACCTTTAAGATACACAAGTACAGTTGCTGTCCCTAAATCTATTCCTATATCCGATCCAATTCCAAAAAACATCCCTTTGTTCACTCCATCTCTTATGTTTTCTACATTTTTTATTACATTTTTCATTTTATTACAAAATGCTTCTATTTTATATTATAATAGGAATGTTTCTAACCTTCAATAGCCTTGTACTTCATTTTTGTAGCTTTTCCACCTCTAATATGCCTTTCAGCTTTATTAATTTCTAATACACCTTTAGCTTGTTCAGCAATTTGAGGATTTATTTGAGGTAATCTTTCTGTCATATCTTTGTGTATCGTACTTTTACTTACTCCAAAAACTTTAGCAGTTTTTCTAATTGTAGCTTTTGACTCAATAATATATTGTGCTACTTCTAGAACTCTTTCCTCAATGTAATCTTTCAAAGTACTACCTCCTTAGTCCTTCTATAATTATAAATATGCGGTACATATTTCATTAATTACTTAATATCAGCCATCCCGACAGTTTTTTTGAATGGCTGATAAGTTTGTAATATATTTTTTAATACTTAATATAATTTTGAGGGTTTACATCTTTATAGCTTCCATCATTTTGCTTTTCATCAATTTCAAAATATAGATGATTGCAATCAACAATTCTATCTTTTGCATTATCGCTGTCTCCAATGACACCAATCTCACTATTTTGATTTACAACATCTCCACTTTTAATTTTTATACTTGCTGGATCTAAATTGTCGTATACAACTTTTAGTTTGTTATCTTTACTTAAGACAATTATTTTTCCTCCATTGGCATAGCTAACTGTACCATTTACTGAAGAATATACAGGTATTCCCACATTGTCTACTTTTATATATTCTCCAAGTATAGTTCTCGCTACTTTATCTAGCCCAACTGCCATTGCTCCTTCTGTGCCAGTATACCCTTGGGCAATAGATCCTTTTACAGGAGCCGATACTGTAGTTACAACTGCAGCTCCAGTAGCTACACTCGCATTATTTTTTGTTGTGTCCTTTTTAGCAAGATTTGCATTATCCATACTTGCTTTTTTACTCTCTTCTTTTGACAAATTTGCTTTGGCTGTATCTAATTTATTCTTTGCCTTTGCTTTTGCCTTCTTATTGTTAAGCGATGATACTTGTTCTTGTTTCATTACAGCATTGCTTTTAGATTTAGTATTCACATATGTTGCTACTCCAGCAATTATGCACAGACAAAGAAATAAAATTAAATAAAAACCATCTTTCTTAAAAAAATTCACCTTATGATTTTCATTTGATTTTTTATTGAATAAATCATTTTTACCCATAGAAAAACACCTCCTTTTTGTATTTTGTCCATAAGTTAGTAAAAAATACATTATATATTAATTTTTTTGCTAAATAATTTCTGTAAACTAAAAAAATTGCCAAATTAGATTTAAAATTCCTACTAGCGTTTTAACAGTAGCAACATTTAATCTTGTTTGGCAATTTTTTACCGGTTCCATATTAAATTATATATACTTAAGTTGCTTTTATCAGACAAGAGTTTATTCTTAGTAGTAAAAGATTGCAAGAGTGCCAAAATGGAAGAATTAACGGTAATGCCGTTAATAGTGATAGAATTTGCTTTCAGTAAAAGGTTATGGATGATTTTTCTACGCAATGCGTGCGAAAAATCTTTGAACTTAAATTCATTATTTTTCTGACGTAGGAGGAAAAATTTCCTTAGCCTTTATGGATACATCCATAAACCCTTCATCCCTGCTTAGTAGTCTCTTCATATTACGACTTTAAATATTGCTTTTTAGATCAATCATATAGTTTTTCTATATTTATACCAGTATAGTAATGTTTTAATATATCCGAATAGCTTTTTCCATTTTTAGCCATAACATTTGCACCCCATTGGCTCATACCTACATCATGACCATAACCTGTACAATCTATTTCAATATTATCAGAGTTATATTTAATTACAAAATTAGTTGAGTTAATTCCCATAATACTCCTAAACTTAACACCTGTAATAGTATTATTTCCAATTTTAATTTCCTTTACTCCATCACCCTTAGTTCTACTTAATATTGTTACTGAATTCATAACATTAGAATAATTAATATTTGAATTTTTATATACTTTTTTTACCTTATCTATAAAACTTAAATATGTAATTTTAACCTGACTTTTGTATTTATTATGTCCAACATTTTCGCCTTCACTTGTAACACTTTTTAGGTATGGTTCGTCATCTCCAAGTACTTCTTTTGAATCTTCAGTTTTACCTGAACTTATGGCAAAATATAAGGGTTCTTTAATCACACTTCCATCATACGTAATAACTTGTCCCCTAGTATCATTGACAGCTTCATTTATTTTATTCCAATACTCATTTGAATCCTTACTAGGCCAACTTTTAATTCTTTCTTCTTTATCCATATATACTTGACACTCAACATCGTCTGTAACATCTGCACCTTTTCCATGATTATATGGTTTTCCTCCATAGACACTCATATGGGCTACTGCAAAAGTTCTAGCCGCTATAGCTTGAGCTTTTAAAGCTTCTATATTAAATTCAGCTGGCATTTCTGATGACACTACGCCTACTATATAATTTTCTATGCTTATTTGCTTTATGCTTTTTGTTTTTGTTATGTACACCTTTATATTTTCTTCCTTATTGCTAGTTTTATTAAATCCAACATAATCACTGGGCTTAACATCATATCCTTTATCATTAGATTTTTTATTCAAATTTATGTTTGTCCCAAATCCAACAGAAATTGACACTGCCATTATAAATATAACACCTGCGAATATAATTATAATTAATCTTTTAAACATATAAGCTTCCGTTATCAGTTTTTCAATATTTTTTATTTAAACAATAACGGATTTCACCTGCCTTCCTTTAAATATAAGCCTTATATTATAATTATTATTCTGTATAGTTTTTATTACAAAAAAATAGAATAGCTCAAAATAATTTACTTAAGCATATAAAAAATAACATGTCATTATTTTAATTTGACTTGTTATTTTTTCATGTGCCTTGTATTGAGCTATCTTAGAAATAATACAATTTACTTTTGTAAGAATTTCCATAATGAAATTCTTTTTTAAACTTCCATTCGTCTTATGTCTGCTCCAAGTGTTCTTAACTTTTTTTCAAACTCAACATACCCTCTATCTATATGATAAATATCTCTGATCTCAGTTTCTCCCTCTCCTCCAAGTGCTGCTATAACAAGTGCTGCACCAGCTCTAAGATCCGTTGCTTTTACTTCAGCACCAGTGAATCTATTTATTCCCTCTATAACAGCACTTCTTCCATCTATTTTAATATTTGCACCCATTCTTTTAAGTTCTGTTACATGCATAAACCTGTTTTCAAAAATTGTTTCTGTTACAACACTTGTTCCTTTAACAACACTAAGCAAACTCATCATTTGTGCTTGCATATCTGTTGGAAAACCTGGATATGGCATTGTTTTTATATCAATTGGTTTTAATGTTCCTGTACCATCTATAATTAACTGACTTTTATCTAAATCTATTTTTATCCCCATCTCTGTAAGCTTTGCTACAATTGGTTTTATATGCTCATTGTCTATTCCTCTTATTTTAAATTTACTTTTGGTTATTCCTGCAGCAATCATAAATGTTCCAGCCTCAATCCTATCATAAATTGGTCTATAATTAGCACCATGTAATTCTTTTACCCCAATAATCTTTAATGTGTCTGTTCCAATTCCACTAACCTTTGCACCCATTTTATTTAGGAACTTAGCTAAATCCCCTATTTCTGGTTCCTCTGCTGCATTCTCAATTATAGTCTCTCCTTCAGCCATAACTGATGCCATCATTATATTTTCAGTAGCACCTACAGATGGATAATCCAAATATATTCTTTCACCTCTTAATTTCTTTGATGAAGCTTCAACGTATCCATGATCTATTTTTACACTAGCACCCAGAGACTTAAATCCTTTTAAATGTAAATCTATAGGTCTAGTCCCTATATTACATCCACCTGGAAGTGATATTTTAAATCTTCCAAATCTAGATATCATTGCCCCCATTATCAAGAAAGACCCTCGCATCTTTCTCACTAAATTGCTACCGGATTCAATGCCATTTATACCCGAAGTATCTATATTTACTGTTGAACTTTTAGCATCTATTATTACTTTTGCACCCAAAATCTTAAGTACATCACAAATCACATATACATCTAATAACATTGGACAATTGATTATAGTACACTTATCTGCACAAAGAATTGTTGCAGCAATTATCGGTAATACCGCATTTTTAGCAGCACTTATTTCCACTTCACCGCTTAAAGTATTTCCTCCTTTAACTATAAATTTATCCATTTTAATCCTCCACTTCATTCTTGTTAAAACTCTAATAAGTTATGTCTACCATTGGCGTACCCAAAATTATAAAATTTTGTTTTGATTCATTTATAACTGCAAAATTAAGATCTATATACTTTCCATTATCAACTATTGGGTCATATTGTTTTGTATAAGCTACTGTACTAAATCCTTCATTTATATGAACCGTATCTATATTTTCTGAACCAATGTCTTTTAAATATTTAATTATTCCACTCTGAATTAATTTAATATCCTTAATTGAACTTTTAATTTTTATATATTTATGAACACTAATATTACAGCCATCTATTCCTGAAATTTTTTTCACTTTTTTTTCAATACTATTAATATCTTCTTTTGGATAAACTTCTCTAATGAATATATATATTTGAGTATTATTGTCATATTTTTTACTCTCTATATATCCAGAAATATTACCTTTTTGAAATTCTCTAGAGTACATGTCACCTCTATTTATTGTCACTGTGTTTTCTAATTTATAAGTATTTTTAATTTTATTTATACTTTCCAAGTTTATATCATTTTCACCATTTAACAAATCATTGTAAGTATAATTACAATTTTCAGATTGTTTTTCATTTTTATCGTATAAGTTCATTAATTTTAGCCAATTTACACATTCATTTTTACCTTCATTTTTAACTTTATAGCTTATGTTCATTCCGTTTTCTACTATATTTCCATTAGTTTCACTGACTATATTCTGAAAAATATCTTTTCTATCTTCTGCAAATGTTATTGACACCATAAAAATTGTGATGAAAAACACTAAAAAACAAGTTGAAATCTTTTTAAATTTCATCTTTCCCCCTACCTTTCTTTCTAAATTATTAACCTTATCACAAATTTTTATTCTGTCCTTATTACCAATATATATATTTTTTTTAAAAGTGTGAAATTTTTCTATGTATTCAATTGACTAAAAAAATAAGGTATTTTTCAAAGTTCAACTTTGAAAAATACCTTATTTCTTTAAATACCTTTTGTTTTGATTCTAGCAACTGCTCTTTGAAGAGCAATTTCAGCTCTAGCTGTATCTGTCTTACCAGGCTCTTTATTAAGTCTTTCCTCGGCTCTTTTTTTTGCTTCTTCAGCTCTTCTTACATCAATTTCCTCAGGCCACTCTGAAGCATCAACTAACATTTCCACTTCAGTTTTTGTAACTTTCATAAGTCCAGTTGATGTAAAAGCAACTTTTTCTGTTCCGTCTTCAAGCTTAAATCTTGTTTCTGCTGGTTTTAACAAGCCAACAAAAGGAATATGTTCTGGAAGTATTCCTATACCACCATTTTCAGTTTGTGTATTAATTTCCTTTACTTCGCCAGCATAGAATTTCTTTTCAGGAGTTACTATGCTAAGCTTCATTTTAGATGCCATGCAAAATCACTCCTTTAGCCCATCATAGATTTAGCTTTTTCTCTAACTTCTTCTATTGAACCTGCAAATAAGAATGCTGCTTCTGGAAGATCATCACACTTACCATCAAGTATTTCTTTAAATCCTTTTATTGTATCTTTAATAGGTACGAATTTACCCTTCATTCCAGTAAACTGTTCTGCAACGCTAAATGGTTGAGACAAGAATCTTTGTACTCTTCTTGCTCTATTAACAACTGCTCTATCCTCATCACCTAATTCATCAACACCAAGTATTGCTATAATATCTTGAAGTTCATTATATCTTTCAAGGATAACTCTTATACTACTTGCAATTTCATAATGCTCTTCACCAACAATATTCGGATCAAGTATTCTAGAAGTTGATTCAATCGGATCAACTGCTGGATATATACCAAGTTCTGAAATTGATCTTGATAGAACTGTTGTTGCATCAAGATGAGAGAATGTTGTTGCTGGAGCTGGGTCAGTAAGGTCATCAGCAGGAACATATACAGCCTGAACTGATGTTATTGATCCTTGTTTTGTTGAAGTTATTCTCTCTTGAAGGGCACCCATTTCTGTTGCAAGTGTTGGTTGGTAACCAACTGCACTTGGTATTCTTCCAAGTAGAGCTGAAACTTCAGATCCAGCTTGAGTAAATCTAAATATGTTATCTATGAATAAAAGAACGTCCTGTCCTTCATCTCTGAATTTTTCTGCCATAGTAAGACCAGTAAGCGCAACTCTCATTCTAGCACCTGGTGGTTCATTCATTTGTCCAAACACTAGCGCAGTCTTATCTATAACTCCAGACTCTTTCATTTCATAATAAAGATCGTTACCTTCTCTTGTTCTTTCTCCAACACCTGTGAATACTGATAATCCACCGTGTTCTTTTGCTATGTTGTTTATAAGTTCTTGAATAAGAACTGTTTTACCAACACCAGCACCACCAAATAATCCAATCTTTCCACCTTTTTGATAAGGTGCTAAAAGGTCAATAACCTTTATACCTGTTTCAAACATTTCAGGTGATACAGACTGATCTTCAAAACTTGGTGCAGCTCTGTGTATAGGATAGTATTCTGAAACTTCCAAATCCCCAGCTTCATCAATTGTCTTACCTAATACATTAAATAAACGTCCAAGGACAGGTTTTCCAACTGGAACAGAGATTGCTTTTCCTGTATCAATTACTTCTGCTCCTCTTCTTAATCCATCAGTTGATTCCATAGATATAGTTCTAACTATATCATCACCTGTATGTAGTTCAACTTCTGCAATAAGTTTTTTGTTGTTTCCCATATCAATTTCTAAGGCATTAAATATATTAGGAAGGTTATCACTTTCGAATTTTACATCTACA
Organism: Clostridium acidisoli DSM 12555; assembly: GCF_900176305.1. Lineage (GTDB taxonomy): Bacteria > Bacillota > Clostridia > Clostridiales > Clostridiaceae > Clostridium_I > Clostridium_I acidisoli. Next base: position 9,868 of record NZ_FWXH01000022.1, read on the forward strand.
ACAGGTCCTATAACCTGAACAACTTTACCAATACGTTTTGGCATAAGTTTCCCTCCTTAATCTTATTCTTGAGCTTGTGCTCCTGAAACTATTTCAGTTATTTCACTAGTTATTGCACTTTGTCTTATTCTGTTATATCTAAGATTTAAAGCATCCAATAAATCATTAGCATTCTTTGTAGAACTATCCATTGAAGACATTCTAGCCGCTTGTTCACTTGCTTTAGAATTTAATAAGAAGTTAAATATTTGAGATTTTAAATAGACACTCTCAACACCTTCTAATAATTCATTTGCTTCAGGCTCAAATTCTCCAGCACTACCACTTTTTTTATCAACTTTTAGTGGTAATACCAATTGATCTACAACGGTTTGTTTTACAGTTGATTTAAATTTAGTGTACACTACATGGACTTCGCCAACTTCACCATTTTTGTAAAGATCCAATGCATGTTCGGATATTGTTTTGGCTTCCTTTAATGTTGGTTCATCTGGTATATCAACATATTCAGCTACTGTATCGTATTTTAACCTTCTAAAGTAACCTCTTCCTTTTTGTCCTACAGACATTATAATAGAATTTGGTCTATCAGTTGAAGCTTTCTCTACGGTAGCTGTAACAACAGCTGCATTAAAACCTCCACAAAGTCCAGAATCAGAGGACAAAGTTATATATAATTTTTTGTTACTTCCGTTACCTTGAACATATATGCTTTTGCCCACTATACCTTCAGCAACACTTTTCATTATACTTTCAAATGAATTATAATAACCTTGATTTGATTCTAAATTTATTCTGCATTTTCTCAATTTAGAGGTGGCAATAAGTCCCATGGCGTTGGTTATTTTCTTTGTACTAGTTACAGATTTAATTCTTCTTTTTATTACAAGAAGTCCTCCTGCCATACTACACCTCCTGCATAGATAAACCTATGCTTTTCTGTTAAAAAACTTTTTTATATTCTTCGATTGCTTCATTAAGCATCTTCTTAATTTCATCATCTAATACTTTCTTTGAAAGAATTGCTTCTCCCACTTCTTTATGGTGAGTATCCATGAATTCAAGTAATCCTTTTTCGAATTCTTTAATTCTTGCAACATCTACATCCATTACATGGTTTTCAACAACAGCATAGATTATGATTATTTGCTTTTCTACAGGCATTGGTTCATATTGATCTTGCTTAAATACTTCAAGTAATCTCTTACCTTTATCAAGTCTTCTCTTTGATTCATTATCAAGATCTGAACCAAATTGTGAGAATGCAGCAAGCTCTCTGTACTGAGCAAGTTCAAGTCTTAATGTACCTGAAACTTGTTTCATTGCCTTAATTTGAGCACTACCACCAACTCTGGATACTGATATACCTGAGTTAACAGCTGGCCTTTGTCCTGCATGGAAAAGATCAGCTTCAAGGAATATCTGTCCATCAGTTATAGATATAACATTTGTTGGTATATATGCAGCAACGTCTCCTGCTTGAGTTTCAATTATAGGAAGGGCTGTTATTGATCCTCCACCTAATTTATCAGAAAGTTTTGCAGCTCTCTCAAGAAGTCTTGAATGTAAATAGAATACGTCTCCTGGATAAGCCTCTCTAGCAGGTGGTCTCTTAAGTAATAATGACATTGTTCTATATGCAACAGCATGCTTACTTAAATCATCATATACTATTAATACATCTTTTCCTTGATCCATGAAATACTCACCCATAGTTACTCCTGCATATGGAGCAAGATATTGAAGTGGAGCAGTTTCAGATGCAGTAGAAGAAACGATTATTGTATAATCCATAGCACCTTTTTGAGTAAGTGTATTATAAATATGAGCTACTGTAGACTGTTTTTGTCCTATAGCAACATAAATACATATAACATCTTGACCTTTTTGATTAATTATAGTATCAATAGCTATGGCTGTTTTACCAGTCTGTCTATCTCCTATAATAAGTTCTCTTTGACCTCTTCCAATAGGAATCATTGAGTCAATTGATTTTATACCAGTTTGTAGTGGCTCATTAACTGATTTTCTTTCGATAACACCGTGAGCAACAACATCTGCTGGTCTAAATTCTGCTGCTTTTGCTGGTCCTTTTCCATCAATTGGCTGGCCTAGTGCATTTACAACTCTGCCTATCATAGCTTCTCCAACTGGTACTTCAACAACTTTACCAGTACTCTTTACTATGTCGCCTTCTTTGATTCCTTCATCGTCACCAAGCAAAACACAACCTACATTATCTTGTTCTAGATTCATTACCATTCCAAATACATCACCTGGAAATTCAAGAAGTTCTCCTGCCATACAGTTTTCTAAACCGTATACTCTGGCAATACCATCACCTACTTGAATTATTGTACCTGAATCTACTGATTCAACTTTATTATCATAACCTTCAATTTGTTGTTTTATTATTGAGGTTATTTCTTCAGGTTTTATGTTCATAGGCTCACCTCTATCCTCTTATAAGCATTAATTTTTTCATTTCATCAATTTTGTTCTTTACTGTTCCATCGATAACGTCATCACCAACTCTAACATAAACCCCACCTAAAATACTTTCGTCAATATTTTCTTTCAAAATTATTGATTTTTTATACTTAGCCTTAAGCTTATCAACTAAAGATGTTCTTTCTTTATCATTTAGTGGAACTACAGTTTTTACAACCGCAATAATTTCACTGTTTTTCTCCAAACGAACTTTTTCCATTTGGAAAATAACAGTATCTAGTTCAGTAATTCTGTCTTTTTCTATAAGTAACAACAGAAAAGAGATCATTTCTTTATCAATTTTGTCGACAAAAACATCTTTAAAAATTTGCATTTTTTTAGAAGTACTTATTTTAGGATGATTAATTACTTGACTTAAATCGCTATTTCCCTTTATTAATGTTTCAATTTCTTTTAAGTCAGCAATATATTCATCTATTTTATTTTTTTCTTCAGCTACATCATATAATGCAACTGCGTATCTTTTAGCTAGATATTCATACATATTAATTACCTACCTTAGCTATAAATTCTTCAATAAGTCTTCTATGTTCTGCCTCATCTATTGCTTTTTCCAAAGCTTTTGATGACAAAATCACAGCAAGATCAACTACTTTTTTCTTTAATTCATCTTCTGCTTTTTCTTTCTCTCTTTCTATATCTTTCTTAGCCCTAGCAGCTATTAGTTCAGCTTCACTTGAAGCTTCATTTTTAATCTGCTCTGACACCTTTTCAGCTTTCTGCTTGTAATCTTCTACTATACTCTTACCTTGTTCTTTTGATTGCTCTAAATTCTTTTGTGTTTCAATTTTAAGAACTTCTGCTTCTTTTTTATCAGCATTAGCTTTATCTATTGTATCTTTTACTTCGCTGTTTCTGTCATCTACTACCTTAGTAATTTTTTCGAAGAAAAAATGTTTTAAGAATAACAAAGCAATTATAAAGTTGATTATAGTAATAATAATTGTACTTACATTTCCTTCCATTTGCCCAAAAGCCTCCTTTCGGCCTAATTTTTATACATAATCAGTTATAATATTATTGCCATTTCATGAATAGTAGTAATATTGCAACTAATAAAGCATATAAAGAAGTAACTTCGGCAAATGCCAAACCTATAAACATTGTAGATGTTACAGATCCTCTTGCTTCTGGTTGTCTTCCGATAGCTTCAACAGCCTTACCAGTAACAGTACCTATACCAACACCTCCGCCTAAACATCCAATTGCAGCTAATCCTGCACCTATTGCACACATTCCATCTAAAAAAGTTTTAGCATCAATATTCATTTTTTTTCCTCCTTAAAGTTAAATTTAATTATGATATTTATAATATCTACTATCAATTTTGATGTAGTTTATTATTACTATTATTCTGCCTCTGATCCCATCTTAGTGTATAACATAGTAAGCATCATAAATATATACACCTGTATTACACCATCAAACATGTCGAAAAACATATGAAAAGGTACTGGAACTATAAATGCAAAATGGCCCATGTATTTATATATTAAGCCTATTAATATAGATCCTACAAGCATATTACAAAATAGTCTTAGACACAATGATATTGGAAGAGTAATTTTTTCAAGTAAATTCATTGGAAACATCAATGCATATGGAGTAATCAATTCTTTACCATAGCCACCTATTCCAACTTTTCTAAATGCAGTTACATTTATAACAACAAAACTTATTAATGCAAAACCTGCAGTTACATTGATATCCTTAGTGGATGGTTCAACTCCAACTAATGCTGACAGATTTAAGAAAAACAAGAAAATTCCCATGGTACCAATAAAGGGTACAAAGCCCATAAACTCTTCTCCCATATTTTCTTTTACTAAACCTGTAAATAAATTAACAAGCATCTCTAGCACACTTTGTTTTTTACTAGGTACTTTTCTTAAATTACTAGTAAAAGCTAAAACCAATATTGCTATTATGACCATAATTACCCATTGAGTAACAATACTACTGGTTATATTAATATTATGACCGCCTACATTTAAAGAAAATAACGTTTTAGCATTTAAATCCATCTTATCACTTCCTTTCTTATTTTTTTATTGTTAATCCATGAAGGATAACAGCTATGTAGTGAAGAGTATAGCCTATTATTATAGCTATATATTTAAACTTATCATTACCACATAATATTATAACAATACATAGTGTAATAATAATTCTAAATGCAGATATTAAAATAGTGAGAAATTTTTTTCCAGATATAGATAATATAAAACTTGTTGAAATTGCATTAAGCACAAAATTAAATGCTGCTAAAATTAACCCTACTATTATTATGTAATCGTAAGGTTTATAAAAAACATAAGATATAATAAATGCTAACACTGCAATAATTATATCAATGACAAATACCCTTTTTAAAATAAATTTCACTTCTGAGTCCAATTCGTTCACCTACTGTCTGATTAGGATATTTAAATTATATATCTAACTAATTTTTATTCAAACATGGATAATTAGACATATTAAGCTATTTAAAGCATTTATACTAAATTAACTCTACATTAATCCTTATTAATCCCCAAATCTCTCATTTTATATATTATGATTATTTTTTTTTTCTTATTTCATTTATTTGATAATACTTTATTTTCTGTCTTTTTATACTACAAAGTCCTTGTAAACGAAATCACTTGCATATAGTTTAACACATTTCTTAATATTTAATATTTTATTATACAATAAAAATATAATTGTACAGTTCTAATTTCATAAAAATTAAATAAAAAACAAAAGAGATGTTAAGAAAACATCTCTTTTGTTAACAAAAAGTTTACATTTATCTTTCTACAATAAGTGCTGTTCCTTGTCCGCCACCTATGCAAAGTGTAGCAAGACCCTTTTTAGCATCTCTTTTTTCCATTTCATATAAAAGTGTAACTAATATTCTAGCACCTGATGCTCCTACAGGATGTCCAAGAGCTATAGCTCCACCATTTACATTTACTTTACTCATATCAAAGTTTAAGTCTTTAGCAACTGCTAAACTTTGAGCTGCAAAAGCTTCATTAGCTTCAATTAAATCTAAATCTTCAACTTTTAAGTTTGCTCTTTGAAGTGCAGTCTTAGTAGCTCCAACTGGTCCATAACCCATTATAGCTGGGTCAAGTCCTTTTGATCCAAATGATACTATTTTAGCAAGTGGTTTAACTCCAAGTTCTTTTGCTTTTTCTGCACTCATTATAACAAATGCAGCAGCTCCATCGTTTATACCTGAAGCATTTCCAGCAGTTACTGTACCATCTTTCTTAAATGCAGTTCTAAGTTTTGATAATCCTTCTATGGTTGTACCAAATCTTGGGAATTCATCTGTATCAAATATTTTAGGATCACCTTTTCTCTGTGGTATTTCTACAGGAACAATTTCGTCTTTAAATTTGCCACCTTTTATAGCTGCTTCAGCTTTTTGTTGTGAAGCAAGTGCGAATTTATCTTGATCTTCTCTAGAAAGATTCCATTTTTCTGCTATGTTTTCAGCAGTTATTCCCATGTGATAGCCATTAAATGCATCCCATAGTCCATCTGTAATCATTTCATCTACAAATTTTGTATCGCCCATTTTACTTCCCCATCTAGCTTCATTAACTAAATAAGGGGCTCTTGACATGTTTTCCATACCACCAGCAACTACAACATCAGTATCTCCTGATAATATCATCTGACGTGCAAGTGATACTGCTCTAAGACCAGAACCACATACTTTATTTATTGTAAAAGATGATGTTTCTAAAGGTAATCCTGCTTTTACAGATGCCTGTCTTGCTGGATTTTGTCCAAGTCCTGCTTGAAGAACATTTCCCATAACTACTTCTTCAACATCTTCTGGTTTTATTCCAGCTCTTTTTACAGCTTCCTTTATTACTAATGCTCCTAGATCTACAGCTGAAACATTTTTCAAGCTACCTCCAAATGAACCAACAGGTGTTCTTACAGCACTTGCTATTACTACTTCTCTCATTGAAATAACCTCCTAAAATTTATAATCTTGCGTTAAATAACAATATCTTTAATTTCCAATTTTAATTATACCCACAATTATTTTTTTTATCAATAGATTTTGTTAAAAAATAAACAAAGTCAACCTTCGAATTCTAGATTCACTTATACACTTTTCTCTATATTGAAGTATTTTAATATTATATCTGTAATTCTCTTAGATGCCAAACCATCTCCATAAGGATTTATAGCTCTACTCATATTTAAATACTTATCCTCATTGTTAATAAGTTCACTTGCCTCTCTTACAATTTTATCTATATCTGTTCCAACAAGTTTTACTGTCTTTGCTTCTACAGCTTCTGGTCTTTCAGTTACATTTCTCAATACTAAAACAGGTTTACCAAGGTGAGGTGCTTCTTCTTGTAATCCACCTGAATCAGTCATTACCATAAAACTCTTATTCATTAGATTATGTGTTTCCTTTGTGTCTAGTGGAGGTAATAAATGTACTCCTTTAACACCATCTAGATATTTATAAACCACATCTCTTACAATTGGATTTAAGTGGACTAAATAAACAAGCTCCACATCATCATTATCTGTAACTATTTTTTTTAAAGCTTTACATATATTTTCTATACCTTCGCCCCAATTTTCTCTTCTGTGTGCCGTTACCATTATTACTTTTTTACTAGAATAATCTAAGCTGTTTAATTCTTCATTTTGAAACTTATAATCTTTTTCTACAGTATGCTCCATAGCATCAATTACCGTATTACCTGTTATGTAAATATTATCTTCTGATACGCCTTCATTCAGTAAGTTATTTTTTGACCCCTTTGTTGGTGCGAAGTGTATATCAGCAATTGCTCCCGTTAATTTTCTATTCATTTCTTCAGGGAAAGGAAAATATTTATCAAAAGTACGAAGACCTGCTTCCACATGACCTACAGGTATTTGTTTGTAAAATGCCGCTAATGCACCTGCAAAAGTAGTGGTAGTATCTCCATGAACTAAAACCATATCCGGTTTTTCTTCTTCAAAAATGCTTTCTAGCCCCTCAAGTGCTCTTGTTGTTATGCTAGTTAATGTTTGTTTGTCTTTCATTATATTAAGATCGTAATCAGGTGATATTTCAAATAGTTTTAAAACTTGATCAAGCATCTCTCTATGTTGTGCAGTTACACACACTTTAACATCTATCTCTTTCCTAGATTTAAGTTCTTTAACAAGCGGCGCCATTTTTACAGCTTCTGGTCTAGTACCGAAAATAGTTATAACTTTTATCCTACTCAATTTATTTTCCTCCTAATGTATTTTAATTTTTACGTTTAAACAATCCAAACTTCCATGCTAAAAATACAATTACAATAACAACAACTGCTAAAACCATATATGCTCTTCTATTTGTAAGTTGCATAACTATTATTGCAATCATTCCTAAAATAGCATTTATCAAATACATAATAATTACTACTTGTCTTTGACTAAGCCCCATATTGAGAAGTCTATGATGTAAATGCCCCTTATCAGCTTCCGCTATAGGTCTTCCATTTACTTTTCTTCTTATTATGGCAAATAGAGTATCATATATCGGAAGGCCTAGTGCCAAAATAGGAACAGCTAAGACAATTGCTGATGCTGATTTTATTGCCCCCTTCATAGAGATTGCCGCAAGTAAAAATCCAATTAATTGTGCTCCTGTATCACCCATAAAGATAGATGCTGGGTTAAAATTATATGGCAAAAAACCAAGTATGGCAGCTGCAAGTATAATTGTAAGTGTAATTACTTCAAATTCTACTTTTCCACTTAAATAAGAAGCTGCAGTCATCGTTACACATGCTATAAAACCAAGTCCTGCTGAAAGTCCATCTAGCCCATCAATTAAATTAAAAGCGTTTGTTATACCAATAACCCATATTAAAGTAAGTGGAATTGCAAAAATTGGATTTATGCTTATAAATGGATTAGTGTCACTTACCGGATTAGTTATTATGGAAATCATAGTATTAGTTCCAATAAGCACAAATGCTGCTATTACTTGAAAACTCAATTTTTGCCATGGTTTTATTGTATACTTGTCATCTATTAGCCCACCTATAACAATTATAGTAGCTCCAATTAAAATTCCCATTTCAGATTTATTTATAGGTCCACTTTTAGCAAACACCATAATAACAAAAGAAAAATAAATAGCTAATCCTCCGAGTTTTGGTATTGGTTTTTTATGTACTCTTCTATTATCTTTTGGTATGTCTACCACCCCTAAGATAATAGCAAGTTTTCTCACGATCGGAGTACTAATAAAAGAAATTAATGCTGCCAATACTGCTATAAAAAATAAGTTTTTCATAATATCTTCCTTTACGTATATTATTATTGTTAATATGTACTTCTTCCATTAATTAAATCATCTTCTTCAATCCACGATTTTGTGTTAATAATCCTATATTCATTCTTATTGTCACGAATAACTACTCTCTCTATTCCTGAATTGATTATTAGTCTTTTGCACATTGTGCATGAATTTGCTTTTTCAACATATTGATTTGTTTTCGCATCTTTACCAACAAGATACAAAGTGCTATTTATCATATCTCTTCTCGATGCACTAATTATTGCATTTGCCTCCGAATGAACTGAACGGCAAAGTTCATATTGTTCACCTCTAGGTACATTCATCTCTTCTCTTCTGCAAACTCCAAGATCGCTACAATTTTTTCTACCTCTTGGCGCACCTGTATATCCTGAAGATATTATTTCATCATTTTTCACTATAATTGATCCAAAATTTCTTCTTAAGCAAGTTCCTCTTTCAAGTACAGTTTCAGCAATATCTAAATAATAATTATCTTTATTTCTACGATCCAAGCAAACCTTCTCCTTTTCCTTAATTACCTTTGAATAAACAAAATTCATTACAGAAATATTCCATTTTATAATTCTCATTATATATTATATCATTAATCGAGATTTTTTTAATAATAATTTAAATTTATAATTATTTACAATGGCTACTTGCAAATAATTCGCATCAAAGTATATAATTATTTTAGCAATTAACCAGGAGGAGCTATTATGTTAAAAATTACAAATTTATATTTTTCTTACAACAAAAATTCTCAGTATACTTTAAATAACATTAATTTAAATATAGCTAAAGGTTCTTATGTATCCATTTTAGGTGAAAATGGCAGTGGTAAAAGTACACTTATGAAATTGATACTTAATTTATTAAAGATAACTAGTGGTAAGATAGAAATATCAACAAAAAAAATTGGTTATGTCCCTCAAATTATGGACAATTTCAATTCTGCATTTCCAATAACCGTAGAAGAGATACTAAAATGTCATATGAAAGCCTTAAAAATAAAAGATAAAAATGTCATTTCGACAAGTTTGGATAAGGTAAATATGAGCGAATTTAAATCTTCTCTTATAGGTAATTTATCTGGAGGGCAAAGGCAAAAAATATTTATTGCCCGGGCTATAATGGGGAATCCAGACCTTATAATACTTGATGAACCTTCAAGTGGAATAGATGTAAAAAGTCAGATCGAGATTTATTCCATAATAAAAAATTTAAACACTAAAAGTAAAATTACAGTGCTTTCTGTAGAACATAATATGGGCGCTGCCATTAAAAATTCTACACATATATTTAAACTTGATAAGGGCTGTGGATGTCTATTAGACATAAAAGACTATATTAATTTAAATTCGGAGGTTTTACATAATGTTTCAGCTTTTACATCTTAGTTTTATGCAAAATGCATTAATAGCATCAATACTTATATCAATATTATGCCCTTCTATTGGTGTTTTTTTAGTTTTAAAAAGGTATTCTATGGTAGGTGACACACTTGCTCATGCCTCATTTGCAGGTGTAGCTATCGGGCTTGTTTTCGGCTTTAGTCCTATAATTATTTCTTTTGTATTTACAACTTTTTGTGCTATTTTAATAGAAGTATTAAAGAATTATTACAAACAATATTCTGATTTAATTCTTCCTATTGTACTAACATTTTCTGTTGGAATTGCAATAACACTTACAAGTAGTGGCAGAGCTCAAGGTAATATAGAATCTTTCCTGTTCGGAAGTATTTTAACTGTAAGTAAAAGTGATTTGTATACAATCCTTATATTAAGTATTATATGCGTTGTTCTCTTGTATTTATTTTACGAAAAGCTCGTATATATAACTTTTGATGAAGATGGTGCTAAAATCTCTCAAATAAACGTTAAACTTATAAATTACATTCTATCTGTCTTAACCGGTGCTGCAATATCTGTGTCTATCAGAATTATAGGCATTCTTGTTGTTTCTTCCATGATAGCTGTTCCTGTTGCCACGGCTATGCAACTTAATAAAAGTTTTAAAAGCACCCTCGTTTTTTCAGTTATATTTGGTTTTATAGATGTAATTGTTGGACTTATCTCATCTTATTATCTTAACTGTGCCCCAGGTGGAACTATAGCTTTGACATCAGTATTTGTTTTAATTCTAACACTCTTATTCAAAGCTGTTAGAAGAAATGGTTGATACGTCTTTAAATCGTTATCTAAAGACGTATCAGCCGTTATCTCCCACTTTGAAGAATATGGGATTGTTACGGATGGTAGTCATCGGATAAATAATAAAAGGCGTTATCTAAAAATTAACTTTTTAGATAACGCCTTTTATTTACTTATTTTGTTCCGAATAATCTATCTCCTGCATCTCCAAGACCAGGAACAATATATCCATCTTCATTTAATTTTTCATCTATTGATGCTAAATATATATCAACATCTGGATGTGCTTCTTGAACTGCTTTAACACCTTCTGGTGCACCAATTAAACACATAAGTCTTATATATTTTGCACCCCTTTTCTTTAATAATGTTATAGCATCTATAGCTGAACCACCTGTGGCAAGCATAGGATCTGTTACTATTATATCTCTTTCCTCTATATCTTGTGGTAGCTTACAGAAATATTCTACTGGTTGAAGTGTTTTTTCATCCCTGTATAGACCTATGTGTCCTACCTTTGCCGCCGGAATAAGTTTAAGCATACCATCAACCATTCCAAGTCCTGCTCTTAATATTGGGACTATAGCAACTTTTTTACCTGCAAGCATCTTACATTTTGTTGTGCATATAGGTGTTTGTATGTCTACAGTTTTAACCTGCATATCACGAGTAACCTCGTACGCCATAAGCATAGCTACTTCCTCTACAAGTTCTCTAAAATCCTTTGAGCCAGTTCTTTTATCTCTTATAAAAGATAATTTATGTAATATTAATGGATGTGAAATTTGTGTTACTTTACTCATTATTTTTCCCTCCTAAATTGTTTCTTTATTTTCTATATCAGTAATTTTGTCTATTCTTCTTTGATGTCTATCGCCTTGAAAACTTGATTTCAAAAATGTATCAACTATATCTAATGCTAAACCAACTCCAACTACTCTTTCACCAACAGCAATTATATTAGCATCGTTATGTTCTCTACAAGCATGTGCAGAGAATGTATCTGAGCATGCTGCTGCTCTAATACCCTTTACTTTATTTGCAGCTATACTTATTCCTATACCTGTTCCACATACTAATATTCCAAAATCATAGTTTTTATTTGAAACTTCTTTTGCTACTGCATACGCATAATCTGGATAATCACAAGAATCAGCCGTATATGTCCCAAAATCTTTAAACTCAATCCCTTTTTCTTCTAAATGTCTCATTATCTCTTTTTTAAGTGATAATCCTGCATGGTCACTTCCTAATGCTAATTTCATATTTGCACCTCCATATAATATTGCTCCTGTCACTTGCAAAAAAAAAGATAACTGTATTATTACATACCTTTATCTTCTCTTAATTTTTTTAAGAGCAATTTAATGCTTATTTCCATATTCTTATAAGTATCTTTATATCTATCTAAATCCCCACCATAGGGGTCAGATATATCACCATTAATAGAAACATATTCATTTAATGAGTAAACCTTATTTTTCAAATCATTAAATTCACTTGTAATTACATTTGCCATATACTTTGTCATTGTAAGAACAAGATCCATTTCTTTTAACATATTTTCAGTAATTTGAACAGCTTTTCTTTCACTAATGTCAACTCTTAGGTTTTCCATAACCAAAGTTGCAGAATGTTTTGAAGTAGTGCTGCTTGGTATAATATTCAAACCAGCTGAAAATGCTTTCACCGTTTTTATATCACACTGCTTATTAAATATCGCTTCAGCCATACAGCTTCTACATGTATTTCCTGTACAAACAAAAAGTATATTCATCTTTTCCTCCTAGCACTAATAAAGTGAAACTTTAAACATCAATTATGTTAAATCCTGCAGACTTATTAAGTCTGTTCATAATTGCAACTCCAAAACCAATTTCATCAAAGGCTTCACTTAATATTATATCCACTTCTTTATCATCAAAACACCTTAATGTCTCAAAAAGATTTTTTCCTATAGAGTTAAGATCTTTTCTGCTTCCAAGCGATATAACCAAAGCGTCATTATATAAATCTTTTGTTTCATCAGTAGCCATTATACCTACTTTTTTGCCTTGACCTATATAATTTTGCACTATTTCATTGATTTTTGCAATAGTTTTTTTTAATTCCCCTTTAACAATTTTAACCGGAGCTTTTGGTGCATAATGTCTATATTTCATACCTGGAGCTTTTGGTTTAAGGTTTTCTTTAGGTTTCTCCATTATAGCTTTATCTATATATATTTTTTCATCTACCTTCTTAAGCATTTCCAAAGTTATGCCACCAGGTCTTAGCACACAAGGTGGATTCACAGTACAATCTATAATTGTTGATTCAAGACCTACCTTTGAAGTCTCTCCTCCTATTATATAATCAATTTTCCCATTTAAATCTTCTACGCAACGCTCCATATCTGTAGGGCTAGGTTTTCCTGAAATATTTGCTGACGGAGCAGCTATTGGAACACCTGATGATTTTATTATTTCCCTTGCTATTATATCACTGGGCATTCTAATACCAATGCTTTTTAGTCCTGCTGAAGTTGTGTCTGGAATTATAGGTTTTTTTTCTAATATCAAAGTCATTGGACCTGGCCAAAAACATTTCATTAGTTTTTTTGCAATATCAGGAACATTTTGAACCAATCTATCCAGTTCATTAAATTCAGCTATATGAACAATTAATGGATTATCTTGTGGTCTTCCTTTTGCAACAAATATTTTTTTAACTGCTTCACTATCAAGTGCATTCGCACCTAACCCATAAACAGTTTCTGTTGGGAATGCTACCAATCCACCATCCCTTATTATATTACCTATTGTAAAAATTACATCTTTATCTAAATTTTTAGTATCTAATATATCAATTTTAGTATTCATTTATGTACACACACCTTTTAACAACAATACCTCGTTTTACTTAAATTTTACTCTTCATAATGTATTTATGTCAAATATAAATATAATATTTCAACTTTACAATGGTTAAAGATTTTTATTATAGCTAAAGCTAGATGAAAGATTAAAGAAAGCCTTTGGCTAAAAGGTAATATAATAATTGAATTGTTGTGTACTGACAGAGTTACTGCTGATAAATTTAATTTTATATACATAATTACTGGAATTATACTCCATGAATTATGTATAATAAGAATATGGAATTAATAACCAATCCTTTTTAAATTACAAGAGGTCATTTGAAATATATAGGGGGTACAGTGTGAAAAGTGAGAGGTAGATGGAGTGAAAAACAAACAGATGATAAATTACTGTATGTAATTAGCACTATTTGTTCTATAAGTATGATAATATTTGTATGTACACAGATTTTAGGTATTTGGAAAACTGGAGCAAATGTATTTTACCCATTGATGGGTGTGTCAATGTTAATTCAAACCATTCAGAATTGGAAGAAAAATAAAGAGGTTGATAAAGTTAGTTTATGTGCTACGATACTTCTTCTGGGGTTTTCAATTTTTAAATTTGTATAATGGATCTGATTAGCAATTTTAAACTATTATGATTTAGAAATAAAGTGGACACGTTGATTTGTCCACTTACATAAGTTCTATTATCAACATTAGTTTAAAACATATAGTTAATTCTTTAATGTTGCCGACTCGTGGCAATCTCTATAACCCTTACTTTGCAATCTCATATTATTTATGTAGTAAAATTGATTAATTGAACACACAATCATTATAAAGCCGTACACATAACAAATCCAAATAAAATTCCTAATAAAATTCCCATCTTACTTCTATTACCACCGCTAAACTCTATAGCTTCTGGTATCATACTAAAACAAACCACATATAACATTATCCCAGAGGCTAGTCCCAAACTAGTACCAAGAACAGTTTGGGATATATTGCCTATAAAAAGGCCCATCGCTGCTCCAAATGCCGTTGGAAGTGCAGTTATTGCTGTATATATGAATATTTTTAGTGGATTTACATTTGAGGCTAACATTGGTGCTGTTACTGCTAATCCTTCTGGTACATCATGTATAGCGATAAGTATACACATCTTCAAGCCAAGACTTCCTCCAACTACAAATGAGCATCCCATAATTATACCTTCTGGAAAATTGTGCAGCATAAGTCCCACTGCCGTTAATATTGCAATCTGCAAATGTTTATTAGTACAAATATTCCTTTTACGCAAGAAGTTGTCCACAATATAAATGAAAATTATCCCCATTATTATTGTTATAAGTGTATAAATAAAACTCCATTTATTTAAGCACTCTGGTATTAAATCAAAAACAACAACTGAAAACATTAGTCCTCCAGCAAAACCTATCATTGATGCAAGTAGTTTTTTAGACGGCTTCTTTATTAAAAGGCCTAGGGCTGAGCCTAACAATGTTCCTAAAAGCGATACAACACTTAGAAATAAAAATAATATTAAATTACCATTCAAAAAATATACCTCCATATCTATAATCTTTTATTTATAGATATGGAGATTCATTCAACTATATTCCTATACTCTTTTATCTTCGCTATGGATTCTTCGGTAAATGCAGCTATTGTGCAACCTTTATATAGTTCATTTAGCAATGAATATTTTTTATATCCACCGGTTTTTATAATAGTATAAAAATATTCCTGTTCAAGATTTCTTTTTTTTAATTTTCCATAATAATATCCAGCATAAGGATAATTTTTTAAAAAGTTTATATCTACTGGTTTTACACATTTATTTCTTAATTTAGTTTTGCATATTAATACAACATGCATATCTTTATCATTTCCCTCAGCATGTATAAGCTCTATCTTGTCACAAGCCACACTTATTAATTTTTTAGGAAACCCTGCATCTATTCTTATTTTATTAATATCAACTTCGTAGCTTAAACTCTCATTATTTATTCTTAATAACACAAATAACATTATTAGCAGTTCAATTATAACCAAATATACTATAAAAAACGTATTTGTCTGCTTAGAAAAATATAAAATTACAGGAAGAACAATAATTAGCATAGCTATAGCCACAATAAATCTTCTAAATTTAGATTTTTGCTTTTTTATAGCTTTCTCTATATTCATGAGCGTTGCCCTCCTGCAAATATATAGTCTTTGGAGCAATTATCAATTATTCCAAAAACTATATTTATTGATTTATCTAAATTATACTGCTTCATTCCCCATAGCTTCCATTTTTTCAGCTTGTTCTTCAGTTATAAGAGCATCAATAATTTCATCTATTTGCCCATTAAGGAATGAATCTAACTTGTATAGTGTAAGACCTATTCTGTGGTCTGTAACTCTTCCTTGTGGATAATTATAGGTTCTTATTCTTTCACTTCTGTCTCCAGTTCCAACTTTGCTTCTTCTGTCTTCTGCAATTCCTGCTGATCTTTCCTCTTGAGCCTTTTCATAAAGTCTAGATCTTAAAACCTTCATAGCCTTTTCTTTATTTTTAAGCTGACTTTTTTCATCTTGACATGAAACAACAAGCCCAGTTGGAAGATGAGTTATTCTAACCGCAGAATCTGTTGTGTTTACACACTGTCCGCCGTGTCCAGATGCTCTAAATACATCAATTCTCAAATCATTGGCATTAATTTCAACATCTACGTCTTCAACTTCTGGCATAACTGCTACTGTAGAAGTTGATGTATGCACTCTACCACTTGATTCTGTATCTGGAACTCTTTGAACTCTATGAGCGCCACTTTCAAATTTAAGTCTGCTATATGCACCTTCACCTTTTATCATGAATACAACTTCCTTAAAACCACCTATGTCAGTTTCATTAGCACTCATGACTTCAACTTTCCATCTCCTGATTTCTGCATATCTTGTATACATCCTAAATAAATTTGCAGCAAATAGTGCGGCTTCTTCTCCACCAGCACCACCTCTTATTTCAATAAAAACATTTTTGCTGTCATTAGGATCTTTTGGAAGAAGTAAAATTTTAAGTTCATCTTCATATTTAACTACGTCTTGTTGAAGTTCCTTTATTTCTTCCTGAACCATCTCTTCTAGTTCTTTTTCAATTTTTTCATTTAACATTTCACGATCTGCTTCTAAGTCTTCTTTAGCTTTTTTGTATTCTCTATATTTAGCAACAATTACTTCTAAATCAGCATGTTCTTTGCATAATCTCTGCCATTCTTTTTGGTCTGCCATAACTGTTGGGTCACTAATTTTAACTGAAAGCTCTTCATACTTATTTTCTATAAAATTTAGTCTCTCAAGCATTATTTTATCACTCCGTATTTATATTTTACTAATTGTATATTATAACACATAACACTTACTATAACTACAATGTATGTCTAAATTAATTTTCCTTTCACTACTCTGTCATTACTTGATAAGTCCTTAATGCATATAACATCTTTAAATCCGCTGTCTTTCATTAGCTTCATCACTTCTTCTTTTTGATCATATCCAATTTCAAATAGTAACGTACCACCTGTATTTAAAACTTCCTTAGATTGTATTACTAACTTTCTATAAAAATAGAGTCCATCTTCTCCACCACAAAGTGCTATAAATGGTTCATAATTTTTAACATCTTCCATAAGTGTGTCTATTATATCTTTTTTTATATAAGGAGGATTTGAAACCACAACGTCAAACTTTTCCTTATTTTTAATTGCATCAGACAATAAATCACTTTTATTAACCTTTATCCTATGGTTAAGTTTGTGCTTATTCACGTTCTCTTCAGTAACTTCTAATGCAATATCTGAAATATCATAACATATTACATTGGTTGCCTCCTCATAATATGCTATAGCTACGCCAATGGCTCCACTTCCACAGCATACATCACATATGTTTTTGTAATTATTTATTTTAATTTCCTTTAGAGTTTCTTCAACAAGTATTTCTGTATCCCCTCTTGGTATAAGCACTCCTTCTTTTATAAAGAAATCTATACCCATAAACTCAGCCTGCTTAATGATGTATTTAACCGGCATTTTTTTCTCTCTTAGTTTTATTAGCCTAATATATTCATCTGCAATTTTATCTTCAACTGTCATATCTCTATTTGTAATTATGAACAATTTATCTACATTTAAAGCCTCTCCTAATAGCAGCTGAGCATCTAACATATAGGTCTCTATATTTACTTTTTTTAAAGTGTCATATCCAAATTTCAAAAGTTCTTGAATTTTCATTAGTACTCTATTCCTTCCGCAGCCTTTAATGCTGTGATAGCTACTTCTAATTGGCTATCATCAGGTTCCCTTGTGGTAAGTTTTTGAAGCATAAGTCCAGGGTAAGTTAATAATCTTACTATTTTATTATTGCTTCTTCCCATAATTTTTATTACTTCATAAGTAAGCCCTGATACTATTGGAAGCATTACAATTCTAGTGACAATTCTAAAGGTAAATGATCTCCACCCAGTGAGTGAAAAAAGGAATATGCTCACTATCATAACTAAAAACATAAAATTTGTTCCACACCTTGGATGAAACCTTGAATATTCTGCTGCATTATTTGGCGTAAGCTCTTTGTTATTTTCATAGCAGAAAACAGTCTTGTGTTCTGCTCCATGATATTGAAATAACCTGTTTATGTCTTCCATTTTACCAATTAAAATAAGATACAAGAGAAATATACAAACTCTTATTAGCCCCTCTATTAAATTTAACACTATTGGGTTTTTAATGTTGAAAACTTTAAATATATTTGCAGAAAAAGTTGGCAATATGAAAAATATCCCTATGGCAAATACCATAGATACAACCATAGATACGCCCATAATAACATCCTGACCCTTGTCCTTAAATAACTTTTCTACAATTTTATCAAATTTGGATGGTGTCTCATCCTCCTCGTCTTCAAAAAACGATGCAGAGTAATTTAAAGTTTGTATACCTACTACCATAGATTCAACAAGAGAAACAAAACCTCTTATTATAGGAAGACCTAAAATTTTATTTTTCTTTGTATATGGTATTGTTTCCTTAACATCTACTACTATGCTTCCATCACTTTTTCTTACTGCCGTAGCAATGCCTTTAGCCCCTCTCATCATTACGCCTTCAATTACAGCTTGACCACCTACTGTATTTCTTTTATCCATATTTTACACCCCATCTTTTGGAACCTCATGACACTTTCTACATCTAGCTTCATATGACTCTGTAGCTCCTATAAGTACAATTTCACCATTATAATTTGCTGGTTTTCCATCAATAAGTCTTTGAGTTCTAGTAGCCGGATTCCCGCAAACCATACAAATTGCTTGTATTTTATCAACAAATTCAGCAGCTGCCATAAGTTTTGGAACGCAACCAAATGGCTCGCCTCTAAAATCCATGTCAAGTCCTGCACATATAACCCTTTTGTTATCATCTGCAATTTTATTTAATATTTCAACTATGTTATCATCAAAAAATTGGACTTCATCCACAGCTACTACTTCTGTATCTTCCTCCAATAGTTTTATTATATCATTACTGTGTTTTATTGGAATAGCATCTTCCTTTTCTCCGCAGTGAGAAACCACATCGTCTTTACTATATCTAACATCAATTTCAGGTTTAAATACCTGAACCTTTTGTCTAGCTATTTTTGCTCTTCTTATTCTTCTTATTAATTCCTCAGATTTTCCACTGTACATCGGTCCAACAATTACCTCTATCCAGCCATGATTTTTGGGTCCGTACATATTTTCATTTCCTCCTTAAGATTATGGACTATAAATACAATATATATTCTATCAGATGTAATATATTTATTAAAGAGTGTATGAAATATAGTTACAAGTTCTTCGCAAATTCTTACTATTACGGCCTAAATTACCTAATAGTTTTATTGACTATGCTCTTATCTGTGTGCTATAATGTTAAAGTTGATATTGTAGTTATTATCGTGTATTTGAAAGAGGTGAAAAACATGAAAGAAGGCATACATCCAGAATACCATCATGACACAGTTGTTAAATGTGCATGTGGAAATACTTTTACAACTGGTTCTACTAAAAAAGAACTTAAAGTTGATATTTGTTCAAATTGCCATCCTTTCTTCACTGGACGTCAGAATTTTGTTGACGTTGGTGGTAGAGTTGAAAGATTCAGAAAGAAATACAACTTATCAGAGGAAGAATAATATTTTGAATATTAAATGGGAAAGATTTTATCTTTCCCATTTTTCTTTGTTTATAATATCTATTAAATCCTTATTGTTTTTTGTTTCACTCATAAGGTTTATAATTTTTTCGGTTACACCTTGAGTGTTATTTTCATTATATAAAACTCTTCTAATTGAATATGCTGCATCGTATTCTTCTTGTGATAAAAGGAGTTTCTCTTTTCTAGTTCCAGATTTATAAATATCAATTGCAGGGAATATTCTTCTTTCTTGAAGTTTTCTATCTAAGTGAACTTCCATGTTTCCAGTACCCTTAAATTCTTCAAAAATCATGTCATCCATTCTGCTTCCAGTATCCACAAGTGCAGTAGCAAGTATTGTAAGACTTCCGCCTTCTTTGATATTTCTTGCTGCTCCAAAGAACTTTTTAGGCATAAGTAAAGCACCTGGATCAAGACCACCTGACAATGTTCTTCCAGTTGGAGTTATAGTTAAATTGTATGCTCTAGAAAGTCTTGTTAAACTGTCTAAAAGTATTACTACATCCTGACCTTGTTCAACCATTCTTTTAGCACGTTCTAATACCATATATGCTACTTTTGTATGGTGTTCTGGTTCTTCATCAAAAGTTGAATAAATAACTTCACCTTTTATTGAATCCTTCATATCTGTAACTTCTTCTGGTCTTTCATCAATTAAAACCACGATAAGTTTAGCTTCTGGATGATTTAACGATATACTTTGAGCAACTGTTTTAAGAAGTGTAGTTTTACCAGCTTTAGGTGGTGCAACAATCATGCCTCTCTGTCCTTTACCTACAGGTGCCAAAATATCCATTAATCTTGTAGATAATTCTTTTTCATTCTTTTCAAGTTTAATTCTTTTATTAGGATAAATAGGTACAAGTGTTTCAAAAGGTTTTCTTCTAACGGCTTTTTCTGGATGCTCACCATTTACACTTTGAACATATAGAAGTGCTTTAAACTTTTCTCCTTCTTTAGGAGTTCTTACTTTTCCTGAAACTTCATCACCTGTTTTTAAATTAAATCTCCTTATCTGAGATGGTGAAACATATATGTCATCAGGACCTGTTAAATAATTTTTGCCACGTAAAAATCCAAAATTATTGTTATCAACAAGTTCTAATACACCTTTTGCAGAATCCGAATCATGGACCATTTCTTTAAATTTGTCATCTTTTTCTTCCCTAACAAATCGTTCATTGCCACTTTTTTGAGTTTCCGTATTGCTTTTAGAAGTTTGACATTCAGGTTTTACACTGCTTGCATTGCCTATTGTATTAATTTTTTTTACAGTTTCATTCTCTGATTTTTTTACAACTTCTTTTTCAATCGTTTTATTATTTTTATTTACTGTCTCTTCTTTATTTTCATTAGAAATAACGTTTTCGCTACTTTTAGGCGTTATTTTTTCTCTAAGTACAACCCCATCCTTCTCAATAGATACAGGAGAAACTTTATTTATTTCCTCAATAAGCTCTTTTTTCTTAAACTTTGATAAGTTTTTTATTCCAAGCTTTTTTGCTATTTCTTTGATTTGGACAAGCGTCATGCTTTCTATGTCATCTTTACACAAAAAGAAACCACCTCCATATTATATTTTTAGATATCAACTATTAGGGAATTTAAAAAGAATTAATAGAGATATGAATGTTATTAATATATTAAAATACACAAACTTTTTTAATTTTTGTTTAAATGTATTTCTATCTTATCTATAATAACCTTAAAATTGTTTTTAAACAATAGCTTTGACTTAATTTATATAATAAAATAGAAAAATCATATAACTGTTTATACACTATACAATTTAATCTAACATATTTTAAGAATTACTTTTTAGAATTTATATCATAGCATAAATCATGCTATTTATATAAATTTGTTTGTTTATTGTATCAGATATCATTTCAAACTCTCCTATAAAAAATACTGTTAAACCTGAATTTTCACATCCACTAGTAAACATCTTAGTGTTTCTAAAATCGTTTATTTTAAATTTATAGCAGTGATTCTTTCCACAAATTGGACATTTAATTTTAATGTTTATTTCAGCATGTCTAGTCAAATTAATTTTACAATTTTCAAATTGTTCTCCACCATTTTTAATTTGAAAAATACTAAAATTAAAAATTCTATATTCTCCTACTTCACTTTTTAAAGCGAGACTTAAGTTAGTATCACATAACATAGTTTCCCCCCCAAATAACTTCACATACCCAAAACGTATAAAATTTTACTCTGTTTATCCGATGACTACCATCCGTAACACTCCCATCTTCTTCAAAGTGGGAGATAACGGCTGCTACGTCTCTGGATAACGATTTCTAAGTTTCAGATGGAGAAAAAACTGCACCTGAAACCAAGAACTCTGTTTATATTATTCTATAAAATTTTAAAAACTCCTTCATATAGATGGAGTAATTTATCTTTAATTGCAGCTTTTTCATAATAGTGAGAAATTGCGAAGTACATCGGTTAAAGATTTTCATCATAGCTAAAGCTAGATGAAAAGATTAACGAAAGCCTTCGGCTAGATGGAAGAATTGACGAGGCTAATGCCGTCAAAAGTGATAGAAGTTACTTATGTATCAGGTAGTTGTGTTTTTAGGCGTAGCCTATGATGCTAACATTATGGTTAGTATTGCAATAAAGTGAAACTTGCACTCAGATAGGGTTTTGGGTTTGACACCATCTAAGTGCAAGTTTCACTAATATCCAGCGCGCAGCATAGCATAGAAAAATCATCCTAACCCTTTTGCTGCAAGCAAATTCTCTCACCATTAACGGCATTACCGTTAATTCTTTAATCTTGCCACTCTGGCAATCTTTCACCTTTTTACTCACGCAGTAGAGTAAAAATCTTTAACCAGTTGCCTCGCACTTTCTTCATAATTACAACCTTACATATTATTTATTTTTTAAAGCTGCTTTTATAAATTCTCTGAATAATGGATGTGGTCTATTTGGTCTTGATTTAAATTCAGGATGGAACTGAACTCCAACAAACCAAGGATGATCCTTAACCTCAACTATTTCTACTAATCTATCATCTGGGCTTGTACCTGCTAGTATAAGTCCATTTTCTATTAATTGCTCTCTAAATTCA
>NZ_FWXH01000021.1 GCF_900176305.1 Clostridium acidisoli DSM 12555
AAACTATCATATTAACACCAAAGGCTACGCCTAAAAGTAAAACCTATGGTTAAAATACATATTATTGTTGTCTCTAAATATTAAGACACATAAATTCATTATTTTTCCGACGTAGGAGGAAAAATTTCCTTAGCCTTTACTGATTTATCAGTAAACTTTTCACCTTTTATACGAGCATAGCAAGGATAAAACCCATCACCTCGCCATTAGGCGACCTTTCACCTTTTAACGTGCGAAGCAATCGTTAAAACCCTTCACTTTGTTTCGCAATTTCTTATTATTATGAATTTAAATATTTTTAGCAATAGCAAAATTGATATCGTTTACACATTGTATTGTAGCTTTCTCAACAAGTCATTTAATAGCAACCCTTACTTTCTTGAAATAGTTTTTTTTATCTAGTATAACCTTGTATCCAGCACTTAGAGTTTTTTCGGTTTCTTCTTCTAAAGGTGTGGAAATCCAAATAGGAGTGGTTATTGAAAAGTCAGCTTCAATTCCGTTTGAATACCAGATTTGCAAAGAAGTAACTATACCATTTTGCTTAATACTAGATTCAACTACAACACCAAAATTATTTACAAAGGATGGATTGTCTGTATACAGTTTCGGGGTTGTAGTTATTAAATGAAAATGAATAGCTGCGTTTTCGTTGTTTTCACCTCTCCCATATGCTCCAACTAATATTAATGCATGTATAGTATCCTGTATTCTTGTCCATCTTTCTACATCATTTATAAAATTTGCAATATCCATGTATTACTCCTTTCTGAAACTTTTAAATCACTTTTTTCTTATCAATATGCTATGACACATTTATTTATGTACTATTTTACCAAATATATTTTTGTTTATGCTAAATTATAAAATTTGAGAAGCTATAATATATTCTATTAGAAGAAACTTTTTTTAAAACCTTTATTATAAATTGTTTTTTTATAATCCTAATATTAGTGTGTGCAATTTAATTATATGTATAGAATAGTAAAATTTCAAATTTAAATGTTAAGGATGTAAATAGAATTTGGAAAATTTAAGTTTGCTATGATAATATATAAGTATACAACTAACTACTATTCATTTGGGGGATGGTGAACTTTGTTAAGGTATATACTTGAAAAATTTATGATTGTATTTAGTGAATTGATTTATTTTATTTTTGAGAGAGAAAAACAAGATAAGTTATCACAAAAGTTTAAACTTAAGTTTAGAAAAGATGGAACTTTTAAGATTATTCAGTTTACAGATATTCATGCACGTCCAAAAAAAAATGAAAAGACAATTAGTCTAATGGAAAGTGTACTTAAATCAGAAAAGCCAGATTTAGTGATTTTAACAGGTGATTGTATAGATGGACGATATTGTAGAAGTGAAGAAGTTGTAAAAAATGTAATTCATAACATAGCTAGTGTTATGGAAAAATATAAAGTACCTTGGTCAGTAGCACTGGGCAATCATGATTGTGAATTTTGCAGCTTGAATAGAGAACAACAATTAGAAATTTATATGTCATATGATTATAATTTGAGTCAAAGGTTTTCAAGGGTAATTGGCAGGGCAGGAGATTATAATTTATTAATAATGGATTCCAAAGATTCTAAAGCAGTCTTTAATATATTTATGATGGATTCAGGTGATTATTGCTTTAGAGGATATGATTATATAACTAAAAGGCAAATACATTGGTATGAAAGTTTATCTAACAAGTTAGAAAAAAATTTTCATAAAAAAATTCCTTCATTTATGTTTTTTCATATACCATTAAGACAACAAAAAATTATAGGTAAAAGTGGAGCCTTTCATGGAAACAGAAATGAAAATGAATGTGTTCAAGCTGTAGATAGAGGATTATTTGATTCGTTAAAAAAGATGGGGAATGTAAAAGCTGTCTTTTGTGGACACGATCATACTAATGATTATTATGGAGATATTGATGGCATAACCTTAGGATATGGCAGGTGTTCAGGATATAATGGATACTGTAAGGAAGGGTTTTCTAGGGGGGCAAGAGCTTTTGTTATAGATGAAAAAAACTTAGAAAAGCTTAATACTTATGTAGTACTTGATGAGTCATAATAGTTAGAAATTACGAAGCAAGTCGGTTAAAGATTTTTCCTCTACTGCGTGAGTAAAAAGGTGAAAGATTGCCAGAGTGGCAAGATTAAAGAATTAACGGCAATACCGTTAATGGTGAGAAAATTTGCTTGCAGCAAAAGGTTTATGATGATTTTTCTACGCTATGCTGCGAAAAATCTTTGAACTTAAATATACAATCTAAAGTATATTTCCCTTCATCTTTTACCTGTTACTCAAGTAACTTCTCTTACCTTTGACGGCTTTAGCCTCGTCAAATCTTTCATCTAGCCGAAGGCTTTCTTTGATCTTTTTATCTAGCTTTAGCTACGATAAAAATCTTTAACTCTGTACTTCGCAATTTCTTTATATTATGAGGTTAAATATCATGTTTTAATTAAAAATTTATTTTTTTCTTTCGCATGCTTACGTTTGAAATTAACCCTATAATAATAAAGTTGGTAAGCAAGGAACTTCCACCAGCACTCATAAAGGGAAGTGTGATTCCAGCAACTGGAGCAAGTCGAATTGTCATTCCTATATTTTGGAAAATCGAAAATGATAAGGCAGAAAAATATCCTATACAAATAAGTTTACCTAAAATATCCTTAGATTGTATTGAGGTTTTTAATATCCTTACAAGTAGAATTACGTAAAGTAAAAATAAAACAACTGCTCCAATAAGGCCCCATTCTTCACCAACAACAGAGAAAATCATATCCGTTTGAGCCTCTGGTATAAAACCACCACTAACTTGAGTGCTGTGAAGAAAGCCTTTACCCAAAATTCCACCAGAACCTATAGCAAGAATGGAATTGTCAACTTGCAGGGTTGAATCGGAACTACTAGCGCTAGGATTTAAGAAACTAGTTATTCTAAGTATTTGATAGGGCTTTAATAAATTCAGTTTCCAAACCAATATACAGGAAAGTACAGCAATTAATAAAACGGTAAATATTATTTTTAAGTGTAAATTGGAAATAAACAACATTCCAAATACAATGCAAAGACAAATTATAGCTAATCCATAGTTCGGCTCTTTAAGTATGAACGCAACAGGAATAGCAGTGTATATTACAATTTGGAGAAGATTTTTAAATTTGTTTACATCACCATCCATATCACTAATTTTCTTAGCTATTAGAAGAATTAATCCAATTTTAATAATCTCGGCAGGTTCTATAGTTATGCCAAATATCTTTATCCAGGATTGAGCACCTTTTGTTACATTTCCAGCAATATCAGTGTAAAATAATAATGCAACACCAACCCAGTATAAAATGTAAGAAAAATTAGAAATAAATATGTAATCAAATAGCAATGAAAGATAAACAAATATCAAACTAAGAAATAAGAATATTAGCTGAGTTATAAAAATATGAGTTCCAGAACTTTTTAAGTTTGCATTGTTAACAGTAGCACTATAAATATTAAGACTTCCAAATAAAGATATAATTACTGGAATTATTAATAATGAAAAATCTAATTCTTTTAATAATTTCCTATCTAACATAAATTTTTTCAATTAATCACCTTCTAGATTTAGTTATTTTATGAGCATAAAAATATTATATCATATATAAATTGCCTAAGCTATGTATCTATAAATTTCCATGTTGTTCATAAAATGTTCATATTTATTTGATATAATTAAAACAGTTTTATAAAAAATAAAATTTATATAATGGAATCTTAGAAGGAGGATTTTTAATGGAACCCGAGCCTGAACCTGAGCCTACTAGTAATATAACGGTTCAACTTATACTAATAATTGTATTGATACTCATAAATGCTTTTTTTGCCGCGGCAGAGATGGCTTTAGTGTCTTTAAACAAAAACAAAATCAAAACTCTTGCCGATGGCGGTAACAAAAGAGCAAAGCTCTTAGAAAAACTTATCGAGTCACCAACAAAATTTTTATCAACTGTTCAAGTTGGTATCACAATGGCAGGATTCTTTTCTAGTGCATTTGCTGCAACAGGTCTTTCAAACCAACTTGCAACATTTTTAAGCAAATATAATGTACCATATACGAGTCAGGTGTCTTTAGTAATTATAACTATTGCATTGTCATATTTTACGCTTGTATTTGGTGAGTTATTTCCTAAACGTATAGCACTTCAGAAATCTGAAACCATTGCTATGCTATCTGTAGTACCAATTCTATACGTTTCTAAAGTAGTAGTTCCATTTGTTAGTTTGCTCACTGTATCTACCAATTTTTTGTCTAAAATAATTGGCTTTGGAAAAGATAATTCAGAGGAAAAAGTATCTGAAGAAGAAATAAAATCTCTTGTTGAAATTGGACAAGAGGATGGAACAATAAACGAAACTGAAAGAGAAATGATAAACAGTGTATTTGATTTTAATGATAAAATGGCCAGAGAAATTATGACACCGAGAACAGATGTATTTATGATAGATATAAACATGCCTATGTCAGAATTTATAGATGAATTATTGGAAGAAAAATATGCTAGAATACCTGTGTATAATGATGATAAAGATAACATTATTGGCATATTGTATATGAAAGATTTTATAATTGAAGCTAAGAAAAATGGCTTTAATAATATTGATATAAGAAAAATTTTACACACACCTTATTTTGTTCAAGAAAGTAAAAAAATAGATGTATTATTTAAAAAACTTCAAACATCTAAAAAACATATGGCTTTACTTATTGATGAATATGGTGGATTTGAGGGAATAGTTACAATTGAAGACATTGTTGAAGAGATAATGGGAGAAATTGAGGACGAATATGATGACGATGAACCAGATATTGAAAAAATTGATGATAATACGTATTTAGTAAAGGGATTACTTACTTTAGATGAATTTAATGAACATCTGGATTTGAATTTAGTTTCTGAAAATTGTGATACAATAGGTGGATTTTTAGTTAGTGTAATGGGAAGCATACCTAAAAAAGGTGAAGAAAAAACTGTTGAGTATGATAATATTATATTTAAGATAGAAGAAGTTAAAGAAAGAAGAATTGAAAAAATAAAAGTATGTTTAACAAATAAAATGCTTCAAGAATGTTAAAAATAATTTATGAGACTGTTATAGGAAGGTTAAAATATGATTACATTTATTAATATTATTATTGTATTGCTTTTAGTTGCAACAAATGGTTTTTTCGTAGCTACTGAATTTGCAATGGTAAAGGTAAGAAAATCTAGAATAGAAACATTAGCACTTGAGGGAAATAAGCTTGCTAAAAACACTTTGAAGGTTATCAACAATCTAAATGCTTATTTATCAGCATGTCAGTTAGGAATAACCCTTGCATCTTTAGGGCTTGGATGGATTGGAGAACCAGCATTTGCAAAAATGTTAATGCCAATATTTAATTTGTTTTCAATACCAGCAACTGTAATACATTCTATTTCAACTGTTTTAGGTTTTTCACTTATAACCGGACTTCATATTGTACTTGGAGAATTAGCCCCTAAATCTATTTCGATTATAAATACAGAAAAAATAGCCATGTTTACAGCAATGCCACTTATTATGTTTTATAGACTAACTTATCCGATAATGTGGGCTTTTGACCATAGTACTAGTATAGTTTTAAAAATATTTGGTATTACACAAGTAAATGAAAATGATCCAGCGCATACTGATGAGGAAATAAAGTTATTAGTTGAGGAAAGTTATGAGCATGGTCTTATAGATAAGACCGAAATGACATTTGTTGATAATATATTTGATTTTTCTGAAAAGACCGTAAAGGAAATAATGATACCTCGTACAGACATGGAATGTATCTATATTGAAGATTCTTTTGATGAAATTATAGAAACAACTTTAAAGGAACAGATGACTAGATATCCGATATGCAGAGATAGTAAAGACAATGTTATAGGGTTTATACACATTAAAGATCTTTACAGAATGAAGATTGAAGATACAAAAGAAAATTTAGAAGAAGTTATTAGAGAAATTAAATTTGTACCAGAGTCAATGTCCATTAGTGAGTTATTAAAGCTTATGCAAAAGGAAAGAGCACAGATGGCTATAATAATTGATGAATATGGTGGAACTGCAGGACTTGTAACTGTTGAGGATATACTAGAAGAGATAGTTGGTGAAATTCAAGATGAGTTTGATGAAGAAGAAAATGAAGAAATAAGTAAAAACGAAGATGGAAATTACATTGTAGATGGAAAAATCATTATTGATGATATAAATGAATTATTAGAAACTAATATAGAAGATGAAAATATAGATACCATTGGTGGGTGGATTTATTCGCAGCTAAATTCTTATCCACAAATAAACGATAAGGTTATATATAAAAATTATGAGTTCATTGTAATGAAGTGTAATAGAAAAAGAATAAGTAAAATTTTAATAAAAAACATTAAAAATGAACAAGATGAGGAAGTTTAAACTGTAGGATATTAAAAGCAGAGGAGCAATCAGAGAGATGAATCCCATAGAAAAAATTTTAAGAGAATACCCATTAATTATTTTAGATGGAGCACTTGCAACTGAGCTTGAAAAACAAGATTTAGATTTAAATGATACGTTATGGTCAGCAAAAGTACTTACAGAAAAACCAGAAGCAATATATAAGGTTCATTATGATTATTTTGTATCAGGAGCTGATTGTGCAATTACAGCAAGTTATCAAGCAACAATTGATGGATTTCAAAAAAAGGGTTTTACCGAAAATGAAGCTATAGCACTTATAAAAAAATCTGTGGAACTTGCAGCAAAAGCTAGAGAAGATTTTTGGAAAAAACCGATAAATAGAGTAAATAGACCGTACCCATTAGTGGCAGCTTCGGTTGGACCATATGGAGCATATCTTGCAGATGGTTCTGAATATCGTGGAGATTATAAGCTTACAGAAAAGGAACTTATGGATTTTCATAGACCAAGAATAAAAACACTTATAGAGGCAGGAGCAGATATTCTTGCTTGTGAGACGGTTCCGAGTTTTGTTGAGGCAAAGGCAATAGCAAAATTATTAAATGAATTTAAAAGCACATATGCTTGGATTAGTTTTAGTTGTAAAAATAACCTACAAATAAGTGATGGAACTGAAATTTCTAAGTGTGCAAAGTATCTAGAGGATTTTGATAATGTGGCAGCCATTGGAGTAAATTGCACAAGCCCCAAATATGTAACTTCATTAATTGGTGAAATAGCTAAAGCTTCATCTAAATTTATTATAGTATATCCCAATTCAGGTGAGGAATACAATGCAAAGAGTAAAGAATGGCATGGAGATTGTTCAAGTGAGGCATATGGCAAAAATGCTAGAAAATGGTATGAAGCAGGTGCAAGATTAATTGGAGGATGTTGTAGGACTAGTCCAGAAGATATAAAGGCTATAGCGTATTGGGGAAGAAACCTTAAAGTTGGTTCATAATATATATATATTCAAACTAAACTTTTAGTGTTAATATTGTATTATTAACTTAATAGGGGGGCTAGATACATGAACAAACTTATCTATAACTACAAAGGACTTCCAAAAGGCATGTATATATTGTTTTTTGCTCAAGTAATTAATAGACTAGGCGATTTTGTCATGCCTTTTTTGGCGTTGTATCTTACACAAAAAATAGGTATGACTTCAGTAGCGGCAGGAATAATAGTAACGGTATCTTCAATAATAACAATACCGGCATCAATGATTGGTGGAAAGATTGCAGATAAATTTGGAAGAAAGAAATCATATATGTATTCACAATTCATATCTGCAGCAGCTTTAATTCCTTGTGCAGTTACTAAAGATCCACATATAACCGTGGTATGTCTTTTAATAAGTACGTTTTTTAATGGTTTTATAAGACCTGCTTTTACAGCCATGATGACGGATATACTTTCACCAAAACAGAGACAAGCAGGTTTTTCCCTTCAATATCTAGGTATAAATGTTGGGGTATCTATAGGGCCAATTATTGCAGGATTTTTATTTAATAATCTATTACCCATGTTGTTTCTAGGAGATGCATTAACTTCATTTTTAGCGCTAATTTTAGTGTGGAGAAATATAGAGGAAACTAAACCTAGTCATATAACAAAATCAAATAATGATAATAATTTTTCGGAAAAAGCAGAAATGGGAAATGTATTTCAAATGTTATATAAGAGACCTCATATTTGCTTCTTTATGATTATAAGTATAGCCTATAGCTTCACTTACAGCCAACATAATTTTGCATTGCCAATAACGTTAAAGGGCATATATGGTAATGATAGTTCTCGCATTTTTGGACTTCTTATGAGTGTAAATGCAATTACAGTACTTGTGTTAACTGTTTTTATAACTGCATTAACAAAGAAAAAACATCCGCTTACAAATATGATTGCTGTTGGAATTTTATATGCAATAGGCTTTGGTATGATTGGACATATAAGCAGTTTTAGTGCATTTGTTTTATCAACTGTAATATGGACAGCAGGAGAAATACTTAGTTCTATAAGCTCAGGAGTATATATTGCTAATAACAGTCCTAGTAACTATAGAGGAAGACTTAGTGGTATTTCATCAGTAGGCTGGGGAATAGGTTCAGCAGTAAGTACTTCAATTTCAGGTGTATACATACAGGCAAACGGATATAAATCTATTTGGACTTTGACACTTTTTGTGGCATTGGTTTCAGCAGCATTGATGTTTTTAGTAAAAGTATTTTCTATAAAACTAGAAAATAAGAAGGTTCCTGAGAGTCTGGTTTAGAAAGGAAAAAACTTAGTATAGCATTTATGGTATAATTAAAGAATATGCAATATAGGGCATATTCTTTTTTTAGTGTGCCTAAGATTTAGGGAGATAATATTATGGATAGAGATGCTTTACTACAAATATTTAATGAAAATACAAGCGGTAAAAATCAGAACAAGGGATTAAGAGTTTTTAATAATGATTTAGTTTCTTCAGTTGAAATTGATTCTGAGGATGATTTAATAAATATAAATTCAACGGTAATATCTGAAAATCTTTTTAATGAATATACAGCACAAATAGAATTAGATACTTTAAACAAAAGTATTATTTCAACTTATTGCAGTTGCAAAGACTTTGAAAGTAATGAATTTAGGAAAGAAAATTATTGTTGTAAACATCTAGTTGCAACATATTATAAAGCATTAGATGAACTTTTGAAGCACCCTCTCTTAAATAAACCAGAATTACAAAAAACATTTAAGCCTAAAACAGGCATGGACACACTGTCTATTTTGCTTGGTGAGGATGAAGGAAAAAAAGAGATTAAAATTGAAATTTATATAAATAGAGGGCAATGGGATAATAAACTTTCTTGTGAATTTAAAATAGGACTTAAATCTATGAGTTCAAATAGTTTATATGTGTTAAAAGATATAAATCAATTTTTGTTTTCAATGTATAACAACACACCAGTTACATATGGTAAAAATTTTATATTAAGTATGAAGGAGGACAAAATAGGATCTGAGGATAAAAAACTTTTAGACTTTATTCAGATGGTTAAGGGTATTGAAAGTGATTTTGGAAATGGAAATAAAAAAAGAGTAACGTATATAGATGGAAAATATTTAAAGATACCTGATTACCTAATAAGAGAATTTTTTCTTTGTATAAAAAATCATAGGGTTTATTTAAATGAAGGATTTTTATCTAGATTCTGTGAGACGGAAATTGTTGAAAGTGAGCCCAATATAGAATTTGATTTAAAGACTATAAAAAAAGACTATGTGCTTAAAATTAATAATGGAATTCCAGAGGTTTTAGGCTCAAGAAATAATGTGTTTTTATATGGAACAACTATATATGTTCCGAGTTATGAATATTGTGATAAAATTGAGGCATATCTTAATGTTTTTAATGAGGCTAGGGTGGTTACATTGCCAGTAGCAAAAGAAGATACAATACTCAGAAAACTTGTACCAGAACTAAATATCTTGTCAAATTATGTTAAACTATCAAAAGAAATAAGAGAAAAGATAGTTACAGAAAAATGTGAGTTTAAATTTTATTTTGATAAGGAAGGAAAAGATATAACATTAATTACAAAAGTAAAATATGGGTCATATGAATTCAATATATTTCAGGACTGCAATGAAAAAATTATATATAGAGATTCCAAAACGGAAATTGATGTTCTTGGTAAACTTAGAACTTTAGGCTTTGAGGAAGTCAAAAATAAATTTTATCTTATGTGGGGAGATGATTATGCTTTTAGGTTTTTTAAAAACGAGATTGGAAAACTTCAAAAAATAGGAGAAGTATTTTATTCTGAAAACTTTAAGGGTATTAAGTCATTGTCGGCGAAGACCATTTCTGCAGATATAAGAAGTGGTAAATACAATTATTTTGAAATGGAATTTAAACTAGGTGATATATCTTCAAAAGAAACTACTGAAATATTAAGAGCATTTAGGGATAATGTTAAATATTACAAGCTAAAAAGCGGTGAATATCTTGACCTAGAGGACATAGAGATTAGAAAGTTCTTAAAGCTTATAGATTCAGTTGCGCCTAAAGTTATAAAGGATAATAAGATAGATATATCTAATAATATGGGGATTTATCTAGATGAATACATGGAAGAAAACAAAATTAGATATATTAAAGGTAGAAAAGAACTTAAGAAAATAAGAAACAAGCTTAAGGATATAGATAAGCTTACATTTAAAGAACCTAAAAACATAAATGGAGAACTAAGAGAATATCAAAAGATAGGTTATAATTGGTTTAAAACTCTGGATTACCTTAATTTTGGTGGAATACTTGGAGATGAAATGGGACTTGGAAAAACCTTTCAGGCCATAACTTTTTTGCTTTCCAGTAAAGGTAGTAAATCATTAATAGTAACACCAACATCACTAGTTTACAATTGGGCAAATGAATTTGAAAAGTTTGCACCAAGTATGAATATAGCTACTGTTAATGGTAGTAGAAGCGAAAGAGAATGTATAATTAAAAATATAGATAAGTACGATGTTATTATAACTACATACAATCTTTTAAAAAGAGATTTAGATATATACTGTAATTTAGAATTTGAATATTGCATTATAGATGAAGCCCAATATATAAAAAATTCGCATTCACAAAATGCCACAAGTGTGAAAAGTATAATTGCAAAGCGAAAATTTGCATTATCAGGGACACCTATAGAAAACTCAGTCATGGAGCTTTGGTCAATCTTTGACTTTATAATGCCAGGATATTTATATGACGAGAAAACATTTAGTGTTAAATACCATAAAAAAATTAAAGAAGAACCAGAGGTTATTGAAGATCTCAATAGAAGAGTGAAGCCGTTTATTTTAAGAAGAAAAAAAAGTGAAGTTATTAAAGAACTTCCAGATAAAATTGAGAAAACTCTTTTTGTTAAACTTGAAGATAAACAAAAAAATGTATATGGAATTTATGCTAAACATGTGTTAGAACTTATAGAAAAGAAGGTTAAGGAGGATGAATTTAAAAATAGTAAAATTGAAATACTTGCATATATAACGAAATTAAGACAATTGTGTCTAGATCCATCTATAGTTATGGAGGAATATGACGGTAGCAATGCAAAGATAGAAGCACTTACGGAAATTCTTAAGCATAGCATATATGAAGGCCATAGAATATTAGTATTTTCACAATTCACTTCAGTTTTAAAAAATATTGGTGGAAGGATAAGTACAGAAGGTATTCAATATAGCTACCTGGATGGATCAATTCCATCTCAAAAAAGGATGGATATTGTTGACAATTTTAATAATGGCGAAAACTCAGTTTTTTTAATAAGCCTAAAGGCTGGCGGTACAGGATTAAATTTAACTTCAGCAGACATTGTAATTCATTTTGATCCCTGGTGGAATCCAGCAGTAGAGAATCAAGCAACAGATAGAGCACACAGAATAGGTCAAAAAAATGTTGTAGAGGTCATAAAACTTGTTGCTAAAGGTACTATTGAAGAAAAAATAATATTACTTCAAGAAGAGAAGAAAAAGTTAATAGATAGTT
Source organism: Clostridium acidisoli DSM 12555 (assembly GCF_900176305.1). GTDB lineage: Bacteria > Bacillota > Clostridia > Clostridiales > Clostridiaceae > Clostridium_I > Clostridium_I acidisoli. The sequence goes on from NZ_FWXH01000021.1 coordinate 12,041, forward strand.
TACTTGGTGAAGAACTTTCAGGAGAACAAGGTATTTCCGCATTATCAGAAAATGAAATTGTCAATTTGTTCAGGTAATGGAGGAATATAAATTTTTAAAAATACTTGATTTATATAACAAATAGGTCTATAATTAAGGTAACTTAAATTAAGAGTAAATAATGTAACACAGATATGTTTCAATGGAGTACTAATAAAACTAGTATGTTAATATCGAAATTTTGTTGGTGTATTATTACAAAGAGTTTAAGAAAAATAAAATTTCGGAGGTACTTAGTATATGACTGGTACAGTTAAATGGTTTAATGGACAAAAAGGATTTGGATTTATTACAGGAGAAGATGGAAATGACGTTTTCGCTCATTTTTCTAAAATAAATTCAGATGGTTACAAATCACTTGAAGAAGGTCAAAAAGTTTCTTATGACGTAGCTGAAGGCCCTAAAGGACCACAAGCTGAAAACATCACTGTTCTTTAATTAGCGAATGTTTTACCCGATAAAGAGGTTTCTCTTTATCGGGTTTTTTATTTTTAATATATATAATACTCCTATACTTATCGATAGTGAAAAGTATAGGAGTATGAATTTTACTTAAACTGAAAGTGTTCGTAGTGAAAGTCAACAATATTAAGATTACTATCCTTGAATTGCTTTCTTAAGTTTTCTCTCATAGGTTTTGGACCACAGAAGTAAACATCAATTGGGTCTTTAGTTTGTACATATTTAGCTATTTCATTTACAGATAAAAAGCCTTTTTCTTTAGAATTAAATAGATGCAATCTTAAATTCTTATTTTGAGTTAAAGACTTAAGTTCATCTGTGTAAGCACCTTCTTCCTCATTATTATAAGCGTAGAAGAAGTCAATAGAAAAATCATCAGAAGTACCTGCTTCAGTAAAACTTCTAAAAGGGGTTACACCAATACCACCAGCTATCCAAATTTGATTTTTGCTTCCGGTTTTATAGTTAAACATACCATGAGGACCAGAAACTACAAACTCACCACCAATTTTAAGTGAACTAAATAAAGATTGTGTATGATCTCCTAAGGATTTTATTGTAAATTGAATTTCACCATTTCTAGGAGCCTCACTTATAGTAAAGGGATGAGATGGAAATTTGTTATTGTCACCAGGCACTTTTATAAAGGCAAACTGTCCTGGCTTAAAATTCATGGATTTATCTAATGCAGTGCCTGTAATCTCTAAAGTGCCATTTGCGACAGTTTCCAAGTTTGAAATCTTATAATGATACTTAAATGATATTTTCTCATAAAAAAATACACTGTATATAACAGACAGAAGACCTATGAGATTTATAACATTCATCCATATACTATAAGGTGTTAATCCAAGAACAACATAGTTTGCACTTCCATAATAGTGATAAATGCCAAAGGCATAAGGGATAAACATAAATTTGTGAATTACCTTCCATCTCTCATAATTTAATTTTTTTGCTACAAGAGCAATAAATATAAGTAAAATGAACAAATACATACTGAAACTTCCATACATTGCATAAGGGTCTCTAGGAATTCTAGTTCTTGATAGAATTTCACTTCTCTTTCCAATACCTATTGTTATATCATGAACAATAACAAGAGCCAGAACTGAAATACTCAAGTATTTATGGTAGATATATGATTTATCTAAACCATCAAACAAAGAATCCAAAGCAGTATGTCTGGTTGAAATAAAATTTACAAATGCTAGTGAAATTAGAGCAAAAGAAGCTATAAGTTGTGAATATTGCGTTATTTTTGGAATGTTCCTTGTTGGGCTAGCTAACAGCCAGAATAATAGGGTTATTATAAAACTTAATATAATAAGTAATAGTCCTAATTTTTTTTTCATAATAAGTAACCTCCTTTTATTTTTGTCATAATAAGACAGCTTTTTATTCTTAAAATAGAAGAGTAAATTCCAGCCGACATTATGATGTAAAGAACAATATTTAATATATGACCTTGGCTATATGGAAATAAAATTTTATCAAAACAAGCTATAAAAGGTACAAAGAAAAAACTTGCGGACACTAATCTTCCAACTTTATCAAAAACAAAGGGGTGTTTCAAAGATTTATTGTTACGAGTTGCAAAATTTGATGTTATAGAAAACTCTGTAAATTTTAATATTATGAAAACTAAAAACCACATAGGTAGTACACCTACAAATATTAACGATATGTATGAGCTAACTAGAAAAAATAAATCAGCGAACACGTCAAGTTGAGCACCTGTTTTTGAAATAAAACCTGTTTTCCTTGCGATTTTTCCATCAAATATATCCGAAGTACATATTAGTAAATATAGTACAGTTAAACTAATAAATTTGTTTTCGCCATATAAAAAACATTCTAAAATGCAATATGAAAATATAATAGATATAAGAAATCTAGATATTGTAATACTATTAGGTATAAATTTAATAATCTTAGTCATAATATTGCCCCCTAATGAAAATGTTTGATTAATCTATAATAATAATATAATGATGTAAGCTGAATTTAAGCTGAAAGGTTCCTTAGAATTAACTGAGAAAAGAGTAAACAAATTGTAAAATTATAAATGCAGTAGTACTTGTTGATTTTTATAAAACAGTATATGATTTAATAGAACATACATTTAGAAGGAGGTGTTAAATGTGGAGAATACTTCTGATTTTCTTAATAACCTATGTTTGTATTGTGTGTCTAACTATGAAGTTATGAATAGTGCAAGAATTATGTCTAGCTTTATATACCAATGTGGAAGATTATTGAACTTAGATATTATGGCTGTAGAAGGAATTTTGTACGTTGAAATCAATGGCTATAAAAGGCAGTATGCGCATTGCTTTAACACTTATAAATCTAATATAATTGATGCTTCAATATATCAGTACGCGTTAATATATAAAAATGTGGAGAATAAATTTCCACTCTACATATCAGAAAAATTGCCAATTCACATTGAATACAAAATAAGTGATGAAATAAAATACATGAACCAAGTTAAATTTAGCAAACATTTATTAAATAAAGTTATTAATGAAGCTAAGGCGGCTACAAATCTTAAAAAAGAAAGATTTTCATTAATGGAAGATAATAAAAAAGAGAATTTATTTCAATTGATTAGGTGATTTGAAATAATGAAAAGGAAGTGAAAGCTTAATGATATTGATTAAAAACGGTAAAATAATTACAATGGAAGGAAAAAATTATGAAAGAGGAAGTATATTAATTAAAGCTGGTAAGATTATAGATGTAAAAGAAGAAATACCTGTTCCAGAGGGAGCAGAGGTTATAGATGCAAATGGAATGATAGTTATGCCTGGAATAATTGATGCTCACTGCCACTTAGGACTTATTGAAGATTCTATTGGTTTTGAGGGCACTGATGTAAATGAAACAGTGGAACCTATAACACCACAGCTTAGAGCAATTGATGGAATCAATCCTTTTGATGTAAACTTTAAAGAAGCTTATGAAGCTGGAGTTACAACAGTAATGACAGGTCCAGGTAGTGCTAATGTTATTGGAGGGCAATTTGCGGTTATAAAAACTTACGGAAAAAGAATTGATGATATGATTTTAAAGTCACCAGCAGCAATAAAGGTTGCTTTTGGTGAAAATCCTAAGAGGGTATATAATTCTAAAGGGAAAAGTCCTAAAACTAGGATGGCAACAGCTGCTCTTTTAAGAGAAACTCTTACAAAAGCAAAGACTTATCTGGAGAAAAAGGAAAGAGCACAAGGAAGCCTAGATAAGATTCCAGATACGGATTTAAAATTAGAAGCTTTAATTCCAGTTTTAAAAAAGCAAATACCTCTTAAAGCTCATGTACATAGGGCAGATGATGTGTTTACAGCTATTAGAATTGCTAAAGAATTTGACGTTAATATAACACTGGATCATGTGACAGAAGGTCATCTTATAGTAGAAGAATTAAAAGAAGAAAATATTCCACTTATAGTAGGACCAAGTTTTGGTTCAAGAAGTAAAATAGAATTAAAAGAAAAAAGTTTTAAAACAGTAGGTGCCTTATCTAATGCGGGTATAAAACTTGCAATTATGACAGATCATCCAGTAATACCACTTAAGCATATTACTATGTGTGCTGCATATGCTGTAAAGTATGGTATGAAAAAAGAAGAGGCATTAAAGGCAATTACTATAAACGCTGCAGAGATAATTGGTGTTTCAGATAGAGTCGGAAGTATTAAGGCTAATAAAGATGCAGATATAGTTATATTTAATGGGGATCCGTTAAACCTTATGACTGAAGTAAAATGTGTTTTAATTGATGGAAGGATAGTTTATAAAAGTGAAAAAAAATAAAGTGGATTTATACAAAAAAATAGAAGAAGTATATACAAAAACAAAATATAAAAAAGCATTGGAATATTGTAATAGTGCAATTGAAAGCTATAGTGATTATGGTGATTTTAATTACATAAAAGGCTTAATATTGATGGGACTTGAACAATATGAGAATTCTGTAAAGCAGTTTGATTTGGCAATCTTAAAGGGAGCTAATAAAGAAAAATGCATGTACAATAAGGCTTATTGCTATGATATTTTAGAAATGTATGAAAAAGCAATACGTTTTTATCTTGTTGTTTTAAATATTAATTCTAAAAATTTAGAGACTATGGAGAATTTGACATCTATTATGCATGAGCAGGGAAAATATGAAGAAGAATTAGAGTTTTTAAAGAAAATGCAAAAATTACAGCCGGAAAATATTGAGTATATGTATTATCTGGCAGATACACTTATTGAAATTGGAGATAATAATGATGCTAGAGTTTATTTAGATAAGATAATAGAAAAAAACGAAATGTATATGTATGCTTATTTAAAGAGAGGTATAATATTTCAAAATGAAGGTAAGTATGATGAGGCTTTAAAATATTTTAACAAAGCAATAGAACTGGATGATGAGTGTTTAGATTCGTACGTATATAAAGGTCAGGTACTTATAGAAAAAGAAAAATACAAAGAGGCTTTAGAGTGTTTTGAAATTGCTAGCAGCATTGATAATGAAGATCCGTTTCCAGAGTATAATAAGGGAATATTGCTTGAGATTGAAGAAAAATATGAAGAAGCTGAAAAATGCTTTGAGAATACAATAAAATTAACAGATGATTTAGAGCTAGTATATTTTCATTTAGCCTTTGTTTTAGATGAGCAGAATAAATATGAAGATGCAATAAAATTTTATAATAAAGCAATAGAAGTTAATGGAGAAGATTTTGTTTCTTATAATAATAAAGGATATATATATTATAAAATGGGAATTTACACTACCGCGCTTAAAAACTTCAAAAAAGCACTAGATATAAATCCAAAATATAAATTAGCTATGGATAATATGAAGGAAACGCTAAGTAAGCTATAAAATTAATGTTCAGTATTTGAAGGCATGGACTTAACAAAAAAATTGAGGCATAAATACCTCAATTTTTTTTGTTAACATTCATATTTAAAATCTGGTTCAGTTTGAATTGTATAGGCATTTCTAACTTGTCCAATCCAATCCATAAAGGATTCATTCCAAAAGGCAGAATTGAAGAATTCGGCAATTGATTTCTCAGTGCTAATATCAACAACTATAATGTTTAGTGGCAAGGAATTTGCAGCATATATCCCACCAAAATTAGAATTTTGAGTAATGTTTTGACGGAAATTACGTTCAATCATAACCATAAGAGGAAGTCCATGTTGATAAGCCATAGCAGGCTCTATTTGAAGATATGGGCTGCTAACCCAAAAATTTTTGAAGGTTTCCACGTTGGAAGTAGCATTTAAAGCTATAGCTTTTTTTATATAAATACGATTAAAGGCAATAGAAATCATACCATAAGTGCTTAAAATCATCCGCCTAATAGAAGTAAGGTTTGTTTCAGTATATTGATCTGTAGTTCCAAGGGTTCTTGGAAAAAGTAAATTTAATTTCAACATTTTTATAATTTCAGAAAGAAATTTAACTTGTAATTTGTTATAAGGTGTGGCATAACTTAGAAATATAGGTATTTTATACAAAGGGTTGCTTGTATCCTCAACTATTCTTAAAGTAGTATTGAAAATTTCAGTATTAAAAGAAGCAGCCTTTTCATTAAGCGTATATTTCATAATTACAACCTCCTTGAATATATTATATGGGACAATATATGAAATGTGCATAAAGAATTGTATTGTATAAAAATTATTAAAAAATGAGCAAAATAAAATATTTATCTATTGATTAAAATGGAAAACATGCTATAATAATCTATATCATATAAAAAGTTATTTAATACCACATAAAGTGAAGACTAAGGAGGTGAATAAATTAATATTATGGAACATGCATATATCATTTTGTTTTTGGTAGGAGTCATATACACTGTTATTACATTTTTGATAGGAGGTATATTTGATATTGCACATATTGGAGGGGATATTACAGCACATATAGGCGGACATATTGATGGAAATAGTGGCGGCGAAGGGATAATTTCTCCTTTGAAGCCTATAACTATTATGTCATTTATTACTGTATTTGGCGGAATAGGTATTATTGGAACTCACTACAAATTAAATGCAGTAATTATATTCATTGGAGCTTTTGCATTAGCTGCTTTAATCTCATTTTCACTATATAGGTTTATAATTGTTCCTTTAACTAAGGCACAAAATACTAGTGCAGTTTCTCAGGAAGAGTTAATAGGAATGAGAGCCATAGTTATATCTCCAATTATTGATAATGGCTTTGGAACCATATCTTATATAGTTAATGGAAGTAAGTATAATGCACCTGCACAGCATGTTTCTAAAAAATCAGTAAAACAAGGGGAAGAAGTTATAATTTATGCAATTACAAATAACATTTTTTATGTGGAACCATTGAACGACCAGGATTAAATGAGGGCTAAAATAAAAAAACAAAGGGAGTTGTATTGTTATGATAGAAATTTCAACATTTATTATACCTGCTATTATTGTAGTAGTTTTGTTATTATTGATTTTTGGAGTTTTTTCCATGTGGAAAAGGGTTCCTCAAGACAAAGCTATAATTGTTACAGGTCTTAAAAAAAGAGTTATCACTGGTGGCGGTGGTTTTGTAATTCCATTATTCGAAAGAACAGACAAGATTTCTTTAGAAAACATGGAAATTGAAATTCGTATTGATGGTGCTTTAACTGGCCAAGGAGTAGGAATTACTGCTGATGGAGTTGCTGTAGTAAAGGTAAAATCAGATACAAATTCAATATTATCAGCAGCTGAACAGTTTAATACTTCTAATGGAATGCAGCATACACTTGAAGTCATTCAGCATACAACAAAAAATGTTCTTGAAGGCAAACTTCGTGAAATTGTTTCTAAGATGACAATAGAGGAAATTTATAAAGATAGAGAAACATTTGCTTCACATGTCCAAGAGGTTGCAGCAGTAGATTTAGCTCAACTAGGATTAGAGCTTAAGGTATTAACAATTAAAGATATTTCAGATAGAAATGGATATTTAGAAGCACTTGGTAAACCAAGAATAGCTGCAGTAAAAAGAGATGCACAAATTGCTGAAGCAGAGGCAGCAAAGGAAACTAAGATTAAGACAGCAGAATCAGTTCGATTAGGTGAAGCTGCTAAGCTTTTATCTGAAACACAAATCTCAGAATCTGAAAAAGATAAGGAATTAAAGGTACAGGCCTATAGGCTAGAACAAGAAAAAGCAAAAGCAACATCAGATTTAGCTTATGAAATTGAAGCTAATAAGGCTAAAAAAGAGGTTACAGAAACTCAAGTTCAAGTTGAAATTACAAGAAAACAAAAAGAAAAAGAACTTGCGGAAGCAACACTCCAAGTTGAAATAACTAGGAAGGAAAAAGAAATTGAAATTGCTGAAAAAGAGGCATTAAGAAAAGAAAGAGAACTTGAGGCTACTGTTAAAAAAGAAGCAGAAGCTGATAATTACAAGCAAGTCAAGGAAGCGGATGCAATTAAATACAAAGAAATTGCAGATGCTGAGGCAAGAGCTAGGTCAATAGAACTTGAAGGTAAAGCAAAATCAGAAGCATTAAGGCTTCAAGGTATGGCAGAAGTTGATATTATTAGAGAAAAAGGTAAAGCAGAAGCTGAAGCTATGATGAAAAAAGCAGAGGCATATAAACAATATAATGATGCAGCTATGAGCCAAATGATTATTGAAAAACTTCCTGAAATTGCAAAGGCTATTTCTGAACCTTTATCAAAAACAGAAAAGATTGTTATTGTTGATAGTGGTAGTGGAGAAGGAAAGGGAGCATCAAAGGTTACTGGTTATGTAACTGATATTATGGCGGGACTTCCTGAAATAGTTAATGCATTAACTGGAGTAAACATAATGGATTTATTAAAGAAGGCAGCGCCAAAAGATGGAGAAGACGTAGAAAAATAAACTAGGCTAAAGCCGTTAATTCTTTAATTTTGCCATCCTGGCAATCTTTCACCTTTTTACTCACGCAGTAGAGTAAAAATCTTTAACAATTAGAGAATTTATAAAGCATTTTTGCACATAATATATTTATTAAAAAATAAGGAGAATATTATGTGCAGAAATGCTAAACTTTTACTTGTGGTTAGTTCACTGTTTGCTTTTTCAATGGGACTTTCCAATATATTTGTAAATATATTTTTTTGGAGAGAAACAAAAGATTTTATTGTAATAGCCTTGTATAATTTAATAATAAACATTACAACGCCAGTTACTTTTATATTGGCGGGGATGCTTTCAAAAAAGAAAAACGGAATTTGGTCTTTAAGGCTTGGTTTGTTAATATATGCCTTATTTTTTGCACTTATATTGTATATAGGCAATAGAGGAAATGTATATATATACTTATTAGGACTAATATCAGGAATAGCAGCAGGATTTTATTGGCTTCCGTTTAATGTTTTGTGCTTTGATTTTACTAGTGTAGACAATAGAGATACTTTTAATGGTTTAAATGGTGGATTTTCAGGTGTTTCAACTATAATTGGACCAATTACTGCTGCATATATAATAAGTAGATTTACTGGACTTATAGGATATAGGATAGTTTTTGCAATGACTTGTGGAATATTTTTAATTCTGATATTAGTAAGTTCAATATTTAAATGTGAAAATTATTCTGATAAAATTGACTATAAAGTAGCTTTGGGAAATGGGAATGAAGATTGGAGAATAATAAGAAAATCAACATTTTTTTGGGGTTTTAGAGATTCTGTAATGGGTTTTTTAATAAACATAATTGCTATTGAGGTATTTAAAAAGGAGATTATATTAGGTGCCTTTGCGCTGGTTGCAGCACTTATAGTGTCAATTTCATATGTTCTTGTACAAAAAATAATAAAACCACCTTATAGAAAAAGTGCCATATTATTTGGAACTATAGGAGCTTTTATCTCAGTACTACCATTAGTTATAAAGATTAATTTTAATACATTGTTTGCATATGGTGTAATAGATTCATTTTGTCTGCCATTTTTCATGATACAATTATCTTCAGCTACTTTTAATATTATAGATGGACAACAGGATAAACATAGAAGAATTGAATACATGATTAATAGAGATATAGTATTAAACGGTGGAAGAGCCATAAGTGTAAGTATATTAATAATATTGGTACTACTTTTTAAAAATATGTATATACTTAAGTTTTATTTAATGTTTTTAGGAGTGATACCATTGATTTCGGGACATTTTTTAAGAAGGGTAAAAAGAGTTTTATAAATAACAAGTATGGATTATTTTATAATATGAAAAAATTGCCAGGTAAAAGGTTAAAAATCTTTAACCAATTACTTGACAATTATTTTATATTAAGTATTGAGTAAGAGGCTAATTGTTAGCAGGAGGAAGTCCTTTTAGTATTCTATTAGTTTGGTCAGTTGTAAGGTCGTAATTTAAGAAATCTTTATAAAAAGTTTTTGTAATGCTAGCCATATTCATATTCTTGAATTTACTTGGGTAGAGGGTTTTTGCTGCCCATTGAAATTGAAGAGCTTCATCTGCCCCATATCTATCCCAGAGAAAAGCACCAGATGGATTAATATATATTTTTTTGTCTTGAATGGCTTTTACTTGAGACCACTGTGGATTAGAATATAAGTCATTAATATTTTTTACGGCACTTTTTGTATCAGTTAAGGTGTTACTACTTATAATTATTACATCTGGATTCCATTTAATTATCTGCTCCATGGAAGCTTCTTTGTTATTTCCAGTTATTTCAGAAGCAGCGTTTATTCCACCAGCAGCTTTTATCCAAGAATCAATCATAGTATTACTTCCGTCAACAGTTATAGGTGAAAATGAAGTTAAATGAAGAACCTTTAATTTTTTATCCTCAGGGATTTTATCTGTAACAGCTTTAATTTTTTTTAAGTTATTGTCTAAATATGATATGTACTCAGAAGATTTTTTCTCTGCATCACTTCCTAGAACATCGCCAGTAAGTTTGAAGCATTGTTTTAAACTTTCATAATCAGTAAAGTTTAATTGTACAGCCGGTATTGCAAGTTCTTTAATTTTTGCAGCGGATTTTGAATTCAATGGTAGAAAGACAATATCTGGTTTAGTTTTTAAAAGTTGTTCTGTGTCTACATCTTCATTTGTAAAGTCGACTAAAGCTTTATTCATATTTGGATTTACTACATACAACCAAGGCATTGCTTTTTTAGAAAGAATGGTTGAAACTATTTTATTTCCATATCCAAGCATTGTTACAACTTCATTATGAGCTGGCCAGCCATCGGCTATTTTATTTATTTTTGATGGAATTTCAACCTTTTCACCAGCCGCATCAGTAATTATCTTTTTTTGTGTAGATTTTTGTTCAGTAGAATTACTTTGTGATTTAGCATTAGCACTGTTTTGACATCCAGAAAATAATAAACTGATTGATAGAATAGATAAAATTATTATACTTATATGTTTTTTCATACATTACACTTCTTTCTATATAAATATTAATCAAGTAAAGGTACACAGGATTTAATTTTTTCTCCGTTATAATCTAGTGAGGTAATTTTTACATTTATTCCATAAGCAGATTTAAGATTTTCTTCGGTTACAATCTCATCTGCAGTTCCACTTTGAAAAGGTTTGTTTTTCTGCATTAATGCTACTTTACTAGAGCATAAAAATGCGTGATCTGGAAAATGTGATGTCATTATAATTCCAAGGCCATCTTTAGAAAGCTTATTTATTTGTGATAAAACTCTTATTTGATTTCCAAAATCAAGGTTTGATGTGGGCTCATCCATTACCAAGATTTTAGGCTTTTGAGTAAGAGCTCTAGCAATAAGTATCATTTGTCTTTCACCACCACTTATTTCAGTGTAAATTTTGTCTTTTAAGTAGCTTATTTTTAGTGCAGACATTGTTTCTTCCGCAATTTTTATATCAGTTTTTGAAGGTGAAGAAATGGTACTAAAGTGAGCAGTTCTACCCATTAATACAACGTCCATAACTGTAAAAGGAAAAGGGGGATTGTGAACTTGAGGTACATAGGCAATTGCCATAGCAATTTTTTTTCTGTTCCAATTGCCTATATTTTCACCATCAATAGTTATCTCACCACGCTGTAATTTTAAAAAGCCAAGCATTGTCTTAAAAAAAGTTGTTTTTCCAACACCATTAGGACCAAGCAAGCATAAGATTTCGCTAGATTTTATACTCAAAGATATATTTTCAATTATTGTTTTTGAACCATAACCACATGAAATATCTTTTGCTTCTAGTATCATATCCAGCCCTTCTTTCCTTTTAAAAGTAAATAAATAAAAAATGGTGCACCTATTAAGGATGTAAGTATTCCCAGTGGAATTTCCATGGTAAAAAAACTTCGAGCAATATCATCTACTAACAATAAATATATTCCTCCAACAATAAGTGAAGTTGGAATAAGAATCTTATAATTTGGACCTACAAGCATCCGTGATAGATGAGGAATTATAAGGCCTATCCATCCTATTATCCCACCAACAGATACGGATACAGCTGTTATTAATGTAGAGCAAATTATGATTATAAACCTTATTTTTTTTGTGTTTATTCCTAAGGAAGAGGCTTCATCATCTCCGAAAGAGAGTGCGTTTAAATTCCATCTAAGAAGTACCAGTGGAATTGTTCCTATTAACATTGGTATTAGCATAAGTTCTGTATCCTTTACTGTTATTGCTGAAAGTCCACCCATAAGCCAAAAAGTTATTTCAGGGAGTTTGTTGTATGGATCACCAATATATTTTATTAAAGATATAAATGATGAGCATAGGGTAGAAATAATCATACCAGTAAGAACTAAACTTAGAATCGAACCTTCGCCATCACTTATTATTTTACTTATTGTGTAAGATAACATTACAGCGGCTAGTCCAAAACCAAAAGACATAAGCTGAATTTCAAAGGATTTTAATGAAAGTAGAATGGCTAAGGCTGCTCCTAGACCAGCACCTGCAGAAGCACCTAGTATATCAGGTGAAACCATAGGGTTTTTAAAAAGACCTTGATATGAAGAACCTGATATTGAAAGAGCAGCGCCAATCATTATGGCTGAAAAAATTCTTGGAAGACGTACTTTAAATAATACTGTAGCAGCTGTATTCCCATTTATATTTGTGCCTACAAGCCTTGAAAATAGAAGTTTTAAAGTTTCAATAATAGATATTGAATAGCCACCAATACTGAAGGAGATTAAAAAAGTAAGTATCAATATTATTATCAAAAATGTCAAAACATAAAATGGTTTTATTTTGTTATTTTCTAGCCTTAATTTAGGGAATATAATGGAACTGCTTTTCGAATTTAAGCTAATTTCTTTTTTCACTGTGCATATTTACCTCCTTTCAACTTATAAATATTAATAAACAGGTATTAAAGTTAGTATATTATTACAAAATTCATATGTCAATGACAAATTAACAAAATGATAACATAATATATAAAAATGTATAAAGTAATCAAATAAAACAATATTTTGTTATTAATATGATAATAAAATGTAAACATGTGTGGTGTTGTGATATTTGGTTATGTAATGTTAAGAAATTAGATAAAAAGTGTAATAAAATTTATATAAATGATAAATGTATAATTATACATAAAAATAGGATTAAAAGTTTTCCTTCATATCTTTAATAATATGAAAAACTTTTAATCCTATTAAATTTAATTATTATATATATGACATCTTGATACATAGGGGAATTTGAAATTAACTCCTAATAATTATTATACCTACAATAAAAATAACATAAAAAATCGTATTTAAAGATAATTTTTTTGCAGAAATACAACCTCTTTTTAAGTTTATCCATATAGACATAATTGCAATAAATGTTATTATAGCAGAAAGTATGAGTGATTTATCAAATATCCATGGAGTAAAGAAAATACCAAGTGCACTTGGTATTGTAGCCTGAATCATCATAGAACCGCTAATGTTTGCAAGAGCTAAATGTTCTTTTCCTTGTCTTACCCATATAAGTGCATTCAATATTTCTGGTAATTCTGTTGCCACGGGACTTAACAATAGTGATACCAAATGTGGAGCCATTCCAAGAGATATACTTAAGGTTTCTAAATTATGTACAAATAATTGTGAGCCAACAAAAATTAAAATTAGTGCAAAAAGTGTTTGAAGTAATATCATTGATTTTGGGGGAGTTTTACTTTTTGAACAAAACTTTAGAGGTTCTAATTCATCTTGAACGGTTTCTGTTTCCGCACTCATCTCTCTATAAAAATAAAGAGCATATGCTGCTAAAAACAAAAATCCAAGCCATGGCTTTATTGAAAAAGCTACGAGGCCTAACAAAACCTTAAAAGCAAAAATCCCCATGAACCAGACTTGATCTCTAGAGAGTCTAGCACTATTAACATTAATACAATTTCCGGATTTTCTTTTGCCACTAAACAATATTATACTTATTCCAACGATGGCATAAGCAAGAGTGCTTAGAACTAGAGGACCTCCAAGAGCAGCGCCAACGCCAATGTCCTTTTGACTTGAACTAGTTCCAAAAACTACAGCTATAAAAGTAACAATGCTTTCTGGAAGGGCAGTACCAAAGGCTGCAAGAATTGTTCCTACTGCATTTTGAGATATGTTGAATGCTTTTCCAACCCATTCAACTCCGTTTACAAACAGTTCGCTGCTAAAATATATTATCAGCGCAGCTGCAAGCATAACCAAAAGTGATACAATCATGTTTTTTCCTCCTAGGGGATGATGAAACTAATAAAAGTAATAACATCCGAAATGTGAACCAACTTTATTTAATCAATAAAAAAATAAAAGACCCTTGGCGTATTAGAAAAATACGCCAAAAGTCTCGTTTCGCATTTTGCGGATACTGCCAGGCTTAAAGCCAATATGTTGACAATATCTAGTAAACTACTCCCTTTTGTCATTGATTAAAATATAACATTCATTCAATTATACTAAGATATTTTTTGTGTGTCAATATACAAAATAATAAGACTTATTTATATAAGAATTATGTCCTGAATTTAGAATATTTATGCATTTTGCAAATTAACGTTATTAGGTTAAAATAAAGGTATCTAAATGTGAAAGGAAATTAATTATGTTATTGTATATTTTTAATATGTTCACTATGCTTATGGAAAGAGCAATGTGGTTATTAGTACTTTTGTTTATAATGACAAGGATTAAGGGTTTTAGAAAGATATTTCAGAAAGAAAATTATGAAAAAAAAGATATCGCAATTATATGTGTTATATTCTCAGCCTTTGCTATTTTCGAAACGTATTGCGGTATTAATGTGGATGGATCTTTAGTAAATATAAGAACTATAACAATAGTATCTGGTGGTATATTGTTTGGACCAGAGGTTGGTATAATAACTGGAATTGTTGCAGGAACTCATAGATTTTTAATAGATGTTCATGGAGTAACATCACTTCCATGTCTTATAACAAGCATAGTAGCAGGTGTTTCATCAGGATATGTAAATAAGAAAGTTCAAAGAAAATATTTATATATAGCCGGAATTTTACTTGGAATGGTTTGTGAAGTATTGACTATGGTACTTATACTAATAATCACGAAACCATACATGCTCGGATTAAATATAGTTTCTAAAATATCAATTCCAATGATATTAGGTGAAATAAATGTAGGGTTTATTATAATTTTAATTCAGTTTGTAGAAGATGAAAAGGAAATGATAGCAGGACAGCAATCTAAACTTGCATTAGATATTGCCAACGAGACGCTCCCTTATTTTAGAAATACAAACAATGAATCCTTAAGAAAAATATGCACAATTATTAAAGAACATATGCATGCAGATGCAGTATCTATAACTGATAAAATTCATGTACTTGCATATGTTGGAGTTGATGAAGAAATATATAATGTTGAAAATAAAATAATAAATGAGGCTACTAAAAGAGCACTTTTAAAGAATGAAATAATTATAAATAATGATAATGTAAAAGATGACCATAGTAACTTAAAATCTGCCATTATAATACCATTTGAAGATAAAAATGGAGTAAATGGAACTTTAAAAATATATTACAAGTCCTCCAATAAAATAACTTATTCTATTAAAGCTCTTGCAGTAGGTCTTTCACAGATAATATCAACTTTGATGGAGGTATCTAAACTTGAACAAATAAAGGAAAGTGCTAACAAGGCTGAAATAAGAGCATTACAGCGACAAATCAATCCTCACTTTTTGTTTAATGCTTTAAATGCAATAACCTCATTTATTAGAATAAATCCAGATAAAGCAAGAGAACTTATAATAAATTTATCAAATTATCTAAGGTATAATCTTGAAATTAACGATGAGGAGATAGATATAAAAAAAGAACTTAAACAGGTTAAAGATTTTGTAGAAATAGAAAAAGCAAGATTTGGAGATAAAATTAATCTTATTTATGATATTGATGATGTGGATGCGAAAGTACCAAGTCTTATAATACAACCATTAGTAGAAAATGCTATAATTCATGGATTGCTTCCAAGCAAAGGTAAAGGAACAATAAAACTTAGCGTTAAAAACTGCAAAGATGAAAGCATAAAGATAACAGTTGAAGATAGTGGGGTTGGTATAAGTGAAGATATAATAAAAAATGTTTATAGTGGAAACATGCCTGAAAATAAGATTGGTTTATATAATGTTCATTTAAGACTCAAACTCATATATGGTGAGGGTATTAAAATCGAAAGATTAGAAAAGGGTACTAAAATGGAATTTTTTATTAGGAGATGATATTGTGAAATGTATAATAGTTGAAGATGAATTTATTGCAAGAGAAGAACTAAAATATTTTATTAAAAATTTCAGCAATATTGAAATAGCTGGAGAATTTGAAGATGGTATAGAAGTTTTGAAGTTTTTACAAAACAATAAAATAGATGTTATATTTTTAGATATTAATATAGGTTCTGTTGATGGTATTGTAATTGCAAAAAATTTAAGTCACTTTTCTGAAAAACCTTACATAGTTTTTATAACAGCTTATAAAGAACATGCTGTTGAAGCCTTTGAAATAGAAGCTTTTGATTATATATTAAAACCATATGAAGAATCTAGGATTAAATCTATGCTAAAAAAGCTTGAGCTTAGTTACAACTCAAAAAATGGAGAACTTCATACAATTACAAATAGAATAAATTTATTTAAGAATGATAAGATAATAGTTACAAATATAGATGATATATATTACTGTGAAGCAAAGGACAGAGAAACCTGTGTTTTAACTAAAAATGAAGAATATATTGTAAAAATGCCAATATCGGAATTTTATGAAACTTTATCAAAGGAAATGTTTTTTAAATGTCACAGATCGTATATTGTTAATCTTACAAAGATAAAGGAAATAATACCCTGGTTTAATAACACTTATAATCTAAGGCTAAAGGATATTCCAAAAGAGATTCCCGTAAGCAGAAGCAATGTAAAAAATTTCAAGCAGATTATGAACATATAAGTGCATTCTAGGTAGTAATAACAGCATTTCATTCACTAAAACCTCTTAAGACTTATATATGGAGATATAATGTAGTCAAACAAAGGGATGTGGAACAAAGGGTTTAAACCACAACTTTTATATAAGAGGAGTGAGGAAAATGTTAAAAACTGAAAAACAATCTAATAGCAGGCTTTTAATATTAATAGGAACAATAATTACTCAAATAGGTCTTGGAACAATCTACACATGGAGTTTATTTAATCAACCACTTGCAGATAAATTTGGGTGGCAACTAAGTAGAGTATCAGTTACATTTTCAATTACTAGTTTTGCGCTAGCATTTGCAACTTTATTTGCAGGAAAAATTCAAGATAAAATTGGCATAAGAAAACTTATAACCTTGTCTGGAATAATATTAGGTGGAGGACTTATTTTAACTTCTAAAGTAAATTCAATAGGAATGCTTTATTTAACAGCAGGTGTAATTGTTGGAGCAGCAGATGGAATAGCTTATATGACTTCACTTTCAAATTGTATAAAATGGTTTCCAGAGAAAAAAGGACTTATATCAGGAATTTCTGTAGGATCTTATGGAGCTGGAAGTTTAATATTTAAATATGTAAATTCAGGTGTTATCAGTTCAAAGGGTGTTACATTTGCATTCTTATGTTGGGGAATTATAGCATTTATATTAGTATCAGGTGGTGCACAGCTATTAAAGGATGCGCAAGAAGTAACAGTAGTAGATGCTAAAGCTGAGGTGAAAAATGATTACACACCAACACAAATGTTGAAGAAAAAAGAAGCTTATTTATTATTCATAATGATGTTTACCGCATGTATGAGTGGTCTTTATCTTATAGGAATTGTTAAGGATATTGGTGTACAACTAGCAGGACTTAATACAGCAGTAGCAGCAAATGCAGTAGCAATGGTAGCTATCTTTAATACAGCAGGAAGGATTATTTTAGGAGCATTATCAGATAAAGTTGGCAGACTCAAAGTTTTATTATTTACCTTCGCAGTAACTGCAATAAGTGTGTTTGTTATGGATACAGTACATCTTAACTTTGGAATATTCTTTGCCTGTGTTGCCGGAATTGCGTTCTGTTTTGGTGGAAACATTACGGTATTCCCAGCAATTGTAGGTGACTTCTTTGGGCTTAAGAATCATAGTAAAAATTATGGAATCATATATCAAGGTTTTGGAATTGGAGCACTTTCAGGATCAGTCATAGCAAGTATTGCAGGAAGTTTTAAAGCAACTTTCGTAGTTATAGGGGTAATGTGCCTAATATCAATTGTTATTGCACTTACTATAAGGGTTCCACAAGAAAAAACAAGCAGAAGGACAAAACTTGAAGGAAGAACTGCATAAGAAATATATGGTAGAAAGCTAATATGTAGTGACAATTGGCTTTCTACTTTTTTATATTAACAAATAAAATATTGCGATTACTTGAAGGCTTAGTTGGTATATGATATAATTTTAAAAGATTGAATTATTTAATTAGGAGAAAATTTATGATAAATTTAGTTAAAGTAATTGTATCAGTTCACCATCACCATTATTAGACCTTGTATCATGGAAAAAACAACCATAGATGCAGAGGTCTAGTTTAACTGGAATTGTATCTTTGGCGGTGGACACTTTAATTAAATTGTTTGTAGCCGTGCAGGTATGATTCTGCACGGTTTTTTATATATATTAAGGAGGAAAAATATGAATAATAAAATTATTAAACCATCAACATTGTCAGGTTTTATGGAGTTATTACCTAAAGAACAAATAGAATTTAATAGAATAATGGATATTATTAAAAGAAATTATGAGAAAAGTGGCTTTGTTCCTATAGATACACCTATAATGGAAAAAAGTGAAATACTTCTTGCTAAAGGTAGCGAAGAAACTGATAAACAAATTTATAGATTTACAAAAGGTAGCAATGATATATCATTGAGGTTCGACTTAACGGTTCCATTCGCAAGATATTCAGCGCAACACATGGAAGATATTGTTTTTCCTTTTAGAAGGTATCAGATTGGAAAGGTATATAGAGGAGAAAGAAGTCAAAAAGGACGTTATCGTGAATTTTATCAATGTGATATAGATGTTATATCTAAGGGAAATCTAAGTCTTGTAAATGACGCGGAACTTCCAAGTATAATGTGTAGAATATTTAAGGAAATTGGTCTTCCAGCTTTTAAAATACACATAAATAATAGGAAAATTTTAAATGGATTTTTCAAGTCTCTAGATGTTACAGATGCAGTAGATGTATTAAGAATCGTGGATAAGCTAGACAAAATAGGTGTGGATTCTGTTAAAGAAGAGTTGATAACTATTGGAATTCAAAATGAAACTGTGGATAAAATTATAGATTTTATTAGTATAGATGGAAAAAAACAAAAGGTTTTAAATGCTCTTAAGGCTTTAAACATTGAAGAAATAACATTTAATGAAGGTTTGGATGAAATTGAAAAAGTAACACACTATCTTGAGTGTTTTGGAGTGACAGAAGAAAATTATGTTATTGATTTAAAAATAGCTAGAGGATTAGACTATTATACTGGAACTGTTTATGAAACAATAATTGATGATTTTAGAGGCATAGGGTCAATATGTTCAGGTGGACGTTATGACAATTTAGCTGAGTATTATACTAAAGAAAAACTTCAAGGCGTAGGAATGTCCATAGGAATTACAAGATTATTTTCTCAACTTAAAGAAATTGGTGTTTTAAAGGATGATGGTTTAAAGGCCTCCTTATCAAAAGTTTTAATAGTGCCTATGGATGAAGAAATGGATTATGCCATTGATATAGCTAAAAAATTAAGAGAAGAAGAAATAAATTCAGAAGTATACTTAGAAAAAACTAAATTTGGTAAAAAGCTTAATTATGCTAATAATACTGGAATTCCCTATGTAATTATTATAGGAGAAGAAGAAATAAGAAG
Source organism: Clostridium acidisoli DSM 12555 (assembly GCF_900176305.1). Classification (GTDB taxonomy): domain Bacteria; phylum Bacillota; class Clostridia; order Clostridiales; family Clostridiaceae; genus Clostridium_I; species Clostridium_I acidisoli. Next base: position 31,941 of record NZ_FWXH01000021.1, read on the forward strand.
TGGCATGTTAAGTTTTAAGGATATGACAACTGGAAATCAAGAAAAACTCAGTGTTGAAGATATAATTAAAAGATTCAAGTAAAAATATGACTTAAGTTTATAATATAAAGAAATTGCGAAGCATTGGTGAAGGGTTTTAACGATTGCTTCGCACGTTAAAAGGTTAAAGATCGCCTATGGGCGAGGTGATGGGTTTTATCCTTGCAAGGCTCGGATAAAAGGTGAAGTGTTTATGGACAAAGCCATAAAGGCTAAGGAAATTTTTCTTCCTACGTCAGAAAAATAATGAATTTAAATTTACATATCTTAATATTTAGAGATAACGCTATTATATATTTTAACCGTAGGTTTTGTTTTTGGGCGTAGCCTCGGGTTTTTGACAGCTTTATAAGTAAAGTTTATTTAACGTTACATTCTCCTATTATTCGTAAATGACAGGTTGAAATGGATCATAATACAATAGATACTACTCTAATTGATCAGGAAGCTGCATTTGATGGATTTTATGCGGTTTGCACCAACCTAGAAAATGAGGCTTCCACTGCTATAAAAGCAAAAAACATTACTTGTTTTTTGATTATAACAAAAAGCTTGAAAACCATTGATTTTAATATGCTAATAATACTTATTTATGCAACACCATGACCTTCGGTAAAAAATGAATGTCAATATACTTTAGATTATATATTTTATGTTCAAAGATTTTTCGCAGCATAGCGGAGAAAAATTATCCATAGTTTTTTCCCACGGAAAACCCATCACCTTTGACCAGCAAAGCGCATGTCAAACCCTTCACCTATGCTTCGCAATTTATCACTATTATGAAAAAACAATAATCCATGCATTCCTCACGATATAAGTATAATATTTGAACTATGTAATATTGTGCAATTAATGATATAATAAACTTACATTGGTTTGTGCTACCTAAAAATAACTAATTAGGAGTAAATTATGAAAAATATTATTACCTATTCACTTCCCCAACAAAACATAAACTCAAATCAATATTATTGTGATATTAAATTTTTAGCAGATGAAACGCTATTTTATGGAGAAAAAAATCTTAGGCAAGTTATTAAGGATTTTACGAATTATATTAGTGCAAATAAATTTGAAACATTAAGAAATATAGAAGAATACATCTTAGAAGCTTTAATAATTGGAGTACTTTGGGGAGTATATTCTAATAATGCGAAGCTATTAACAAAAACTAATGAAAAAATTCTTCTTAGATTATTAAGCTTAAGAGAAAATGAAGGAAAAATGAAAATATATGCAGATATTATTAGAGGTTTTTTTTCTACGATTTTTCTAACCCAAAAATCCGATGATGAAATTGATGTATCATTTTTAAATTTTAAAAAGCTTAAAGGTTGGTTAATTGCTTCAGGTGAATTCAATGAAGAAACAAAAAGATTTTCAAATTGGGAGAGCTATTTTAAAATTTTGCCAGAAGAAGAATTAGTTAATATACTAAAATCATTAATAAACTATGGTAAATGGTTTAAAAATAAAAGTGAACAGGTAGTAGGTAAATACACATCAAATGTAGAGTCATTTCTACAAAAACAAAACCACACACATAAATTTAAAGAAGATATTATTTTTACTGGAAGGCAAAGAATTGAGTATCACCTAAATATGGTTGGAGCTGAAATACTCAATAGAGCTTATAAAAACGATTTTTTTAAAACAAAAAATAAGAAGCTCCTTGTTCCAATTTGTATGAGATATAATGATGAAAAACAATGTAAAGCTACAGTAGCAGAAGAAGGGTATATCTGTAGACATTGTACGAAAGAATGTAATGTTAATAAACTGAGTGAAATGGGGACAAGATTTGGATTTGAAGTTTTAATTATACAACATGGTTCTTCAGCGTTTAAAGATAAAGATGTTAAGTATGGGGAAGTGGGAATTGTTGGAGTGGCTTGTCTGTTGAACCTATTAGAAGGTGGATTTGCCGCAAGACGATTAAATTTAGTTCCACAATGCATAATACTTGATTATTGTGGATGCAAAAAACATTGGGATAACAATGGGATTATTACAGATATAAATATGAGAAAATTAAAGGAAGTACTTGATATAAAAGAATAACATAATATGAGGAAATTACCAAGCACTGGTTAATGGTTTTAACGATTGCTTCGCACGTTAAAAGGTGAAGGGTTTATGGATAGATCCATAAAGGCTAAGGAAATTTTTTCTCCTTAGGTCAGAAAAATAATTGATTTTGTTTATATGTTTTAATATTTGAAGATAACTCTAATATATATTTTAACCGTAGCCTTTGGACCTTAGGTAGTAGTTTAATATTCTAATAAATACATCTTCATTGAAAACTAGCGACCTACGGTCAAAAATGAAGAGCAATGTACTTTAGATTAGATTATAAATATAAGTTCAAAGATTTTTCGTAGCATGACGGAGAAAAATCATCCATAGCTTTTTCCCACGGAAAACCCATCACCTTTGACCAGCGAAGCGCCTGTCAAACACATCACCTCGACTTGTCGACCCTTCGCCTTTTCACCGCGAAGCATAGGTGAAAAACCTTCACCCGTACTTATCAGTATCTCACTACTATGAACAAACTTCGTTACAGGTTGAATCTTCTTCTATAGTCACATTTTTGACATAAAGGTTCAACTACATTTCTATTAGAAAATCCATCGTATAACGCATTAGCTCTATCATTTTCTATAATGTCCTCAAATTTAGTATGGTTTATATTTCCTAAATTAATTATACCTTCACCATCAAGGCAACAAGGAACTACAGTACCATCTACTAGAATAGCAATTTGATCTCTTAAGCCATAACAAAAACCACAAAGATTATTTTGAGTTTCATTTAAATCAGGCCAATTAAAACGGGAGGCTTGATTCAAATATACATTGTGAGAAAGTTTTATTCCTCTTTGTGTTCCTAGTTTTTCTTTTATCATATAATCTAAATTAAAAGCCTCTTCTATTTGTTTAAGTATATGTCTGTTATGCTCCTCGCTAAGATTAATATTGTTATCTTCACTTAGATTCCACAATCTGAGTGCTGAAATTATATTTGTATTTAATGAAGTTTCTTTTGCAAAATTTAAGATTTCATCTAAATAGTCTTTCATAGTAGTAGTTTTTTCATTAGCATCAAAGCTGTGAAGTGAAAAATTTATTTGCCTAAGAGCAGGTTTGTTAAGTAGCATATTTTTTGTACTATTTAGGAGTGTTCCATTTGTTGTTAGATTTACTTTATAACCATGAGCATTGGCCATATGTAAAAATGCTTCAAGGTCAGGGTGCATTGTTGGTTCCCCCTTAACATGAAAATATATATGATTAGAATAATCTTTTATTTGATTTAATATCTTTTCAAATAGTTGAATTTTCATAAACTCGGGATGTCTAGCAGACTTTGGGCAAAAATCGCAATTTAAATTACAAACATTTGTGATTTCTATATATGTTTTTTTGAATTTTTTCATTAACAGAATCTCCTCGTGTTGAATAAGTTTAAAGTTATACCACAATATATATTAAAAATATAACTTGCTTTTAAACTTATATTATAAGAAATATAAGTTATATTATCAAGAAAATATTTATGAGAGCTGACTATACAGGTACATCTAGCATTTTATAGCAATATTATAATATTGCTATGAGATGCAAAGGAGATGAATTTATATGGACAAATCATGTTATAGGGCAAACTTACCATATCCCGAAGTTTGTGTTGAGCATAAAAACAAATTTTATGCATCTTTACTTTTAGATGATTATGCATCTTGCACAAGTGAGTACACAGCAATAGCGCAGTATGTTTATGCTCATGTAAAAACTGAAGATGAGTGTATACAAGATGTGTTTTTAGGAATTGCAATAGTTGAAATGTGTCATTTAGATCTATTGGCAGATGTAATTATTCAATTAGGAGCAAATCCAAAATTTTATGATGGTTGCGGTAGGTTTTGGAGAGGTGAATTTGTGCCTTACGGGCACAGTACTAAGGATAGATTAAAATTAGCTATTGAATCAGAATATGCAGCAATTCTTCAATATGAGAAACACATTCAACAAATAAAAAATTGTGATATTCAAAGACTTCTAGAGAGAATTATAATGGATGAAAAAATTCATGTAAATATATTTAAGCAAATATTATGTGAACTGCAGGACTACTGATTGAATAAATAAGACATTTCAAAGCAAAATAAAACTTTTGAAATGTCTTGTTTTTTAACATGCCCTTAGTTTTAGTGTAACATGAACTTAACATCATTTATGTACAATTTATATAGAATTAAATTTGTGGAGGTAAAGCTATGCAAGAAGTACGAAGTATAATTGTTGATAATAAACATGAAAAAGCAGTAAAAAGAAATATTTTTACTGTGGCGGAACCTTATTTATATCTAGTGCCATGTTTATTGATTTTTATAATATTTACTTATTTTCCATTTATAAAAACTATATATTTAAGTCTTGTCACAACAAATGCTATAGGAGAAGTGAGTAGTTTTGTTGGACTATCAAATTACATTGAACTCTTTAAGTCTGAAGCTTTTATAAATAGTATAGTAGTAACATTAAAATTTGTAATAATTACAACTATACCATCAATTCTAATAGGATTATTCACAGCATTACTTACAAATAATAAACTAAAATTTAAAGGCTTTTTTACAACTCTTTATGCTATGCCTATGGCAGTGTCATCAGCATCAGCTGCAATAATTTGGATGTTGCTTTTCAATCCTAGTATAGGTCTCATAAATTATATATTAGGAGTAAAAATAGGATGGTTTACCAGTTCATTTTGGGGGCTAATGGCAGTATCAATTGTAACTATATGGCTTAATGCTTGTGTAAACTATATTTTTATAACTACGGGACTTAAAAATATACCAAAGGAATTATATGAAAGTGCTAGCATAGATGGTGCAGGTTATTTTCGTGTGTTAAAAAGCATTATTTTACCATATTTATCACCAACTCTTTTTTTTGTAATGATTATAAATATAATAAATGCATTTCAGACTTTTGGACCAATAAATATTATGACATCAGGTGGTCCTGGAAATGCAACTAATGTACTTGTCTTTTCAATATATAGAGATGCCTTTTTTAACAATAAATTTGGAGCAGCTAGTGCAGAGTCAATTATTCTTTTCTTAATAATGCTCGTAATAACATTGTTTCAATTTAAATATGAAAAAAGTAAAGTTTTTTATCAATAGTAAATTAAGATGGGAGATTCAATATGCAGATAAAAATGAAAAAAATAAGTCTTTATGTGGCAAACATAATCTTTGGACTAATTACAATTTCGCCACTATTATATGCATTACTTATTAGTTTAATGCCTCCAGATCAAATATTTAGTTTTCCACCAAAACTAATTCCGAAGAGCATATACATTCAAAATTATAAAGATGCATTAAATACAGCTCCGATACTTACCTTTATATTTAACAGTTTTGTTGTTTCCCTATTAATAACTATAGGTCAAATAGTGACTTCAAGTATGGCTGCCTTTGTATTCGCGTTCTTTAAATTTAAAGGCAAAAACATATTATTTATTGCAATGTTAGCTACCATGATGATACCTGGTGAAACAACAATAATATCAAACTATCTTACAATAGGTTCACTAGGATGGCTTGACAGTTATAAAGCTTTAACAGTCCCATATCTTTCCTCAGCTATGGGAATATTTATAATGAGACAATATTATTTGACACTTCCAAAAGAATTATATGAAGCATCAAAATTAGATGGATGCAGTAATTTTAAGTTTTTTATAAAAATAGTATTACCATTATCTAAACCTGTAGCAGGATCGCTTGGAATTTATTCCTTTCTTGTTGCATGGAATCAATATCTATGGCCGCTACTTGTAACAAGCAAAGATACATCAAGAACAGTACAAATAGGTATAGGTATGCTTCAGTTTGCAGAAAATCAATCCTTTGGTCTTATTATGGCCGGAATTGTAATGGTATTACTACCTTCTATTTTAATATTTATAATTGGCCAAAAACAACTAATAGATGGAATGACATCTGGTGCTGTAAAAGGCTGATAAAGTATATAAATATAATTGCTATTTTGAAAGGGGAAAAAAATGAAAAAGAAAATTATTAGCTTAGTATTAACAACAGTAATAGCAGTAGGATTTTTATCAGGATGTGCTACTAACGGTAGCAATACCACATCAAATAAGCCAGTGCAAATTACCTTTTGGCATGCTATGAGTGGTAAAAACGGACAGGCACTTACTAAAATGGTGAATGATTTTAATAGCTCTCACAAGGATATAAAGGTTACAGCACAATTTCAAGGTAAATACGATGAAGAAATAAATAAACTTAAAAGTGCAGAAAAGGCAAATGGTGCACCGGATATTGCACAGGTATATGATATTGGAACTAGATTTATGATTGACAGTAAATGGGCAGTACCAATGCAGACCCTTATTGATAATGATAAATATGATACTTCAAGTTTGGAACCAAATTTATTATCATATTATACAGTAGATAAAAAGCTTTATTCAATGCCATTTAACTCATCAACTCCAATTGTATATTATAATAAAAATGCTTTTAAGGAAGCTGGTCTTGATCCAAACAAGCCACCAAAGACATTTGAAGAGTTAGAAAAAGATGCAAAAGCTCTTACTAAAAAAGATTCTTCTGGAAATGTTACTCAATATGGGTTTTCTATGGCTATATATGGTTGGTTTTTCGAACAATTTTTAGTTAAACAAGGAAAAGATTACGCTAACAATGGAAATGGTAGAACCTCATCGGCTACAGCAGTGGATTTTGACAAAAATGGAGGTGGACTTAATGTATTAAATGAATGGAAAAAGTTAGTTCAATCTGGTTACGCTGGAAACTTTGGAAGAAACGAAGACGATACAGAAAATGCGTTTATTGCAGGTAAAACCGCTATGTATATTGAATCAACTGCAGATTTAACATCTGACTTAAGTGCAATAGGAGGAAGATTTGACCTTGGAACGGCAGCACTTCCATCCTTCGATGGAATAGACAATGGCGGCGTATCTATAGGTGGAGCTTCTTTATGGGTTTTAAAGAATAAAGATACTGCAAAACAAAAAGCAGCATTTGAGTTTATAAAATACATGGTATCACCAGAAGAACAAGCTTATTGGAATACTCAAACAGGATATTTCCCAGTAACAAAAAAAGCTTATGACCAGCAGATTGTGAAAGATAATTTGAAGAAAAATCCACAATTTAAGACAGCTATAGATCAACTACACTCATCACCTAAAACAGCAGTAGGTGCACTAATGGCTGTATTCCCTGAAGCAAGACAGGATGTTGAGTCAAACATAGAGCAGATGCTTCAGAATAAACAAACACCACAGGAGGCTGTTGATAATTCAGCAAAAGCAATAAATGAATCTATCGATAATTATAATAAACAGAATAAATAAGGTTTGTTACGTAATATAAAGAAATTGCGAAGTAAGGTGAAGGGTTTTAGCGATTGCTTCGCACATTAAAAGGTGAAGGGTCGCCAAATGGCGAGGTGATTGGTTTTATCCCTGCTAAGCGAGGATAAAAGGTGAAGTGTTTATGGATAGATCCATAAAGGCTAAGGAAATTTTTCCTCCTTAGGTCGGAAAAATAATGAATTTATGTGTCTTAATATTTAGAGACAACAATAATATGTATTTTTAACCATAGATTTTACTTTTAGGCGTAGCCTTTGGTGTTAATATGATAGTTTAATATGCTAATAAATACGTATTAATTGAAAACTGGCGACCTTCGGTAAAAAAAATGAATGTCAATATACTTTAGATTATATATTTTAAGTTCAAAGATTTTTCGTAGCATAGCGGAGAAAAATCATCCATAGCCTTTTCCCACGGAAAAACCATAACCTTTGACCAGCAAAGCGCCTGTCAAACCCATCACCTCGCTTTAGCGACACTTCGCCTTTTCACCGCGAATCATAGGTGAAAACCCTTCACCCGTGCTTCGCAATTTATAACTATAACGAACAAACTAAAAAGAGGAGATAATAATGTCAAAAGTATTAAATATTGCACATCGGGGTTTTAGTAGTAAGTATCCTGAAAATACTATGATTGCATTTGAAAAAGCAGTAGAAGAAAATTGTGATGGTATTGAAACAGATTTAAACATGACTAAAGATGGAGTTATTGTCATATGTCATGATGAAACTTTAAATAGAACTACAAATGGTAGTGGGTATATAAAAGACTATACTTATAAGGAATTAAGCAAATTGGATGCAGGAACAAAATTTAGTGATAAATTTAAAGACCAAAGAATTATAACTATCGATGAATTATTAGATTACGTGAAGGACAAAAATATTCTTTTAAACCTAGAACTAAAGAATGACTTAATACATTATGAAAATCTAGAGGAAAAAACTATTGAAAAGATATATGAATATAGACTTCAAGACAATGTAATATTATCATCATTTAATCATTACTCAATGCTTAAGGTCAAGGAGCTCGATAATAATATAAAGACAGGACTTTTATATTGTGGAACTATTTATAATGCATATGAGTATGCTAAAAAATTAAATGCAGATGCACTTCATCCATATTATTCAGCAGTAATGAACAAAAAAATTGTGGATGAAATAAAAGAAAATAGCATAGCTATAAACACATATACAGTTAATGAAGAAATTGTTATGAAAAAATTAATTAAACTAGGGGTAGATGGAATAATAACAAACTATCCAGATAAATTGAATGAAATTTTAAAGAGGGACTTTCTTTTGTAAGGAGGTCCTTCTTTTTTTATGATATAATTATCTTGAAAGTGAGGTGAAGCTCATGAATGACGACATGGAAGAGTTAGTAGAAAAGCTTATTTACCTAGTACCAACTTTAGAAAAGAGAGTAATAAAATCACTGGATATAGGTCTAAAAAGCAATGTAAGTCCACTTCAGTATAGGGCGTTATTTATACTTAATGACGAAGGAATTTTAAGTATGTCTGAACTCTCAAAAAAAATGTTTGTTTCAAAACAACAGGTAACAATGGTAATTGATAAACTTATAAAATTGGAATTAGTAGAGAGAATACTTAATAAAGATGATAGAAGAATAATAAATGTAAAGATTTCTGATAATGGAATAAAAGCTATAATAAGCTTTAAAGATGAAATTATGAAAGGTATTAAACCAAGATTAAGTCTTCTAAGTGAAGAGGATTTTAATAAATTTTTAGTATCCCTTAATTGCATATACAATATAACTGAAAAATTAATATGAAATTAGGAATTAAATTTGTAAATATGCTTAAAATAAGCCTAATTGGAGTTTTTAATAAAAAGATTTATTGCTTCGATATGGAGGGCTTATAAATTGAAAAATAAGGTAATTCATTATTTACTTATAATAAACTTAACACTTTTAGCAATCATGTTCTTAAGTAAAATGAAATTTTTCATAAGATTCATATTTACTGTAGATAAGGCAGTTTTAATTCCATTGTTTGTTTCTATTTTAATATATTACATAATAAGGCCTTTAGATAAAATTTTTATTAGAAAAGGCTTAGGAACAGAAAAAGCAGGACTGCTTAGCTTATTAATTTTTACATTCATATTAAGTGGACTTGTATCATATTTTTGGAGATATGCGTATAGACAATTTTATCAAGTTAGTAGCGATCTTATAACTATAGTTGGAGATAAAAATAAAGTTGATGGTACTTTAAAATTTGTAAACAATTATATTGATGTAAGAAAAATGTACAGCTTATTTACAAACATGGTTGCAAATTATGTAAGTGGTATAGGACATACAGTAAGAATAGTTGCAAAACATTTTATGAATACGTTTTCTGTAATCCTTCTGATTGTGATTATGGTTTATTATTTATTGAGTGATGGTGATAAATTAAAACCTAAATTACTATCTTTTATAAAGGAAGAAAACAAAGAGGTCTTAAATAAATTACTTGATGATTGTGATGATATATTGAGTCACTATGTTACAGGGCAGGCTAAAGTAGCATTGTCCTTAGCAATATTAATTTTTATTGGTTATAAAATAATAGGGATGCCTAATGCAATTGTATTAGCATCTATAACTTTTGTGCTTGCATTTATTCCTTTTGTTGGTTTTTTTATAGCAATGATAATTCCTGTAGTAATATCCATAAGTATGGGAATATACATGATTGTGAAGCTTGCTGTTGTATTCATAGTAGTTCAAACATTAAAAGGGAGGATTGTAGTTCCGCTTGTAATGTCAAAAAGCATGAAAATTCATCCATTAACAGATATAATTTTAGTAATACTTGCAGTAGCATTATTAGGTCCATTTGCAGCTTTTGCTGTGGTGCCAATTTATGCAATCTTAAAAAATGTAATTCTAACCATAAGAAGATATAAAAAAAAGGATTAGAGAAGCTAGTGTTAATGCTTAATATAAAGAAATTGCAGAGCAACGGTGAAGGGTTTTAACGATTGCTTTGCACGTTAAAAGGTGAAGAGTCGCCAGGGCGAGGTGATGGGTTTTATCCTTAATTCCCGCGGATAAAAGGTGAAGTGTTTATGGATAAACCCATAAAGGCTAAGGAAATTTTTCATCCTACGTCAGAAAAATAATGAATTTAAATATCTTAATATTTAGAAACAACTCTACTATATATTTTAACTTTAGGCGTAGCCTTTAGTGTTCATATAATTGCTAATAGCATAATAATCATTTACATGTTAAACAACACAACTTTCGGTCAAAAAATGAGTAACAAAATACTTTAGATTATAAAATCTAAGTTCAAAGATTTTTTGCAGCTTAGCGGAGAAAAATCATCCATAGCTTTTTCCCACGGAAAACCCATCACCTTTGACCAGCAAAGCGCCTGTCAAACCCTTCACCTCGCTTTAGCGACCCTT
>NZ_FWXH01000033.1 GCF_900176305.1 Clostridium acidisoli DSM 12555
GAACTCTTGACCCTCTGCGTGCAAGGCAGATGCTCTCCCAACTGAGCTATACCCCCATATGGTGGACCTTCAGGGACTCGAACCCCAGACCGACCGGTTATGAGCCGGTTGCTCTAACCAACTGAGCTAAAGATCCATACCTGGCAACGACTTACTCTTCCACAGGGCTGCCCCTGCAGTACCATCAGCGCTTTAGAGCTTAACCTTCGTGTTCGGAATGGAAACGGGTGTTGCCTCTAAGCCATAATTACCAGATTTTCATTGATATAATAGCTCTTAAATAAGAGCGACTACAGTTAATAATTATAAATGGGTTTGTGCCTTTTGTCAACTATTCTTATCTACTTTTTTTCATTTTTTATAATAATTTTTAACATTCATACATATTAAGTTTGCTTATGATTAATAGTTATATATTTTGAAGTAAGTTGGTTAAAGATTTTCATCATAGCTAAAGCTAGATGAAAAGATTAAAGAAAGCCTTCGGCTAGATGGAAGAATTGACGATGCTAAAGCCGCCAAAGGTGAGAGAAGTTACTTACGTAACAGGCAAAGGAAATTTTTCCTCCTACGTCAGAAAATCAATGAATTTATATGTCTTAATATCTAAATACAACTCTACTATATATTTTAACCGTAGGTTTTAGTTTTAGGCGTAGCCTTTGGTGCCCATATCCTAATTTGATATGATAACAATACCTAGCTTTTGATCCTTACCCTTAATTCTCTCACCATTAACGGCATTACCGTTAATTCTTCAATTTTGCCACTCTGGCAATCTTTCACCCTTTTACTCACGTAGTAGAGTAAAATTCTTTAGTCTTTACTTCGCAATTTCTAACTATTACGAATAACCTTAGTTTATTTAAAGCAAAAACATATCTTACTTTAAACTCCTTATTAGTTCTTTAAACTCATTTCCTCTAGCCTCAAAATTTGGGTACAAGTCAAAACTAGCACAAGCTGGTGAAAGTGTGACAATATCTCCTGGCTTTGCCTCTTCTTTAGAAATCTTAGCTGCCTCTTCTAAACTACTAGCTCTAAAAATTGGTAAATCAATATGTTTTTCTTCAATAACTTTATTAAATATCTTTTCTAACTTGTCTGCTGTTGCACCTACTAATATAACCTTCTTTATCATTTTATATCCTTCTTCAACTAAAGGTTCTAAAGGTATATGTTTATCGTATCCTCCAGCTATTAGGATTACAGGTTGTTCGAAGGCTCTAATACTTGCTAGAGTTCTCGTAGGACTTGTTGCTATAGAATCATTATAATATTTTACACCATTAATCTCTTTTATAAGTTCAGACCTATGTTCTACCCCACAAAAGGTAGTTGCAACTTTTCTCATGCTTTCAATGCTTACATCATCTATAGTTGCACAAAAAGCAGCAAGATAGTTTTCCACATTATGCATGCCCCTTATAACTATGTCCTCTTTTTTACATACAAATTTATTATTTACATAAAGTTTTTCATCTTCATAATACGCACCACTTTCAATCTTGTTCTTAGTGCTAAATTTTCTTACTTTTGTTTTTACTTCACTTATCATTGATCTTGTTATTTCGTTATCTAGATTAAATATTGTTATTCCATCTGCGTCTTGAAATTTGAATATGTTTTTTTTAGCATTTATATACTCTTCCATATCCTTATGAATATCTAAATGATTTGGGCTAAGATTTGTAACAATAGCTACCTCAGGAGATACATCCATAGTCATAAGCTGAAAACTTGAGAGTTCCAGAACAACCCTATCATTTTTTTCTATCTCCTCAATTTTTGAAAATAAAGGTGTTCCTATATTTCCTCCAACCCAGGTTTTATATCCTTCTTCTTTTAAAATATTGTATATAAGTGTTGTAGTAGTTGTTTTTCCGTCACTTCCAGTTACTCCTATTACTTTAGCTGGACAATATTTAACAAACTCCTCCATTTCAGAAGTAATATACGTTCCTTCTTGCTTTGCTTTTGTAAATGCAGGACTATCTATCCTCATTGAAGGTGTTTTAAATATTACATCATATCCATGTAACTGTTCTAAATAATCCTCTCCGACTGCTAATAGAACGCCCAAATTTTCCAACTCTTTTGCTACATCACCTATTTGTTCTTTATCTTTTTTATCAAAGGCAGTTACATTTGCTCCTAATGCAATAAGATATTTAATTAAAGGCCTATTACTGATTCCAATACCAACTACCGCCGTTTTTTTACCTTTTATATACTTTTTAAATTCATCGAAATTACTTTTCATAATTACCTCCTGTATTTATATATATAATTTTTAATTATTAATCTCATCATAAAATCACACAACCACAGTTATAATCATTATCTATTTTTTAATTATATCACTTTACGTAATATAATAAACATACCAATTATGTATGTCGAAATTATTAGAATTCATTAAATTTTAAAACTTTTATGTATGGTATTGCAAAACATAACTTTAATATGATATACTAATGACGTGCCGTAAGGAAAACATTAATATAATTCCCCAAGTTTTAATTGAACATATAACATATCCCCATGATTAAACCCTATTTTAGTCGGATGTATATCCGGCTATTTTTTTATTTAAGCACATGAGAAAACATATTGGGTCAATACCTAGTATGCTTTTCTCATGTGCTTTATATTTTGTAATCAGCCATCATATTTTGGCTTATAATTTATTCTTTAAATTTCTAACTTGTTTTCTATGAATTCATCTAATTCATCTATTTTAATTCTTATTTGATCCATTGTATCTCTATCTCTTATTGTAACTGTCTCATCTTCTAAAGTGTCAAAGTCTACAGTAATACAAAAAGGTGTTCCTATTTCGTCTTCTCTTCTATATCTCTTTCCTATACTTCCTGCTTCATCATAGTCTATATTGAATTTTTTGCTTAAAAGACTATATACATCAAGTGCTTTTTCTGAAAGTTTTTTACTTAAAGGAAGCACTGCTGCTTTAAATGGTGCTAAAGCAGGATGGAAATGAAGAACATTTCTAACTTCTTCTGTGCCTTCTACTTTTTCTTCATCATATGCATCAACTAAAAATGCTAGTGTTACTCTATCTGCTCCAAGAGATGGTTCTATTACATATGGAATATATTTTTCATTAGTAGTTGGATCAAGGTAACTTAAATCCTGTCCTGAATGTTCAGAATGCTTTTTTAAATCATAGTCTGTTCTATCAGCTATTCCCCATAATTCTCCCCATCCAAAAGGAAATTTGTATTCAATATCACATGTAGCCTTACTATAAAAACTTAGTTCTTCTTTTTCATGATTTCTCATTCTTAAATTGTCTTTATTAACCCCAAAGTTTAAAAGGAAATTAAAGCAATATTCTTTCCAATAATCAAACCATTCTAAATCTGTATTAGGTTTGCAAAAGAATTCAAGCTCCATTTGTTCAAATTCTCTAATTCTAAAAATAAAATTTCCCGGTGTTATCTCATTTCTAAATGATTTACCTATTTGGCCTATTCCAAATGGTACTTTCTTTCTTGAAGTTCTTTGAACACTTTTAAAGTTTACAAATATACCTTGTGCTGTTTCAGGTCTTAAATAAACTTCTGCCTTAGCATCTTCAGTTACTCCTTGAAATGTTTTATACATAAGATTAAAATTTCTTATATCTGTGAAGTTAGTTTTTCCACAGCTAGGACAAGCTATGTGATTATCATCTATATACTTCTTAAGCTTTTCATTAGACCATCCATCAGCACTTGCTTTCTCTACTCCTTGTGCTGTCATATGGTCTTCTATAAGTTTATCTGCTCTATATCTTGTTTTACATTCTTTACAATCCATAAGTGGATCTGAAAATCCTCCTATATGTCCTGTGGCAACCCATACTTCTTTATTCATAAGTATGGCGCTATCAATACCTACGTTATACGGACTTTCCTGTATAAATTTCTTCCACCAAAGTTTTTTTATATTATTTTTTAGCTCTACACCTAAAGGACCATAATCCCATGAATTTGCAAGTCCACCATATATCTCAGACCCAGGGAATACAAAACCTCTGTTTTTAGCAAGTGCTACTATTTTATCCATCGTTTTTTCAACAGCCATAATTTAACCTCCTATATATTTTTATATATAAAAAAGACTAATACCTCTAAGGGACGAAATTTAACTTCCGCGGTTCCACCCTTATTGGCATTAGCCCTACTTTATCTCTCTACACTCAAAAGCTCCATTCACCATAAAAGTTTGAGCATTTCCACCAAATAACATGCCCTCTCTTTAAAACTCTTAAAGCTACTACTCTTTATCATTGTGTTTTTATTCATTTGAAGAATGTTTCTATTATAACATAAAAATCATATGTACTATACAAAAAACAAAAATGGCTCCGCGAAAAGGATTCGAACCTTCAACCTATCGGTTAACAGCCGAGTGCTCCACCGTTGAGCTATCGCGGAATGACCACATCTATTATTATACCAACTTTTTAAAATTATGCAAGCTTTTTTTTATCTTTTATGATAATTTATAATTTATATCACAATATGAAGAGATTACAAAGCAACTGGTTAAAGATTTTTCCTATATTACGTGAGTAAAAAGGTGAAAGATTGCCAGAGTGGGAAGATTAAAAGATTAACGGTAATGCTGATAATGGTGAGAGAATTTGCTTTCAGCAAAAGGTTTAGGATGATTTTTCTACGTATGAGGAAAATTTTCCTTTACCTGTTATGTAAGTAACTTCTCTCACCTTTGACGGCCCTGGCATCATCAAATCTTTCATCTAGTCGAAGGCTTTCTTTAACCTTTTTATCTAGCTTTAGCTATGATAAAATTCTTTAGTCTTTACTTCGCACTTTATCACTAATACGCCAAAAAATTATTACGCTAGTGGTTTCATTGTTGGGAATAATAATACATCTCTTATAGAATAAGAATCTGTTAATAACATTATAAGTCTATCTACACCCATTCCCATTCCACCTGTAGGTGGCATACCTATCTCAAGTGAGTTAAGAAAATCTTCATCCATAACATATGCTTCATCGTCACCAAGTTCTCTTTCCTTTAACTGTTGAAGGAATCTTTGTCTTTGGACAATTGGATCGTTTAATTCAGAATAAGCGTTACATAACTCTCTTCCAAATACAAAACCTTCAAATCTCTCTGTAAACGCTTCATTACCTCTCTTCTTTTTAGTAAGAGGTGATATCTCTACAGGATAATCATAGATAAATGTAGGTTGAATTAACTTTTCTTCGCCATAAGCTTCAAAGAATTCATTTAATATATCACCCTTTGTACAGTCCTCTAGCTTCTTTTTAAATTGTAGTCCTTTTTCCTTAGCAATGTTTCTTGCTTCTTCATCTGTTTTAATTTCATTAAAATCTACGCCAGAATATTCTTTTACTGCATCAACCATAGTAACTCTTCTCCATGGCGGGGTAAAATCTATTTCAGTTTCTTGATATGTTATTTTTGTTGTTCCAAGAACCTTATTACAAATGTAAGCAACCATATTTTCTGTTATTTCCATCATATCATTATAATCAGCATATGCTTCATATAACTCAATCATAGTAAATTCAGGATTGTGTCTTACATCAATACCTTCATTTCTAAAATTTTTACCTATTTCATATACCCTTTCAAATCCACCAACAATAAGCCTCTTTAAATATAATTCAGTAGCTATTCTAAGATACATATCTATATTTAAAGCATTATGGTGAGTTTCAAAAGGTTTTGCAGCCGCACCGCCTGCTATAGGTGAAAGTATTGGAGTTTCAACTTCAAGATAATCCTTATTATCTAAAAACTCTCTCATTGCCTTAATTATAGCTGTCCTCTTAAAAAATGTGTCTCTAACCTCAGGATTAATGATAAGATCTACGTATCTCTGTCTGTATCTTAAATCAGGATCTTTTAATCCGTGGAACTTTTCAGGAAGTGGCTTTAAAGATTTAGATAACAATTCAAAATCAGTAATGTGTATACTTACTTCCTCTGTTTTTGTTTTGAAAACTCTTCCAGTTATAGATACAAAATCGCCTATATCAAATGTTTTATAAGTTTTTAATTTTTCTTCGCCTACATCATCAATTTTTATATAAAGTTGAATTTTCCCATATTTATCATGAACATCAGAGAATCCAGCTTTACCATGAACCCTTTTGGACATAAGTCTTCCTGCTACAGTTACTTCTTTTCCTTCAAGTTCATCATACTTTTCTTTTATAACATTAGATGTATGTGTTCTATTAACCTTGTAAACATCAAAAGGATCTTTTCCTTGAGCTTGGAGATCTGAAAGTTTCTGCCTTCTTTCTTTAAGCAAATCATTCATTTCTTTTTCAGCTCTTGCCTGAAGCTTTTGTGCCTTTATCTCCTCTTTTGTCAACTGCTTTTCTTCATTAGACATTTTTTATTCCTCCATATTATGGTCTTGTTATATTTAATATTCCAAACTTTAATACACCGTCTGGTACCTGTGCTTCTACTATATCTCCAACTTTTTTACCCATAAGTGCACTTCCAACTGGAGATTCATTTGAAATTTTATTTTCGATAGGATCAGCTTCTGCAGATCCTACTATTAAGAATTCAACTTCTTCATCAAATTCATAATCTTTAACTTTAACTAAAGATCCTATATTTACAATGTCTTTTACTATTTCTGACTCATCAACAATAGTAGCATTTTTAAGCATATTTTCTATTTGGATAATTCTTCCTTCCAAAAATGCTTGATCATTTTTTGCTTCATCATATTCGGAGTTTTCACTTAAATCTCCAAATGAAAGAGCTACCTTTATTTTTTCAGTAACTTCTTTTCTTCTTGTTGTTTTTAAATAATCTAATTCATCCTCTAATTTTTTTATTCCCTCATAAGTCATAACATATTTTTTTGTTTCGCTCATTTAACTTCTCCCCTTCTGATTTCATATAACGTACCAATAAGGTATACTGTACTTTAATAAAAATAAAGACCACTATTTTACATGCAGTCATTTTAGTAATTATAGAACAGCCCCTTTAGGTTGTCAATAATTTGTGCTAAAACATCCAAATTTTAAATATCATTACATAAATTTTATTCTGAATATACAAATTTATAACACAATTTTTTATTTTTATATTAACTCATCCTTATATTTAAGCAAGATTTCAATTACATTTGCACTTTCTTTTTCATAATTTATTTTATTTTTAATATCAGTAGAGTTCTTTAGTCCTTTTAGATACCAAGCAATCTGTTTTCTCATTTCTCTTACAGCCTTAGCTTCTCCATAATATTCTACTGCTCTCTTAAAGTGTTTTATACTTACATCTATTTTTTCTTTTGGTGATGGTAATTCTATCTTTTCACCTTTTAGTGCTTTATTTATTTGAGTAAAAATCCAAGGATTGCCTTGTGCACCTCTAGCAACCATTATTCCATCACAACCGGTTTCTTTAGTTATATTTATAGCATCTTCTGCTGAAAACACATCACCATTACCTATTACAGGTATATTAACCGCTTGTTTTACTTTTCTTATTATATCCCAATCCGCTTTTCCTTCATACATTTGTTGTCTAGTCCTACCATGGATAGCTATGGCATCTGCTCCTGCTTCCTCCATAATTTTGGCAAAATCAACGGCATTAATATTATCGTTATCAAATCCTTTTCTAAATTTCACGGTTACAGGTTTAGATGATGCTTTTTTTACTTCTCTAACTATTTCATAAGCTAATTTAGGATTTTTCATAAGTGCAGAGCCATCACCATTTTTAACTATTTTAGGTGCTGGACAGCCCATATTTATATCTATTATGCATATATCTTTATTATCATTAAAATAATCACAGGCTTTAGCCATTACTAATGGTTCGCTACCAAAAATTTGCACTGCCACAGGCGCTTCTTCTTGTGATACTTTTAACAATTCCTTTGTATTCTCACTTTCATAATAAAGTGCTTTAGCACTTACCATTTCTGTATAAACAAGACCACAGCCCATTTCTTTACAGATGCTTCTAAATATTATATCTGTGACTCCTGCCATTGGTGCAAGGAACACACTGTTATCAAACTCAAGATTTGAAATTTTCATCAAACCACCTACTTTTTGTTCTTCTCATATATAATTCTTAATCCCTCTAATGTTAAAAACGGATTTACTAATTCTACATTTTTTGACTCTTCACTTATAAGTTTTGCAAGACCTCCAGTAGACACAACTAATATATCTTCTTCACCTAAAGCTAACATCTCATTTTTCATTTTATCAACAATATAATCTACTTGACCAATATATCCATATACAATTCCTGCTTGCATACTTGTAACTGTGTTTTTACAAATTACCTCGCTTGGCTTAAGCAATTCTACTCTTGGAAGTTTAGCTGCCTTTTGAAAAAGTGCATCTGAAGATATTTTTATTCCAGGACAAATAGCTCCCCCTAAATAATCTCCATTTTTTCTTACAGCACAAAATGTTGTTGCAGTTCCAAAGTCTATTATAATTAGACTCTTCTTATATATTTCATGGGCTGCTACTGCATTTACAATTCTGTCAGCTCCAACTTCTCTTGGATTATCGTATTTGACATTTATACCTGTTTTAACACCAGGTCCAACTACTAATGGATCCATTTTAAAATATTTTCTCACCATATGTTCCAAAGAATACATAACAGTTGGAACAACTGAAGAAATTATAACTCCATCAATTTGACTTATTTCAATACGAGCTATTGTAAACAGATTTAAAAATTGTATTCCATATTCATCTGCTGACCTAATCATCTGAGTTGAAATTCTCCATTCAGTAACAAGCTCTTTTTTATCATAAACACCAATTACAATATTAGTGTTGCCTACATCTAGAACTAAAATCACAGCAATACACCCCTTAAAATTATAAGAGCGGCTTTTAAAAGCCACCCTTTATTGAAAGTCTAAAAATACAATAGTTTCATTTTAACAATTTAATTTTATTTGGTCAAGTATTTAAAATAGTCCTACTATTGATCCGTCTTCATTTATATCCATTCTCTCAGCAGCTGGTTTTTTAGGAAGTCCTGGCATAGTCATAACATTTCCTGTTAAAACCACAATAAACCCTGCTCCATTAGATACCTTTACTTCTCTTACAGTAATCTTAAATCCACTAGGTCTAGCAAGTAATGCTGGATTGTCTGAAAGTGAATATTGCGTTTTTGCCACACAAATCGGAAGTTTATCTAATTTAAATTTTTCTAATTCAGCAATTTGTTTTTCCGCTGTGGCCACATATGTAACTCCCTCTGCTCCATAAATCTCTCTTGCTATTATATCCAACTTTTCTTTTATCATTAATTTTTCATCATATAAAACTTTAAATTTACTCTCTTCATTTTCTATTGTATTAAGAACCTTACTAGCAAGATCAAGACCACCTTCTGAACCTTTCTCCCAAACTTCAGTTAATGATGCTTTTACTCCTAATTTATCACAATATTCTTCAATGAATTTTAGTTCTTCACTACTATCTGTTACAAACTTATTAATAGCAACAACTACTGGGACTCCATATTTTTTTATATTTTCAATCTGTTTTCCTAAATTTTCTATTCCTATTGAAAGTGCTTCAACATTTGGAACATTTAAATCTTCTTTTTTAACTCCACCATGATGTTTTAATGCCCTTACAGTGGCTACTATTACTGTACAAGCAGGTTTTAATTTTCCATATCTACACTTTATATCGAAGAACTTTTCTGCGCCTAAATCTGCACCAAAACCAGCTTCTGTTATCGTATAATCAGAAAGTTTTAAGGCTATCTTTGTTGCCAATATACTATTACATCCATGAGCAATATTAGCAAATGGTCCACCATGTATTATTGCTGGCGTATTCTCTAAAGTTTGAACTAAATTAGGTCTTATAGCGTCCTTCATAAGAAGTGCAATAGCACCCTGTACATTCAAATCTTTACAATAAACAGGATTTCCATCTAGGTCATATGCAACTAGCACCTTAGAGATTCTTTCTTTTAGATCCATTAGACTATTTGAAAGACATAATATAGCCATTATTTCAGATGCAACTGTTATCATAAAACCATCTTCTCTAGGAAAACCGTTTATTTTTCCACCAAGTCCAACTACAATTTCTCTAAGCGCTCTATCATTCATGTCCATTACTCTTTTAAAAACAATTCTTCTTTGATCTATTCTTAGCAAATTCCCTTGATGTAAATGGTTATCTATAGCTGCACATAAAAGATTGTTTGCTGAAGTTATAGCATGCATATCTCCAGTGAAGTGTAAGTTTATATCTTCCATTGGAACAACCTGTGCAAATCCACCACCTGCTGCCCCTCCTTTTATTCCAAAAACTGGTCCAAGTGATGGTTCTCTAAGTGCTATAATAACATTTTTATTCTTTTTATGTAATGCATCTCCAAGCCCTACCGTAACTGTTGATTTTCCTTCACCTGCTGGAGTAGGATTTATTGCTGTTACAAGTATAAGCTTTCCATCTGAACTTTCTTTTTGGTTTTTAAGTACATCTAAAGAAACCTTACATTTGTATTTTCCATATAAATCTATGTCATCTTCTCTTAGTCCAATTTTTTCAGCAATTTTACAAATAGGTTCCATTTTAGCACTTTGTGCAATTTCAATATCAGATTTCATTTGAATACGCCCCTCTTTTTGTTATTTTTATTAACATTTCTACGATTAAATATTATATCATATCATAAGATATTGTTTCTATTGTTATACGTAATAAAAATAGCAGGAATTTAAAATTCCTGCTATTTTTTAGCTATTTGCAAATATTTCTTCAAACTCTTCTGCTTCAAGTTTTTCTTTATCAAGTAGAGCTTCAGCAACAGATTTTAATTTATTCATATTATCTGTAAGCAAGGTTTCTGCTTTTTTATATGCATCTGTTATTAATGTTCTTACTTCTGTATCTATTTGGGATCCAACCTCTTCACTAAAATTTCTATTCTTTCCAAGGTCTCTACCTAAAAATACTTCATCTTGATCTGTTCCAAAAGATATTGGTCCTAAATTATCACTCATCCCATATTCCATAACCATTTTTCTTGCAATACTAGATGCCCTATCAATATCATTTTTGGCGCCAGTACTTATGTCTCCAATAACAAGCTTTTCAGCAACCCTTCCACCAAGAAGTCCTACTATATCATCCTCTAACCTACTTCTAGACATATAAGAAGTATCCTCTGGTAGCTGCATTGTATATCCACCAGCCATTCCTCTTGGTACTATACTGATTTGATGTACAGGTACAGAATTTGGCAAAAGTTTCATTACAACTGCATGACCTGCTTCGTGAAAAGCTGTAAGTCTTCTATCAGCCTCACTGATTACCCTGCTTTTCTTTTCTGGTCCTGCAATTACTCTTGTTATTGCTTCTTCTAATTCTTCCATTCCAATAAGTGTTTTGTTTTTTCTAACAGATAAAAGTGCAGCTTCATTCATTAAATTCTCAAGATCTGCACCAGTAAATCCAGGTGTCCTTTTTGCAAGTATATCCAATTTTACTTCTGCTTCTAAATGTTTATTTTTAGAATGAACTTTAAGAATCTCTTCTCTTCCTTTTACATCTGGAGTTCCAACTAATATTTGTCTATCAAAACGACCTGGTCTTAACAGTGCTCTATCTAATATATCTGGTCTATTTGTGGCAGCTAATATTATTATGCCTTCGTTAATTCCAAATCCATCCATCTCAACTAATAATTGATTAAGTGTCTGTTCTCTTTCATCATGACCGCCACCTAATCCTGCACCTCTTTGTCTACCTACTGCGTCAATTTCATCAATAAACACTATACAAGGCGAACTTTTTTTTGCTTGCTCAAATAAATCTCTTACTCTTGAGGCACCTACTCCAACAAACATCTCAACAAAATCCGAACCAGAAATACTAAAAAACGGTACTCCAGCTTCTCCTGCTACTGCTTTTGCTAATAGTGTTTTACCTGTTCCTGGAGGTCCTACAAGTAACACTCCCTTAGGAATTCTTGCTCCAATATCCAAGTACCTTTTTGGTGCTTTTAAGAAGTCAACTATTTCAGCTAACTCTTCCTTTTCTTCATCAGCTCCAGCTACCTCTTGAAAAGTAACCTTTTGACTGTCTGGCGAAGCCATTTTAGCTTTGCTTTTACCAAAACTCATTACACCTTTTCCGCCGCCACCTTGGGACTGTTGCATAAATACAAACCAAAATACAACCAATAACAAAATCGAAAGTATGCTTGGTAACCAATTCACCCACATAGGTACACTAACTGGTGCAGTATAAGATTCTTCTACATTTCCTTTATTAGGGTTTTCTCCAAGAAATTGAACAAGTCTCTGTGTTGGAGCTACTGATTCAAAACTGGTTCCATCTGTAAACTTTCCATCGATGGTCATATTATCATCTTTCACTTGAAAACTCTTAATTTCATTTGCTATATATTTTTTCTGAAAGACATTAAAAGTTATTTCATTACTACTTTTATTATTTTCCATAAGTGTTAATCCTGTAAACGCAACTACAATAAGTACAATAACCCAAATTGTAGCACTTGATATTTTCTTCAATCTAGGCCCCCCTCTCTTTATGAATACGTTAAAATTGTAACATAACAACTATTTGTTTACAATATTATAAAATTTAATTATTTATAAATTTCTTCTTTTAAACTTCCTATAAAAGGAAGATTCCTATATTTTTCAGCAAAATCCAATCCATAGCCTACAAGAAAATAATCAGGAACACTAAATCCATAATATTTAGGAACAATTTCTACTTTTCTTCTGCTAGGCTTATTAAGTAATGTTACTATTTCTATGCTCTTTGGTTTTCTAGCTTTTAAATAATTGTTAAGATAGGACAAGGTTACTCCAGTGTCTATTATATCTTCCACTATAATAACATTCTCTCCTTCTATTGAGGAATCCAAATCCTTAATAATCTTAACTATACCTGTTGATTCCGTGGAGTTTCCGTAGCTTGATACAGCCATAAAATCCATAGTACATGGTATATCTATTTCTTTCATAAGATCTGAGAGGAATATGACTGAACCTTTTAAAATTCCAACTAAAATAGGATTTTTATCTTTATACTCAATACTAATTTGCCTTCCTATTTCTTTTACCTTATTCTTTATTTCTAGCTCTGTTAGCACTACCTCTTTTATGTCTTTTTTCATCAGACTTCCTCGCCTTCGTATTTTATTTCCAATATTTGTCTTGTATTTTCCTTAATTGTAAATTTATTACTCATCTTATGCCCAACAATCCAGGCAATTTCGTTATCAAAGCATATAAGAGGTATCTTATCACGAAGATCCCTTTCAATTTTCATGTCAATAAATATATCCTTTAGTTTTTTTGTTCCATTAATACCAATTGGATTAAATCTATCTCCATTTTTTCTGTATCTTAGTGTCACCTTCCCTTTTATATCATCATAACTAAAATACCTAGTAAATTTATTTTCATGGAAATTCATCATTTGATTATTCTCTATTATTCTAAATATAATTTTATTCTTTCCAACCACATTTATTTTATGATAATCAAGTTCATATTCTAGTATATCTTTTTTAGTTTTACAAGTATTATTATATATACTTAAATCCCCATAATTATTACATACTTCTATGTTCTGTGGTAATGAAACAAACGTTCCAGTTTTACCTTTTTGTGCTTTAATTATATCCAAAATATGCTTTTTTTCAAAATTATATGTACTCCCAGTAATATAAGATAGTGCTTTTCTAATTATTCTTGTAACTATTGCCTCATGTTCTAGAAAAGCCTCTTTACTTATTGTAACCTTTTTTTGTTTTTCTTTACAGTATAATTTGTATTTTTCTAAAGAAATACTTTCCATATATTCATAATCTATTTTTAGTGTATCACTTAATCTATTTAACGTCATTATTATATCACTATTAAAATTCTCTTTTATATATGGAATTAATTCTAATCTTATTTTATTTCTTCTATATATATTTTCAAGATTAGTTTTATCTATTCTTGGATTCAATTCATTTTTTCTACAATAATCCTCTATGTCGTCCCTTTTCACCTTTATAAGTGGTCTCACATATATGTTGTCTCTCACAGGTCTTATTCCAACAAGTCCCTCAATTCCCGTTCCTCTCATAATTCTCATTAAAACAGTTTCTGCTTGATCATTAGCATTATGTGCAATAGCAATCTTATCAGCGTTAATTTGCTGCTTTAGGTCATTGAAAAATTTATATCTTGCTTCTCTGCCTGCCATTTCAGATGATATTCCCTTTTCTCTCGATAATCCATTTACATCTACTTTTTTTATAAAAAAATCTATTTTTAAATTTAGACAAAACTGTCTTACATATTCTGCATCCTCATCAGCAGCTTTTCCTCTAATGTTATGATTTAGATGCGCAACTGCAAGTTCTATCTTTAGTTTATCTTTAAGCTCATATAATACTCTAAGCAGACAAATAGAATCCGGACCTCCTGAAACCGCCACTATAACTTTATCTCCCTCATTAAACATGGCATTTTCTCTTATTGTTCTTAGTACCTTATGTAACAATAACAACACTTCCTAATTTTTAATACAACTTTATAATTTATTTATAGATTATAACATATTTATAAATTACCATTCAATGTTTTATCACATAAAACTATTTGCCAAGCCATTTAATATAGGCTATAAACTTTAGATACTATAGCAGTAATGTCATCTTTTGCTTTTCCCTTTCCCATATCAACAGACTTTTTTACAAGTTCCTCCACTAATTTTTTAGGATTATTTCCGTCAGCATTCTTCAAAAAATCTACCACCCAATCAGTTTTAGCAGCATTGTTATTATTAAAGTCTGTCACCCCATCACTTATCATAACTATAATGTCTCCATTTTTAAGTTTCTTTTTAGTCTTTTCAATATCAACTTTATCCAAAACACCAATGGGAAGGGTTTTAGAATTAATTACTTCTACTCTATCCTTACGCTTTATAAAACTTGCAGATGCACCAACCTTCATAAACGAAGCGTATCCAGAATACAAATCCACACTGCATAAATCTACAGTAGAAAATTTTTCATCTTCATTAAATTTAAGAGTCATTATAGAATTGGCACAATTAATTGCAGTTTCTTCACTGAGTCCAGATTCTGAAAATCTTTCAATAAGATCAATAGTAGCCTTGCTTTCTTGGCCGGCATTTGCCCCTGACCCCATTCCATCACTAATTATAATCATATAATTCTCTTCATTTTCTTTTCCAAAACTATAGCTATCTCCATTCTCTTTTTCTCCATGTTTGTTTATTCTACTTACATAAGAAGCTATATGAAATTTGGGAGTTTCCTCAAATTCAATAGTACAAAGTTCTGTACTAGGATCTATCTTACAACCGTCATCACATACACACATACACCTTTCAGAAATAGTATTGATAAGGGGTAATATCTCCTTAACACAAATCTGTCTTCCTCCACAAGCCTTCATAGAAATCTTTACTATGAGACGGTTAAATTTATTATTTAAACACATAACATCACTAAATTTAATTCCTTTTTTATTCAATTCACTTACAATACTACTTTCAATTGCGTAATTAAAGTTAATGCTGCTATCGAATTCTTTATTTATTTCAATGATACTACCAGCAATATTATTTATCTGATTAGCTAAAACTTCCCTGCCTTCACTTAATCTTATTCTCCACATCTCATTCATAATATAATTATTTACTATATCCTCAGTGTTTTTTATCAATGAATTCCTTTTAACGCATTTACGCTCTATTTCATTCGGTATCTTTAATTTATTATCCTGATAATTCGATATAAGCTCTTCAAAAGCTGCATACGTATAATATAATTCTCTTTTCCAGCATATGTTTTTCATGTTACAACTATTACACACTCTATCCGCAAGATTCTCAACAAGTGCACTACTTTTAGTCTTTAGTGCAAGCTTATCATTATCAGCTAAATTATTAAGAATATTACTCATGCTCACAAGTACTCCTGAAAAATTATCTAATCTTCTAATAAATATATTTTTTATTTTGTCCATATAATTTTTTGATATGATATCTTGTTTTGTTTTTAAATTCAGCTCTTCTTCCAATTTGTTAAAAATTCTATTTGGCAATACAAAAAATATGGAGGATGCGATTATTCCTTCTAATGGCCTTAAATAATCCATGTTATTTTCATAGATTATTATTATTAAAAACACAACACTAAATGCTATTGCAGCCAGCCACCTACTGGCATCTTTAAACATTCCGCTTATAAGCCCACATACTCCAAATACCATTACATACAATGACATATTCTTAGTTGCCATTCCAATTATAACACCAACAACTATTCCACTAGCGGACCCTATTGTAAATCCACTTATGTAACTTATACTAATAATTATTAAAAGTGCAGCTACATTTGTAATACTTATATTATAAAAGGCTAGTCCATGAGCACCAGAAACTACTAAAGCTACTACACCTATCATACTTATTATTTCTCCACTATTAAATAAGTGTTTTGTTTTTATATTATTAAAGCATATAATTGAATACTCAGTAATATAATATACTGGCAGGACACATAAAATTTCTAAAATTGAAATTAAAATACTCATACTAATACTAGTTTTCTTTAAAATAACATTGCTTGCTATAAATATACCTAAAATTAAAGTAGAGAATATTACCGTTTTAATTGTATTAGACATCTTGTATATAATCAAACTAACAGCTGTCAAAGCAACTGCTATCAATATATATATATAATAATTAGCTAAAGAATTTTGAAGGGTCAAATATCCAATAACACTTCCTGCTAAACAAGTAAACTTTACCGACTTCTTGGTACTTATTAATATTGACATCAAAAAAGCAATTCCAAATGGTGCTGTTGAATTAATCATTATTACTCTACTTATTAATAACGAAAACGTAAAACAAATTATTAGTTTAACCTCAAACCTATTTAATGACAACCTTCCTATATCATCCTCTTTAGCCTTCTTATTTCTATGATATGTAAAGACTTCAGAATTGTATTGCATGTTAACACTCCCCCTAATGAATAAACTACACTTATTATACCAATGTTAACTGGAATTATTTGTCATAAAGTGATTTCCATAAAATTTTTTTTAGGACATTTATCCCTATAGGGTTTATTTATTCATCAAATTTTAATTCATATAGAAAAACATGGAGTTTTTGTTTGCATTTTAGTAATAAACATTTTTATCATCAAAAAAAACGAAAGAGTCCATACATAAGTATGAACTCTGGTAGCGGAAATAGGACTTGAACCTACGACACTTCGGGTATGAACCGAATGCTCTAGCCAGCTGAGCTATTCCGCCAAATCTGGTTGCGGGGGCAGGACTTGAACCTACGACCTTCGGGTTATGAGCCCGACGAGCTGCCAACTGCTCCACCCCGCGATATTTTGGTGCCGAAGACCGGAATCGAACCGGTACGATGGTTTAAGCATCGCAGGATTTTAAGTCCTGTGCGTCTGCCAGTTCCGCCACTTCGGCTTGTCATC
>NZ_FWXH01000012.1 GCF_900176305.1 Clostridium acidisoli DSM 12555
AAACTATCATATTAACACCAAAGGCTACGCCTAAAAGTAAAACCTATGGTTAAAATACATATTATTGTTGTCTCTAAATATTAAGACACATAAATTCATTATTTTTCCGACCTAAGGAGCAAAAATTTCCTTAGACTTTATGGATCTATCCATAAACACTTCACCTTTTATCCGCGCTTAGCAGGGATAAAACCCTTCACCTTACGTCGCAATTTCTTTATATTTCGAACTAAAGAATATACAAGTATATCTTTTCCATTAGTTATAAAAAATACTCCTGTTTAGCAGTAATATGCATTATGGTATAATTTATTTAATAATGACACTAACAAATATAAAAATGGGGTGGAATAAATGAGAGCTGAAATTTTATCAGTAGGTACAGAACTGTTATTAGGAGATATACTTAATACTAATGCTCAATATATTGCT
The DNA here is from genome assembly GCF_900176305.1 of Clostridium acidisoli DSM 12555. Lineage (GTDB taxonomy): Bacteria > Bacillota > Clostridia > Clostridiales > Clostridiaceae > Clostridium_I > Clostridium_I acidisoli. The sequence goes on from NZ_FWXH01000012.1 coordinate 433, forward strand.
AGGGAACTTGCCAATATTGGAGTAAACGTATTTTATCAAACTGTGGTCGGAGACAATCCAGAAAGATTAAAAAATGCATATAATATCGCTGTTAACAGATCTGATATTGTTATAACAACTGGAGGACTAGGACCTACAAAAGATGATTTAACAAAAGAAATAGCAGCAGAATACTTTAATAAAAAATTACTATTAGATGAAAAATCATTAGAAGAGATGATGGGTTTTTTCAAAAAAATAAACAGAGTTCCTACTGAAAACAACAAAAAACAAGCATATTTTCCAGAAGGCTGCATTATTATTGAAAATCATAATGGAACTGCTCCGGGTTGTATTATAGAAGATGGAGGGAAGATTGCAGCTTTACTTCCTGGACCTCCAAAAGAAATGAAACCCATGTTTCAGGAAAGTATAATACCATATCTTAAAAAGTTTCAAGATGGAACACTTGTATCAAAGGTATTAAGGGTTAGTGGAATTGGAGAAAGCAGTGTGGATAAGGAAATTGGACATATAATAGATAGACAAAAGAATCCAACGGTTGCACCTTATGCTAAAGATAATGAGGTACATTTAAGAGTAACTGCAAAGGGTAAAAATGAAGAAGAAGCACGCAAGCTTATTATTCCAGTAGAAAAGGAGATAAGAGAAGTCCTTGGGGATATAAACGTGTATGGAGTAGATGAAGAGTCAATTGAGGAAGTAATAGCGAAAATGCTTATTGAAAACAATCTTACAATCGGAACTGCAGAATCTTGTACAGGTGGTTTTGTAGCAGGAAAACTTATAGATTATCCTGGTATTTCAAAGGTGTTTTTAGAAGGTGCTGTAACATATAGTAATGAGGCTAAAATGAAAAGGCTAGGTGTAAAAGAAAGCACATTAAATAAGTTTGGAGCAGTTAGTGGTGAGTGCGCAGCAGAGATGGCCCAAGGTATAGCAAGGACTGCTGGAACTAGCATTGGTATTTCTACAACAGGAATAGCAGGACCAGGTGGTGGAAGTGAAGAGAAACCTGTTGGACTTGTGTATGTGGGAATATACATGTTTGGAAAGGTGATTACAAGAAAATTAAACTTTGCAGGTAGCAGACAAAAAGTTAGAGATAGAGCTACATTTACAATATTAGATTTACTTAGAAGAGAACTTGTAAAATATTTAGAAAAATAGGTTTTGGGTTAACTTGGGGTCGCGCCAACATTTCTGACAAAAACCACGCTAAGGAATTAAATGGTAAAATATTGTACTTTTATCCAAGTTAAGGTGGTAATACGGAGTAGTGTATGTATCCAGTCGTGTACCAAGAAGTAACAATCATCTTGTATGATATTATCTTTAAGCTCTCTGGTGCACTTGACTTTATGTGAGCAAAGATAAATGTTAACATTACTTTGATACTGGAGCATTCCTGTAAAGAAAATGAATGAACTTTGAAAAAAATAGATGCCACACTGTAAAATTTGAAATTTGAGTTGCCTGGCTGTAACCACAAATCAAATAACACAGGAGGTTTCATCTTTATTTGTAACATCTTTTAAATTTTGTACAAATGATAAAGGGTATTGCTTATTGAATGGTTAGACTTTTTGGTTTCTATTTTTTTCAGATATAGCCCTTTCCTTAAAATAATTATTCTAATTTTGTTGAAATGACAACAAAAAGATATTATAATATTGTCAAAGTACCATAAAATTGGAGGACGGTCATGAACAAAGAAGAACAAGTCATAATGAGTTTAAGAAACATGTTGAGTAAGATGGATTTGCTAAATAATTTTAAAATGAAAGACAGTCTTAAAAGTTATAAGGCTTTTGAAGTACATTGCATTGAATATATTGGAAAAAACGCGGATTCTAACGTGACAAAACTTGCAGAATCTTTTTATGTCACTAGGGGTGCCATAAGCAGAATGGCTAAGAAGCTCATAAAAAAAGGTATCGTTGAAAGCTATCAGAAGCCGAATAATAAGAAAGAAATCTATTTTAGGCTTACTGAGCAAGGGAAAGCAATTAATAAAATTCATGAGGAAATACACAAAGAGTTTCATGAGCGGGATAAAGCCATATTTGAGCAGATGACTAAGGAACAATTTGACAGCATGCTTAGCTTTGCTGAGAAATATAGTAAGCATTTGGATGGAGAAATACAAGAAGTTGGGTTAGATATAGGAAATTGCAATAAATTTGAATAATGACAATAAAAAATGCAACCTGTTTTAATAGAATCGGCTGCATTTTTTATTGTCATGTTTTTGTTGACAGAACAACAAAATTACGATAAAATAAATTTGTTGACAGAACAACAAAAGAATAGAGGCAAAAATTTAATTAGTTATGTTTAATTTAAAATGATATAAAGAAGGAGATAATTTATGAAACTTATAGCTGTATGTGGTAGTGCAAGAAAACAAGGTAATACCTCAAAAATGTTACATCAAGTAATTGAAGGCGCAAAATCAATAGGAGCTGAAACTGAATTTGTAAATCTTTTTGATCTTAACTACAAAGGCTGTACCAGTTGTTATGCTTGTAAATTGAAAAACAGTAAATCTTATGGACATTGTATGCAAAATGATGAACTTAAGCCCTTATTGGAACGTATTGAACAATCAGATGTAATTGTTATTGGCTCGCCTATTTATTATGGCAATCTATCTGGTCAAATGCGTTCATTTACAGATAGATTGCTTTTCCAATATCTTGATTATGGGGCTAGAGGCACAGGTCCTAAACCCAAAAACTTTAAAACAGCCCTGATAACAACAATGAATGGGAGTGATGAAGATTGTATTGAAAGAGGGGTTAAGGATACTTTAAATATTTTAACAGAAATATTTAGTCATACATTGGGTAGTTGTGAATTACTAAATTTGACTAATACCGTTATGTTTGACGATTATTCAAAGTACGTTTATGAAATGCCGGATATAGAAGAAAAATCAAATCGCATGGAAAAAATTTCAACTGAAAATATGAAGAAGGCATTTGATCTGGGAGTCAGACTTATTAAATCTTAGTTGGACTTGTCAAGAAACGTTCAGTTTATATACTAGAGTACCAAAACGGTATATTTATTCAATAGAGAGGCTTAGTTTTGGAACGACAATAAAGAAAATTTTTATGATATTTTTTATTCATAATATATTCCCATTAACAGTCGTTTTAGGGACTAAAAGAGTTATATACTTTTTAGTCCTTATTTTTATACTTTTCGGCACCAAAACTATTACCAAAAACAAAGTTTCAAAATTGACTACCGCCCACCATTTTTGGTACTATTAAAGTGAGGTGATAGCTTGAATATAGGTTATGCTAGGGTAAGTACTGAAGAACAAAACTTAGATAGGCAAATAGATATACTAAACCGGGCTGGTTGCAATAGAATTTATGAAGAAAAAGTGGCTGGTATAAAAAAGGATCGGCCTGAGCTTAATAAAATGTTAGATCAAATTCGTAATGGAGATGTAATCATAATAGCAGACCTTACAAGATTGAGTAGAAGTGTTAAAGACCTTTTTAGTCTTGTGGAGCAGATTGAAGAAAAAGGAGCTAACATTAAATCAATTAAGGAATCTTGGGTTGATACTACAACAGCACAAGGAAAACTGATGTTTACTATATTTGCAGGTATTAGTCAGTTTGAACGAGATCTAATATCGCAAAGAACAATAGAAGGACTTAATGCAGCACGTGCAAGAGGAAAAAAGGGTGGGCGTCCAAAGACAAATGATAAAGATATTAAATTAGCAGTTAAGATGTATGCTAGCAAAAATCACAGCATTTCTGAAATTACGAAAGCAACTGGCGTCAGCAAAACTACTCTTTATCGATATATTAACAACAATAAATAGTTCTAGTAATTTAACCAAGGAGTTGATATGTAATGGCAGCACCAGAAATTTTACTGACAGAGGATCAAAGACTTGAATTTACTCAAATATCACAGAATATTAGTGAATATGAAATTGCAAAATATTATACTTTTTCTCCATATGATATTGGTATTATTAACAAACATAGAAGAGATTATAACCGTATTGGATTTGCTGTTCAATTAGCTTTACTACGTAATCCAGGGTGGTCTTTTATCAGTATAAATAATATTTCTGAAAGTGTTTTAAATTACATCTCAGAACAAATACAAGTTAGCTCAAAAGAGCTTGCATTATATGCTCAAAGAGAGAATACAAGACTAGAACATTTACAAGAGATTAGAGAAATATATGGATTCACAAATTATACTGACCAACACACTAAATCCCTAACACAAACTTTGTTACCTTATGCCATTGAAAATGATAATGTCATAAATCTGATGAAATTAGCAATCAACGAAATTAAAACACAAAAGATAATACTACCAGGTATCACTACCATTGAGAAGGTTGTGAGCGAAGTGATAGCAAAGGCTGATGAAGAGTTTATTGAAATTGTAAATAATAGCATTACAAGTGATCAAAAGTTTAAACTAGATATGCTTATAAATGCTCAAACTGAGGATACAAATACAAAACTTGGTTGGTTGAAAGAAGATCAAGGACATTCATCACCAAAAGCATTTGCAGAAGTAATAGAAAGACTAGAATTGATAAGAAGCTTAAAGCTTGAACTAAATATTGCAGGGCTGTATCCAAATAGAATTCGTCAATTATCCAGGTTAGGATCTAAATATGAACCATTTTCATTAAGAAGATTTGAAGAAAAAAAGAGATATGCAATATTAGCTTTATACCTATATGAATTAAGCCAAAACCTTATAGATAAAGCAATTGAAATACACGACAGACAGATAAATGTTCTATTGTCTAAAGGTCGTAAGAAACAAGAGGAATTACAAAAACAAAATGGTAAGTCATTGAATGAAAAGATTGTTCACTATATAGATATTGTGGCTGCTTTGATAAAGGCAAGGGATGAAAAATTAGACCCATTTAAAACATTAGAGTCTGTAATGACATGGAGTAAGTTTGTAGAATCTGTTGAGGAAGCTAAAAATTTAGCAAGGCCAGTAAGCTATGATTATCTTGACTTGTTGGACAGTCGATATAATCAACTCCCTAGATATACACCTGTTTTAGTTAAGTATCTGAAGTTTAATTCAACAAATAATGCTTCAAAACCATTAATTGATGCTATAAATATATTAAATGATATGAATGAGAATGGAAATCGAAAAGTTTCTGAAGATGCTCCAACGGATTTTATAGCTAACCGTTGGAACAAATGTTTATATTAAAAAGATGGTTCAATAAACCGCCACTATTATGAAATAGCAACACTTACTGAACTTAAAAATAGAATACGCTCTGGAGATGTTTCTGTTGAAGGAAGTAAGAATTTCAAAGACTTTGAAGAATATCTTATACCACGTGATGAATGGAACAATGTTAGAAAAACAGGTACAAGGCTTGCAGTTAATCTAGATGTGAGAGAATACCTACAAGAAAGAATTGAATCGTTAAATAGTAGATTAAAGTGGTTTTCAAAAAATATTGATACGTTAGATGGTGTAGTGGTTGAAAATTCTAAGATACATATTGATAAATTAGAAAAGGATACCCATCCTGAAGCTGTTTTATTAAGTCAAAAGTTATATAAAATGATGCCTAGAATTAAACTTCCTGATCTGCTTTTGGAAGTATCAAAGTGGACAGACTTTGATAGAAATTTTACTCATGCTTCAAGCGGACACGTTACTAAAAGTGAAGAAAAAACAATACTAATGGCAGCTCTTATGGCTATGGGAACTAATATAGGGTTGTCAAAAATGGCTGATTCAACTCCTGGCATATCTTATAGACAAATGGCTAATATAGCACAATGGAGATTATATGATGATGCCATGAAAAAAGCACAATCTACACTTGTTAATTATCATCATAAATTATTTTTAGCAGCCTTTTGGGGTGATGGCAGCACTTCATCCAGTGATGGTATGCGTGTTCAAATTGGGGTGTCTTCCTTACATGGTGACGTTAATCCACATTACGGAACTGGTAAAGGTGCTACCATGTATAGATTTGTAAGTGATCAATTTTCAACTTTTTACACTAAGGTTATAAATACTAATGCCAGGGATGCAGTGCATGTAATTGACGGACTTCTTTATCATGAGACGGACTTAAATATTGAAGAACATTATACAGATACAGCAGGTTACACTGATCAGGTATTTGGATTAAGCCATTTACTAGGATTTCGCTTTGCACCAAGGATTAGGGATATATCAGAGATTAAACTATATTGTACTGGAAAGGCTAGTGAGTATCCTAAAATTGAGAGTATTAAGAATGGCAGAATTAATACTAAAACAATTGAGGAAAACTTTGATGATGTATTAAGAATGGCACACTCTATAAGAGAAGGTAATGTAACAGGTTCACTTATAATGGGTAAAATAGGTTCTTGTGCAAGGCAAAACGCCTTAGCTACTGCCTTACGAGAAATTGGAAGAATTGAAAAAACTATTTTTATATTAGACTATATAACTAATGAATCACTTAGAAGGCTATCCAAAGAGGCCTTAATAAAGGAGAAGCTATGAACGCACTTGCTAGAGCTATATTTTTTGGTAGGCATGGAGAATTTAGAGAAAGAGAGTTGCAAGATCAGCTTCAAAGAGCCAGTGCTCTTAATATTATAATTAATGCTATGAGCATTTGGAATACTACTTACTTACAAAAGGCTATAGATCATTTAAAACAGACTTGTGATTTTGATGAAAGTTTACTTAAACATATATCCCCATTAGGATGGGAACATATCAATTTACTTGGTGAATATAATTTTGATGTTAAAAATGTTCTTGAATCCGATGAATTAAGACCCTTGAATATTAATAATCCATAAAATGGCTTAGAGTGGGTAAAAAGTCAACTTTTTATCAATTTAATTCCTTAGCGTGGATTTTGTCGGAAATGTTGGCGCGACCCCTTTTAGGCGTAGCCTTTGCTGCTCATACTGTGGTTAATATTGTAATAAATACTTATACATTGAATACCATGACCTTAGGTCAAAAAATCAGTATCAATATACTTTAGATCATAAACCTTTTGCTGAAAGCAAATTCTATCACCATTAATGGTATTACCGTTAATTCTTTAATCTTGCCACTCTGGCAATCTTTCACCTTTTTACTTACGTAGTAGAGTAAAATTCTTTAACCAGGTACTTCATAATTTCTTAATGTTACGTAAAAATCGTATTTATTAAAAAATAGTAATAAGTAATTTAAGACTATTCATATACTTATATAAAAATTTTATATAGGGAGAATTGTATGCAATGTCCTAATATTGAAGCATGTCCATATATTAATAGCAGAGATGGTGAAGATATTATTCAATATAAAAAACAATTTTGTTATGGAGGTTATTTAAGCTGCGCTAGATATAATGTGGGAAACATTGTAGGAAGTGTACCAGATGATTTGCGTCCAGATGATTATGAAGAACAGGCAAAACTAATTAATTCAAAGTAAAAAACTAGACATAAAGTCTAGTTTTTTAGATATATATCACTCTTGAGCTAAGGCGTCAATTGGACTAAGTTTTGAAGCTTTATTTGCAGGATATAGTCCAAATACAACTCCAACTGTTACGGAGAAGGCAAAAGAAGCTAATATTACGGAACCTGATAATGAAATTGCCGTATGGTTAAAGGTTTGTAATAACTCACTTCCACCAACACCAATAATTACACCTAAAATACCCCCAATACCACTTACAAAAATTGCTTCTATTAAGAATTGCATAAGTATGGCCTTCCTTTTAGCACCTAAGGCTTTTCTTATACCAATTTCTCTAGTACGCTCCATTACTGATACAAGCATTATATTCATTATGCCAATACCACCAACTAAAAGAGAAATACAAGCTATTCCAGCAAGTTCGTTTGTCATGGTTTGAGTTGTAGATGTTGCTGTTTGAAGCAAACTTGTTTGGTTAAATACTCTATAGTACTGATTTGTTACAGTACTTGAAGAACTTGTAGAAAGACCATATTTAGTATCTAAAAATAATTCTAGATATTCCATTGCAGTGTTTACCTTATCGGAACTAGACGCTTGAACATAGAAGGTCTTTATTTGTGTTGTCTTTAAAAGTCTTTGAGCGGTTGTAAGTGGAAGCATTATAGTATCATCTGCAGAACCATTAGAACTAGTTCCTTGTGATTTTAATACACCAACGATATCAAAGGACACACCAGATATAGTGATTTTCTGTCCAACAACATCTGTACTGTTAAAGAGCTCAGTTGCTACATCGGTACCTATTACTGCAGAATAGTATCTATTATCCAAATCATCTTGATTAATAAATCTACCACTTTCTACAGGTGTATTTTTAATTGTTTCATAGTTAGGTTCTACAGCCTGCACAGTTGTTGTTGCTGTTTGATCACCACTAGAGATATTAACGTTATTTGAACTAATAGTTGGTGATATATCTTTAATACCTGGCTTTGTTTTAAGTTCATTTAATTCTTGAGTTGAAACTTCCTTTGCCTGTCCAGCTGTAATACTTACGGTTATGAGATTAGTACCCATACTTTGTATTGAATTTTGAACTGATTTTGTACTTCCCTGTCCCATAGCAATTAAGATTATGACAGAGGCAATACCAATGATTATTCCAAGCATTGTGAGAAAAGACCGTATTTTATTAGTTATAATTGATTTAATGGCCATTTTGAGCAATTGATAAGTTTTCACTAGTGTCACCTCCATCATCAGAAATTATATGACCATCCTTAATTTGAATTCTTCTTTCAGCTTCTGCAGCGATTGATAAATCATGTGTTATTAGAACGATGGTCCTTCCTGATTTATGAAGTTTTTGCAAAAGAGCAAGGACTTCTTTTCCTGTTTTACTGTCCAAAGCTCCAGTAGGCTCATCTGCCATAATAACAGATGGGTTAGTTGCAAGTGCACGGGCTATGGCAACCCTTTGCTGCTGACCACCAGAGAGTTCTGTTGGTTTGTGATGAATATGGGAAGCTAAACCAACTTGTTCTAATGCTGTTTGAATTCTTTCTTTTCTTTCAGCATTTCCAAGTCCTAAATAAATCAAAGGAATTTCTACATTTTCATATACATTTAATTTTGTAAGTAGATTATATCTTTGAAATATAAAACCAATTTTTTCATTTCGTATTGATGCTAATTGATCGTCATTTAAACTTTCAACAGGTTTTCCATCGAGAAGATAACTACCTTCAGTAGGCGTATCAAGGCAACCTAAGATATTCATTAATGTGGATTTACCAGAACCTGAGGGACCAACAATAGCAGCAAATTCACCTTCTTCGATTCTCAGAGAAACCTTATCTAAAGCATAAAGTTTCTCTTTGCCTATTTCATATATTTTACTTAGATTTTTTATCTCTATCATGATTATATTCCTCCATAATTAATTTTTATGAGGCAAATAAATTAATTTCCACCTTTGGAACTTTTACCACTACCGTCGCCGAAGCTGCTGCCACCTCCAAAACCACTACCGCCGCCGAAGCCACTACCGCCACCGAAGCCGCCTCTTCCACTGCCAGAAGATGTGGAGGAAGAAACACTAGGTAATTTAACAAGTACCTTTTGACCGTCATCTAAACCGCTTGTAACTTCAACATAATTTTGATTTGAAATACCAGTTTGTATTTCTACAAGTTTTCCAGCTGATTGGGCATTCTTTCCGCCACCAGAATATGAGGAGCTTCTTTTACTGCTACCAGAATATGAACTGTTTGAACTTCCAGATCCATTTGATGAAGCTTCTAATACATATTTATTACCGTTTATAGTTTGAATTGCAGCAGAAGGTACCATTACAATGTTGTCCTTAGTTTGTACATTTATAGTAACATTTCCATTCATTCCAAGTTTTAAACCAGTGGAATCATCAATTGTAACAACTACATTATAAGTGGTTACATTATTTGAAGTAGTACCACTATCCGGTATACTTGCTACAGTTCCTGTATATGTTTTGCCGGCAACATCAGCAAATGTTATGTTAGCTTTTTGTCCAACTTTAACCTTACTAATATCAAGTTCATCTACAGCAACTTGAACTTGCAATTTTGTAAGATCTACAATTGTTCCAAGGGTTTTACCCGATTGAACTGTATCTCCATTTGCATTAGCTACATTTTCAAAAGTTCCACTTATTGGGGCAATTATATTATCTTTACTTAACGATGTATTATCATTGTTAAGTGTAGTTTGAGCCTGTTGAATTGTTAAATTTTGATTTGCTATATTATTGTTGTCTGTATTTGTGTCATTGGTCAATGCATTTTGAGCTGTTGTAATATCATTATTATCTTTAGCAATTGTTGCTTGGTCGATTCTTGGATTAGCTTGATCTTCAGCAAGTTGCTGATTAGCTTGGTTTATTTTAGCTTGATCAAGACTAGCATCATTAGCTTGTTTTTGCTGAAGTTGAGTGAGCTGCTGCTTAGCTTGACTAAGTTTTAATTGATCAGTTGCTACTTGACTGTTAAGGTTTGAGTCTACAACAGAACCTAAAGAGGTACCTTGCGTTATGATACTTCCTGTAGTAACTTTAAAATTGCTTAAAGTACCGTTACCTGGAATTATTACATCACTTGTTGCTTGAGAGGATACAGCCCCGGTTCCTGTAACTGTAACATTTATAGTGCCTGTTGTAGCCTGCTCTGTAATATATCTGCTTTGTGCAGTTGAGCTAGCTTTGAATTTTGTAGCATATAAGTAGTAACCTCCACCTGCAATTACTACTAAAATTAATGCAGAAATAATTAATTTTTTTAGTGAAGCTCTATTCATTTTAAATTCCTCCTAAGATTTAGTTTCTATTTTAAAAGCTAATTGATGATTTCCAATGTGTTAAGGTTTAGTTACATAATATAGGGACTTTGTTACAGTTTCATGGCAAGATTGTAAATAATAAAGTTAAGAGGTTAGAAAGTGTAACGATTTAATGTAATATGTTTAATTACAGTAAATTAAGTTATAATATTTATATATAATAATTTAAAAGGGGACTGGTGAATATGTATAGTGCATATTATAATTCTCCCATTGGGGTAATACAGATTAAAGGTTCAGATAAAGGAATTGAGGAATTAAACTTTTTAAATGAAAATGACAAAGTATATGAAACTGATAAGCTAGATGACAATATGCTTTTGTGTATAAAAGAACTTAATGAATATTTTACAAATAGAAGAAAGAATTTTACAGTTAAATTAAATATTAAAGGCACGGAATTCCAGAAAAAGGTTTGGAATGAGCTTCTAAAAATACCTTATGGTGAATGTAGATCGTACAAAGATATTGCAACTCAAGTTGGAAATTCAAAAGCAGCAAGGGCTGTAGGACTAGCAAATAATAAAAATAAGATAGCTATAATAATTCCATGCCATAGAGTAATAGGGGCATCAGGAAAACTTATAGGATATGCTGGTGGAGTTGATAAAAAAGAATATTTAATAAACCTTGAAAAATTAACATAAATGTAAATAAATAAGAAATTTCTTGACTAAAATAATAAATTTATATATACTTTGATTATCAAAATATTTGATTATGAATATAAAATTTAATATAAATAGAAAAGGAAGAGATAATTATGAGAATACCTCCGTTGGTAATAGGAGATTTAAAAGCAGAAATTCCCATAGTTCAAGGAGGTATGGGTGTAGGTATATCCCGCTCACGTCTTGCAGGTGCTGTTGCAAATTGTAAGGGAGTAGGGATTATTTCATCTGTACAAATTGGTTTTGATGAGCCTGATTTCGATACGAATACAGAAGAAGCAAATGAAAGGGCCCTAAGAAAACATATACGAAAAGCAAAAGAGATAAGTCCAAATGGAATAATTGGCTTAAACATTATGGTTGCAGTAAATAATTATAATACCACAGCTAAAATTGCGGTAGAAGAGGGCATAGATATTATAATTTCAGGCGCAGGTCTGCCAATGACATTGCCAGGACTTGTAGAAGGTTCTAAAACTAAGATTGCACCTATAGTATCATCAGGGAAAGCAGCAAAGGTTATATGTAAGATGTGGGATAAAAAGCATAATCGTATACCTGATTTAGTTGTGGTTGAGGGACCAGAGGCAGGGGGACATCTTGGATATTCACTTGACGAACTAAAGGATGGAAAATTGAAGTTACTTCAAATAGTTAAGGATGTTATTGAGGCAGTAAAACCTTTTGAAGAAAAACATAATAAAAAAATACCTGTTATTGCAGCAGGTGGAATATATACAGGTGAAGAAATTGCAGAATGTTTAAAAGTTGGTGCAGCAGGTGTTCAAATGGCAACTAGATTTATTGCCACTGAGGAATGTGATGCAAGCTTAGAATATAAAATGGAATACTTAAAGTGCAAAAAAGAAGATATAGAGATTGTTGTAAGTCCAGTAGGAATGCCAGGAAGAGCTATTAAAAACACATTTATCAATAGAATAAAGCAGAATAATGAAAAAATAGATAAATGTTACAACTGTTTGAAGCCATGTAATCCTAAGGATACTCCATATTGTATATCCAAAGCATTGATAAATTCAGTCAAAGGAAATGTTAATGATGGACTTCTTTTTACGGGTGCTAATGGATATAGGTTAGATAAAATTGTAAAAGTAAAAGAGCTTATTGATGAACTTGTAAGCGATTGTGAAAAGGCACTTGAATAGTTCAAGTAAATACAAGTATATCTTGTTTAAGAGCGGTGATATAAGTGGATAGGGCTTTAGCTGTAATGAATGAATTAATGGTAGATATCTTTAATGATATTTTGACAATAGAACAGTCTGCATTAAGAGCGGGTTCCTTTAATGACTTATCTGTAACTGAAATACATACTATTGAAGCTATCGGAATGTATGTTCCTAGAAATATGTCTGAAGTAGCTGGAGATCTTAATATTACAGTAGGAACACTCACAATAGCTATTGGAAATTTGGTTAAAAAAGGTTATGTCGAGAGAAAGAGATCAGATGAAGATAGAAGAGTTGTTAAGATTGCTTTAACTAAGAGAGGAAAGCTTGCATATAGGATTCATGCGAAATTTCATAGAGATATGATTAAAGAGACTACAAATGGTTTAAATGAAGAAGAAAAAAATATCTTAGTAAATTCTTTGGAAAAACTTAACATATTTCTCAAAGAAAAATATAAGCTTAAAACAAGGGCTAATAGGGAGTGATTATGTGAATAATGTTAAGATAATAGGGGTTGGAAGTTATGCACCAGAAAGAGTAGTGACTAATTTTGAACTTTCAGAAATAGTGGATACTAGTGATGAGTGGATTTCTTCAAGAACTGGTATAAAGGAAAGACGAATAACAGAAGGAGAGAACACCTCAAGTTTAGCAGCTAAGGCAGCATTAGGAGCCATAAAAGATGCAAAAATAGATCCTTTAGAATTAGACCTAATAATTCTTGCTACAACATCACCAGATTCATTTACACCATCTACTGCATGTTTAGTTCAAGCAATTATAGGTGCAGATAATGCTACATGTTTTGATATTGGAGCAGCCTGTTCAGGATTTATATATGGACTAAACGTAGCTACACAATTTATAAAAACTGGAGCAGCAAAAACAGTACTTGTTATTGGAGCAGAAGTTCTTTCAAAGATACTTGATTGGGAGGATAGATCAACTTGTGTGCTTTTTGGAGATGGTGCAGGTGCTGCCATATTAAAAAGAAGTGAAACTAACGGAATATTATCAATATTTACTGGATCAGACGGTAAAGGTGCAGAGTTTTTGGAGTGTCCTGCAGTAAGTGTTAAAAATCCATTTGTCACCAAAAATCATGAAAAAACAGAAGTAATATCTATGAATGGAAAAGAAGTATTTAGATTTGCGGTTAAAGCAATGCCTACAGGTATTGAAGAAGTATTAAAAGATAGTCCATATACCATAGATGATATTAAATATATTGTTCCACACCAAGCAAATATGAGAATTATAGAGCACGTGGCTAAAAAACTTAATATTGACAGTAGTAAGTTTTTTATAAACTTAGATAGATATGGCAATACATCTGCTGCAACCATACCCATTGCACTAGATGAAATGTCAAAGGCAGGCTTGCTAGAAAGCGGCGATAAAATTATAATTATTGGCTTTGGTGGAGGATTAACTTTTGGATCCGCACTTATTGAATGGTAATATATATAAAATTATAGGAGTATGTTGGTATGATATTTGAAACAGTAAAGCGCATTACAGCGGAACAGTTAAATGTTGATGAAAATACTATAAAAATGTACACAGCTTTTAACAGAGATTTGGAGGCAGATTCTTTAGATCTTTTTCAGATAATAATGGAAATTGAAGATGAGTTCAATATTCAAATTGAAGACACTGATGATATAATTACTGTTGAAGATGCAGTTAAATTTATAAAAGACAGAATTAAACAGGAATAATTAACTAGGGTCAGATTAAAGGAGTAAATGGATTTAAAATATACATTACTGATTGATCTGGCCTGTAGATATTTTAAGGATAAGAAAACTATTAGGAGGTTATTATGATTAAATCCATAATTTGCGAAATGACAGGAATAAAATACCCCATTATACAAGGTGGAATGGCTTGGATAGCTGATAGCTCACTTGCAGCAGCAGTGTCTAATGCAGGAGGTCTAGGAATAATAGCAGCTGCTAATGCACCTGTGGACTATATAAGAGATGAAATAAGAAAAACCCAAAAATTAACAGATAAACCTTTTGGAGTTAATATAATGTTATTAAGCGATAATGCTGAAGAGGTAGCAAAAATGGTCTGTGAAGAAGGCGTTAAAGTTGTTACAACAGGTGCCGGCAATCCAGGAAAATACATAGAAATGTGGAAAGAACATGATATTAAGGTTATTCCAGTAGTTGCATCAGTTGCCCTTGCAAAAAGAATGGAGAGAAGTGGTGTAGATGCAGTTATAGCAGAAGGCTGTGAATCAGGTGGCCATGTTGGGGAACTTACTACAATGACACTGGTACCTCAAGTTGTTGATGCAGTAAATATTCCAGTAATTGCAGCTGGTGGTGTAGGTGATGGAAGAGGAATAGCAGCGGCACTTATGCTTGGAGCAGTAGGAGTTCAAGTAGGAACTAGATTTTTAGTAGCAAATGAATGTACGGTTCATGAAAAATATAAAGAAAAAGTAATAAAAGCTAAAGATATTGATTCTGTGGTAACAGGAAGACCTACAGGCCATCCTGTTAGAGTGTTAAGAAATAAACTTACAAGAAAATTTCAGATTTTAGAAAAAGAGGGAGCAGCTGCTGAAAAGTTTGAGGAATTAGGCAGGGGGGCTCTTCCAAAAGCAGTAAAAGAAGGCGATACAGATAATGGATCAGTTATGGCCGGACAAATTGCAGGTCTTGTATGTAAAACTCAAAGTTGTGAAGAAATTATAAAGGAAATGTTCAGTGAAGCAGAAAACTTATTAAGTACTAAAATATTAGTATAATTTAAAGACTATGGAGTGAGAAACAGTATGGGAAAGATAGCATTTTTATTTTCTGGTCAAGGTGCCCAGTACGTTGGTATGGGAAAAGAATTATTTGAAAATTGTAAAGTGAGTAGAGAAACTTTTGAAGAGGCAGATGATGTACTAGGGTTTAAGATAAGTAAGCTTTGTTTTGAAGGAAGTAAAGAGGAACTAGATAAGACAGAGAACACTCAGCCTGCTATTTTGGCTACAAGTATAGCTGCACTTAAGGCTTTAGAAGAGAATGGAATTAAAGCTGATTTAGCGGCGGGATTAAGTCTTGGAGAATATACAGCTCTTGTTTATAGTGGGATTTTTAAGTTTAGTGATGCAGTTAAACTAGTTAAAAAAAGAGGAAAGTTTATGCAAGAAGCTGTACCTATGGGAGAAGGTGCCATGGCAGCAGTTATAGGGTTAGATGGTGATAAGGTTAAAGATGTATGTAAAAAAGCAAGTGAATTTGGAATTATAGAACCATCAAACTTTAATTGCCCAGGACAGATAGCTGTGGCAGGAGAGGTTTTAGCTGTAGAGAAGGCAATAGACATAGCAAAAGAAGCAGGAGCTAGAAAAGTAGTAATGCTTCAAGTAAGCGGACCATTTCATACTTCAATGTTAAAACCAGCTTCAGATAAATTAAAAACAGAACTTGAACAAGTGGAAATAAATGATTTTAATGTTCCAGTCATAACAAATGTTACTGGAGATTATATTAAATCTAAAGATGATGTAAAACAACTATTACAAAAACAAGTTATGAGTTCAGTGCTTTGGGAAGATACTATAAAAAGAATGATAGCTGATGGAGTAGATACTTTTGTAGAAATAGGACCAGGCAAAACTTTGAGTGGTTTTGTAAAAAAAGTAGATAGAAGTTTAAGGATATTTAATGTAGAAGATTTAAACAGTTTAAATAAATGTGTAGAAGGATTAAAATAGTATAAATAAGGAGATGAGAATACATGTCAGGAATTAGTCTTCAGGGTAAAACCGCAGTTATAACAGGTGCAAGTAGAGGTATTGGTAAGGCAATAGCATTATCACTAGCAGAACTTGGTGCAAATATAGTTGTTAACTATAGAAGTACACCTGTAGATGAACTTGTTAAAGAGATTGAAGCAAAAGGTGTTAAGGCTATAGCTGTAAAAGCGGATGTAAGTAAATTTGATGAAGCAGAAGAACTTATAAAGGAAGCTGTTAGGGTATTTGGAACATTGGATATACTAATAAATAACGCAGGAATTACAAAGGATGGACTTGTAATTAGAATGAAAGAAGAGGACTTTGATAAGGTTATTGAAGTAAATTTAAAAGGTGCATTTAATACGATAAGGCATGCAAGTGGTATAATGTTAAAGAAGAGATCTGGAAGAATAATAAATATAACTTCAGTTGTAGGAATAACAGGAAATGCAGGTCAATTAAATTATTCCTCTGCTAAAGCTGGGCTTATAGGAATGACTAAATCTTTGGCAAGAGAACTTGGAAGCAGAGGGGTCACAGTTAATGCAGTAGCACCTGGATTTATTCAATCAGATATGACTGATAAATTGTCTGATAAACAGAAAGAAGCTATAATGTCAGGAATTCCACTTAAAAAGGCGGGAAATACAGAAGATGTAGCAAATGCAGTAGCATTTTTAGTATCAGACATGGCTTCATATATAACTGGTCAGGTTGTAAATGTTGATGGCGGAATGGTAATGCAATAAAAGATAATTAAAAGATGGAGGCAGGCGAAAAATATATGAGTAGAAGAGTAGTAATTACAGGAATGGGAGCAATAACACCAGTTGGAAATGATGTAGATACTTTTTGGAATTCGATTTCAAATGGTAAAGTTGGTATTGATACGATAACAGCTTTTGATGTAACAGATTTTAAGGCAAAGCTTGCAGCAGAAGTCAAGGATTTTAATCCAGAGGATTACATAGAAAGAAGAGAAGCTAGGAGAATGGACAGATTTTGTCAATTTGCATTAGCAGCTTCAAAGCAGGCAGTTGAAGATTCAAAATTAAATTTTGAAGATGAGAATATGGATAAAATAGGAGTAATAGTAGGCTGTGGTATAGGTGGAATCGGAACAATAGAAGAGCAGGAAATAAAACTTAATGAAAAAGGACCTAATAGAGTTTCACCAATGTTAATACCAATGATAATTAGTAACATGGCAGCTGGAAACATAGCAATAAAATATGGAGCAAAGGGTATATGTACTACCATTGTAACTGCATGTGCATCTGCAAATAATGCCATTGGTGAAGCATTTCACAAAATAAAGGAAAATCATGCAGATATAATTTTTGCAGGTGGAACAGAGGCAGCTATTACTCCAATATCAATTGCAGGATTTATATCACTAACAGCATTAAGCAAGAGTACAGATCCTAAAAGAGCTTCAATTCCATTTGACGCAGAGAGAAATGGATTTGTTATGGGAGAAGGATCAGCAATGTTAATACTTGAAGAATATGAGCATGCAGTAAAAAGAAATGCAAAAATATATGCAGAGGTTGTTGGATATGGAGCAACTTGTGATGCATATCACATAACCGCACCATCACCAGATGGAGAAGGCGGCGCAAGGTCAATGCTTATGGCAATTGAAGATGCAGGAATTAAACCAGAAGAGGTTTCATATATAAATGCACATGGAACAAGTACACAAGCAAATGAGAAAACAGAAACAGCATCATTTAAAAAGGTATTTGGTGAAAATGCATATAAGATTCCTATTAGTTCAACAAAATCTATGACAGGACATTTATTAGGAGCAGCGGGTGCTATTGAAGCTGTTGTTTGCGTTAAGGCTCTTCAAGATGATTTTGTGCCACCAACAGTAGGCCTTCAGGTTAGTGATCCAGATTGTGATTTGGATTACGTACCAAATGTGGGAAGAAAGACAGAACTGCAATTTGCACTATCTAACTCTTTAGGATTTGGTGGACATAACGCAGCACTTGTATTTAAGAAATGGAGAGGTAGGTAATAAGATGGATTATAAAGCTATAGAACAGCTTATTAAAACAGCAGGAGAAACAGGATTAACATATCTAGACATAGAAACTGAAGGTATTCATATAACAATGAAAAAAGGATCCCTAAAGGGAGAAAATGAGGTAATATTAGCTGAAAGCGAAAAAGAAAATTTATTATCTAAAGTTGAAATAAATGAACCTAAGGAAGCAATAAAAACTGAAGAAAAAATTGTAGATGATGAGAATGTTAAAACAATAACTTCACCAATAGTTGGAACTTATTATGCTTCAGCGGATCCTAAAAATGATGCTTTTGTTAAAATTGGAAGTAAAGTTAAAAAGGGAGACACACTTTGTATAATTGAAGCTATGAAACTCATGAATGAGATAGATTCAGAATTTGATGGTGAAATTGTAGAAGTTCTTGTGGAAAATGAACAAATGGTTGAATACGGTCAGGGTTTATTCAAAATCAGATGTAATTAGTTTCCTGACTTAATGAATGGAGAGAAAATTATGAGTTTAGATATAAATCAGATAATGGAAATAATACCACATAGATTTCCAATGCTTCTAATTGATAGAGTAGAAGAAGTAGAACCAGGGAAAAGAGTTCTAGGGTATAAGAATGTTACTATTAATGAAAACTTTTTTCAAGGACATTATCCAGGTTATCCAGTTATGCCAGGAGTGCTCATTGTTGAAGCAATGGCACAACTTGGAGGAACAGCTATACTATCCATGGATGAGTATAAAGGAAAAACCCCACTATTTGGTGGCATAAAATCAGCTAAATTTAGAAAGCCAGTAGTCCCAGGAGATACTTTAAAATTAGAAGTGGAAATAGTGAAAATCAAAGGACCAGTAATAGTAGGTAAAGGCACAGCTACAGTGGAAGGTAAAAAAGCTGCAGAAGCTGAACTTACTTTTATGTTAGTAGATAAATAATAAGCAGTAAGCTTTAGAAATGGAGAGTATAGGTATGCTTAAAAAGATATTGATTGCTAACCGAGGTGAGATAGCAGTTAGAATAATAAGAGCTTGTCAAGAACTAGGAATTGCTACGGTTGCTGTCTATTCAGAGATTGACAGGGATGCGATGCATACGCAAATTGCAGATGAGGCAGTATGCATTGGACCAGCAAAATCACAAGATAGCTATTTAAATATGCAAAATATAATAAGTGCAACAGTACTTACAGGAGCACAAGCTATTCATCCTGGATTTGGGTTTTTATCTGAGAATAGCAAGTTTGCAAAGATGTGTGAAGAATGTAACATAGTATTTATAGGACCTGATGCTGAAACCATAGACAATATGGGTAATAAATCAAAGGCTAGAGAAATAATGATTAATGCTGGAGTACCAGTTATACCAGGTACTGAAGGTGCAGTTAAAGGCTTAGAGGATGCACTTTTAGAAGCGGAAAAAATAGGGTTCCCTGTAATGATAAAAGCATCTGCCGGCGGTGGTGGAAGAGGAATTAGAGTAGTAAAAGAAAAAAGTGAATTTAAAAAGGCTTTTGAAACAGCACAAACAGAAGCTAAGGTAGCTTTTGGTGATGATACTATGTATATTGAGAAATTTATAGAAGATCCTAGGCACGTAGAGTTTCAAATATTAGGAGATAATTTTGGCAATATATTATATTTAGGTGAAAGAGATTGTTCCATACAAAGAAGAAACCAGAAAGTTCTTGAAGAGTCACCATCACCAGTTATGACTGAAGAATTAAGAAAAAAAATGGGTGAAACTGCTGTTAAGGCTGCAAAAGCTGTAAACTACAGAAATGCAGGCACAATAGAGTTTCTTTTAGATAAACATGGAGATTTTTATTTCATGGAAATGAATACTCGTATACAGGTAGAACATCCAATTACAGAAATGGTAACTGGAACAGACTTGTTAAAAGAACAGATAAAAATTTCATCAGGACACGAAATTGCATTTAAACAAGAGGACGTTAAAATTTCAGGTCATGCAATAGAATGTCGTATAAATGCAGAAAATCCTGAAAAGGGATTTAGACCTTCTCCTGGTCAAATAAAAGCACTTAATTTTCCAGGTGGAATTGGTGTTAGAATAGACAGTGCAGTTTTCCAAGGATATATAATTCCACCAACCTATGACTCTATGATAGCTAAACTAATTGTTTATGGAAGAGACAGGGAGGAAGCCTTAAATAAAATGAAAAGAGCATTAGGTGAGTTTGTAATAGAAGGTGTTGATACTAATATAGATTTTCAATACAAAATACTTAATAATCGTTCATTTATTGAGGGTAAATATAATACAGGTTTCATAAATAAGGAATTTAATCTATAATTAAGTAATAAGGTACTATAAAGGTTAGGTGATTGTATGGGATTGTTCAGAAAAAGAAAATATATTACTGTTAGTAACACTGAAATAAATAGAGATGATATATTAGGTGAACAACAGCCTATAATACCAGATGGTATGTGGGTTAAATGTCCTAAGTGTGGAAGAATATTATACAACAAGGACTTAGAGGAGAAGCTTAAGGTTTGTGGAAATTGTAACGCTCATATAAGACTTACAGCTAGAGAAAGAATAGATATTACAATAGATAAAGGTAGTTTTGTTGAATTTGATGCAGATATGAAATCAGATAATCCTTTAGATTTTCCTGAATATGATGTAAAAACAGCAGCTATGGCTAAAAAAACCGGAATAAATGAAGCTGTTATTACAGGAATGGGGACAATAGGAGGAAAAAAGACAGTAATAGCTGTTATGGATAGTCATTTTATGATGGCCAGCATGGGATCAGTTGTTGGTGAAAAGATAACAAGGGCAATAGAAACAGCAACAGGAAAAGAGTTACCCATAATAATATTTACTGCATCTGGTGGTGCTAGAATGCAGGAAGGAATGTTCTCTTTAATGCAAATGGCAAAGACTAGTAGTGCACTTGCAAAACATGATGAAAAGGGACTTCTGTACATAACTGTCCTTACAGATCCAACCACAGGCGGAGTAACAGCAAGTTTTGCAATGCTTGGTGATATAATATTATCAGAACCAGGAGCACTTGTTGGTTTTGCGGGAAGAAGAGTTATACAACAGACACTTAAGGAACAGTTACCTGAAGAATTCCAAAGTGCTGAGTTTTTATTAGAGCATGGATTTATAGATAAAGTGGTAGATAGATCAAAATTAAAAGATTTACTAACGCAGTTATTATCAAATTAGATTTGAGGTGATATAAAATGGATATGGAAGAAAGCAAAAATTTATCTGCATGGGAGAGACTTGCAATTGCCAGAAGGATAGATAGACCTACAACATTAGACTACATAAAAAGTGTGTTTGATTCATTTATAGAACTTCATGGTGATAGACAGTTTGGTGATGACCCAAGTATTGTTGGTGGTATTGGAAAGCTAGAAGGTATATCTGTTACTATTATTGGAATACAAAAGGGCAGAGATACAAAAGAAAATATTAAAAGAAACTTTGGAATGCCAAATCCTGAAGGATATAGAAAAGCATTAAGACTTATGAAGCAGGCTGAAAAATTTAAAAGACCTGTTATTTGTTTTGTAGATACACCAGGTGCATATTGCGGTATTGGTGCAGAAGAAAGAGGTCAAGGAGAAGCTATAGCTAGAAACATTATGACAATGTCAGCGCTTAAAACACCTATAATTTCAATACTTATTGGAGAAGGTGGAAGTGGTGGTGCCCTTGCACTAGCTGTTGCAGATAAAGTTTGGATGTTAAAAAATTCTATATATTCAGTACTGAGTCCAGAAGGTTTTGCAAGTATACTTTGGAGAGATTCAAAGAGATCTGAAGAAGCTGCAAATATTATGAAAATAACCGCAGATGATTTATTAGGTTACGGAATTATTGATAAAATTATAGAAGAACCTGAAGAAGGTGCTCATGCTGATGTAAATATAGTATCACAAAACATAAAAAATGCTTTACTTGAAGCTTTGCCACAACTTAAGGTTAAGGATACAGAAAAGCTTCTTGAAGAGAGATATAATAAATTCAGAAACATAGGTGAATTTCAAGAGTAGAAATTTATGATAAGAAGAGGATAAGAAAGATTCTTATGGCTTTGCCAGGAGAATTTTTCTTATCCTCTTTATGTTATGTAAAATCATTGATGTAGATTGTTTATTTTCTTATATTTAAATCATCTAGTATTTTCCCAAGGTTATTTGCACTAACATTTAGCTTTGCAATCTCATTTTCAGAAAGTGGCACTTCAAGTTTTTGACTTATACCATCACTTGAAATCACACAAGGAATACTTAGAGCAACATTTGTTATACCATATTCCCCATCAAGAGTTGTTGACACAGGGAGTACACTTAGCTCATTTAGTAGCACTGCTTTAACAATTCTGCTTACACTCATTGCTATTCCTGAACTAGTATAACCCTTTAATTCAAGTATTTTTAATCCGGTATCTTTTGCTTCAGCTAAGGTTGCATCAGTATCTACTGGTTCCTTGCTACCTAAGAGTTTATGAAATTCTTTATAAGGAATTCCAGCGGCATTAACAAGGCTCCAAGTTGCAAAAGCACTTCCACCGTGTTCACCTAGTACATAACCGTGAACATTTTTAGTATCAATTGAATATTTCATGGCAAGAATTCTTCTTAGTCTTGCGGTATCAAGAAGAGTTCCTGTTCCTATAATCTTTTCTTTTGGATAATCAAAATGATTTTGAGCTAAGTAGGTTACAATGTCAACTGGATTTGTAACAACAATAATAACCGCATCTTTTGTATATTTTGTTATAGAGGACATTACAGATTTCATTACGGATACATTTTTTTCTGCTAATAATAATCTATCTAAAGTTTCTCCAGGTTTAAGACTTGGGCCAGCTGTCATAATGATAATTTGAGCATCTGTGCAGTCTTCATAATCTCCAACTCTAAGAAGAACATTAGGACTATAAGCAAAAGAGGTTGTATGACTAGCATCAAGAGTCTCTCCTTTTGCTTTATTAATATTGTTATCAATAACAACAATTTCTGCTGCAAGGCCTAGAGTTAAAACTGAGTTCATAACAGCTGAACCAACCATACCGGCACCAATTATAACTACTTTGTTTTTTACAGGTTTCATAATTTTTAACCCTCCCAATAATTAATTACATTTAGTAATTTTAGTTTATTATCTTAAACATGTCAACAGGGGCAAAATGTTTTTGTAAGAATATGACAACATAGGAATTAAATCGACATTCTAATAGGGGTATGCTATAATTAATTGGTAAAACAAGATTACTTTTATTATGGGAGGGTTTAATAATGGTAACTAGAGAAGTAAACGTAAGAAGCACTGCGGGCTTACATGCAAGGCCAGCTACATTATTAGTTAAGACTGCATCAACTTTTAAAAGCAGCGTAGAGATAGAATATAAGGGGAAAAAAGTTGATGGTAAAAAGTTGATAGGAATTTTATCATTAGGTGCTGGAAATGGTGATAAAGTTAAACTAACTGTCACTGGTGATGACGAAGAGAAAGCTATTAATGAGCTTATAAAGGTTATAGAAAATGTAGAATAATGTTATAAATTATTTTAAATTGCTGATAGGTTTCCTATTAGCTTTTTTTAGTTGAAATTTTAAAATTTGAATTATAAAATGAAATCAGATAAAATTAAAGAGCTGAAAAACTTAAGCACATTAAAGAAAATAACAATATTATTTAAAAGTGAGTAGATGTTAATGAAAAAAGTTATAATTGCTGAAAAACCCTCTGTTGCAAAAAACATTGCAGATGCCTTTGGAGTGAAAAAAAGAAATGATGGTTACTATGAGGGAAATGAATATTTAATTACATGGGCATTTGGACATTTGCTTCAGCTATATGATGCTAAAGATTATGATGAAAATATGAGAGGCTGGAGGATGGAAAAATTTCCGTTTATTCCAGAGAAATTTGAGTATAAAATTAAATGCGATAGTGTAAATAGATTAGCGGTAGATAAGGGGGCAGAGAAACAGCTTAATACAATAAAACATTTAATAGATAGAGATGATGTAGATGGTGTTATATCTGCAACAGATTTCGATAGAGAAGGTCAGGTTATTGGGGATGAGATATTTTTATATTTTAACGAAAAAAAGCCTGTGTTTAGAATATTACTCAACGAGTGGACTGCAGAAGAAGTAAAAAAAGGAATGGAGAATTTAAAAGTAAATACAGAAATGCAATCTCTTCAAGATGCTGGAATTGGAAGACAATGGGCGGATTGGATAATAGGTATAAATCTAACGTCTGTAGCTACACTAAGATATAAACCTAATGGTGGGAAAAAGATATTAAATATAGGTAGAGTTTTATTACCAACTTTAAAGATTATTTATGATAGAGATAAAGAAATAGAGAATTTTAAAGCCTCAACTTATTACAAATTAGTAGCAACCTTTAAGACAAAAAACAATGATGAATTTGAAGGAACTTATTATGAAAACGACAGCGAAAAATTTGAGGATAAACAAATTCCAGAGAAAATAATTGAATCATTAAAAGAAAAAAATGCGGAAATAATAGAAAAACAGGTAGAGAAGAAAAAAGACTATGCACCGCTTTTATTTAATTTATCAAATTTACAAGGGCATGTTACAAGTAAATACAAAGGGTGGACTTCCGATAAAGTATTAAAAGTTGCCCAATCACTTTATGAAAAAAAATTTATAACATATCCAAGAACAGGCAGTATTGCATTAGAGGAAAGTTTAAAGGATAGAACAAAAAAAGTTCTGGATGTAATTAAAAAAGGATTAAAGTATGAAAATGAAATTAAATTCGTTACTAATAAAAGAATATTTGATAATTCAAAGGTAGAGAGTCACAGTGCTATAGTTCCAACTTACATGAAACCAACAGGAATTAATAAGGACGAAGAAATTGTATACAATGCAATTAAAAATAGATTTATAATGCAGTTTTTACCAATAGCTGAGTATGAAGAAACAAAGCTTATTTCCAAAGTTAATGACAATGAAGTTAAAGGAATCTTTGTGTCAAGAGGAAAGGTTCAGATAGTTGAAGGTTGGCGTGTTGTAGAAAAAATAGAGAGTAAAGACACAGTGTTACCAATGGTATCAGAGAAAGAAAATGTAGATATAGTTAATACCCAAATAAATGCAGTTACTAAAAAACCACCAAAGCTTCATACAGAAAAAACACTTTTAAGGGTTATGGAAACCTGTGGGAAAAGTTTTAAAGATGAAGAGGATACAGATGAGATGATGGCTTCAATACTAAGTGGCTTTAGTATAGGAACTCCAGCAACCAGAGCTGAGACCATAAAAAAACTAAAGGATGCGGAATACATTAAGGCTAAAGGGAAGAGTCTTACGTGTACAGAGTTAGGAAAAACTTTAGTGGACATATTTCCTGCAAAGGAGCTCCTGGATTTAGAATATACGGGTAAATTAGAAAAAACATTATCAGATATAGAAAAAGGTAAATTTAAAAAAGATGATTTCATAAACATAATTAAAGAATTCACAATAAATGCTGTTGATTCAATAAAAAAAGATATATCAATGTTAAAAAACTTTAAAGCTGAGATACCTGAAGGAGCAGAGATTGTAGGATATTGCCCGATTTGCAAAAATCCTGTATTGGAAAGTGAAAAAGCTTTTGGATGTAGTAACTGGAAAAATGGTTGTAACTTTACAATATGGAAAAGTGATAAATTCATAAATTCCTTAGGTAAAAAAGTTACAAGACAAATGGTTGAGTTACTTTTAAAAAATGGCAAGGTTGGTTTCAGAAACATAAGGAGCAAAAAAGGAACAACTTATTCTGCATATTTAAGATATGTTAGAGATGAAAAAACTGGATATTATAAATGGGAAATGGAATTTATTGATTAAGGCAGAAGGATATTTAATTCGTAGTAGTTAGAGATTGAAAAACAAAGACTAAAGAATTTTATCATAGCTAAAGCTAGATAAAAAGATTAAAGAAAGCCTTCGGCTAGATGGAAGAATTGACGAGACTAAAGCCGTCAAAAGTGAGAGATGTTACTTACGTAGTAAAGTAAAAAACTTTAACCAGTTACTTCGCAATCTCATTATATTATGCTGTAATACAATGAGATTGCAAAATGTTATTGTAAACTATTATAAATATTGTCTAAATTCTTCTTCATACTTTGTATATAATCAAGGTTATCTTCTTTACTTTCTATAGTATATATTTTTTTTACTTTAGCGTGAACCTCAGTAGCTAAGGTGTTCGAAAGCTTAGGACTAACCATATCTTCAACAAAAATTGTAGTAACCTTATTTTTTTTACAATAGTCTATTAGTTCCTGAAGTTTTTTGCTACTTGGCTCTCCATCAGCAAAAACATCCTCCACACTATTTTGTGTTAGATTAAAATCTCTAGACAAATAACTAAATGCAGCATGACCAGTTACAAAACTTTTTTTCGGAGAATTTGCAAATTTAGTTTTATATTCAGCATATAAAGCGTCAATTTGATTTTTAAAGGTTAAATAATTTTTTTCAAAATAAGACTTATCCTTTGGGTCTATTTTTACAAGGGCATTTTTTATATTATTGGCCTGATATTCAGCACCCTTTAAACTTATCCAAACGTGAGGATCATAAGCGCCATTTGAAGTTTTTATAGGATTAAAGCCTTTAGAAGCATCTATAGATATTAAATCAGAATTGTTTACTGAGTCTATAGCTGTTGATGACCATTTTTCTAAATTCATACCACTATATACAAATAACTTGGCATCAGTTAAACTAGCAAGATCTTTAATCTTAGGTTCATATTCATGGGGCTCTTGACCTTCTGGTATGATAGTATGAATATCAACTTTATCTTTTCCTACAGCATATGTAAGTTCTTTCATAGCATTAAATGAAACTACAACCTTTATTTTGTTCGTTTGTGCTTTTTTATCATCACTATTGTTACAGGCCGACAATAAAAGAATTAATGATAATATCAAAACAATGAACGAAAATTTTTTTAGCAAAAATTTCACCTCTCTTTAATGTAAATGCAAATTGATTGCATTTACATTAAATTTACACCACAAACACCTATTTGTCAAGGTAAGCTTCATATGGAATAAATGATATTGACATATAATTTTTTTGAGTGTACTATTCTAATATGACACAACAAAATGTTAAAAAAAGGAGTGGAATTATGGGCGAGCAAGGTGTTGATTTTATAATGAATATATTTTTTATATTTCTTATTTTTATAGCTGTAATACTTATAAATTTCTCAATAAATACAAGTTATGTATATTTAATTGGCTTTATTCCTCTTGTATTAATATTATTTTTAGGGTTTTACATAAGAAAAAAAACAATTCTAGATGGACTGAACAAAACGTTTAAAAAAGAGTGGGGTAAAAGTTTAGATAGAAAAAGAAATTTTAATAATATAAGATCACTTTTTGATTATATAAGCGGTGAAAATTCCAATGAATTTCATATAGATGATCAGACATGGTCTGATTTAACTATGAATGAAATCTATACCAAAATAGATAGGACAATAACTTCTATAGGCGAAGAAATGCTTTATAATTTGCTTAGAACACCTTTGTTTAACAAGGATAAACTAGAAAAAAGAAATAAGTTTATCAATTTATTAGGAAAAAATGAGGAGTTTAGAAATAGTATAGGTACAAATCTTTTAAAGCTTGGTAGGGTGAAAAAAAATTATTTATCAGATCTTCTTTGGAATGATATAAATGTGGATACGAAATATAAATCCATATGTATGCTTTTAGGAGTACTTCCAATAGCATTAGGTGGGGTTGCCTTTTTAACAAAAAATGTGTACTTTGTATTATTAATTTTTGTTGTACTTTTTATGAATTTTAAATTTCATGGGAAAATTAAAAAGGAAATATATCAATATGTATCTTGCATTGGATACTTGAACTCAATGGTAGCAACTTCTTTAGAAATATCAAAAATCAAAAATATTGATGGGTTTGAAAAATATAAAACCATGTTAGGCGAAGTTGGTAAAAAAACAGAGGCAATATCAAAGAAATCAACTGGACTTGGAAGAGTTGAAGGAATGGATCAAACAGGAATCCTAGATATATTATACATAGTATTTCTAATAGAAGAAAATCAATTTTTTTCTTGTATAGGATTAATAAAAAAATATCAAGAAGATTTAAAAAAACTTTATATATGTATAGGAGAAATAGATGCATTACTTTCTGTAGCTTCTTATAGAGAAGGCTTAGATAATTATGTGTATCCAGAGTTTACAGCTGAAAACAAGTATTTTGAAGCAAATGATATGATCCACCCCTTACTAAAAAAACCAGTGGGAAATTCTATTGTTATGAAAGAAAGAGGAATAATATTAACAGGTTCAAATATGTCTGGTAAATCAACTTTTCTTAGAACTGTAGGCGTAAACATAGTATTAGCTCAGACAATATACATGACAACAAGTAGATTTTATAGGGCAAGCTTTTTTAAGATAATGACATCCATAAGTCCTGAAGATAATATAATGGGAGGTAAAAGTTATTATTTTAGAGAAGCAGAAGCACTTTTAAGAATCATACATGAAGGTGGAGAAGATTATCCACTACTATGTATAATAGATGAAATATTTAGAGGGACAAATCCTGTTGAAAGGATTAATGCTTCTATAGAGATATTAAATTATTTGGAAAGGCATAACGCAATGCCAATTGTAGCTACTCATGATCTTGAAATTACAGATATATTAAAGGATAGTTATAATTTATTTTATTTCACAGAGGATATAGATAAGGAGGGCATGGTTTTTGATTACAAGCTTAAAAATGGGGTATGTAGGACAAGAAATGCTGTTAAACTTCTAAAATATCTTAACTATCCAGAGGAAATTGTTAATAATACAAATAAGAGAATAGAAAATAATATGTAGCTTCGTAGAATGAAGAAATTGTGAAGCAAAGTGAAGAGTTTTAACGATTGCTTTGCAATATCTCAATATTATGAATTAACCTACTCATCTATAAAACAAAAAAGTTACTCTAGTCACTAAAAAGTGTGCCTAAAGTAACTTTTTTATACTTATAATTTGATATAATTCATATTAGTGGACGTATTGACATAATGTAGAAATGAGTGTACTATTAATGCGTAACACGAATGGCTTTTGATAATACATTTTAAAGTAAGGAGGGGAAACATGAGTATAATATTAAAATTTATATTAAAGAACATAAAGGAGAAAAAGCTAAGAACTTTCCTTATTGTTATATCCATTGCAGCCTCAACTGCACTCTTTTTTGCAGCCAATGGTATTGCATCCACTATAAAACAAACAGAAGTTAATCTTATGAAAAGTTATTATGGCAGTGCTGAAATTCAAATCGCGGCAGGACCCAAATCTCCATCGCCATATGTATCAACAACTAGGGCAGATTTTTATAGTGATAAATTAGATTACGTAATTGGAGAAATTGATGCAGGGGCAACCTATGAGCATACTAAAGATGATATAGTTCAATCACAACTTCAAGGTATTGACTACGATGACGTAATGAAAATGAATCCATTAACACTTTCAAGTGAGCAAAATATAAAGCCATTTCAAGGAAATAAGATAATAATAAGTGAAAAAACTGCTGAAAAGTACAATTTACAAATTGGATCTAAAATGAATCTTAAGGTTACAGATGGGAAAGAAGCATTCACAGTAGTGGGGATTGCCAAAGCTGAAAGCATATTTAAAATGGAAGGACAAGGACAAAATATACTTGCAATAATTCCTAAAGCTACAGCGGAAAATTTAAATGACGTAAAAGGGAAGGTTTCAACAATATATATAAAGACTAAAAATCCTAATGATAAGGATTCTATGATAGAAACTTTATCAAAAGAATACAAAAAATACGTTGTAAATGAAACAATAAATATGAAGCAAATTGATGAAGAAACTAAATCTATAAGCAATATATTTATGGTTTTGCTTATAATTGTTCTAGGTATGAGTATATTTATTATTTACACTGTATTTAAAGTTATTACAGTTGAGAGATTACCTATTATAGGTACTTTTAGGAGTATAGGGGCAACTAAGCTCACCACAGATTTAGTACTTCTTTTGGAAAGTGCTGTGTATGGAGTAATAGGTGGAATAATAGGAGTACTTGGAGGAATTGGAATAGTTAAATTAGCGGCAATAGGTCTATCAAGTGCATCTGGAGGAATTGGAGTTTCAATTGATTATTCTTTAACGCAAATTCTTCAAGCGTTTATTTTTGCAGTAATAGTCTCCATTTTGAGCGCATTAATACCTATCATTAGCGTATCCAAACTTTCAGTTAAAGATGTTGTATTAAATACTGTAGATATAGTTGAACGTAAAAGGATATGGAAGCTTATACTAGCTTGTATTTTTATTATATTTGCATTTGTGGCACCCAAGGTTAGTCCTAAGGAAAATGTAATGGTAATAGGATTAATTGGAATGATACTTGGAATAATAGGCGTAGTAATGCTGGTACCATATTTTACAGATATATTTGCAATCATACTTCAATGGATTTATGCATTAATCTTTAGAAATGAAGGTATTTTAGCTGCTAAGAACATTAGAAATAATAAAAATATAATAAATAACATTTCGCTTTTAACAATAGGAATATCAACATTATTTATGCTTAATGTTGTAAGTACAAGTCTTGGGAAAGAACTTGTAAAAGCCTATGAGATATTTAAAACAGATATAATGATATCTGGAAATATACAAAATGGAACATTGCCTAAAATTAAAAACACAAATGGGGTTTCAGATGCTGGTGGAATGTACACAACTTATTCTGTAAATATAGTAGGTCAAAAAACTAAGATTTTAGAGATTTATGGATATAATCCAAACAATTTTAATAAATATCTTAAGGTAAATTTTGATCAGGATAAAAATTCTATATTGAAGAATGTATATGATGACAGGGAAATTGTTTTAACAGATAGCATTGCAAATGCAATTAATGCAAAAGTAGGGGATGTAATTACGTTAGACACACTTAAGGGAAACAAAAATTATAGAATATCAGGAACTTTTAGTACCCTTATGGATAACGGAAATATGGCAATGATATCAGAAAAATATCTAAAGCAGGATTTCAAAGTGAGTAACTATACAATGGCATTTGTAAACACAAATATAAGTCCAGATACAGTTGTAAAAACTTTGAAGGATGAATTTAAAGGTCAGCCAATAAATGCGATAACTTTCGCTAATATGGAAGCAGAAAATGAGCTATCTATAGATATGGAGTTAATGTTAATAAGAATGTTCCCAATTATATCACTAATTATTGGTGCATTTGGAGTTCTAAATAACTTCTTAATAAGTTATATGGAAAGAAAAAGACAACTTGCAGTGATGGCATCAGTTGGAATGAGCAGACGTCAAACTAGAAAAATGCTTTTTGTAGAAGCATTGTCAGTTGGAATTATAGGAGCGGTAATGGGAATGTTAGGGGGAATTGTATTAACCAATGTAATTCCATCGCTA
This sequence comes from Clostridium acidisoli DSM 12555, assembly GCF_900176305.1. Classification (GTDB taxonomy): domain Bacteria; phylum Bacillota; class Clostridia; order Clostridiales; family Clostridiaceae; genus Clostridium_I; species Clostridium_I acidisoli. The sequence goes on from NZ_FWXH01000012.1 coordinate 32,433, forward strand.
TTAGCGGCTTGGAACTTCCCAATGGAAATGAGCTATGATGTGGTTACATTCATAACATGTTTTGTTCTAGGTATTGTAATAACTATGCTTTCCTCATTAGCACCGTCATTTAAATCTTCAAAATTAAACATTATAGATGCAATAAAATATGAATAAACAAAGAGGTGAAATTTATGGAAGGATTAAATAAAAAACTCCAAGTTAATGATGCAATAATTCAAACTGAAAATTTAAACAAAACATATAAACTTGGAGCCGAAAGCGTGGAAGTACTACAAAATATAAATGTCACGATTAAAAAAGGTGAATTTGTTTCCATAATGGGACCTTCTGGTTCTGGGAAAAGTACTCTTTTATATCTTTTAGGTGGATTAGATAAGCCTACTAGTGGAAGCGTTAAAATTGCTGGAAGGGAGCTTTCGGTTATGAAGGACAAGGCAAAAAGCATTATGAGAAGAAGAGATGTAGGTTTTGTATTTCAGTTTTATAATCTTATACCAAATCTAGATGTTGAAGAAAACATAATGCTTCCAATACTTTTAGATGGTAAAAAGATTAAAGATTATAAAAAGAAACTTGAAGATATCTTAGATATAGTAGGCTTAACTGATAGGAGAAAGCACACTCCCAGGGAATTATCTGGTGGACAGCAGCAAAGAGTAGCAATAGCAAGAGCTTTAATAAATGAACCTGATGTAATCCTTGCAGACGAGCCTATAGGAAATCTAGATAGTAAAACAGGTCAAGAAGTAATGGAACTTTTAAAGAGAATAAATCTAGAAAATGGTAAAACCATAGTTCAGGTTACCCACTCTTCGGATGCAGCCAGCTATGGTCAGAGAATTATTTATGTAAAAGATGGAAAGGTGGTAGAACAATAATGAAAAAAAGAAAAATTTCTATAATAATACTTGCTTTAGGAATAACGTTAGCATTAAGTGCATGTGGAAGTTCTACAGTGTCGAATACTACTAAAAAGGCTGTAACAAAGAAAACTTCAAATGCTATAGATGCATCTGGTACAGTTCAAGCTTCTAATGTAGAGACAATAACACTAAATTTTTCGGCAGAAGTTGTACCGACTGTTACAAAAATTAATGTTCAAGAAGGTCAGGTGGTAAAAAAGGGAGACAAGATAGCTACCATTGACATGACGGCATATAATGATACCATTACAAGCAAGCAGAAACTTATAGATGCTGATATAGATACTAAAAAAACGCTACAAACAGATGATCAAAAGAAAATACAACAAGATAAAATAGATTCTGAAAAGGCTGATCTCAATGCATTGGAGGCAGCTCCTAGCAAAAACCATGTGAATGGCGATGCTATTACAAGTGATATAGACAATGCAGTTGTTACTGATGTTAGTGGAAGTTCTCCTTCTTCTTCGCAAGGGGTGAGTACTGGGGCAGGGTCAATTGCAACCTTAAGTGATTTAAATAGCTTATATATAAAAGCTAATGTAAGTGAAGAATTTATTAATAGTGTATCTGTTGGAAAAGCAGTTACAATAACACCAACCTCTGATCCAGGGACAAGGTTAACAGGTAAAGTCACAAGTATTGCTAGTGCCGCTGTTTTAGATAAAAATGGAGACACATATATACCAGTAAATATTTCTATAGATCAAAATAATGGAAAATTATTTCCGAATTACAATGTGGATGTAGAGATAAGTAAATAAAGATAATGGCAAAAACCATAAATAGTTTTTGCCATTATTTTTATTTTATAAGGATATAAGGTTAAATTTCATTAACATATATTTTTTATAAATAAAGAGGGTATATAATGACTTTTGTTGAATAATAAGATAATTACATATATTTTGGAAAGTTGGTGCATCATGATTGAGTTTAAACACGTTACAAAAGTTTATCGAAATGGAACAATAGGATTAAAAGATGTAAATGTAAAAATCAACGGGGGTGAATTTGTTGTTATTGTAGGTTTATCTGGAGCTGGAAAATCCACGTTTTTAAGATCCATTAATAGACTTCATGAGATAAGTGAAGGGGAAATATTAATTGATGGTAAATCAATCACAAACGCTAAAGGTAAAGAACTTAGAAATTTCAGAAGAAATATAGGAATGATATTCCAAAGCTTTAATTTGGTTACTAGATCCACAGTTTTAAAAAATGTTTTATCTGGAAGAGTTGGATATCATTCTACCATGGCAACATTATTGGGGCTCTTTCCTAAAGAAGATATAGAACTATCTTTAAAAGCACTGGAAAGAGTGAATATAAAGGAGAAAGCATATTCGCGTGCAGATGAATTATCGGGGGGGCAGCAACAACGTGTTTCAATTGCTAGAGCTCTAGCTCAGGAGGCAAAAATAATTTTAGCTGATGAACCAGTAGCATCACTTGATCCATTAACTACAGTACAGGTAATGGAGGATTTAAAAAAAATAAACAAAGAATTAGGAATTACTACAATAGTAAATCTACATAACGTTGAATTAACAAGAAAATATGCAGATAGAATTTTAGGCTTTCGTGCAGGAGAGCTAGTTTTTGATGGTAAAATAGAAGAAGCTACAGATGACATATTTAATGAAATATATGGCAAAGAAATGGACAAGGATGAAATAATGGTGGAGGAGTAATATGAATAATAGTGAACAAGCATTGGAAAAGCCAGTTAAAACGAAAAAAATTGTAACAATAGTTCTTATTATAATGATTATTTTAGCAAGTGGATATCGAACAGAAGCTGACTTTTCAAAGCTAATATCAGGAATTCCACAGATGGGAATCCTTCTAGTCCAAATGTTTCCACCAGACTGGAGTTACATATCTGTAATTGCAGATCCGTTAAAAGAAACAATAAGGATGGCAATATTAGGAACGACCATTGGAGGTATAATAGCAATTCCATTAGCGATTCTTTCAGCTAGTAATATAACAAAAAGTAGTGTGTTACGATATCCAGCAAGATTTATTTTAAATTTAATAAGGACAATACCGGATTTGTTATTTGCATCTATATTTGTAGCAATATTTGGAATAGGACCTGTTTCAGGAGTTATGGCACTTGCAGGATTTTCAATTGGGATTATAGCTAAACTTGCATATGAAGCTTTAGAGACAATAGATGACGGTCCCTTAGAAGCAATGACGGCGGTTGGCGCAAATAAAATTCAATGGATATATTATGCAGTATTGCCGCAGATTTTACCTCAGTTTGTATCTTACTTTCTTTATACTCTAGAAATCAATGTAAGGGCAGCAGCGGTACTTGGACTTGTAGGAGCAGGAGGAATAGGTCTTTATTTAAATAGAACACTTGGACTATTCAAATATGATCAAACGTCAGTAATAATTATAGCTACATTATTAGCAGTAATAATTATTGATGGATTGAGTACAGTATTAAGGGAGAAGCTACTATGAAGAAGAAAAACAAAATTTTTAATATAATTGTAATTATATTGATAATAGTCTTGTACATATGGGTAATATCGGGTATTCATTTTGACGGAATTAAACCTACAGCTAAAGAGATAACAAAGGCAATATTTAAAGGACTTATTCATCCAGATTGGTCATATGTGTATAGTCCAGATGGTGAAGATTTAATATCAGGGCTTTTAGATACGCTTGCCATTGCTGCACTTGGAACAGTTATATCAGCAGTACTGAGTATTCCATTTGCATTCCTTGCAACTAAGAAGATAGTAAATTTAAAACCTGTTACGGGGTTAGGAAGATTTTTATTAGAATTTATAAGAACTTTTCCAGAATTAGTACTAGCTATTTTGTTTATAAAGGCTGTAGGACCAGGTTCATTTGCTGGCGTACTGGCGCTAGGAGTCAGCTCCATAGGAATGGTTGGAAAACTATTTAGCGAATCCATTGATAGTATGGACCTAAATGCAATTGAAGCACTAACAGCATGTGGAGCAAATGGAGCTCAAAAAATATGGTTTGCAATTATACCTCAAGTTTTACCGGAATTTGCATCACTCACACTTTATAGATTTGAAATAAATGTTCGTTCTGCCACAATACTTGGTATTATTGGTGCTGGAGGAATTGGTACCCCTTTAATCTATGCACTTCAGGCGAGAGGGTGGAGCAGAGTTGGAATAATACTTTTAGGAATAATAGTAATGGTAACTATTATAGATTTGATATCAGGCTTTATCAGAAAAAGATTAGTATAAATAAGAGGTGCTCTCGAAAATTGAGAGCACCTCTTATTTATTTATATTCAGGTGTGGTCAAAACATTAACCTGAGCACAAGTTTTGTTTTATTATTTAGCACCTTCTACAGCTTTTTCATAGTCACGAACTACATCAAAATCTTTGTCATTACCAATCTTATAACCAATATGTGAATATACATCATATATAATTTTTTTACCTTGTGAATCTTTTGAAATAGCAATAAAGGCATTTTGAATTTTCTTTTTCCAAGCAGAATCCATATCTGGGCGTACACATATAGTATCATTAGGAATTGGTTGAGTATAATATAGCACTCTTGTGTCACTAAATACATTAGGATTATCTTTTTTAACAACGTTACGAGCATCTTCAAATACTGCAGCAGCATCAACGTCGCCATTTAAAACTGCAAGAACACCTTTGTCATGACCTTGTACAGTAACACCAGTTACATCCTTTTGAGGATCAATGCCAGCTTTTTTTAGTTCAGCAGCAGGGTATATGTATCCAGCAGTTGACGTTACGTCCTGCCATGCAATCTTTTTACCTTTTAAATCTTTTAAAGTTTTTATTGGTGAATCTTTTTTTACAACAATTTCAGATCTATAATTAGTAACTAATTTATCAGTGTTGGATCCATCTGTTGGATTTATTCCATATCTTTCTGCTTGCAATAAAAGGTCAGCAGAATTTTTTTGTTTTGCTAATACGTATGCAGTTGGTGGCAAAAAGCCTACATCAACTTGCTTTGAAGCCATTGCTTCAATTATTGTGTTATAGTCAGTTGAAACACTAACCTTTACTGGAATACCTAATCTAGCGCTTAGTAATTTCTCAAGTGGCTTTGCCTTAGCTTCAAGTGTTTCAGCATTTTGAGATGGTACGAATTCAACTGTAAGTTGTTTAGGAACATATGCAGATGATTTATCACCACTTGTAGTAGAATTACTATTTCCACAACCAGCTAATACTGCAATTGAAAGTGACATGGCTAGGCCTAATGTGACTAGTCTTTTGATTTTTATCATTATGAATTTCCTCCATTCAAATATAAACTATTACTAGTAAATTATAACATATGAATTAAATATGTACAAAGTTATTTAAGTTAAAATAATGTAATAGAAATTAATATGTTTTTTACAAATATGTATCATTGTATACTATTAATAAGGTTGGTATAATGGTATAAACTGATGAAATGGGGATGTGCAACTGTGAATGATGATTTAACAAAAATAGTTATACTAGAAACAAGTGATGTGCATGGAAGTATCTTACCAATAAACTATGCAAATAATGAAGTCTCTGATAGCGGAGTCTCCAAAATTTCTAAGATAATAGAGAGAGAACGTGAAAATAATAATAACGTTATTTTGATTGATAATGGAGATATACTTCAAGGCACACCCCTTACATATTATTATGCCAAGATAGATAGTACAAAACCTAATCCTATTATTAATACATTAAACTATTTGAAGTATGATGCTGGTGTAATTGGAAATCATGAATTTAATTACGGTAGAAAAATACTTAATGATGCAATAGATAATTCTAATTTTCCTTGGCTTTCAGCTAATATAACAGATAAAAATTCTAACGAACCTGTCTTTGGTAAGCCATATATAATAAAAGAATTTGATGTTGGAATTAGAGTTGGAGTGCTGGGCCTCACGACAAAATACATACCTAATTGGGAAAATCCAGACATAATAAGAGATTTAAATTTTTTAGATGTAAAGGACGTAGCAAGAAAATGGGTGAAAGTCTTAAGGGAAAAGGAAAAAGTAGATATAATAATTCTTTCATATCATGGTGGATTTGAAAGAGATCTAGATACAGGTGAACAAACTGAAACTCTAACAGGAGAAAATCAGGCCTATGAATTATGTATGGAAGTAGAAGGCATAGACGTTTTACTTACGGGGCATCAACATAGATTTATAGAGAATAAAACCATAAACAATGTAATTGTAATTCAGCCTGGAAACGCAGCTAAGGCAATTGGAAAAGTAGAACTCATGTTAAAAAAACAAAAAGATAAATGGGAAATATGCGATAAAAAATCTGAACTAGTGTATTGTAACAATGAAGAATCTGATAAAGAAATTGAGAATATAGTAAAAGATGCTGAGAGATATACACAGGCCTGGCTAGATACGAGTATTGGTGAAATCAATGGAGATATGACAATAAAGGATTACTTTGAAATAAGAATAAAGGATAGCGCTATTATTGAGTTCATAAACAAAGTACAGATGGAAAATGCAGGAGTGGATATATCTAACACAGCTCTTTTTGACAATAATTCTAAAGGATTTAGTAGTAAGGTTACTATGAGAGATATTGTTTCGAATTACATATATCCAAATACCTTAAAGGTAATAAGAATAAGTGGATGTGATATAAAAGAGGCACTTGAAAAATCGGCTTCATATTTTGAGAATTATGATGGAATAAGCATTAAAATCAACCCCAAATTTGCAGATCCTAAACCACAGCATTACAATTACGATATGTGGGAAGGAATAGAGTATGAAATAAATATTTCTAAACCATTTGGATCTCGTATAACAAAACTGAACTATAAGGGAAAACCATTGGATATGGATAAGGAATACGATGTAGTAATGAATAACTATCGAGCTGGAGGTGGCGGGAATTTTGATATGTTTAAGGGCAAAACTGTGATAAAAGATATACCAACAGATATGTCAGAGCTTATAGCAAATTATATATTAAAAAGAGGAAGTATAGACGTCACAGTAAACGATAATTGGAAAGTAATACACGACTAAAGAAATTATACAAAAAAGTTGAGAATTGAGAGTTAAAGATGAGTTTCTTCACTATAAATAAGATCACCTTTAAAAATTTCTCTACCAATTCTCAACTTTCTATTATATATAGCTTAATAAAAATTTTGATTTATACTGTAGCAGGTGGAGTAAATACTCTTTGCATTAGCTCACTATCAAGTATGTAAAGAGCAGCTTTATCATCACCAATTCTTTCTAATCTCTTTAGTATAGCAGTAATAGTTTTTTCTTCCTCGATTTGTTCATCTATAAACCATTTCAAAAAGCTTATTGTGGCATGTTCTCTTTCATTAGTAGCTATATCCATAAGCTTGTATATTCTTTCGGTAACATGTTTTTCATGCTCTAAGGTGGATCTGAATACATCAATCATTGAATCAAATTTCGTAGTTGGGTTGTCAAAACCAGTTATCTCAACATTAAAATTCATATCAATTATATAATCAAAAAATTTTGAAGCATGAAATCTTTCCTCATCAACTTGAACTTTAAAAAAATTTGCGAAACCATCTAAGTCTTCAGAAGCACAATACGCTTGCATAGCTAAATATATATGTGCCGAGTAATATTCATAATTAAGTTGGTCGTTAAGCGCAGAAAGTAGTTGTTCACTTATCATTACAATCATCCTTTCAAATTATATTTAAGAATATTAGTTAAAATATTCTTAGTATTCAGAATTATTTTAGCATATTTGTGTAATAACTACAACTAATGACAAGTTTATAAAAGGAGTGATAAAAAAGTGATTGATATTTGTTTATTAGGCTGTGGTGGTAGTATGCCGGTACCAGGTAGGTCCCTAACTTCACTGCTCATAAGCTTTAACGGTAGAAAAATTTTGATAGATTGTGGTGAAGGAACGCAGGTGTCTATGAAAATTTTAGGAAAAGGATTTAAAAAAATCGACACGATTTGTCTTACACATTATCATGCAGATCATGTACTTGGACTACCAGGTTTACTTTTAACTATAGCAAATTCAGGTAGGTGTGAACCTTTAAATATAATTGGACCTAAAGGATTAGCAAAAATTATTAAGGGGCTTTTAGTAGTAGCACCAAATTTACCATATGATTTAAAGTTAATTGAAGTGGAAGAGGAAAATTTTAAAATTAAATATGGCGACATTATAATAAATACAACATATGAAGAGCATACAGTGCCATGTCTTGGTTATAGCTTAAAAGCAGTTAGAAAGAGAGCTTTTGATATAAGCAAGGCTAAAAGAAATAAGGTACCACAAAATATTTGGAGTAAACTTCAAAGTGGAGAAGCAGAAGAAATAGATGGAATGTGTTTTACACCTGAAATGGTCTTAGGAGATAAAAGGAACGGAATAAAAATTTCATATGTTACAGATACTAGACCAACGGGAAAATTGGTGGATTTTATTAAAGGTTCAGATCTTTTTATATGTGAAGGAATGTATGGAGCAGAGGAAGAACTTGAAAAAGCAGTACGGAATAAGCATATGATTTTTAAAGAGGCTGCAGAACTTGCTAATTCAGGTAAAGTTAAAGAATTGTGGCTTACTCATTTTAGTCCTTCTTTAACAGATCCCCATGCTTATATTAAAAATGCTGAAGATATTTTTAATAATGTAAAAATTGGAGAAGATAGGCTTTGCAAAAGCATAAATTTCGAAAGAAACTATAACTAAAAAGTCAACCTGGAATCTAAGTTCTAGGTTGACTTTTTAGTTATGTATAATATTCACACTATAATGTTAAATAATTCTTTATATATGAATAACATATATGTACTATACCTATTATATATTTTTAATATATGTAATCTTCTTATATAATAGTCAGTGAGGAGATTCATAGAAATTATAGATTGGAGGGATATTTATGATAATAATCGTAATAAAAATACTAATAATATCCATTTTTGCTGGTATTTTTGGTGCAGTGTTAGGACTTGGAGGTGGAATGATAGTAACACCAGCACTAACTTTATTATTTGGAATTGATATTAAATATGCGATAGGAGCCAGTTTGATTTCAGTAATTGCAACCTCAAGCGGTTCTGCAATAGGTTATATACAAGATAAAATAACAAACCTTAGGGTAGGTATGTTTCTTGAAATAGCCACAACTCTGGGTGCCATATCAGGTGCATTTTTAGCTGGTCTAATAAATCCCAATTATCTTTATACCATATTTGGATTACTTCTTCTTTATTCTGGGATTACAATGATTAAAAAGCATGTAAGTAAAACTAAAGAAATCATAGTTCCTGATCGTTTTGCAACAAAACTATGTCTTAATGGCGAATATTTTGATAAGTCAATAAATGAAAACATAGTTTATAATGTTTCAAATGTACCTGGAGGTTTCGTAGTTATGTATTGTGCTGGTATAGCTTCTGGACTTTTAGGAATAGGCAGTGGAAGCTTTAAAGTTATGGCAATGGATGTTTTTATGAAGCTACCATTAAAAGTATCGAGTGCAACAAGTAACTTTATGATGGGTGTTACAGCTGCTGCAAGTGCTGGTGTATACTTATCACGTGGTGATATAGATCCTAAAATTGCAGCACCTGTTGCAATAGGAGTACTTATTGGTGCATCTATTGGCGGAAAAATTATGCAAAGGCTAAAAAGTAAGACAATAAGAAAAATCTTTATTCCAGTTATAATATATGTTGCATTGCAAATGATTTACAAAGGAGTGATTAGTAGATGATTAATGGAAAAGGTACATCTGAAGAAATTGCAAAAGTTGAAATCATTATAAGCAAAGCATTAAGAGTTGGAGTAATTGCTAGTGCGATTATTATAATAGTTGGACTTGCAGCGTTTATTAAAACTGGTAATAGTGGATATGCTGGTGATTATTTTCCTACAACACTTAGTGAAATATTTAAAGGATTGCTTAATTGCAAACCATACGCAATTATGTTAACAGGTTTATACTTACTAATATTAACACCAGTATTACGTGTTGCTGTATCAATAATAGTATTTTTAAAGGAAAAAGATTATTTATATACTAAAATAACTCTTTTTGTATTAGTAATCTTGATATTTAGTCTTTGTATGGGAAAAAGCCTTTGAAGATAATTAAGGAAAGAAGATATTTATGATTAATTTAAATAAAAAGCCAAATACAATAAATAAAAAAATATTATTAGGGATTTTTTTAATAATAATATGTATATGTTTCATCTTTACTTTACTAGTTATTAAGCACAATAAAAAAACTACAAGTAATAATTTAAAACATAAGCACGTTAGTGGCTCTATATCAAAAAAAAGTAAGACTACTTTAGTTATAAACATTAGTTTAAGACAAGTACCTGGCGAATACACTCCGTGGACAATTAAAAGAGCTGATGGTACAAAAATTGCATATTTAACATTCGATGATGGGCCTTCTATTAACACTGAAAAAATACTTAGTATATTGAATCAAAATAATATAAAGGCATCATTTTTTTTAATTGGGAAAAATGCTGAAAACAACCCCAACTTAGTTAAGGAAGAAGTTGCTAATGGAGAAGTTATTGGTAATCATACCTATAGTCATCAGATAAACTATAAAGAAAGTTCAACAGATTTTGTAAATGATTTAAATCGATGTAACTTAGTTTTAAAAACTATAATTGGTAAAAATTACACATCAAATATTATTAGATTTCCAGGAGGCTCTTTTGGACATAGATTAGCGCCTTTTAGAGACGCTGCTACTAAAGCAGGTTATGCATTTATAAATTGGAATGATGAAACGGGAGATTCAGATGGGTATGACTTACCTGTACCAGTATTACTAAACAATTTGCATAAGTACACTATTGGGAATACAGTAGTAATTTTAATGCATGATGCTAGTGCAAAGAAAACAACAGTACAAGCCCTGCCACAGGTAATTCAATACTTGAAAGCTAAAGGGTATATTTTTAAAACTCTTCAATAACATACAACTAATTTTGTTGGGGTGAAGTATTATGAATAATAAAAATAGAGAAATTAAGATTACAGCAGTAATTTTAATGTTAATAATAGTAGTTTTTTGTGGTAGCAGTTTTTTAAGCAGTAGAGATGAAAACCAGCCAATTCATGGGAAAATAGTATCTGAAGAAGCTAACTCAAATTCTGATAAGAATGGGATAAGTCATGGATTAGTTAAAGTTAAAATTACATCTGGAGATCATAAGGGGGAGATTCTGACTCTAGATAATCTTATTAATGACAAAACATATCGTGAAACAACTGCACATAAAGGCGATACTGTTCTTGTCAATATAACTGAAAATCCAAATGGAACCGTTAAATCTGCATATATATATGAACTTGACAGATATGAATATTTATATTTGTTAATATTATTTTTTGTACTACTTTTAGGAATTGTTGGTGGCATAAAGGGCTTAAAATCTATATTAGCATTGTTTTTAACAGGAGTTGTTATTATTAAAATATTAATTCCGTTAATAATAGCCGGATTTAATCCTACTCTTACAACTATAATATTATGTATAGGAATTAGTATTATAAATTTGATTATAATTGGAGGCAAAAGTAAAAAAACATTAGCTGCCATAATAGGAACAGTTGGTGGGGTACTAATTGCAGCACTCATAGGCATGTATGTAAGCACTAGACTTAACCTTACAGGACTAACTGATGAGGAAATACAAATGACTATATACATAGCTCAAAATGCAACTTTTAATTTCAGAGCACTTTTGTTTTCCGGAATTTTAATGGGAGCCTTAGGAGCCGTAATGGATGTAAGTATTTCGATTGCTTCATCTATAAATGAGGTAAATGAAAACAATCCAGATAAGACTGTAGGTGAGCTTATTAAATCTGGAATGAATATAGGCAGAGATATAATGGGAACAATGGCTAATACTTTAATATTAGCGTATGCTGGTGAATCTATGTATCTTATAATGTTAGTATACTCATATAATCTCCCTATGTACAGGGTTTTAGATCAAGATGCTATTGCTTCAGCTGTATTAAATTCAATTGCTGGAAGCATTGGACTCATATTTACAATACCTATAACTGCAGTTGTAGCAGCAATACTTTTAAAAAGAAATGCTAAAAAAGATCATAATAAGGATAATGAAAAATGAAGGGGTTTCACCGCGAAGCATAGGTGAAATCCCTTCACCTATGCCTCGCAAAGGACATATACTAAGAGCTAAAAAGTTTATCTATATCTAGAACCCCTTCTCCTTGCTGCCATTTTGGAAATTTTAATAAGGTACAAGAGGACTTTAAGAGGGAACTTATATCCTTAAAAGATAGTTTATTGTCTTTTTCAAATAAGAGAGCGCAAACTCCACTTACATAGGCAGCAGCACAGGATGTACCCGTATATGTTGTATAATAGTCATCTAACTTATTTGGATAAAGTTTGGCACCGTTTCTTTCAGAAATATATTTTGTATCTGAATTAAGAGAATATATGTTAACACAAGGAGCAGAAAAATCTGGTTTTACAAGTTTTCCACAGGGACCAGAAGATGAATATGTGTAAGAATCTATTTCACCAGCTGTATTTAACCCACCAACAGTTATACAAGTGTCTAATGCAGCAAAACCCCTAATAGAACTTTGAATGTTTTTATTGGTTCCACTAGGTACAATTACAACAATTCCGCGAGAAATAGCTTTGTTAAATAAGGTATTAAATGTGGATAAAATAAAATTATTTTCTGTGGATATTTCAAATGGAAGACATATAATTTTAATATTAAATTCTGTGCTTTCATTTATTAAAGTATCAATTGCAAAGAATATATCTGAAATATATGCTTTGCCTAAAGAATTGAAAGCTTTTACTGAATAAATTCTGCTTTCAGGAGCAACACCTATATGCATTGGTTTTGAGCCGTGGGCATTTCCTCGTATTAAGCCACTCATAAAAGTACCATGTCCATTATCATCATAAGGATAATTTAAACTAGATATAATATCTAAAAACTTAATTATACCCTTTTTAGGAGTCAATAAATCTGGATGTGGAAAAACACCTGTGTCTACAATTCCAACACATACGCCTTTACCCGTATACTTAAAAGAATTACTTAAACCTAAACATACTTTATGCTTTGATGCCATATTAAAGGAGCATAGGTATGCAAAGTCATCAAATGTAATAAATTTTATTTCTGGTTTTTCAATTAATTTTAGAATTAATCGTGCAGATAAATTTGCACATAAACAATTGGCATCTTTTATTTTAAACACAAAGGAGCTTTTATTTTGTTTTAATTTATGTTCCATGTTATCTATTAAAGCAGTGCAATGTATAATAACTCTGTAGCTTTTAAATCTATCTTCTTCTATAGCATGTTTTAGAGAACTGTCTAACTTTTTTTTCAATGAGAACATATAATTCACCTTAGGAGAGCTTTCGTTATATTATATTCTCAAAAGACCAAGGGGTTACAAATAAGGTATTAGTACGTTTTAAGCTTTCCATTTAAATATAATTATTCCTGCAAGCATTACTATAACTCCAATTATTTCATTTGATCCAAATTGCAATTTTTCTGTTCCAAATAGACCAAAGGCATCTATAACAGCGGCAGTTATAAGCTGAGAAATAAGTATGGTTGAAATAGCGTAAGTTGTTCCTAGGGTGGAAATGCCTTTTATAACTGTATATGTGATAATTACAGCCAAAACTCCACCTAGAAGATATAATTTACTCACGTTTTTTATGTCTTTAAAATTATTTTTTTTAGAAGTTATTAGAAATGCAGTACTTAATAAAAAAGCTGTTCCTTGAACAAAAACATTGGTTTCTAAAATACCTATTTTTTCTCCAAGTCTAGAATTAAAAACTCCTTGAATACTCATACACATACCAGACAATATTGAAACTATAAATCCTAGCATATTATCACCATCCTAGGATTATTTTAACCAAATTTAGCAATAATATTAAAAGCAATATAAAAAAGCATAGGGCAAAATTTTACCTTATGCAAAAATAACTTGAATATTAACTAAAGTATGTACAAAATTTATATATTAAAATTAATAACCAGTCGCTTGTCTTTGGTGATTTATAGCATTTTTATTTAAATAAGCATCTTCGATTTCTTTATCTGTAAAACCTAAATTTATGCCAAGACTTAAGAAATCTTCAAAAAGAGTTATGTAATGGTCAATAGATGAACAAATTAAAAAATCATTCATGTCTATAAATAAATCCAAAAACTGATCTGTGGTTTTATTTAAGGAGCAAGACTGTGAAAGCTCAATATTCTCGAAATCTTTATCAATACCAATGCTAAGTATAAAATGGAGACAATCAACATATTCTTCTATAATAATATTCTTAGGAGATGGTTTTTTATTGCTCCAATATTTAAAACATCGAGTTTCATTTGCAAGTTCTCCAAATTCAACTTGAAGAGCTAGGGCTTTCTTTGAAAATAACGTTTCCTCTTCTAAATGGTGTTCTTTTGATATTGTACTATCTAATTCTCGTTGCAAATCGAATAGTTTTTTCAGATCCATTAATAAGCCGCCTTTCTTTTACTCTAGTTTAATATATAGTATATATTTTATATTAAAGTTAAGAATATTAAAAGTTTGTGAAACGATTACACTAAAATTTTATATAAATTCTTAATATTTTAATAGTCAGAATTGACATAAAATAGACCAAATACCATAAAATCCTATTATATAACAAGGAAATACTATTATATAATACGAAAAAGGAAGTTAATGGGAAACGCATACAAACCATTAACTTCCTTTTTGTGTAAATCAAGTTAAATAAATTTTATCAATGTTAAATATTATCTATAATAGGTAAAGTGTTAGCAGATTGAGGCATTAAGATTGTTTTTAAGTTTTTGCCTTTTTTTGCATAAGTCAAATTAAGGGCTTCTTCTAAAGTTTTAACAACCTTAATATTTGCTTTTGCCACTAAAGCTTGATCTAAATCAGACACCATTATAAAATCATATTTTTCACCACATTCGCAAAAGTAATAACCAACAAATTTTGAAATACTATAGTCTTCTCTGAGAGCTTTTTCTCTATCTAAAAGCGAGTCATAATTTAAAACTATATCTTGAAGACCCTTATCTTCACCAAGTCCCTCGCTACACTCTGCAATGAAGATTAATGTGGCATTTTCATTGGCTGCTTCTCTCATGTTTATCACAGACTTTATTGACTGATATAAATTAATGTCTTTTGGGTATCCACCAGCAGAGCCTATTATTAAATCAGCTTTTTTACTAATAGAAACTCCATCTATTCTACTAACAAGATCTCTTCCAGCTTTGTGTGCTTTAATATAGTCCCCAGCTACTGCACCAGCAAGAGTACCATCTGGTTTCATGACAACATTAAACATGAAAGATGGTTTTACTAAAGCAGCAGCTTCCATCATATCGTTATGAATAGGATTATCAACAATGCTACCAGATCTAACTAATGGATTTGACCCGCTACCAAGTCCGTTAGACAAAGATAGGTGATGATTAGCCATAATTGTTTCGTAACTTGAAATTCCTGGTAAAATAGATTTTTTTCCACCTGAGAAACCAACTAGAAAGTGATATATAATTGCACCTGTAATAACAATATGGTCACTGTCCATAGCAATCTTATTTATCCACACAGGTGTTTTATAACTTGTTTCGCCTAAGTAAACTAAGTTGTTTTTATCATGACAATCATGATCAATAACTTTAAAGCGTTTATATAAATCAGAACCTAGAAGCATTTCATGTTCCTCTGGAGTTTGTTCTCTATGAGTTCCAAGGGCGGAAAGAAAAGTTATGTTTTCATCTTTTATACCGCCACGATTTA
This sequence comes from Clostridium acidisoli DSM 12555, assembly GCF_900176305.1. GTDB lineage: Bacteria > Bacillota > Clostridia > Clostridiales > Clostridiaceae > Clostridium_I > Clostridium_I acidisoli. Next base: position 48,246 of record NZ_FWXH01000012.1, read on the forward strand.
ATTCTTCAACAATCTTGGGCAAGAATTTATGAGGTCTTTGCCAAGCTCTAGTAGCATCTGAAATTACTATACAAATTGTGTCTGTTGGGTTTACAATGTCTTTTAATCTAGGACTACCTGTTGGATTATAAAGTGCATCTGTAATGATTTCATCTTCTGTTTTACCAGGCTCAAACGGATTGCTTCTTATTACATCAAGTAAGTTTTCTTCATCAACGGAAACCTCAAAACTAGAGTTTCCAAATTTAAATTTTTCTTTTCTCATTTGTATAACCCCCAAATAGTAGTATTATAGATCCTAATATACAGGTCTACAATAATCAGCATATTTAGGATTTTTACCTGTAGTAATATCAAAGAATAAATCTTTAATTTTGTTAGAAACTTCGCCAGCTTTTCCATCTCCAATTACTCTGTCATCTACTGAAATTACAGGCGTAACTTCCATAGCTGTTCCGCTGAAGAAAACTTCGTCAGAAGCATATAATTCATTTCTTGATATACTTCTTTCAACTACGGTTAAACCTAATTCTTTTTCAGCAAGTTCCATAACAGTTTCTCTAGTAATTCCCTCAAGTATGTTATCACTAGGTGGAGGTGTTATTAACTTTCCTTTTTTGAAGATGAATAGATTTTCTCCAGGACCTTCACAAATATGGCCATTATTAGTTAAGAATATAGCTTCATCATAACCTTTGCTCTTTACTTCAAGAGAAGCAAGTGCTGAATTAAGATATGCTGCAGTTGCTTTAGTTCTAGGAGGAAGCATATTATCTTCAAGTCTTTGCCAAGAAGTTACAGCAACGCTAAGTTCGGTTTTTCCTGTGTAACTTCCTAATGGCTGAGTATAAATTACTAGTCTATTGTCATCATCAAGTAAAGTAGGTCCAATACCTTCTCCGCCTTTGTAAGCTACAGGTCTAATGTAAGTGGTTGTCTTACAATTATTTTTCTTTAAAAGTTCCAAGGTAAGTGAAGAAAGTTCTTCAACTGTGTAAGGTATATTTATATTAAGAGCCTTACAAGATTGTAAAAGTCTTTTGTAATGATCATCTATTCTAAAAGCATAAAGTTGATCTTCCCTTTCGCTATAATAAGCTCTAATGCCCTCAAAGCAACCTAGACCATAATTAAAAACTTTACTTCTAATGCTTATGCTAACCTCACTTTCTGGAACGATTTTGCCATTGTAAATTACGTAAGAATTGTTCATTTTAAAAAGCCCCCTTGTAAAATAAATATTATAAAAATAAATTTTTATAAAAAAATAACAGACTAATCCCCTAGCTTGGGGCGAAGTCTGTTCGCGGTACCACCCAAAAATATGTACTCATGAATTTAACGGCTTTCCGGCTCAGCTTACTAAAATTCAGCCTGCAACTCCAGGGTGATCTTCAGTAGTTCGCATCTGTAAGCTTTCAGCAAATACTTACTCTCTTTAAGAATTAGGAACTACTTACTTTTCCCTTTCATAGTTTTTATAAAAATCTAACTTTATGCATTAATATACTATTCATAAAAACATATGTCAATATGTAGAATAAAAGAAGTCAGTATTCTTTTAACACATAACTTTTCACAGTCATTGTCTTTTTGTTATTAATTGGTTTCCAAAGTTCAATTCTATCAATTTTTGCCATCCTTTGAGGATCAAGTTGTTTTGTATTTTCACAGGCAATCTTATATTCCTCTGAAGACCATTTCCTAGTTGCATAGTTTGTATTTGCTAGAGAAACGTGTAAATCCCAATTATCTATATTTTGTCTAACATTAAAGTTCGTTAATTTAAGTTTGTCATTTATGTTCCTCGCAATTCTCATTATGTAACCCTTGTGTTCTACTTTTAGATTTACAGATTTAAATGGAGGTTCAAAACATATAACACCATTTAATTCTACCTTGAATTTCTTGTAAGGTTTAATAAAGTTAGTCACAATTTTATCTAATTCATCTAAATCAGGGTCATCAATAACTTCAAGTGTTATATGTAAAACTGGTAATTTTCTGTATAATTTATATTTTCTACAAATTGATTTTTGTATGTTTTCTACAAATGAATAGGAATCTTTATCAAATAGTGCAACTAAATAATATTTCATTATAATCCCCCACGCTAATATATTGATAAACTAATTATAACACATAAACAGATTTATTATACAAATAAATTTGGATAATATGTTATGATATACCTTAGAATATAGCAAGTTTAGGAAGATAAATATGAGCACTTTTAGGGGGATAATAAAAATTCCTGTAAAGGGGCATAAAATAGCCTTTATATTTGAAATTTAATTTTAAAAAAACTATAATTATGCTATAATATAAATCGTGGCTATTTAAAATGAAATTATGTGAAATTTATATATAAATATAGTGAGGATGGATAAGGGAATGGACAAGTTAATTATAAATGGTGGTAAAGAGCTTTTTGGAAGCGTTGACATAGGTGGAGCAAAGAATGCAGCTGTAGCAATTTTACCTGCTGCTATTATGGCCAGTGAAAATGTATGTGTGATTGATAATATACCTGAGATAGAAGATATTCAATGCGAAGAAAGAATTATGGAAAGCCTCGGCTGTAAAATTACTAGAGTCAAGGATTCTGTAACTATTGATAGTACTACACTAGTTAACTTAAATGCCAATACTGAAGACGTTAGAAATATGAGAGCCTCCTACTATTTAATCGGTGCTTTACTAGGCCGATTTAAAAAAGCAAGGGTAGATTTACCTGGTGGTTGTCCTATTGGAGTTAGACCTATTGATCAACATATTAAAGGCTTTGAAGCTTTAGGAGCCAATGTAAAAATAGAACATGGAACTGTTATAGTAGAGACGGATAGACTTATCGGAACCAATATATATTTTGATGTTGTTAGTGTTGGAGCAACAATAAATGTTATGCTTGCAGCAACTTTAGCAGAGGGAACAACTGTACTTGAAAATGCGGCAAAGGAACCTCATGTAGTTGATGTTGCCAATTTTTTAAATACAATGGGAGCAAATATAAAAGGTGCCGGAACAGATGTTATAAGAATAACAGGAGTTGAAAAACTTACTGGATGTAATTATAGTGTAATTCCAGACCAAATAGAAGCTGGTACATATATGATAGCAGCAGCAGCCTGTGGCGGATGTGTAACTGTAAACAATGTAATACCGAAGCATTTGGAATCAATATCTGCAAAGTTAGTGGAAATGGGAGCAGAGGTAATAGAACAAGATGATTCTGTAACCGTAAAATCCAATAAAACCGTAAAGGGTGTAAATATAAAAACTCTCCCATACCCAGGGTTTCCAACGGATGTTCAGCAGCCAATGAGTACTATACTCTGTACTGCTAAGGGCAGAAGTATAATTAATGAAAGCATATGGGAAAGTAGATTTAAACACATAGACGAATTAAAGAAAATGGGTGCATGTGTTAAGGTTGAAGGAAGAGTTGCTATAATTGATGGAGTTTCCAAACTAACAGGAGCTATAGTGAAAGCTACTGATCTAAGAGCAGGTGCGGCTATGGTTATTGCAGGACTTATTGCAGAAGGTACAACGGAGGTAACTTCTATTGAACATATAGATAGAGGATATCCACACATAGAAAACAAATTCAAGGCTCTTGGAGCAGATATAAGAAGAGAGTCTATGTAAGGGTAAGATAGAAGTTTAGAGGAGAAAAACATGAGATTTTGTTCACTTTATAGTGGAAGCAGTGGTAATAGTATATTTGTAGCCTCAGAAAATTCAAGAGTGCTTATAGATGCAGGTCTTCCAGGGAAACATATAGAAAAGGCTTTATCAGATATAGGTGAAAATCCAAATGATATAGATGGAATATTTGTTACCCATGAGCATATAGACCATATAAAAGGCGTTGGAGTTCTATCAAGGAAATACGACATACCTATATATGCCAATGATTTAACTTGGAATAGTATGATGACGAATATAGGAAAAATAAAAGAGCATAATATTAAGGTTATTGATGAAAAAGCTGTAAACATAAAGGATCTTGATGTAGTAGGATATAGAATACCACATGATGCAGTTATGCCTTCAGGTTATTCTATAATGTGTAAAAATAAGAAGGTTTGTGTTGCAACAGATCTTGGATATTTTTCAGAAGAAGTTAAGCAGGAATTGAAGGATGCAGATGTAATACTTCTAGAAAGTAATCATGATGTAGAAATGTTGAAATTTGGACCTTATCCATATAGCTTAAAGAGAAGAATACTTAGTAATGTAGGACATTTATCTAATGAAGATTGTGGTAAAGCAATTGTAGATATAATGGGTAATAAAAAAAAGACGATTGCATTAGGACATCTAAGTAAAACAAATAATTATCCGGAATTAGCCTTTAAGACAGTAGTTAACGTATTAAATTCCAATGGAATAAATATAGAAAAAGATATAGTAGTTACTATGGCGAAGAGAGATATGCCAAGTGTTTATCTTGATTTTTAGCCTTCTTACAAGGGGAGTAAGCTTATGAAAAAAACTATGGTTTCTGGTGCTATTATTTTACTAATATGTTGTAGTGGTTTGTTAAGTGCATGCAAAAGTAGCAATTTAAGCAGTTCAAATTCTGATCAGCAAGTTGAAAATGTAAAATTGTACAAAGAAAAAGGGCAGGCAATTGATTTAAATTTGTATTTTGATAATTCACAAGATGAAAAAAATGTGAAGATTGGTGAAGAGGACAGACTAATACAAAAGCAAGAGCTTATAGGAGAATTAATTGTTAATGAGTTAATTAAGGGACCTTCGCTTCAAAGTGGATATAAACCAATTTTACCTAAAAACACAAAATTACTTAGCTTTTCCATTAACAATGGAATTGCATATGTAAATTTAAGTAGCGATGCAGAAGTTACTATGACACCGGTAAAGGAACAAGCAACATTAGAAAGTATTTCAAGTTCTCTAACTCAACTGTCTTCAATAAAAAAAGTCAAAATTCAAATTGAAAACAAGGATATCGAAACATTAGGTGGAAATTATGATGTATCGCAGCCTTTTGGTAAAAACGATATACTTCAAAAAATAAAAAAATAAATAACACAAGAATGAAGGAGAAATAAGTATGGGCTTATATAAAGAATGGACTGACATGGTGGTTGACTATGTGAAAACTAAAGGAGAAGCAGCTTTTTGGGAAGAATACGGAAGTATAGAAACTAGAATATATACAAAATTATTAGGAAATCACAAAAAAAATATAAAAGGTAAAGTTGAAGACTTAGCAGCAGAATATGAAACTTCAGTAATATTCTTTGTAGGATTCTTAGATGGTATAAATGAAAGTCTTATTGAATCAATGGATTTAGAAAAACTTACTAAAGATGATGAAATAGAACTTAAAGTTGACCTTGAAAAATTGTACTTTAATATGCTTGATGCAAAAGCTGATTATCTATATGAACTTCCACAATGGGAAGGTGTTTTCTCAAAGGAAAAAAGAAAAGAAATACATACAGAGTGGAAAAATTCAAAAACTGTAGTCAATAAAAGCAAAATAGGAAGAAATGATCCATGTCCTTGTGGAAGTGGTAAGAAATACAAACATTGTTGTGGAAAAAACTAAGTCTATTAAGTAAAGTGAAAATTTAATAAAGCCTTATCAAGAGAAACTGAGGGACTGGCCTAATGACGTTTCAGCAACCATACTTAAAAAGTGAAGGTGCTAATTCCAGCAGAACTGAGTTCTGGAAGATAGGGGGATTAAAAAAACCCCTATTTATTAGGAGTTTTTTTTATTTTATAATAGGAGGCATTAGATATATGATAATATTAGAAAATATTAATAAAACATACAAAACCAAGAAAACAACTGTGAATGCTCTGAAAAATGTAAACTTAAAGATTGAAAGTGGAGATATATTTGGAATAATTGGATATAGTGGTGCAGGTAAAAGTACACTAGTAAGATGTATAAATTTACTTGAAAAACCGGATACGGGTAAAGTAATAGTAAATGATGTGGACTTAAATACACTTTCCACTAAGGATTTAAGGCATAGTAGAGAAAAGATAGGGATGATTTTTCAGCATTTTAATCTTATGAATAGTAGAAATGTGTTTAAAAATATTGAATATCCTTTAAGAGGTAAAGGACTATCCAAGGAAGAGATGAAAGAAAAGGTGTCTAAGCTCTTAAGGCTAGTTGGAATAGAGGATAAAGCATATGTGTATCCTTCACAACTTAGTGGTGGACAAAAGCAGAGAGTTGGAATTGCAAGAGCTCTTGCAAATGATCCAGAAGTACTTCTTTGTGATGAAGCTACATCAGCATTGGACCCACAAAATACACAATCAATATTAAAACTTTTAAAAACCATAAACAAAGAGCTAAATCTTACAATAGTAATAATAACTCATCAAATGGAAGTAATAAAAGATATATGCAATAAAGTTGCTGTAATGGAAAATGGTGAGGTTGTGGAACAAGGAAGTGCTATAGATATATTCTCAAATCCAAAGGCTAACATAACAAAGGAATTTATATCTCATACAATGAATTTTGATAAAATATATGACGTATTGGATTCGAAGGAATTTACAAAGGGCGATAAGAATTCTGAACTTACTGTAAAAATATCTTATGTTGGAGAGAATACTGCAGAAGCTTTTATATCTAAAATATCAATTGAATATGGTGTACTTGCAAGCATTTTATTTGGAAATATTGAATTTATACAAGGAACTTCTTTTGGTAACTTGGTTGTAAAACTAAATGGAAGTAAGGAGAGTATAGATAAATCTATAGAATTTTTAAGAAGTAACAACATTACTGTGGAGGTGATTGCAAATGATTAGTTTTTTAAATCAATTAATGCCAAATGTTTTTCAATATTATAAAGAGCTAGGGCAAGCCTTAGTAGATACGCTTTATATGGTTTCAGTATCAGGGATTATTGGAGCAATTATTGGAATACCAGCAGGAGTAGCATTAGTTGTTACTAGAAAAGGAAACATCTTAGAAAATAAAATGGTTTATTCGATACTAGGGACAGTGGTAAACATTTTAAGAGCTATACCATTTGTTATACTCTTAACTGCAATTACTCCGGTTACTAGATTTATAGTTGGTACAACTATTGGAACAATTGGAGCAATAGTACCACTTATATTTGCAGTAGCGCCTTTCATTGCTAGGCAAATTGAATCAACACTTTTAGAAGTAGACAGTGGAGTTATAGAAGCTGCAAAATCTATGGGATCTAGTCCAATGGAAATAATTTTTAGGGTTTTAATTTTAGAAGGCCTCCCAGGCGTAGTTTATGCACTTACAATTGCAATTATTAATTTAATAAGTTATTCCGCAGTAGCAGGTACTGTTGGTGGTGGTGGACTTGGAGATTTTGCAATTCGTTACGGATATCAATACTTTAAAACAGATATAATGGTAGTTACAATAATCATACTTCTTATAATTGTTAATATTGTTCAGTTTATAGGAGAATTCCTAATGAAGAAACTAAGTCACTAAAAGCAGCTTATACGAACTTAATTATTTGTTTTTAAACAGAGGTATTAAAATATTTTAGAAGGGGAGTATTAATTATGCCAGAAATAAGCAGTAGATTAAGTAATTTCACAGAGTCGGTAATTAGAAAGATGACTAGAATTTCAAACAAGTATGGAGCAATAAACTTGTCACAGGGTTTTCCTGATTTTGACCCGCCAAAGGAAATAACTGAAGCATTAAAAAAAATTGCAGATGACGGACCACATCAATATGAAGTTACTTGGGGATCACAAAAATTAAGAGAAGCGTTAGCAAAAAAGCAAAGAAAATATATGGGTATAGATATTGATCCAGATAAAGAAATTGTTATAACTTGTGGAAGTACAGAAGCAATGATGGTTTCTATGATGACAGTTTGCAATCCAAAGGATAAGGTAATAGTCTTTTCACCTTTTTATGAAAACTATGGAGCAGATGCTATACTTTCTGGAGCAGAGCCAATATATGTTCCATTAAAACCACCAACCTTTGAATTTGATAAGGAGGAACTAATTAATGCTTTTAAACAAAAACCAAAAGCAATTATATTGTGCAATCCATCAAATCCTACAGGTAAGGTTTTTTCACTAGAAGAACTTCAATTTATATCCGAGCTTGCAAAAGAATATGATACATTTGTAATTACAGATGAGGTTTATGAACATATTGTAATGAAACCTTATGAGCATATTTATATGTCATCACTTCCTGGAATGTTTGAAAGAACTATTGCTTGTAGTTCGCTTTCAAAAACTTATGCTATAACTGGTTGGAGAATTGGGTATATTATTGCACCAGAGCATATAATCCAAAATGCCAAAAAGGTTCATGATTTTTTGACTGTTGGAGCAGCTGCACCACTTCAAGCAGCAGTATTAGAAGGTCTCTCACTTCCAGATTCGTATTATGAAGAGCTTAGAGAACTTTATACAAGGAAAAGAGACTTGTTTTTAAAAGGTCTTGATGAAGCAGGACTAAAATATACAAAACCAGAAGGGGCCTATTATGTTATGGTAGATATATCCGAATTCACAAATAGAAGTGATAATGAATTTTGTGAATGGCTAATAAAAGAAGTTGGGGTAGCTGCAGTACCAGGCTCAAGCTTTTTCAAAGAAGATGTAAATAATTTAATAAGATTTCATTTCGCAAAAAAAGATGAAACCCTTATTGAGGCTATAAAAAGGCTTAAAACATTAAAAGAAAAAGCTAGTAAAAGTCAGTGGCTTAAGGAGAAATAAAGTGAATATAACCGTAATCACAGTGGGAAAAATAAAAGAAAAATTTCTAAGAGATGCAATAGATGAATATTCTAAAAGATTATCTAGGTATTGCAAACTTAATATAATAGAAGTCCAAGATGAAAAAACTCCTGACAATGCATCAGAAAAAGATGAGCAAATCATAAAAGAAAAAGAAGGTCTTGGAATCTTAAAGTATGTAAAAGATAATATGTATGTGGTTGCATTAGATTTAAAGGGTAAAATGTTATCATCTGAAGAATTATCTAGCTTTATAAAAGATTTAGAAGTAAGGGGCGATAGCAACTTATGCTTTATAATAGGTGGTTCAATAGGAATTTCATCGCCGGTTTTAAATCGTGCAAACTACAAACTTTGTTTTTCAAAGATGACGTTCCCACATCAGCTTATGAGAGTAATTCTTTTGGAGCAGGTTTATAGAGGTTATAGGATAATGAAGGGTGAACCGTACCATAAATAACATAGACTAGACAAGGTTACAAAGAAAGAGAGAATACACAAAATTATTTACATACTCTCATATCATCAAAAAAACCTAGATAAGTAGTTGTATTATCTAGGTTTTTTACTTAATCTTCAAGTCTAGCTGGTGTATTATCAACACAATCTGAGAAATGCATATGGTTAAATTTCCACTTTCCTTCTCTCTTTACTAATACTCCAACAAATCTCATAGAAAGAGTACTTTTATTATTTTCAATTAGAAGCGTATGTAATGCATTATTGATAGATACTAGCATTAAATTTAGTAATTCTGTATTTGTTTTATTTTCTTTAAAATAGTATTCCAGAGCACCTTTAGGCCATGAGCAAACCCTTTTTTCAGGCCAAGTAAATTTTATTAATGATTTTGAACAAACTACTGCTATATTATTTAAAATAGAGATAAAAGAATTTTCTCTGTTTAAATTAAAATCGCCCCAATACTTCCAATCAGATTCTAATAATTCTTTTGCTTCATTAAAGCCGTAGAAAACTTCTCCTGAATCTGTTCCAATTATAGAGGTAAGCTCATTATTATCAAGCAATTCTTCTCCATAACTATCTACTAAGCTGGCATCACGTTTATCATAAGCTTCTTGTAAAGTTTTTAGAACCTCTTGAACTTCTCTTACTTCTATACTATCTTTATTATCTATAGGAATGGTTTTATATTTATCATCAATATTTTCATTGTTTAACATATTTAAATCACCTGCACAGTAAGAAAGATTCATATGCTTTATCATCCATTTTAAGCCATCGTTAACCATAACTATGGTAATTCTAAAAGGAAATACATATTCTTCTCCCATTTTTATATGATTTAAAGTTTCTGTAATTTTAACTGAAAGATTAATTAAATCTGATTTTGATAAATCTTCATTATTTAGTGTTTTCGATAATTGCGCAATCATAGCTTCACATACTTTTTCTTCTTTGATGTTTCTTGTGTTTTTACCATGAAGAGCTATTATAGCTGCTGAATTCTCTACATTAATTACAGCTTTATCAATATCTAGTTCTATCTTTTCTAGATAGTTACTTTCATCTTCCCAATAGGTCTCTATCATATTAGTTATCTTTTCTAGTCCAAAACACCAGCTGTCTAGTCCAGCACCTATAAAGCTTGTATCTTCTTCATCTACAAAAAACTCTTTAACATAGCTTTGTATATTATCAAAGTTTCTTTGATTGTACTTTTCTTGAAAATTTATCAATGTTGCTTTTATATCCTGAATGATTTGTTCCATATGTTTATCCCCCTTAATTAGAACATTTGAGAATAATTATTTTCACTTATGCTTTTATTTTAATAGTTAATATTGTGGAATTATACACCGAGAATATTTCTATAGAGTTTTTTATACAACACAGTAAAAAGCTCCTACTCATCATAAAGTGTAGGAGCTTCTCTATAAAATTATGTACTTTTAGAATAAATAATCTTCCTAATGCTGTATACTGATAGAAAAAATTCTTCTGCTAAAGCATCAATTGAATATCCTTGGTCATATTTCCTACGTATTTCTTTATTTCTGTTTTGTATATAGTCTCTATGACCTGAATTTTCTCCCCACTTTTTTTTCTTTTGCGGTTCTGATGGAATATATACATATTGTCCTTGAATATATTTTTGAATTTCTTTAATTAAATTATCCGGTAATATTGTTTCTGCTTTTGCATAATTCATAAAGCTCAGCTCCTTAAATATATATTTAAATTTAAGAAAGCAAAGCCTGCATTATGAATAATTAATGGCGATAAGACCTTATCTCTGCGCAACCATCGCCAAGTCCATATTTACAGACTTTGCACAGAGTTTTTCATTAAAAATATAATCTTGAGTTAAAACAAAAATCATAGTATTCACCCCCAGCTAGATTCATAATTACATAATGATATTATTACAAAGCTATAATATCATTCTTATTGATTATTCTCAATATCTTGTAAATATTAATGAGTTTGTGTATATGGATAATAGTTTATAAGACATACATCAAAATAGTCTACGTTATACCCGTTACGGTGAACCGTACCATAAATGACACTCCAAATTTTCAATTTGGTCAGTGGAATTTACTCAGGGAGCGCAGCGAGTCGAGTTTCCTTTAAAAAAGCACTTAGAATATGTGAGTATTACTTTATGATTCAGCTTGTTTCTTGAATGTTATATTTATTATTTTTCGTATAAACAAAGAAACTGCAGAAAACTTAAATATTCCTGCAGTTTTTTATTACATTTACTTGCAATGAATTCAATGCAATGACAGCATATTTTATTTTTGTATTTGTTCTATCCAATTTGCTATAACCTCAAAAGCAAGTCCTAAGTTTCCTGATTGACAATGGTTTTGAGCATTCTCTTTTCTAGTGAACATACGAGTAGTTAAAGAACGCACATTGGTAAGAGATTTACTTTGTTCGAAAAATTGATTTAGTGGGATATAGTGATCTTCTTTTGCTGCCATCAGAAGAACATCCTGCTCTAATTTTTCTGATATTTTAGATGTATTGTAGAGCAGAATTTTACTCAAAAATTCATATGGAGTCTTACTTCCTGTGATACGCATACCTTGATTTATTGCCCATTCTACCATAAGACTTTTCTTCATCAAGTCTTCAAATAAAATATTCACTTTTTCCTCATTTCCATCGGACATAAGAGAATTTACTTTATCTCTTAATTGTAAAGGGAGTGTGTTCAATACTACTTCATAAAAATTTGAAAGAATATCATCTGCAACAACACGATGTACACGTTTTTCAAATGCAGCAGCTCTTATTGTCAAATAACCGCCTAAAGATATTCCTAATAATGTTACATCATCAAGCTTAAAGTAATCTAATATTGCTTTTACAGGCTTTTCCCATTCATGAGTCATTGGTATTTTATAATCTTCAAGAGCTGAACCTTGTCCAGGTCCATCGAAAAATACCACATCATATCCAGTTTCGTTAAGGAACAAAGCCATTTTAAGCATTTCTTCTACGTAGCTGTCAAAACCTCCAAACATTACAATTATTCCCTTTGGGTTTTCTGGAGTAAAGCGATAAGTAGGAAGAAATCCGTTCTCATAAGGAACTTTATATGTCTGTTTATCAGTTATATGAAAATATTCCTGCATTAGTGAGATAAACTGTTTACGGTAGCTTTGCTTTTGAGGATGAGCTGCTGTCATATAAAATTCCGCTGTCCTTAGATAATAGGCAGCCCTTAATTTATGACCTTCATTTAATGCTTTGGTATATAGCTCTATGAATTTCTGAATAAATTCTTCATAATTATGAATGCTTGGGCTTACTTCCCTCATTTCTTTAAGCATAACATCATCATTTGTCATAGTATAGCAACGGTTCATCTGAAAATTAACACTAAAATCTGGATGTATATCATCATAAAATCCAACTGGGAATATGTCTCTTCTTACTTTTATATTTTTCATAAAATTCATCGCCCTTCTTTATTTTTAAATTTGTTGACAAGCATTCTCGTTTGTATGTTCTTATTTTATTTTTTTTTTGAATAATTAACAACCAATAAAGTATGAAGAATCATTTGATAATATACAAATCTCCTGATTTTTGTTGCTTAACAATATAAAATAGATTTTTTTAATGATAGTTGCCTTTTATTTTGTTAAAATTAATATGTATAATTAAAGATAAGCCATACCCAAATTTGGAATTAAAGTAATTGATTATAGAATGGAGAAGTAAATTATGCAATCTAAGGTAGATTTAAGAATAGTTAAAACACGCGCTAATATTAAAAATACATTTATTGAGTTACTTTCTGAAAAAGAATTCAACGAAATTACCATACAAAACATATTAGATAAGGCTTTAATTAATCGTTCCACTTTTTATAAATACTATTCAGACAAATATGAATTAGCAGAACAACTTGTTGATGAAGTTTTGAAAAATGCTGCTTTATTTATTAATGAACGCTTTAATGATAAGAAAGAGAATGATCTTTTTTCTACTATTTACAAAGCCTATGTGCATTTATATGACCAAAGAAAGACCATCCTTGCTTTATGGAAAATTAGAACAAATACGCTCAACCTGTATGATAATATTGAAGATTTATTAAAGAAGAATTTCATGCAGTACTTAATACTTCATAATAACTTTGAAGGCAGTTCTTTATTGGACTACTATTCAACCCTTTACTCCTCTTTAGTACTAACCACACTAAAATGGATTTTGACTTCTGGAAATGAATCAGATATTAAAAAAATTCTTGAACAAGTTCGAGCTACCTTAGGTAGCAAAGTATTTTTGGGAAATTAAAAATATAGCTACCTTATTTTTTAATATGCTCATTACCCCATTTGCTCATAAGTTCAAGAATTGGTATTAATGTTATTCCTTCTTCTGTTAAACAGTATTTAACTTTAGGTGGAACTTCTTAATAATGTATCTAAATAATGAAGGAGAACTAGAGGCCCAGATAATGATGGAGGAGGTTCTCCATATCGTATTTTGTGGCAAGAAAAGTTATGATTATAAATACGGTAATGATTTTAGTAAGGTCTCTTCCCTTTTCAGTAAGGTAATATTCTAATATCTGTCTGTAGATATTACAGTAAATCTTACTTAAAGGTAAGTAATCTAACGAAAAAGTACGTACTTGTTACTTGTATTATTGAGCCATATAATAAACACATAATAGAATGCTTAGACATAAGTTAGGGGCTAGTGTGGTGGCAGTAAGAAGATCCGGTGGTGTTCCAACATTTGAACAGCTGAATAACTATATCGATTATTCAGAGATGGTAATGGCATCATCAAATTATTGGAATGTAATTCATGGTACAACACCTGGAGAGGCTATGCAAGATGAAGAAGGAATGCAAATTATGAGTGTTTTAGGAAAGAATATGGCATGGATATTGAAATTTATTGATTCTGGTAAAAATAATGTAAAGGAAAATGAAAGAGAAGATAAAATATTTATGAGCTTTATAAGATAAGCTTTAAAGGTAAAGGTATTAAAATAAATTATAAGGAGAGAAATAATATGATAAACAATTTAAAAAACACAGTAACTTTAAACAATGGTGTAAAGATGCCATGGCTAGGGCTTGGCGTTTTTAGAGTAGAGGATAGCCCCAATTTAGTTGATTCAGTAAAGACTGCAATAAAAAATGGTTATAGAAGTATAGATGGAGCAGCTATTTATGGTAATGAAGTAAGCATGGGAAAGGGTATAGCTGAAGGAATGAAGGCAGCAGGCATTTCAAGGGAAAATCTATTTATAACATCTAAGGTTTGGAATGCTGATTTGGGATACGAATCAACAATAAAGGCTTATGAAACAAGTTTGAAGAAACTTGGACTTGATTATTTAGATTTATATCTTATACATTGGCCTGTAGAGGGTAAGTATAAAGATGCGTGGAGAGCATTGGAGTATTTATATAAACAAGGTCGTGTAAAAGCAATAGGAGTAAGTAACTTTCAAGTACATCATCTTGAAAATTTAATGAAGGATGCAGAGATTAAGCCAATGATAAACCAAGTAGAATTTCATCCACGTTTAACGCAGGAGAAGGTTAGAGCCTTCTGTAAAGAAAATGATATTCAAGTTGAAGCATGGTCACCACTTATGGTTGGTAAATTACTTGATAATGAAATACTGAAGGAAATTGCTCATAATCATAATAAATCTATTGCTCAAATTATATTACGTTGGGATATACAAAATGGAGTGATAACTATTCCTAAGTCCACAAAGGTCGGCAGAATAATAGAAAATTCACAGATATTTGATTTTGAATTAACTAATGAAGAAGTAGAGAAGATAAATTTTTTAAACCAAGATTTGAGAGTAGGACCTGATCCAGATAATTTCGATTTTTAATTAATTTAAGAAGTCTACGTTATAGGTGTTATGGAGAACCGGACCATAAGTAAATGATAAAGTGAGTACTGCATTGATATTAAAGGGATTATAAGATGTTTAAATATTAGGTAATTGTATCATAAACTAAACAAAATATAGAATCAATAGAGCTTAATATAAATGATAACTTAATAATGTATCTAAGTAATAGAGGAGAACCAAGTCTAGATGATAATGGAGGAGGTTCTCCTTCTTATTTTGTTTATAGAAGAAAGCTGATGATAAATCCTGTGAATATAAAAATTTGCATATAATAATGAAGAAAAATACAAAAAATTCTTGACATGTGCATTAGTGTGCACATATAATAAAGGTGGTGATAAAATGGGAAACGAACATAACGCATTAGCATGTGGTAATTTTATTGAAGATAGCATTGATTTTGATTTTTATAAGGCTTTGTTTGACCCAGTAAGAAGCAAAATACTGGTGTAT
Organism: Clostridium acidisoli DSM 12555; assembly: GCF_900176305.1. GTDB lineage: Bacteria > Bacillota > Clostridia > Clostridiales > Clostridiaceae > Clostridium_I > Clostridium_I acidisoli. The sequence goes on from NZ_FWXH01000012.1 coordinate 63,850, forward strand.
ATTGCTAGTAGTGGAAAAAAAAGCGTTAATGAAATTGCTGAAAATTTTACACAAGACAGGTCAGTAATTTCAAGACACTTGGATTTAATGAGCCGTTATGGAATTATTAGTAAAACCAAAATAAACAGGTATGTATTTTATGAAGTGAATAGTACATTTATCCTTGATAAATTTGAAGAAACAACAGAAAACTTAAAAAGGCTTTTGGAAATTACAAAATCTAAGTAGGCAATAAAAACGGCAGAAATACCTTTTTGTTAATCATATATGTGCATTTGTGTGCACATAAACAAAATAAAAAAATGAGGTGCTAAACTATGAGTAAAAACATTGTATTTTATTTTTCAGGTACTGGAAACAGTTTAAAAGTGGCAAAAGATATTGCAAAGGAAATGGAAAATTGCGAAATTATTTCAATGGGTAACAGTAAGCATTATGACTTACAATCAGGATACGAAACAATAGGATTTGTTTACCCAACTTATTTTAGAGGAGAACCACAAAAAGTTCGTGAATTTATATTAAACCTCAATCTAAAAAACAATCCTAATACATATTATTACGCAGTTACAACCTGCGGTAAGTATGAAGGTAACGCACTTATTCATATAAAGCATTTGTTAAAAAGAAAAAATATAACCCTACATTATGCCAAAATGCTTGATATGTTTTCTAATTATGTTGTAGCATATGATATGCGTGATACTCTTGAAGAAGAAACTAAACAATCACAAAAAGATTTGGTTCAGATTATTCAATCAATAAAGAACAAAGAAACTAATAAATTGTCTATCACAGAGCCGTTTCAAGAAATAGTTTACAGGATTTTAATTAAATTCACTCCTAATATGGATAAAAATTATAATGTTTCTCAAGACTGCATTGGCTGTGGTATCTGTAAAAAAGTATGCCCTGTAGGCAATATTGATTTAGATGATAATAATAGACCATATTTTAAACATCATTGCGAGCAATGTGTTGCATGTATTCAATATTGTCCCAATAAGGCAATAAACTACAAAAACAAGACACAAAGTAGAAGAAGATATACTCATCCAGGTATAAAATATACAGAATTAGCGGAAATGAACAAGAATGATTAGTATTTTTATGAATAAACAATGTCCATACATAGTTGAGTATAAGAATTTAGAACAGGCTGTAATTAAAGATATCTAATTCTAAATCAAAGAAATACTATAAGTTTATTTTATCCCTAGTAAGTAATTTTCTTCTCATATGGTGTAACAGTTAAAAGTGTTATCACTTACTACTGATACGGTGACCGTACCATAAGTAATCCTGCGCGGGGCTTGGGCGGAGCCCATTTCCCTTCTTCAATAAGGAACTCAGCAGACGATAATATTAGTATGGTTTATTTTCATTCTTGACTTTGGATGATAGCGTACAGGAGGGATCCTATAAATTTGTGAAGGGTATACTTTCCAGATTTGATAAAATGCTTTCAGAGCGAATTACAAGAGAGCAGCAGAAAAGATTACTGCATATGTTAATCTCAAAAATAATCATAAATAAAGATAGAGATATTGAATCAATTAATATAAATAACAACCTAATAATATATCTAAATAACGGAGGAGAACCAAGTCCAGATGGAAGCGGTGCTCCTTTTTCTGTTGTTCCAAGAAGAATATTGATGATAAATCCTGTGAATATAAAAATTTGTATATGATATAATGATTTAAATTTATTGTTATGATAGCAAAAATGGAACAGCAATAAATGAAAAATAGATTTATAGTATAATTACCACGTGGAATTAAGGAGTGAGAGCATTGAAATATGAGGATGTCATACTTCTATGTATTCAATATATTGAAAATAATATCACAGAAAAATTAACAGTAGAATGCATCTCTAAAAAAATGGGATATTCCATATATCATTTTTCAAGGATATTTAAAGAACAGATGGGTGTATCTCTTATGGAGTATGTAAAGGAAAGAAGACTTCTTAGGGCTACTGAAGATACCTTGTTAGGAAAAAGAATACTTGATGTAGCAGTTGAGTACGGATATCAAACCCACAGTGGATTTACAAAAGCTTTTCGAAAAAAATATGGCTTTTCTCCTGCATTTATTCATGCTATTTATATCCAAAGATTGTTTGAAGGAGGTAATTGTTATATGAATGAAGATAAAGTATATGAAAATGCTAATATGTTTTTAAAAGGAACTGAAAATTACAAAGAACCAAAAGAATTATATAGGTGCCTAATTGAAAGTATTCAAGATAATAAAATATTTGATGATTTTAAAGTGTTAGAAAAGGCATATAACTTGGCTTGCTTGGCTCATAAAGGTCAAAAGAGAAAATCAGGTGAAGATTATGTGACACATTCTATTAATGTTGCCATTATATTAGCTGAAATGGAGGCTGACAAAGAAACAATAGAGATATTTTCTCCAATTGCAGCTAAATTTAATAATTCAAAATTGAAAGCAGAATTGGATAATTTAGCATTAAAATATGTTTAAAATATAGTGTGGAGTTTCCTTTAAAAAAGATAATGGTTAAGTATATAAATAATTTAAATATGGAGGTATTATATATGATATTTTTATTAATTATTCATATAGTCAATTAAAAAATCTATTTAGAAATGCAAAGATAAAAGAAGAACAAGATTTTTATTTATAATGAAAACTTTAAGAATAGCGTGAATTAAGGATAGCAACTAATTAAAATAGTCTATAAAACAATTCCTGCATGATTAACATATTCTAGAATCCAATCTTTTAAAAAACCGTTTTGTATTCTTTTTAATATTTTCTTTGCTTTTTCCTGCTCCCCATACCTGTGATAAAGGTGTGATATCTGATACATCATTTTTTCATCAATATATCCATTAGGTATGTCATTGTCAATATGATTTAATAATTGTTCAGCGCTAGGAATTGTATTGAAAAATTTGATTATGACATTTTCAATATCAGAAGCAACAACCTCATTGAACCCTTTACCAGTCTGCTTATTATACCTGTTATCAAGTTTTTCTTTTAAATAATCCTTCTTCTCATCTTTACAGCTTTCAGTTAGGGAAATGGGAAGTAGCGGACTATTCCATAAATCTAACATATATAGAGGATATGTAAAATTAGCCAAATCATTATTCCAACCAATAATTGTACCTGGTTCTGTAAGAAATATAGTTGACTTACATTTGTTTTCATACTTAATACCCAATGAATCATAAAATGAAGGTATAGCAATCTCTATACTTAAAGAAAACCTTGCATGAACGTTACTATTATCTCTTGAAAATTTAACATTACATACTTCTATAAGTCCATCTCGTTGACGATAGATAGTTTTTCCTTTTCCTTTAAAACTTGGAACAATGATATTATCAAAGGTTTCATGGAGCATTTGTGCACAATTATATTTTTTTGAAAGGTTGTCAAGATAAGGATTGCCATAAGAAAAAACATCCATATTTAATCACTCTCCATCTAAAGTATATACATTGACTTTGTTGAATAATAAATTACAAGGATGAACATATTCCATAAATTTATTATAACATATTAATTGAAAGATTAGGTAAATAGTAAAGTAAGTAAAATTGTAAAATAATGTTTAAATATATGCTATAATTAATTTATTATATAAGATTAAAGGAGATTTGATTATGGAATATGAACAGGCTAGGAGTTTTATTTACAAGAATGCTAGACCACTTGATATAGCAAGATGGAAATATCTATTTGAAAACGGAAGCAAAGAAGATATACTGACAGCATTAATTGCATACCAAAATGAAGATGGTGGATTTGGGAATGCACTTGAGCCAGATTGTTGGAATCCTAATTCATCTCCAGTGCAAACATGGGTTGCTACAAAAATAATTAAAGAGATAGATCTGAAGGATAAAAATCACCAAGTTATACAAGGAATTTTGAATTACTTGTCTTCAGGAAAGGATTTTGATGGACATACATGGTCAAATACAGTAGTTACTAACAATGATTATCCTCATGCATCTTGGTGGAATTTTGAGCCTAATGAGCAAATATCATATAATCCAACAGCATGTTTTATTGGTTTTATATTAAAATTTGCAGATAAAAATAGTAAACTTTTTGAATTGGCTTGTGTACTTGCTAAAGAAGCATACAGTTATTTTAAAGTACATTTTCCTATGGAATCTATGCACTCTGTTTCTTGCTTTGTTGAATTATATGAATATATAAAAGAAATTTCAATGAATGATTTTTTAGATATGGAGGAATTCAGTAGCCTACTACATAAACAGATTCAAAAGGTTGTAACGTATGACAAATCAAAGTGGGCAGTTGATTATGTATGCAAACCATCTTTATTTATAAGTGCTAAAACAAGTGATTTTTATTTGGAGAATAAAGAGATATGTGATTATGAATGTGAATTTATTTTAAATACTCAAGAATCAGATGGTACATGGGGGATAACATGGTCATGGACAGATTATCCTGAACAATGGAGCATTAGCAAGAATTGGTGGAAATCAGATTTGATTATAAAAAATATACGATATATTAAGGCAATGTACAGATAAATTTCCAATTTTGTAAAATGAAAACTTAATAATTTACATAAATAATGGAGGAGAACTAGGGGCCCAGAAAAAGGCGGCGGTTCTCCTCCTTATTTTGTTTCAAGAAGAAGGTTCATAGGTAATGAAGTGCAATGATAGATTTAAGGAAATGATTATTGAGGCTAACAAAGGAAAAAATTTTAGAACCTTCAAGAATATTGCAGAAGCCGAAAGTTGGATTTCGAAATTATGATATTAGGAGACACAGTATTCCAATGCCTTAATTCTGGCCATTGGAATACTTAATTAAAAAGCTTTCAAAATGCTTTTCTGACTTCTTTAAGATACCAAAAATTATAAATGTGAATACAGCACCTCCAGCGCAAGACAGGAGTATTTCAATTGCTGTAAAGTTCAATAGTATTGTTGCAGTATACATAATATATATTGTTATAGGCAAAAATAATATCGCTGTTACAATACCTGGAACATAGTGTTTAAAATCTAAACAAATCTTACAATGAAGTATAACAAAGTGTGCTATAACTGTGAATAAAAATCCATACCAAACATAATAATTATTAAAAAAAACAGAAAACAAACTTATAATTGAAAGAATAACAAACAATATTTCTACTCCAATTGAGAACTCATCTGGACTTCGAAAATCTGCATAGGGCTTTTTTTTCATTGTACAATTGTCAAGATAATGTTCATATCTTTTCCTCCAAACTTTAATAAATATAATTTCTTCAAAATCATGTATCATGAAAATTATTGGTAATAACCATGCAATAGCATTCATATTATTCATATAAACCAACTCCTCTTTATTTTTAATGGAAGGCTGTCGTTAATGCTAGTATAAATGATATCTATTATCATTTATACAACTAAGTTGCATACCTTTTGCAGCTTAGCTTACACAAACACACATAAATGTAAGTTATTTTACACCTTTCACTTAAATTAATTGTTATATTTTATATTTCATGTTAAATACATTAGCCATATGTAGTAAAATTAATTATGTTGAATTACATAGTCATGGAGGTTTTGGAGTGAGTGATAAAATTGATTTAAGAGTGTTAAAAACTCGTGAAAATATAAAAAATACTTTTTCTAGCTTGTTATTGGAAAAGGATTTTAAAAATATAACGGTTCAGAATATTTGCGATAGGGCATTAATTGGTCGCTCAACTTTTTATGACCATTACTGTGATAAATATGATTTGCTTAATAAAATGGTTGAAGAAATTATAAGTAAATTTAAACCTTACCTTAAGAGTAGATTTGATTTAAATAATTTAGATGATTTTACTAAAGTAGGTGTTGATGTACTTAAGCTTTTTTCAAAGAAAAAAAATACTATAAAAGCATTGATTAATGTACATACTGAAGCTGTTGATTTATATGATGAATTAAAAAAACTATTAATAGAAGGCTGTTCTTGCTATTTAAATAAAAGCAACTTTGTAAGTAAATATAATGTTTCAAACGAATACATATGTGGTCATTATGCATCATTTGTATTAACATCCTTTCAATTGTGGCTTGAGCTTGGAGAAAATGAAAATAACTTACAATTAGCTAATAAAATGCATTCGATCTTGTTTGAAGGTGTTGATATTTAAGGCATCTTTGAATAAAATAATATACTATTAGAGTACGGTACAAAGATATCACAATATTTTCAAGTATGGATTCATGTGGCAGGTGAATATATGAAAAAGATTATGAATGAACAACTAATTTATGAAATACTTTCTGTTGTAGAAGAAATCCCTGAAGGTAAAGTATCTACATATGGACAAATTGCCAGACTTATTGGCAGAGATAAAAATGCACGGCTTGTTGGTAAGGTTCTTAGCAGGGCAGAGTTTTATGGGAAATATCCATGCCATCGTGTGGTAAATCATGCTGGAAGGTTGGTACCTGGTTGGCCGGAACAACGATTTCTGCTACTAGATGAAGGTGTATCATTTAAAGATGAGAATCATGTTGATATGAAGGAAAATCAATGGAACTGCTAGGATGGAGATGCAAAATGAATAGAAACCTTTCGGATTTCTTTTCAGTAAGTTAAATTATTATTTTGGTTACAATTAACGTAATTTGAAACCTAAAACTAACAGTGATATAATTAAAAAATCAAATAAGGAGGAACATTTTATGAGAGGTGATGACTTTGAATAAGATTTCATTAGATAAAGAAATAATACTCAATGCAGCAGAAGAAGTTATTCGACGTTTCGGGCCAGAAAAAGCGAATATTTCTGACGTAGCAAAATCATTAAAAGTTAGCCATGCTGCACTTTATAGATATTATAATGGAAAGACTGATCTTTGGAATGCTGTTACAGAACGCTGGCTTTCAAACTTGCATGTTTCTTCAAAGGATATTTTAAAAGAAGATAATCCTGCTGATATTAAACTTTTTCGTTTACTTGAGGATTTCGCGGAAGTAAAACGGCGCAGTGCCGTTAATGATCCGGAGATGTTTGCTAATTATCTTAAACTCGCCCAAGGCTCAATGGATGTAATAGAAAAAAGTATAGAAGGCGGGATAAATAGTATTAAAGAAATTATAGTACAAGGTATTACAGAGGGGATATTTTTTGAAGAATTTCCTCAGCAAGCGGCAATAGCTGTATATCTTGCAACTAGCACTTTTATCCATCCAAATTCATTTGAAGATGCTAATAGAAAGCAAAACATAGAATCTGTTGTAAATCTTCTAATAAGAGGACTTAAGAATCCTAATAAATAAATACAGTGTGACAGATAACACTAGAATTTTCATGAGATTTACAAAACTTTAATATTGTGAGCTGAAATTTTAGCCCTTGACTTTCCGAGTAGGATTGTTAAGGGCTTTAGCTATTTACATTTATACTCACTAATTACTCGAAATGACAAGTTACGAAAAATATATATTGTAATTTTAAAAATTATATGATATTATCAATGTTACAAATTACAATATTGCTAAAGTGTAAATTGTAATATTAGTTTTGAAGTTTAAGGGAGGATTTTTTATGCGTGTTTTTGTAACGGGAGCAACAGGTTATATCGGTTCTGAGGTTGTAAGGGAACTCATAAGTGCTGGACACAAAGTCATTGGTTTAACACGTTCAGACAAGGGTGCATTAAAATTAAGGGAAGCTGGAGCTGAAGTGCATCAAGGTTCACTTGATGATCTAGATAGCCTTCGTAGTGGTGCTGCTGTTGCGGATGGCACTATTCATTTGGCTTTTAAACACGATTTTTCGGATTTTGCCGGTTCTCTTGACACAGATTTACGAGCAATTCAAGCCATAGGGGAAGTGCTTGAGGGCACTGGCAAGCCATTTTTGACAACAGCTCATGCAAATGGAACTGCATCAGATAACGCCACTTTGGGGCTTGCAAAGCGTGGTGTGAGGGCATCGGTTGTATCGCTTTCACCGTCTGTGCATGGGGATGGCGATAAAGGTTTTATTCCACGATTGATCAACATTGCACGTGCAAAAGGTTTATCTGCATATATTGGAGATGGATCCAACCGCTGGACGGCGGTGCATCGTCTTGATGCAGCACGACTTTTTCGTTTGGCATTGGAAGCTGCCCCAGCAGGATCAAAGCTGGACGGGGTTGGAGATGAAGCCATACCATTCAGAGATATCGCAAATGTAATCGGTGGACATCTAAATTTACCCGTAGTCAGTATTACAAGCGAAGAGGCAACTGCTCACTTTGGTTTTCTAGGGCCAATTGCAGCTATAGACATCCCAAGATCCAGTGTACAGACTCAAAAACTCTTAGGTTGGAAGCCAATGCATCCTACCCTTATCGCAGATCTGGAACATGGGCACTACTTTGAAAAATGATTATGGACAAATTTGATATGTAATATGAAAAATGATATTATTAAGACAATTAGATACAAGATGTATTGTTATAAAAATGTATTAGGAGAAGAATTTAATGTCAAAATCAATTAATTTGGAATCAGATTGTCCCATGAATTTAACTATAAACATACTTAGTGGAAAGTGGAAATTAGCAATTCTTTGGCATCTATCAAGGGGAACTATTAGATTTAATGAATTGCAAAGAACATTAAATAATATTACTCAAAAAACATTGACAATGCAATTAAGGGAGCTAGAAAGAGATGAAATAATCTGCAGGAAAGTTTATCCAGAATCGCCGCCAAGAGTAGAATATGGATTAACTAAGATTGGAGAAAGTATGCAGCCTATACTAAGTGCTATGTGTGAATGGGGAAAAGATTATAAAAATTTGAAAGGATGAAATATTATGTTGGAATATAGATATGATACGCAGTTACTGATTGAAGGAAAGAATCTTGATGAAGATGTAATCAATGATTTTTTTACTAATAATTTTAAAGGAGATTGCTTACTTGTTGTAGGTGATGAAGACCTTATTAAAATTCACTATCATACTAATGAACCTTGGGAAATATTGAAATATTGTGCTTCATTAGGAGAAATATATGATATTGTAGTGGAAGACATGGATCGTCAATCAAGAGGACTTAATGGTTAATAAACTACAAATTATAGTAGCAACCAACTGCCAGTGGGGGCTACTATTTTTTTTAGATTTTTTTCTGTAAATTACTCAGTTTAGCATTGATGTGAATATTATTTAAAATAAAGTATTATATTTTGAAATACTGATATGTATTGACTTGTGTTCTTATATGTATGTGGTTTATTGGCCATAAATTTCATAGAATTTCCTTTTTGTAATATAAATTTTTTGTCATTTATATTTATCTCAATTTGTCCTTCTGTAACTATAATGTATTCTTCAACACCATCATTATGAGGAACAGATATATGGTCACAGCCCGGTTCTAACTCTATAGTAAATATCTCAAAACCTTTATTGGCATCGAAGGGAAATATTGGATACAATCTCATTTTACCGTTATCTTCCAATATTGGGGTGATATTGTTTTGGTATATTGTTTTTAAATCATCTTGATTTTCATCAATAAATAGTGAAAAAGACACTTTTAAGCCAGTTGCAATTTTCCATAGTGTAGAAACTGTTGGGTTTGACTGACCTCTTTCTATTTGACCCAACATTGCTTTACTAACGCCGGTTAATTTAGCCATTTCGTCTAAACTTAAATTTCTTTTATTCCGTATATCCTTCAACTTGTTGCCTATAATTAAATTTAAATTTTTCATAACTTAACTCCTTATAGTTATATGATTTTATATGTTATAACAGATATTATTTTATAACATCTTAGTGAATATGTAAATTTATATTGTACAATATAACGCATATAAGTATAATATAACATATACAAATTACACGATTTGTAAATATAATTTAAAATAGGGAGTTATAAAATGACAAAGGCATTTATATTAGGAATAACAGCATCATTCTTTTTTGCATTTACTTTTGTTCTAAATCAGCAAATGAATGTTTCAGGGGGTAGTTGGCTTTGGAGTTCATCACTGAGATATATTTTTATGTTACCAATTTTATTTATTATTATGATTATAAAAAATCAATTATTTGACGTATTAGAGGATATAATAAAAAAACCTATACAATGGATTACTTGGAGTACAGTGGGATTTGGCTTGTTTTATGCACCTTTGACGCTTGCTTCAATATATGGAACATCATGGCTAGTTGCTGGAACCTGGCAACTAACTATAATTGCTGGGGCACTTCTAACTCCACTATTTTTTAAGAGCATAGAAACTGAAAATGGAATACTGAAGATAAGAAGTAAAATTCCTAAAAAATCTTTGCTAATGTGTTCCATAATTTTATTAGGTATATTTTTAATGCAGCTGCAACAAGCAAAAAATATTTCTGCCCTAAATGCATTTTTAGGAACTATACCTGTTGTTTTAGCAGCAGTTGCTTATCCACTTGGTAATCGTAAAATGATAGAAGTTTGTGGCAATAAATTTAGTACCTTTCAAAGAGTGTTTGGTATGACCCTTTGTAGTATGCCCTTTTGGATAATCATAGCAACATTTGGAATGTTAACTGTTGGTATGCCAAATAAAGGACAGGTAACTCAATCCTTAATAGTTGCTGTTTTCTCAGGAATTATTGCTACAATACTATTTTTTAAAGCAACGGATATAGTTAGCAGTGATACATATAAGTTAGCTGTTGTAGAATCAACACAGTCTGGTGAAGTAGTATTTACCCTTCTAGGAGGAGTGTTTATATTTAATGATAAAACTCCAACATTTATTAGCCTAATAGGAATACTGCTCGTAGTTATTGGAATGGTTTTAAATAGTCTTATTGAATAATAGAAGGATAACATTTTAAAATAGGAAATATATTTTTAAAATATGTATTTTTATAAAAGTTCTGATAAAATATAATAATAAAGTACTAAAAATTTTGGAGAGAGGTTAAAGAATACCATGAAAAGAATAAATGAAATTTTTAGTGATTATGAAGCAAATGGTAACATAAATGCTGCCATTGTAGAATCGGTAGTCCTAAGGAAAAAAAGTAAACGGCTAGATATGGAAATCAGTTCAGATAAATATATTGAAATAAGAGAATTTGAAAGCTTTAATAGGTTTATAAGGAAAAGATTTGCTTTAGAAGATTCCATAATTGCTGTAAAGTATGCTGATGGAACGGATAAAAAGCCAATAGAGGAGGAACTCAAAAATATTGTGCTTTTAGTAGCAGATAAATACCCTGCTTTAAAATCAGTGCTAAATAAGAGTGAATATAAAGTAGATGAAAACACCATAAATTTTAACTTTAAAATTGCGGTATCCGGTTTTCTTAAAACTATGAATTATGATAAACAGCTTCATAAAGCAATAAAAAACCTGTATGGAACTACATATAATATAAATTTTGTTGATAAGGTAAGCAGTGAAGAATTAATTCTTCAAGAGGAAGCACGTGATAAGGAAATGCTTGCAATTTCAAAGGAAATTAAGGCTGCTATGAGTAATAATATTCCTAAGGAAGTTTTCACTAAAAAAGAGGAAGTTAAAGCAGATACCGATGGTAAGAAAGCTAATTCATCCTTGATATTAGGAAGAAATGCTAAGATTAAGGAACCTGTGATAAAGATTACGGACCTTACACCAGACGAGGGAAGAATATGTTTACAGGGTGAAATATCGAATATTGAAGCAAAGGAATTAAAAAGTGGCAAGACATTAGTTTCCTTTGATTTATACGATGGCTCAAGTTCTATGACATGCAAGTCATTCCTGAAGCCTGGTGACGATACAGAGGTGTTACCTAAGCTTAAAAAGGCTAAGTGTATTAGACTTGTAGGAAGTGCAGGGTATAGCAAATTTTCCGGAGAAGTTGAGATGATTGCGAATACTATAATAGAAACAGAAGGTGTAAAAAGAGCCAAGAGGCAGGACAACGCAGAGGTGAAGAGGGTGGAACTTCACATGCATACACAGATGAGCCAGATGGATGCTATGACTAGTGCCACTGATTTGATTAAAAGAGCCATGAGCTGGGGAATGAAGTCAATTGCAATAACAGATCATGGAGTAGTGCAGGCTTTTCCAGAAGCCCATAAACTTTTAGGAAGAGATAATCCTGACATGAAGGTAATATATGGAGTTGAGGCCTATTTGGCGCCGGATAAAGAACCATCCGTAACAAATTCCAAGGGGCAGAGTATTGACACCACATATTGTGTTCTGGATTTGGAAACCACGGGCTTTTCACCAATAACCGAAAAAATAACTGAAATAGGAATCATGAAATACAAAGATGGAAAGGTGATTGATCAGTTCAGTTGCTTTGTAAATCCTGAAAAACCTATTCCTTCAAGGGTTGTTGAGATTACAAATATAACAGATGATATGGTAAGAAAGGCAGAAACCATAGAGCAGGTTTTCCCTAAAATGCTGGAATTTATTAGGAGAAGTGTATTGGTTGCCCATAATGCCAGATTTGATGTTGGCTTCTTAAAGCATAATGCAAAGAAATTAGGTTATGATTTTGATTTTACGTATGTTGATACCCTATCATTAGCACAGGCGGTTTTTCCTAAGTATAAAAGCTATAAATTAGGCAGAATTGCTAAGAACCTTGGCATAAAAGTTGAAGTTGCGCATAGAGCTTTAGATGATGTTGACACCACAGTTAAAGTGTTTAAGGTAATGCTTGAGGAATTAAAGGAAAGAGGGGCTAAGACCTTAGAGGAGATAGATTTCTATGGTTCTGATGAAGAGGCTAAAAAAGAAGAATATAAAAAACTTAGAACCTATCATGCGATAATATTTGCAAAGGATTATGTGGGCTTAAAGAATTTATATAAGTTAGTATCTTATTCACATTTAGACTATTTTTACAAAAAACCACGTATATTAAAAAGTCTTTATAAAAAATATTCAGAGGGATTGATTCTTGGAAGTGCTTGCAGTGAAGGTGAACTTTTTCAAGCCATTTTGCTTGGAAAATCCGATGAGGAAATTGAAGCTATTGCTAAGGAATATGACTATCTAGAAATTCAGCCTCTAGGGAATGATGATTATTTAATAAGGTTGGGGCAGGTACCTAATGGGGAATATCTAAAGGAGATTAACAGAAAAATTGTAGCACTGGGAGAAAAATTAAACAAACCTGTAGTTGCTACTGGAGATGTTCATTTCATGGATCCTGAAGATGAAATATACAGGCGTATACTGGAAGCTGGGCAAGGGTTTAAGGATGCAGACAATCAAGCTCCCTTATATTTAAGAACTACAGAGGAGATGCTTCAAGAATTTTCTTATTTAGGAAAAGAAAAAGCCTATGAAGTGGTAGTTACTAATACCAACTTAATATCGGATATGTGTCAGCAGATTAGTCCTATTTCGCCAGAAAAATGTCCGCCGCATATAGATGGCTGTGAAGAGACAATTAAGAATATTGCCTATGAAAAGGCGCATGAGTTGTATGGAGATCCACTTCCAGAAATTGTTCAAAGCAGACTTGATAAGGAACTGGAATCTATTATAAAAAACGGTTTCTCTGTAATGTACATCATCGCTCAAAAGCTAGTGTGGAAATCTAATGAAGATGGCTATCTGGTTGGTTCTAGAGGATCTGTAGGTTCCTCTTTTGTGGCAAATATGACAGGTATAACAGAAGTAAATTCCTTACCACCTCATTACAGATGCCCTAAATGTAAGCATTCGGATTTTGGGGATTATGGAGTTAAAAACGGCTTTGATTTACCAGATAAGTTGTGCCCGGTTTGTGGAGAAAATTTAACTAAGGATGGTATAGATATACCTTTTGAAACCTTTCTAGGGTTTAATGGTGACAAGGAGCCAGATATAGATTTAAACTTTTCAGGGGAATATCAGGCAAAGGCTCATAGATATACAGAGGTCATCTTTGGAAAGGGCACAACATTTAAGGCCGGAACAATAGGCACTATAGCAGAAAAAACAGCTTTTGGTTATGTTAGAAAGTATTATGAGGAGAAAAACATTCCAGTAAATAAGGCTGAAATAACGAGAATTGCATTAGGCTGTACAGGAATAAAAAGAACAACTGGACAGCATCCAGGAGGAATTATAGTTGTGCCAAAGGGCAGAGAAATCTTTGAATTTTGTCCTGTTCAGCACCCTGCCAATGATTCTGAGTCAGATATTATAACAACACATTTTGACTATCATTCTATAGATCAAAATTTGTTGAAACTTGATATACTTGGACACGACGATCCAACTGTTATAAGAATGCTGCAGGATATAACAGGAGTAAATCCTCATAAGATACCACTAGATGATAAGGAGACAATGTCTTTATTTTCATCTACACAAGCTCTCGGAGTAACACCACAGCAGATAAATTCCAAGGTGGGAACCTTTGGTATTCCTGAGTTTGGAACTAAGTTCGTAAGGGGAATGCTTCTAGATACAATGCCAAAGACCTTCTCAGATTTAATATGTATATCTGGACTTTCCCACGGTACGGATGTATGGCTTGGAAATGCTAAGGATTTGATTGATCAGGGCATAGTTACATTAAGTGAAGCGGTATGTACTAGAGATGATATTATGATTTACCTTATCAAAAAAGGCTTGCCACCCAACACTGCCTTTAAGATAATGGAACTAGTTCGTAAGGGAAAAGCACTAAAGGATCCTCAAAAATGGGCGGAATATGAGGCTTTAATGAGGGAACATGAAGTGCCAGAATGGTACATAGATTCCTGTAGAAAGATAAAATACATGTTTCCAAAGGCCCATGCTGCAGCATATGTAATGATGGCCTTCAGAATAGCTTGGTTTAAGGTACACATACCTAAGGCATATTATGCAGCTTACTTTAGCATTAGGGCAAAGGCATTTGACAGTGAATTTATGATATTTGGAAAAGAGAAAGTTAAAGAAAAAATGAAGGAAATTCAGACAATGGGTAATGAAGCCCCTCCTAAGGATAAAGATATGTATGATGATTTAGAATTAGTTTTAGAAATGTATGAGAGAGGGATTAAATTTCTTCCAATTGATTTATATAAATCCCATGCTTCAAAATTTTTGGTGGAGGAAGATGGTATAAGACCACCTATAAACAGCATATCGGGTATGGGAAACGTGGCAGCAGAAGGCATATACAATGTAGTACAGGAAGAAAAGTCCATAAGCTCTATAGAAGATTTAAAGAAACGTGCTAAAATAGGAAATTCATCTATAGATTCACTTAGAAAGTTTGGGTGTTTACAAGGGCTTCCTGAAAGTGACCAATTGAGTTTTTTTGATGCAATTTAACTGTTAAGTAAATTAGTCCAGGGAACTTCTTTCTGGGCTTTATTTTGCTTGAAGAACTATAAAAATTCATAGTTTCTATTTTCATTAATAAATCATACTATATACTGAGGAAATTTAAAGGAGGTATTTTTTATGTCACCAAATGATCCTTATGGGCATAATGTTAAATGGCAAAGTTATAATCACAAACCAAACAAGGTTGTTACTATTGCAAATTCATTAGATAAGTCTCTTGAGGGCACATATTTTGTTGGACAAACACCAACGCTAACTTTAAATAATAATATGGCTTATGGTGCGTTATTTAACCCTCCAAACTCAAGAGTTGATTTATTTGTAAATGTTTTTACCATTACCAATTTTTCGGATATACCTTTGAAGGCTAAGATATGGATTAATTCAACTCCAATTCCACCTTGGAGTGAATCCCAATTAGTTACCACAACTAATACTGCTATTTGTCCTACTCCTATTTCAAAAATCAAAATAATATACAGTATGGATTCTTTTCCTATAACTACTGGAGTTAATGCCTTTGACAGAATAATTCCAGGTAAAACTACCATTGTTGCTGAAGAAGATGGAAAATATATTATTCCATCTAATAAGTTTTTTATTATTTCCTTAATACCAACTACTCCAGGTGTAATAAATGCAGCTATTGCTTTTGGATTTTGGACAGCTTCATCCTTTTAGCTTTTAAGTTAGTGGCAAAAACATTTGTAATGTTAAAAAAATAGATTAGATTTAAAATATTAGCGCTGTACTGTTTTAACAGTATAGCGTTTTTATTTTTAAAAATTTTTAACTAAAGGTATATTAAAACGTGATTCAAATCACAGCTTATTAAAATTAATAAAGTTATAATAAAGTGAAACTTGCATTCAGATGGTGTTTTGGTTTTGACACCGTCTGAGTGTTAGTTGAACTAGAGTCCAGCGCGTAGCATCCGTTAACTCAATGCTTGCATAAGTGGGAGTCTTACGGATGGTAGCGAATGGGTGAATTCATGAGTTAAATAAAATTTAGGGGGATAAATATAATGAACGGAAAATTTTTTAAGAATATAGAATTTGCAAAGGCATTAGCACTTAAGGAAGATGTAAAATATGCTCAAGGACAAGTAGTTAGTAAGACATTAGTTCAAACAGAAAATGTAAATATAACTTTATTTTCATTTGATAAGGGCGAGGAAATAAGCTCACATTCAGCACCAGGAGATGCATTAGTTTATGTGTCAGAAGGTGAAGTTATTATAACAATTGGAGATAATAGTCCAGTGATTGTTACAGAGGGAAACTTTATAGTTATGCCAGCTAACATTCCACATGCACTAGAGGCAAAGGACAAGTTTAAAATGATGCTAATAGTAGTAAAAGGTTAATGGGAAGTGAGAATATGATAAATATAGATAATTTTACAAGGCAACATAAAGATATCGTAGAAGAATTAAATCATATTGAGGAAATAGTAAGTAAGGAAGATTATCAAAATAATCTAAATGAGTTTGTTTCGCATATAAATGTTTTAGCTGGAAAGTTAAAAATTCATTTAAATTTTGAAGATAAATTTTTATACCCAAACTTAGTTAACGGAGAAGACATTAAGATAAAAGATATGGCAAATTCTTATATTACCGATATGGGTAACATTGCTGATGCGTTTACAAATTACAAAAATGAATTTAATACCAAAACCAAAATTAACCAAGGGCTTGATACATTTTTGTCGCAAACAAAAACTATAGTAAACAAAATAAAAAAGAGAATATCGAAAGAAGAAACTGAACTGTACAGACTAATTGTTGAAAAAGGAATATAAGAAAATAAACGATATATTTACAGAGAAATTAGCACAGTTAATTATAAAGCTGTTTTGATAATATGTTATCCTGAATTAGTCACATCCACCGTCTAACTCAGGATAATATTTAGCAGACCAAGCTTCAATTTCTTTAATGATTTTAGTGAGTTCTTCACCTCTATCAGTAAGGTAATACTCAACCTTAGGTGGGATTTCAGGATAAACCACTTTATTTATTAAACCATCGTTTTTTAATTCAGTAAGTTTTTCGTTTAGCACTTTTTGGCTTATACCATTGGTTATCCTTTGAAGTTCTAAAAATCTTGTAGGCTCATCATACAAATGACATAATATAACAGCTTTCCATTTACCTCTAATAAAATCCATTGCAAAGTCTAATAAACATATATATTTTTTCCCATTATAATTAATCATTGGATCAACTACCTTCTTTATTTATAGCTATTTTTCAAGCATAATTTTAAGCTCCATCAAATTAGAAATTTCATAAGTAGCTTTTAGCTTAGTTTTATTCTGAGAATTATTTTGGTTAAACCAACAGGTATCTATACCAAAATTTATGCCACCTCGTATATCGGAAGTTAAGCTATCTCCTACCATCAATACCTTGCTTTTGTCTGTATGGTTCATGTTTTTTAAAGCAAGTTCAAATATTTTAGGATTTGGTTTTGATACATTTACTTCCTCTGATATTATTATATCCTCGAAGTATTTTCCTATAATAGATTTTTTTACTCTCTTATTCTGAACATCTTTAAGTCCATTAGTTATTATAACAAGTCTATACTCCTTTTGTAAACTTTCTATGAGCTGTACACTATCCGCATATAAAAAGGATGCATTAGATAAATGCCTCATATAGGCCTGTGCAAATTTGGTTTCGTCTAGGCTAAGGTTTAGTGCAGCTAAAAATCTTTTAAATCTTTCAATCTTTAATTTTTCTTGAGTAATAAGTCCTTCCTCAAGTTCCTTCCATATAACATCATTTATATGCTTGTACACTTCTAAATGATAAGTTTCATCATAATCTATATTAAATTCAAGCATAGTATTTTGAAGAGCAACCCTTTCTGATTTTTCAAAATCAAATAAAGTCTCATCTGCATCAAACATTATAATCTCGTATTTCACAATAATCACCCTTTACTTAACTTTACATTCTCTAATAGATAAGTTACCATATTTATATGAATTTTCATAGGACATATGTCGTATTTAGCATATGAAATGAAATAAGATCAGCATATCAACTTGTTATTTATTTTAAGGAGTATTAAGGAGAAGTTATGAAAAAAGTTACTAATATCAAGCTCTTAAATAGGTATTTTGTTAAATATAATGTGGAAAATATATTTGATAAAGAAATAATAAAATATGCAGAAATTGATTTTTATGAAAAAGGAGAACTTATACTAGAAGCAGAGTCTGAACTTAAATATTATTATCTGCTTGTAGATGGGAAAATCAAAATATCTTATCTTTTTGAAAATGGTAAATCTATGTTTTTAAAGTTTTATAAAGATTTTAAAACCATAGGGGATTTAGAACTTTTAAAAAATATTCCTATACGATGCAATGCTCAGGCCATAGAAGACACTTATTTGATTGCTATACCTTCGGATATACTTAGAGAAAAGTATATAAACAATGTAAATTTCTTACATCATTTGGTTAACTCTCTAAGTGAAAAGCTTGATGTAACGATTAATAATACGTCTTACAATTATATATATCCATTGATTAATAGATTGGCAAGCTACCTAATTGAACGGATAACGGATGAAAATTGTGTTTTCTTAAATTTATCATTTAAAGAAATTGCCCAGCTTTTAGGAACAACGTATAGGCACCTAAGTAGAACTTTTAAGGAACTTGAGTCAAAGTCAATTATAAGATGTGATGACAAAATAACTCATATATTAGATGAAGATAAGCTTCGAGAATTGTGTAAGAATACATATATACAAGACATATAATGATAGGATAATAGGTAAAGGAATGATTAAATATGAAAAACGATTTTAAAATATTAACTGATACATTTAGAAAAAGTAAATCTGATGATTTATATTTCACATTTTTTAAGGGAAGTTTATTAGTGAAGAGAACAAAAGGGGCTTTAAGTATTCCTGTGTTTGATGAAGTAAGAAAATTAAAGGTAAAGTATGAAAATGAATTCTTTTTAGGAGAATTAGCGCATCAGGCTTGTTTTTGCATTGAAGCATCTTCTGAAATTAATTTGTTAAGGGATTTTGAACTAATACCTTTATATGAAATTGGAAAATCAATAGGTGAGGAATTGTTTTTAGTAGCAGGAAGAGCCAGCCAGATATTAAATTGGAACAATACTCATAAATTTTGTGGCAAGTGTGGTTCAAAAACAGAAAACAAAAAAGATGAAATAGCAAAAGTTTGTCCTAATTGTAATCATGTTATGTACCCTGTAATTTGCCCAGCTATAATAGTTGCAGTTACAAAAGGAGATAAGATATTGCTTGCACATAATGGTGGTTTTAGAAACAATATGTACAGTTTAATTGCAGGTTTTGTAGAAGCTGGAGAGGATCTAAAGAGTACAGTAAAAAGAGAAGTATTTGAAGAGGTTGGAATAAAAATAAAAAATATTAGATATTACAAGAGTGCACCATGGTCATTTCCCAATTCATTAATGATTGGATTTTTTGCAGAATATGAGTCTGGCAAAATAAAGGTTGATGGTAAAGAAATATTAAAGGCTGATTGGTTTACTAAGGATACATTTCCTAATTTACCGCAGAATTTTAGCCTTGCAAGAAAAATTATTGATGAGTTTATTGATAGAAATGTATCTCAGCGGGTGCTCTAAAGTAAATATAAAACTTATGATACAATATAGTATAGGAAATTAAAAGGAGATAGGCATTTTATATGGATAAGAAATTTAAGCGATTAACTGCAACTGAGATTTGGGAAAAACTTTATAATAAGGAACTTAACTCTAAGAAAAATATTTTAGAATACATTGAGTTAACAAGAGTAATTAGAGAAAATGTAGAAGAGGAGCAAATCCAAGATACATATAATTACATTTATGATAGCATAGAAAAACTAAAAAGTTCTATAAAACCAAATACAATGATGTATTTAAAGAATAGTTTAAAAGCAAAGCTTGGAAAATATGTTAAAGAAAAAGATCCAAAGCCAGTGAATTATTTTATAGAGTTTTTTAAAAAGGCATACCCTGAAAACAGTAGGAGAAAAGATTTCACCTGGGTTCTAATGGATATAAACAATATATCTGAAGAGCAGATATGGACTACGTTAACATATGTTAATAGAGAATGTTTAAATAATAAGCTAATTTTAAGTGCGGATGAAAAAAAAGATATAGTGGCGGTAATTGAAATTTTACTTAGCAAAAATAATATTAAGTACATAAATGACATTAGAAATCTTAAACAACTAACGGATAGACTAAATATATCTATTATAAATGCGGGCAAAGTGTTTAAGGTAAAACAAAATTAATACTTCCACAGAGTCAAGGAGAAGTTATGAAGCCGTATAGTATATTAAATAATGTAGTGTTTTTAGTTTCAAAAAATATAAGCGTTGATAAAAGTATAAGCATAAGGGCCATTAAGATAAAAAATAAAGTAGTTACTAAATTTAGTACTTTAATTAATGCAAAAAAATCGAACAATATGCAAGAATGTAAGGAGGATATGAAGAAACTACAAGATTTCTTTGAAAACCTCCCTTTAATTTGTCATGATTCAATTGTTAAAAAAGGACTTCTTAATATAAATAATGAGTTTTTAGATTCGTTAGAGCTTATTGCTATACTTTTCCCAGAACTCCAAGAGTTTAATCTTAAGTATTTAATAAATAAATTTATGCCTAATTATAAGGATAAGGAGCACAGCACGGAAGATAGTCATATAGAAGAAATCATAGAGATAGTTAATTATGCTATAAGCCATTTTTATTATGAAAATGGATACACGCTTTCTATGAATTTTATAGATCTTGAACATTGGAACTGGTATAAGCATGTTTCAAATGTAAACATGGATGATGTGAAGTTTTTTCTAGATAAAGATGAATTTATTGCATTAGATAATAATAAAGCTCAGAGTCCTTATCCAGTTTTTGCACTTAAAGATTATGAAAAACTCTTCGACCGTAAAGATATTTGGCAAAGAAATGGGAAAAGTTACACTTCAAGACCTAAGCAAAGAGAGGCATCAACATTTGTACGCCAAGGGCTAGAAAACGGAAAAATTACAATTATGGAGGCGCCAACGGGTTTAGGGAAAAGTATGGCTTATTTACTGCCAGTTGCTATATATACACATCTTAAACAAGAAAAAGTTATTATATCTACTAACACTAAGGGATTGCAAAATCAACTTGTAGAAAAAGATATTCCAAACCTTTTAGAAGCACTAAATTTAAGTGGCGATGTGAATTATACATTAATAAAAGGAAAAAGTAATTATCTTTGCTTTGATAGGTTTCAGGATATAGAATATCCAAAGGACATGAAGACGCTTCTTGGTTACGTATATTTAAAAAGACTTATAACAGAAAAGGGAATTGGAGATATCGAAAGAATAAGTGATGATATAAAAGAAAAATTTAATTTAAAAGAATTACTAGATAAGTGTTGCTGCGATTCAGAACTTTGTGATGTAGACAGTTGCAAATACAAGGAGCAATGTTATTATGCCTTAAATGTTGAAAATTTAAAAGAAGCACAGCTTATTGTAGTAAATCACGCTTTGTTATTAAAGTGGCCGTATCAAAGTATAGCTCCACTTGAAAATATTGTGGTGGATGAAGCCCATAATCTTACTAAAGAGGCTTACGATACCTTTGAATCAAATCTTATTTCTTATGAATTTCAGAAATTGTTAAAGGATATATATGATAGCACTGAGAAGAGTGGATACTTGTATTATTTGTCCAAGAGAACTAAAAAGGAAACTTTGCCAATAAGAGAAGTGGAGATTGGCATAGAAAATTGCAGCAATCAAATTAACAATATTAAACTTGCGTTTGAAAACTATATTATGACTAGTAAAGTGAGTATGGAATACAACATTAAAGAGCATTTAAATAAGGATAATCCTCATATAGAAAATATAATAAAATATTTAGAATACCTTAAGGATGACATGTCTAATTTAAATATTGAATTAGACAAAGCTGTTTCAACTTTGAAAAACATAGCCAATTTAGAAAAAGATAAAAGGCTTAAGATATTAGTAGAGAAAATAGAAACTATAAATAAATACATTATGCTTTTAGAGGCTGTTTGTGTTCAAAGTGAAGAAGATTATTGCTTCTATTTTGAGTTGGATAGAAATTTTCAGTGGTGGAAGATAAGTAGTATACCTTTAGATGTATCAGGAGCATTCTATGAAAAAGTTTTAAATGGAGTTAAAAGTTGTTTGTTTTTATCTGCTACTTTAAGTGCTAATAACAGTTATGACAATTTAAAAAACACATTGGGCATTAATATTGCGAGTTCACAAAACAAAGAAATAGTAGAGGTACAACCTATAAAACCAATTTTTAAATACAAAGATAAAAGTGCAATTTACGCTATAAAAGATATGGATCCCAATAATGTAGAAAACTTTTCAAAAGAAATGAAAGAATTTGTTTTAGAACTTTTACATAAAGTTGAAGGTAACATCATTATGCTTTTTACAAGTAGAAAAAGACTTGATGCATTTAAAAAAGAAGCTTTAGAAGACATTAACGCTTTAGGGGTAAGGATTATAGGCGGAAAAAAGGATATAGAAAACCTGAAATCAAGAGATGAGAGGTGTATCCTCCTAGGCTCAAAAGGATTTTTTGAGGGCATAGACATTCCAGGAGATAGTATGAACACAGTGGTTTTGGATAAAGTTCCTAATGTAAATAGCAAGGAACCTTTTTACAAGTCGTTAATAGATAAGCGTAGTCAGGAATGTGGAGAGTATTGGAGTGCTTATGCACAGATAAATTTACCAATTGTATCTATAGATTTAAAACAGATTTATGGGAGACTTATAAGAACAGAATATGATTATGGTTCTCTGTTTATTATGAGCAAGTTTGATAGCACCAATTCCACAGTAAAAAAACTTGAAAATCAACTCTATGGTGTTCCTATTATAAGAAGAGATAGATATGAAATTTTTAAGGATTTAAGTTTAAGGCAAATAAGATGGAAACAAATAAATCTTTATAAAATAATGAAGGAGATTAAAAATCTTCTGCAAAAATCTATTTCAGAAAAAAAGCATGCTAATAAAATCAAATCCCTTAAAGATGCTGAGAGTTTTATAAATAAATTTATGGCTTTAGAGTACAACAAAAGAAATTTAAAATACGATGTAAATATTTTATTAGAGGAAAAATTAAAGATTTATATTAGTGGCGAGGAAATAAACTTAGGCAAAAACAGGGGGAATATAGAACAATATTTTAAAGATATCTTATAATATTTTATAGAATTACATGTGTGAGAAATAAAAAAATAAGGAAGGGACATATGTTATTATATGACCTTCCTTATTTTTAAGATAAAGTAGCTTCTACCCTAGTATTTTCAGTCACTTCTAATAAAACAAGAGAAAATATAAGTAAAATTACAACAAACCATACCGACTTATCACCAATAAAAAATGTTAGAAAACCACCCAAAAAAGTTCCAAGAAAAAAAGCAAAAATTACTGTAAAATAGTGGAGAGCTTTTATAGCAGCATCATAATCTTTTTGTGTAAAGGCAAGGTACGCAGCTTGCGAAGCGGAACGGAGGTTTCCAGTACACATAGTTGTAGCATATGGATAGCCGGATAGATTTTTAAATGCGCAATATTGAAGGGAAGCTGCAAAGGATATTGTAATGTTAACACAGTTGTTTGAGAAATTTTTTGGCATAAAACCTATGATAAAAAATATTATGATTTCAAAAACTAAAACTGCATGTTCCCATTTTGATAAAAATGAAACAGAAAAATTCTTTTTTGTAAATTCTGCAGCTATTACACCAAATATAAATGCAACAATTGGAAATATATGAATTATTGTTTCATGCCAATTTCCCTCAAAAGCATTTATCCCAACTAAAACAATGTTACCTGTTTGAGCATTTGAAAAAACGCCACCTCTGCCGATAAAGGTATATGCATCTAAAAAGCCACCAACAATTGCTAGAAGTATTCCTAACATAATGGATTCAGAGGTAATGTTAGGTAAAAACATTCTTGATCTAATCTTTTGTATTTTATTTATGCTTTCGTTAACCAAAGTCTTTAGGACTCCTTTCAATGAACCTTGTTATAAAAATAACTTTATTTATATTATACTATATATAAATGTTAAGATGTGTTGAAAAAAGGATGGATTAAAATGGATTTTAATCAATTAGAATATGTGATGGCTATAATAGAAGAAAAAAGTATATCCAAAGCAGCAAAAAAACTATATATATCACAGCCTTCTTTAAGTCAGTATATCATTAGGTTAGAAGAACGATTAGGGGTAAAGTTATTTGATAGGACGGGGAAATCTCTTTCTTTAACGTTTGCAGGTAAGAAATACGTGGAGACGGCAAAAATAATGCTAGATTTAAATAAAAAATTACAGCGAGAACTTAGGGATATAGCAGATTCAAAAAAGGGAAGAATAATAATAGGAATTCCAAATCAAACTAGTAGATATATATTGCCACTTATATTGCCAGAATTTCACAAGCAATTTCCTGAAATAGAGCTTGTAATTGAGGAGGAGGTTACAATGCAATTAGAAGAGATGTTGATAGAAGGGAAAATAGATATTGCAATATTGAATCTGCCAATAAAACATGACAAAATTTTATATGAGCCTATATCTGTTGAAAGAATATTTCTTGTGTCACCTGAAAATTATGATTTTGGTTCAAAGATGCAATTGAACAATGGACAAAAACTTTATTTCAGCTATTTACGTGATGAGGAGTTTATTTTATTAAAACAAGGTCAAAACATGAGAATTACTGCAGATAAAATATTTCAGCGAGCACAAATGGAACCTCGTATTATTCTTGAAGTTACTAATCTTGACACTGCAAAGCGAATTGCTGCAGCAGGAATGGGATTTACCTTTGTGCCAGAAAATGTTGTTTGGCTTTCAAATGCAGAAAAATATAAAAATTATTTTTTAGTAGATGATATAACATTTACTATTGTAGTGGCATATAGACCCAATGAATATCTTACAGAAGCAACGCGGAAGTTTATTACAATGACAAAAAGCATTGTGGCATTAAATAATAAAATTAGAACAAATAATAGTAGGAATTATCCCAAGATTTACATTAAATAGATTGTTCATAGGAGTGAAGGTAGAATGAAAAAATTTAAATTTGTAGTGGCACCAGATTCATTTAAAGAAAGCCTAAGTGCCTTTGAGGCGGCTAAGGCAATGAAAGATGGAATAAAAAAAGTATTTAAAGATTCTAACATTGAACTTATACCAATGGCGGATGGAGGAGAAGGAACTTTAGAAGTGATAATAAATTCACAAAAGGGAGAAATGAAAAATTTAAACGTAACTGGGCCTATGGGTGAAAAAGTACAAGCTAAATACGGATATATAGAAAAGGATAAAAAAGCAGTTATAGAAGTAGCAAAGGCTTGTGGCTTAGAATTAATTGATATAGAAAAAAGAAACCCACTAATCACAACGACTTATGGGGTTGGAGAAATGATTTTAGATGCTTTAGACAATGGAGCAAAACATTTAATAGTAGGACTTGGGGGTTCGGCTACAAATGATGGCGGATTTGGAATGTTAAATGCCTTAGGAGCAAAGGCTTATGATATAGATGGAAAAGAAATAGGCTATGGTGGAAAAGAACTTAGTAAAATGGATAGAATAGATTTGTCAAATGTAGATAAACGTCTCAGAGAGGTATCAATAGAGGTTGCCTGTGATGTTGAGAATCCATTAATAGGCAACAATGGCGCTACATATGTTTTTGGACCTCAAAAAGGAGCAGACAATGAAAGCTTAAAACTTTTAGAAGACGGCATGACTAACTATTCAAAAGTCGTTAAAGAAAATTATGACCTAGATATTGCAAATATGCCTAAAGCTGGAGCAGCAGGTGGACTTGGTGGAGCCTTTTTAATATTAGGAGCTGAGCTGGTTAAGGGAATAGAAATGATTCTAAGACATACAAAGTTTGAAGATAAGATAAAAGATGCGGACTATATATTTACAGGTGAAGGAAGCATTGATTCTCAAACAAAATATGGTAAAACAATTGCAGGAATATCAGAAATAGCCAAAGTGTATAATGTGCCTGTAATAGTACTTGCAGGTAAAGTCAATGATGATGTAAATGAACTATATTCTATAGGTATTACAGCTGTATTTGGAATTATTGATAGACCTAAAAGCCTTAATGAAGCACTTAAAGATGGATATAATAGCATAAAAAAAACTTCCGAAAATATAGCTAGAATTTTGGCAATAAGCAAGGTATGATAGAAAAGTAGCAAGTCAATATTCTATAATGAACTGACCCCCATAAGTTAGACCTAAAAATCTAATGTATGGGAGGTCAGTTTTTTTATGGCAAAATATAGTTTTGAATTCAAGAAAAAGATTGTTCAAGAATATCTATCAGGTGAAGAAGGAGCACACTATCTTTCAACTAAATATGGCGTTCCTGCACATCGAAATATACAACAGTGGATAAAAGCATACAAAAAGTATGGCGATAAAGGATTAATGCGTTCGAGAAAAAATGAAAAATATACTTTTGAATTTAAGACCCATGTGGTAGAGTTATACTTATCTAAAGAAGTTTCTTATCAGGAACTGGCTTTATCGGTTGGAATCGGTAATCCGCCATTAATAGCGAAGTGGGTTAATGATTTCAGAATTTCAGGTCCTGATGCTTTGAGACCAAAGCGGAAAGGGAGGAAGAAATCATTGGAATCTCCAAAGACCTCACAATCAAAAGAACAGTTTGATACAAAACCAGTGGATACAAGTGTTGAGCATGTTAAACAGCTTGAAGATGAGTTACTTAAGTTAAAAATAGAGAATGCCTATTTAAAAGAACTGAGGAGGTTGCGTTTAGAAGAGGAAACTCTTCTGAAAAAACAGCGGGAATCATTCACAGCCTCCGAGGATACTTCAAACTAAAAGATATTCTCGCATTCACAGGTTTTCCTAAATCAACATATATGTACTGGCAAAAACGCTTTGATAGAGAAAATCCAAACAAGGATCTTGAACAAAGAATCCTTGAAATCAGAAAAGAGAATAAAGATTTCGGCTATCGTCGGTTATATGGAGAATTAAGAAAACAAGGACTAGTTGTAAACAAGAAACGTGTTCAACGAATTGTTCAGAAGCTAGGTCTTCAAGTTACTTCGTTTACCAGAAGAAGCCGTAAATACAGTTCTTATAAAGGCAAGGTGGGTAGAGTTGCTCCTAATAGAATTCACAGGAGGTTTGAAACTCATATTCCACACCAAAAGATTACAACAGACACTACAGAATTTAAGTATTATGTTATAGATGATAAAGGAAGAATGATCATCAAGAAACTTTACCTAGATCCATTTATGGATATGTGTAATAGAGAAATAATTAGTTATTCTATTTCTCAACGTCCGTCTGCTGAGAATATAATGAATGCATTAAATGAAGCTGTAAAAATTACAAGCGATTGTAAATATAGGCGTACATTTCATTCGGATCAAGGATGGGCTTACCAGATGAAAGCTTATTGTTATAAGCTAAAAGAAAATAAAATCTTCCAAAGTATGTCCCGGAAAGGAAACTGCCATGATAATTCAGTAATGGAAAACTTCTTTGGAATTATGAAACAAGAAATGTATTATGGTTTGGTTTACTATAGCTATGAGCAACTGAAAGAGACAATAGATAAATATATAAAGTATTATAACGAGAAAAGAATTAAAGAGAAACTAGGATGGATGAGTCCTGTAGAATACAGGCTCAGCCTCTTGGCTGCTTAAAATAATTGCGTAGCAGTTAAAAACTACTACGCAATAAAGTCTAACTTATTGGGGTCGCATCAT
>NZ_FWXH01000061.1 GCF_900176305.1 Clostridium acidisoli DSM 12555
TCAAACTGTCCCAAATAGTTAAAGCATATTTCTGGTTTTAACTTAAATTCCATCTTATCCTTAGAAAGATATTTAATTATGCCATAGCCAATTCCTTTATTAGGTATCCTTCTTAAAGAATCTTTTGTATTCTTTATCATCATTCCTAATTCTTCATTACTACTGCTTAAAACTATTGGATATTGCGAAGTAAACCATCCTATTGTTCTTGTTATATCCACATTTTTTACAATCTCTTCTCTACCATGAGATTCCAAGTTGACTAATATATTTTTCTCGCCTGTCCATTTACTTATTGTTAATCCTAAAGCTGTTAATAGCACATCCTCTATTTCTGTGTTATATGCCTTATTTACATGTTTTAATAATTTTTCTGTTTCCTCTTTTGTAAGGTTAAATCCTACACTTCTTAAATCTTTAATCCTAGCTACAGCTACCTCTTTGTCCTTTGGAAGTTTCCTTACGTCAAACTTATCTATATAGCTCCAGTATTCTAGCTGTTTTCTCATATTGTAGCTGTCAGCATATTTCTTCTGCTCTACTGCCCACTCTTTAAAGGATGTTGTTTTATCTTGAAGTATTATGTCTTCTCCATCTTTAGCCATTTCATATGCCTTTGATAAATCTTCAAATAATATTCTCCATGAAACCCCGTCTATAACTAGATGGTGTATTGCTATTAGTAAATGATCTCCTTTATGGGTTTTAAATAAACTTAATTTAACAAGAGGTCCCTCCTCTAAATTAATACTACCTTGAATTTCATCACACTTTTCTGTTATTTCTTTCTCACTTAAACCTTCATATACATTTAAGTCATATAACTTTTCACTTGTACCTCTATTAATTTGATGTATTTCACCATTTTCATTCTTATACACCATTCTTAAAGCATCGTGGTGAATAATTATAGCTTCAAATGCTTTTTCAAATGCTTCTTTTTCAAACCCATCTTTACTAAACAGCATTACCGATTGATTCCAATGCTGTTTTTCCTCAAAATTCCTTTCAAAGAACCACTTTTGTATAGGCGTTAATTCTACTTCTCCAACTACTTCATCTTGGCTTATTGTTAAAGCATTTTTCTTTATGCACTTACTTAAAGCTTTTATATTTGAATTGTTGAATATATCCTTAACTTCAAAATAATATCCCTTTGCTTTAGCTCTTGATATTACCTGTATTGATTTTATGGAATCTCCACCTAAACTGAAAAAGTCATCGTTTATTCCTATATTGTCTATATCCAATACGTCTTCCCATATTTGTACAAGCTTTTGTTCTATTTCATTTCTTGGAGCCTCATATTCTGCTCCTGTATCAATTTTACCTTGTGGCTCT
>NZ_FWXH01000015.1 GCF_900176305.1 Clostridium acidisoli DSM 12555
CATAAAGGCTAAGGAAATTTTTCCTCCTTAGGTCGGAAAAATAATGAATTTATGTGTCTTAATATTTAGAGACAACAATAATGTGTATTTTAACCGTAGGTTTTATTTTTAGGCGTAGCCTTTTGTGTTAATATGATAGTTTAATATGCTAATAATAACTGTAGATTGAACACCACGACCTTCGGCCCAAAAATGATGAACAAAATATTTTAGATTATAAAGTTTAAGTTCAAAGATTTTTCGCAGCATAGCGTAGAAAAATTATCCATAGCTTTTTCCAACGGAAAACCCTTCACCCGTACTTCGCAATTTCTTACTATTATGCTTTAAATCAATTATTAAGCAGCTTATCTTTACTTCAAAATAAATTAAAGTATATATGTTTAATATAATTAACATGACATAAAGGTATATATTATTGACTTTTATCCATTTTGGTTATTATAATTAATATATTAGCATTGTAAGAATATTTTATGTACTATTTGGATACTGCTAATTACGTAAATTTTAGTATTGTGAGATGATTTTAATGTTAAACTTTTTATTTTTAGTCCCTATAGGTTTTCTTGTTGGAGGTTTTGGTACCTTAATAGGTGCCGGTGGAGGATTTATTCTTGTGCCTATTTTGTTGCTACTGTATCCACATGAAAATGCTGATACCATAACCAGTATATCTCTTGCTGTAGTATTTTTTAATTCACTTGCTGGTACCATCTCATATTCAAGACTTAAAAGAATTGATTACAAATCTGGTATAATTTTTGCCATTGCAACAATTCCAGGATCAATATTTGGTTCCCTAGCTACTGGATATATGCCAAGGAACTTATTTAACGGAATATTTGGTTTCATAATGATTCTAATAGGTATATTTCTAATAGTAAGAAAAACCACTAGCAAATCCTTTAGTGGAGAAAAAAAGAAAAGATATTTATATCGAAGTGTTGTTGATTCTGATGGAATAAAATATGAATTTTCATATAACCCTATTATAGGTGTACTAATAAGTATTGTTGTTGGATTTTTGTCTAGCTTTTTAGGAATCGGCGGTGGAATAATTCATGTACCAGCCCTTGTAAATTTTTTGAATTTTCCAGTTCATATTGCAACCGCTACTTCACACTTTATCTTAGTAATAATGTCTTTTTCTGGAACCATGGTTCATTTGATTAATGGTGTCCTTTCTTCTAGCTTTATTAAAGTTGCTGCATTGTCTATAGGTGCTATTTTGGGAGCTCCTATTGGTGCTAAACTTTCTAATAAACTAAAGGGTAATATCATAATTAAAAGTCTTGCCCTAGCCCTTATAATCGCCGGTGTTAGAATCTTTTTAATGGCTTTTTAACTTTTGGATCTTTCATACAAAATTTGTTTTACCTTATTTATATCTTTTAAATTTGTTTTTGCCATTTTAAGATAACAAAAGGCTGATGGCACTAAAAATAATTGAAATACAATAAGGGTTATTATGTAGTTATTTGGTTCTCCTTTATATATGGACACAAAGGTAAGTAGATAACCTATTCCAACATTACCAATAGTTCTGCCTAAACTATTGAACACATTAGATATACTAAAAGCAGCTCCTCTGTGTTCTGGGAGATTTACATCTGTGATTAAGGCAAGAAAATTAGGTGTATTAGCAGACTGTGTTGCACTTGCTAAAAATGATAAAACAAATATTGATAATATCCACGGATTTATAAATATCTGTCTTAATAAACTTATAAGTATTGAATAAGTGTTACTAGTATTAAGTGAAAGTTTATTCATTGGGATTGAAAACATTATTACATAAAGTGGCATTGTTATAAATACTAAAAAAGAAGTTACTAATGCCCTTCCCTTATAACTTCTTTTTTGAAGGATATCTCCAAGATGCCCAAAAAAGGCAGAACTAAGTCCTCCTAATTGTAATATTGCAAAAAGATATCCTGCTGCAATAATGGCAGTTTTATTATCATATCCTTGATTTTTAATCTTTGCAATATACAGTGTTGGAAGCCATATAAGGCTACCTGTTGTTATGTTCATAAAAAGGCCTTGAATAAGCAATAACAAATTGCTCCTTTTAAATATTATTTCACTAAGTTCATGGAATTTTATATTATAATTGTATCCATTTCCTTCATCAATTAGCTTTCTTAATTCTGGTTCTGATTCTCCTAAGCTCGGTTCCTTTATAAAGATATATAAAAAGGTAAGCATAAGTCCTACTAAACTTACGATTTCAAAAGGCACTCTCCAATTTGATGATGCACCAATAATAGAAGCCATTAATGATCCAAATATACCACCAAATCCTTGTGACATTCCCCAAAGACTCAAAAGCATTCCACGATATTTATATGGAATATAATCTGTAAGTACGCTGAAGCCAATAGATGCTATACACCCTAATCCAATTCCTGTGAAAAATTGAGACATAAAAAGTTGTGGATAATTAGTGCTTTTAGACGTAATAAATACTGATATTGACCAAATAATTGTTCCATACATAATAAGTTTTTTTCTTTTGTATCTTCCTGCCGCATATCCCCAAACAATAGATGATAATGCAGTAATTAATATATTAACAGCTGATACAATACCTAATGATGATACTGGAATTTTTAAGTCTTTTGCAATAGAAGAAAAAAGTGGTGGAAATAATCCAATTATAATATTGTCAAAAGCTGCTAAAGCCACAAAAACAAATATAGTGTATATAATTCTAGCCTTGTTTTTATTCATATTTTTCTACCCACTCCTAATTTTATAGTTACTCCTTATTACTTTAACCAAAATCACAAAAATTAATATATTATTCTATTGTAACTAGATATTTAAATTATTACGATGTTATTTTTTATTACATAAATAGTTAGAAATTGCGAAGTAAGTTGGTTAAAGCTTTTTACTCTACTGCGTGAGTAAAAAGGTGAAAGAAAGTCTTGGCGGCAAGATGGAAGAATTAACGGTAATGCCGTTAATGGTGAGATAATTTGCTTTCAGCAAAAGGTTTAGTATGATTTTTCTCCTCTATGCTGCGAAAAATCTTTGAACTTAAATCTATAATCTAAAATATATTGTCCTTCATTTTTTGACCGAAGGTCTATGGTTTTTAACCTACTAGGTATTATTAGCATAATAAACTATCATATAAACACCATAGGCTACGCCTAAAACCAAAAACCTACGGTTAGAATATATATTAGGGTTATCTTTAAATACTAAGACACATCAACTACCTGTTACGTCAGTAACTTCTCTCACCTTTGACGGCTTTAGCTATGATAAAAATCTTTAACCTCACTTCGCAATTTTTTTATATTAACTTTATTAAAAATGTAGATTCCAATTTTCGCGCTAATTATACCTAAAACTACTCCACCAATCACATCTGTTGGATAGTGCACATAAAGATACAATCTAGAGAAGGCTATGGCTATGGCTATACTAAAAAAAACTACAGTATATTTTCTAAAACTTTTAGACAGCACATAAGCTGAGGTAAACGCTGCAGTAGTGTGTCCAGAAGGAAATGAATATCCTTTAGGTTTACTAATTAAAAGCTTTATTCCTGGATAATGTGTAAATGGTCTATTTCTGCAAACTAAATGCTTAATTATACCTTCTCCTAAAATGGCACCTATACATATGGAAATTAGAAGTAATAATCCTTCTTTCCTATACTTCTTAGTTACAAGCAGTACAAGTCCAATTACAATCCACAAACGCCCGTCATTACCTAACATGGTAAAAAAAATCATTAGCTTGTCCAACAAGTAAAAATGCATATTATTCTTTATAAACAATAATATAGTATTATCAAACTTTTCTATTAACATCTTATGCTCCAATCTATAAATGTCATCTAACTAAAATAAAAGTGAATTATTAGAAATTCATAAAATCATATTATCATATTATTATAATTCTACCAAATCTAATTTTTTTACTTAACAGCTTAAATATGTTACACCTTTATTCAAAATATTACACGTATATGTTATAATAATAAGCAATACTTGTAACTATATGAAAAAAAATGTTACTGAGGTGCTTATTATGTCAAAAATTTTATATGTCTTTTCATTAATAACTTGTATTTTATATTTACAAGTTGGCCTATATACATATAAATTAAATTCAAAATCCAAAATATGTAAATTATTCTTTCTTCTAAACATATTATTATCTATATGGTCCTTTGCTTTTTCCTTTGAATATTTAGCTGAATCTAGTTTTGATATATCTTTTTGGTACAAACTTTCTTCCGTGGGCTGGTGCAGCTTTGCTTCTATTACTTTATATTTAGTTTTAAATTTAACCAAAAATAAATTTTTAAATTATTTTTTTGTAAAGTTTTTAGTGGTTTTACCTGCATTTGTAACTATGTTTATAAATATATTTTTCATTGATCCTAGTGTTACTGCTTCTGGATTCTTTCCATCTATAATATCAATCTTAGATTTTTCGTATAATTTTATTTATTTATTGTTAAGTATAATCTTAATATATTTTTGGGGTAAAAAATCTTTAAAGTTAAAAGAAAAAAAACAAGCTAGACTTATCTTTATAAGTAGCGTTATTTCATTTCTTTTAAATCTTAGTGTTCAAACTATTTTACCTGCATTTGGCATCCATACAGTCCATGATTCTGGGCAATTTTGTGCTCTTGTGATGGTATTAGGAGTGTGTTATGCAATAAAAAGGTATCAATTTTTACGCGTTCCCTCTTCCCTTATAACTGAAGAGCTCCTAACCGAAATTATGGACCTGACTTTCATTGTTGATACAGATGGAAATATTACAAATGTAAACAAGAAAATTAAAGATATTCTAGGTTATGATTCAAATGTTCTAACTAATACCTCTATTTTAGATATTATAAAAGAAAAGTCCATAGAAAACTTATTAGTTGATATTGATAACCTAAAAAACACCATTAGATTTAATAAAATCACCATTTTTTCTAGTTATGGAGAATCCATTCCTTTTAGTATTTCTGTAACTCCTTTGATTGATTCAATTACAAAGGAATTGCTTTCAATTTTAATTGTTGGTCATGATATGAGAATTGTTGAGAATTTACAAAATGAAATAAAAAAACACAATCTAACATCTGAAAAGTTAAAGAAGAGTAATGAAAAAATAGAACATATAAATAACAAATTGTTAGAAACTAATACGATTTTAAAAGAAAAAGCATGCAGAGATGGCCTTACAAATTTATACAATCATCAGCATATAAATGAATTGCTAAAATTGGAACTAATAAAAGCCAACAGATCAAAGGGAGCTTTATCTTTAATGATGCTTGACATTGACTTTTTTAAAGTTGTAAATGATAATTTCGGTCACCAAATAGGTGATAAGGTATTAGTAACACTTGGCAATCTTATAAATTCCAAGGTTGATAAGATTGGAATTTCTGGTAGATATGGAGGAGAAGAATTTATAATATTACTTCCTAATCTAGATTTAGATAAAGCTTATGAAATTGCCAACGATATTCGTGTTAGTATTGGACAACTAAAATTTGAAATAGATGACCTTAATATAACGGTAAGCATAGGGGTCTGCCAATATGATCTTAAGGAAACTTCTACCTTATTAATAAATAGGGCTGACAATCTGCTTTATAAAGCTAAGAAAAATGGTAGGAACAGAGTTGAAAAATAAGCTTAGTTAATCAAAAGTTTACACTGCTGGTGCTGGTGTTCCTCCATTCTGTCCTTTTAGATATATATATGGGTTACTTGGTTTAGCAACTTTTTTTACATTGGTAACATTAATTACTGGTATAACTTTATTATCTGTGTCTTCCTTGTCAAAGTTAGGGATAACATTTATAACTCCAGTAACTTCCACCCACTGATCACTTTGCAGAGTAGAATTGTCCATCTTAACAGCAAGTCCAGTTAATTCAGCATCTGCTGCGCAGCATATTATAAGCATTCTTCCAACTATAAAAGTATCTTTTGGAAAAGTTCCATCCTTGTAAACAAAACCACTAATAGTAATTTTTTTACCTTTATATTTATTTGCATTATACATTATGTCATTAACCACATCAGAATAGTTTTGATCATTTGGTTTTATTAAGCTTCTACTATCACCTTCAGTTGATGTTGATGTAGCAGAAACCGAATATCCTTCAGTAAAATATCCTTTTTGCGAGGCTATTTCTCCATTAATTCCTTGAGGGTTTACTATATATACTAATATTAAGGGTAGCAAAAATATCGTGGATACTGCTTTTCCTTCATTTTCTTTGAATTTGAATATCTTTTTTACTTGTAGCAGTGATAGTATTATAAATATAAATAGTGAAAAATACATATATACAGTCATTCTTGGATGAATAAACAAGTATAGTTTTTTTGTCGTAATAAGGTAATACAGCCAGTAAGTAAAACCTATAAGTATTATGAACCATTTTAATTCCTTTATATTTACTCTTGCCAAACTAAAATCACCTCCTATAGTCTAACACCTATCAAATTTATAATTATTCCTATAGAGAAACATACCGTGAATATAAGCATTATTAATTTAATAATAAATTTAGGTTTAAAAGCTTGGGTAAGCATAAGTGTGTTTTTTATATCAATCATAGGTCCAAATATTAAAAATGCTATTATTGATCCACTTGTAAATTGACCTACAAAGGTTCTTGCAATAAAAGCATCTGTTTCTGAACATACTGAAAGTAAGAATGCTAGTCCTATCATTACTAAAATAGAATTTATACTATTATTTCCTATAGAAAGCATATATTTTCTTGGAAGTGCAACTTGCATTATAGATGAAAGAAATGCTCCTGCTATTACAAATTTCCCTACATCTTGTAGCTCTAAACTTGTATGTTCAAGTATTTCCCAAACTACTTTTGTAAGTGTTACTTTTTCTCCTGCTTTGTGTTTATGTTCATGCCCACAGGAACAATGTTCTTCATCATCATGATGATGGTGTCCAGCATGATCATGCTCATGATAATTTGAATATGTATGTAGCTTTGATTTGCTGCTTGCTCCATTTAATGTATATATCCAGCGATTACACAAGTTATGTTCAGAAGAACTTCTATGAGTTTTATGATTATCTTGGGTTTCTAGCTTACTGATTATAAATCCAATTAACATGGCACTAAGAGCTCCGATGCCACCTCTTAGTAAAACCATATGAGAGTTACTTTGAAAAGCATAATAAGTTGATACTAAAACTACAGGATTTATTATTGGAACTGAAAGCATAAATGTAACACCTATATAAAGAGGTACTCCTTTTTTAAGAAGTCGTCTTACTATAGGAACAATGGCACAATCACATACTGGAAAAACTATTCCTACAATGCCAGCAATGAAAATTCCAATAAATTTATTTTTAGGGATTATCTTTGCTATGGTTTCTTCAGATATGAATACTTGAATTAAGGAAGATATGAACACTCCAATTATTATAAATGGTATTGCTTCTAAAATTATACTTAGAAATATAGTAGTAAAACTTTGAAGCATTGTATTTTGGAGTTTTAAGCTTAATTGACTTTTAAGTGAAAATATAATTAATAATAGCAAAAGTACTAATGGAAATAGTATTATTAGTATAACTGGGCTAGTCCCTCTAATTTCTCTTCTTCTCTCTAACAAGTTTTCTCACCTCATTCTAAATTAATGCAGTCACGTAAAATTATTCTATTCTTCACGTTATATATATTTATTAATGAGGTGAGATATTACTCTTATTTATCTTTTAACGTATAAAGTTTATAATCCTTGAACACATATAAAACACTGCTCCTATAATTGATACCAAGAAACCAATTGGTAGCCCGGAAAAATAAGCTAAAATCAGTGAACTCCATATAGTAATAAGTGAAAATAGCATGGCTAATAATAGCACTTTTCTTGGATTACTTGTTAGATAAGTACTTGCTGCCATAGGTGCAATTAGCAAACTAAAACATAGTAATGCACCTACTATTGGCACCGTAATTGCAGAAGCCAATCCAAGTACTACCATAAAACACATTTCTAAAAATCTAACTGGTATCCCTCGTGATTTAGCTATCTCCTTAGAAATAGATGCCAAAAGCAATGGTCTATACAAAAAAATTATTAAAAATACACATAATCCGCCTAAAACAGCTGTATCTATAACTTGTTCTGTACTTACACCAACAATTTGACCAAATAAAAGTGAATAAGCTCCTGCTGCATATTTATCGCTTAGCCCTAAAAATAGTGCACCTACACCCAGGGTTGCAACTAGAATAAGCGCAGTAACCACATCGTTACCTTCTTCATCACTAAGATATCCAATTAGTAATGCCCCTATAATAGAAAACAAAGATAATCCATATATAGGATTAATATTGAAAAATACTGCTCCAGCCCCACCAGCAAAACCAACTTGTGGTAGTGCATGTGCTGCAAAGGATGCCCGACGAACAACAACAAAATAACTAACAAATGTGCAAAGAATGGCTACTATAGTTCCACTAATCCATGCATGAACCATAAAGGTATCTGTAAATACTTCTAAATTAATCATCGCTCAACACTCCCTTGTTTTTTGTCATTTTAGCATCCGAAATTCTACCTTTTATCCTTGCTAAAAGGTAGAATAATAAAATGATAACTGAAACAAAGAAGCTAACTGTCCATCCTCTTCCAACAGGTGCCCATTGAAAGCTGTCATATGCAAGAACAATTCCAATTAGCATAGCTATAACTCCTAAACTTGCGGATAACAACATTGCTGAGCTCATCTTACGTGTAATTTGCACAGCAGCGGCTGCTGGTCCAATTAATAATGCAGTACTTAAAAGGGAACCTGTAATAAGTGATCCTTCTTCCACGACAAATGACAACAAAATTATAAAAACAATACTAATGAAACGTACTGGAACGCCTCTAGTGCTTGCTAATTCTGAATCAATTGAACTCAATAATAGAGGCCTATACAATATGCATATAACAATTGTTGTGGCAATGGTAAGCAAAGCTATAACTAAAACCGTGGTACGACTTACAACAAAAATTGATCCAAATAAAATAAGCATAGATGCACTTGCTTTTCCTGTAAAATGAGCATCAAGGTATAAAAATAAAGATTCTATCCCAAGCGCAATTGATAATATAATTCCAGTTGATAAGTCTTTTTCACGCGCCTTATTTCCTAAAAACTCTACTCCGATAGCTGCAAATATTCCAAATCCTAAAAATCCCCACAAAGTTCCTATTCCAGCTAAAAATGCCATTGCCGCACCCGCACCTCCAAAATCAGATATAGCATGACCTGCAAATGATTGACCTCTAATAATTACAAATACTCCAATCACTCCAGATATGGCTGCAACAATACTACCTAGTATTAAAGCATTTATAACTTCTGGACTTTCAAAAAAACCCGTTGCAAAGAAAAATCCTATTATTTGTTTCATGTAATTTCCCCCGACTCTACACAATAATTGACGTTGGCATCAAGATTCAAGCTTGAATCATTTCCACCAACTACCATAATTCTGCCATTTACATGAAGCACTTCAACCGGATATCCATACAAATTGCTTAATACATCATTACGAAAGACCTCTGAAACCTTACCCATAACTGCCTTACCATCTGCAAGATATAAAACTTTATCCATTACACCTAAAAGTGGATTCATGTCATGTGCAACTAGAATTACTGCCACACCTTTTTCCTTGCCTATTTTAGAAACCAATTTTGTTACTTCATAAGCACTTTTAATATCAAGATTTGATAAGGGTTCATCTAAAAGTAAAATTTTCGGTTCTGTAAGCAATGCTTGAGCGATAAGTAGTCTCTGTTGTTCTCCACCTGACAGTTTTCCAATAGGCGAATCTGCATAAGCAAGAGCATCAACAGCTTCCAACATTTCATCAACACGTTTTTTTCGCTTTTTACTGGGGAGTGGAATTCCAAAGCGATGACCATCTAATCCGAGTGCAACTAAATCACGTCCCCTTAGTGGAATATTGGGATCTAAAAATATTTTTTGCGGAACATAACCTATCTGTCGTTTGGTTTTTTTACCTGTTTCTTCTGAAAAACTAACACTTCCCTTGGTTTGGGATAATATTCCTAAAATCACCTTAAGGAGTGTTGATTTTCCTGCTCCATTTGAACCTATAAGTCCAATAAATTCACCAGAATTAACTTCAACATTGACATCTTTAAGAACCTGCTTTTCATGGAAATTTACACATATATTATCAAGTTTTAAAATTGGAGATTTATTAATTACTTTCACAGATTTCATCATGACATTGTCTCCGTTGAAATTTTATCTTTTAAGGCTTTTAATATATTTTTAGTTTCATCCTCCATCCATGTTTGGTATGTATGTTTAGGAGGCATCGTTTCATATACACCAACTATAGGAATATTATTGCTTTTAGCAATCTTTAATAAATTAGTAGTAACATCATCTATAGCTTGTTGATTGTATACAAATACTTTAACTTTTTTTTCTTTTAATAGATCCTCTTGAGTTTTAACATTCTGTGGTGAAGGATCCGTACCATTCATTACAGAAGCCTGAAAGCCCCATGGAGTTTCCACATTTAGACCTGAAGCTTCTAGCAAATAATTTGCTACTGGTTCAGTTACTGCAACTCCAGCTTTTGCATATGTTTTTTGAATTTCATTCATGTCATCCTTCCAAGTTTTTAGAGAATCATTAAACTTAGTTAGTCTATCTTCAAAGTATTTCTTGTTAGCTGGTAGCTGGCTCTCTAAATTTTTAGCAACAAGTTTTGCTACTCTTTCCATAGTATCAGGTTTATACCATAGATGTGGATTTTGTGTATTGTCTGAATACCCTAAAGCTTTTGCAACATTTATTACAGTTCTACCTGAATTTTTAGAACTGCCTTCAAGTTTATCCATAAAGTCATCATATCCAAGTCCATTTTGAACAATTAGTGTAGCCTTGCTTATTTGAGTTTCATCTTTCGTATTTGCTTCGTATGAATGAGGATCAGTACTAGGATTACTCATAACAGCTGTAACTGATACATATTTTCCTCCAATTTGACTTATAACATCAGCATACTCATTTTCTGCTCCAACTGCTTGAACCATACTTTTATCCGTAACTGATTTTGAAGAAGTATTTGTGCTACAACCTATCAATGATGCTGAAAACAACATTAATACCGTAAGAATCACAATCACTTTTCCATTATGAACTTTTGACTTTTTAATTAAATTGATTGACTTCATGTTATCACCCCTAAATTTATGTAAATGCAAGTTGTTTGCATTTACATAAATTCTATATCTTATTTTAACATTTGTCAATAATCATGTTACATTTTTTCCCATAGTAAACTCAATATACTATACTTTAATTTCATCCTTCTTTCACTATTAATGTATGTAAAAATTACACAACAAAAAGAAACAAGTAATTTATGAATTTCTAAAATTACTTGTTTCTTTAGGTTTAATTATATATTTAAATTTCTTTCAATTTCAATTTCCTTAAGACTTTTTCCTGAAGTTTTAGGTGCGAATACTACTCCAACAATCATACTTATTAGTAAGAAAATTGTCATTGTAAAAGCTAAGCCCTGAAATCCTAAATTCGCTAAAATTGGTACGAAAAAGCTCCATAAACCTAATGATATACGAACAATTGAAAACATAATGCCTTGTGCCGTAGCTCTAAATCTTGTAGGGAAAAGTTCACTAGACCACAATTGGAAAAAAGGTTGTTGTGCCATGCCTTGACCTATTCCCCATAATAGAACATATGATAAAGAAATAACAAAATTCAATTTACAGAATGCAAATAATGCCATTGATATAACGTTTACAAGAGCTCCAATAAAGAATACCCATTTCCTTCCTAATCCATTATCACTAAATCTCATGAATATAACTATTGTTGTCAACACCGATATAGCAAATTCTAGACATTGTAATGCTACACTAGTACCTTGCGATTGCGATCCAAATTTTTGAAGAATATATGGTAGGAAAAATCCTCCTGTACCAGCAACTAAATTCCACACCCCATACATAACTACAAGAAAAATGAGTGCTTTTAAATTTGCTCCTTTAAATAGGCTAGATACTTTAATTTTTTCACTTTCAATAGAATTCTTTAATTTATCTTTTTCTTCTTCCCAAGTTTTTGATTCTGTCATATCATGACGCATTAACCATGTTATAAATGCTATTATTATAAGATGTAAAAAGACTAATCTAGCTCCCCATATTCCAAGTGGAGTTAATAAAAAGGATAAAGCTAAAGTACAAACTGGTCCAAGTGACCAAAGGGCTTGTGCAAATCCACCGTGTTTTC
Source organism: Clostridium acidisoli DSM 12555 (assembly GCF_900176305.1). Classification (GTDB taxonomy): domain Bacteria; phylum Bacillota; class Clostridia; order Clostridiales; family Clostridiaceae; genus Clostridium_I; species Clostridium_I acidisoli. The sequence continues at coordinate 12,331 of NZ_FWXH01000015.1, forward strand.
CTCTTGACTCTGTTGGTGCCTGTTCTGCAATTAGTGTCCATGATGCTGGTATATCTGCTCCAACTGCAAGTCCTGCAATAATATATCCTACGAAAAGCATCCAAGGTGTAACAGAGCAAATTAATATAAGCATACCTATTATATATACTAAAAGGTCATAAGCATATATCTTTTTTCTTCCAAATTTGTCGCAAATTCTTCCTCCTATAAGTGCACCTATCCCGGCAGATATTGCATTAGAACTTAATGCCCCAAGCAATCCAACAGTAGTATTACTCAAATGAAACTGAGCTGTCCAAAGCGTTAATGCACTTGCACCTGATACGATAGACCCTGAATCTAAGTAATTAGCTAATGCTGCCGATACTGTCCATCTCCAATGTTTTCTTTTTTCTGAAGCTTCCATGATTAAACCCCCCATTAATAAAAATTTATATTGTTTATTTTCTAAGACTTTAGATGAAATATCTCATCTAAAGCAATAGATACTGGACTATTATCTTCATTAGTTTCCATTAAATCTTTCATATAATCCCACCATTTTTTGCATATCTCTGTCTTAGCACTTTTTTCCCATAGTTCTTCATCTTCTATTTCCATATAAGAAAATAGATTTCCATTTCTTTTATCTAAAAATATAGAATAATTACATGCACCGTATTTAGTAAGCATCTTTTCCATTTCAGGCCAAATATCGTCATGACGTTTCTTATATTCATCATAACAATCTTCATAAACTTTCATAATTGAAGCTTTACGAATCACTTTAAACACCTCTTATTCTGAATTTATATATTATTTAAATGCTATCTTATAAATTTGAAGTATTTCTTCTTCTGAAGTATCCCTTGGGTTTCCTCCAGTACATACATCATTAAATGCCAGTTTAGAAAGCTTTGATAAGTCCTCTTCCTTTGCTCCTATTTCAATTAATTTTTGAGGAATTCCTATTTTTTTAGATAAAGTTACTACAGCATCAATTGCCGCTTTTCTGTATTCACAAGCAGTCATATTATCAACATTTAAAACTCCCATGTTACGTGCAACTTCTTTGTATTTCTCTCCCGTTGCAGGCGCATTATATTCCATTACATATGGAAGAAGTAGTGCATTTGCAACTCCATGAGGAGTGTCATAAACAGCTCCTAAGGAATGTGCCATGGAATGAACTATGCCGAGTCCAACATTCGAAAAGCCCATACCTGCCATATACTGACCTACACCCATGTTTTCTCTTGCTTCAATATTAGTAGGCTCAAATACTGCCTTTTCTAAATTTTTGGCAATAATCTCTATTGCCTTTAATTCAAAAGTATCTGTAAGTACCCATGCTCCTTTTGTAATATATCCTTCAATAGCATGTGTAAGCGCATCCATGCCTGTTGCTGCTGTAAGTCCTTTTGGCATAGAAGACATCATTTCAGGATCAATTACTGCAAGTATTGGAATGTCTTTAGGATCTACACATACCATTTTCTTTACAGCTTTTTCATCTGTAATCACATAGTTTATTGTAACTTCTGCTGCTGTACCGGCTGTTGTTGGAACTGCTATTATAGGCACAGACTTATTTTTAGTTGAAGCTACCCCTTCAAGAGATACAACATCTGAAAATTCAGGGTTATTTGTTATAATACCTATTGCTTTTGCAGTGTCCATTGAAGATCCACCTCCAATTGCTAAAATAAAATCTGCTCCTGAAGCTGCATAAGCTTTAACTCCTGTCAAAACATTTTCTGTTGTAGGGTTTGGTTGTACATTATCATAAATTTCAAAAGGTATTTTTGCATCTTCTAATGTTTTTGTTACCTTTTGAGCAACATTAAATTTAATTAAGTCTTTGTCTGTAACTACAAAAGCTTTTTTTAATTGTCTATTTTTTGCTTCTTCTGAAATAACACTAATGGCCCCTTGCCCAAAATATGACATTTCATTAAGTACTATACGATTTATCATTTATAACACTCCCTATTATTTATTTTTCATATAAAAACTTCTCTGGTAGGATAACATTGAAACCTTCTGCAAGATCCCTAAAGTTGTCTGCTGTTATAGTTTGTTTTTTTCCACCCATAGCTAAAACTTTAACAAGAATTTCAGCTGATTTTTCCACAGTATCCATTAATCCAAAAGTTAAATCCATTGTTTCTCCTGAGCAGAAAGTACCATGATGAGCCCAAATTACAACGTCATGTTCTTCCATTAAATTACTAGTTTCTTTGCCAATCTCTGCTCCCCCTGGAACCATCCAAGGAACTACTCCAATTCCATCTGGAAATACTACTGGACATTCTGTTGCCATTTCCCATAATTCCCTAGTGAAAACCTTTCCATCAAGTGGAAGTACAAAAGTTAAAGCTATAAGATTTGTTGTATGTGAATGCATTATAACTCTATATTTGTCATTAGTTTTACGCTTTTTCACAGAATGACTCATAAGATGTGATGCTAATTCACTTGTAGGTTTTGCTCCATTTATTAGTCCCCAAACAATTTTATAATTTTCACCCTTCTCATCTATCTTGATTATGCCAACATTTTCCTCTTGACTAAGAGCCACATTTCTTATAAATTTTCCACTTCCTGTTAATAAAAAATATTCACTAGCTAGGTTTTCAACTGTAACTCCTATTGCTGTATATTCTGATTCCTCATTAACAAAATCTCTTATTGCCACTGCCTCTTCTTCCTTTAATCTATAACTTATATTTCCACCGTTACGTTCATGCCATCCTTTAAGAGCGGCATCCTTAGTTATTTTTGTGTATTCCCTCATAAATTTCATTTGTAATAATTCCATTCTATCTCCTACTTTCTCTTTGATAATTCTTTATTTTCGTATTGTTTAACTTCATCTATCCATTTTTCTTTAGCTGGTACATTGTTAATTTCACAATAATAATTCCATATATCTCCCATAGGATAAGTTTTGAATTCTTCCATTAATGCTAATCTTTCTGTAAAGTTTCCTTCTTCTTGAAGTTTTTTAAGTTTATCATTTGGTGTAAGCATCGCTGATAATAAAGCCTTTATCATATTCCTTGTTCCAATTGTCCATGCTGCTATTCTATTAATACTTGCATCAAAGAAATCAAGGCCTATTACTACTCTGTCTACTGCATCATTTCTAACTATCTCTTTAGCCACCTCTTTAAGTTCCTCATCCAAAACTATAACATGATCACTATCCCATCGTACTGGCCTACTTACGTGTAATGCTATCTTATCAAAGAATAAAAGCATGGCTGAAATTTTATCTGAAACAACTTCTGTTGGATGATAATGCCCTGTGTCCATTAGAGGAATCACACCATTCCTAGACGCAAAATTTAAATAAAATTCACTTGATCCCACAGTGTAAGACTCTGCTCCTATACCGAACACCTTAGATTCCACACTATCTAGATTATATTTTTCATCTGTCTTTACTTTATATATTTCTTCTAAAGATTCTTTAAGACGTTTTCTCGGCGTGAACCTGTCACTTGGAATGTCTTTATACCCATCTGGTATCCACAAGTTTGTGAGACATGGCTGCCCTAATTCTTTTCCAAAATATTCTCCTATTTTTCTTGAAGCAATACTATGTCTTATCCAAAAATCTCTAATTTCTTTGTCAGGATGTGAAAGAGTTAAACCATCCTTAGCTTTTTCATGTGAAAATATTGTAGGGTTAAAATCAAGTCCTAATCCTCTTTCTTTTGCCCACTGAACCCAATTTTTAAAGTATTCTGGTTTTATCTCATCTCTTTCTACAACTTCTCCATTGGTTTCAGCATATATAGCATGAAGATTTATTTTATGCTTTCCTGGAATTAGGCTAAGTGCTTTGTCTAAATCTTTTCTTAATTCTTCTGGATTTCTTGCCTTTCCTGGATAATTACCTGTAGCTGCTATACCTCCTGATAACTCCTTTTTATCTACTTCAAAGCCAGCTACGTCATCACCCTGCCAACAGTGAATTGATATCTTAACTTTTTTAAGATTTTCTAATACTTTATCTACATCTACTCCCCATTTCTCATATTCTTTTTTTGCCACCTCATATTTTTCTTTTATGTTCATTTTTTTACCCCCTCTTTATTTGGTCTGAATTTTTTAATATCAAAAGACTTTCTAATAACTTGCCTTGCTTCACTTAAATCTCTAAAAGCTTTTACGCTTATTAGCTGTGCCACTATGTTTCCTATTGCAGTTGCCTCTGATGGGCCAGCTAAAACCTCCTTATTAGTAATGTTTGACACTATTTGGTTTAAAAGATTATTTTGACAGCCACCACCAAAAATATTAATTGTATTAAATTTCTTTTCAAATATTTCTTCAAGATCTCCTATAGCCTTTTTATAACTATGTGCCAAACTATTAAATACACAAATTGCTATCTCTCCAACTTCTTGCGGAACTTTTTGATTGCTTTCTATACAAAATTCCTTTATTTCTTGTATCATATTTTCAGGCTTTAGAAATCTGTCATCATCCACATCTATAATTGATTCAAAATCCATAGCTGTTGCTGCTAAATCCACTAATTCACTAAATGAATATTTATCCTTTAAATTTCTTTTAACTTCTTGTATTATCCAAAGTCCCATAATATTTTTTAAAAATCTATATCTAAAATCTATTCCCCCTTCATTTGTAAAATTATAGTCCATAGCTTGTGGAACACATATTGGAAATCTGTTTTCGACTCCAATTAAAGACCAAGTTCCAGAGCTTAAGTACACGCTGTCATTATCATTACATATAGATGCTATAAATGCAGAACCCGTATCATGCGTTGCTGTTAGTATCACCTCCATATCAAATCCAAATTCCTCTGTAAGTTCTTTCTTTAATGAACCCAATTTTATCTTAGGTAATTTTATATCTTGAAACATATCTTTGTTTATACCAAACTTATTTAGTATGTTCTCATCCCAAGTTTTATCAAAGGAGTTAAGAAGTTGAGTTGTTGATGCATTTGTGTATTCGTTTACTTTTTGTCCTGTAAGTAAAAAATTTAAATAATCTGGTATCATCAAAAAAGTTTTAGCCTTATCTAAAATATCCTTATTTTTATTTTTTATGGATAGCAGTTGATATAATGTATTAAATCTTTGAAATTGAATTCCAGTATATAGATAAAGCATATCCTTAGGAATTTTTTTAAAAGCTTCTTCCATAATACCTTCTGTCCTGTCATCCCTATACGCTACTGTATTTCCTAAAATATTGTCCTCCTCATCCATTAAAACAAAATCTACTCCCCAAGTGTCAATTCCTATACTCTTTGGTATTTTACCAATTTCTTTGCACTTCTTTATACCATTTTTGACTTCACTAAATAAACCGTTAACGTCCCAACAATACTCATTTCCAATTTTATTTATTGAGTTTTGAAACCTGTATATTTCTTCTATTTTTAGTTTTCCAGCTTCTTTATATCCTAGTATATGCCTTCCACTTGATGCTCCTATATCGACAGCTAAACAATACTCCATCTGTTGTTCCTCCTGCGTGTTATCGTTTACTTATACTGAAATTATATTTCATATTAAGCCTGATTTTAATATCTAAAAATACTATTTCTTTTATCCTTATGTGCAAAAAAAATTAACTTTCTAAAAACTAGAAAGTTAATTTTTATATATATATCTTCTTGGAGTAGTACCGTATTTTTTTTCAAATATCTTATAAAAATATGTTGGATTCTCATATCCAACAAGCTCAATAATTTCATTAATAGAGTAATTGCTTATGCCAATAAGTTCCACTGCCTTATTTAGCCTTTTTTCCTGTAATAATTCTTTAAAAGTCATCCCAGTATACCTTTTAATTAATCTACTCAATTTATAATGAGGTTGCTTTAATCTTCCTGAAATTTCGTTTAAGGTTGCTTTTTTATAGCTTTCTTCAATATACTTAAAAGTATTAATTATTAGCATTTTCTCATAATTATTTGATGAGTAAATTTCTATGTTTTGCGAATTCCTAATTAGCTCAACTAATAAAAGACCTACCAATAATTTTATTGCAGCTTTATTCATTATTGAAGGATTATACAATTCAATTATTATTTTCTCAAGTAGGTCTTGAATATTTTCCTTTTGTGCCACTTTGAAATAAAGGTATTCACCTTCGTTATAATTGGTATAAAGCGTTGTAATAAGAAATTTGCTTATTACATTATCATCTTCTAAAAGAGTCAATACATAGTCAAAAAATTCCGGTCTAATTATAAAGTTAATAATTATATCTTCCTTATTAGAAGCTTTTATTTCATGAGTTATACATTGATTCAAGAAGACTATTTCACCTTTTTGGAGTTTTATTTTCCTGTTGTCTATTATTTGATTTAATTCACCTTGATATACATAGCTTATCTCAATATAATTATGATTGTGTTTTGGAAAATCGATAAACCTTGTATGTTTTCTAATATCAATTAATTCTCCTTTAGGAAGCAATTTATCGATATCTATAACAAATTTTCTATTATCTGTATACAAGCTTTTATTTATTTCTGCATTGCCATTTAAAATCTCTTTTTCCTCTTCTGTTAATGCCATGAGTTTATTATGAATCTCTTGCTCCATGCTATCATCACCATTTTTATTATAGCATCTTTAATGCCTCCTTTATTCCTAATGTTTCAATATTAACTAAATTTTTAATTACAGCATCTGTTAACCCATTGATTTTATTTAGATTCATTTTCCAAATTTCTTCGCAGCCAAGTATCTCCCTAACTAAATTTCTTATAGCATCTTCACTACCATCACAATTTTGCCATAACTTTCTATAAAATTCTAAGACATACTGATCATCTGAAAGCTTTATTTGTTCATCTCCCCTTTTACCTTTATAAAATTGTATTAAAGCAGCAAATGAAAATACTAACTTTTTAGGCAACTTTCCTTTGATTTCTATATATTTTAATAACGATGGCAAGTCTCTAGTTTGAAATTTTGCCATCGAGTTTAATGCAATGCTCATTAAATGATGATGTATAAATGGATTTCTAAATCTTTCAATTACTGCATCTGCAAAATATACTAACTCCTCCTGTGGAATATCTGGATTTTCTAACGATGGAATAATTTCATCATATATAATACTTTTTATAAACTCACCTATAACTTCATGGTTCACAGCTTCCCCCACGGTGTTTAGTCCATATAAATATGCAACTGGAACTAAAGCAGAATGTGCTCCATTTAATATTCTTACCTTTCTTGTCCTATATGGAGTGACATCATTAACTAATTTAACGTTTAAACCAGCTTTTTCTGAAGGAAATTCATCTGCAAGCCAGCTTGGGCCCTCAATTACCCATAAATAAAATTGTTCACCTATAACTACCATTTTATCTTCATATCCAATTTCTTTTGTTATTTCCTCAATATTGTCATCTGGGTATCCCGGAACAATTCTATCTACGAGTGTATTACAAAATGTGTTTTCCTCTTCTATCCAACAGACAAATTCCTTTTCCAGCTTCCATAACTCAGCGTATTTTTTAATTATATCTTTAAGTTTTTCTCCATTTCTATCAATAAGTTCACATGGAATAATTACGAGACCTTTATTTTCTTGTCCTTTAAAAAATTTAAATCTTTCATATAACAAAGCCGCAAGCTTTCCAGGATAGCTCTTTGGACATACATCACTGCATATATCGTTTTCATCAAATATAATTCCTGCTTCTGTTGTATTTGAGGTCACAAACCTTAATTCAGGATTTTTAGCAACACTTAAATATTCATCATATTCTACATATGGATTTATGCACTTACTTATACAATTAACTACTGAATGTTCTTTGATTGCTTTACCTTCTTTAATTCCTTGTAAACATACTGTAAATAAACCATCTTGCTCTTTTAATTTAGGAAGTACTCTACCCGTTTCTCTCGGCTGAATTACAACTATTCCTGAATTGAAACCTGCTTCTTTATTCATTTTGTCTATCTGCCAATCCACAAACCCTCTTAAAAAGTTACCCTCTCCAAATTGCAAAATCCTCTCAGGATATTTTTTATATTCCTTATACGTTTCCTTATTCAATCTCATGAATATTCCTCCTAATTTGTGTTTTTATTTTAATGCACACGTTAACAATTTATAATTATGTTTATATTATAACTACTATAAAACAAAAGTTCAATAGAGATTTGCAAACGTTAACAATTTTTATGAATATATTTTTATTTTATAGTTATATATCTATCTAATGATTTTTTCTATTTTTAAAAAATTCCAACATATATAAAAGCATATTAACAGCTAAAAAAGCAAACAAAATAAATGCATATAACCATCCGCTTACCACTAATATATCAGGAATTAAGCCCGCTTCATATAATAATTTTTTAATTTTCTCTAAGCTAACCATTTTTACCATCCTTACACATAATATAATTCCGGTTCATTTTCTCTCTTGCATTTTTAACATATGCTATGCATAACAGCAGAATTGGATTAATATCTTGTAGCACCATATTAATATATAACGGATGTATATTTTGCCCTAACCACAAATTAAATTGATAGCTTGGTATACATGAGTAAGAAATCCACAAAACACTTATGTTCAAAATAAAAATTACAAGCTTATTATCTTTTACTTTAAATAATGTACTAAACACCAATACTCCACCATATAAGAATATAATGATTTTATATAGACCACCTATAAAAATAATTGTCGTAGCAATTGCATCTAAATTACTTAAAACATTAGCTATATTAATTAACTTAACAATAGTTAAAAAAGGTACAGTAACATGGGCTAAATACTCCGGACCTAACACAGAAATAGTTATTATTGATGTAGCACTTGTAAGTATTCCAAATACGGCCACAGCTATCAAAGAAGTTTTACGAACATCTTTTTGTGAATTTACATTATTCCAATACATAAGAAAAACTAGCTCCTCTCCATATGGAAAGTTTAGTATTCTAGGATAACCTGCATAAAATACAGGTTTTATACCGTCTTCTAAGATTGGAAATAATTCTTTTAAATCTACTCTTCCATTAATAATGGTTAATATATATGTTCCAATAAAAAACAATAAAAATATTGGTAACAATAATTCACTTGATCTTCCAATCACCTCTAATCCCATTATATTGATGTATATTATTAATATAATGGAAAGAACTAAAATAAAAAATGTTGGAGTTCTGGGCAAATATGACATTCCTATAACATTACCAAATTCATTTAATATAATACTGCTCTTATAAATGAATAGCAGTCCATATATTATTACCAATGGTGTTCCTATCCACTTTCCTAATAATTTTATAATTATTTCAACAAAGTTATTTTCAGGAAATAATTTTTGAAGTTCCGTATATATTAATATCAATAAAGCTCCACCAACGGTAGCTAATATAATAGAAATCCAAGCATTTTGCTTTGCTTCTATTCCTAAAACAAAAAGAGAAGAACTTCCAAATTGAAATAACAATAGTAGACAAAACAATTGATGTTTGCTTATCTTCACCATATAAGATACCTTACTTTCTTTTATTCTTTTGTATTGAAGGGCTTTAATATTTCACCTGTTTTTTTATATGTAGCTTTAACATTTATGTTGTACTCAGCATGAATAAATACATCATTCCAACTATCCTTTACTTTTTCCCATTGTTTAGGGTTACTTCTATACAAAACATTTCCAAAGCCAAAAATATCACACTTAAAATCTTCTTTTGCCTTCTTTATAGCCATTTTTATTTCTTGTTTAATTTCCTCCTCTTGTTCTTTTTCAATTTTCTCCTGTATTGCAGGATCTGTAACATCTGTAGTATCTTGTACCTCTCCTATATTTCCTTCTTCAACAACATTAATATTAAATATATAATTTCCATTTAACATTTCGGATTTAATGTTACTACCGGCTCTTTTTATTTCTACAGCAATTAACTTGCTCTTATTAGTAATTCCAGGTACATTTATAACGCCACTTTTAACTTGATTTGTTATCCAATTATATCCTCTTGTCTCCTTATCATTTAAATATCCAACAAATTTATCTTTTTTAAACGCTGCAGCACCACTTAAACTAATTTCTCTGCTATCCTCACCATTAGGATTTTTAAAATCATTTATTACTTCAGCTGCACCAGCAATTGGATTAGTGCCTTTGCCTAGCATTTTCTTATAAAAATCTATTAGCCCCGTTGCCTGGACTTCTGAAGTAGCCCACTCCTTACTAATAATATCTCTTAAATATAATCCTTGAATTGCTTCTATTCCATGTTTTACAGATAAAGTTTCATTTATGTCTTTATCCTTGGCAACTATAAGCCAAACCAAAGGTCGTGTTTCGTAATCTCTTACAAAAGCATCTAAAATTGGTGCAATGCCATCTCTAGCTAAATTTTCACTAATTATAATAACCTTATCATGGGAGAAAAAAATTTTTCTATCAAACTTTTTTGAACAATTTCTTATTGCATCATAAATTGTAGCCCCTTTCACTGATACATATTCAGTAGTTGATGAAACCTGCGACTCACCTTTTTTTAAATTTGAAGTCTTTATTGCTTCACAGGTAAGAATAATTTGATTTGTATTTAAATCCTTATCCACTGCAACTCCAACGATAATACCAATTTCATTTAACTCTTTTCTGTCCCAACATCCTGATAAAAATACAACGCACAGAACTAAAACAAATATTTTTTTTTTCATTTGTTCCAACCTCCATTTTTTTCATCAGGTTTGTTAGGCTTATTAGGTTTTAAAGTTGAAACTTTTTGTTTTTTTAAATTTTTCCAAGTAATTGATTTAGGTCTTAATTTCATAAGCCACAGTGGAGCTCTTATAAATGAATCTTTCAACCCTTCCAAATTCATTGGTGCAATAGGCGAAAAATACGGACTACCAAATGATCTTAAGGAACATAAGTGTACAATCATAAAAATAATTCCTAAAATAATTCCGTATAATCCTGCAATACTACTTAAAACAATAAGTATGTATCTGAAACAAGTTGTGGAATCAAATATAGATGGAATTATAAAACTACATATAGAAGATAATGCACTTATGATTATCATTGGAGCACCTATAATTCCTGCCTGAACTACTGCCTCTCCAATAACTAATGTTCCAATAATACTTACAGTTTGCCCTAATGAACGAGGCATTCTTACACCAGATTCTCTAATTAGCTGAAAAAATATTTCCATAATTATTACTTCTACAACTGCTGGGAAAGGCGTTTGTTCTCTTGCCGATGCTGCAGTCAAAATTAATACTGTTGGAATCATTTCCTGATGGAAAGTTTCAATAGCAATATAAACAGCAGGTAGAGTTAAATTTGTTATAAATGCGAGTAACCTTATTAGCCTTATTAATGATGACAAAAATGGCCTTGAATAATAATCTTCGTTAACCTGAAAATTTTCAATAAACAAATGTGGTACTGTAAGTACAAAAGGTGTTCCGTCACATAATATTGCAATTCTTCCCTCTAATATTTTAGCAGCAACTTTATCTGGTCTTTCACTATTTCCAACTGTTGCAAATAACGAGAAGGAATTATCTTCAATAAATTGCTCAACATACCCTGACTCTAATATAGCATCTGTATCAATTCTTGATAATCGCTGCCTAACCTCATCCACCACTTTCATATCCGCAACGTCATCAATATAGGCAATATTAATTTTTGTATTTGTTCGCTTTCCAATGGCAAATGGTTCAAATACTAGATTGGGACTTTCTATTATTCTCCTAATCATTGCCGTATTTACTCTAAGTGTTTCTGTAAACCCTTCTCGAGAACCTCTGACTGCTGCTTCAGTATTAGGCTCCTCTATATTCCTTTGAGCCCATTTTCTTATATCCATAATAATTACAAAACAACAGCTATCTATAAATAAAGCTACTTTACCTGATAGAATTTCATTAAGTACCTTATTAAAATCTTTTTCTACAGTTGAATTCATGGTGCTAAAAACACTATCTACTAAACTCCTCTCTATATTGTTTACCATTGTTATATTTTCATGTATCAAAGTCCTTATTATGTTAAAATCAAGCACTTCTTTATCAACTAGTCCTTCTACAAAACATGCAAAAGCCCTTATACCTATATGTTCAGAAATTTTAAATTCTCTAAAAACAATGTCATCACTTTTACCAATTATCTTTTTCAAATTGTTTAAATTTATATCAATATCTGCATAAATGGTAGATTCCTTATTTTTATTATTTGTTTTTTTATCCATAAAGTTTAACCTCATTTATTTACTTTCATGCTTATTATCTCCATGGTATACTTTTTTATTACTTTAATTTGTGCGTTGACTTATCTTAAATTAACGTATAAAAAAACATGAAGGAGTGCAGTTTATTGTTCCTGCATTTCCTTCATGTTTTTAGTTTTGTTATAATTTAAGTTATGAACTTTCTAAATATAATTATTTACCTAACATTACCTCATTTAAACTTCCTACTCTATATCCCTGTAAATCTAATGTTACATATTTAAATCCAAATTCTTTAAATTTACTAGAAATATCGTCCATAGTTTTCTCGTTAGTTAATTTTATTCTATCATCTCTATTTACTTCTATTCTTGCAAGGTCGCCATGACATCTAACTCTAACTGCCCGAAAGCCTATATGCATCATATATTTTTCAGCTTCTTCAATTTTTTCAAAATCTTCTACTTTAAGTTCATTACCATATGGAATTCTTGTTAAAAGACAAGCATATGAAGGTTTATCCCAGGTTTTTAATCCCAATTGTTTTGATAAACTTCTTATTTTTTCTTTAGTTAACTTACATTCTAGCAGTGGACTTTTTATTTCTAACTCTTTAAGCGCCTTTAAGCCTGGTCTATAATCTCCAATATCATCAAGATTTGTTCCATCTATAACATAATTATAACCTTGTTTTTCAGCTATATCACCTATCATATTAAATACTGCTTTTTTGCATAGATAACATCTATTTTCGGGGTTATTTTTAATTTCATCAATTATAGGAACCTGTATAATTTCATGTTCTATTCCAAGTTCTTCAGCTAATTGCTTTGCCTCAGCCACCTCCCATTTAGGAATATATGGCGAAAGTACTGTTACTGCTTTCATGTTATCGCCAAGAGCTTCTTTTGCTGCTCTAAGCAAAAATGTACTGTCAACTCCCCCAGAAAAAGCCAAAACAACTCTCTCTAAATTTTTCAAATAATTTATTAAATCTATATACTTTTTATCGTTTATCAATTTAATTTCTCCTATATCTTCTCTTATAAATAATATCACTAATACTTTCTATTCAAGTGCTGCTTTAACATTTTCTAACTCCCTACGAATGGAAATACCTTGTGGGCAATGTGTTTCACATCTACCGCATTTTACACAGTTTGATGCTTTTTGCTCTGTAGACAGCATATTATAAAAATCATCTTTTCCAAACATTGCGCTATTATTATAACTAGAAAAACATCGAGGAATATTTACACCTTGTGGACATGGCATACAGTAACCACAGGCTGTGCAGTTTACTTTGGTCTTTCCTTTAATAATATCTCTAGCTTCCTCAATTATTTTCACTTCATTTTCCGTAAGCGAATTTGCTGGTGATTCACTAGCAACCCTTATGTTTTCTGTAACTTGCTCCATAGCATTCATACCACTCAAAATAACTGTTACTTCTGGATGATTCCATACCCATTTTAATGCCCATTCTGCTGGTGTTCTTTTTACATCGCCTTTATTTAAAGCTGCTCTAGCTTCATCTGGAAGATTATTTGCAAGTTTTCCACCTCTAAGTGGCTCCATAATTGTAACCCCTAGTCCTCTATCTGCCGCATACTTTAAGCCCTCTGTTCCAGCCTGAAATTCTTCATCTAAATAATTATATTGTATTTGGCAAAATGACCAATCATAATAATCTACTATTTCTTTAAAAAGATCTAGCTTATCATGAAATGAAAATCCTGCATGTTTTATCCTTCCATCTTTTATAGCAGAGTCTAAAAACTCATCAATGCCATTTTCCTTAAGTCTATCCCAATCTTTACGATTAAGGGAATGTACCAAATAAAAATCTATATGGTCTGTTTGAAGACGTTTTAATTGTTCATCTAAATATTTATCCATATCACTTCTTGTTTTTATTAACCAACTAGGAAGTTTTGTAGCTAATTTTACTTTTTCTCTATATCCGTCTTTTAATGCTTTTCCTACAAAGGGTTCACTTTCTCCACCTGAACCCATACCAGTTCCATGGTAAGGATAGGCAGTATCTATATAGGTTACACCTTCATCAATTGCATTACGAATTAGTTTTGTAGCTTTCTCTTCATCAATTTTAGATGGGTCGCCCCCTGGAAGTAATGGAAGTCTCATACATCCAAATCCCAAACTCGAAACAGTTTCATTTGTCTTACCAAAATTCCTGTATAACATTAAAATTCCTCCTCTAGATAAATAATAAAATTTTACTATTAATTATACTTATAGATATACATTTAAAATTTTACACCTTATAGTACACTCTAAGTCAATAGTAGAATTATTAAATTTCCGTAAAATGAAAAGTTAAATTCTTGTTTGCAATATCTTTATATTCTGAATAAATTAAAAAATAGTAATAATAAATTACTGAAATTTATTATTACTATTTTTATACTTATACATATTATTCAAATCTTAATGCTTCTATTGGATTTAATTTTGATGCCTTATTTGCAGGATAAATTCCAAAAATTAATCCTACAAGTAGTGAGAACATAAAAGCAGCAATTACTATATTACTTGAAATTACAATAGATGTTGAGAAGAATGTTTTAGCAATATACGCTCCTAAATACCCGAAAAGCACTCCTAATAATCCACCAAGACCACTTACACTTGCTGCTTCAATCAAAAATTGTGCAAGTATAGTTCTCCTCTTAGCCCCAATTGCTTTTCTTGTACCTATTTCTTTTGTTCTTTCGATTACTGAAACAAGCATTATGTTCATAATTCCAATTCCACCAACCAAAAGTGATATAGCTGCAACTCCACTTAACATATTACTCATACTTGTAGTAGTTGATGTAGCCGTTGTAAGTAAACTTGTTTGACTAAGTACTCTGTAATAACTGTTGGTAGTTGTGCTAGTTGCCAAATTTCTAAGTCCATATTTTTTATTAAGGAACATTTTCAAATAGGACATAGCTGTGTCTATTTTTGCTTGACTTTCAGCTTCAACATAATAGGTACTTATACTAGCTGTCTTTAAAAGTCTCTGTGCTGTCGTTAACGGAAGTATTATTTTATCATCACTACTACCAGTAGTTGATGTTCCTTCTGATGCAAGAACTCCTACTATTTTAAACTCAATCCCATTAACATACATATATTGTCCTACCACATTTGTATATCCAAAAATATTATTTGCAGTTTCCGTACCAATTACAAGTATATTGTATCTGTTTTCAACGTCTCTATCAGTTATAAATCTGCCTGAACTTACTGTATAATTTTTTATTTTTGCATAATTTGCATTTGATGCTTCTATTGTTGTTGTGCTAGATTTACTGCCTGCCTTTACATTTACATTACTTGACGAAATTTGCGGTGCAACTTCTTTAATGCCAGGTTTAGTCTTAAGCTCTGTAAGTTCTTGATTGCTGATAGTAGCAGTTTTGGTAAGACTAACTGTAATAAGATTTGTTCCTAAACTACTTATCTCTTCGCTAACAGTCTGTTTTGTCCCTTCACCCATTCCTACAAGAATAATTACTGAAGATATACCAATAATTATTCCAAGCATTGTTAAAAACGAACGTACTTTATTGCTCCACACTGAATAAAGTGCTATTTTAAATAATTGCGTTACTCTCATGCCGTAACCCCCTTTTCATTTATTTCATCGGAAGTTATATGCCCGTCTCTAACGGTAATCATCCTTTTTGCATGTGATGCTATTTCTCTATCATGAGTAATCATTACAATTGTATTCCCATCATTATTTAAATCCTCTAGCATTTTAAGTACTTCTTTTCCTGTTTTACTGTCAAGTGCTCCTGTTGGTTCATCTGCTAATATAATTTGTGGATCTGTAACCAATGCCCTAGCAATAGCAACTCTCTGCATTTGTCCACCTGACAATTCTGATGGCTTGTGTTTTATATGGTTTC
This sequence comes from Clostridium acidisoli DSM 12555, assembly GCF_900176305.1. Classification (GTDB taxonomy): domain Bacteria; phylum Bacillota; class Clostridia; order Clostridiales; family Clostridiaceae; genus Clostridium_I; species Clostridium_I acidisoli. The sequence goes on from NZ_FWXH01000015.1 coordinate 28,470, forward strand.
CAAGTCCTACTTTTTCTAAAGCTATTTTTGCTTTTTCCTTTGCGGCTTTATTTGTATATCCCAAATATAATAATGGTAGTAGCACATTATCCAATATACTTAATTTTGCAAGAAGGTTGTAGTTTTGAAAGATAAAACCTATTTTATTGTTTCTTATCTCTGCAAGCTTATTATCATTACATTTTGTGTCTACTCCATCTAAAAAGTATTCTCCCTTCGTTGCTTTATCTAGGCAGCCAATAATATTCATAAGTGTAGACTTACCGGCACCCGATGGTCCAACAATAGCTACGTACTCACCTTTAGCTATTGTTAGATTTACGGTTTCTATAGCTTTAAAACTATTTCCACCCATTTTATATATCTTTTCTATATTAGTCATCTCAATTAAGTAATCACTATTTGATGTTTCTGACATAGATTTCCCTCCCGTATTATTATTTACCAGATGTGGATTTTGAATTACTGCTACTTTGTCCGCCACCTTGGCCACCACCACTTGGCATTCCTCCGCCGCTTCCCATAGATCCACCAGGGCCTCCCATACCACCTTGTTGAGTATTGGTGCTACTACTACTTGAAGGTAGCTGAACTAATATAGTTTCGCCTTCTGTAACTCCTTTTGTAACTTCAATATAATCTTCTGTTTCTAAGCCTGTTGTAATTTCCACTAATTTACTATTAGATGTTGCATTTGAAGAATTATTATTGCTTTGCATGTTATTTGATTTTGTTGTATCTTCAACTCTTACATATTTTTTACTGTTGCTCTCAACTAAAGCTTCCTCTGGTATTACAATTGCATTGTCTTTGCTCTGTACTGCAATTGTAACGTCTGCATTCATACCAAGCTTTATTCCTGTTGGATTACTAATACTTACAACAACATCGTATGTTGTAACATTATTTGAGGTTGTACCTGTCTGTGCTACTGATTCAACGCTGCCTGTAAAAGATTTATCTGATAACGCATCAAATTTAATAGTAGCTTTCTGACCTACTGTTACAGATGATATGTCTAATTCATCTACAGAAACCTTAACCTTCATAGAGTTCATATCTGTTACTGTCACTGCGCTTTTACCACTTTGTCCACTATCTCCATTAGCATTATCCACAGATGTTACGAGACCCGCTATAGGTGATGTAACCGTCTGCTTTGTTAACGCAGTGTTTGCATCTGATAAAGCCGTAGTTGCATCGCTTACTGAATCCCCATCATCTGATATTTTACTATTTGTATCACTTATCGACTTTTCATCAGAAGCTACTTTAGTAGCATCAACTTTGTCAGCACTTTCATCTGTTGTAAGTTGTGTTTTTGCTGTAGTAAGTGAACTTTCATCTGCAGCAAGTTGCGCTTTTGCCTTTGTCAAATTTCTTGTTGCGGTTGTCACAGCTTTTGTAAGATCTGAACTAGAACTAACAAAAAGTTTTTGTCCTGCTGTCACAGTGTCTCCAACCTTAACAGTTAAGTCTGCTATTATTCCATTATTATTTGGTGCCACCGCATAAGTTGTGCCAGCATAAGCTGCTCCTGTACCTTGTATAGTTTTAGATATGCTCATTTTTTTAACAGTTGAAGTAGAATATTTTGAGGATGTCACTGCTGCACTCTTTTTAAAAAATTTATTGTATCCAAAATAACCTGCGCCGCCAATTCCAACTACAACTATACATATTATTATTGCTTTAATTACCTTACTCTTCATTATTTCCCTCCTGTAATTGCAAACATTTTCGTTCTTCTCTCTTCGATAATATAAGCATAACTTGAAATTTCAGTGTAAATATCAAATAAATATGTGAAGTGCGTGTGATTAAACATAAATAAAAAATGGCCTCATAGAAAAATATTTTTCTATGAGGCCACAATGAAATTTCATATTTTTTGCCTTATCAAGATAAGAAGGTTAACCCATTTTATCAAACATATTTTGAGTTTCTTTGGATGTTATATCAATAATTTTATAAAAAAACTCTCTTTGAGTTAAATTTCCTCTTTCAAGGACTTCATCGATTTTTCCATCCCTTAAAAATACAAGTTTTTTTGCATAACTAGCTATCATGGAATCATGGGTAACCATAAGTATTGCTATTCCATCATCTTCATTACGCTTCTGAAATATTTTTAATAATTGATGAGAATTAGTTGTGTCTAAATTACCTGTTGGCTCATCTGCTACAATTATTTTAGGAGCAGTAATTAATGCTCTTGCCGATGCAGCCCTCTGCCTTTGTCCACCAGAACATTCAGCAGGAAATTTATCTAACGTTTCAAATATATCTAGTTTTTTAGAAATATCCTCTGTTTTTTTCTTTATTTCTGATTTTTCTATGTTAGCTAATACTAAAGGCACTCCAATATTCTCTCTTATAGTAAGAGAATCTATAAGATTAAACTCTTGGAAAACAAAACCTATATTTTCATATCTTAATCTTGCAATATGTGCCTCTGTCATATCATATACATCTTTATCATTAATTTTTATTTTCCCTGTACTTGGACTATCCACAGTAGATAATATATTCAAAAGTGTTGATTTTCCAGATCCTGATGGACCCATTATACATATAAAATCCCCTTCATTAACAGTCAAATTAACATTATGCAAAACTTTTAATTTGTTTTTGTCGCCATAAATCTTGGTAATATTTTCTGCGTATATTATTTCTTTCATTACAATTCCCCCAATATAAACCTATATATTTTTGTACATTATAAGCTTTGAAACTATAAAAACCTGTATGCATTGTTTTTAAGTATTAACTTTTTATATAAACTATATAAAATTATACCTGTAATCAAAAATATAAATACAAAGATAAACACTAATATTCCAGATAATCGCATAGATAAAATACCATTCTTTTTTAATAGAATAATAACTATTAAAATATGAAATAATGGTATACCTATAGTTATTGAATAAACTATCTTAAACTCCTGCCAAATAACTTCCTTTATTTGCTTCGCAGTATATCCAATTAATGACAATTGTCTGAATAAATGCCTTTTGCTATCAGCCTCTAGCATAATCTTATAAATAACACTTGCTGCAATTAGTATTATTAAAGTAATATATGAACATATACATATAGTTTTTACTTGTAATGAATTTTTAAAGTTTGCCATAGTACATAAAAGTATTTCTACAGTAATTGCTAAAGTTATAATTATAAATTTTAGTTGCTTTAGAGACACATATAAATTGCTCAGTGATATCAATTTGATTTTATTATCTAAATACCTTTCTTTTTTAAGTTTTATTATCTTTTGCGGAATATAATATCTCAATAAACCTTGAATTGCAAATATAGAGAATAAAATATCAACCATTGCAATTGAAGCGGCGTCTTTAGCTGCTGCATTTATAAATATAGAAATTATAGGAATAAAATACAAAATAAGATATACAATTGGATTTATCTTTAAAGACCTTAAGTCAACAGAACGAACCTGCTTATGACCATTAACTAAATCAATAATTTCCCTAGTAGATGCATATGCATAGTCACCCATTCCAACATATAAAAGTTGTACAAATAAAATTGCTATAGTCCCCCAAATACTCTGAGGTGATATCATCAATATATTTCCACTAGTTTTTAATACAGCATACATAATTAAGAGGAAAACTGGCATTAACACTATACCCATTAATATGCCTAACACCCCGCCTATTATCTCAATAATAGCATTTTCAAAAAGTAACATTCTTGCTAATTTACTAGGCCATATACCGTTTAATTCTACAAGTGCCATCTCCTTTGATTTACCCATAACAAAGTATGAATTAGCATAAAAAGTAAATATGCATACTAAAAGTACCACAAGAAATAGTATATCCGTCGATATGTTTCCTTCTCCTCCTGTAGCTAAAAGAAATTTACTATTAGTCATTATATTTAAAAAATTAAATATAATGACTACAGTAAAAATTATAGATATTAGATATAAAATACTCTGTTTAAAATTTAAGAATACCATTTTTAGTGAAAATTTATATACCCCCATATTTAAATGCCACCTTTGTATAAACTTAACAAAACATCATTTCCATATAATATTCTATTTATGTAATATTATATCATAATATACTATATTCTTATACATACAAATAATCATTCATTATTGGTTGCAAACCTTTGGCTTTAATGGCCTGATGTACTTCTTCTACGGAGCGACCATCTGAAATTTCAAATTGGCTATCTCCAGTATCCTCTACCTCTTTACCATGGCTTCCAATACCAGTGCTAACACCAGCTGAAATCTTAGTAGCCGCTAGTCCAATTACATTATCACGAAATCTTTCACATTCTCTAGTAGAAATAGTAATACTTGCAGATGGCATAAAAAGACGATATGCAGTGATTACTTGTAAAAGTTGTGGCTCATGAACATCTTTAGGATTGATTTTATCATTATTTATAATTGGTCTAAGCCTTGGACAGGAAAATGAAATTTCAGCATGTGGATATTTTCTTTGAAGCAAATAAGCATGCATCCCTGTGGCAAAGGCGTCTTTACGAAAATCGTCTAGTCCAAGTAAAGCACCAAAACCAACTCCACGCATCCCACCCTTTAACGCCCTTTCTTGAGCATTAAGTCTATATGGGAATATGCGCTTGTGCCCTTCTAAATGAAGAGTCTCGTATTTATCTGAGTTATAGGTTTCTTGGAATACAGTAACAAAATCTGCACCACACTGATAAAGATATTTATACTCATCAGTGTTCATAGGATATACCTCTAACCCTACCATTTTAAAATATTTGTGTGCAATTTTACATGCTTCTCCAATATATTTTACATCTGACATTTTTCTGCTTTCACCAGTAAGAAGTAGCACTTCTTCTAAACCAGTTTTAGCTATAGCTTGCATTTCTATTTCGATTTCTTCTGGGTTTAATCTTGCACGACGTATTTTGTTGTGACAGTTAAACCCGCAGTAAATACAGTAATTTTCACAATAATTAGCAATATATAATGGTGTAAACATGTAAATGGAATTACCAAAACGCTTTCTTGTTTCCTTTTGTGCTAGCTGAGCCATTCTTTCCAAAAATGGAGCTGCTGCAGGTGCTAATAAGGCTGCAAAATCCTCTACCGTACGAGAATCATGATCCAAAGCCCTTATAACATCTGATGCTGTATATTTATTGTAATCATATGTCTCCATATTACTGATTACCTGTTTCATAACATCTGACTTGAGTACTTCCATACCTTCCATATATTCCATATGATTTATACGTTGCTTTGTCATATCTAATCTCCTCCTATTCCTTTAAAAAACCAGTTAGTGGTGAGGATGCAGCTGCACCTTTGTCTAGTACACGACCTAAGCCAGAAAGATATGCTGCACGCCCTGCTTCAATGGCATATCTAAACGCACCTGCCATAGCTGGAATATCTCCAGCTGTTGCAATTGCAGTATTAGCCATAACAGCTGCAACACCCATTTCCATAGCTTCACAAGCCTGTGACGGACGGCCAATTCCTGCATCTACAATAATTGGAAGATCTATTTCATCTACTAATATTTTAATAAAATCTTTTGTGCTTAAGCCTTTGTTAGAGCCAATTGGAGCTGCAAGTGGCATAATGCATGCTGCACCTGCATTAACTAAATCACGCGCTACATTTAAATCCGCATGCATATATGGCATGACTATAAATCCTTCTTTTGCAAGAATCTCAGTAGCTTTAATTGTCTCATAGTTATCTGGAAGCAAATATTTTGAATCCCTAATAATTTCAATCTTAATAAAGTCTCCACAATGCATCTCTCTTGCTAGTCTTGCAATTCGAATTGCCTCTTCTGCATTTCTTGCCCCAGATGTATTTGGAAGCAAAGTTACGCCTTTCGGAATATAATCTAAAATATTCTCCTTTTCATTTGTATTGGCACGTCTTAATGCTAATGTAATGATCTGTGCACCAGCATATTCCACTGCTGCCTTAATTAAATCCAAATTATATTTTCCTGAACCTAATATAAATCTTGATGAAAATTCATGCCCTCCAATTGTTAATGTATCGTTTTTCATTGTATCTCCCCCTTTTTTTCTTATAAGCCAAAAAAGGCCACACGAAGTAATACACCCATGGTGGTGTACCCCTTCGTGTGACCTTCACACTCTTTTTTTATTATATCACTGCACTAAATTTGGGTCAAGGTGAAGCATTTTATGCTCTAACATCAATTATATTTGAAGATGTTGATGATGAACTTGAGCTACTTGTTTCCTTTTGAGCTATCTCAGCCTCAACTGATTGAAGCTGGCTTTGTAATTCTTTTATCTTTGCTTGTTTAGTTTTCTCATCGCCGCTACTATTCTGCGCCTGCTGTATTTGATTTTGAAGAGATGTCTTCTGACTTTCCAATGCAGAAGTATCAGTACTACTGCTTGTACTATTAGTGCTGCTACTGCTATTACAGCTTACTTTACTACTTGTAGCCGATGATTTAATTAAATTCGATATTGAAGAATGTGATGAAATTGATGATATACTCATTTTATTGCCTCCCTTGTATAATTTATAATAGCTTCTTTTGCTTAAAGGTTATTATAAATCTTAATTGTGGTATAAATATGTTATTTTTCATTATTTTTTTAAATATTACAACTAAATTATTAATAAGTTTCTGGTAATTAAGACTAAAAATCTTATGGCAAAATCATATCTGCATTTAAATATGATTTTGCCATAAGATGCAGCTCTATATAAGTGGGAAAAAACATTTGCAACAATCATGCATAATAAAATCCCTTAAGGAGCGGCTAAAAGAATCATCGGTATAAATTTGAGGATACACCTTAATCCAAATTTTAATTCTGTATTCCTCGATGAAAATAATACCAATTATATATTAATTGTAAATTTAGCAATAAAAATGTATAATAATATATAAAATGTAGTATTGTACATTTTTGGTTTATACTACTATGTTTTAATAACACATGATACTAATATTTTGGACATTTTACAAAACAAATGATTTTCTTATAGAATTAGAAATTTGTCCTGAATTTTGGAATAACTAACAATAATACAAAATATAGAAAGTTAGAGTAGGTCTTATAAATTATGAAAAATATAAATAAATACATTTTGATAATCTTGCTTGTAATCCCATCAATATTAGTAATTATTAATATCTGGTCAAGAAATAATAGTAGAATACGATCCATTGTCGCACTATTATTTTATTTAGTATTTTTCATTTATACAATAAGTTATAAAGATAAATCCTAATTGAAGACTAGTGAACAGCCTAGCCACTATAAAAAGCCACCATTTCTAGTGTAAAATTGATTTATGAGCAAGAATATTAATAAAAAAGATTACTCTCGTTTATAATACTTAGCTTGTTCATTCCAAAGTTCATAGTATTCCCCATTAATATCAGAAATCAGCTGGTTATGTGAGCCACTTTGGACAAGTGCACCTTTACTAAGAACATATATATTATCACAAAATCTACAGGATGATAATCTATGTGATATATATATTGCAGTATTGCTTCCAATTATATTATCAAATTGTGAATATATTTCATATTCTGAGATAGGATCAAGTGCGGCTGTAGGCTCATCAAGAACAATGAAATTTCCATTGTTATATATAGACCTTGCCATTGCAATCTTCTGTGCCTCTCCTCCTGAAACTTCAATCCCATTCTCATCAAATTCACGATAAAGATAATCTTTTAAATCATTTTTCTGAAGAAATCTTGAAAGCCCTACTTTTTGCATAGATTGTTTTACTTTATCTTCGTTATACTCTGTTGATGATGCAATATTCTCTCCAAGCTTAAGTGAAAATAATTTAAAATCCTGAAATACTGCAGAAAATATATCTAAATATTTGTCGTGGTTATATTTTCTTATATCTATTCCGTTGATAGTTATTTGGCCTTCTGTTGGATTGTAAAATCTCAAAAGAAGCTTTATCAAAGTAGTTTTCCCCGAACCATTAATTCCCACAACTGCATATCGTTTACCCTCTTTAAATTTCAGATTTATATCATTCAGAACATATTTATCCGTACCAGGATATTTAAAACTTACATCTTTAAATTCTATTTCATATGTAGCGCTTTGTGTTTTATTTATCAAAGACTTTTCGCAATCATTTCTTTTGTCTATATCCATAAATTCAAATAATTTCCGTCTATAAAAATCCGTTGGAATCAAAATACCGAGACTATTTACTACTCCAGATACATTCTTAAAGATACTATTAATAGCTCCGGTGTAAAGCATAATCTGTCCAACTGATATTGAACCGTAAACTGCCTTCATTCCTACAAATAAAAAAATTAGAATTGAAAGTATACTACTTAAAATTTTAGCTATGGTATTGCCCTTTTCTAGCCTTGTCCAAAAAGATGAGAATACATAAAACATATTCCTTTTATATACTTTCATAGAATTTTCAGCAAGGTTCATATCATACATTTTTATATCTTTTCCTACTCTATAGTTATACATTATATTCATATATGATTTAATATATCTAAGAACCTTATTTCCTTCTTTTATTATGAAGTTTCCGGCTGACTCATGTGTTTTGTTAATAATCATAAATGAAAGTACATTTAATAATATAAATAAAGTAATAAATATTAAATTTATTTCTCCATTATAAATTCCTTTAAAAGTCAATTTTGCTTCAAAAAATTTTATAGAAAAATATAATGCTATGACAACGCCTGCAATACTTGCAATAAAGTCAGCAACGGCCTTATTAAAATTTGAAAGACTATATACACCATGTTGTTCAAGACTATATAGCTCTGTGATACTTGTCTGAAGACAATCATTTTCAACAACCTCATAATCAAGATTCATAAGCTTTTTAGCTTTCTTCATCTCATGCTTTTTCATCATGTTTAAATTATGGTATTCTCCTCTGCTTTCAAAGTATCCCTGTAATATCATTATTAATAAATTAAGTATAACCATAGCCCAAACATATTTCATAATTTCACTAGAAGACATATTGACTAAAACTGCATCAATAATCTTTTTTGAAAAGTATAAATTTACAAATGGTGCTATAGCTTTAAGAATATTAGATATTATAACGCATATAAAATATCCATGTTCTAGATCTGATAAATAATTACAAAATCTAAAAAATCTCGCTATCTTGTTCTTCACGCTCCACACCTCCATCCTTATAATACCTACTTTGAACGTCAAACATTTCTTTATATCTTCCGTTCTTGTTTAGAAGGTCAGTGTGTGTTCCTTCTTCAAGTATTTTTCCATCCTCCATTAGTATAATCCTGTTGCAGAATTTAGTAGATGCAAGTCTATGTGAAATAAATACTGATGTTTTATTTTCACTCATTTTGTTGTATTTTTTGTAAACTTTACTTTCGGCAATAGCATCAAGTGCTGCTGTAGGCTCATCAAGAATATTAATCTTTGCATTCTTATAAAGTGCCCTAGCAAGAAGCATACTTTGATTCTGACCTCCCGAAAGGTCTATTGCTCCTTCTCTGCTAGTTTTTACTAAAAATGTATCTTCTTTGTGAGGAAGAGAATTAACAAATTTACTCATGCCACTTTCAAGAATTGCATTATCAGCCTTCTTTTTATCATATTCTAAACTTCCTGTAATGTTTGAATATATTGACTCTGGAAATATATTTATATCTTGAAAGACCGGTGAAAATAATTGGTAATAATCAGATTTATTAAATTCCCTACTGTTATGTCCATTTATAAAGATTTTTCCTTCATTTGGTTCAAGAAATCCCATAAGAAGTAACATAAGAGTAGTTTTTCCAGAGCCATTTACACCTACTAATGCAAGCTTTTCTCCACCCAATATTTTTAAGTTGAAATTTCTAAATATCCATCGTTCACTCTGCGGATATTTATAGCTTATAGATTTGAATTCAATTTCTGGTTTGTCCTCTATTTCTAATAAGTTTCGTATACCAGTGTTCTCTTCCTCTATATCAATAAAATCTCTTATATGATTTATCTGAACACTAGTCAATATCATGTCATTAAATTGAGTTATTATATTATTAAACCAGTTAGAAAATGCCATCACAAGTCCAATCATAAAAACAAAATAAGAAACTTTTATTTGCTTGTTAAGCAGTTCATTTATTAGATAAATATAAATAAAAATGTCTCTAATAAAAACCATTAAAGCATTTATAAACACTGCTCCAAATTTTACATTCTCAGATTTCAATATATATTTTGACCATTTCTTTCTGTAAACATCAAAACTTTCAGTAAGCCATTTTTCCATTTTATAAATTTTAATATCTTTCAAAAATTCATATTTTTGAGATGAAGCTGTTATATAATCAGATTTTTTAGCATCCACACTTCTAAGTTCCATATTTTTACTTTCATACCTATTTGCATAAATTCCGTATAAAAAATTTATACATCCAGTAACAATTATTAATATAAGGAGAACTGCATCAATCTTCGCAATATCCACTGCAAAAAATATAATTCCAAAAAAAGATGTTAAAAATAGAATAATATTATTCCCAAATTGATTCATTACTCCTCTATCACCTTGTGACATAATTTCCTTTATTTCCGAAATTTTGTTCTGCACTTTGGGATTAATAAGTTTCTGGTAATTAAGACTAAAGATTTTTTTAAAAATTATATCTGAATTTAAATATGATTTTGCAAGTACTGACTTTGCCATAAGATGCAGATCTGTATAAGTAGAAAAAACATTTGCAATAATCATGCAAAATGAAACCCCAAAGAGTGATTTTAAAACTGATTCTATAGACATTTTAACTTCAATTCCATGAATTATAAGTTTAGGTATAGTTATCTCAGTATAAACTAATGCAATTCCTGAAGGAACGGCTAAAAGAATTAGCGGTATAAATCGAGGATACACCTTAATCCAAATTTTAAAGTAAAATATAACATTACTTAAAACACTATGTTTTTTAATTTGTGTATTTTTCATATATATATCACATCTTTTCATCACATGTTCTACTTACATTTCTCTTAGAAAAACATTTCAGTAAAATATATTAATTGTAATTTTAATTTTAATATAAAATATAACAAATTAGAGCAGGTTTTATAAATTATGAAAAATATACAGATAAAGTGAGACTTGCATTCATATGTGATTTTGGTTTTTACACCATCTGAGTGTTAGTTGAACTTAAGTGTAGCGCGTAGCATGCGTTAACTCAATGCTTTCAAAAGTGGGAGCCTTACGGATGATAGCGAATGGATAAAATTTTATACTACCTACTTATGTAACTATTCATAATTATTCTGTCTGCTTTCAGTGATTCCTCTATATCTTTATCTGTAAAATCAGCATATCCTGCTTCTCTCAAAATAAGCTTATCAGTTGGGTGTAAATCTATATCAAATGGATTAAACCATTTGATACCATCAACGTTATCACCTTCAAATCCCTTTGGAATTTCATCTTCCGTATAATCTTTAAATCCAAACATTAATAAATGATACTTTCCTTCTTCCCATTCACCAAACATTTCATTTATATTCACAAATTCTGGATTTTTAATGTTTATACCAGTTTCCTCATTAACTTCTCTTATTACAGCTTGTACACATGTTTCATTCTTCTCAATTGACCCACCCGGTAAAAGCCAACTTCCTGCATACGGTCCTTTTCTTTGCTTAATGAATAAAACTTCTTTTTTAGAATTTTGTACAATTCCCAAAACTCCGGTAACAATTTTATCAAATTTTGATTTTGTACCCATAATAATACCTTTCCTCCATCTAAATGATTTGCCATCTTTTTAATGATTTATATTACATATAATGTATAATATTCAAATTATACATATTATTATACTTGTTTTTTCTTTTTTTATCAATATTTCTACAAATTGTTATTTGTTTTATAAATTTATACCATCTTATAGGAGTAGGTTTGAAATAAAGAGATATTCTTTCTGGCTTTACTCTACTGTTATATTTAATTTTGTCTTCCATGCTACGCATCTCACGTATTGCATCTTTTTCTTTTGGAATTTTATTCAAACTTATGTTAACATAACAAAAATGTAATGTTAATGAAATATACTTCAATGGTGGCTGCAAATAAAATTATATATAATAAATACATCAGATGGAGTTAAAACAATTAAATTTAAGATAAAGAAAAAAAGGGAGAGTTATAAATGAAAAATATATTAAGTGTAGAAAAAATTGAAAAGTATTATGGAAATAAAGATAATGTTACAAAGGCTATAGACAGTATCAGCTTTAAGGTAGATGAGGGGGAGTTTGTTGGGATAATGGGACCTTCAGGAAGTGGTAAAACAACATTGCTTAATTGTATATCAACTATTGATAATGTCACTACAGGGAAAATAATAATAAATAATAGTGATATTACTAGGTTGAAATCAAAAGCATTAGATAAGTTTAGACAAAATGAGTTAGGTTTTATATTTCAAGATTTTAACCTACTAGATACTCTTACTGCTTATGAAAATATAGCTTTAGCATTAACAATAAAAGGTGAGAAAAGTTCGGCAATAGATGGAAAAATAAAATCAGTGGCAAAATATTTAGACATTGAAGCACAACTAAATAAATATCCTTATCAAATGTCAGGTGGACAAAAGCAAAGAGTTGCTTCTACAAGAGCAATAGTAACAGATCCATCCTTAGTACTTGCTGATGAACCAACAGGGGCGCTAGATTCTAAAAAAGCTAGATTATTACTTGAAAAATTTGAAAGTCTAAACAAAGATTTAAAGACCACAATACTTATGGTTACCCATGATGCCTTTACAGCAAGCTATGCTCATAGAATCCTTTTTATTAAAGATGGAAAAATCTTTAGTGAGGTAGTAAGAGGTAATGATACTAGAAAAGAATTCTTTAATAAAATTATAGAAGTTATAACTCTACTTGGAGGTGACGATAATGTATTCTAAAATAGCTGTAGGTAATGTAAAGAAGAGTTTTAAGGACTATGCTGTATATTTCTTAACACTAACTTTAGCAGTGTGTATATTTTATAGCTTCAACTCAATGGGGACACAAAAGGCACTTATAAAAATGAAATCTGTATCTACATTAATGAAAGTTATGTCTTATACGTCGGTATTTATATCCATAGTATTAGGTAGTTTAATATTATATGCAAATAATTTCTTGATAAAAAAACGTAAAAAAGAATTAGGAATATACATGACTTTAGGTATGGGAAAAAGAAAAATATCTACAATATTAGTAATGGAGACTTTTCTAGTTGGAGTTATATCTTTAATTAGTGGACTTATACTAGGAATTGGAGCATCACAAGGATTATCTGCCTTTGCATTAAAGTTATTTGATTTGCCAATTAATGAATATAAGTTTGCAGTCTCAACAGGTGCAATAGTTAAAACTGTATTATACTTTGGAATAATGTTTTTACTTGTTATGATATTTAATGTATTTGTTATATCTAAATACAAGATAATCGATTTATTAACAGCAGGTAAAAAAAATCAAGATGTTAGCTTCAAAAAACCTATTATATATTTAATAGCATTTATTTTATGCGCAGTATCACTTGGGTTTGCATATAAATCAATACTAAAAGTAGGTTTAAATGTACTAGACCCTATGTTCTTAATATCAATAGCTTTGGGAATATTAGGTACAGTATTATTTTTCTTTAGCTTATCTGGATTTATATTATATGTGGTAAAGAAAAATAAAAGGGTTTATTTTAAAGGGTTAAATATATTTGTAGTAAAACAGATAAATAGTAAAGTTAATACAAACTTCATATCAATGTCTTTAATTTGCTTAATGTTATTTTTCACAATAGTAAGTTTATCTGTGGGAATAGGCTTTAAAACAGTTATCGATGCAGGAATTAAAAAGTCAACGCCCTTTGATGCCAGCATATCAGTACAAAATAAGGATGAAGGCTACAATATAGAAGATGTTCTAAATAAAATTAATTTGAAAATAAGTAAAAATGAAAAATCCGTAGCTTATAATGAATATCTTATAGGTATGAAAGCTAGTGACTTTTTAACAACCGGAGATTTTAAAAAAGAAGATGTAGATTTTGTTAAACTATCTGATTATAATAAAATTTTAAAATTTAAGAATGAAAAAGAAGTAAATTTAAATAAAGATGAAGTTTTAATTTTATCAAATAATAATGCGTTCATGAAACCAATAAATGAAAAAATAAAAAATAATAATAAAATCAACATCAAAGGAAAAGAATACCTAATAAAAAACCCTAAAGCTATAGAAGAAAATCTTATGACTGCTTATGGTACAACTAGTTTTTTCACAATAGTTATAAATGATGAGTTTTTATCAGGTTACAAAATTAGTAAATCGGTACTTAATGTAAATTATTTAGATAAAAATAGAGAAAAATATAATAAAAAATACGAAAAACGTCAGGACTATGGTAAAGGTGCTTATATACTGGGTATCTCAAAAGATGCGGTTTATTCAGAAAGTATGGAAGAAACAAATGTATTAATATTTATCGTAATATATTTAGGTATTGTATTTTTAATAACTAGCATGGCAGTACTTGCTCTTCAACAATTATCAGAAGCCAGTGATAATATAGAAAGATATAAGGCTTTAAGGAGACTTGGTGCAAACAAAAAAATGATAGATAAAACAATTTTTGTTCAAATATTTATATACTTTAGTCTTCCAGTTAGTCTTGCATTAATTCATTCAGTGGTTGGAATTAAGGTAACTAGCGATTTTATAAATAACTTACAAAAAATAGATATTAATTCTTCAGCATTAGTAACAGCATTAATATTTATTATAATTTATGCAGGATACTTCTATACAACATATGTAGGATATAAAAATATTGTTAAGAATAACTTATAAAGAAATTTATTTTAGACAGGGATTTTACGAAATTTGTTAATATTTAATAGCCCAGCTGATTAATAATAAAATTTAGAATATGTTATGATATTAGGGTACAGAATTAAATAAGTAGGGAGATAAGAGTACATATGGAAAAAATTATTATTATTGAAGATGATGAGGTTATAAGAGAAGAATTACAAAATTTTTTAAAAAGATATGGATACGAAGTAAAAGCTCCTATGAATTTTAATAATATAATCCATTATGTTGAAAATGAGAATGCAGAACTTATATTGTTAGATATTAATCTTCCAGTATTTGATGGTTATTATATATGTAGAGAAATACGAAAAACTTCAGGGGTTCCAATTATAATAGTTACAAGTAGAGATAGTGATTTAGATGAATTAATGAGTATGAATTTAGGAGCAGATGATTTTATAACAAAGCCTTATAATATAGAAATATTATTAGCAAGGATAACTAATATTTTAAGAAGAACAGGTGTAAGTTCAAAAACTAATAATATATTAAGCTATAAAGATTTTAATTTAAATCTTTCAAATGCAACGGTTATTTATAAGGATAAATGCTTGGAATTAACGAAAAATGAGGTTAAAATACTTTCTTACTTAATAAACAATAAGGGGAATATAGTAAAACGAGATTCGCTTATGGAATACCTATGGAAATCAGATTATTTTGTGGATGATAGCACCTTAACTGTTAATATTAATAGATTAAGAAAAAAGCTTGAAGAGATAGGCATAGAAAATACAATAGAAACAAGAAGAGGGTTAGGGTACATAATGCCATGAGTATAGGTGAATTTATTAAAGAAAAAATGGTGGTAATAATATCTAACATGCTGTTATTTATTATATTAGCAGCTATAATGCTTACTATTAATGTTAATTTCATTATAATTTTATTTGTCTTTTGTATTTGGTTTTTGCCATTAATTTCTTATATGGCTTTAGAATTTATAAAATTCAGAAATTATTATGATGAAATTAATAACGTATTAGAAAATTTAGATAAGAAATATCTACTTCCAGTGGTAATAAAGGAAGCGAACTTTATACAAGCGAAAAAGTTAAATTCTATACTTAAAGAAATAAGCAGAGATATGCACGAAAATGTAAAATATTATAAGGATATACAGGTGGAATATAGAGAATACATAGAGACCTGGGTACATGAAATTAAAACACCCATAGCTTCTACAAAACTATTAATTGAAAATAATCGAGATGAAGTAACTAATAAAATTGACTTCCAGATAAATAGAATTGAGGGTTTTGTAGAACAGGTGCTTTATTATTCTCGAAGCGATGATGTTAGTAAAGACTATATTATAAAACAAATTAACCTTGATAATGTAATAAGGAATGTAGTTAAAAGAAATTATAGAGATTTTATTCATAAGAAAATAAAATTAGATATAAAAGATATAAATAAAATTGTATATAGTGATACGAAATGGACTGAATTTATTATTAATCAGATAATAGGAAACTCTATAAAATACTCAAGTAGTAAAGCGCCCATGATAAGTATATATTCAATTAAGAAAGCTAATTCAGTAATGTTAACCATAGAGGATAATGGAGTAGGGATAATAGATAAAGATATAAATAGAGTGTTTGAAAAAGGATTCACTGGTGAAAACGGAAGAAAATTTAGTAAAAGTACAGGAATCGGATTGTATTTATGTGAAAAACTATGCTCAAAACTGGGTTTAAAAATTACTATTGATTCTGAGGAGAATAAAGGAACTAAAGTTACATTAATATTTCCTCTGTCTAGTATGGTAAATTTTACAGATGACTAAGGATAAATTATTAAAATCTATCAGAGTTCATGTTTCTAAAATCTCGTTGATCCCACATCTACAATACGGGGCTAATTTGATAACCAAGTAGTCCGATGAATACAACTTTAGTTATCAAACATAATAGGCCACACACTCTCACTAAATTTGAGAATGTGTGGCCTTACTCTACTGTTGTATTTAATTTTGTCTTCCATACTACGCATCTCACGTATTGCATCTTTTTCTTTTGAAGTTTTATTCAATGTTGGCTTTAAATAAAGTTTGATCAAAACATCAGGCGAGCCGAACATTGTTGTGGATTTATGTCAATATAATAAACATAAATCCATGAATACTAAAGAACTGACCTCAGGAGAACACGAAAGCTGAGATGCTCATTGCGGTCGGATGGCGCATATCCGTATCGCATTGTAGTCCGACAAGCGAGCACCCCGGGGTTACCCCAGCTGCTACCACGATCGACCCGCCACGAGCCGCTCTGAGGAGATGAGAAGTCTCCCCTGATGGAACGCGGAAAGCCTTCCTCATCCCACCAATCTTCGACCCACTGGAAGACGTTCCCTGCCATATCAAGAGCACCATATGGTGACGCTCCTGCCATGAAACTGCCCACAGGCGAAGTGTAAGGGAATCCGTCGTTATACTCCAAGTCACGACCACCAAAGGCCGCCATGTGCTCGTCTAACGTCTTTCCATTGCCCATCATGATTTTATCCCCTGGACACGATGCATCAAGGAAGTTTGTCTTCTTAGGATCCCATACATCCCCCCAAGGATACTTCCGGCCATCGATACCTCGCGCTGCCTTCTCCCATTCTGCTTCGGATGGCAACACGAGCCCAGCCCATGTGCAGTAGGCCTTTGCGTCATCCCACGAGACCATGATCACAGGATGACAATCCGTATTCCCAACCAGCTCATCGTCGAAGTAAACTTTCTCTGGCTCCGCTCTGCCTGTTGCGGAACAAAATGCCTTAAACTGCCCACGCGTCACATCGTTGCGGCCAATCCAATAGGAATATTTCATGGGGTGGATGTGCTTTGGTTTCTCCCAGTCGGGTGCATCCGAGTCGTCAGTTCCCATGACGAAGTCGCCCGCTGTTACCGCGACCATCTCCATGTTCGAGCCGTCAGGCAACCTGAACAGGTAGAGGGGCACCTGCTTCCCGTCCGCCGCCGGCACTTTTCGGCCCGCGAGCCGGAGCCCCTCGGGCAGCTTTTCTTCATTATTTACCTGAATGATTGATTTCATAGTATGCACTCCTTTTTGTGGTTTATATTATCTACAGCTTTATCATAAGCCTGCAAAATAAACAGAGTGTAAATGGAATATAAACTAATATAAACTCAAAGAGTGACTATAAAGTTTGTTCCTTTTCCTTTCTCGCTTTCTACACTCACAATACCACCATGCAACTCCACAATTTTTTTTACAAGCGACAGCCCCAGCCCATTACCGCCGAGGGAACGGTCACGGGATTTATCCACTTTGTAGAATCGTTCAAAGATATGGATTTGATCTTCCGATGAGATACCTATGCCGCTGTCGGCAATGGTGCAGACAGTTTTACCATCATTTGTAGCCAGCCTAATGTGAATCGCGCCACCTTCTGGCGTAAATTTGATTGCATTATGCAGGAGATTAATCCATACTTGGGAAAGAAGTTCCTCGTCGGCGGAAACGGTTACTTTGTCGAGATCTGCTGTTATAGATATGTTTTTTTTCGACCATTGCGGATCAAGTAAAATCACCGCGTTTTGCAATTGTTTGTCTAAGTGAAATTGACTGATGGACAGCGGGGCGACACCGGAATCCAGCGAGGAGAGTTTCAGTAAATTTGAACTTAATTTTGACAGGCGGACACTTTCGGATTTGATAATATGAAGGTAGTGCTTCCGCTGCGCAGGTGTAAGCGCGTCATTTTCCAAAAGTGTCACATAACCGCTGATAGATGTGAGCGGAGATTGTATTTCATGGGAAACATTTGAAACAAAATCCTGCCGCAGAGTTTCCATGGATCCAAGATCTTTTGCCATTTTATTTATGCTATCGACAAGTTCACGTTGCTCCCCGAAGTCTTTCGGGTTGAGAAATACGCTAAACTCCCCACGCGCAATCCTGCTCATTGCATCTGAAGCAATCATAAAAAATCTATCTTGCAACCAGCCATGCTTTTTTCCTTGCCTAGAATGTTGGAGTATAAAGAAAAATACGAAAAATTCCAACGATAGTAAAGAAAGTGATATGAATGCGCAAATCATAAATGCTACCAGTTCTGATGGAAAGCCTGTTGTTTTGAAAAATAGCATTGTTAGAAAATACCCTGTCGTGAACGCACTGACAATGCAGAACAGACACCAAAGCAGCCAGCTAAGTGTTTGAAACCATTTTTGCTTTTTCATATCGTCACCTCCAACCGATAGCCAATGCCCCGAATGGCGATAATTTTAAACCCGTATTGTTCTACTGGAAATCTCTCGCGTAAACGATTGATATGAACATCCAATGTCCTCTCGTTTCCCTCAAAATCATAGCCCCATATGTCCTGAATAAAATTATTCCGTGAGATTATTTTACCCTGCGAGCGGGCGAGCTTATAAAGAACAGCAAACTCTTTCAGTGGAATATCCTCGATACGCTCGCTGCCCATATAAATCGTATGGCTGCTGTTATCAACCGTTAGCTTTCCGACACTCGAAACCTCAGAAAAAGGGACTTTATACCGCCGGAACAGTGCCTTCACTCTTATAATAAGCTCTGCCGGTTCAAACGGCTTGGTTAGGTAATCATCTGTCCCAAGTTTATAGCCCTTGACTTTTTTACTTATATCATCCATGGCTGTCAGCATGAGTATCGGCATGTCCTCATAATATTTCCGAAGTTTCCGGCACAATTCAAAGCCGTCCATATCCGGCATCAAAAGGTCAATGACACAAAGGTCAGGGTTTGTGTCTGTCATTTTTCGTAGAGCGTCCCGTCCATCGGACGCTTCAAAAGTGATAAAGCCCTCATTTTTGAGTATCGTGCTTACAAGTTCACATATATACGGATCATCATCAACAATCATGACGGTATTCATCCCAACTCCTCCTTTTCTCAAATAGTTATTTTCATTTTAGCACACAAATATAAACGGATGATAAACTGATACACAATTATTATATGCCACTTTGTTTTTTATCAACTGCACCTCTAGTTACTAAGGCATGTACATGTGGATTCAATTTTTAATCTCCACAAAAAGTATGAATTACTGCAATTACTCCAGCTTCATAATTAGAGCCTTTCTTTTTATTGTACCAATACTTAATCACCTCGTTTACTCCATCTTGTAATTTCTTTAACAATTCTCTTTTAGAATAAAAATAATTTTTAAGTTCCTCTGGTAATATAAGTGCACTGTGTCGATGTACAAATCTTAGCATATTCTTCGGTACCTTATTTCAATATTTATTTTTTAATTCATTATGATTATTATTTAATATATCTTTTACTGTTATTTTTTATTTCATCATAATATCTATATTTTATTGGTTATTCACAGAGCGTCTAATGATATAATTTCCTAAAGAACAAGAAAATCTGATGTCATAACTATTGGCAATAATAGCTATTGATCCTTTATATCCATAACATTTTCTTAAAAATCTAATATGTAAAAGATACATCCTTAATTTTAATCCAAGATACATATTCTTTTCCTATACCGCTTCCTCTGCCTTCTGTAATCCTCATTTTAATATCTTGTTGTCTTTTTCTTTTAGCCATCCTTCCATTTCCTTAAAGAAAAAAGGCTAGACATTTTTACTTTCTTAAAATGTCTAGCCTATATGACTTCTTATTACTATATTCATAATGCTCTACATTATAAATATAGCCTTACCATTTTTTTTGATTTTAATCAAACTTTATTACGAATAATCAATCTTTATTATAAATGATCAAACTTTATTTCAAATCAACATCAAACTTTATTTCAAAACTACACCTATTCAACTGTAACTGACTTAGCCAAATTCCTTGGTTTGTCAACGTCACAACCTTTTGCAATTGAAATATAGTATGAAAGAAGTTGAAGTGGAATTATTGCAAGTATTGGAGCTAATAGAGGATTAACCTCAGGAAGATACATTGCCCCATCACATGTTTTTTCAACATTTTCATTTCCTTTTAATGCAACAGCTAACACCTTTGCACCTCTTGTCTTAACTTCTTTTATATTGCTAACCATTTTTTCAAATAAATCAGGTTGCGTTGCAACAGCTATTACTACTGTTCCAAATTCAATAAGAGCTATTGGTCCATGTTTAAGTTCTCCACCAGCATATGCTTCTGAATGGATATAAGAAATTTCTTTAAGTTTTAATGAGCCTTCCATAGCTACAGCATAGTCAAGTCCTCTTCCTAAATAGAACATATCAGTTTCTTCAAAATGATCTTTAGCAAACTTCTTTATGACATCTTGATGTTCTAATACTTCTTTTTCTTTTTCAGGAAGTTCAAGCATATCTTTTTTTATAACTTCTATTTCTTCATCTGTTAAAGTTCCTTTGTTTTTAGCAAAATATAATGCTATTATATACATTGCTACAAGTTGAGTTGTATATGCTTTTGTTGATGCAACTGCAATTTCAGGTCCTGCCCATGTGTAAAGTACATCATCTGCTTCTCTTGATACTGTGCTCCCAACTACATTTGTTACCGCAATAACTCTTGCCCCTTCATTTTTAGCAAGTCTCATTGCAGCCAATGTGTCTGCAGTTTCTCCTGATTGACTAACAACTATCATTAGCGTATTTTTATCTATAATTGGATTTCTATATCTAAATTCTGATGCTATATCAACTTCAACTGGTATTCTTGCAAGTTTTTCAATCACATATTTTCCAACTATTCCAGCATGATAAGCTGTTCCACATGCAACTATATAAACCTTGTTAAATTTATCAATTTGCTCCTTTGTTAAATTTATTTTATCCAGTTTTATATCTTCACCTAATATTATTCTTGAAGTCATTGTATCCTTTGTAACCTTTGGTTGTTCATGAATTTCTTTAAGCATAAAGTGGTCATATCCAGATTTTTCTGCAGCATCTGCATCCCAAGTTACATGGTATACTTCTTTTTCAATCTTCTCTTTGTTTTCATCTAATATTTCAACACCATTTTCACTAAGCACTACAAATTCATTGTCTTCTAAGAAATATACATCTCTTGTCTCATTTAAAACTGCTGGTATATCTGATGCTATAAAATTTTCGTCTTTATTTAATCCAACTATAAGTGGACAATCTTTTCTTACTGCAACAATTTTGTTAGGATCATTTAGTGAAACTATTCCAAGAGCATAACTTCCTTGAAGTTTCTTTACCGCCTTTATTGATGCATCAACTATGTCTCCTTCATAGTAGTAATCAATTAAATGAGGCACTACTTCAGTATCCGTATCCGTTATAAATTTATATCCTTTTTCTATTAACCATTCTCTAAGTTCTATATAATTTTCAATTATTCCATTGTGAACAACGGCAATTGTTCCTGTTCTATTAATATGAGGATGTGAATTCAACACAGATGGTGCTCCATGAGTTGCCCATCTAGTATGACCAATACCTATATTTCCTTTTATAGGAGATTCTTTTAATTTTTCTTCCAAATTAAAAAGTCTTCCCTTAACTTTTTGAACTTCTAATTTTCCATTACTATTTATTACTGCAATTCCTGCTGAATCATAACCTCTATACTCTAATTTTTCAAGACCTTTAACTAAAAGGTCTGCGGCATTTCTCTTTCCTACATATCCAACTATTCCACACATAAAAATCTTCCTCTCTTTTTTGCGCACAAAAAAAACTTAGTAACTTTAAAAATTTTTTAAAATTTACTAATACCTTAGTGCTATATTTAGGTTTTTACACCAGACTAATATTGTCCCAAAAATCACTTTTTGGTTTTGTTAGCCGTTTACGGTAGTGTGATACCGTGGGGCACCCGCCGAAGAGTTCGATTCTCCCCATCCTCGTCAAGTTAAGTGACATTCCAAAGCTTCGATTTGGTTAATGGAACTTACTCAGCTGTGCTGAGTTTACTTTACAAAACAAATCTTTGATTTGATTAGTGAAATTTACTCAGCTATACTGAGTTTCCACTTAATTACTTAACTCCTGGCGCTTTAAAATTTTTATTATATTTGCACCTCCTTATAATTCTATACACTACATTATATTAACAACATACTCATTAGTCAACTTGTACTTATTAATATTAATAATAAATTCACCTTTTAAAGCAAATGTTATGACATAATTTAAAGAAATTACAAATTAACTGGTTAAAGCTTTTTACGCTATGCGTGCGAAAAATCTTTGAACTTAAATTTAAAATCTAGAGTATTTTATCCCTCATTTTTTGACCAAAGGTCGTGGTGTTTATCGTATAAATATTTATTAACATATTGTAGAGTTATCTTTAGATACTAAGATATATAAATTTAAATTCACCATTTTTCTGACGTAGGAGGAAAAATTTCCTTTACCTGTTACGTAAGTAACTTCTCTCACCTTTGACGGCTTTAGCATCGTCAAATCTTTCATCTAGCCGAAGGCTTTCTTTAGTCTTTGCTTCGCAATTTCTAACTATTACGAAAATCTATATAAGCATACTATTAAAGTCATAATTAAATTACCAATTTTTTATATTTATTGACATACTTTTTGTGTAAATGTATCATATAGATTGGACAATTATTTACACAAAAAATATTAGGTGGAGGAGCACTCTATGAAAAATAAAAATGTAAAGAAAACACATAAGAAAATTATTATTATTCCTATAGTTATACTTATTATTTTAGCAATAGTAGGTGGAGGCACTTTTTTCTTCATCAATAGCAAGTTATCAAAGGTAAACGGTGTTAACATATCAAAAAAACCGTCTGATCTTGGAATAAACTCACAAAATTTTGATGATACTTCTATTGATAAAAACTATACTAATATCCTGCTTTTAGGTGTGGACTCACGTGATCCTAAGGTTGATCCTGGTCTTACAGATTCAATAATGATTTTATCCATTGATAAAGCTCATAAAAAAGTAAAATTAACTTCACTTATGAGGGACATGCTTATTGATAACATACAAGGCGAAGGAGCTACTGCTGGAACAAATAAGGATAGAATAAATGTTATATACAAGCAAGGCGGTGGCGGACAGGCTGGCGGACAATATGCTATTAAAGCAATCAATAGTAATTTTGACATGAATATTAAGGATTATATAAAAGTTGATTTTGGAGATTTTGACAAGATAGTAGATGCAGTTGGTGGAGTTGATATTGACATTTCAGAAGATGAAGTAAAGGTAGCAAATAATTATATAAAAGAAGTTGCAGGACTTGAAGGAATCAGCAATCCTCCTTATTTAACTCACGGTGGACTTCAACATTTGAATGGTATACAAGCCTTAGGTTATTGTAGAATAAGATATGTTGGCGCTGAGGACTTCCAAAGAACTGAAAGACAGAGAACAGTTCTAACTGCTGTTTTTAAAAAGCTATCCACACTAGGCATTACTGAGGCTTCTTCAATGCTAGATACAATTTTACCTAATATTGAAACTTCACTTTCTAGCACAGATATGCTTTCTGATGCTTCTTATGTAATTTTAAATAAAATAAATACGATAGATCAATTTAGATTGCCTGAGGACAAGCCAGGATATAATTACAGTACCTACATAAATGGAACTTATTTTTTAGGCTGGAACAAGGCTGCTAATAATGCGGATTTGCACAAGTTTATATTTGAAACTGATGCTAATAAAATAAAATAAATTGCCTGTAGCAATAACCGAGAGGTTGGTGAACGATTATTTCATTCACCAACCTCTTATCGCATACTTCGTAGCAAAGTCAAACTAATCAATTTATAATTACTCATAATGTCTTCTTCCTTATAATTGATTAGTTTACTTTTAATTTATATTTTATCGTAGTAAAAATGATTTCAATTGCATATGCAAAAGCAAAAACTAATAATATTGAAATTCCAGCACGCCCATAATTGTATGAAGATATACTAGAATATATTGAATAACCTATTCCTCCAGCACCAACCATACCAAGTATGCTTGATTCACCAAAGTTTATTTCAAATCTCATTGAAATCCACGCTATAAGCGACGTAAAGGCTGCCGGCAAAATCGCACTAAAAAAAATTTGAATGCTTGTGGCACCTGTAGCTTTAATTGCTTCAATTGAGTCTTCAGGAACTTCTTCAAAACTTTCTGAAAAAGCCTTAGCAAAAAATGCGCTGGCATGAAAAGAAAGTCCCAAAACCCCAGGTGCTGGTCCAAGTCCCAAGCAGGTCAATAATAAAAGCACCCATACAACTATTGGTACTGCTCTAATAAATGAATTTATTGCAGTTAGTAAAACAGCCAGGGTTTTGCTTGGTGTAATGTTTTTAGCCATAAAAATAGCCATAATTAATCCTGCAAACACACTATATACAATTGATAATATTGTTATTTCAACAGATTCTGCAAAACCGTCTAATACTAAGCTGAAATTTCCAAAATTAAATTTCAACAATTGGACAAAAATTCCTCCTAAGAGAGGGAATCTAGCTATTAGTTTATACCATTCTATATTAAGCTGAGAAATAGACATAATTGACATGACAAACATAATTAAAATAAATACTTTTAATGTCATATTATTTCTAGGATTGTTTATTTTAATTTTTCCCCTAAAACCTGTTTTTACAATTTCAGTTTTCATTTTTAAAGGAGTTTCATATATATTATCTTTTCCCATTATAGTAATACCTTCTTTCTTACTTGTTCTGTAAGAACATTAACTAAAATAACCACTGCAGCAATTGCAAAAATCACGGTAGCAGACACATTGTATTTGAAGGATTTTATATAACCCATAAGTAGAAGTCCTATACCTCCACCTCCTACAAGTCCTACAATTGTAGAGTCTCTTACATTTACCTCTATTGAATATAAAAACCAAGATAAATAACCCGGCATTGCCATTGGGATTACACCCTGTATTATTTTTTGAAAAAAACTTGCTCCAACAGAGTCCAATGCTTCTAAGACCTCTCCTCCAACTTCATCTATTGTCTCAATATATGCTCTTAATAAAAAACCAAAAGAAGCTATAAACAATGCTAGGAGTCCCACAGAAATTCCTATGCCAAAAGCCATTACAAGTATTAATGCCCAAATTAATGAGGGAATGTTTCTCATAAAGGACCCGATTAATCTTACAATTTTATTTACTAACGGCACATTAAAAATTATGTTAGATCCAAAAAATGATAAAATCAGTGCAAATATAGCAGCAAAAAAAGTTGATGCTACTGCCATTTCAAAAGTTTGAAGTAATGCTAGACCAATCTCATTTATTCCAGTTGTGTTAGGAGGTAAAAAATCTTTAGTTATAAAATCTGTTAAATTGCTATAGTTAAAAAATATTTCAAATGGATTATATTGAGTAAAAAAGGTTGATACCACAAAAATAATTATAATAATAATTAGTGCTATATTATAATATTTATTTCGTTTAGTATCAATAAGAGATATCTTTTCTCTTGCCTTATGCATCAAGTCTCACCTCTTTTTTAAGCATTAAGTTATCTATAGAGGTATCATAAATATTTTCTATAATTTTATCATTAAGTAAAGATGGTACTCCGTCAAATACTACTTCACCATTTTTTATTCCAATTATTCTATCTGCATATTCCTTTGCAACTTCAACTTGGTGCAAATTTACGATGCAAGCTATTTTTCTTTCTCTTACTGAATCCCTTATTAAATCCATAATAATCTTAGAACTGCTTGGATCAAGTGAAGCTATTGGTTCATCACACAAAAGTAAGGCCGGCTCTTGCATTAATGCCCTAACAATTCCAACTCTTTGTTTCTGCCCACCTGAAAGTTCGCTAGCTCTTTTGTACATATAATTAACAAGTCCAACTTTATCAAGCAGTTCGATGGCTTTCCTCTTGTCCTCTTCTAAATATGATCCAAATATTCCACTTATACCTGAAGTGTAACCTAATCTTCCGTGCATAACGTTTTGCATAACAGTAAGTCTATATACTAAATTATAATTTTGAAATACCATGCCAATCTTTCTTCTAACTTCTCTAATTTTTCCACCTTTGATCTGATTTATTACTTTGTCTTCCAATACAATTTCACCTTTACTTGGCTTAATAAGAGAATTAATACACCTTAGTATTGTAGATTTACCAGCACCTGAAGGTCCTATAATAACAACAAATTCTCCTTTTTCCACATTAAAACTTACATTATTTAAAACCAATTTATCTTTTTCAAAGTATTTATAAATGCTATTGACCATTAAAACTTTATTCAAAATAAATCATCTCCATATTATTAAAAATTATTGAAGTTAATATCCACTAAAAGTTTCCAACATAAAATTTGCAACAAATTTTACATTGGAAACTTGCTTTACTTAACCTTATTAGTTAAGTCCAAATTTAGTTGCCAAATCACTTATATACTTGTAATCAGAATCTTCTGCTGATACATAACGCATTTTCTGTCCATCTTTTTCCCCAACAAAATTTTTAAAATAAGAATCATTGTTATATTTTAAATAGAAATTTTTAACCTGCTTTATAAAATTAGGATCTAAATCACCTCTAATTGCTACAGGTGATCCTGGAATTATAGGTGATGTATATACAATTTTAACTTTGTTCTTATCAACTTGACCATTTGTGGTTTCTATAGAAAAAGTATCTGAAGCACATGGTGCTGCATCAATGTCACCTTTTGCTACTGAAAGAAGTCCGTTTTGATGTGAACCTGAATACGTAACTGATTTGAAAAACTTTCCATTGGCATGTAAATCATCAATAGTTAAATTTTCACCGCTGTTTGCATCAATTATAGCTTTTGATGGAACTAGATTACCAGAAGTTGAATCTGGATCTACAAATGCAAAAGTTTTACCTTTCAAATCATTTATTGAGTTTATAGAATTGTTATTTGCTTGAGTAATTATATATGAATAATAACCTGCCTTACTCTTGTCTGAATCTAAAGCTGGAACTACTAATGGGACTGCCTTTGCTCTTTTATGCGCTTGTACATAAGACAATGGTCCAAAGTCAGCAATGTCTACTTTACCTGCTTTCATTCCTTCTATTGCCGCATTATAATCACTACAAAGATATTCTTGTACCTTTACACCTAATGCCTTTTCCATATCTTTTTGAAGGCCTTGACGATATTCTGCTGTTTTTTCTGTAGCTTCATCAGGAAGATATGCTATAACGATTTTATCTGGCTTTTTTACAGTACTCTGAGAAGTTTTTGATTGTGATGAACAACCTACGACAGAAACGATAGTTAATGCTGTAATAGTCATGATTAAAAGTTTTTTTAACATTATTTACACCCCTTAGATATTTATTTAAAGCCTTTTCGAACAAATAATCACTTTATATTATTTATCCTATTAATGCTTAGTGGAAAATTTAATTTGTTTAATAATTCATTTTTAATTTGTCTGTTTTCTGCCGCTATAAAAATCACTTTATCATCTAGTGCTAAAAATGCTTCATTGTTATAACTAAAATACTCATAACAGCCTCTAAGCTCCTCTAATAAAATAACAGCTGCGGCAAAGTCCCATATTTTTAATTTTGACGAGATGTATCCTTGAAGTTCTCCAGTTGCAATTTTACATATTGCTAGAGATGCCGAGCCATAAGACCTATGTCCCCTTATGCTGTCATTTATTTTTGTAAGATCAATTTTGTTGTTTCTTAAGTTTGTAATTGAATTTAAACTAAAATCTATAATTGAATCCTCTAATTTAAGTTCTTCATTTGCTGGTTTTGTAATCTGAGTACCATTTAACATAGCCATTTTCCCTGAAATTGCTGAATACATTAAATCTTTCACTACATCATATACAACTCCAATATAAGGTTTTTTATATTTATATAGTGCAACAGATATTGCAAAATCTTTATGAAAATTAACAAAATTTGTTGTACCATCAATGGGATCTATTATCCACGTATATTCTGAAAAAAACTGTTTGCTTGAAGTTTTTTCTTCCGTTATAAAACTATGTTCTGGATATCTTTCACTAATTTTTTTTACTAAAAATTTTTCAATCTCTATATCATGTTTTGTAACTATATCTTTAAAATCATTGTTTTTTAATTTTAAATTCATATTTTCTACTATTGGTTTTCTTATAAATTCTCCTGCTTGACTTACAATTGACTTAATAAAATTCTCTATGGCCTCAGGAGTATCTTCATCGAATTTTTTATCTAAAACCTTTATAACTTCCTTAGGCGAGGTTATGCATCCTAAGCTTGTTTCTGAGCCGTATTTTCCATGAAAATCACTGCCTCCAGTTAAGAAAAGATTATATTTATTGCTATATTCATTAATAATTTCAATATCCTTAGGACTGTGATCTTCGTGATTAAGTTCTAGTCCATCAAGTCCTACATTAACAAGACGATCAATTATGTCATAAGAATTTAATTGTCCAGGATGGGCTAACACAGCTACACCACCATCTAATTTTATAGCTTTTACTGCATCTACTGCGTCAACATAAATTATGTCATTACTGCATATTCCATCTTTTTTAAATAACTCTTTATATAATTCAGAATATATTTCATTTGTATAACCTTTCTCTATTAACTCATCCATAATATGCTGTTTATATATAACTCCACTATCTCTTGCCCTGTTTATAATATTTTTAATGCTTATTTTATAGCCATTTTGTATTAAATTAACTATATGTAAAATTGAATTAGCATTTCTCTTTTGTAAAATGGGATCACATAATTTTTTAATATTTTTACCTTCAAGATCAAAGTTAAATCCTAGAATATGAACTTTTTTATCTTTTTCAAAGTTAAATGCTGAAATTTCAATACCTGGAATGACCTTTATACCTTCTTTTTTTCCAAGTTTTATTGCTTCTTCTAAGCCTTCTATTGTATCATGATTAGTTATTGCTATATGTGTTAGATCATTTTGCTTAGCCATTTTCATTATTTCTTTTATGTTGTTATATCCATCAGAAATATCGGTATGAATATGAAAATCTGCCTTCATATAAGTTCCCCCGCCTGCATATTATATTTCTTATCACAAAGCCCCTCCATGAAGTTTATGTCATGAAATATTCCTATCATAGTGGTTCCCTCAAGCTTTAACTGTTCTATAAGCTCTCTTACCTTCTCTTTAGAATAGTTGTCTAAACTTGCAGTAGGTTCATCCAAAAGTAATAATCTTGGATGTTTAACCATTGCCTTTGCTATATTTAGTCTCAATTTTTCTCCTCCAGAAAAAGTATTGGGATAGCTGTCCCAAAGTTCTTTTGCAAATTCAAAATGCTCAAACATTTCCTTTGCTTTCTGTGAAGCATATTCTCTACTAAAACCCATTTCTAATACTGAATGTTCAACAATCTCTCTTGCTGTAGTTCTTGGCATACTACTGAGGAATTGAGAAACATATCCAATCTCATATTTTCTTAAATATATCATCTGTCTCTCAGGTATATCTAAAAGATTAACTAGCCCAAATTTTTCAGATTTATACCATATGCTTCCTTGATTTGTTGTATAAGTTCTGTAGATACACTTGAGTATTGTAGATTTTCCACTTCCGCTTTTTCCTGTAATTCCTATAAATTCTCCCTTGCTTAGCTGTATATTAATATCATGGGATGCTTTTATACATTTTCCTAAATTATGAATAACAAAAGTTTTATATAAATTTTCTATCTTTAAGATTTGTTCCATAACATTACCTTCCTTTATAATGCTTTTCTACAAAACTTTCTACATCAAGTAAAAAATCATTGAAGTTTTCCTTTATTTTTTTATAATCCCAATTCCACCACTTAATACATCCTAATTTATAAATAATATCATCGCTAAACCTTTTTCTAATTACTTTTGCGGGTACACCTGCTATTATGTTATAAGCTTCAACATCCTTTGTTACTATTGCTCCACTACCTACAATAACTCCATCTCCTATGGTCACTCCAGGCATAATAATCGCACCATGTCCTATCCAAACATCATTTCCAATGTATACCTTATCGGTCTTTCTCTTTTCAAAAATTTCCTCGTCATCTTTATCGTCAAAACCATACATCTTTCTTCTATAAGTAAAATGATGTAATGTTGGTCTTTCCATAGGATGATTTGTGGGTCCAATTCTCACCATAGCTGCTATGTTTACAAATTTACCTATATCCGTATTTTGAAGAAAACAAAATTGACCTGTATATGAGTAGTTTCCAAGAGCAACATTTTCATAAAAATTTAAAATTCCTACCTCTGTAAATTCACCCAGTTTTGAATTTACTATTTTACAGTTTTCACCTATTAATGGCTCTACAGTTAATGTCTTTTCTTCAGTATTCATATTTAATAATTAGTCCTGGTTTTTAACTTTCCATCAACAAAAACTGATGTAATTACTGGGAATTGTTCATTTAATTTTTCTATTATAATTATGTCTGCTTTCTTTCCTTTTTTAATTGAACCTATACTATTATCCATATTTACTGCCTTTGCAGGATTTATGGTTACTAGATTAAACATTTCTCCTAAATCCATACCGTGTCTTTCATTAAGTAAAAACACAGCATGAAGCATGGCTGCAGGGTAATAATCACTGCAAAGTATATCAATACAGTCATTTTTTATAGCCTCTGCTGCACATAAATTTCCAGAATGAGAACCTCCTAATAATACATTTGGTGCTCCAGCAATTGTATACATACCCATACTTTTTGCAGATTTCGCCACGTCTAAAGTTATTGGAAATTCACTTATTCTTGCCCCATATCCCTGAACAATTTTTAATTTTTCTACACTATCATCATCATGTGATGCAATTGAAATACTTTTTCCAAGTGCTAAAGCTGCAATTTCTTTTATACTTTCATCAGTTATTTTTTCCTTACGTCCACTAGCATGAATAATTTCTTCTATTTCATCTTCTGATATATCTCTATAGTCTTTAAGTGTTTTTCTATATACCTCCAAATTTCTATATTGCCCTTGTCCAGGTGTATGATCCATAAAAGAAATTAGTTGTACCTTATCTTCCTCAATGTATTTTTTAATGTTATCTATTTCATTTATATTGTCTATTTCTATTCTTGCATGGAAATGGTGTTTTATTAGATGCTTATCATTGCTGATATTACTAATAGCATTTATCATTTCCTTCACATTTTTAGGATTTCTTATTGGTACATTTTTAAGTTCATTTCTATCCATAGTAATTGAATGAAACATAGTTGTTATTCCTTGATTAACTAAAATCTTTTCTTCCTCTCTCAAACTTATAGAAAAATCCATAATTGAACTAGGCCTAGGAGCAGCCATGTTTTCAATATAATCTGAATGAATATCAATAAAACCAGGTGCCACATATCCTCCCCTAGCATCAATAACTTTTTCAGGATCATTATTTTCATTTTGTACTGATTCTCTTATTTCCTTAATTAAATCATTTTCAATTATTAAATCGTATCCTTCTAATATTTCATTTTCAGTTACTATTTTCCCATTTTTTATTATATACACTGCTAATGCCTCCTTTTTAATTAAAGTTATTATAATAGCGAATATACTAATTGTTGCGTATATGCTGTTTGGGGATCCTCAAGTATTTGATCTGTAAGTCCTTTTTCAATAATCTTTCCGTTTAACATAACAATGGTTCTATCTGAAAGCATTCTTATAACTCCTAAATCATGAGATACTACAATCATACTTATGCCAAGTTCCCTTTGAATTTCTTTAATTAAATCCAGGACATTAGCTTGCACAGATAAATCCAATCCAGTTGTAACTTCATCCAATAATAAAATAGGAGGATTATTTGATAAGGCTTTGGCTATTTGCACTCTTTGTTGCATTCCACCAGAAAAATTTTTAGGAGCTTCCTTCATTCTGAAAAGTGGAATGTTAACTTTTTCTAAAAGTTCCTTTCCCCTATTCTCCATTAATCCAACATTTCTATTACCTGCTGAAATTAATTTTTCTGCAATATTACCTATGGATGAAAAATTCATTCTAAGTCCCTGCATAGGGCTTTGATAGACTTTTCCTAAAACATTATTTTTTATAAGTCTCTTTTTTTGAGAAGATTCTGAAAATATGTTCACTTCACCTTTTCCATATGTACTTATATACGCTTCTCCAGAGGTGATTTCTTTATCAAAATACAAGCATTCCATCATAGTAGACTTTCCGCTTCCACTTTCTCCAACAACACCAAGTATCTCTCCTTTATAAAGTTCAAAAGAAATATCTTGACAGGCATATACTGTGCCACACTCTGGACAAAAGTTTTTTTCTAATGTTTCCTTTGATCCATTACATTTTTCACAGCCAGGTCCAAATTGTTTATTTAAATTTATAACCTTTAGTATTGGCTCATCTGTAAAATTCATTTCAAATCACCATCCTCATCTTTAACTATTAGAGTTCATCCTCATCATACAGTAACTTGTATCATTGCATTGATAGTATTTTTCACCAGTTTTTTCATCAATAAATTCATCAAGGTATACATGAGATGCTCCGCATATTCTACAGCTTTTACCTTCAAAATTTTCTGTTTTAAAAGGATAGTCTTCAAAACTTAGTGAATTTATTTCAGTATAAGGTGGTACTGCATATATCTTTTTTTCTCTACCTGCTCCTAAAAGAATTAAAGCTTCTGAATAATTCATTTTATTATTATCAAAACGTGGTATTGGACTTGGTGCCATTACATACCTGCCATTAGCAAAAACTGGATGATCTGCACCTGTTGACATATTTCCATATTTCATAATTTGTTCAAATAACATAAGCCAAACACCACTATACTCATTTTCAGCATGAAGTCTTTTGGTTTTATATTCACTTGGCTCCACAGCCCTAAGTGGTTCTGGAATCGGAACTTGTAAAACTAATATTTGGTTTGAATGAAGTTTTACCTCAGGAATTCTATGTCTTGATTGAATTATAGTTGCAGCTTCTGTTTTTTCTGTAATTTCTACTCCTGTTGTGTTTTGTATAAGTTTTTTTATGTTTACTGCATTTACAGATTCATCTGCACCTTGATCTATAACCTTTAATTTATCTTTTTTCCCAATCAAAGATAAAGTTAATTGAAGTCCACCAGTTCCCCATCCTCTTGCAATTGGCATTTCTCTTGACGCAAAAGGAACTTGATAGCCTGGAATTGCAACAGCCTTTAAAGACGCTCTTCTAATTTCTCTTTTAGAACTTTCATCAAAGAAAGCAAAATTATAATTCATTTTCACTTACAATTTCCTCCTTTTTAGTCTTACGAACACTGTCAAGCTTTGATTGAAAAGTTACATAATGAGGTAATTTTAAATGAGACATAAATCCAGAAGATTCAACGCTATCGATATGCAGCAACACAAACTCTTCATTGTGAGTAGGATATTTCTCGTCTTTAGTTTCTAAACATTGATCAAGTATTCCCATAGCCATGGCTTTTGTTTCATTCTGTCCATAACAAACTCCATAACCTATTTCAAATTCAATCTTTTTTTTGCCTTTTTTTTCTTCTACAGTTTTAGGTATAAACATCTCTACTTCAGTTATAACTATATCTCCAATATAGAAGTCATCCTCTTCTTCACAGGAATCACTTAGTGGATCACTAATATATAAAGGCAGACTTCCTACTCTTAACTCCCCTACTGTTGGATGCAAAGATCCAAATCCTCTTAAGGCAGCATAACCTAATGATATTACCGCTCCAGTCTGTCCTCTCGTTAAAATCTGTAATCTTTCACTTCTTTTTGTTGGAAATTCAATACTTTTTTTAGTTATATCAATAGGCCTATTATCATCATTTTCATAAGTTTTAATAAGCCCTTCTTCTCTCAAATACTCTAGCACTTTAGGTAAATTTGTAAGTTTCTCCTTATTTTCCGGTTTTTCTTTACAGTTTTTAAAATTTTCTAACCAATTTAACACTTCTTCTTTTGATTCATTTACAAGTTCAAAGTCTATTAGCCTATGAGTATAATCATAAGTTGCTCCTAAAATTTGACCTCCTGGTACATCCTTGAAACTTGCTGAAATTCTTCTTTCTATAAACATTTGATTTGACTCAGCAACTCTTGTATAATGATTTCTTTGAAGTGTAGATCTGTAGGCCCTTAGTAAAAATACTGCCTCTTCTGAGTTTCCTTCTGCCTGTTTAATTGCAATGGCTGCTAGCTTCTCAGAATACAAACTACTTTCTGACATTATCTGATCAATTAGTCCTCTCATTCCAGCCTCTATATCATTAATTTTTAAAACCTCACCATTTTTTAACCTTTTATATTTTAATCTCTTAATAGATTCCTCTATAGCTTTAGTGCCACCCTTTACAGCAACATATCCCACACTAATTCACCTTCCTTAAAACCTTTGTAGTTCTTGGTAAACATGTTATATTAGAGTTTTTATCCACAAAAATCATATCTATTCCCATTGGAAATTCTATATTTTTTTTACATAATTCTTCTATGCACATTTGTTCTAATTTTAAATCTATATATGTTTCAGTTTTTATACCTGGGCCTTTAAGTAAAAGTTTTTTTTCATAATCAATTTTGCTGGTTTCAACAATTATGGTTGCTGATTTATGAGGATTTATTAAATCACCAATTTTTGACTTTGTTATTATTTGTTTTAAGGAATTTTCTTCTTGATCTTCTAGTAAAAATATAAAATCGGCTTCTTCTATATTGGTAGGCGTAGAATATGTTAGACTCTGAACAATTTTCGAGATTTTGTCTTCATATTTTGAAACAACTTTAAAACTTACCTCTGAATCCAATAATATAAACATTAAAACTAATGTTGAATTAAAAATATTAGCATCAATATGAACTTTATTGCTCTCTTCTCCTAAACTCTCTATATTTCCAGGCCTTGACATACAAACTAACAATTTTCTATATGCATTTTGTACATCATGAACCATATCAATTTCCATATTTATTCCTCCTTGTATCAACTAAACTTTCATGGTTTCAAAATTAACTTTAGTTTTTAAAATTTCAGCTTCCTTCTCACTCTCTAACTTTTTTATAGCCTTCTCTTCTTCAAACAATTTCTCTTCCCATTTTTTTGTTTCTTCCAGCTCCAAATTATAAGCAGCATCAATAACCGCAAGCCAATACGCAAATTCAGGTTTATTACCTCTTACAATTCCCACTCCAAATTTTTCATCTATTTGAATCTTTGCTTCAGTAACTAATACTTCACCTAAATAAAACAATGAGTTTTTAGCACTCTCACGCATTTTTATCATTACAAGAGCATTGTGAGAATCTTCAATTGTTTTTATTTCATAATTTTTTTCTATTTCTCTAAACATTTCTTGTGCCAATTCACTAGAACCTTTTATTAAAATTTCACTTCGCCTTCTTCTTCTCATTTCTTCAACTCCTCCTCTGACAATTTTTATTATATCTTGTTGCCAAGTTTGACATAGTAAAATCCTCGTTAACTATGTTAAACAATGTTGTCAAAATTAAATATAAAAAAACCATGCATAAAAATTACACATGGTTTTAATTAAGCTTAATAAATTATGTATTTAAAATGATCACATCTATACACTATCTTTGTAAATTCAAGCACTTTCTTTGTTTTAGCATCAATAGAATTGGTTTCTAACACTAGTAATGGAATTAAACTAGAGCATTCAAATATTTTACGTTCTTGTTCAGTTGGAAAAGATACACTCAAAATACTCTTTTCAGAAATAATTTCACTGTAACCATTATTTCTGTAGTATTGAAACATAGATGATATATTTTTACCTAAAACTTCTATACCAGGAAAAGTAACTGAGGAAACATACGAAATATGCAGTGCTATTGGTATTTTGTCTATTATTCTTAGCCTGCCAATTTTATATACTTCTCCATCAACGTCTTCACCCAATTCTTTAAAAATTTTTTCATCGTATTGTATTTTTTCAAACATTATATTTTTAGATAAAAAATCATAACCTTTATTAATGATTTTTTCACTAAAACTTTCATTACCAGATAAAATCAAATCAATCTGCTTATGCCTTGGCCTTAAATATCTTCCTTTTCCTTGCCTTGAATAAATATACCCCATCTCCTCTAATCTCTCATAAGCTTTTCTTACTTTTATCCTTGGAATTCCATACACATCAGCTAAATCATTCTCTGACGGCAATTTATCATTACTATTGTATTTTTCATCATTAATATTAGATATTAATTCATCCATAATTTTAGTTTCAATAGTATCACTCATGAATTCCTCCTAGAATTACTAATATATATCTAATGTTATATTAACTACTTTAATTTAATGTTTTGCAATAGTAAAATAATTTTAACATACTAATCGTATGTACTTATTTATAAAAAAAATCACATTTTTGCTATTACTAACAAAAATGTGATCTCCTATTATTTTATGTTACATAGTTTTTACTAGCAAATAGCTACTACAAAATATTATAGTAGGTTTTTCTTTATCTATTCGCTTTTTGCTCAATTAATCTTGCTAGAGAATGTGCTAATTCATCAAGTTCTACTTGGTTTTCCCCTTCAAGCATTACTCTTACTAGTGGCTCTGTACCAGAAGGCCTTATTAACACTCTGCCACAACCATCTAATTTTTCTTCTATCTTCTTTATTTCACTTATAATTTCATCATCTTCATTATATATATTCTTTTTATCGTTTGGAACTGTTGCATTTGCTAATACTTGTGGAAGCTTCTTCATAATAGCTGCAAGTTCAGAAAGTGTCTTTTGGCTATTTTTAACAACTGATGATATTTGAAGTCCTGTTACAAGTCCATCACCTGTTGTATTGTAGTCAAGGAAAATAATATGTCCTGACTGTTCTCCACCAAGTTTATAACCCTGCTTAAGCATTTCTTCTAAAACATATCTATCTCCAACTTTAGTTTTTACAGTATTTATGTTTTCTTTATCAAGGGCAATGAAAAGTCCCATATTACTCATAACTGTCGTAACAACAACATTTTCATTTAACTTTCTTTTATCCTTTAGATCCTTACCACAAACAGCCATAATGAAATCTCCATCTATAAGATTACCCTTTTCATCTACTGCAAGACATCTATCTGCATCACCATCAAAAGCAAGTCCTAAGTCACATTTCTTTTTTACTACATATTCCATAAGTTCTTCTGGGTGAGTTGATCCACAGCAATCATTTATGTTTATTCCATCTGGATCATTATTTATTACCACAACCTCTGCTCCAAGCTCTCTAAAGCTTCTAACCGCAGATTTATAGCTGGCTCCATTTGCACAATCTAAAGCAATTCTCATTCCTTTTAAATTACAGTCAATTGTTGACTTTGCAAATTCAATATATTCTTCTAAGGCTGAATCCTCTGTTACTTTTCTTCCTACACTACCTGAGGTTGGTGATGGAACATCTTTAAATTCATTTTCTATTATACCTTGTATCTTGTCTTCAAGTTCATCTGAAAGCTTGTAACCTTGAGAATTAAAAAACTTTATTCCATTATATTCTACAGGATTATGAGAAGCTGATATTACTACTCCTGCATCTAATTTATATTTTCTAGTAAGATACGCTATTGCTGGTGTTGGTATCACCCCAACGCAAACTGCCTCTGCACCAACTGAAAGTATTCCTGCCACTAATGCATTTTCAAGCATATCCTTTGATATTCTTGTATCTGTTCCAACTAATATTCTTGGTTTATGAGAACCTTTGGATAATACGTATGCTCCAGCTCTTCCTAAATTATATGCTATTTCAGGTGTTAATTCTTCATTTGCTATTCCTCTAACCCCATCTGTACCAAACATTCTGCTCATATACTTACCTCACTATTTTTACCTTAATTTATTGTATGAGTTGAAATACCCATAAATTTTATTATATCATAATAGCATTATATTAACAATTATCAGAACTTGGAACCTTTGAAGCATTTGGAATATCTTCACTATATTTTACTAAATTTTTTCTACAAGCAATCATTGTAACTGCTGGTATAATTCCCATTATTAATAAACATATGCTAGCATTAATGTTATCAAACATTATTCCAAATAACATTTGTCCAAGTGGTACTGCTGCTAAACACCCTGTGGACATTACTGCGCCTACCCTTCCCATTAATTCTAATGGAACAGCTTTTTGAAAGGCTACATTTAAAGATATACTTGCAACTGTAGCCATTAAGCCTACAAGAAAACATATTATCAATATACTTATATACGGCACTGTGTTCTTATTGAATAAACTCAAATAAAAATTTGTTGGTATTATTCCCATAATAATTATTAATACACCTATTGCAAAAACACTAATAAACATAATTGTTCCTGATTTTAATTTTTTATATATTTTCCCAACAATAAAAGGAGCTATCATCATAGAAACAGCAAAAATGCCTTCAACTAATCCATATTGAAAGTCTGACACTTTTAAAATTCTTTTTGATATGTAAACTAACCCTATAGTAACAGGAGCCAATGTAAAATTAACTATTAACGCAGCAATAACCGCTGTAAGTATAAAATTTTTTCTTTTTATAAACTTAATTCCTTCTGTAAAATCATTTTTAAATGCCTTTAAGCTAATCTTTTCTGGCTTATTATTGTTTTTAGGCACCTTTATAAACATTTCAAATATTCCTGCAAAAATGAAACTAAATGAATTTATTGCTAAAATTATTGATATTCCATAAAATCCAAAAAGCATAGCTCCTAAAACGGGCCCTATAAGAGTAGATGTATTTGAAATAAGTGAACTTATGCTATTGGCATCTACTAACTCATCCCCAGTAACTATACTTGGTATTATAGTTCCAACTACAGGTTGATAAAAAGCAGTAATCACAGATAGTAATATGACTAAGATATAGATTTCTAACATAGATAATGCTCCTGTTAATAAAAATATTATTGTAAATATTCCTACAACTACTCCATTTAATAAATCCAAATAAACAACCATCTTTTTTCTGTCATACCAATCTGCTAAAACTCCTGCAAATGTTCCTAATATTAATTGTGGAATTATTGAAATCGCTAAAACAGAGGCAAATAAAGTAGCAGAACCTGTTACTTTTAATACATACAATGATAATGCGAATTCTTGCATACCAGTACCAATTACTGATATAAACTTGCTTAACATTAGTAGACTTACATCCTTTTTCTTTAAAATAGATAAATTCATAACATACTTTCCCTCCAATGTTTCACTTTTGGAACAATGGTAACAAGAGTATTTGTGCTGTGCATTAAAGAAAAAGTTACTAAATGCTGCAATTAAAAACCTCCCAACAATACCATTTATACTCTAATAAAACCATTATATACCATAGCGATCAATGATACAACACCTATTCCTCTTAGTAAGTGTCACACTCTTACTTCATTTTGAACCCTTCCACCATTTATTACCTTAAGTTCACCAGTGTATTCAACTTTTTCAATATTACAGCCTTCTCCAATAGTTATATTTGTTCCCCTAACAATTTTTGAGGTTGTTCCTTCTAAATAAATTTCATCACCTTCTATAGACTCTGTTATAAGTTCTCTTGAACTTAAAAACATTGTTTTTATAAGTTGTGTTATTATGCCACCATAGTTTGAAGATAATCTTATATTTATACTACGACCTCCAATTTCACGAACCCTGCACTTTCCAAACAGTTCTATATCGATTTCATCAGCATTTAATAGACCTTTTATATTAAAACTTCCTGTGGCTCTTAAGTTTTCACATTCACAATCTTTTTCTATTTTAATTCCTCCAGAAACTTTTATTTCTTCCCCATACAAACTCCCTTTAATATTTGAACCACCTGATACCTTTAACTTCTTTACCCTAACATCTCCAGATATATCAGAGCCACCACTTACTTTAGCTTCCTCTGCTGTTAGATTTCCTTTTATATCTGATGATCCACTAATTTCTATAACTTCAGTTTCAACATTTCCATCTACAGAAGAAGAGCCACTACATTTTATTTCCTTAGCTTTTATATTACCTTTTATATTTGATGCTCCACTGCTTTTTAACAAATTACAATCTATATCTCCATTGATTGATCCTGCTCCACTTATTTTTACTTCATCATATACTCCACCACCGCAGCTACCTGCTCCTGATATTTTTAAATCTTGTCTTGTTTCTTCCATTTAAAACAGCTCCTTTAATTTTAATTTTAATTCTTCAATGCACATATTTATATTTAACCTCATGACAAGTTTTGCTGATTTTTCAAAATAGATCTGGTTAGGTAGTCCTAAAACCATACTTATGCCCACACCCATTTTCCTTACAAAAACTATTTCACAATTTTTTTCAATGTACTTGTTATAGTTATTTTTTATTGTTTCAAATACAATTTTACTTTCTTCAATGGATATACTGCCATCCATTAAACATCTTTGCACTACATCCATATATAAGATTTCATAAAAACTGTATACAGCCTCCAGGTTCTCATCTGTGGTACATATATTAATTACATCTTTAATAAGAATTTTCCTATCTAAAATTTCCTTACCTGTTAACTTTATATCTGATAATTTAGGAGAAAAAATTTGTGCTAAATCATCTAGTGACGAATCATCTTTCATATTTTTAATCTTTTCTACCCTTTCAAGAATCTTTTCTCTTGGAAAAAAAGTCTCTTGACCCGTAAAAGAAGACTTTTTTATAAACCAATCTTCG
The DNA here is from genome assembly GCF_900176305.1 of Clostridium acidisoli DSM 12555. GTDB lineage: Bacteria > Bacillota > Clostridia > Clostridiales > Clostridiaceae > Clostridium_I > Clostridium_I acidisoli. The sequence goes on from NZ_FWXH01000015.1 coordinate 70,008, forward strand.
GGTATTAGCTTTTTTCTTTTCCATCTATAAAGCTGACCATAAGAAATTTTTGTCAGTTCCAATAGTTCTTTCTTAGAAATTAAACTTTCTTCCATTTAATATCTCCTTTCTGTATTTTTCATATTGTAAAAAACTTAGTAGTTTTTATCTTCTATTTACAGTGTAACAAAACATTGTTACACTGTAAATATGTTTTTTATATCTTTTTAAAATTTTTTGTAATTTATTTTATACTACTTATTGTGGTTAATACTAATTCTATCGTACGAAATATCAATTTGGGCTAGATTAAGCTACCCCATAAAGATATGAACAAAATATACGATAGTAAATTATGTTGAATTATGTCGAAAATTATGTTTGTTCACATAATTTTCTATAATTATTAAATTTATAATGAATTCTAAGGAGGAAGACCCATTGTTTAACAATTTTAAGATCAGAACACGTTTTTACTCTTTGTTGGCATTTATTTTTATTTTAATGCTAATAATTGGAGCATTAAGTCTAAATTCTTTGTATACTATTAACAAAGAAATTCATACTAACGCAAATTCTGATGAGCTCACTATAAAATCTGTTGATACTGCTAGAAGTGCACAGGTTAACTTTAAAAAACAAGTCCAGGAATGGAAAGACCTTTTGATTAGAGGTAACAATCCTGATTCCTTTAAAAAGTATTCTTCTGGATTCTCCGTATACGAGAAATCTACTCAAAATGACTTAATGACTTTAAGGGAATTAATGAAAAAACAAGGTTTAGATTTTTCTAAGGTGGACACTGCCATAAAAACTCACTCTAATCTAGGCACTGAATACCGAGATGCAATAAAAAATTATGATGAAAATAATTCTCAAAGTATGCATTTAGTGGATAACTTAGTAAATGGTATAGATCGTGTTCCTACAGATAATATAGACAAAATTGTAACTCAGATAGAAATTTATGCTAACAACAAGACAGTTCAGGCAGAAAAAAATTCTGATATGCAATTTAAAAGAATATTAATATCCATGATTTTTGGTTTTTTGTTTACAATTATCATTTGTCTCATATTAGGTGTTCTATTAGTGAATAAAATTACACGTCCATTGCTTATATTAAAAGATAAAATTTCAGAACTTGCAGAAACAGATGGGGATTTAACACTTAAACTTCCTATTTCAAGTAAGGATGAAATTGGACAAGTAGCTGATAAGTTTAATCTTTTTATAGACAAAATACGTAAAACCATAAAAGAAGCTGGTGATGGAACAGTAGTTCTTAATACTGGATGTAATAGCCTTTCTAAAAACATTGATGCAGTAAGTTTGGCTATGGAACAAATATCTTGTGCTGTCAATGAGATTACTGAAGGTAACCAGCAGGTTGCTAGTGAAATTTCAAGTTCCAGTTTTACTCTTGATGAAATAAGCAAGCATGTTAACACAACAACTGATGATATGTCTAATGTAATAATGCATTTTGAAGAAACAAATAACTCTATAATATTAGGTAAAAAGTCAATACTTGAACAACATACACATATGAATGAAATTGGTGTTCTAACAAATAATGTATTAGATGCCTCTAAAGAACTTAAAGAAAAAGCTACTGCCATTAATTTAATGGCGAATACTATTGGTGATATAGCGGCGCAAACAAACCTTTTAGCTTTAAATGCAGCTATTGAAGCAGCAAGAGCCGGAGAACACGGTAAGGGATTTGCCGTTGTTGCCGAGGAAGTAAGAAAGCTTGCCGAATCCTCTGCTTTAGCCACTAATGAAGTTAATTTAAATATTCAAGCTATGCATATTGCTGTGAATCAAACAATATCCTATGTAAATGATGTTAGAAATAGGATTGAGACTCAAAACAACATAGTTAGAAAAACAGATAAATCATTTAACGATATATCTGAAAATTTTTCATCTGTAATGGATAGCACAAAATCTGTAGGGGAAAGAATGAAAAACATAACTTCTGAAGTAGACAGTTTAAATAACTCTATTCAAAATATATCTGCAATAGCAGAAGAAACCGCAGCTTCCACCGAGGAGACTTTAGCATCTACGGATGAACAGTCTTCTAATATTGAAAATGTTAATACCATGGTTGTTGAGTTTAATAAATTATCTCAAAATCTAGAAACAATTGTAAGTAACTTTAAATATTAAAAAAATGGATACCTCAAAACTTTGAGGTATCCATTTTATTTTATCCGATTAATATTATTCGTAAATCTTAGCTTTTTCTTCTCCGTTTAATACTCTAAGAGCACCTTGAGTTAAAGCTAAAAGTTCATCTTCTCCAGGATAAACTACTACTGGAGCAATAAATGAAACTCTTTCTCCAATTTTACCTGTGATTCCTTTATTGTATGCTATTCCACCTGTAAGTAGTACCGCATCAACTTTTCCTGATAATACTGCTGCATCCTGACCAATCTCTTTTGCAATTTGATATATATATGCATCATATATTAGTTTTGAAGCTTTATCACCAGCATCAGCTTTGTCAGCTACAACTTTGAAATCATTTGTGCCTGCATATGCAACTGCTCCACCTTTTCCGTTGATTTTTTTCTTCATTTCTTCATGAGTTACTTTTCCGCTATAAGCAAGATCAATTAAATCTCCAAGTGGAACTCCGCCGCTTCTTTCTGGTGAGAATGGACCTTCTCCAGTTAGAGCATTGTTTACATCAATTACTTTTCCCTTACAGTGGGCACCAACAGATGTTCCGCCACCCATATGTGCAACAATAAGATTTAGGTCTTCGTATTTTACGCCTTTTTCTTTTGCATATCTTTTTGCAACTGCCTTTTGATTTAAAGCATGGAATATACTTCTTCTCTTTACATCTGGCATTCCTGATATTTTTGCAACTTCTTGCATTTCATCAACAGTAACTGGATCAACTATAAATGCAGAAACTCCAATTTCTTTTGCTATTTCATTGGATATAATTGAGCCTAAATTTGATGCATGTTGTCCTTGAACTCCATTTTTTGAATCTTCAAGTATTCTATCGTTAACTATATATGTACCACTTTCAATAGGCTTTATAATTCCGCCTCTTCCAACTACTGCACTTAAAGTTTTAATATCTATATTTTTTTCTTTTAAGAAGTTTAATATTGCTTCTTTTCTAAAATGAAATTGATCATAGATTGTAGCATATTTAGCTATTTCCTCTGCTGAATGTTTCAAATTTTCTTCTAATATTTGAGTTTCATCTTCATAAACACCTATTTTTGTTGAAGTAGATCCTGGATTAATTATTAATATTCTATGCATGTAATAAGTCTCCTTCTCTTTTTATTTTTGACTTGCAACTAATGCTGCAAGAGCAATTGAATACATCTTTGTCTCATGGCTGTCAGCTCTTGAAGTTAATACAACTGGAGCTGAAGTTCCAACTAATATACAACCATTTTTTGAATTAGTTGTGTATGTCAATGTTTTGTACATAACATTTCCTGTTTCTATGTTTGGAAGTAGAAGTATATCTGCCTTTCCTGCTGCTGCTCCTTTTACGTTTTTATGTTTTGCAGCTTCTTCACTTAAAGCATTATCAAGTGCATATGGTCCATCAACTATACATCCTTTAAACTGACCTCTATCACTCATTTTTGAAAGTAATGCTGCATCAAGTGTTGCAGGCATGTTTTCATTTACAACTTCAACTGCACAGATTGGAGCTACTTTAGGACAATCAATTCCAACTGCATGAGCAACTTTAACTGAATTGTTTATTATTTGAACTTTATCTTTTAGTGTTGGATACATGTTGAAAGCAACATCTGTTAAAAATAACAATCTATCAAATGCTTCTGTTTCAAAAACAGCAACATGTGACATAAGTTTTCCTGTTCTAAGACCAACTTCTTTATTAAGTACTGATCTTAAGAAAGTTGCAGTATCAACTAAACCTTTCATTACCATGTCAGCTTTTCCTTGTGAAACAAGTTCTACAGCTTTTAAAGTAGCTTTTTTTATGTCAGGCTCGTCAACTATTTTAAACTCATCAATATTCATACCAACTTTAAGCGCTATTGATATTATTTCGCTTTTGTCACCTACAAGTATTGCTTCTGCTATGCCATTCTTTTTTGCATCACGTATAGCTTCAAGAACTGGTTCATCCTGTGCTACAGCTACTGCTACAGTCTTTATGTCTTTACTTTTAACCTTTAATAAAATTTCATCAAAGCTTTTAATCATTATATGTACACCTCTTCTTAAAATTTTTATACTTGTATATAATATTTATCTCTAAACATCTTAATTCTATTTTACCAAAAATTTAACAAGAAACGGGACTTTTCAGAAAATTCAGTTCAAGTTTTTATATTTTTTTATTATGTTTTCAGCACATTTTAATCCGTCAACTGCGGCAGATATTATGCCGCCTGCAAATCCAGCCCCTTCACCACTTGGATATAAGCCTTTTACAGAAATGCTCTCCATTTCATCATTTCTTATTATTTTTACTGGAGCTGATGTCCTTGTTTCAATTCCTGTTAAAATATTGTCATAGTCACCAAAGCCTTTAATTTTTCTGTCAAAATTTACAATACCATTTTTTAATAAATTCACCACATAATTCGGAAGACAACTATTCAATGAGGCAAACTCAAACCCTGGTCTGTAACTAGGCTTTACATTTCCTATCTTATTACTTACACTATCCTTTAAAAAATCTCCCATTAATTGTACAGGGGCATTATAATTACTTCCACCAACATTAAATGCAAGTTCTTCATAAAATCTTTGCATCTCCATTCCTAGAAGTGGATAATTGCTTTGAAATTTTTGTTTGAATTTATAACTTTCGTTTTTAAAATCTTCAGGGCCTACAGTTACAACTAATGCTGAATTAGCATTTTTACTATCTCTTTTATAATTACTCATACCGTTAGTTACAAGCCTTCTATTTTCAGATGCTGCAGCTACTACCTCTCCACCCGGACACATACAAAAACTATAGACAGATCTGCCTTCAGTTTCTGAATTAAATGCAAGTCTATAATCTGCTGCTTTTAGTCTAGGATGGTTTGCATATTTCCCATATTGATTTTCATTTATCATACTTTGAAGATGTTCGACTCTAACACCAACAGCAAATGGTTTTGCTTCCATAAATACATTATTTTCATATAACATTTCATAAGTGTCTCTTGAACTATGTCCTATAGCCATTATTAAAATTTCACACGGTATTTCTTCTCCATTTACAATTATGCTCTTTAATTTTCCTTCTTTTGTAATAAGCTTCTCAAGTTTACTGCTAAATCTAACTTCTCCCCCAAGTCTTATTATATCTTCACGAAGATTTTTAACAACGCCCTTTAATATATCTGTTCCAATATGCGGTTTGCCTGAATATGCTATTTCCTCTGGTGCTCCAAAACCAACAAATTCACTTACTACATATTGACATCTTTTATCTTTAATTCTTGTTGTCAACTTTCCATCAGAAAAAGTACCTGCCCCACCTTCTCCAAATTGAACATTAGATTCAGTGTTTAGTACTCCAGTTTTCCAGAAATCCTCCACGCTTTTTGTTCTGTCTTCAACATTTTCGCCTCTTTCAATGACAAGAGGTCTATATCCATTTCTAGCAAGTAATAATGCTGCAAACATACCTGAAGGTCCCATTCCAACAACAACTGGTCTATGGTCAAGCTTTTCACTTCCAAACTTCAAGGTTTCCTCATCAAATTTTTCTTCAAGCACCACATCTTTATTGTGTATTCTATTTACAAGCTTTTTTTCACTTTCTACACATATTTCTAAAGCATAGTTGAATTTTATTGAATCTTTTTTTCTTGCGTCAATTGACTCTTTAAGTATTTTAAATTCCTTTATTGAAGTATCTGAAATTCTTAATTTTTCTGCTGCCTTTTTCTTAAGAATTGTTATATCCTCTTCTATATCTAAATTTATATTATTTATTCTAATTGGCATTTTTTCTCCCTTAATTACATGACTAGAAATCATGCTAGTATATTTTTTTACGATTTTTTTAATTACTTTTTAGTTAACGTAACATTTATAGTATCTGGAGAGTTTCCTGTACTTGTAACTCCACTTGGCAATGTTACACTTATCTTTCCACTATTAACCCCTTCTTTGAAACTTGAAGCATCAACTACTGCTTTTACATCCGCTGCATTAATTGTATTAATAATTGTAGCATCACCAGATAAAGTAACATTTACTGAATTGTTATCCTGTGCACTTGTAAATCCTTGAGGCAAATTTATAATATTAACGTTTGCTGCAACTGTCTTCTGTATTACTTCATCTACATCAATCTTTACATCAACACTATTTTTCCCACTTAAGGTACTTATACCCTCCGGAAGGTCTAGTTTAACACTTATTATGTTAGACTTTGAAATACTTCCTAAGTCTATAGGTTTTGTATTTATAGTTGATATATCCTTAACCTTATCATAATCACCTATTATATCTACACCCTCATCTACAGAAGTTATTGTCTTTATATCGATACCGCTAGGCGGTTTTCCTTGTGTTACAACATTTATCCCAACTGACTTGGATTTTTTAATAGGTACTGTAACTGTTATTTTTTGTGGTTTTATTGATATATTATCTATAATTTTCCCATTTTTATCAACGGCTTGAAGCTTCGGTTCTATTTCTAAATCTTTGTTCAAATTTTCTACATTAACGTTTGCTACAACATTACTTATCATACTTGCATATTTACTTGCTCCGCTAATTGTTGCATCTGCCTGACTTAATGCTGGTTCAAGATAGTAATAACCCGCTCTGGTTTTACCTTCTACTTTAACTTTAATTGGCACATTTTTTTCATACAATTTGTCAATCTCAACATCTGTCCACATATTGCTACTGTTTTCTATATTTACATTGCTAGGATAGTGTACTATTTGCACTGGAATCCTATTTTCACCTTCCTTAACAGCATATTGACTCATATCCGCAACTATCTTAAAATCGCTTGCCTTAATCTTCATTAACTCTAGACTAGTACCTCTTACATTTATAGATACTGAAAATTTTTGATTGGGAAGCACTGTTAGCTTTGACTGATCTAGAGCGTCCACATTTATAAGTTTAACAGGCACATTTCTGATTACATATGTACTTATAGGGTTTTCAACATTTGAAATATAAAGCCATAAACAAAAGGAGGCGATAATGCAGCATATTCTTATTAGTATTTGCCTATTATTTTTCTTTTCCACATTTTCACCTTCTCTTTAAATGAATCTTTTTTAGAAAATCTTATTAGAATTATTCTTAATAGAATATCCTTAAGCTTATCTTTAGTATAATTTCTTGTTAATTTTCCATTTATAGCAAGAGAAACTGCGCCGGTTTCTTCTGATACAATAATAACAAGTGAATCAGAATTTTCAGATATACCTATACCTGCCCTATGCCTCGTTCCAAGTTTTTTACTAATATCATAATTTGAAGACAATGGCAAAAAACATCCAGAAGCTGCTATTCTATTGTTTCTTATTATTGTAGCTCCATCATGAAGCGGAGTATTAACCACAAATATGTTTTCTAACAGTGCACTACTAACATCTGCATCTATTTTAGTTCCTGTCTTCATTATGTCTTCAAGTTTTGTCCTCTGTTCTAATACAATTAATGCTCCTGTTCTTGTTTCTGAAAGATTAAACACAGCATTTAAAATTTGAGTTATGACTTCATCCATTTTTTCCTTATCTTCAAAAACATGAAAGTCATTAAATGCACTTCTTCCTAAATGCTCTAAAACTCTTCTAATTTCTGGTTGAAATATAATTATTATGGATAACACTCCAATTGTTATTGTCCTTTGAAGAATCCAATTAAGCATAGTTAGATGTAAAATGCTACTTATTGGTATAAGCAAAATAATAAGAAGTATTCCCTTTAAAAGCTGTTCTCCTCTTGTCTCTTTTATAAGCATATATGCCTTATAAAAAATATATGAAACAACTGCAATATCTAGGACTGTAGATATATTGATTGTTTTAACTGCTGCAACAATAATATTTATTATGTCCATGATTTCACTCCCTTAATACTAGCTTATTATAAATTATACACTATTACTGTCATATGTAGGATATAGAAAAAATAATTTTATAAAATATTAATAAAATTATTAGGAATAATAACTATATAGCTTTTTGAATTAATTAAGCTTAATCATAGTATAAAGAAATTGCGAAGTATTGGTGAAGGGTTTTAACGATTGCTGCGCACGTTAAAAGTCGAAGGGTCGCCAAATGGCGAGGTGATGGGTTTTATACTTGCTATGCTCGGATAAAAGGTGAAGTGTTTATGGATAAATCCATAAAGGCTAAGGAAATTTTTCCTTCTACGTCAGAAAAATAATGAATTTATATGTCTTAATATTTAGAGACAACTCTACTATGTATTTTAACCGTAGGTTTTGCTCTTTGGCACTTAAATAACAGTTTAATATGTTAATAAATACTTATTCATTGAAAACT
>NZ_FWXH01000011.1 GCF_900176305.1 Clostridium acidisoli DSM 12555
ATTAGTTCTTTAAGTTTTCGGTTTTCATCTTCCAATGCTTTTTCTTTAATACTTGATTTATAATCTTTAGGCTCTGTAGCATTAATTACACCAAGTTGATTCTTAAAGGTACATAGAGTGGATGATGTCAATTCATATTTCTTACAGACTTGAGCATGAGTTAAACCATTATTCAACTCATCAACAATCTTAATTTTATCTTCTAGTGTAAACTTTCTTCTAGCCATATTTCTAACCTCCATCGTATATTCTTATATTACCATGCTCGTTAGAAACTGTCGAAGACTGTTATGGGGTCAGAATGAAAGCAAAAAAACTATGTGTTAAGCTCGTTATAATATTAATAATTGTTGCCTTCTGTGTGCCATTACTAAATAGAATTATTTATGGAACTTTCAATGTATATGGCAATCCAAATAGACTTTATATCAATGGCGTGCGTTATACCACTAATGGTCATATATTAACTTTAAAAGATAAGCCTATGATTGAAATTTCTGGAACATTAGATAAACTTACCGGAAAAAGAGTTTATTCTACAGTTCCAAATTATTACAAGATTGGAAATTTAATTTATCTACATTTGTATGGAGATAAATATTTAGGCTATAGTTGGGGTGGAGGTCCATAATGAATTTTATTGTACACAGAACTTTTTCAAAGTAAGGAGTTAAAAGGTTTAGTCTCAACTTTTCAATATACCTCTCCCTCTTGTTTTGTCCATCTGAGTGCAAGTTTCACTTTATTATGTCTAACGAAAAATAGAAATACACTCCTTCTTCGTAATTCTTTACTCCAAAATCACTTTTATGAAGCATTAAAATATTTTTACTTATTGCAAGTCCAAGTCCAGTACCACCTAATTCTCTATTTCTTGACTTGTCGATTTTAAAAAACTTATCCCATATCTTAATTAAATTTTCTTCTTCAATATTTTTCCCAGAATTTTTAACAAACACATATGCCCTATCTACTTCCTTTTTCATTGAAACTTCTATGGTTCCATTTTCATTTGTATGCCTAATTGCATTTGTTATAAAATTTGTGAGTACTTGCTCTATTCTCATTGTGTCTCCAAACACAAGTGTGTCCTTAGCTAAATTTAATTGAACATCAATTTTTTTGTTATTAAAAATATTATAATATTTTTTTACAGTTACATTTATAAGCTTATCAATATAAAATTCTTCACTTTTAAGCTTAAAGTTTCCATTTTCAAGTTGGGCTAAGTCTAACATATCAGATACAAGAATCCCCATTTTTTTTGCTTCATCTATAATTACATCAAGATAATAATTTTTATCATCTTCTTCAAACACATCATCTTTAATTCCTTCTGCATAACCCTCTATTAAACTTATTGGAGTTTTAAGTTCATGAGAAATTCCACCTACAAACTCTCGTCTCATTTTTTCAACATTTCTTTCCTTCTCAATATCACTTTTTAATTTTAAGTTTGCCGATTTTAAGGACTTTAGAGCACCATCTAGATTCTCTGATAAAAAATTTAGAGTTGCTCCAAGACTACCTATCTCATCCTGACTATTAACTACATACTGTTCTGTAAAATCAAAATTTGACATTTTACTGGCAGTTTTATTTAACTTTATTAATGGCTTTGCTATCATATTTGAATATATTATTGATAATAATATTGTAATAATAAACGCCACTATATAAACATATATAAATATTTTTTGTATAACCACAGATGCCTCATTTACTGGTTGCAATGAAGAAACTACAAAAATCATTTCATTTTTCTTTTGGTTTGGTAATACACTTACTATGGTTTTCATATCAGATGTTTTCATATCTAACATTTCATTTTTAAATATATATGTCTTTATTTTCCCACTTCTTTTCAAATCTACAAAAGCACCGGGTGTAGCTAACAGCTCATTCAATGCATTTCTAATGATTCTTTCATTTAACGATTGCTCTCTTAAGTCGTTACTAGAAGCAAATTTTAAATAACCATTTTTATCTAAAATACCAATCCTACTATTGTTACTATCTTGAAAATCTACAATTAATTTAGAGACTGCTTCATCATTTGTAGCCTTATTGTAATCACTTTCAAAATTTTGTGCATTTTTTTCAAGCGTGTTCATCTTCCAACTAGTATAAAATTTTTGGAAGAATAAAGTTTCAAACACTAATATACATGTAGTAAATATCATAAAAAATATTAAACTTATTAAAAGAATCTTCATAGGTATACTTTTATTTATTCTGTTTATTTTTTTTATATTCATTTTTTTACCTCTAACTTATAACCACTTCCTCTTATTGTTGCTATCAGATATGCCTTATTAAGAAGTTTCTCTCGTAATCTTTTAACATGTGTATCTACAGTTCTTGCGTCCCCAAAATAATCCATCCCCCATACACCATCAAGAATTTTATCCCTACTTAAAGCTATACCTTTATTTCTAGCAAGATATAACAACAAATCATATTCTTTAGGTGACAAATATATTTCTTTATCATCTATTAAAACTTCATGACTCAACTCATCTATTATTAATCCATCCAAATTTGTTTTAGGACCATTATGAGTTTGATCTGGATAATATCTTTTTAATAAGGCTTTTACTTTAGCCATTAATACTTTAGGACTAAAAGGTTTGGTTATATAATCATCCGCACCTATTTCATATCCAAGTAATTTATCGTCTTCTTCACTTCTTGCTGTCAATATTATTACTGGCACATCTGAATTTCTTCTTATGTATTTACAAACATCAAAACCATCCATAAACGGCATCATTATATCTAAAATTACTAAACTTACCTTATTGGTATCAAAAATCTTAATTGCTTCCAAACCGTTTTTTGCCATTAATGTAGAGAATTTTTCCTTTCTAAGATAAGCTTCAATTAAATCTCTCATCCTTTCTTCATCTTCTACAACTAAAATACTTTCTTCCATAATCGGTTCTCCTTAACTCTTTAGGATTCTAATTGCTACCATTATATCACAATAAAGTGTTTCAAGTTAACTACACTTTGTTAGTTAATACATATTTAATTTATCTATGTTAATACTATACTTATTAAATAATTTTATTCACAATATAAAGAAATTCCGAATTTAATTATAATTTATTTAAAATGACTTAAATAATAAAAAGGAAGATGAAACAATGTCAAACATGTTCAAACTAAAAAAAGACCTATACATTTTATTTATAGCAGTAAGTTTTAGTATTTTTTCCTATTCTACTTGCTATGCAGAACCCTCTTCACAAGATTCAAATGAAAAGATTGTATATCTGACTTTTGACGATGGTCCTAGTGTTATAACTAATAGTCTACTTGATACCTTAAAAAAATGTAATGTTAAAGCTACCTTTTTTATAGTTGGAAAAGAAGTCGATGGAAGAGAAGACGTGCTTAAAAGAATCTATGATGAAGGTCATAGCATTGGGCTTCATACCTATTCACATGATTTTAAAAAAATTTATAAAAGTGACGATATATTCATAAATGAGATGCTTTTAGATCAAAAAAAGATTTTTGATATTATTGGATATTCTCCAAAAATAATTAGATTTCCAGGAGGTAGTTGTAAACATCTAAATAAAAATTCTCTAGAAAAAATCCATAAAAACAATTTAAAAATTTATGACTGGAATTCAAGTTTAGAAGATGGAGTTAATCCAAATCTTTCAGTGGATGCTTTAATAAAAAACGCAACGAAATGTAGATCTTGTGATTCTAAAATAATTCTACTTATGCATTGTAATTCAAACAATACAAATACCATAAAGGCATTACCTAGAATAGTTGAGTATTACAGATCTTCAGGCTATAAAATAAAGCCATTAACAGATTCAACACCTGAATACTATTATAAATTAAGAAAATAGCTACTGAATAAATCAGTAGCTATCTTAAAACTAATTAACTATCTTCTAAAACCTCTGTTGTTTTGAGATTTTCTTGCTTTTCTACATTCAGGACATCTTACAGGATCGTTTTCAAATCCTTTTTCTTTGTAAAATTCTTGTTCACCTTCAGTGAATACGAATTCTTTACCACAGTCTTTACATACAATTGTTCTATCTGCCATATCAAACATACCTCCTTCTTCAGAATTAGGGATCTAACAAATCATAAAGTACACTTCCTAATAAAGGAGAATGTTCGTTTAGTGATATTAAATCTCTCGATTACAGTTTAATTGTAGCATACATGCATATATAACACAAGAAAAAAATAATTTATTCTAGTACATTGATTTTTCTATAATATTTTAAAAATCTACAATATTTCCTCTATGATTCCCCCACCAATCAACAGATCGTCATCATAAAAAACTACAGATTGACCTTTGGTTATAGCTCTAACTTGATTGTCAAATACAACTTTTACTTTATCATCTCCATATGGATAAATAGTGGCTTCTGTAGCTTTTGCTGAATATCTTATTTTAGATAAAACTTTTAAAGGTTCGTTAAACTTATCAAATGGAATAAAATTCAAATTTCCTGCAATAAGTTGATTTTTAAATATGTCTTCTTCACTACCTAAAACAACTTCATTTCTATCAGGTATTATATCCTTAACAAATACTGGTTTTCCAAGTGCTATACCAAGCCCTTTTCTTTGTCCAATTGTATAATAAACCACTCCCTTATGCTTTCCAAGAACATTTCCTCTACTATCAACAAAATTTCCTGGTTTAACATTTTCAGGCCTTTCCCTTTTTATATATGATCCATGATCATTATCCGGTATAAAGCAAATTTCTTCGCTATCCTTTTTATTATGAACATTTAACCCTATTTCTTTTGCTATTTCCCTTATTCTATCTTTATTATAATCTCCACAAGGCATTAGAATATGTTTCAATTGATGTTGTGTCATATTATACAAAACATACGTCTGGTCCTTTTTATCATCTCTAGATCTTTTTAATAAATATCTGCCATTCTCTTCATAGATATTAGCATAATGACCTGTTGCAATATAATCTGCACCTAGTGTTTTTGCCTTTTTTAAAAATGCATCAAACTTTATAAATTTATTGCATGCTATACAAGGATTTGGTGTCTGCCCCATTAAATACTCATCTATAAATGGTTCTATTACTTTTTCCTTAAATACATCTTTAAAGTTCATCACATAAAATGGTATATCAAGTTTGTACGCAACTCTCCTAGCATCTTCTACTGAAGAAAGCGAACAACATCCACCTTCTCGCTCTTCAAATTGTTCATCCTCAGGCCATACTTGCATTGTTATTCCAATAACATCATATCCTTGTTCTTTTAAAAGATAAGCTGTTACAGAACTGTCAACTCCACCGCTCATTCCAACCACTACTTTTTTATTCATAAGTTCACCTTTTTAACCCTCTTTAATATTATTTATTATATCTTTTAGCATTGTTATTGTATAATTAATCTCTTCTTCAGTAGTCCATTTACCAAAACTAAATCGTATAGAGCTTTTTGCCTTTTTTTCGCTTAGTCCTAATGACATAAGAACATGAGATGGCTCAAGTGAACCTGCTGAACATGCGCTGCCAACTGAAGCACAAATACCACGCAAATCTAGTGCCATAAGCAAAGTTTCTGCTTCTACACCATTAAAACATATGTTTACATTACCAGGTAATCTATTATTCATATCACCATTAAGTTCAGTGTCCTTAATCTTTAAAACCTCTTGTATAAATCTGTCCCTAAGTCCTATTAATCTTATATTTTCATTAGGCATATCCAAATTTGATTTTTCAATTGCCTTTCCAAGTCCTACAATTGCAGCTGTATTTTCCGTACCTGCTCTCTTTGCTCTCTCTTGTTCTCCACCATGAAGATAGTTATCTATTTTTATGCCCTTTTTTATATACAATACACCAATTCCCTTTGGTCCATAAAATTTATGTGCTGACATAGATAACATATCAATTTTCAGTTCTTCCACATCAACTGGAACATGACCAATAGCTTGAACTGCATCTGTATGAAATACTATGTTGTTGTTTTTACAGATTTCTCCTATCTCTCTTATAGGCTCAATACTTCCAATTTCATTATTTGCAAACATAACAGAAACTAAAATTGTTTTAGTCGTAATAGCTCTTTTTATATATTCTAAATTTACTATACCATACTTGTCAACCGGGGCATATGTTATCTTAAATCCAAGTTTTTCTAGGTACCTACATGTATTTAATATTGCAGGATGTTCTATTGTTGAAGTTATTATATGATTACCTTTTTCTCTTTTAGCAATAGCTGTACCAATAAGTGCCCAATTATCACTTTCAGTTCCGCCACTTGTAAAAAACACTTCTTCTCTTTTACAATTTATAGCTTCTGATACTTTTCCTCTTGCTACATCTATTGCCATTTTTACTTCTTTAGAAAATTCTGACACTGATGAAGGGTTACCATAAAACTCAGAGAAATAAGGTTGCATTTCATCAAGAACTTCTTTGTCTATTGGTGTTGTAGCAGAATAATCTAAATATATAATTTTTTTATTTTCATTCATGTTTTCACTACCTTTTTCTTCTACTAAAATAAATAATTACGGCACAAATAAAATTTGTGCCGTAATTATACTATACCCTGCTTCTTTTAAAGAAGCAATATTATTTAAACTTTATTTTAATCAAAAACTGGTGTTGATAGATATCTCTGACCTGTATCAGGAAGTATTACAACTATGTTTTTACCTTTAAATTCTGGTCTTTTTGCAATCTGTATTGCCGCATAAGTTGCTGCTCCTGATGAAATTCCAACTAATAAACCTTCCACTCTTGCTAGTTTCTTAGTCACTTCAAAAGCATCTTCATTTTTTACAGGTACTATTTCATCAACTAAATCCATTTTTAGAACGTCTGGCACAAAACCTGCTCCTATACCTTGAAGTTTGTGTGGTCCCGGTTTTCCACCTTCTAAAACTGGTGAATCACTTGGCTCTACAGCAATTATCTTCACTTTAGGATTTCTTTCTTTCAATACCTTTGCTACACCTGTAAGTGTACCACCAGTACCAACACCTGCAATGAACACATCTACATTTCCATCAGTATCATTCCAAATTTCTTCTGCTGTAGTTTTTTCATGATACGCAGGATTGGATGGATTTTTAAATTGTTGTGGAATAAATGCATTTTTGTGCTCTTCAGCTAACTCTTCAGCTTTTTGTATAGCACCTTTCATTCCATCTGGTCCAGGAGTTAATACTAATTCTGCACCATAAGCCTTTAAAAGTTTTCTTCTTTCAATACTCATTGTTTCAGGCATTGTAAGAATAAGTTTATATCCTTTAGCTACAGCTACAAGTGCAAGACCTACTCCTGTATTACCGCTTGTTGGTTCAATTATAACTGTATCTTTGTTTATTAATCCCTTTTTTTCTGCATCTTCAATCATAGCAAGACCAATTCTGTCCTTTACACTTCCTGCTGGATTAAAATATTCTACCTTTGCAAGTATCTTAGCTTCTAATTTTTCAATTTCTTCATATTTAGAAAGTTCAACTAATGGAGTGTTACCGATTAACTCTGTAACATTTTTATATATTTTTGACATAAAACCACCTCATCATCTTTAAATATAATACATGAAAACATCATTTGCAAGAGTGTTATACTTCATTACTAAATCTTCTAAGGTAATAGAGTCCACAATATCGTTTATACTTTTATTGATTTTATTCCAAACATTATAATTAACACATTGATCCATTCTGTCTTCACTATTTTCATCTGCGTCAACTACACTTAAGTCACCCTCTAATGCTCTTAGAATATCGCCAACATAAATATCACTTGCGGAATTTCCTAAAATATATCCACCTTGAGATCCTTTTTTACCTTGAATGATACCCTTTTTTCTAAGTGAAGCAAAAATTTGCTCTAAGTATCCTTCTGATATATTTTGTCTTTCGCTTATGCTTTTTAGAGTAACACTGTCATTTACAGAATTTAAAGCCAAATCTATCATAGCCTTCAATCCATATCTACCTTTTGTGGAAATTTTCATTTGCTCACCTCTTAATTACTTAGTAATTCTATCTGTTTACTAAGATTATATTATTATTATCTTTATTTGTCAATGATTTTTTATTTTAATTTTCTTGAATTGTCTTTTCTTCTACATTATGCCCATAATCATCCTTTTTAACATTTCTCTTAAAAAGAACTGCTGCCACAACAGCAGTTATGGGTATTGTAAATATTAGTCCAATACTACCTGCAATTGAATTTAACACCGCAGATGCAATTGCATCTTGATCTAAAACCCTATACATTGGCAGATTATATGAATAAACTAACATTATGAGATACATAGAACCTCCTGCATAAGCAAGTATTAAAGTGTTAGCCATTGTTCCCATTATATCTCTACCTATATTCATTCCTGATTTAATAAGTTCCCCTATAGTGCTGCTTGGATTATTTTCTTCTACTTCATTTATAGATGATGCAATTGAAATACTAACATCCATTACCGCACCTAAAGCTCCCATTAAAATTCCTGCAAACATAAGTCCTCTGAAATTAAACTGTGCATTTTGAGCTATGTAAATTGTCATTTGTATTTCTTCATCAGTAAGTCCTGTAAGGTTCAATTTACTGCTAACATATATTCCTATGATTGCTGCTATTAAAACTCCACCAATTGTTCCTATTATAGCCGCTAATGTTTTTTTATTTTTGCCTCCGATTATAAGTAAGTTTATAATACTGATACCAATACATAATATTATTGAGGTACTAGTTGGATTAAAACCTGCTATTATAAGTGGAATTAATATTTTAAGTATAACTACTCCTGTTAAAAACAATGCCAATACGGACTTCAATCCTTTTATACCACCAACAACGCCTAGTAGCACTATAAATACTAATATTAATAAATATAAATATTCATATCTATCGAGTTCATATATGTATGCTGACTTAACAGTACCATTTGCATTTTCAGTTATATTAACAAGAACGTTATCTCCTTTATTTGCGGTTGTCTCACGATATGTTTTGTCGTTAATAAGATTATCCAAAGTCAAAATTTCGCCTTTATGATCTCCTGAAGTAATCTTAACCTTTACTTTACCGTGACTAATTCCATTTTTAGTTTTGCTAGAACTTGAATTGGTTCCTTCCGATATTATTTTACCATGAATGGGTTGGCTTTCATCATTGCTATTGATAAAACCTTTAAGACTAAAAGCTAGGACTATTAATATTAAAACCACTGCTGTAATAATAATTTCTTTCTTTTTTTTATTCACGTTCTTCACCTCTGTAAAATACATCCCCTTAATAATAGTACGGTAGCAAAACAAATTAATCAATACATATTAAAATAATTCATATTAAGTTAACTATACAGACTTGTTTAGTGCACGTATTGTATTTATATATGAATTTGAACTATAATAATATTTGTCTTATTAACCATTAAGGAGAGATTTAAATGAGTAAAGTACAATTTAAAGGCGGAGCAATGTTAAACCCAGTTCCTGTAGTTTTAGTCACTTCCAAAAATTCGCAAGGTAATATAAACGTCTTCACTGTTGCTTGGGCTGGAACTGCATGCACAAAACCTCCAATGTTAACTATTGCAGTTAGACCACAAAGACTATCCTATGATTATATAAAAGATACCATGGAATTTGTAGTTAACCTGCCTTCAGAAGCACTAACAAAAAAGGTTGATTTCTGCGGTGTAAAATCAGGAAAAACCGTAGATAAAATAAAAGAGATGGGTTTTACTCTATCACCTAGTTCTGTAATAGATTGCCCCATAATTGAGGATTGCCCCATTTCCTTAGAATGTAAGGTTAAAAGTATAACACCGCTTGGAACTCACCACTTGTTTTTAGCTGAGATTGTACAAGTACATGTTGATGAAAACCTAATAGATAAAAATGGAAAAATTCATTTTGAAAATGGTAATCTTATTCATTACTGCCATGGTGAATATTATCCAATGATTAAACACTCTATAGGTAAATTTGGATTTTCAGTAAAAAAACATAAAAAAAGCTAACCAAAGATTCTTCTGTAATAACCAGAAGAATCTCTCTTATATTTGCTTATCTTCGTCTTCTGTAGTCTTTTTTTCTTGAAATATTCTTTTGTCAACATCCCAGTCAGTATCTTCTGCTTCTTTTTTAGTCATTTCGTACATCTTCACCGTTAATTTTGCAATTTCACCCCATGTAAACTTGTCTTCAACTAACCTTTGTGCATTACTGATAACATAACTTGAAAGTTCATCATCCTTTAACAGCTCTACTACATTGTCAGTAAGACTTTGCACTAAACCATTAAGCATCTTCATCCCCGTATATTTATGTTGTACAATTTCTCCTAGACCACCTGTATCAGAAACTACTACAGGACATCCTGCCGCCATAGCTTCTAATGCCACTATTCCAAAAGGTTCATATAGCGATGGAAATACAGCTACATTTGCAACTTTATACAATCTGTTTTTATCATAGTCATCCATATACCCTACAAATTGAATTTTATTTCTAAGACCCATTTCTTTAGTTTTAGCCTTTAATTCTTCAGTCATAGGACCTTGTCCTGCTATAACAAATTTTGCTTTTTCATACCTAGATATTATTTGTGGCGCTGCATCTATTAGTAACTGTATTCCTTTTTCAAAAACATGCCTTCCAATAAAAAATATTATTTTTTCATCATCCAATGCATATTGCCTTCTAAATGAAGAAAGATTAAAATCAAAATCATAAGCCTTTGCATTGACACCGTTCGGAATTACCCATACCTTTTCTTCTGAAACATTAAAGGTACTAACAATTTGATTTTTCATATAGTTACTGCATGCAATAATTTTCCAAGATTCATAACTTAAAAGCCATTCAGTTGAGGATATATATTGTTGCATGTCTGTTCTTATTCCATTATTTCTTCCCTGCTCTGTGGCATGAATAGTAGATACCATAGGTACATTAAATGACCATTTCATAGCTTTTGCAGCATATGCTGAAAGCCAATCATGTGCATGAATAATGTCTATTTTACCTAACTTTCTTATAATTCTAATACATTCTTCTATCATTGAAAAATTAAGCTGCATTACCCACTTTGTAAAATCCTCAGTTTCTATTCTATAGGGAGTTATTCTGTGCACAAAAACTCCCTTGTCATTTTCTTCAACTGGTGCCGTACCATCTTCACACGTTATCACATGTACTTCGTTTCCTATTAGTGTTAATGATCTACACAAATTGTACACATGATTAGACAATCCCCCTATATTTTTAGGTGGATATTCCCACGAAAGCATTACTATTCTCATAATAAAACACCCCTTTAAAGTAAATTAAAAATTTCTACCTTTGCGCATGTTTCTTTTTCGTAATCAACATCATCATAACCAAATCCAAATAGCTTAAAAAAATCCTCTCTGAATACATTAATATTAGTAATTTTTTCAACATTGTCCGTTGTTACTTCCTGCCATAATTTTTTAATTTCTTTTTGAACATCTTCTCTCATTTCTCTGTCATCTATTCTTATTCTGCCGCTACTATCTATATTCATCTTGCCCTCATCAAATTGTGAAAACAATCTATGTATCTGCTTAGTTGCGTCTTCGTCTAGTCCCTTTTCTTTCATTACTTTATCAAGTAATGATATATAAAGTGGAACTACAGGTATTGCTGAACTTGATTGTGTTACTAATGCCTTATTTACAGAGATATAAGCATTTCCACCAATTTGCTTTAACTTCAAATTTATATCCAAAGATGAATTTTCCAGATCTTCTTTTGCCACTCCAATGGTTCCACTTCTATATATAGGGTATGTTATTTCTGGTCCAATATAAGAATACGCAATTGTGCATGCCCCTTGTTCAAGAACATCTGCTTTAAGAAGTTGATCTATCCAAATACTCCAATCCTCTCCACCCATAACATTAATGGTTTGTTGTATTTCATCTTTAGTAGCAGGTCCAATCTCAGTATCAAACACTTCAAATGTATGAAAATCTACAGATTTATTTTTAAACGGCTCTCCAATAGGTTTAAGTACAGAATAAGATACTTCTCCAGTTATTGGATGTTTTCTTCTTGGTGAAGCAATACTATAAATGACAAGATCAACTTTTTTAAGATCTTTTTTTATAAGTTCAATTGTCTTTTCTTTAATTTTATTTGAAAAGGCATCTCCATTTATGGTTTTTGCATAATGCTTATCTTTTATAGCACTTTTTTCAAATGCGGCTGTGTTGTACCATCCAGCTGTGCCTGTTTTACTATCAGTGCCTTGTCTATCAAAAATGACGCCAATAGTACTTGCGCCCCAACCAAACGTTGACACTATCCTTGATGATAATCCATACCCTGTGGATGCTCCTATTATAAGTATCCTTTTAAATTTACTACTCACCTTGTTTTCTTTTATATATTCTATCTGCATGTCAACATTTTTTTTACACCCTTCTGGATGAGCAGTCACACAAATAAAATCTCTAAATTTCGGCTTAATCAACATTTTCATCACCTCTTAAATAAGAATATTAATAGTGAAAAATTGCGAAAGTAGAAAAATCCACTTCGCAATTTTAACTAAAAATCTATACTTTTACTTTTTATTTAACATTTCACCTATAGCCGCAATGCTGCCTAATGAAGAAAGTGTTTCATTTGGAAGTATAAGCTTATTAGCTGGATTTTTAGCCATTTCCTTTAGTGCATCAACTTGTTTTAATGCTATAACAGTTTCATTTGTTCCAGATTCTAAAATAGCTTTATTAACCTTTAATATAGCCTTTGACTCTGCTTCTGCTATTGCTTCAATTGCCTTTGCTTTACCTTCAGCTTCAAGTAATTGTGATTCCTTTAAACCTTCTGCTCTTCTAATATTAGATTGCTTATCAGCTTCGGCTTGAAGTATTACTGCCTGCTTTTCTCCTTCTGCTTTAGTAATAGCACTTTGTCTTTCTCCCTCTGCTTGTAATATTTTTGCCCTTTTTTCTCTTTCTGCCTTCATCTGAGTTTCCATACTAATTCTAATGTCTTCAGGTGGTATTATGTTTTTGATTTCAACTGATAATATTTCTATTCCAAATTTTGATGTTACTTCTTCAACATTTTTTAATATTTCTTTATTAATTTCATGTCTTTTTGATAATATCTCATCTAGAGTCATTGATCCTACTGCATTTCTCATTTGAATAGTTGCAGTATACACAATACCTGCTTTAAAATTCTCGATATTATAAACTGCATCTCTTGAATTCTTTACAACGTACGAACATACATTATCTATTGATATCTTTACATTATCTAACGTAATAACAGACTGAGGTTCAATATCAATATATGCAATTTTCATTGATACCCTTCTTCTAACATAGTCTACAAAAGGGATAATAAAATGCCAACCTGGTTCAAGAGTTTTCCTATATTCACCAAACCTTTCAACAACAAAAAGATATCCTGTGCTTACAACCCTTATGCTGGAGACTATAAAAATTAATACTACAACTATAACAACAATTAATACTATTATTCCCATACAACTCACTCCTTATTTATTTTTAGATTTTATCTTATTTTATCATAATTTCCTATTTTTTTCTATGAATCTATTTATATTCAAAGCTAACCGTAAAATCCCCCACCTGAATGCAAGTTTAAGTTTATTTATAACTCTTTGTTGAATATAATAAGCACTTTATGCTAATCTATTATAAAGATGGATTTGTTACGTAATATAAAGAAATTGCGAAGTACCCTGTTAAAGATTTTTACTCTACTACGTGAATAAAAAGGTGAAAGATTGCCAGAGGCTTTCTTTAATCTTTTTATCTAGCTTTAGCTATGATAAAATTCTTTAGTTTTTGCTTCGCAATGTATAACTATTATTCATCTACCTATTACAAATGTATATTAATATTAACATATATAAAGAACTGGAGTGAAAAATATGATAGACTCATTTATAAAAGTATCAGCAGCATGTCCAAAAACTAAAGTAGCCGATATAGATTTCAACTTAATTAATATAGAAAAGTGCATAGATGCTGCTTTAAATGAAAGTTCAAAATTTATAGTTTTTCCTGAACTTTCAATCACATCTTACACATGTTCTGATTTATTTCATCAACAAATATTAATAGAAAAAGCTTATATTGCCTTAGAATCCCTTTGTCACTTCTCGGAAAACAAAGATATATTAATTGCATTAGGTGCTCCTTTATTAGAAAATTATAGTTTATACAATTGTGCATATATAATATTTAATGGAAAAATACTTGGTATTGTTCCAAAAAGCTTCTTGCCTAATTATTCAGAGTTTTATGAAAAGAGATGGTTTACTGAAGGTATTGGTATGGTAGATAAGACCATAGATTTGTATTTTCAAAAAGAAATACCTTTTGGTACTGATTTAATTTTTAAAGCTGGAAAATTTAAAGTTGGAATTGAAATTTGTGAAGATTTATGGGTTACAATCCCACCAAGTTCTTATTTAAGTTTATCTGGTGCTAATGTAATTGGTAATCTTTCAGCTTCAAACGAGACTGTAAGCAAAGCTGATTACAGAAAAGCTTTAGTTTCAAATCAAAGTGCTAGATGTATATCTTCCTATGTATATTCATCAGCTGGAGTTAGTGAGTCCTCCACAGATTTGCTTTTCAGTGGTCACCTGTTAATTGCTGAAAATGGATCAATAAGATATGAAAATGAAAGATTTCAAAGAGAAAATGATGTTATTACAACTATTATAGATCTTGATAAATTAGATAATGAACGATCAAAAAATATAAGTTTTAGAGATAACACAAAATTGTGTCCTTATAAGACAAGATTTATAAATTTCCATTTTAATGATGTTAACATTGGAGAATTTAATGTGGAAATTGATAAACATCCTTTTGTTCCTTCAAACAAGGCTGAAAGAGATTATAGATGTAAGGAGATTTTTAACATTCAATCTTCAGCTCTTGCAAAAAGATTTGAGCACACTGGTTTAAAAAAAGCAGTTATCGGTATTTCTGGAGGTCTCGATTCAACTCTAGCTCTTCTAGTTATAATAAAAACATTTGATCTTTTAAATATACCTAGAAAAAATATCATAACCGTAACTATGCCTGGTTTTGGAACTACGGATAGAACATATACAAATGCCATAAGTCTTTGTAAAAATTTGTCCACTGATTTGCGTGAGATTAACATTGTTAATGCCTGTCTTCAACATTTTAAGGACATTGGTCATCCAGTAGATAAACATGATGTTACTTACGAAAATGTTCAAGCAAGAGAAAGAACTCAGATACTTATGGATATAGCAAATAAAGAAGGTGGTCTTCTAGTGGGAACTGGCGATTTATCTGAGCTTGCACTAGGTTGGTGTACATACAATGGGGATCATATGTCTATGTACTCAGTAAATTGTTCTATACCGAAAACCTTAGTTAAATATCTAGTTAAATACGTTGCTGATAAAGAGGCAGATAAAGTCACCTCTGAAACTTTAATTGACATACTAAATACACCAATTAGTCCCGAACTTTTACCAAAAGATAAAGAAGGGAACATAGCTCAAAAAACAGAAGATTTAGTTGGCCCATATGAACTTCATGATTTCTTTCTCTATTACTTTATGAGACATGGTGCTAAAAAAGAAAAAATACTGTATCTCTCAAAAATAGCTTTTAAAGGTGTGTATAGCGATGAAACCATTTCAAAATGGCTAGACAAATTTATTAAAAGATTTTTCATGCAACAGTTTAAGCGTTCAGCATTACCTGATGGTCCAAAGGTTGGTTCTGTAAGCCTTTCTCCAAGGGGTGACTGGAGAATGCCATCTGATGCTTCTTTTAATTCTTGGATCTAGAAATGAAGTTTATATTCATTGCATTAAGAGATTGCGAAGTATTGACTAAAGAATTTTTATCTTATACGTGAGAAAAGTAGTAAAATTAATTTATACATCTTAGTATTTAAAGATAACTCAAATATGTATTTTAACCGCAGGTTGTGTTTTTACGCGTAGCCTGCGGTGTTAATATTATGGTTAATATTGTAATAAATACTTATGCATTGAACACCACGACCTTCGGTGAAAAAAATCAAGTATAATATACTTCAGTTACTTCGCAATTTATAACTACTATGACTAATCTTATTATTTATATATATCCACAATTAGCCCTGAAATTTCATCTATTGTTGCGGCTACATTTATCTTTTCCTTTTCATCACTTAATAGCATTTTTGTAAGTTCGTCAAGCTTATTATCAATTACATCAACTGTTATAAAATATTGAGTCTGCCAAAAGCTTACATCCTTTTTAACTGAATACATGTTTTGCAAAACTGATGTAAGGTATTCTTTTATCATACTTTTATATGCCTTAACATCTGCGTAACATTTAGTTATTGAAAGTCTATTACCTCTTTTTTTAATTTTATCCTGCATTTGTTTTAACTGCTCATCGGATTTTTGTTCTCTAGCAAAATTAAAACTTTGAGAGAAGTCCTTCTTTATAGCATTTTGCTTTTTTTCCCTTGTAACTGGCGAACTATTACTCAGCCTAGATATCTCCATAAATTCCACCTCTCAAATCATTATCGGTTATTCCCAATTACATTGCAACAAGATATCAACAAATTTTCTAAAGTACTCTTCTTCTAACTCCTTAAACCTGCCTACAGTAGGACTGTCAATATCTAATACTCCTTTTAAATTTCCATTAACTATTATAGGCACTACAATTTCAGAATTACTAGCACTATCGCAGGCTATATGTCCTTCAAAGTCATGTACATTTTCAATCCTCATAACCTTTTTACTTTCAGCTGCAGTTCCACAAACACCTTTGCCTAATTTTATTCTGTTGCAAGCTGGTCGTCCTTGAAATGGTCCTAATACTAGCTCATCTCTATAAGTCAAATAAAATCCAGCCCAATTTATATCATCTACCATTGCTTTTATTATTGCAGAGGCATTGCTCAAATTAGCTATTAAATTTTCCTCATCGCTTATTTGTCCTTTTAACATAAGTAGCATAGTATCATAATTATCAATTACATTTTCGCTTTTAAAGTTATTTTCAGCCATAATTTACCTCATTATTATTAAAATTTTCTTTAACAACATACTATCACAAATATTCTATAGAGGACAATACTTAGTGGCATTATTAATATTCCTTACTTATCTCTATATAATGTTTTGCACTTTCTTTTATTTCTTGTTTTTCTTCTTCAGTAAGATTTCTGATAACTTTTGCAGGTCTTCCCATACAAAGTACTCCAGATGGTATTTTTTTATTTTCAGTAACAAGGCTTCCTGCACCTATAAGAGTACCTTCACCTATTTCTGCATTATCAAGTATTGTACTTCCCATACCTATAAGTGAATTATCTCCAATCTTACAGCCATGTAATATGGACCCGTGACCAACAGTTACATACTTTCCTATTTTTATTTGGTTTTCATACTGACTTACATGCAAAACACAATTATCTTGAACATTACTACCTTCACCAATATATATCTTGTTAACATCACCTCTTATTACAGCTCCAAACCAGACACTACATTCTTTTTCTATAAAAACCTGTCCAATAATATCTGCGTCCTTTGCAATAAAGGCCTTACTATCTATTTTAGGCTCACTTCCACGAAATTTATATATCAAATTTATCATCTACCTTTCATATATAACAACGTTTTATGTTTCTCACTTATATCTATAATAAGATTATACTATTATTCAATAATTTCTTCTATCTTAATGCAACAGCCCCTTATCTTTGTTCCTTTATTAAACATTAAAATAAGCTTAAATTAATTTAAAATGTTCATTTACGATTCCTATGAAATGAACATTTTAATACCAGGCATTACAAAAGTAAGTATATCTTCCGATAGTTCTGAAACAGTAATAATTTTCCCTTTGCTATACCAGTAGCTAGTGGCACCATATAATGAATTACTGATCATTATGGCTAATAATTTTAGCTTCTCTTGCTCAATGATACCAAAGCTAGCAGTGTTAGTTAGCATTATAGCTATAAGTTCTTGAAGTTTATCCTGTATATTATTATCCATAAAAGAAGAAATTGATTTATAAACTTTATTGCAGTGATTATTTATATCCTCATGATAATTGCATAAAGCGATTATTACAACATTTAATGTATCTTTATTTAACTGTATATTAGGTTGAAGTGTACTAGATATAGTTGAACTGAAGGCTTCTGAAAGCAAGTTATCTAGGAGAGCATATTTATCATTAAAATGAGCATAAAAGGTTGCTCTGTTTATAGAAGCTCTCTCTGCTATATCTTTAACTGTTATTGATTCAAAAATTTTTTCACTTGCTAATGAAAGAAATGCTTCTTGTATCAAAACACGAGTTCTGGCAGCTCTTGGATCAATTTTTTTAGTTTGAACTGTCATTTTACATCCCTCCTTGTCTAACTAAACATATTTCCATCATTTTTATTTTTCTGTTAGGTTAACTAACAGAACTGAGATTTTGTTGGTTGAATTGTTTTGTTATCTATATTATCATCATAACATGCAGCTGCTATTTTGACAACACATGTTGTGTAAGCAAACAATATTATAACTTCAAACTATAAGAGATACTGTGGACATCTCATGAAGTTTTATGCTTGAGCAACAATTATTTATTAACCGGAGGTATATTTTATGAAATCAATAGAAACGAATGAAGTATTAAAGGTAATAAAAAGCAGACGGAGTGTTAGATTTTATAAACAAGAGCAAATAAGTCAAGCTGAATTAGATTTGATAATTGAAGCTGGAGTTTACGCTCCAACTGCATCAAATAATCAGCCATGGCATTTTACTATTATACAAAGTAAAGAAATGCTTCAGTATATTAATAAAAAATCAAAAGATTTAATGTCAAAGTCCGGTATAGAAGCAGCTGAAAAGGCCGCTTCAAATCCTAACTTTGAGCCAACCTATAATGCACCTACATTGATTATAGTATCCTGCAGAAAAGATGCTACTAGTAATTTTGGCAGTGAAGATTGTGCGGCTGCAACACAGAATATGCTTATTGCTGCAGAGAGTATGAATATTGGATCTGTTTGGCTAGGAATAGTGGGATTGTTATTTAGTCAGAAGGAAGAGGCTATCAAATTGGGAATACCTGAAGGCTATCAGCCCTCTTATGGAGTAGCTTTGGGCTATAAGGGAAAAGAAACAGAACAGATTGCTCTAAAAAGAAGTATGGATGTTGTAAACTATATTAGCTAGCTTAAATGACGTTAAATTTGGCCTTTACAACTATTGTAAATTTCCCCCATATGGGATTAAAGTGTGGGTGAAAATAATAAGATGATTTTGTAAATTAAAAAAATCAGGAGAGGATGATAATGAAAATAAAAATAGATATTTGGTCTGATTTTGCATGTCCATTTTGTTTTATTGGCAAGAAAAGAATTGAACAGGCATTAAAGCAGTTTATAGATTGAGATAAAGTAGAAGTTAAATACCGCAGCTTCCAGCTGGAGCCAAATGCTGATGCAAACATCAAGATTGACATTAAAGAGTTAGCTCAAAATCGCGGTATGACCGTTAAAAAATTGAAGTTATCCATTGCTCATTTGGTAGAAAAGGCAAAGGAGGTTGGATTGGATTTGCAATATGATACCATGATTAATGCGAATACTTTTGACAGCCACCGGCTAGTCCATTATGCCACCACGAAGGGAAAAGAAGCTGAGATTATAGATTCTCTGTTACGAGCTTGCCTATCGGATTCATTGAATATCTCCGACCTAGAGGTACTTGTTTCTTTAGCCGGTGAAGTTGGGCTCAATAAAGCAGAAGTTGCCGCAATATTGGAATCGGATGCATACGTTGATCAGGTGTTTGCAGACATAGAGCAGGGCCAACGATTGAACATTACCGGTGTACCGTTCTTTGTATTCAATGATAAGTATACTATCTCTGGTGCTCAGTCTGAGCAAGTGTTCTTAAATGTATTGTCCATGATTTCAAAGGAAGAACGTGAAATAAATAATTTTCAAATGGCAAGTAAATCAAAGAGTGAAGGCAATTGAACAGATGGATTCTGCAGTGTATAGTTGAAGGCTAAATTAATAAACCTACTTATAGAGGTTGTTGCACTAAGAGAGGCTGTCACACTAAAAAATTAGTGTGACAGTTTTTTTGCATAAAAATAAATCTCCCACTCGGAAGAGTGAAAGATTTATAGTAAAATTAATATATGACCAAACATATTAATTCATACAAAAATTATACTTTAAACGGTGGAAACTATCAATTAAAACTTCCACTAAATATAGACTACATTATTCCAGATAATGATTCGGTGCGTTTGCTAAGTCAATTTGTAGAAAAGATGGATTTAACAGATTTATATTCGACTTATTCCTGATTAAGGGAAAATCAGGCTATGCCTCGTCAGATGCTGAAGTGAGATAGGTGAAATACTAAGAAAAACGCTGCCGCGTTAACATATTTTTTTATGCTAATGCCACAGACCCCTACATCTAACTTATCATATTATTTTCCGTTTCTCTTTTAATTCTTGAATATAAATAAAATGGAACTCCTAATAATATTAATATAAATCCATACAATACAGTTTCAGCTCCTGAGCCATATATTGCCCAAGTTGCATAAGCAAAACCTATAAGTGGAACAATGGAATTTTTTACAAATTTAAATACATTCATATTTTTTTCTCTTTTCACAAGAAGTATTATTTCAGCTGCAGTCGTAGAAGCATACATTGGCAGATTAGCTAGGGCTGCTAGAAGTATTATAAAATTAAATGCAGATAAAAGAGATTTATTATAATTCATAAGTAATAAAATATTTACAAGTACCGCACATATTATTAGTGATCCATACGGTGTTTTATACTTAGGATGTACTTTTGCAAATACCTTTGGAAATACCTTGTCTACTCCAGCTGCATATGACATCCTTGCAGTAGAAAGTATCCATCCAACTGTAGTTCCAAGTACACTTATAACACAACCAACTAGTATTATGCTTGTTATTTTCTTTCCTAAATATATAGCTAATATGTCTACAATAGGTGACTGACTAGCTGCTAATTGTTTATGTGGCATTGCACCCATAGAAAATAAGTTTATAAACATATATAAAAATAGTACTATTAGCATTCCATATATGGTACTTTTCTTAACGTTTTTTTCTGGATCTTTTATCTCACCTGCCGCTACTGAAGCTGTTTCAAAACCTATAAACGCCCAAAGGGTAGATGCTGCTGCTGTAGGTATTGTGCTTATTCCCATTCCACTTGGAAAAGCTGGCTTTAAATAAGAAATATGAAAATTAAATGCAGTTATTATTATAAAAAATATAAACAACAATATTTCAAATACTGTTATTATAGTTTGAACCATTCCAGCTTTTTTTACCCCTAAAATGTTTATAAATGTAAATATCCAAAGAATAGCACTTGTATAAATAAACGCTGCTGTATGATTTGTGTTAAGTATTGGGAAAATGCTAGCTGAATAACTTGCTACAGCTGTTAAGATAGCTGCATTTCCTATCCATCCACCATTCCAGTAAAGCCATGCATTTATAAACCCCATAAAATCTCCAAAGGCCATTTTAGAATATTCATATGGTCCTCCTGTTTTGGGTATCTTAGAGCCTAAATTAGCAAATGACATTGCTAAAAAAATTGATCCTATTCCCGTTATAAGCCATGCTAACATAGTGGCTCCAGGGCCTGATTTTGTTGCTAACGTTGCAGGTAACATAAAAATACCTGAACCCATCATATTTCCAGCAACTAATGCAGTTGCAATAAATAATCCTAATTCTTTTTTAAGTCCTTTTTTATTCTCCATTTTTTTCTCCTAAAGTTATAATTATGAGTGTTTTTTTATATTTATCCTAGATACTTTAGCATAGCACTTTTTTACTGTCAACACTGTGCCTTCAGTAAAATGCAAATAGAAATGTATATTTATTAATTGTATCTCATAATTACAACAATATTTTTACCACTTAATCTTTATATTTAAAATTATGATAATTTTAACGGGCTGAAATTATCATAATGAGAATATTTAATTTTATACAATTTATAACACAAAAAAGATAGGCCAATTTAATCACAACGGATTCCGTTTTGATGTTCAAAACAAAAAAATATCATAAAAATTAACTTAAAAACATAATTGTTTGTGGAATATAATTACATTATAATATTAGTATAGATACGCAATTTATGGCTTATAAAAGGGGGATAAAAGTATGGATATTAATATTAAAGAACTATCAGATGAATTATTTTTAACTACCGCTAAAATGATTACGGAGTTAATGAATTATCATAGAAAATTAAATAATGCTCCTAAAGAATATTGGCAGACAGATGAACAATCCAAAGAAACTTTGCAATATTGGAGAGAAAAAGGAACTGTTTACAATGTATTTTTAGATAATTCCCCCGTTGGTTTTTTCTATGTAAGATTTGGCGGACAAAATGTCGCATGGTTAGAAGATATATTTATATTAGAGCAGTATAGAGATAATGGTATAGGTAAATTTGCTATACAAAAATTAGATGAATTGATGGTGGAAAACAAAGTTGTTGCAATGTTTGTAGATGTTATACCACGAAACACAAGTGCTATAAAGTTATATAGAGAATGTGGATTTGACCATTTAAATTTAATTCAGTTGAGAAAAAACTATGATAAAAAATTAGACAAGAATGACGATATAGAATTATTAGGATTTAATTTTAAAAAATATTAATAGATGACTTACTTAAATTTAAACATAAACTAAAGTACGAAGTTTGCAATGCAGATATTGAGATGAACTCCTATTACAAGAACATTGAAACTGCTGAATATAGATAAGTTCAGTTGTTTCCTCAATAATATAAGGAAAAAAGGACATGGGAAGGACTATTTAGAGCAGGAAAGACCTCACTTCCCCACTTATGTAGTAGTAACTGTAGACGCATACTCACGATATGCCTTTAGAACTGATATAGCATTTGATTATAATATTACAGCAGACGATATTGAAAGAGATGTTGAACTTCTTAAAGAAAACCATCTTTATAACTTTGCACAGAAAAATGCTCGATACAGGTATTCTTACTATGGTGTGGCTGATGATGGCGAAGTAAAAGAAAATGAAGATGATGACCTCATAAATAACAATAACCTACAGTTAAGAAAGTATTACATTGATGGCTTTCATGTAAATACCACATATACAGCCTATGCACAGTATTGGCTCGTTAATCGAATGTTAAATGTTGATAAGATACTATGTATGTGATGAAGATAAGTCTCTCATAGCCTCTATAATGCGTGTATATGCTATGGTAGTTGATAGGTTGCATGAATGGCAGGAGTGCTTTATAATGTAGATATGAGGGCTATAAACATCTATTTAATCAGATACGAAGGAGAGCCTCTATACTTAGACCTCTTGTGTCTGGTCGTGGTGAGGGAAAGAGTTATATATATTCTAACTTCAACCCCAAGTATGCACACTATATGCTAACCATATTAAGGACATATCTAAATTTCTGTGAAACATTTAAATACAAGAAGGAAGATGTAGCCACTGCTATGTTACTTGGTATAGCAGATAAGCCATTTACATTGGAGAATATAATTTATTTTAAATAACAGAAGTGCGAGGTAGTAGGTTCTTCGCACTTTTCATAGTTCATGTAAATTATAAGAAAGTATTTAATTTTGTTATTAAAACATATTCGATTTTATTCTATTATCAAGTTCAAAAAGAGCAATTTTATTGGTTTGCCAATATAACAACTCATTTGCTTTCTCGTATGTAACCCAACTATATTCAGTATGTTCTGATGATAATTTTACAGACTTTGAGTCTACATTTACTGCAAAACAATATTCAGGTAAAACAAATGTGTCTGCTGACCAATACTGCCTATGTTTTTCAGAAATGCAATCAGCAGGTACATAAAATGTTGATGTTAATTGATAAAAATGAAGTGTCTGTTCAAGATTTGCTTCCTCAAATGATTCTCGACTGGCCGCCTCCAATGGAGTTTCTTTGTCCTCTCCACCCCCTGCAATAAATTGCCAATAAAGAGCATCACTTCTCTTAAAAATACAGTATTCTGGTTTCCCGTCTGTTATTTTATATGGTATAACTAATACTTGCATAGGTGCTCTCAAAATAATCCCTCCCCCTCTCTACATCAAATTGATATTTACAATGATGTAGGCTCATACATTATAGTGTAATTATATTCCATGTTCAATTCTACGGAAAGAAAAACAGCAATAATTCTTGTGAATATTACTGCTGTTTTTATGATATTTTCTATGCAATTTTATTGTTTTGCACCTTAAAACGGAATCCGTTGACTTAATTAGCCTATCTTTTTTGTTTAGTCCTCATTAACCAATAAATCTTGTATTTTAGGAGTACATCTTCTTCCACCACAACCACCGGAACCAGCGCCAGTTGCTTTTTGTACTTCTTCAAGTGTTTTTGAGCCATTTCTAATAGCTTCTTTTATTTTCGCTCTGCTTATACTTTTACAAATACAAACCTTAGTTAATTTATCCATAATTTCTTTACTTGCATTATTCTCCATAATTTCTCCCCTCTCATATACTATTTTCCCATTATACCATATCAATTATTTATATATTTAAGCTTTTTCTTCTATCTAATATTATTGCTTCTAACTCGTCTGCAGCTTTTACTACGTCTTCTTCAACAATAAGTTTTCCGCCTGTTATATTAACCAAATCTTCTTCAAGTGTTTTTGTAACAACCTTACTACCATCAATAAATGGTGAAATAGCAACATGAAGAGGAAGTCCAAGTGTTAATCCAAAAGCGGCATCTGCAAGCGCCTGTTCTTCTAACCATTGTGGTGCTGAAAGTACTAATGGAAGCTGTGGAATGTCGATATTAAGTTCACTTGCAAGTTCAACTGCAACCATTTCAAGTCTTCCTATAGCAAGACATGGTCCAAAATTAAGTACTGGTGGAATTCCTAAGGATTCACATACTGCTTTTAAATTATCTCCTGCAAGATTTGCAGCAGATCTTGACATAAGTCCAACATTCTCAAGTCCACCTGATGAACATCCTGCTGAAAGAACTATTATATCTCTTTTAATAAGTTCCTTTGTAAGTTCTACAGTAAATACATCATGACCTTTTGCTGTAAGGTTAGAGCAACCAACTACGCCTGCTACACCTTTTATTTTGCCTTCTGCAATAAGCTTAATTAACGGTTTATAAGTTCCACCTAAGAAGTCTCTTAATGAGCCTTCACTTACTCCAGTAACAACATCGTCGTAACCGTGGTCTTTAGGTATATCTATTTTAACTGTCTTTCTTCTTCTCTTGTAACTGTTTAATGCTTCATCTATTAACATTTCACTTATTTCTTCAGCTTTGTCCATATCAAATCTTATATAATCGGCATTTTTCTTTTTTGCAACATCATCAATACATATCATCTTGACATTATATTTTTCAGCTACAGTTTCAATTCCTGGTATTGTACAGTTAAATTCTGATATAACAATATCAATTCCACCTGTTGAAAGCACTGCTTCACTAGTATAGTTGTTTCCTGCATGACCAGAGAAAACTTCTTCATAATGTTCTCCCCTAAGTTGTAAATCTTGGCCAACACATGTACATCCAACTAGTCTAAAGCCTTTTGCTCCAGCTTCTATTGCTCTTTTCTTTACATCCTCATCTATAAGTCTGTCCTGTAGATGTGCAATATCAGAATGTTGATGACCTGTTACCATTATGTTTATATAATCTTCATCTATAACTCTAAATCCAACTTTTGCTTCTCTAATCTTTGGTTCCCCTAACATAACATCATTTAATAAATTTGTTAGCATAAGTCCATATATTCCTGTTGAAACTCCAAGGTTTAGTGCATTTATAAGCATATCAACTGGATCACTGTTTAAGTTTGTTGAAGTTTTAACTATTGCATCAAAAACTTCTGATTTTGCTCCTCCTGGAAGTATACCAACTGATTCCCAATTTGCATATCTGGGTGAATATGCAAGCTTTTTAACAAGATCCATCTTTTCAAATCTTGGCTTATATAAATCAGCTATAACAGCTTCTGCTACTTTAACTGCCTTCTTATTTATATCATTTTCCTCAATTTCAAAAACATGTGCAAGCCTATTTAATGTTTCAGGGCTTTTTATTTTTAAACTGCCTTCTCCATTTCCTATTTTCTTTAAGTTCCAAGCAGTATTTTCAACAACATGAAGGTAACAAGCTGTTCCTGCTGCAATAGCTCTTAAAAAGTTTCTGGCAACTATTGTATCTGCATCTGCTCCACATACACCTCTAGGGGATTTAGGTGTAATTCTACAAGGTCCATTTGAGCATAGCTTACAACAGACACCTTCCTTACCAAACTTACATTTAGGATTTTGTTTTTCTACTCTGTTAAAGGATGTTTCAAGTTCCTCCTTTGTTCCTAAGTAATTACACAACTTACAATCTGCTGATTCACACATTGACATCTTTCTTCCTCCTTAAAAATTTCTAAAGTATACTATTTTGGTACACTTTTATGTAAAGTAGAGCATATGCTCCACTATAAAACCTTACCAAGCACCATTTTTCAGACCTTCAAAGTTTATAGCTTCTAATTCTTTAATAAGTTTTGACTGCACTTCATATAGGGCCATGTGTATTGCACAATTATCACCTTTTCCAGCAGAACAAGTCTCCTTATCGTACAAACATCTATTTATGCATATTGGTCCTTCAATAACCTCTATTACTATTTTCAAATTAATGTCTTTTGGGGCTTTATTAAGTGAATATCCACCATTTACGCCTCTATAGGACTTTATTACTCCACCCTGCGTTAATTTCCTCAAAAGCTTCAATAAAAATCTTATAGGTATATTTCCTAATTCACTTATTGTGTTTGCGTCAAGAATCTCTCTATCTGGATTTTTTACCATAATTAATATTGCTCTTATTGCATAATCACTTTCCTGAGTAATATTCATTTTATCCCACCCTATGTAGAATACTATACCTTTTAAGTACATTTTTTATATTATACGTTTGTTATTGATTTGTCAATATAAAAATTCTATTTTTTGTTAAATTCAAAATTCTATTTTTTATTAAATTATATAGTAATAAAGACCTCTTTGAAGTTAATCTGAGTCAGACCTATATTAATCTTATTTTATGTCGAATTAAAAAATTGTATTTGTTTAAAATAATCACTATAATACTACATATAGGCTTTTTGTTTTAATCAACAACTACATATAGTGTATAAGGAGGATTAATATGAACCACATAAATCAATTATTTAAAAGAATTTATACTAAAGAATTAGCCAATAATAATGATAAAAGTGTATATGATTTGTTTAAATGGAAAAAAACAGACGTATTTATGAAAGATTATAAAACAGGTAAAGTATTAGTTGATATGAAAGATCTTGAGTTTCCAGAGAACTATTCTCAAAATTCTTGTGACATAATCGCATCTAAATATTTTAGAAAAGCTGGAATCAAAGAAGAACCTCATTACGAAAACAGTCTAAAAATGGTAGCCCATAGGCTTGTTAATTTTTGGCGAGAAGCTTTAAAAGATGAAGGCTTAATAGAAACTGAGGAGGAAGCTTCTATTTTTTATGATGAAATGGTTTTTGCATTTTTAAATCAAATGTATGCTCCAAATTCCCCACAATGGTTTAACACAGGTATTGCAGCTGCTTATGGTATAAAAGGTTCAAAGCAAGGCAATTATTACTATGATGAAAAACAAGGTAAAGTTGTTTTATCTGAAGATACATATACAAGGACTCAGGCTTCTGCTTGTTTTATAATTTCTATAGAAGATAAACTTTTAGGTAGCCATTCCATATCAGAACAATATATAACAGAAACAAAACTGTTTAAAGGTGGCTCTGGAACCGGAACAAACTTTTCAACTATAAGAGCCAAGGGTGAAAAATTGTCAGGCGGTGGATATTCCTCAGGACTAATGAGTTTTTTAAAGGGTTTTGATAGAAATGCCGGCGCGATAAAATCTGGTGGTACCACAAGAAGAGCTGCTAAAATGCTTTGCCTTGATATTGATCATCCAGAAATATTTGATTACATTACTTGGAAAGCAAAAGAGGAAGAAAAAGTACGAGATTTAGG
Source organism: Clostridium acidisoli DSM 12555 (assembly GCF_900176305.1). Taxonomy (GTDB): domain Bacteria; phylum Bacillota; class Clostridia; order Clostridiales; family Clostridiaceae; genus Clostridium_I; species Clostridium_I acidisoli. The sequence continues at coordinate 28,201 of NZ_FWXH01000011.1, forward strand.
TAAAATGGGTTATGATATGAGTTTTGAAGGTGATGCTTATGAAACTGTATCTGGTCAAAATGGTAACAATTCCGTTATGTTTTCAAATGAATTTATGAATAAAGTTAAAAATCTTCCTAATGATGAGGATTCAACTATTGAACTTAAAGGAAGAATTGATAAAACTGTAAACACTAAAGTTAAAGTAAAAGATTTGTGGGATGCCTTTAATAAATCTGCTTGGGAATGTGCAGATCCAGCACCTCTTTTTAGAGATACCTTAAATGCATGGCATACATGTCCAAGTGGTGAAGATGGAAACTATGGCTCTAATCATAATAAAATAAATTCAACTAATCCATGTGGAGAGTATGCATTTTTAGATGATACTTCCTGTAATCTTGCTTCAATAAATATATATAAATTTTATAACAATAAAACCAACCACTTTGATTTAGATGGTTATCTACATATAATTGGCCTAGTTCAATTATTATTAGAGGCGTCTATACATTGGGGACAATTTCCAACAGAGGATGTGGCAAGAAGGACTTATCTGTTTAGAACAACTGGTCTTGGGATTTCAAACCTTGCTTCACTTTTAATGGTAAAGGGTTATCCATATGATTCTGAGAAAGCTAGAGCTCTTGCTTCCTCTCTTATTGGAATACTTACAGCTAGATCCTATTATGTGTCTGCACTAATGGCTGAGAAAGTTGGATGTTTTGCAAAATATACTATTAATAAAAACAGCATGAACACAGTAATACGTAATCATGCGAGAGCTGCAGGGGCTTTAGATAGTAATTATGAAAACTTAAGTTACAATCCAATTAAGGTTAATCACAAGCTATTAAAAGAAGAACATCTTGAAGATATTAGCTTAGCTTTGAAAAATACCTTTAAAGCTGCACTAGAATATGGTGAAAAATTTGGATATAGGAATGCTCAAGTTTCGGTTATCGCGCCAACTGGAACAATTTCATTTGCAATGGACTGCGGCTCCACATCAATAGAACCATTTTTTAGCCACGTTATATATAAAAAATTGTCTGGCGGAGGGTTTATGACAATAATAAACCCAGTTATAAATGAGACGCTTAATAATCTAGGATACACTCATGAAGAAATTCAAGATATTTTGGATTATATTTTAAGAAAAGAAACAGTTCAAGATGGTGAATATTCTTATGAAAAGATATTGGATGGAAAATTAGAAGGCGCTCCTCATTTAAAGGAAGAACATCTAGCGATTTTTGATTGTGCCAATAAATGCGGTAGTGGTGAAAGATATATTGCCCCTAGTGGCCATGTTTTAATGGTTGCATGTATTGTACCTCTTATATCTGGATCTATATCAAAAACTGTTAACTTACCCAAAAACGCCACTATAGATGACTTTAAAAATGTAGTCTTAAAAGCTTGGGAACTTGGTGTTAAAGGAATTACACTGTATAGAGATTCATCTAAGGCAAGTCAACCTTTAAACACCACCCTTGAGGAGAATTCTGATGGTGACTTAGAGAATTTAACTTATGCTGCTCTTTTAAAAACAGTTAAGCATTTAAAAATTTCTTCTCCAAAACTTAGCAGAGTAAAACCTATTGGTATTAGGCGTGGAACTACACACCCTGCTCAAATAGCTGATGTTAAAATATACACAACAGTAAACAGAGATGAGAATGGAAACATAAATGAAATATATATAACTACGGATAGAGAAGGAACTATAATTACAGGGCTATTAAATTCACTTTCAAAATCTATTTCCGTTATGCTTCAATATCACGTTCCACCTCAAGATATATCACGGATGCTCAAAGGCCAAAAATATGAACCTTATGGTTTTGTTCAAAAACATCCTTATATTAAATATGTTTCATCTATTTCTGATTTAATAAGTAAAATCATAGATATTGAATTGGATGATTTTTCAAGTTGCCAGGTTAAACCTGAAGATTATTCTTCACTGGATACTGCACAAAATGATCCAAATCTAGAACGAGTTTATGATTCAACTTGCTCTAATTGTTCTTCTACAAGAATGGTTAGAAATGGAACTTGCATGGTTTGCATGGACTGCGGAACAACAACTGGATGCAGCTAAAAGATTTATTAAAATAGAATTTAAAATCACTATTTATTATTCCAAAATAAGTAGTGATTTTTTTCATTTGTATTTTTCTGTTTCCCTTTATAAATAAATCTATATATTATATTGTTATTTCCGACTGGAATACAATCACAGCACTTCCAGAAACCTTAACTTCAACAGGTTCTTTATCTTCAATTTTCACCTCAACTTCAATAATACCTGGTCGTCTTATAGCTTCACCTTGCTTAGCCTTAAATTTAAACACAGAATTATTGTGTTTAACAAGATTATGGTGGACTAAATATGCACCTAAGGGACCATTGGCATTTCCCGTTACTGGATCTTCATTAATGCCTATTGCAGGTGCAAACATTCTTCCGTGTATTAAGATATCCTTCTCATTTGAATCAACGGCAAAAACATAATATCCATTACATTCAATAACTTCGCTTAACTTAGAAAGTGCATTATAATCTGGCTGTAAAGTATTTAAAATTTCAATACTTTTGATTCCCACCATAACCTTAGAATGCCCTGTTGATACAATTTGAATTTCATAGTTTTCCAGTAAATCACTATCTTTTATATTAAGTGCTGCTAAAAGTTCTTCTTTATTTGTGCCATCAATACTAGGTCCAAATTCAATTTTTCCCTGCGTCATAATAATTTTATAATCTTCATTTTCCTTTATTATATCAACTGGTAAAATCCCCGCACCAGTTTTATGATAAAACCTTACCGTATCGAACCCATTTTTAATAGCTCTCACATAATGTGCAGCAATAGTGGCATGCCCACAAATTGGCACTTCATTTGTTGGAGTGAAAAACCGTACATGAACATCATACTCATTACTATTTGAAGAAAAGATAAAGGCTGTCTCGGAATTATTAAGTTCCCTAGCTATTTTTTGCATTTCACAATCAGTTAATCCATCTGCATTTGTTATTACTCCTGCTGGATTTCCTGTGAATTTTTCTTTTGTAAAGGAATCAACTTGATATAAATCATATTTTCTTGTCATAATTTTCCTCCTATATATTGTGAATTATTAGTATATTATCCTCAAAACAATAATAACATTGTTCCTAATATAACTAGCATCAATCCAATAAAAGCTTTACGCGAAAGTCTTTCTCCAAGAAAAATACGTGAGAATGCAATGGAAACAACAATACTCAATTGATCAATAGGCACTACCATACTAGCTCTACCAGTTTGTAATGCGTGGTAATAACACAGCCATGAAAAGCCAGTTGCAATACCAGATAATATTATAAACACCCAACTTTTCATATCAATATTTTTTATCATAACATGTTTTTTCTGAATAAAAACAATTACCCAAGCCATAATCAACACTACAATAGTACGAATTGCTGTTCCTAAATTTGATTCTACTCCTTGTATGCCTATTTTACCAAGTATAGACGTTAAGGATGCAAACACAGCAGAAAGGACCGCATAAAAAAGCCACATTTTCCCTTTACCATCATATTTCTCTGATTTTTTTCTTTGTATCATAAAATATGTTCCACTGGCAAATACAACAACCCCTAGACACATTAAAGGAGTGGGCGTTTCCCCTAAAAACAAAAAAGCCAAAATAATGGTTAGAATTGCACTGCTCTTATCAATAGGCGTGATTTTATTTACATCACCAAGTTGTAAGGCTTTAAAATAACATAACCAGGATGCACCGGTAGCACATCCTGATAAAATTAAGAAAATAAGGGTATAAGTAGATATAGTAGTAATTGTATGCTGTGATCCTACAATGAAAACTATTATCCAAGAAAACAAAAGAACAACAACCGTTCGTATTGCGGTAGACAGATTAGAATCCGTATTTTTTATTCCTATTTTAGCCAAAATAGCAGTCATACCAGCGAATAGCGCTGAGCCTAAGGCATATATAATCCACATTTTCATGCCTCCCTTAAACCCCAGAAAATCTTAAACTCCAATTTTTCAACTTCTCTTTGTTGCTTATAGCTAATACGAAGTGAAGTGTTTTGTGGAATTTTAATGTCCTTATCAAGTTCTTTTAGTACAAGCTTAATATTATTATCATTTCCTTTTATAGCTACTATAGCTTCTCCAATTTTATCAAACAAAAAACCTGGAGCACCAGCTATATCTTTAGAAACTATATATAAATCATTCTGATTTATGTAATTAGTAGAGTCACCAGCTGAAATCCATTTAATCAATGCCTCTTTACTAAATCTCCATTCACGTCCAATTTTCCTAGCAGGGATGTGTTCTTCTCGGAGTAATTTTATGAGAGTTTTCTCACTTACGCCTAAAAATTCACATGCTTGTTCAAGATTCAAAATATCATTGTTCATAAAACAATCCTCCATTTTTAAATTCAAAAACATTATACTGCTAAGTATAAGTTAATTCAATAATAACTGAATTAAAATGCAGTTTAGCTGTAGATGATATCTATTTAGCATCAAATATTCATCTCCGTTTTGCACCTAAAATATGAATTGTTGCTGCTATTGCCTGGAATACTATGCCAACAGCGCACACTCCAAGCCATCCAAATCTTCCCCAGAAAAATGTTCCTAGCCAAGAACCTAATGCACCACCACAAAAATAAAAAGTCATATATACAGCATTATTTCGACTACGAGCTGTAGCATCTAACGTATTTATACGAGCTTGATTTGAAATTTGCCCCGATTGAATTCCTAAATCCAATAATATTACTCCAATAATAAGTCCCCACATTTTATATCCAAAAGTTAAAAAACAAATATATGACAAGAATGAAAGTATAATAGCTATGGTTAAAGTGAATCTAGAGCTTCTTTTGTCTGCAATTCTTCCTACTACAGAAGCCGCCAAAGCACCTACAATACCAGCCAATCCAAACATTCCAGCAGCTTCAGCTCCTAAATTGTAATATGGTGATTTAAGTAAAAAGGATAGTGTTGTCCAAAATATACTGAATGTCCCAAACATCATTGCACCAATTAATGAAGCTTCCATTAAAACTGGTTGGTTTTTTAGCAACCCAATTAATGATTTAAGCAATTTTTTATAACTCATGGAAGAATCTGGCGCAGATTTTGGAAGCCATAGTTTGAATGCTAAAATTAGTAAGATCATCATTCCAGCAGCTATACGATATACAATTTGCCATCCTAATATTGACCCTATAATTCCACTAAATACACGTGATAATAATATTCCAATTAGTAGTCCACTCATTACACTACCAATTACCTTACCTCTTTCTGCTGGTTTTGCTAGATGTGCAGCTAATGGTACAATCAGCATTGGAGTAATGGAAGTCAATCCAACTAGTAGAGAACTCAATACTAGCCACCATATGTTAAAAGAGATTGATATAAAAATTAAAGCTATTGCAGAACAAAATAACATTATCATTATTAAGCGTCTACGTTCTTTAATATCTCCAAGCGGAACTAGAAAAATTAATCCTATTGCATAACCAATTTGAATTAGCATCGCTGCAATTCCAATTATAGAAGATGATACATTGAAGAATTTAGAAATCTGTTCTAGTAAAGGTTGCGCATAATATAAGTTTGCTGCACTAGCAGCACAAGCAATTGACATCAACCCAATTAGAAAATGACTTAATTCAAATTTGTTCTCTATAGTTATATCTGTTTTTTGATACATAAATATCAAGCCTCCAATTATTATTTTTTATATTATCCTTAACGTAAACGTTAAATAATAGGCAAAAAAGTACAGGCTTATACCTGTTACTTATTTTCATTATTTTTAATAATAGCTTCTATCCTACAAACATTTTTCTCGCACTCAATTTTAAAGACATTTAACTCATCTATTTTCTTCTCAGCTCTTGCAATATGACTCTTTAAAATTTGTATTACTTGCCGTTTTCCATCTAAAAGCCGGCCATCTGTAAAATACAAATCTATAACTTCACCAATCTCATCCAAAGTAAGCCCTAAATCTTTAAGCAGCTGAATCTTCTTTAGACGCTTAATATCGTCATTTTCAAACACTCGAAGTTGTCCCATCACTCTATTATCTCTATCTCCTAATAATCCAAGTTCTTCATAGTATCTGATTGTCCTAGTTGTCAAATTTGTAAGTTTAGCAATTTCACCTATTTTATAGCTCATATAATTTGCACCTCTATTTAACGTTAACGTTAAGTGTATATTATCATTTACTTTTGAGTTCGTCAACTATTGCAACCTAATTATTTCTGTATAATGGAAATCGGCTCTATTATCTTGATATTAAAATTATCCATTTATACTTTTATTGAGATATATGGAGTATATCATAAATTATTCCTTCTTCTAATTTTACTTTACTTAATTCATCTGTAAAATAAAACACATGATATTTCCATTTATCTGGATTGTAAATAACTATATATTCTTTATATTCATTATTAATGATATTTTTTTCTATTATATCTTTTAAATTATTGAGACTTTCTTGCGGCTGTATTTCTCTTACTATTTCAACTGAATATTTACTCTCTTTAATTTTATGTGTTGTTCTATCAATTAATGGTATTCCAATATTTATTTTTTGCCAACCAAAAGAAGTTATTATATTGTCATAAAAGCCATTAAATAAGAACTTATTTAATCCATTACTATCTTTCCAAACATATAATGGACAATAACTATTTTGCAAGTTCTTCTTTGATCCCTTTGTTGTTATTAGATACATTTTAAACTTCAATTCCTCAAATCCATCTGTTTTATATCCGTTGTTTTTCACTCTATCCTTTATTATATTCATATCATAATCACTAGGTAATATAATCTTATATTGCATTGCTATCATTTATTTTCATCCTCCCATTAATTTTTATATTTATAGTTTAATTCTTTATAAAAAAATTGTATAATACTTATAAATTATATCTAATATCACTATTACTGATATTAATAGGGCTGATGAGAGGTTTTATAATATGGAAATTAACGATTTGAGAATATTTCAGACAGTTGCTTATGAAAAGTCTATATCCAAAGCTGCCTTAAAACTTGGCTATGCACAATCAAATATAACCATGAGAATTAAATTACTTGAAAATGATTTAAATACTACTTTATTCATAAGAAATAATAAAGGTACTACAATTACATCTAACGGTGAAAAGTTACTTGAATATACAGATAAAATTCTTGAACTAATCAATAAAATTAATGATGAGTTTCTTCCCTCTAAAACCGCTCTTTCTTTTAAAATCGGAGCAACTCAAACTATTTCCGCCTCTATTTTGCCTAAATTATTTTCTTTATTTCATGAACAAAACCCAGAAATATCCTTGGTTCTAAAAACAGACAAACAAAAATTTATTTTTGATATGATTATAAATAGTGAATTAGACGGCGCTTTCGTATCTGGTAAATTTGTATCCTCTAAAGTTAAAGAACTTTTTACTTTTAAAGAAGAACTTGCACTAATATCCTCTGTAAAGATCAACGATATTAACAACTTACATGTTCCAATAATTATCAATTCAGATACTAATTGCCCTTATCGTAAACTCTTACAAAAGTGGTTACTTCATAATAGCTTGGAGCCTACTACAATTATTGAATTTGATTCGTTGGAATCCATTGTTAATGGTATCTCTGAAGGTTTAGGAATATCTCTTTTACCCAAGAGTATTTTACACAAGAACAAAAATTTATTTATGTATGACTTAAAAGACAAATTTAATAAATTAGAGATTAGATTTATAGTTAATAAAGATTTACAAATAAACGCTTTAACTAAAAGTTTTGTCAATCTAACTCTTAGGGTACTTACTGATATAAGAGTGGACACTGTGAGTTGTGTAAAATACAATAAATAATATTATCTTTCCTGGATTCCTTAAAAGCTCCTTAAAACTTTCTTTTTCCTTTAATGTAACTTTGTCCTTTACATATCCATAGACATGTTGTGCTGTATTTGTAAAACTACCTTCATCAAAAGAACTGTTTAAACATTCGTCTATGTATATATATACTTCCCTCATGGGAACCTTTGAATTTATTAAGCTACTACATTTTTTATAATATGAATAATTTTTTTCCATTATACAATATTTATACTTTGCCCACTGTCCTGTCCTTATAGACACTTCCAAATCTTCTCTAAGCGCACACACAGCCTTTATTGCAGATATTTCTTTATCTTTAACCTCAAGCATTACATCAGCATCTAAATCCTTAATGCTTTCCATATAACTCAAAAATTTTTTTGTATTTATTGATTTTGAATGTGCTCCACCTCTCTTCTGAATATCCTGATCAGAATAATGAAGTTTCACAGGTCCATCTTCTACCTTCCATGTGCTTTTTACGCCGCTTATAATATCTTTCCATTCTAATGAGCAGCTATTAAGCTTATGATGAAGATTATCAAACACAGCTGGGATTCCAAGTTCCCTGCAAATTCCAAGTACTTCCTCTATTGTATAACTCTTATCATCATTTTCAATAACTAATCTGTTTTTTAACGACTGTGACAGCTTATTAAAATTAGCTTTAAATGTTTCCATAGCATAAGTCTTATTCCCATATACACCTCCAACATGGAGAACAATTTTATTTTTGTAATCTACCTCCATTGAATCTAAAACTCTACAATGATACTCCAAATCCGCTATACTTTTTTTAGCTACTTCTTCCCGTGGAGAATTTAAAACAGTATATTGTCCCGGATGCATTGATACTCTTATATCATTAGCTTTAATAATTTTTCCGCACTCAAGCAGTTCCTTTTTAAAAGTTTTCCACCATTTTATATTATTAACTGGATGGCTTCCAAAAGGTATAATATCAGAACTTATTCTAAACATATATATACCATTTCGTAAGTTCCATTTGAGTATACTAATTAAATCCTTTAGGTTACTATTTACACATTCATTAAAAGTGTTCTCATTAAAGTTTTTCAGCATGAAACTTCTTGAAGTTTTATATGGTATAGAAATGGGCGTGCATGCATATCCAATTCTACTTTTTTTAGCCAATTAATCTCACCGCCTTCTTAACTCCTGCTACACAATTGGGCGATCCTTTTTCACCCAAACTTTCAATTAAAATTATCATCTGATAGTATCAACAAATTCCATTCATAAACCTCAACTCTATACAGACCTCTTTCAATTATAGGGTCTTTTTCAGCAATCATTTTTGCTTCTTCTAAATTTTCAGCTTTAAATATAATCATTCCACCACTAGCATTGTCGAAGCCTCCTCCAACAAAATATCTTTCAGTGGCGATAGCATTTAGATACTTTACATGATCTTCAAAATCTGTTTTCGTAGTTTCCAATCCATCATTTTTATAATCAATTCTTACAAATAAATTATCTCCTTTTTTCATATTTCTTCTGCCCCTATTCTTTTAATTATGAATGCCAAATTTTGTGCAAAGTTTATAATATAGGATTTTCCTTTTTTATCTTTTTCAATATCGCCTTTGTCCACCCCAACTCCAATATTCCAGTATGTAGAGCTCGGTATAATCATCTCATTCACAAGATAAAAATCAATTAAGCAATTTATAGTTGTTAGTTGCCCAGATTCTCCGCCTACCGCAATGGGAGCTCCTATTTTCTTTGACAACGTATGTTTATTGTTATAGGAAACATATGTTAATCTTTGTAGAAAAGCCATAAGTAGCGATGTTGGCATACCTACATAAACAGGACTCCCAACAACCAAACCTTCATTTTTTAAAATCTTAGCATAAATACTATTAAAATCATCGTTTTGAATGCATTTGTTAATCCCCACACATTTATCACAATTTGTACAATGATTTATCTTTTTTCCAGCTAAACTAATTAATTCTGTGGTAACATTATTTTTTTGTAATTGAGAATCCAATATTGATAATAATAATTCAGTATTGCCATTTTTTCTTGGAGAACCTGAAATCATTAGTACACCCACTACTATTCCTCCTACAATTAAGTTTTTAATCATCTTCTACACCGAATGTATGTTCTCATTCAGAATAACACATATGTTTATAATTGTAAATAATCTAGAGAACATTATTGGATTGGCGAAAATAGGTATGACCAACTTATATATTCCATACTCAAACAGGAATGGATTAAGTAATAGTAGTGTCGGATACCCTTACAATTGTACTTCTTTTACTGTTAGATCAGAAATGTTAAAAACTTTGCCTGTGAAAGAAGTTAGTATAGTTTTAGAAGTAAAGTGAAATTTGCACTCAGGTGGAATTTGGGTTTTGATTCCATCTGAGTGTTAGCTCAACTAAAATCCAGCGCGTAAGAGCCGTTAACTTCAATTTTGGTAAAGCAAATCTTAGTTATATTTAAGAACAACAATCCCAGAATAATCATTAATATTTGCTTGGTTTAGCTCAAGTACATCATACTCTTTTACTTTAAGCCCTGAAGCTGATATAAATTTATCAACCTTGGCAAACAAGAGACCAAATATGCCCAATGCTTTCGTCCTGTAGTGCATCGGTATAACCACTTTAGGTTTTAACTGTTTCATTACATTAACTGCATCAATTGAATCAATTGTTGCTCTCCCCCCAACAGGAATAAGCAGTATGTCTACATTACCTATTTCCTTCACGAGGTTAGAATCTAGAGTATGTCCAAGATCACCACAATGACAAATATTTATTCCATCGACGTTAAAATTGTATATTGTATTTTTCCCTCTCTTAGCTCCTGAAGCTTTATCATGAAATGTCTGTACGCCCTTTATTTCAATTCCATCCTTTGAAAAGTTGCCTAATTCATTTACATGCATAAAACTACCTTTCACTGCCTTTATATTATTATGATCACCGTGATTATGACTTGTAGATACTATATTAGCTTCAACTTCAGGTAACTTATATCCTAGCATATTATGAAATGGATCTGTTAATACCTTAGTTCCATCTTTAGAGGTTATCATAAAACATGATTGTCCAAACCATTTAATTTTCATTTAAATTATCCTCCTTTAAATATTTAATTTTCTACATTTTGCCCAAATTAACTTAAGATGTTGTCTTAGCTGAACCAGCAATTCTTTCAAGTTTCCTATCAAAAATTGTTATGAATAGTGCTAGTATGCTGACTACTATCATGATAACAGCAATGACATGTAGCCCGGAATCAACAACCTTAGTGCGGAATACTACACCTATTATAGCTGAGGAAGCAATAGATCCTATATACCCAAAAGTTCGGAAAAGCCCTGCAGCTGTAGCAATCTGATCACCAGATACTTGAGTGTATAGAGCAATCTGATTGCTGCTGGCTGTTGTACCCATAGTAATACCAAAAATAAGAGTGATAATAAGAATATAAATTATTGGTGTACTTGCCGTCAAGATTAATACTCCAGCAGATGCCAAAATTGAAGATACAGCGCATACGATTAAAGGACCACGCACCAAATTACGTTTGGAAATTGGACCTAATACCACTGCAGAAACTATGCTCATAGGTAATAAAAGCAGTCCAGCTTCCGAGGATGGTATTCCGTGAGCTGCCTCTAGCCACTCAGTAACACCATAAAGCACTGTATAAATACATAATGTGATTAATGCAAAACGTAAATAGGTACGAGTAAGTGGTCCATTCTTTCCAAGCAAACGTATATCAATGAATGGGTGCTTCGCCCTCAATTCCCACCAAACTAAAGCCACACCGAAAACAACTGTCAAACCAAGAGTTATCCAATTAATCTTAGGTAATGAAAACAAGAATACGAGAAGAGAAGTTATCATCACAGCAAATTCAATAATTCCAATAACATCTATACGTGATAATATATCAAAAACTGTTTTTCCACTTTGAGTTGATATATTATCTTTAGGAATCCATAATGCAGCCATGACAAGTGCAACAAGCGCTACAGGTATATTAATCATAAATGTTGAGCGCCACCCCATAGTGCCTACTAACACTCCTCCAATTGGCAGTCCTAACACGGATGTCACTACTCCAGCAATTTGAAGAGAACCTAATACGTTACCAGGTGGCTGAGACATTCCAGCAGCTTCTGCCCGTTTGCGAATTAGTAACATAGCCGATGGATAGGCAGTTGAAGTTCCAATACCAATGAGAATTCTCGCTACGAGCAGCATTGATAAATTTTTTCCTATACCACCTAATAAACCTCCCAGTAATATCATAATTATTCCAGTCAAAAATACACGTCGAGGCCCAAACTCCTCTGATAGCTTTCCAGAAGTAGGCTGAGCTATAGAGCTAGCTAGGTAAAGTACCGTAACTAATATTGTTGTTTTTGCCACTGAAATATGCATAAATAAAGCTATTGGCACTAATGCTGTAGCAATCATAGAGCTATTAATTGGGTTAAGTGTAGAGCCCATATAGAGCGGTGCCACGAACTTCCAAGAGAATGGATTTTCCTTTGACATAAGCAATTTACTCCTTTTCATATCTAGTACAAAGAACATTTCATCCCCAGTACAGATTTACTTTACAACTCCTCCACAGTATGATAAGATAACTGGAGACGTCTCCATATAATATAACAGGAGAACTCCCCGTTTGTCAAGAGCAACTTCATAATAAAATTTTAGGAGATGATTATAATGAACAATTCAAATACACCCCCAATTCGCTCTGAACGTCGTGATGCGGCTGAGAATCGTCAGCGAATATTGGATGCAGCTATTAATCTGTTTAAACAAAATGGTGTCGAACAAGTTAGCATGAATCAAATTGCCAATGAAGCACATGTGGGTTCAGGAACCCTTTACCGCCGTTACAGAAACAAAAGTGAACTATGTCTTGATTTAATAAAAGATACCGTTGATTTATTTTTTGATAATATTGGAACTTATTTAGAGCAAAATCAATCTATACCACCAAGTGAACGGTTAAAAGGAGTTCTAAGTTTATTTATCTGTTTTAGGGAAAAAAAGTCACAATTACTTATAGGAGTGGAATACTCTTCATCAATCAATCAACTCAGTGCTAGAATGCAGAGTCCTATATTTAACGAATTGCATCAACTATTTGTGGGACTGTTTAATGAAATGAATGCCATTGAGCAGAATCATTTTGATAGTGTCTTTAGAGCAGATATGTTATTAACAGCTCTAAGCAAAGATTACTATTCATTTGAAAGAGAAGTACGTTGCTATTCGCCAGAAATGATTTTAGAACAACTTTCTTTACTATTTATATAGCTTTAATTCTTAATATTTATTTACCTTGCTGCCTAATGAATTATGTAATTACCTATCCATATTAAAATGAGAATAAACCTTGCCATTTACAAGCAAATGATAAGGTTTATTTATTCTTTCCATTACATATAGTTCAAGAATGATTCAAACATGGTGCATTAATGCTTTTCATAAAAAGAAGCCGATAATGGTTGTCTTTCTGTAAATCTTTTAAAACTATGCTTAGGATATCCTACCATTACAACTCCTGTTATTTTCTTTTTTTCTGGGATATTAAAAAGTTTGTACATTGGAGAATTATCACTACAAGCACAAATTTCAAATATTCCTGCCCAGCATGATCCAAGCCCAAGAGATGGAGCATATAATTCTAGATAAGATAATGAGAGAATTGAATTTTCTCTACCATTACGAAAATCTTCGTCAGCTAAAGTTAAAATTATACTAGGTGCATCTCTTAAGATAGTGTCAATTTTATTATTTCTATATCCACTAATCATTCCTGCCAATGCTTTACTCAACGTTTCACTATGCTCAAACCAGTTAATGCATTCTTCAACCGCTAATTCAATTGTTTTTTTATCATCTACTATTAGATATGATATACCTTGTGAATTACTTGCCGTTGGAGCTAAATGAGCAACTTCAACGAGCTGCAACAACTTTTCCCTTTCAACTGCTATGTTCTTATATGAACGGATAGAGCGTCGTAATCTAATGAATTTCTCTGCTTCTTCTGGATTTAATTTTTTGATTTCTCCTATTTCACTTTGCATAGCTAATGGCGATTTCTTATTATCTATAGCTTCTTTTGGGCATACAGCTACGCAATGACCACATTCTAAACATGCATTAGGATTTACTTCTTTGGGGCCGGTAGCTTCTAGTTTTAGTACTCCTGTTGGACATTCCACCACGCACATTCCACATTTTATACATTTTTCTTCATTTACAGTTATTAAACTCATTTTTCTTCACTCCTTATTAATTTTTTATTTTAAGTCATGTCCAATGCTTCAAAATAAAGGTATAACATCAAAAGGATACAAGTAGGTTTTTGAGAACATTCATTCTAATTAGCGTAAAAAAATTATTTATTCAATAAATCCATAAAAAAATCTGCTATACCATGCAATTTTTCTTTGCTGGCTGAGATTCTTAACTGTACACGAATTCCAAGCAAAGTATTTTGAAATATTTCCGATAAAACTTTAGAATCATAATTACTGGAAATTTCACCAGTTTGTTGCCCTTTTCTAACAAGATCAGCAAAAAGTTGTTCAGTTTGCATAAATGTCCTTTCTACTCTTTCTTTTATCTCTTTGTCCATAAGAGCCATCTCTGTTGCTGAATTTACAGTTAAACAACCCCACTGCTTATCTTCATATCCTTCAATTATAAAATCAAATATAAATTGTATAGCTTGTTTTGCTGTTTCTGCATGTAAGATTCTAGCCTGCATTTTGTTTTTTATTAATTCTTCGTAAAAATCCATTGATTTTAAAAATAATGTATGCTTATCACCAAATGTATCATATAAACTTCTACGATGAATTCCCATATGCTCTACTAAATCGTTCAAAGATGTCTTTTCATAGCCTTGTTTCCAAAATAATTCCATTGCCTTCTGAAGAACTACATTTTCATCAAATTCCCTACTTCGTCCCATTAATTTCTCTCCTTTATGAAATTAATAATAACATTTTGAGAACGAACGGTCAAGAATTATTTATATATTTATAATGCCTATATTTTTTCACATTAGGTAATGGGAATAAATGGTATTCTCGAACTCTAGTTGTCCTAAAAAATAGTTTTCATATTCGAAATTTGTAAGTATTAATCTATAACTTTTACAACTCTAAACTATACAAATATGATTCCATGATAATGTCAGTACCAATTTTTTTGAATTTTGACTCACCAACGATGTTAAAACCTAATTTTCTCATAATAGCATTGGAAGCCTCATTTTTTTTATTAACTGATGCTGTAATTTTTTTTGCACTACGAGATTTTGCATAATCAATCATGCCTTGTAACGTTTCTGTTCCATAACCATTTCGCCAAAACTTCATATGAACACAATAACCCAAGTCATAAGTTGACCCATCTTCACTTGCTACAAAGCTACAAGTTCCGATACGTTCTCCTGTAGCTAAACATTCTGAAATCAAATAGCAACATTCTTCATCTTCTTCCAACGTTTCGTACACTTTACGGTATTCTTCATCCATATTTTCTATTGATGGATCTGGCATATATTTCCCCATTTCAGGGTCATTCCATATACTTATTATAAAGTCTAAATCTGCTTTTTCATAATTTCTAAGATTTAAACGCTCCGTTTTAATTCCTTCTATTTTCATTTTTGTTACTCCTTCCATAAATCACTATTTTGTCTATTACTAACTTTTATACCTGATTTTATTATAGCATATTTTATAAATGCATTATTGCTTGTGATATGAACTTCGTATATTTCTGTATGAATGAGCTGTATCAGCCTTACATCTAAGTAAATGAAACCTTATACCAATTTTAATTTTGATTAAGTAAAATTTCTTCCTTCAAAATTTCTAAAAATAACTTTTTTGTAGAAGACATATAGTGATTCTTGGCTTGTTGCAAAATGCCAATTTCAATATATGGATTAACAATATTAACTGGAATTTTCACAAAGTTTTTAGATAACTGTAAGGATGAAATTATTACTCCTATACCAGAAAGTTTTTCTACAAATGAAGGAATTGAAGATATTTGACTAATAGAATAACAAAATGGCCTATTAGGAAGCTTCAAAAGTTCCTCTTCTAATCTAATACTATACAAGCAATTTTTTCCGCCAATGATGAGAGGGTATTCTAACAATTTATCTATAGAAATTGATTTTTTTTTAGCAAATGGATGATTATTAGCAACAATAAAAGATATTTTTTCGTTATAAATAGGTTCAAATTTCAAATTGTATCCACTGCTGCTTGAGCAAATAGCAAAGTCCATAGAATTATTAAATACAGCGGTTGATAGCGAATCTGTATTTCCAACAATAAAATTACAGGTGATATTAGGTTTATATTCAGCAAATTTTTTAAGCACTTTGGGTAGAATACTAACTGTAAGAGTTTCTATTATTCCTATGTTTAAAACACCTATTTCTTCCTTTTGCAAAAATTTTGCTTGTTCTAATACAAAATTCCAATGCTTAATAAGTTCATCAACTTCTTCTGCAAATATTTTTCCAGCAGGAGTCAATTCTGCATCCCATCCTCTGTCAAAAAGTTTAATGCCTAATTCTTCTTCTAAACGCTGAACCTGATTAGTTATAGTGGATTGAGCATAATGCAGTTTAATTGCTGCATTTGAAAAAGTTCTTTCTTGAATAATAGTACGAAAAGTAATAAGTTCTTTTAAATCCATTTCTAGCACTCCATCTTCATCTATAAATTTAATAATTTTAATTAATTAATTCAATTATACAAATGAAAATATTTATTGTAAACTTAAAATATCAAACAAAAGGAGGCCATTGCGAAATGCCATTTGTTAGAGTAAATTATAACGAAGAAAAATATAATAAGAAACAATTACCTTTAATTAGTAAAAATATATTAAATTCACTCATTGAGGAATTTAATGTTCCTCCAAAAGATTATTTTCAAGTTTTTGATTCTCACAAAAAAGAAGAAATATTCTATGATAAGAATTATCTTATTAGTAAAAACAGAACTGATGGTGTTCTATATATTCAAATTACATGTGGCGCAGGAAGAACTAAGGAACAAAAAAAAAGCGTTATATATGAGCATTGCAGACAAGCTATTTACAAATTGCAAAATCCCTAAGGAAAATGTATTCATAATGCTTATAGAAACTGAATTAGAAGACTGGTCATTTGGTGAAGGTATAGCACAAATGATTAAATAATTAACATTTAATAAAATTTAGAAAGAAGGAAATGTATAATGAAGAATAAAGCAATAATCTCCACAGCAAAGAAAACTCTAGGTGACTTTGCTCCAACTTTTGTAAAATACACTGATGAAGTTCTTTTTGGTGATTCATGGAGAAGAGAAGAACTATCACTGAGAGATAGAAGTATTATAACAATATCAGCACTCGTAGCTGGACAACATATAGACCAATTAGAATATCATATAAATCTTGCTAAAGAAAATGGAGTAAAAGAAGATGAAATAATTGAGATTATAACTCATCTTGCCTTTTATGTCGGATGGCCAAGAGCTGCATCAGCTTTTCAAATTGTAAAAAGGAGTACTTTAAGTAATATCAAAAATATGAATCTTTAAGTATTTCTTTTTCTATTTTAGGTGAAGATTTTTTACGGAAAGGGTATACAAATTATTGGTAATTTAATACATTTGTTGATTTTATTCATTATCCTTTAATTATGATATTATTATTGGCATGGATAGGCAAACACTTCTGCTAATCTTAAAAAAATCTCAGTATGATTAGTCAATTCTTCATATCCATCATTTTGCAAACACCATTTAATTGCAGTCATAACAAGTGCTGCATATAACTCTGACAAATAATCTAAAATATCATGGGACTTTTTATTCTTTGTTTTATACTGATCATAAAAACTTCTTTTTAAAAAACCAGACATATCATCATATAAATGAATCGTATCTGTATTAATGGTATAAAGAGCTAAAATTTCTTCTCGTTTAGCAGATAGTATCCGATATAAAGGTTTTATAACCATAAGAGCGTCTTCTACATTAACACATTCAAATCGATTTTTCACTCCAGCTATTAGTGAGTCAAATACTTCATTGCAAAGAGTTTCTGCCAGCTGATATTTATCTGTGTAATGCTTATAGAATGTAGAGCGGTTAATCAACGCCCTGTCCAATATATCTTGCACTGTTATTTTGTTAAAGTCTTTTTGCCTTAGTAAATAAATAAAAGATTCTTCTATATTTTTTTTTGTCTTTATAACACGCAAATCATTTTCATTCATATGTAACTCCTCCATACGATTATTTTAAAATATTTTATATAGATAAGCAACACTTTGTATTATTTTTGTAGTTTAAGTGCATAAACATTTAGATATTGATGTTTGAAACATTAAAGTAACTGAGTAAAATAAATATAGAGGTTTGTGAAATAAGAAAATAAAGATTGTTGGTAACTTACAAAGGAGGAATGAAAAATGAATGAATTAAAATGGTTTGCATGGTTGTTTCCATTATTATTTATTGTACACGATATGGAAGAAATTATTATGGCAAAACACTGGTGCAAAAAGAATTTAAAACAATATGTCCGCCTACCTATAACACCCTTTGGAGGCACAAAAAGTACAGCTGGATGTGCAATTGGTGTTTATGAAGAATTGATTTTATGGCTTATAGCTGCTATGATTGGTAACATTACTGGATTTTATGGTTTGTGGTACGGTTTACTCGTGGCAAATATCGTGCATCTAATTTTATTGCATATCATATTATTACCATTGTCCTACCGTCATTATGTTCCCGGTGAAATATCAGCATGGCTGACAGTTATTCCATGCTTGTATATTTTAAAACTTGCCCAGAATATCTTGGGGTACTCTGTTATTGGAATTACTATTTGGGTGACGATAGGGATTGGCTTTGGTTTAGTAAACATGAAGATATTGCATAAATACATTAATAAATTGTCCAAATTAGTGGAATGATTATATTTTAATAAAGAATAGGGGATTAACTTACAACGTTACATCCCCTACAATTCTCTCAGGAAAATCCTTCTTGCTTATTTAATATTTGAGGTGATTGCTTTTTACTATAATAACATACCACCAGATGCTTCAATACGTTGACCGGTAACCCATCCCATTTCATCCGTACATAGACTAGCAACAACACCTCCAATATCAGAAGCTTCTCCAATTCTTCCGAGTGCAGCATAAGAACCAATAGTATCTTTCAAATCTGGATTTTTAATATAAGTATCTCCACTAAATTCAGTGTTAACAGCTCCAGGAGCTATAGTATTCGCTCTTATACCTCTAGCTCCTAATTCTTTAGCCAAATATCTAGTAAAGACTTCTACTGCACCTTTTGCAGCAGCATAAAGTCCAGAACCTGGGAATGTAAAACGAGTTAATCCTGTTGAAGTGTTCACAATTCCACCTTTATCAGCAATAAGCGGAATTAGTTTCTGAGTTAAAAAGAAAACTCCTTTAAAGTGTACATTAACTATTTTATCAAATTCCTCTTCTGTAACTTCTAAAATAGGAGTGTGACTTGAGATCCCAGCATTATTAATTAAAAAATCAAACTGCTCTTTATTCCATTTATCCTTTAAAACATCTGATAACTTAGATGCAAAGGAATCAAAGAAAGATATATTACTTACATCTAGCTGAATAGCAGCAGCTTTACCACCATTTACTTCAATTTCTTTTACAACTTCATCTGCTTTTTCTTTTTGATTATTGTAAGTGATAATTACATCTATCCCCTTTTTAGCTAATGATATCGCAGAATCTCTGCCAATTCCACGACTTCCACCTGTAACTAATGCAATTTTACTATTTGGGTTCATAAAAACCTCTCCTTTAAATATTTATTAACCATTTAGAAATTAATATCTCATTATTTATACTGCCACTTATATTTCAAAGATAGTATTTCCTTAATCATCAATTTTAATTTTACCAAAGAAGATATAAGTCACTTGAAATTTAATTTCCTATGATTTATACTCATGTTAATACCTAGAGATATATCTAGGTCAAGCTTTTTTTATAAATTTTAAAGGGGATTTTAAAATTGACTTATACAATAAAAGATATATCAAAAATGTTTGGAATTTCTATATATACAATTCGTTTCTATGACAAAGAAGGACTTCTACCATTTGTCATGAGAAATAAATCAGGAAACAGAGTTTTTACTGAATCAGACGTGAGTCTATTTAGAACAATTTGTTGTCTAAAGAATACTGGCATGCAACTTAAGGATATAAAAAAGTATATTGATTTCTGCATGGAAGGTCCTAGCACCATAGACTCACGAAAAAAATTACTTTTGGAACATAAAGAAGCAATTTTAGGACAAATAAGTAATCTCAATGAAAATTTAGACCTTATTCGTTCAAAAATAGAAAAGTATGCATCTCCCAACGCAGTCCAAATTATTAACGAAGAAAGAAAAAAAGTTCATGATGAAAAGCGTGAAAATAACTTGCTATAGTACAAGTATTTTCTACGGTAAAATTCTTTTCAAATTGATCATCATAAAATAATTTTTCAGTTATTATTCTAAGGCCATCTGTAATAAAAGAATGTTTTTTAATATATTTCTTTTCTCCCTGAATATCTTTATCTATTTTTTCTAAGTTCTCTTCTATCTTTTTCTTAGGTTCCTTTTCTAGTTCCTTATTTATATCAAACCTAGGAAGATAATTATCAATCATAACTATTTCATTAATATAAGAAAATTCAATTCCATTTCTATTCCCTATTTCTAAAAGGTGTCTTGTTGCTGCCCCTGCATACATTCCATAAGTTGCTATTCCAAAAATATATTTACTTTTAAATCTTGCTTTATTTAAAAACTTTTCAACAATTTTAGGAACTCCGCTATTGTAAATTGGAAATACAATTCCAATTTTTTCGTCTTCAAAATCATATTTACCTTCTTTTATTAATTTAGGAATTGAATAATAATCACTTCCAAGACTTTTTGCCACATATAGACTATTTCCTGTTGCTGTGAAATATAAAATTTTCATAATATCCTCCTTAAATCCTAACATTGCAATTATAACGTTTATTTGAATATAGTATCTATATTTGATTACACATCAAATATCTGAACATTGCAATCTAAATCATCAAGTTTTTCTTTTGATTCTATATATTTAATACCTTGCTTCTCATAAAATTTTATCCAAAAGTTCACTGCTGTTTTATTAGTTGATATTTGTACAATTCTATATTTTCCTTTACATTCATCTAATAAAATTCTAATTGCAGCACTACCTATTCCCTTATTCCTAAAATTCTTTAATATAAATAATTCATGAACAACATAATCAATATCTTTTGGAACGTATTTTCCCGTATTAAAAAGAACAAAACCTGCCACTTCACCTTGATAAGTTATAAAATAAGGAGTTAAATCCTCTGATTTAAAATATAAATCTAAACCATCATATTCAAATCTTCCATCCTCATTAATTTTCAAATCGTCTGCAAATTCTGATAAATCATGTAAATATATGCTCATTAAATTCTCTAGCTTTACTTTTGAGACTACTGTTACTCTTTCTAGTTTTGCTTTATTCACTTTTAGGAAATAGCCTGTCTTTATAGTATGAATCTGATTGATATATTGCTCCTAATGGATTATGTGCTAAAACTCTATCTTTCACTGCAAAAACAGTTATTGGAGCTTTTGAATATTTTATAAATAACGAATCATGTCCAACACATAATCCTAAAATAATATTTAAATCTGTTTTAGCTACATTTAAGAAATTGGCTTGGCCGATTGGATTGCACATTGGCACATTTGAATGTATATTAATAAAATCTTTTGATATAGCTCCATTTTTACATATTATAGAATTTACGGTAAATCCATTGTAGCTAAGAATTTTGCTTAAAATCTTAGCTTTATTAGATAGTCCAATGCAAAAGGCAATTCCTATATTATCATATTGACATCTTCTCGCAAAATCTATTGTTTCTTCTAATCTTGTCTTTTCACCATACCCATCACTTACAACCAATGCTGATGCTTTAGCAATTTTAGCATTTTCTTCATCTTTATATATTTCTTTAATTCTATCCATTTTATCATCAAGACTTGGACAATTTTGGGGTGCTTTATCTAATTCTTTTTTGTTGCAAGCATGAATTGAACATAACGCACAATTATACATACTACTCCTTCTTTCATATTAGTATTTACTCTTACCTAAACATGATATTTTAGATATACTATGACATAAATTCTTCTTTCAAAATTGAATAACTATAATCAAGTATTCCTTCTATAATTTATATCCAATAGAATATAAAGCCGCTTGTTCTGCATGGATTAATGTAGTATCAAACAATGGTGTTTTTGTATCTTTTTGTTGAATTTGATTTGCTACTTTATGCATTGTATTGGTACATATTACTATGAATTCCGCACCGGCTTTTTCTAATATCTGAGCAGCTTCTGATAAAATATGTGCACTTTTCCACCAATCAACCCAATTGTTTTCATTTCCACTACTCCCTCCAGTTTTTCTTCGTCTTACATTACTATTATGAATCACTTGTAACATAAATTTCAAGTGTATACATTTATTTTAAGCTCTATTGAGAATACTATTTCTCGCTGCCTCCATGTAAGTTCCTCTTCCATCTGACACGACATTTAGTGCAAGTGGCTGATTTTTCGTGTCCAAACACCACACTAGAGACTGTTCCTTGTTGGGCTAGTTATCTTCCTTAAACCGTAAAGCATTGTTGCTTCTCTTACAATTTTTATTGATACTATATTAATTCTTTTAGCAGGAGTATTATTATTTTCTGCTACTATTACTCACTTTACTATTTACCTAATTTTTCAATTAATGTGTTATAATAAATTTATGGAATACGTTCGTAATTGTAATTTATTATGAAGTAAAAATATTTTATGTAATGAACAGGAGGCATTTATGGAAGAGCAAGATTTATCATTTATAACCAGTCAAGGCAGATTTAATTATAGGGTTGGAGCAATTATTATTAGAGATAATAAATTACTCATGGTTAAAAATGATAGTGCACCTTATTATTATTCAGTTGGTGGAAGAGTAAAATTAAATGAAACATCTGAAAAAGCTGTTATTCGTGAGGCATTTGAGGAGACAGGTGTAAAATTTGAAATTGATAGATTAGCCTTTATACATGAGCACTTTTTTTGTGAGGAAATAACAAGAGAGCATTATCATGAAATCGCCTTTTCCTATTTAATGAAAGCAAATACCAACATGAATTTTGAATGTAACAGCTTTGGGGAACAAGGCTCAAAAGAACATTTACACTGGTTGCCTATTGAAGATTTAAATGAATATCACTTATTTCCTGAGTTTTTTAAGACTAAATTATTAAGAAGCATTACTGGTATTGAACACATTATTTCAAATGGATAGAATTACATGTTATATACATAAATTTTAGTTTGGAAATTTCTTAAAGGTTTCATTATTTATAACTTTTACAACTGTGCAACTTTGTAAAAACATGTAAATCAATAATGATATTAAAAGGGGAATCTTATGGAGAATTTTATGATTGGAATGTATGGTAAATACGATAATATAAAATTTAATAGAGACTTTAGAGAAAACTTTTATGGGATAGAAGCGTGTCTTTTTGAAGATGAAATGGATATAGAAAAACTAATTAACAAAACTGAAAGAAAAGGCATTAAATTTGGTATACACTTTCCTTTAAGGTCAGGAATATCAAATTTAAGAGACACGCAGTTTTTATCATTAGATGCAAAAACAAGAGAAAATGCTTATAAGTATATTGAAGGAGAATTAAATTATATCAACAAGAAGGGACTTAACCCAGAATATATCCTGTTTCATTATCCTAAACCAGTTATTTTGAAAAATGATTTCGATATGAGTAACTGGAGGTTTACAGATAAAAGTGAATATACATATGAGTCAGACTATCCAACTAACGAATTTAAGAAATACAGTGAAAATCTCTTTTCTTGGTTATCGGAAAAAAGTCTTGAATATAATTTTATTCCTGTATTAGAATTTGATGCGTTAAATAAGTATGTTTGTGAGGATAACTTTCTTGAAAACTTATTAGAAAAATACAAAACAATAAAGATATGCTTAGATACAGGGAGACTTCATTTACAAAGGAAAATAAGAATGTAAAAATAATGTTTGAACATAGGTCAGATTTAATAAGTGATAACGAATTAGATAGTTGTTATTCTTGGATTAGTTCCATATTAGAATAAGTGAATTAGTTCAGAATATTCTTTAAATGACGAAGTGCTTTCTTTAATAAATAAGTACTTTGCATTAATTATAAGTAAACCATTAATCCCTAACTCTAAATCATTGCAATGCTTAAACTAAAAAGGTTCTCCTTCACTTATGAGCTCTTTTCTACTTCAAGATTGAACTTCTTTAACCTATTAAATTGCACTACCTTGCTCAGCCGCACCGGTTCTCCGTAACAGTTATACCGTAGAATTTATAAATTAGAAACCAATAGGGATATCAACTCCTTGATATCCCTATAACTTATATTATAGCTGAATTTAATCTATCCTCTTGTATTAACAATTGCCAAGCATATATGAAATAACTTCAAAAGAAATCAAAGCTCTATTATAATAGATATCCATCAAACCACTTGGATGACAGGCAAAGATACCGTGCTGAAGCATAGCAGCTCCAAAGTTCCTCTCTATAGCACCATTATATGTTGCTAATACACAATACTCAGCAGCATTGCCACACAGTACAACAAAGTCAATATTTTTTTCTTTTAATATTTCCTCCAAATTCGTTTTCCAAAAGCTATTACTATATACCTTCAAAACTTCCACATCACTATCCTGTGTCATCAACTCTTCTACATTTTGAAATGTGTCATCATTACCACCTTCGATATCCCTAATAACTATCACGGGTTTACCAGCTTTTCTAAATAATGATGCTGCCTCATTTATATATTCAAAGGTATTATGATATTCTTTTTCCTCTTTTCTATGACCTATAAAAGCTTCTTGGACATCAATTATTAATAATGCAATATTCATTTTACATTTCCTCCTAATTTTATTTTAAATTTAGGCATAAAAATACCCGGATGAAATAACGATTTCTCCCGGGTAATCATTATAAAAACATTCCATTACTAAACTTCTAATAAGCCATGCCGGGAGTCATGCTTAAGTTTGTTATAATATTTAAATTCATCATAATACACCACTCCCTTCGAACAATTTATATTATAATTATACATTTGGGCATATATCCTGTCAACCTTCTGTATATACTTTTTTAGCTTATGCTGCTACTCAAATTTGTCATTTCTCTTACAAACCTAGTCATATCAATGATTTTAAAGAAAGCCTACGTTATTTATGGCACGGTTCACCGTATTTACTACAAGTGAGATTTTTCCATTTTATTCTTGTGCATATATTCTACATAATTATGGTATAATTCTATCGCTCATTTTTTACAAATACTTTTCATACAGTATTCGGCTAATTTTCTCAGCGCTTTCATCAACAAATCTATCCATCTCTTCTTCTTTTAAATATGTATATTCTCTTTCCAAATTTTCTCTTTTACCACTATAA
This sequence comes from Clostridium acidisoli DSM 12555, assembly GCF_900176305.1. Lineage (GTDB taxonomy): Bacteria > Bacillota > Clostridia > Clostridiales > Clostridiaceae > Clostridium_I > Clostridium_I acidisoli. The sequence continues at coordinate 53,812 of NZ_FWXH01000011.1, forward strand.
AAATCTGTTATATACTTTCTCCTATTTTCAAATGCATCATTACTAAAAAAGCCCATATAATTATTAATGAATCCAACAGCGTTCTTATAAATTGAAAAAGAACTGAAATTGGGATTTCTCTTAATATACAGAAAGTCAAGGTCATACCAATCTTTCTTTAATGTCCATATCCACTCTGTCCAGTCTTTATCATACAAAGATTTAAATTTATCTTTACATGGGCGAACTATTTCATCTGCCCACATAATATCAGTTAATAAATGAGTCAAATAACCGAGATAAAAAGATCTCTGTTCATTGTTGTATTTTTTTCTCTATTCTACTGTAAAAAACTGTTCTACATATTCGTTTAAATGAATATCTTTCAACCCATCGGCATCTGTTGTTTTAAAATGCGAAACATCACCACTTGGAGTAAAAACTGACCAATCCTCATTCGGTATCCCACTATCAGGTGCTATATTTCCAACTACGAACTCTGTAGTTGAAAGATTAAATGTTACTTTCAGCAATTTGTCTGCAATTCGTAGATGTACCATCCAAGAAGCCATTTGAATCCTCCTTTTAATAGATTAAAATAATCAATTTAGCAAATTACTATTTTATTATCTGTTACTCAAATTTCTTTGTAACTTTATTATATAATATATTTTGCAAAAGCCACATTACTTATGATACGGTTCTCCGTAACTATTTAATCGGATACTCTAAAAAGAGACATCTCTAGTTTTTGATGTCTCTTAAAAAATTGAATATGTTTAAGAGTAGTGTTGATTTCTTATATAATAAAGGGGTTATACTTATTAATTTCGAGAGTCTACCTGATATTCTGCGGCTTACGGCCCATCTCCACTATTCTCACTACATAATCCTTTAAATGGAACACATTCTCCTGTATCAGGACAAAAACCTGGGGTTTCATAGCATAATGTTTTTGCAAAGCCAGGATTCTTTTTGCTGAGATTCCTAAAATAGCAGTCAATCTCATGATTGCGAACAGGTAAACTGTTCAGTTGGAAAGAGAGCGGAACCTTCGTGTCTACGTGCCGATAGAATAATCCGTCCTTTGTAAACGGAGCAGGATACGCTCGATCTGGCAAAGTAGGAATAATGTCATGGACATTAAAAATACGAATACTATTCTTTACCGTTTGGTTGAACCGGGAAGTAAAGTCAGGGTCTCCAGTACGAGGGCTACCATAAGTATACACGGCAGGATGCTTAAACCCGGTGTTAATGGCAATGTCCAAAGTAGCTAACACGGCCACAGCTGCTCCTAAACTGTGTCCTGCAACAAATAGTCTTTTTGTTGTAGAAAGCCTGTTTAATTCTCTGATCAATTCGTTTCTTGTTGATTGATAAATACATGTAAACCCACGATGGGTTTTTCCTGCATTTGTGACAAAAGGATATGGTACTTGATATAAGTCTTGGTCTGACTCATTGTCCTTAAATGTTCGGGTTCCTCTTAAAGCTATTACTATTTCATCTGGTGATTCTGCAATAAAACCAAATACTTCTGCTTCTGGCTCCTCAACGCCGGCAAGGGCGCAAATAGTATATTGAAGTTCAAAGCCCTTTGGTAAAATAAGCGGTTCCTTTTCAAAAAGTTGATATGACTGAAAGATCATGGCAGCAAGAAATATCGCATCTTCACTGTTAAAAATATACTTTATGTTTGAGTTTTTCATCTCTGCAGCTCCTTTCTCATATACAAGGCTTCGGACACTTACACGTTCCTTGAAACGAAATACACATTTCCATATTGGGACAAAAGCCCGGATTTTCACAGCATAATGCTTTTGCAAAATCAAGATTCATGTTGCTGAGATTTTTAAAATAGCATCCAATCGCATCATTACGCGTCGTGTCATTCAGTTGAAAAGAGATGGGATACTTTGTTTTAACATGTTGATAGTATAATCCTTCCTTTGTAAAAGGAGGCGGATACTTTTGAGCTGGGAACGTAGGAAAAGAGTCATGAATATTAACAATTCGTATACTATTCTTAACCTCTTTGTTGAATCGGCAAGCAAATATATGATCTCCGACACGAGGACTACCATAAGTATACACGATAGGATTTTTAAACCCAGTATTAACTGCAATATCTAAAGCAGCCAATGTTGCTAAAGCTCCGCCGTAGTTGTGCCCAGTAACAAACAGTCTTTTTGATGTAGATAGTTTGTTCAACTCTCTGATTAAATTGTTTCTTGTTGATTTATAAATACATGTGAATCCACGTGAGGTTTTCCCTGCATTTCTAACAAAAGGATAGCGTACTTGAAATATGTCATAAGCTGCTAACAGATCCGCAGGATATGCAGCGTATCCTCTAAAGGTTATAATGATTTGATCTTGTGACTCAGCAATAAAACCAAATAATAATTTCGTAGGATTCTCTACATTAGCTAAAGCATGAATGGTATACAAAAGCTTAAAGCCTTTTGGTAAGACAAGCTTTCCCTCTTGAAAGAATGTATATGTCTGATAGCTCATAGCTGCAAGTATTATCGCATCTTCACTATTAAAAATATTCTCTTTGTCTGAGATAACCATATATACACTTCCTTATATATAAATGTTTTTTACTTTATACTATGAAAAAAAACTGAAATTGTTTATAACTTATGCAGTTGAGATAAAAGATGTATTGAAAGTTTCTCAGAAATACTTGACATTTTAAAATCACCCAACAATCGAAAAGCAATGGTTTATTGACCTTTACTGCATATATAAACCTCTTTATTTGAGTCATAAGTCATGTTTTCCTTTCTTTTAATTTTATCTTCAAGTTCAAATTTTCATCATAATTTTTTTCTTAACTAAAAAAGCTATAAAAATCACACAAACTTTTATAGCTTCCAAAATTACTCTATATTATCTTCTATTATCCTATTATAAAAATAAACATATATTTTAATAATTTATTTAGGTTGTGATACGATTTAGAACACTATCACCACTCTTAAAGCTAGCTGTATCAAGAGTTACAAAGAAAATCTACGTTACTTGTTGTACACTTCACCCTTCATTATCCTAAACCTTCCTCAAGATATCTAATGTATGTGCGCTTGCTCCTAATAGTTCTGGCCTTTCACAGGTAGAAAGATGATAATCAAGAAAAATCTTAAATGTACCTTCATCCATAGCATTTAAAATAGGTCGCATATAATTAGCTGGTCCATCTGCTGCGATTAATTTTATTCTTTGAAGTTTTACTTCCTCATCTAACTTATTAATATCTTCAAGCCTTACATAATCATATAAATCTTTTGGCTCCGATATAACATGAAAATCATCATTGAGTTTACCATTATCAATGGATTCACGAATATTATTTTCCTTAAATCCATATGTTAATACACTATATTCATTCATACAATATGCTACTAAAATAACGCCACTCACTTTGGTTACTCTTTTTGCCTCTTGCAAAGCTTTCACCTTATCCTCAAATTTGTATAAATGATACATTGGTCCAAATAAAAGCGTCATGTCAAAAGTATTTTCTGAAAATCTTGATAAATCTAATGCTGTTCCTTGTTTTGCCTTTACTGTGCTTCCCTTTGACTTTAAAACACCTAGATTGTGCTTCACAAGTTCAATTGCAGTAACATCATATCCTTCATTTGCTAGTTGTACAGAGTATCTTCCTGTACCTGCACCAACATCTAAGATTTTTGCATTACGATTGTTACCTAGATATTCATGAATATACTTCATGGAAGTTATGTATTCAACTTGCCCATGTCTTCTTGTTAATCGTTTGTCTTCACAAAACTTATTGTAGTATTTCTCCAATTCTATTGTCATATATTTATTTCCCTCATCTATAATTATATTTAAAAATGTTACTTACTTCTTGTTTAGCTTAATATATTCAACTCTATTCTTCATTTACTTCTAACAAATATTATACTACATTGCAGATAAAATGTAAGTTTTGTTTATAATTATGTGTTAATATGAATAGTATATTTAAACAAACTTCAGACTCTATTTCTTTCATGTAACTAAAAAAAATCAAAAGGAGGATTTAGTTTTGCAGGATAAAATACTTATAGTAGATGATGAGGAGAACATATTAAACGTATTAGCTTATGCATTGAAACGAGAGGGGTATTTAATAGATACTGCTTGCAATGGTGAAGAGGCGTTAAATAAAGTTACTACTTTTGATCCAAACATATTAATTTTAGATTTAATGCTGCCTAAAATCAATGGCTATGATGTGTGCAGAAAATTATACGAAAAAAACATTGGTATTATTATGCTTACAGCTAAAACCGATTTTGTGGATAAGCTTCTAGGGTTAGAACTAGGTGCAGATGATTATCTAACAAAACCTTTCGACATACGTGAAGTCATAGCTAGGGTTAAATCTCTTTCAAGAAGATTAAATAAAAACTCAAGTCAAAAAGAGAACTCCATTAATGTTAAAAATTTTACAATGAATCCAAATGAAAGAACTGTTATTATAGATAACTCACCTCTTGAATTAACTTCTATGGAATTTGATTTGCTTTACCTACTTCTTTCAAATCCCAATAAGGTGTATTCCAGAGATCAACTTTTGGATTTAGTATGGAAAACTGAATATTTTGGAGGTACAAGAACTGTAGACACTCACATACAGAGAATAAGAAAAAAATTAGGTGTCCCTTATCAAAATTTAATACAAACAGTTCACGGTACAGGGTATAGAGGAGTGAACAAACTTAATGAAAATAGGGATTAAATTTAAGCTTGTCTCATTCATTACCATACTTTTATTGTTTATTATAACTCTTTCAAGTTTTCTAGTATTAAATGGCATAAAAATCTATCAAAATAAAGAGTCAGAAAATATTTTATTAAACCAAAAAGACATGTTCGAACAATATTTAGATGAAAATTTTAGTGAAGCTACTAGTAATAAAAATAATGACAAGCTTGAATTAGTAAGAGCAACTCTCTTCAATAAACCTTGGCTCAGAACCATCCCTGCCAGTATATATAATGCAAAGGGAGACCTTCTTTCTGGTTTTAATTCAGAGAATAAATTAAATGAAAATAGTGAAAAAAGTATTATGCTTAAATATGCTATGGAAGGTAAAATTTCATATAGACAGGATAGCAATGTAATGTATTTTTATTCCCCTATTAAATATAAAAATATTACGGTGGCAATTCTAGAACTTCAGTATTCTACCAAGGAAAACAACGATTTTTACAACAATATTAAGTTAATGTTCTTTGGTACCGGTTTGCTTTCTTTAATTGTTGGAATAACGTTAGGCTTCTTTTATTTATCTAATTTCAGTAAGGATATATATACTATTAAAAATTCAGTTGAAAATATTCAAGCTGGAAATTTCAATAATATAGCTGAGATTAACAGAGAAGATGAGTTAGGAGAATTGAGCAAAGACCTGATACATATGAGCAGTACCATCGAAAAGAACATTAAAGAATTAGAGGTTGAAAAAGACACTTTAAGTAAGGCAGTAAACAAACTAAAAAAAATGGACAAAGAGCAGAAAGAGTTCATAGGTAATGTAACCCATGAATTCAAAACACCAATAACTTCAATAAAGGCTTATTCAGATGTAATGGGTATGTATAGCGATGATTTATCTTTAATTAAAGATGGTACTGAAAGTATATCAAAGGAATGTGACCGTCTCACAAACATGGTGGATAAAATTTTAGAATTATCATATCTAGAAAAATACGATTTTGAAATTGAGAAAAAAGAAATAAATTTAAAAGACCTAGTAGAACAAATTTGTTTTAGAATGTCTGGTAAAATAAAGAAAAACAAATTATCTTTAGATTACAAAGTTGATGACATAAGTATTATAGCAGATCCAGATAACCTTAGACATATAATTATAAATTTAATAGACAACGCTATAAAATATAATGAACCTGACGGAAGCATAAGTGTCTTCTGCAAAAAGAATAAAGATATGCTTCAAATAAATGTAACAGATACAGGCATAGGAATGTCAGAAGAACATTTAGATAAAATATTTGAGCCCTTCTATAGAGTAGAAACGCATAGAAGCCGTAAAACGGGTGGAAATGGTTTAGGTTTAGCATTAGTTAAAAATCTGGTTGAAAAACAAAAAGGCACTATACTTGTGAGTTCAACTTTAAACAAAGGCACAAGCTTTTCTATTAGCTTGCCATTATAAATTAATTTTAAATGTGTAAAAAAATAAGTTTACAAAATTGTGACATATAATTATAATTTTGTGACAATAATTTGCTATTCTTAAATAGTTATCTAGAGACGTAGCTGACGTTATCTCCCAAATTGAAGAACATGAGAGTGTTACGGATGGTAGTTCTCAGATAAAAAGGAGGTAGGAAATTGAAAACAAAGAAAACAATTGCACTTCTTATATTAGCTGGTGTTGTAGTATCATCTAGCGCTATGGTCATTAAAAATACTAACATATTGAACATTATTGAATCTACTAGAACTGAAACTAGCATCAAACTTGAAAATTACAAATCACCAAAAAATGTGAACACATCAGCTTATCAAGTAGATAAATATAATAATACAAATATTGCTGGATTAATTAGTGATAATGAGGCATTAACTTTAACTACTAAAAATGTACCTGAAAAAACTGTTATTCCTACTAATGAAAACTATTATTGCAGTATTTATAACTTAAATGATAAGAGTAAAAAGGACTTTAAAGATGTAAATATAGCAAATTTTTATGGTCTTTCTCCTGATAAAAAATATGTTCTTTATATGGAGCCAGTCTATGTTTCAAAAGATACTCCTGAAGAAGCAAAAAAAGCAGAGCAAAGGGGCAGTTTATATCATGGTTTAAAGGTTCTTGATTTATCTACCGGAAAAGTTAGCACTTTAATTCCTGACCACTCTAATGGTGAATTTAAATGGATAAGCAATGATAAAATTTGGGCCAGCTTTTTTACTGGTTGGCAGATAATTGGCTTAGATGGAAAGATATATGCATCAGGTGATTATCCTGTAACTGGAAATGATGGTGCCTTTACAGTAGGTTCTGATATAAAAGACTTAGGTGATACTGTTGAAGGAAAAATATACTATAGCATAAGCAAAACTAATCCTTTGACTCTTAGTTTACAGTCTATGGACATCAAAACTAAAGAAACCACAGATTTATTTAGTACTAAAAATTCATTGAATGCATCAAAACAAGGTAATACAATTGTAATGAATAACTCAGCCGATCATGGTGAAACATCTCCTGGAATATATAATAGAACTTATAGCGAAATTATATTAGACTCAACCGGAAAACTAATAAGAAGTATTGCTCTTCCTAACTATGACCAATACAATTTTATACTGTCACCAGATGGAAGTATGGCTGCCTATGTAGAATCTGATAATGTTAAACCTAACAGTGTTGATTCCACTGCTAAAGCAGCTACTAATACAGATATTAATAATACTCCTTGTACCCTTAAAATTTTTGATATAAAAACTGGCTCTTCAAAGGAAATAATAAAATGCCCATATATTTCTAATGTAATATGGAATACTACGGGTGATTCTTTATCCTTTACTTCTGGAAGGGCTTATATCTCAGAAAAATTAACGGATGCTGAAGGCATGAGAAAATTTTCTATTACTCCAAATGAAAATATAAATTCCTATGTTGTTACCTTTGACAAATAGATAAGAATCTGTCGCATTCGCAATTATTTAGTGCGACAGACTCAAGTTGATTTTAAATTATATTCGCAAACAAATCCTTATATTTATCTTCTATTTTCATTTATATTATTAGCTTCAAAATTATTCTAAACACATGCGTTTTTGTTTTTTCCTTGAATTACGTTTAATTCATTCATCTTTTTTATTTCAACATATATAAAAATTAAAGATATCATTGCAGTAAAAAAATCAGATAATGGAACAGATACAAAAACACCTGTCACTTTAAGAAATATTGGGATAATTAACATTAATGGTATTAGAAACAAAAATGGTTTCATTATTGATAAAAATAATGCAGGCTTAGGCTTGCCAATGTACTGAAAAAAACTTGCGGCAATTACTTGAACACCTACTAAAGGACTCATAAATATCATTATTCTTAAAATAGGAACCGTCAATGCTATTAATTCATTATTAGATGTAAAAGCACCAACTATTTTATTTGTAAAACTAATAATTATAACTAAAAATACCAATGAAATTACCACTGATGTTAAAATTCCAAGCTTTAGGCTTTGTTTTACTCTATTGAATTTTTTAGCACCATAATTAAATCCTATAATAGGCTGAAGAGCCTGTCTAATTCCATACATAGGAATGCTAATAAACCCGAATACACGATTATATATACCAATTGCAGAAATATATAAATCAGATCCTCCATAAATTTTTAATGAATTATTTAATACTATAGCTAAAATTCCATAAGCCAGTTGTGTCATAAATGTGGATATCCCTAAGGAAATCGCTTCCTTTAATAACTTTATATCGATTGTTAAATTTTTAACTTTTACCCCTAAAGTTTTACTATTAAAACATACGTATACCAATAAAACTATGAAACATATTATTTGTGAAATGTCTGTAGCAATGGCAGCCCCTTTTATACCATATTTGAGTCTTGTAACCAATATGTAATCTAACGGAATATTAATTACAGGTCCTATTATCATGCTTATCATAGCAATATTAGCATGTCCTTCTGATTGTAGGATGCTATTGGCAACAATACTAAAAACGAAAAAAGCACTACAATATAAGGTAATTCTAAAGAATGTTACAGCATAGGGTAGTATATTTTCTAAAGAACCAAAAATGTACAACATAGGTGTAATGAAAGTCAGTCCTATAACCATAATTAAAATTCCTAATAGAACAGAGGATGTTAATGCAGTACCCACAGCCTTTTCTGCTCTTAGTTTATTTCCAGCTCCAATGCTTCTGGAAATTATAGAAGCAATTCCAACCCCAATCATTTGAGAAAGAGCTAGTATTATTTGTTGAATAGGAAACACTATAGTTAAAGCTGCAATTCCTAAACTACCATTAGCCTGATTACCTATAAAAATTGCATCAATAAGATTATATAATACATTAGCTAAAAATACACTTACGGCAGGAAGAGAAAACTTAAAGAGTAATTTTTTCATGTTGCCTTCCAAAATAAAATTTTCAAGTTCAGTCATATTATTACCTCCAAAAAAATTATATTGACTTATATATTTATCGCTTATTCCATAAATTAATAAGCCCTCTAATAGCATTTAGGATCAGTGAAATTATTACTAAAACACATACAATATTGGTATTATTACCTTTCCATAAAATAATGCTTGCAATCACCAATAAAATGATTGATGTTATTAACATAATTTTTGTTTTCATACCTGCCTCACCTCATTGAACCACAAAATATATTATATCACTAAACTTTCCAGTAGTTCCTCACATTCCTTGATATTTATTATTTTTGGTACAGGATAACCTGGATTTCCTTCTTTAGTTGCCCTTTGTGAAATTAAATGTATATCCTCTTTCTTTAATTCTTTTATACCTAATGGAATATTCATATTTGCATTCATATCTTTTATCTTTGTTATCACCTTCATTGCTAAATCTTTTTTTGTTTCATTTGCTTTTCCTAAATTTAAATAAATAGCAATTTCCGATAACTTTGCATAAGCTGACTCTCCGTAATACTCTAGCACCTTTGGAAGTATTATTGCATTAGCGAGTCCATGTGCAACTCCATATAAACCGCCAATACTATGAGCTATTGCATGTACATAACCAACATAAGCTCTAGTAAAAGCTTCTCCTGCATAATTTGATGCTACAAGCATTGCATTACGTCCATCAAGATTAGTTCCATCTTTATATACATTTTCTAAATTTTCTATAATTAATTTTATTGCTTTTAATGCCTTATCATCTGTATAACTTGTTCCATTTTTTCCTATATAAGCTTCAATGGCATGAGTTAATGCATCCATTCCAGTTGAAGCAGTGAGATGGCTTGGCACTCCTACAGTTAATTCTGGATCCAATATTGCAAAATCTGGTACAAGTTTAAAGTCTGCTATAGCATATTTTTCATGAGTATTAGCATCTGTCACTACAGCAGCAACAGTAACTTCTGATCCACTTCCAGCTGTAGTAGGCACTGCAAAAAGTGGCGCTATAGGCTTCCTAACCTTTAACAGTCCTCTTAAATCTTTAACCTGTAAATTACTATTGGCAGCCCTTGCTGCTACAACCTTTCCACAATCAATTGGCGAACCTCCACCAATTACAGCAATTGCCTTACAACCACTATCTTTATAAACTTTAAGACAATCCTCAATATTTTCTATAGTTGGATTAGGTTTTACATTGTCATAAAGCTCATAACCTATATTGTTTTCCTTTAGTTTTTCCAAAAAAGTTTCTAATAATCCTGATTTCATTATGGTTTTGCTAACTATAATTAAGGCTTTATCAATATGCTGTTCTTTCATTATGTCTGATAATTTATTTACACTACCTGCACCATATATTACCTTAGGTGTTTTAAACTTTACATGTTTAGTTCCTACTCTAACTATAGCCTGCACCGTTCTATAATATACTTTTTTTAATGTCCAAATCATGCTTTCACCTCCATATTACTTATTTTTCTCACAATTTTTAAATACCTTGTCAACATCCTCAACTCTATCTTTATCAATAAAGTTGCCCTTAGCCATATCCCTCATTATTTCAATTACTTTATTGTGCTCTAATGGTTCTCTGTATGGTCTTTTTTCTGTAAGTCCTTGATAAATATCTATGCATCCCATTAATCTTGAATTAAAATCAAGCTCGTCCGCTTTTTTACCATATGGATATCCGTTTCCATTTAGTTTTTCATGATGATTAGCTGCCCACTCAGTTATTTCCTCAAATCCATCAATTTTTGATAAAGCTGCTCTTGTATAATAAGTATGAGTTTTTATAATATCAAATTCTTCGTCAGTAAGTTTACCCGGTTTATCTAAAATTGTATTTGGAATAGCAAGTTTTCCAATGTCGTGTAGATTAGCTGCAATTACCAGTTTTGTTTTTTCTTCATAAGCATATCTATAATAATTTGCCATAACTTCAGCCTTTTCAGCAATTCCACTTGAATGTCTCATAGTAAATTTTGATTTTACGTCTATTATTTTTGAAAATACACCAGTAATTGATCTTACTTCCTCAAGACCTAAATCAAATGTGAATTTAGGAATTTTTTCATCTAACACAGAACCTATAAAATCTTCTCCAAGATCCAATTTAAAACCTGTATTCTCAATTAATTCCAAAAATATCTTACATATTTGTGGATTAAAAAGTTTACCGCTTTGTTCCTCAACAAACTTTTTTATTTTTACTTTATTTTCTCCCCACATTTGATCAATTAAAAATTGATTTTCCATATAATCTGAAAAACATATTATTTGTGATATTAGTGGTATCTCTTCCCCTTTTAATTTGAAGAAACCACTACCATCATATTTTTCATGGTGATACCTAATTATATTCTTTCGTGTTTTTAAAAATGGATAGTTTGTTATGTTATTTTCTCCTGTTATACAATGCTCCATCTTATGTTCTTCAGTATTTATATTGTCATTTAATATATCATTATAAGCTTCACTTATCCCATTATCATGTAAAATAGCAAGCGATACAATATCATATAAATCCTCATTATCATAATTTAATTCCATGGCTATTCTTAATGACATATATGCAACTCTTTTTCCGTGATTTGTCCTTCGTCCAGCTATATCCATTTCTACAAAATCAAGTGTTGAGGAAACAGCTAGCAAAAATTGATTTAATCTAAATTTCATTGTGAACTCCTCTCTTTATCGTCAGTAAAATTTATATAAATTATTTTATATTTATATCATATAACATCTACCTAAAACATTGCAAAACATTTAAACATATTTTTCTATTTTTCTAAAATTGTTGTCAAATATTTTTTCTTTACATTTTATATCCATATAAATATTAGATGAATGATTTGATTGAATATATATAGAATCCATAGAAACATTGTTTGCTCCAGTTATATCACTAGTATAATCATTACCTATCATAAGGCTATCCTCTACATTTATATTTTCTTCTTTTATTAGATGATAAAAAAATTTTTCATCTGGCTTACATATACATATATCTGCTGAGAAGTACATTCCATCAAAATACTTATAAATATCAACATATTTCAATTCTGGAATAGAAAACTCTCTCTGACCGTTTGAAAGAAGAAAAATTTTTTTATCTTTGCTCTTAATTAAATCAAGCACCTCCAAAACACCATCATAGATTCCAATATAATTTGTAGATAAAATCCTAAAAATTTTTACCGTTTGATTAACAAGTTCTTCGCTAGGACTTACTCCTTTATTTAAATATATTTTTCTAAAAACTTCCTTAATTTTAGTGTCCGGATAGTTAGTGCTTTTATTAGCCATTAAATTAGCCTTAACAATAAAACCGTAATTGTTTTTCAATTCACATTTATCATATCTAGCTCCATTATAAGAATAAAATTTAGAAAGCTTTTCCCAAAGTTCTTCTTTTTCTTCATCAGTTCTAAGATCAATTAACGTTCCGTATAAATCAAAAATATAATTTTTATACATAACTCTCCTTTACGCATATACATAAAATAAAGACCGATAAATTTATTATCAGCCTTTATTTTATGTGTATATTAATTTTTTTTATTTTTAACTCTATTTGGTTTTGCTTTTGGTTTTGGTTTAAAAGAGTCATTTTTAGAACTTGAACTTTTTATATTTTTTTTGTTTTTATCCCCAACCCAAAAATCAAGTGTTGTTAATATAACTAATATTACTATACCAGTCCCTATATAATACTGCCAGCTTTGTTCACTGTATCTACTTGAAAAATATCCACTAAGTACAACAAGTATAACTGATATTACTGTTGCTATTATTTTTACCGTAAGATTTGGTTTAAATTTACTAAAAACAAATTTTTTTAATAGGTTGTAAATTACTATAGCAATAAAAGCAAATACCAGAACCTTTAATATTAAAACTGCCGTTAATCCCATTTTCATCCCTCCAAGAAAATTATACTACATTTTTTCTACTACGCCTACTCCAAGTAAATTCAATCCATTTTTTATTACTTCTGTTGTTGCCTCTGTAAGTCTAAGTCTAGAATTTTTAACTAAAATGTCTTCCTCTGTACTTATCTTATTAAGATTATAGAATTTATTGAAAGCTTTTGCTATTTCAATAACATATCTAGTTAAAATTGAAGGTTCTAACTTATCTATAGCATTAAAGATTGCTCCCTGAAAGCCAGCAAGAAGTTTTATTAGTTCAAACTCCTCAGTTGTATTTAATTTTGAGTAATCTATTTCACCTTCTGCATTTCCAAGCTTTCTTAATATGCTTTTTCCTCTAGCATAAGTATATTGAACATATGGACCTGTTTCTCCATCAAAGCTAAGCATTTCTTTCCAATCAAATACTATATCCTTTTCTCTGCTATTTTTAAGGAAAGTAAATACTACTGAACCTACTCCAACTTTTTCAGAAACTTCTTCTTTATTTTCAAGCTCTGGATTTTTTTCATTTATTATTTCTAGTGTTTTATCTACTGCCTCTTTTAACAAATCTTCAAGGAATATAACTTCCCCTTTTCTAGTTGAAAATTTCCTATCCGAAAATCTAACCATTCCAAAACTAACATGATTACAGTCTTTTGACCACTCATGGTTCATAAGTTCTAAAGTTTTAAATAACTGTCTAAAGTGAAGTTTTTGATCACTTCCTACTACATAAATACTTTTATAAAAATCATAAGTTTTCTTTCTGTATTCTGCAGCTGCAAGGTCCCTCGTAGCATATATTGTAGCTCCGTCAGATTTTTTTATAATGCATGGAGGCATATTGTATTCTTCAAGCATTACTACCTTTGCTCCATTACTATCTACAAGTAATCCTTTTTTATCTATTTCTTCAACTACTTCATCCATTTTATCGTTGTAAAAACTTTCTCCAGCATAAGAATCAAATTTTACATTTAATAATTTATATACATTTTCAAATTCTTTTAGACTAAGTTCTCTAAATGTTTTCCAAAGTTCAACTTCTTCTTTTTCTCCATCTTCTAGCTTTTTAAAATACATTCTTCCCTCATCTTCTAGTGATGGATCTTTATCTGCTTCATCATGGAATTTTACATATATTCTTAAAAGTTCTTTTATCGGTTCTTTTTCTAAAGCATCCTTATCACACCATCTTTTATAAGCGGAAATAAGTTTACCAAATTGTGTACCCCAATCTCCAAGATGATTTATTCCTATGCAATTGTAACCTTCAAAACTAAGGATTTTGTAAAGTGAATTTCCTATAGCTGTACTAAAAAGATGCCCAACATGAAAAGGTTTTGCTATATTTGGTGAAGAAAAATCAATAGTTATATTTTTACCTTCTCCAACCTTTGATGAACCATACTCATCTTTTTCATCAAATATTTTTTCTAAAGTGTTTTTACTAAATACGGCTTTATCCACATAAAAATTTAAATATGGTCCCAAATTTTCTACTCTCTCAAATCCATTTTTGTTTATATTTGCTGCAATTTCTTCTGCAATCTTATTTGGTGCCTTTCTTAATTCTTTAGCCAATGAAAAACATGGAAAAGCGTAATCTCCCATTTCTGGTTTCGGTGGTATTTCAATAAGTTTCTCTATTTTATCCACATCTACATCTATGTTTTCTCCTATTACTTTAGCAATCTCTTTTTTATAATCCATAAATCTACCTCCTGTAAAATATATTATTTTGCACAAAAAAACCGTCCCTGCAAAAATTGCAGAGACGGATAACTCCGCGGTACCACTCTGATTGACTAAAAAGTCCACTTAACACTTTAACGCAGTGTACGGCTTTCATTAGACCTTTGTCCTCTGAAGCTTCTCCAAGGCTCTCTTCACATGTGTAAATCATAAAATATGCCACTTTCTTAACATATTTTCAATACAAACTGCTGAACTCGCACCAAATTTCAGCTCGCTTTATAGTTTAATATTGGCTACTTTCCTCTTCACTAAATCTATATCATAGATTAAATTATATTATTGAACATATATTAATGTCAACAATATTTTAAAATAAGCTTATTAATAAGATGTTATAGGTGTGAATTTTTGTTCTTTCTCATGTTTTTTAGCCTTTTTAACTTGCTTTATTGCCTTCTTTGCAAAATATTCTTGGCTGTTAAGCTTCTCATCATTTTCTTTACATATAGCTCTTACGTATGTACCATCTGATTTTAAAGTTCTTGCCTTAACATTATCTGAAAGACAAACATCTAAATAATGCTTTATTTTATTTCTATTTTGTTCTTCCTCTATAGGAAACATTATTTCAACTCTTCTATCAAGGTTTCTATTCATCCAATCTGCACTGGATAGATATATTGCTTCCTCTCCATCATTATAAAAATAAAATACTCTACTATGCTCTAAGAATCTTCCAACTATACTTGTTACTGTAATATTTTCACTAACAGACGTCACTCCTGGCCTTAAACAGCATATTCCTCTTACAATACATTGTATCTTAACTCCAGCTTTGGATGCTTTGTATAATGCCTCTATGATTTCCTTATCTACAAGAGAATTTATTTTTACTATTATATGGCCCTTTTTACCCTTGGTTGCATTTGTTTCTTCTCTTTTTATTAGTGATATGAATTTTTTTCTAAGTCCAGTTGGTGCAATATAAAGTTTGTTCATTTCATCTATAGTAGAGTATCCTGAAAGCATATTAAATAACGCCGAAGCATCCTCTCCTATATATGGATTTGCTGTAAAAAGTCCCATATCTGTATAGAAATTAGCTGTAACATCATTATAGTTACCTGTGCCCATATGCACATATCTCTTTATTCCATCATATTCATTTCTAACAATAAGAAGTATTTTCCCATGTGTTTTAAGACCCAGTAAACCATAAATAACATGACAGCCTGCTTTTTCTAGTCGTTTTGCCCATATAATGTTGTTTTCCTCGTCAAATCTAGCTTTTAGCTCAACAAGAACAGTTACCTGCTTACCATTTTCAGCTGCTTCCATCAAAGCCTTTACTATAGGTGAATTTCCGCTTACCCTGTAAAGCGTTTGTTTGATTGCTAAAACTTTCGGATCTCTTGCAGCAATTTTTACTAAATCAACAACACAGCTAAAACTTTGATATGGATGATGAACTAATATATCTTGTTTTGCTATTGCTGAAAAAACATTTGGTGCTGATATAAATTCTGGTATAGGCACAGGATTATAGTTTGGATATTTTAAACTTTCTATGTGTATTAAAGAATTAAGCTTTGATAGAAAAGTTATATCAATTGGTCCTTTTATACTATAGAATTCTCCAAGAGAAGTTTCTAATTCTTCCTTAAGTATACCAATTAATGCATTATCCATATCATATTCTATTTCTATTCTAATGGCTTCTCCCCATTTTCTATTTTTAACAGATTGTTCTATTGCTTCAAGTAAATCCTCTGCTCCTTCTTCATCTATACTAAGATCTGCATTTCTAGTAATTCTATAACAAGCCATGTTTTTTATATTGTGTCCTCTAAATACATCGCTAATATTCATTTTTATTATATCTTCAAGCAAAATATATGCTTTTTCATCACCTTTATCCATAGGTAATTCAATTAATCTATCAAGAACAGATGGAACTTGAACTGTGGCAAAAATTGCCTCTTCATCTTCCATTCCATCAATGAACAGTGCTATGTTAAGACTCTTATTCATTATAAGCGGGAAGGGTCTACTGCTATCAACAACCATTGGAGTTAAAACAGGGTATACATTTTTATGAAAGTAGGTACGAACAAATTCTACCTGGTTTTCATTTAAATTTTTAGGTTTTAAAATAAATATATTTACGTTTTTAAGCTGTGAATTTAGCTCCATATACACACTGTATTGCTTTTGAACCATTTGGTGAACTCTTATGGTTATCCTCTTTACCTGTTCACTAGCACTTAAACCCGCAAAATCCACTTTTTCAAAATTTGCCTGTACTTGTTCTATTAAGGAAGCAACTCTAACCATAAAAAATTCATCTAAATTTGAACTTACAATAGATAAAAAATTAAGTCTTTCAAGTAGCGGATTAGTTATATCTGATGCCTCTTCCAATACACGTTCATTAAATTCAAGCCAGCTAAGTTCTCTATTAATAAAATTATCATATTTGTTCTCCATTGTGCACCACCTATTCTTAAATGTTATCTTTTTATTTTAATAACCGGTTTTATCCCCATAACTTCTTCAAAAAATTCCGACTTATTTTCAAACTCCCAAATTTCCAAAGTCATATCCATATATGCATCTACTAAAAAATAAACTTTTTTTTCGTCCATATGTATTTCTATATGGTTAAATTTATTTTTTGTAGATATGTTTAAAACCTCTGCTAATTTTAAAATGGCAGCTAGTTTAGAAACCACAAGCTTATCTGAATAACTTAATTTATTATAAGCATCATGAGCTGCTGTAGGAATCTCTTCATCATGATATCTTACAATGTTTGCAACTATATTGGACTCTTTATCTGAAAGTCCTAATATTTCTTCATTGTGGATTAAATTATAACAAAAATATCCATGTTCATTTATATTTACAAACTTTCCTATATCATGAAGAATGGAAGCTATTTCTAGTAGTATTCTTTCTTTGTTTGATAATCTATGCACCTTTTTAGTATTATCAAATATATTTAATGCTAATCTTTTTACTGCTTCTGCATGGGTTTTATCTATTCTATACTTTTCTCCCATATGCCAAACTGTACTAATGATATCATTATCAAATATCTTCTTCCTGTTTGGATTAAGTTTACTGCTAAGCATGTCTATTAGCATTCCATGTCTCAATGAAACATGCGGCACATATATCCCTTCTGCCATTGTCATATTTAAAAATCTTTCTATAATTATAGAAGATGGAAGCATAAGTTTTGCTTCATTAACTTGTATATCATATTCTTCACATGTTTTTTCTATATTCATGCTTTTTACCTTGCTATAAAAATCATAAAGTGACTCCTTGTTAACAAAGGCAGCAGAACTAGGATATAATTTCAGCAAAAATTTAAGTCCGCCACCAAGGCCTATAAAGTTTTTTATCTTATAACTCTCTAGATAGTTTCTAATTGTATATATTTTACTTTCAACAAACTCAGTCATAACATCTGAAAAATTCAACGTTGAATTCTCCAAAGAACCTAATATTTCTCTAAGCCTTAGAGAACCAATTTTAATGTATTCAGTAAATTTAAGACTTCCCTCGCTATAAACAGACACCTCAACTCCACCGGATCCTATGTTTACAATCATAGCACCTTCCATATAAATTTTTTCTGAGTCTAAAAGTCTATCTCTAAGTGCCTTAAATACTAGAAATCTTTCCTGAGCCGTATTTATAACTTCTATTTGGATTCCTGTTCTAACCCTTATTTGTTCCAATACATATTCTCTGTTTTCTGCTTCTCTAATTCCACTAGTTGAAATGGCCCAATAAGATCTTACATTATAATCTTTCATAAGCCTCACAAACCCGTTTAAAATATTACAAGCTTCATATATTGCTTCGGGACCTATTCTTCTCTTTGAAAAAGTATCTCTTCCAACAGCAGTATTTTTTTGTAACTCATCCAATACTTTTATATTTCCATCACTATTTATTTCAGCTATTATCATTCTGAAAAAATTAGCTCCTAAATCTAGTGCAGCTACTGTCTCTCTTTTAATATTATCCATTTAAGTCTCCCCATTCGCTTGTATATTTTCCCTTCTTATGACAGTATATTACTTTAATTTTATTCTACCATTTTTTTTCTTAAAGTTTAATATTAAAATATGTATTGAATATAATTATTTTATGAAATAAGATATATTATAACAAAGAAATGTTAAATCCTCTTTAAGATGCCTTAATTAAGGCACAAATAAATTTCTAGTTATAGGAGTGACACTATGGGAAATAAGATTGGTATAATTGACATAGGTTCAAATTCAGTACGACTTTTACTTGCAGAAATTGGTGAAAAAAAGTCCATTAGAATAATAAATGAATTAAAAGAGTATGTAAGACTTGGTGATGGACTTGATAAGGATAATATTTTAAGTGAAGAAAAAATAGATTTAGCAATAAAAACTTTATCCACATATAAAAATATATGCGATTCCTTTAAAGTATCAGAAATAATAGTTGTTGCAACTGAAGCTGTTAGAAGAGCTACAAACAGGACTGAATTTTTAATAAGAGCTAAGGCAATAGGCCTTGATATCCGTGTTTTAACTGGCACTCAAGAAGCTTATTATGACTACTTTAGTACAATTAACAGCATAAATGTAACTAACGCTATCCTTATGGACATTGGTGGTGCAAGCACAGAAATAATACTTGTTAAAAACAGAAAACTAATAAAAAGTATAAGTTTTCCTTTTGGTGCCATTACACTAACTGAGCACTTTCAAATCAATGATGTTTTAGATGAGGAAAAAGAAAACAGTATAATAAACTATTTAAAAGAAAAACTAAATACTCTAGACTGGCTAAAGCAAGCAACTGGTTTCCCTCTTATCGGTATAGGTGGCAGCATTAGAACTGTTGGCAAAATTCAAAAAAAAGCTGTAAATTATCCATTAAATCTAATTCATAATTATGAATTAAAATACACAGATGTATTGGGTATATATGAAAGTGTAAAAACCAAAAATAACGCTCAGCGTAAAAAAATCAAAGGTTTATCTGGAGACAGAGCTGATATTTTCGTTGGTGCCGCAGCCCTAGTTAAAACTTTGATGGAATTATGTTCCATAAAGACTTTAAAAATTAGTAGAAATGGTATCAGGGAAGGTTTGTTATATAGTCACATTTGTGAAAATGACACACCTATAGACAATATATTATCATTTTCCATTGATAATATATTATTTAATCACAATATGGATAGTGTACATTCAAAACATATTTACAATCTATTTAAATCTCTTTCCATAGAACTTAAAGATTTAATTGATAATGATGAAGACCTTGATAATATAATAAAGACAGCTGCAATGCTTCATGATATTGGATCAAACATAACTTATTATTTTCATCATAAGCATTCTTTATATATGATACTTAATTCTCAAATTTACGGACTTAGCCATAGAGAATTAGTTATGAGTGCTTGCATAGCAGCAAACCATCGTGATGATAACCTTCCAATAGACTATCAAGAATATAGGGCTATCCTAAGTAAAGAAGATTTAATATTAATAAGGAAACTTGGTATATTATTAAAACTTTCAGAAAGCCTTGATAAAAGCATGACCTGTCAGGTTAAGGACTTAACCTGTGCTATACATAAAGACAGTGTAATAATAAAAACAATTTCAACCACCACTGCCTTTATAGAGATTAGGGAAGCTTTAAATTGCTCAGATACATTTAAAGACATATTTAATAAAAAACTATATGTAGTATAATTATCTAGTATCCTACTAAAACAAATTAAAAGGAGATTTTAAAATGGCAAATTCTTATTCATTTGATATAGTATCAACTGTAGATATGCAAGAGGTTGACAATGCTATAAATCAAGCTAAAAAGGAAATTTCTCAAAGATACGACTTTAAAGGAAGTAAAATAGAAATTCAATTAATAAATGATGAAATAAAATTAACCGCTGATGATAACTTTAAATTAACTGCAGTTATAGAAGTTCTTAAAGGTAAATTTGTAAAGAGAGGTGTATCCCCTAAATCACTAGACTTCGGAAAAGTTGAAGAAGCTTCTTTAGGTTCTGCAAGGCAAACTGCGAAAATAGTAAAAGGAATTTCTAAGGAAAAGGCTAAACTTATAAACACAGATATTAAAGATAGCAAAATAAAAGTTCAAACTCAAATAATGGATGATGTGCTAAGAGTTACTGGTAAAGATAAAGACTATCTCCAACAAGTTATAGCCCTTGTTAAAGGAAAAGACTACGGCTTAGATTTACAATTTACTAATTACAGATAGAAATTTTTCTTCTCAATGATAAAGAGATTGTGAAGTGAGCATACTTTGTAAATCACCTAGACCTTCATAAATCTCTTTTCTAGAGAATTTTTCTTTAAGAAGTTCCTCATCACTTTTTAAAAGCAGTTCATTATAAAATTTTTTCCCAATATTCGCAATGTCCTCACATGGATTTTTTTCCATTTCCTCAAACAATATATTTTCTGCCTTGTTATATTGTCCTTCAAGTGTAAGTCGTTTTAATAATATTGGTAATATATCTTTTTCATTCATTGCTTCTATATCTATATTCTTAAACTCTTCTTGCTCTTTGTTCATAACAACTTTTGCAAAAATTTTAACTGCAGATTCTATTAACCTTAATATATAATCTTTATTCACAATTGACCCCCTAATTTATATATAAATATTTCTTAATTGTTCATTCATAATATGTCTACATCATAGCTTGGTTAAATTTAACTTAGTTTATATTTTACTACAAACTTAAATTCTATCCAACTATTATTCTCACACTACATATATTGTATTTATTATTACTTATAGTAAATTTTCTTACTTTGTAGTATAATTTTAATAAACTCAAGTAAAAAGATTATTTGAGAGTTTATATTTTAAAAACTAGCGGAGGAAAAAATGGACACTTATTTTTTAATTATTAGCGGCATACTCAAAATAACCATGCTGGATATTGTTTTGAGTGGCGATAACATAGGTATAATCGCTTTAGCTACGAAGGATTTACAGCCCAAACTTGCTAAAAAAGCATCATTTATTGGTGTTATTGTAGCTATAACTCTTAGGATAATATTTACATGTTTAGTTACATATATTTTAATGATTCAATGGTTACCAATTAAATTAGTTGGTGGAACAATACTAGTAATCATAACCTGGAATTTAATTAAACCTACTGGTGATGAAAAAAAACTTTCAACTAAAAGTTCATCAACTAAATTAAGTCGTGCTATTTACAGTATTGTCCTCGCAGACCTTACTATGAGTTTAGATAATGTACTTGCTATTGCTGGAAGTGCTCATGGTAACTTATCACTAATAGTTTTTGGTCTTTTATTAAACATACCAATTATATTTTGGGGTAGCCTGTATGTGGCTAAGATAATGAGGAGATTTCCTTTCATCGTTTATGTTGGAGCAGCAGTTCTTGCTCATACGGCTTTTGATATGATGTTACATGATAAATTATTGATTAATGTTCTGCCAACTTATATCGGAGAATATCTCCCATATATTGCTGCTATATTAACATTAATATACGGTGTTTATATGTTACTAATCAATAATAAGAATACAAAAGAATCTATGTCTAAATAGTGTGAAATTGCGAAGCAAAGATGAGGGGTTTTCGCCTTTACTTCGCAATTTCTTTATATCACGTAAAAATATTATTACTTGTAAGATTACAGTTCATTCATTAATTTCTGCTATAATCTTCTTAACAACTTCAAATAAATCTTTTCCATTTACATCAGCTTCACCACTAAATTTGCCTATTTTTGCAGTTTTACATCCTGCTCTCTTTCCAGCTTCTATATCAGTATCTCTATCGCCAATCATAAAACTATTTTTAATATCTATATCATATTTTTTACAAAGTTCTAAAATCATGTTTGGTTTTGGTTTTCTGCAGCCGGTATCCTTATGATAATCAGGACAAAATTTAATTTCTCTTATGGTACAATATTGTTTTAAGATTTCAATCATTTTATTGTGTATTTCATTTAACTGCTCCACTGTTATAAATCCAAGTTCAATTCCACCTTGATTTGTAACTACAAACAGTTCAAATCCAGCTTGTTCAGCATTCCTTAAAGCTTCCTTTACACCGCTATATAATTGAAAATCTTCAGGATTATTTATAGGTTTTAAGTTTTTGTTTATAACTCCGTCTCTATCTAAAAAAAGTGCTTTTTTCACCTTATCTCCCCTCCATTTTAGGCATATTGAAGAAAATATTTCTAATTATAAACCAAAAACTGCACCATACGGTACAGTTTTATCCCAGTTTGAAACTAGGAATCTACAAAAATATAAGAGATTGGTATGAACAGTTATATTTTAACCTTAGTATAATTTTTTTATTCACCTTTATACATTCAAATCCCTTTTATTATAAAATAAATAAGTTGATAATAAAAGTCCTATAATAATTATAATGGATAATAATAAATATCCAGCACTAAATCCACTTCCGTACATAAGTTCACTAGAATCAAAATATTTAAAGGGCGTCAAGAATTTTAGAACTTCAAGTTTACTATTCATATCAATAAATACTGATATTAAATAGGTGATTACAAGAATAAGTGTGGAAAATGTAGTTGCAACTTTTGGATTTTTACTAATAGCTGCTATTACTGTACCTATAGATAAAAACAATAACTGAAAAATAAACATACCAGCCATAAGCATTATAATATAATGGTTCATAGGCTCACCTTTATTATTGAATTTATATACTACACACATGGAACTTATTAATGTTACTAAATTAAAAATCACTATGTTTAAAAATGTAGCTGATAGCTTAGCTGTAACAATTTTATTTCTTGAAATAGGCTTTGCTAACAAAAATTCTGCTGTTTTATCTCTCTCTTCCTTTGAAATAATATTAGCACCTACCATAGCAGCATGTATTCCTGCCATTAAAAGTATATATACAAGAAGCATTCCATAATAACCACTTATTTTTGATAAATCAAAAGAACCCATTCCAAGTAGTGCACTAAGGGACTTAGGCATTTGTTTCATAAGTTCATTAATAGATTGACCTGAGGACGAATAAGTTTTATATTTACCCATACCACTAATAACTAAGAGAATTATAGCAATGCACCAAATTATAAGTGACTTTCTATGTGCTTTCATTTCTCTAATAAACAGATTCATAATAATTCAGCTCCCTTCTTAAGCTATACTGCATGGATATCTTTTTTAGAGTAAATAATATAACTCATTGATATGGCAAACACAATAAATATTAATTCTATTAAAATGAACTTACCCTCATAGTTAGAATTTTTAATTATATATGTGGCATCATAATATTTAAAGGGTGTGATATATCTAGTTGCTTTGTCCCCTATAATAGAACTAAACATAGCAATAAAAAAGAATCCAAAAACAGTACTTATAGAAATAGGCAAAACTGATTTAATCCTTGGGATAATTACAGATATACTAACACCTAAACTCATAAACATGAGTTGTACAAATAACAAAGTTAATGAAAGCAATAAAAATATATTATATTGGAATGGCTTATTAGTAACAATTTCTGCAATAACACTAGAACATACTATATAAACTATGTTTGTAATTAATAACGAAACTGTACATGCTAAAATTTTTGATGTTATAATTTTCTGTCTTTTAACTGGTTTTGTTAAAAGGAAATCAGCTGTTTTCTCTCGAACTTCCTTTGATATAATTGAAGTACCTAAATTCATAGCTTGAATAGCACCACATAAAACCACATACAAAAGAACAAAAGAAGAATAATAAGTCAAAAGTGAAGTTACACTGTCTATTGAAATACCCAATGCTTTTTTTAATGCTGGTGGATACACATCAAGCAGTTTTTTAAAGTTTTCAGCATCCTTAGCTATACTTGGAAACATAGATAACATAAGTAATGCTACTAAAACTAAGGAAATCGACCATATAATAGTGGATTTTCTATAGGCTTTTAGTTCATGTAAAAACATATTCATGTGTTTATTCCTCCTTTTGATAATAGTGCATAAATATCTCTTCAAGATCTGGTTCCTCTATTAATATATTAGATATATCTATATCTGAAAGTTTTTTAATGATTGTATTAATATCTCCTCTAAATAAGAAACTTATATTGTTACCTTCTGCCTTAAAATTGCTAACTCCTTGAACGTCGAAATAATCCTTATTAATTTGATTTTCAACTTCAAATTGAAACCTCTTATGATTGTTTTCCTTTAGAGTGCTTATCTTTTCTAGTTTTATGAGTTTTCCTTCTTTTATTATTGCAACTCTATTGCACATTTTCTGAACTTCACTTAAAATATGTGAGGAAAATAATATTGTGGTTCCTTTTTTATTCTCTTCCTTTAATAGTTCAAAAAACTTTTGTTGCATTAATGGATCAAGTCCACTGGTAGGTTCATCAAGAATTATAAGTTTTGGTTCATGTAGTAGCCCTTGAACAATCCCAACTTTCTTTTTATTACCAAAGGATAAGTCATCTATTTTTTTATTTAAATCAAGATTCATGATTTCTGCTAATTCATATATTCTTTTTTTACAATCCTTTTTATAAAAACTAGCTGAATATTTTAAAAGATCAATTACTTTCATGTTATCATAATAAAAAACTTCTGAAGGCAAATATCCTATTTCCTTTTTTATCTCCTCAGAATCTTTAACACTATCTTTTCCAAAAATAGTTACACTTCCACTAGTTGGGTAAATCAGTGATAACATAGTTCTTATTGTAGTAGACTTTCCAGCTCCATTAGGACCAATAAATCCAAAAATTTCTCCTTCCTCAACGCTAAAGCTGATATCCTTTATTCCCCTAGACTTTCCATAAGTTTTAGTAAGATTTTTAAGCTCTATAATATTCATTGCAATCCCTCCTTATTTAGCCAATACCGTTTTTAATTAAAGAAATCATATCTTTTATTAATGGTTCGTATTCATCAAAAGATGTTTCGTAAACTTCCTTTCCCTTTTTATTTGCCATAAGTAACATGTTCTCTTTAAACTTTGATATTATTGCTGTGACATACATTAATATTAAATCAGTGCTTATCTCAGTGTTAATAAGCCCTTTTTCTTTATTCATATCTATGGTTTTAGCTATGTCTTCAAACATTTTTTTTGAGTCATTATACATAATTTCAATAACTTTTTCTCTCATAACGTTATTCGTATCCATAACCGCTGTTTGTAGCAATACATATACCTCTCGCTCATCAATTAAAAAAGACCAGGTATTTTTAAATGATAAATATATATAATCAAAAATACTCATCTTATAACAATCTTTAGTTACCTTGTCTACATATTTTAGAGCTATTTCATATGCTTTTTCTATACAGTAAAGATATATGTCTCCTTTATTACTAAAATACTGATACATACTACCCTTAGAAACGCCTGCATTTTTAGCAATGGACCCTACATTTCCTTTTTCATAACCTTTTTTAGAAAATTCTTTTATAGCAGCTTCTATTATTTTATTTCTTTTTTCTTGTTCCAAGTTTAATAATGTATCTTTTGGCATTTTTACCTCCTTTTTTCATTATGACTTTTAGGTCATATGACTATATAGTCATAAACTACTCCTATTTTTTGCATTTGTCAATATTTACATTGCTTTACATCTAATTTCAAAAAAATATGTGGTACAATAACTCGTATTGACCACATTGCTGAATTAACCCACCTGTTTCTATTGAAATTTATTAGGTATTTTAGATTTTCCATCCTGCTTAACTTTCTCTAAATAATCTTTTTCATTCACTATATTTTCTTCAAAATTTTCTACAGCGTGTTTCGTGAAGTTACCTAAACCCTTAATATTATCAAATTTTTGTTCACTATCTTTTTTCTTCATTACAAAATCCTCCTTATTAAATTTTCATATTTAAGCATCTGAATACAATAAAACGTCAACGATATCTAATGGTAGTATTTCAAATTAAATGATATTTTATAACTTGACTATATATATATAACACATGTATTATATATATAGACCAGTCATTATATTATATATTGAGAAGGGATATAAATTTTATGAAAAATAAAACTGATTCAAAAGAAAAAATACTTGCAGTAGCCGCATCGCTTTTTCAAATTAAAGGATATAATGCTACAGGATTAAACGAAATTTTAAAAGAAAGTGGTTCGCCTAAGGGTTCTCTATACTACTATTTTCCTAATGGAAAAGAAGAGTTAGCTTTAGAAGCCATAAGACTTGCAAGTAATTCTATTCAAATGCGAATCCAGACTACTTTAAATCAATATTCAAATCCAATTGAAGGTATACAAAGTGTTATTAAAAATATGACAGAAGATTTAAAGAGAGATAACAAATTCAAAGACATGTCCATAAGCCTTATAGCTTTAGAAACCTATCTATCAAGTGAGTCACTAAGAGAAGCTTGTAAAGAAGCTTTCATAGATTTACAGAATTTGTATTCTAAAAAACTAATTCAAAGTGGACTTTCCAATGAAATTGCACTGGAATTAGGTACACTTATCCAAGTAATGATTGAAGGCGCTATTACAGTATCAGTTACTGAGAAAAATGCTACTGCACTCTTGACGGTTAACAAACAAGTAGGTATTTTATTAAATTCTTATTTAAATATTAAATAAGAATTATAATTTTTCAAAAACATTACATTTTTATAATTTATAATAATTTATTCCGCCTTATTTATATAGACTGGTCTAATTATATTTTAAGGAGATTATTTTTATGGAATCAAAAAAAAATGATACAGAAGAAAAACCACAGTATAATACAAAAGGCATTATGTCTGTATTGCTACTAGGAAGTTTCTTATCTTTGTTTAATGAAACAATCTTGAATGTAGCATTTCCAAAATTAATGGTAGAAATGAATATTACCGCTACAACAGTTCAGTGGCTTACCACTGGCTATGTATTAGTAGTTGGAATTCTTATACCAGTTACAGCTTTTCTTATTCATACTTTTACTACCAAACAACTATATGTAAGTGCAATGATATTATTTTTAATAGGGACCACATGTGCTGTATTTTCTATGTCGTTTTCAGTATTATTAATTTCAAGAATAATTCAAGCATTAGGTACTGGTATGTTAATACCTATTATGATGAATTCAGCTTTAGCAGTAACTCCACGTGAGAAACATGGTTCAATAATGGGATTATGTGTTTGTATAATTACATTAGGCCCTGCACTTGGTCCAACAGTTTCTGGCTTATTACTACAATATTTTAGTTGGCATTCCTTATTCATATTATTAATTCCACTTTTGATTATTTGTATAGTTTGTGGCTGTATATTTTTAGAGAATACATCTGTAATAACAAAGCCTAAAATTGACTATTTCTCTATATTGCTATCAACTATAGGTTTTGCAGGAATTATATATGCAGTAAGCTCCGCAAGTAGTTCAAGTGTGTTAGCTACTGTTATTATATTTGCAATTGGTTTAATTTCATTAATTGCATTTTGTAAACGCCAATTATCATTAAAACAGCCAATACTAAATATACGATCATTTAAAAACCCTATATTTTCAGTAGGTGTAATATTAATTATGCTAATACAAATGTTTCAGTTTTCAATAAATATGATATTGCCTATGCTGTTACAAAATGGCTTAAAAACATCTTCTTTCGCATCAGCATTGGTTTTATTACCACCAATACTTATTGCTGCAATATTAACTCCCTTCATCGGTAAAACTTACGATAAAATAGGAGGTAAACTATTGATTCCAGCTGGCTTTGCCGTAATATGTATTTTTACTTTCATATTATCTCGCATTACGCCATCAACTTCTATAATAACAATTACTATTATATACGGTTTTATAATGATAGGACAATCTATGTCTATGTCAACTAGCCAAACAACTGGTCTTAAGCAATTATCCCGTGAAAATCAAGCTGATGGTGTTGCAATAGTAAATACTTCAATGCAAATAGCTGGTGCTTTAGGTTCAGCCTTATTTGTTGGTATTATGACTGCTTATCAAAATAGCTACCTAAATAATGTAAGTAATCCGAATAATTCACAAAATGAAATAAAAGCTATATATAGTGGTTTCAGTCATTCTACTACAGTTGCAACTATACTGATTGCTATAGGTTTTCTATTGTCTTTAAGCTTTAATATAAAAGAAAGGAACAAAATCACGGACAATAGAAAGTAAAATTAAAGGATATCAAAAATTTATTGGTATCCTTTAATTTAAGATACAGATTGTTTTCTCATTACCTCTACAAGTGCACATCCTTCTATTGCTTGTATTCCATTTTCCTTACAAAAATCAAGTATTTCATCACTTTCAGCTCCTGGTTGAATAAGAACTTTATCTATTTTTAAATCACTTGCTTCCTGAAGAATTTTAATACCTTTGTATGGATTAATACATAAATCTAAAACTTCAACTTTGTATGGTATATCTCCTAAGCTGTTATAAATACTTTGATTTTGAAAAGATGGGTGTACCGCTACTACATTAAACCCTTCTTTCTTCAAGACATTAAATATTTTATACGCATATTTTGATTGGTTTAATACATCCCCAACTACAGCCCAATTTCTGTAATTTAAAAATTCACTAGCTTTCAATTTTATCAGCTCCTAATAAAGTCTTGTATTAATATTATGCCTTGTTTCACTTTATCCATTCAGATGTGTTCACCTTTATTTTAATTCACCATCCTAAATTATTTTTAAAACATTCATAAAAATATTGTAATATATATTAAAAAAATGATTTTATTTGTAAATAGCCAAACTATTGACTATATTATTTTATATGAAGTATAATTTAATTAAATTTTCATTTAATATATAGGGGTGATTTAAGAAATGGAAGATGAAGAATTAATAAAATCAGCATTAAAATCAAAATTCTATCAAAACAAACTTAGAGGATTGACTCTTGAAAATTGGGAAGATATTCCCCTTACAACTAAACAAGATCTTAGGGAATGTAAGGCTGAGGATTTAATGGGAGTTGACTTTGATGAAATATCCACTTATCATGAAACAAGCGGAACAACTGGGACTCCAACTCCAAGCTGGTATAGCTTTAATGATTCAGACCAAGAAGCACAAGTTGTCATAAATTCAGATTTAAAACTTTGTTCTAAAGATTTATTGTTAAATCGATTTCCATTTGCATTAGCTGTCCCATCATTTATTTTATTTTGGGCTTGTCAAAAAGTTAAAGCTGGCCATATTGCCGTAAGTAAAGCTTCTTCAATTACCCCACACGCTCGTGTGATTGAGATTATAGAAAGGACTAATCCTACAATTATTGCTATGTTACCTTCTGAAGCTGAGATTATTGGAGAAGCCGCATATCAGAAAGGAATCGACCTTCCAACTAAAAATTTGAGAGCTTTACTTTTGGCAGGAGACCTTATTAGTGATGCTAGGAAAAAACATTTAGAAACTCTTTGGGGTGTACCTGTATTTTGCTTATTTGGTTCTACCGAGACTGGTGGTTTATTTATGACTTGTAAAAATGGACACTATCACATAAATCATCCAAAAGTCAAAATAGAAGCAGTAGACAGTAATTATAATTCACTAGGTACTAATAAAAAAGGTTATTGTGTTCTTTCCTCTGCAAGAGAAGGAATGCCATTATTAAAATATTTTAATCACGACATAATTGAAGTCAAAGACAATATCAAATGTAATTGCGGTGATAATTCACCTATTCTTATTCATTATGGAAGAGATGATAGTTTGATTAATATTAAGGACAAGCATTTTACATTTGAAGATGTACAAAGTTTAATATATTCTATGCCTTTAGTTCCTTTTTTATGGAGAATACATATATATGAAAATTGTATTGTTTTCGAATATCAAGCAAGTAAAAAATGTTCTAACATATCTTTTACTGAAAAGGATATTAGTAAATATCTATCTGACAGATTAACCGTTCCTGTTGTTGCAAAACAAGTAGAATTAATCCCTAAAGATAGCTTAATTAATAAACCAGGTTATTCAAAATTCAGTTACATGATTAAACATAAAAATAATTTAGAGGGAGATTTGATTTAATGATAAACATTATTTTAATTTGTATTATTGTTATTCTAATAATTTTAGGGCTGGGAATATTTATTAAAATTATTAATCCATTAAATAAGTTAATAAATCAGTTAGAGTCTGAATCCGATGATTTCAATTCTTTTAATATAAAACAAAAGGGGTTAATTGGGAGACTTATTTCACAAATTATTAAACTTAACAATAAAACTCTTACAACAAGCACAGTAGACTCCTCAGAGCTTAACAATGAATTTAATGATTTATCCTCCGAGACAGCAAAAGCTTTAGCCTTAATCTCTAAGATAAATACTTTAATGGAGGATACAACAAATGGAGCCTTACTTCAATCTGAAAATGTTACTAAAAGTACAAGTGCAATGAATGACATATCCATTGGTATTCAAGAAACTTCAAAGAACATTCAAACTGCGTCAGAGCTAGTAAGTGAAACCACTAATTCAGCTTCAACTGGACAACAGGCAATTAATAAGGCTATGGAACAAATGAAGTCTATTGGATCAAATATTAGTGAACTTTACACAACTATTAAACAATTAGAATCATTCTCTACAGAAATCAATACCATTCTTGGTATCATTACTGGAATATCTGGTCAAACTAACCTTTTGGCTCTAAATGCTGCTATTGAAGCTGCTAGAGCCGGTGAAAGTGGTCGTGGTTTTTCTGTTGTAGCAGAAGAGGTTAGAAAATTAGCCGAACAATCTTCTACTTCTGCTAAGCAAATAGGTATTCTTATTGAAAACATCCAGAATAAAACTAAAGAAGCTGTTAATTCTACTAATGTAAGCATAGAAGGCATAAAAACAGGTATTAATTCGGTTAATTTAGCAGGAGATGCCTTTAAAAAAGTTTCAGATTCAATTTACAATGTTGATGGAAGAATTCAAGAATTAGCTTCTAATGCAGAACAAATTTCCTCTTCCACTGGACAAATTATCGGCCTAATAGATTTTACAAGAAAGGTTCAAGATGGCGGTGTTGATAAGATACAAAAGACCTGTGAGGTTGTTAAAACAGAAATTGAAATTATTGATAACATTCACAAAACAGTATCAGCTGTAAATTAGAGAAGTTAAGTAAAATGGCCACTATATAATTTGTGGCCATTTTTTTTAGCACAAACAGCCCTAATAATACTCTTATAATTACAAGTTCAAACTTTTCACAAAAAAATTTCTAAATCCTTCTATCATAGCTTCTTCATTTGAAGTATATGATTTAAGGTCCATATAATATTTACCTGTTTGAATGTCCTTAGATATTGAATCTAGTGGAAACCCATCATTTCTTTTTTTATGTGGTTTAGAAGTGATAATAAATTTTTCAGATGCAATGTCATCTCCAGCATATTCAAAAACTCTTTTATCATCTAAAATCAAGCATATTGCATTTCTATATCTAGCTCTAAGTTCACCTCCTGCCTCCAATGCAAGTTCAGTATAATATTCTATCATCTCTTCATCATTTAATTCTTTGCCATTTACCCTTCTAACATGGACTCCTGGTTGCTTTGAAGGGTTTATTTCATCTATATATAATCCAGAATCACAAGAAAAAACAGGTTGTTTTAGTTCTTTATAATATGTAAATGCCTTTATTCTAGCGTTTTCTAATGGCCTGTCTCCACTTTCATCAATTTTTCCTATTTCTAAATTAATATCATTTAAAGAAACAACTTCAATTGGTAAGTTCTTCAACATATTTTTCATAGAATTAATTTTAGCAACGTTTCTTGTTCCATATAAAATTTTCAAATTACTTCAACTCCCAAAAATAATCAACAAATGAAGCCATTAATGTCCTTTTGCTGCATCTGTTTTTCATATAAACTATTATTATAAAATCACGATATATATGATAAGATTCTTAACCTGATAGTTAATTCACATTAAGTTAATATATATTATAAAACATAACTAGTCGATTTGAAAGGATGATTATAGATGAATAAAGATACCACGGATATCCCTATCATAGGCATAGTACTTAAAAATGGTGAGGTGGAAAGTTATAATTATAGGACAGCTGTTACCAACAACTTTCACCACAGCTTCATCGTAACTTCTAAAGGCATAAGTGCGCTTGATTATGATGAGGCCCTTAGATTTGTTAAGCTACCCAGTGAAGATTTCTATACACTTGAAGGAGAACCTTCTTTAGAACCATTCACCACAGGAAAAAAGCAAGTTATTGCTTTTGCTTCGCATTGTATAGGGAAAGGCATAGACCCAAATACTAAAGTTAAAATTAAAGATCATAAATTAAATACGTTTTATGAAGATTCTATAATAGGACGTTTAAAAGATTTTACACCAAAGTAAACCATACTACTTTGGCATCTTACCTTATTTCTATAATTTCAAATTATACCCTAATATACAGTTAATTGCTAAAGATATTCAAATTTACTACGACAATAGATTTATGAGTATACTTTTACTAGTTATCTAATTCAAGGAGGAATTTTCATGATAATTGGTCATAACTTAAATGCTATCAATGCAATAAGATACTTAAATATAAATCAAGCTCATATGCAAAAAGCCATGCTCCGATTAAGTTCAGGTAAAAGAATAAACTCTGCCGCGGATGATCCTGCTGGTCTTATGATATCACAAAAAATGATAGCTCAAATCAATGGTTTAAACGTTAGTTCAAGAAATGCACAAGACGGTATTTCTATGTTACAAACTGCAGAGGGTGGCTTAAGTGAAACTGAATCTATTCTTCAGAGAATGAATGAACTTGCAACTCAAGCTGCTAATGGCACAAATTCTACTTTAGACAGAAGCTCCATAGGCAATGAATTAAAACAATTAGAGGCTGAAATTACTCATATATCTAAGTCAACCAATTTTAATGGTATAAATTTATTATATTCTTCTGGAAATTTAACACTTCAAATTGGTGCAACTTCTAACTCTTATGATTCAATGGGTATAAACTTATCGTCTTTTAATACTGGAACTTCACTTGCCAATATAACCGACGGTACAAGTATAAATATAGATACTTCTGATAATGCTCGTGCTTCTATGTCAATTATTCAAAACGCAATTAATTCTGTATCATCATCTAGATCAATAGTAGGTGCTTACCAAAACAGATTAAATTATACTATAGATAATTTAAATACTGAAGCTGAAAATCTAACTGCTGCTGAATCACGTATTACTGATGCCGATATGGCCTCTGAGATTTTAGAATACTCAAAATACAGTATTTTATCCCAAGTTACTCAAGCTATGCTTTCTCAGTCCTTACATGAACCAGATCAAGTACTAAAATTATTGGATTCACTTAAAAAATCATGATTTTTAAGTGGATTTTTATTTAAAAATTTGTAAAAATAATCATGCAAACGATTGCGTAAACCATTACAATGTTATATAATATTTAATATGAATACAATATTTAAATTTAAGGAGGACATTATGGATACAAAATCGCTATCAAGAATTGCTTATTTTTCTATGGAGTATGGACTAAACTCTGATTTTAAAACCTATGCAGGAGGTCTTGGAATACTTGCTGGTGATTATTTAAAAGGTGCTAAAGATATGAATTTACCTCTAGTTGGTATAGGCATAAAATGGAAACAAGGTTATGGCGAACAGATGATAGATAAGAATGGACATCCTTTTGATGCATATCATAATTACACTTATGATTTTTTAAAAGATACAGGTGTAAAAGTCTCTGTAAAAATTAGAGACATAGATGTTTTTTGTAAAGTTTGGAAATGTGATAACTTTGGTAATAATCCTATTTATTTATTAGATACAGATATCCCAGAAAATTCAGAAGCATGGATTACTGGACAACTATATGGATGGTTTGGTGAAGAGAGAATAGCTCAAGAGATAGTTCTTGGCATTGGAGGTATAAGAGCCTTAAGAGCTCTTCAAATACCAACAGATGTATATCATTTTAATGAAGGACATGCTGATTTTGCCGCTATTGAGCTTATTAGAGAAAAAATGACATGTGGATATAGTTTTGAGGAATCTTGGAAATTAACAAAAAATGAAGTTGTATTTACAACACATACTCCAATTGTACAAGGAAATGAATCCCATTCAATTGATAAACTTGAATTCATGGGTGCCTTTAATGGTCTCACAAAAGAACAAATGATACTCATAGGTGGAGATCCTTTTAACATGACAGTCGCAGGACTAAGGCTTGCTAGGAAATCAAATGCGGTTGCTCAGTTGCATGCTGAAACTGCAAATAAAATGTGGCAAAATATCTCCGGTACAAGTGAAATAATAGGAATTACAAATGCTGTTCATAAGGGTACTTGGGTAGATTCTAGAATTACAGATGCCTATAATGAAAATGTTGACCTTTTATCTGTTCATAAAGAAATAAAAATAGATTTAATCAACTTTATAAAAGAGAGAACCGGTATAACTCTTGATGCTGATAAACTTTTAATTGGATTTTCAAGAAGAGCTGCCCCTTATAAAAGAAGTGATCTTATATTCAGAAAACCTGATATAATTGATCCATTATTAAAAAGTGGCCAAATTCAAATAGTATTCTCTGGAAAGGCACATCCATTAGATGATGTTGGTAAAGAAATTGTTGCTAACCTAGTAGCTATGATGAAAAAATATCCAAATGCAGTTGTTTTCCTTGAAAATTATGATATGAATATAGGACGAATGTTAACTAGAGGATCTGACATTTGGCTTAATAATCCTAGAAGACCTCTTGAAGCTAGTGGAACTTCTGGAATGAAGGCTGCTATGAATGGAGTTCTTAATTGTTCAATACTTGATGGTTGGTGGCCAGAAGCTTGTAAGGATGGTATAAATGGATGGCAATTTGGTGATGGTGCAAGTTGTACTGACGGTGTTGACACAGCTGAAGATCTTAAGAAACTTGATCAGCATGATTGTGATGCTTTATATGATACTTTATTAAACAGGGTTATTCCTACTTATTATGAAGATAAGAATAAATGGAGTGAGATGATGCACGAAAGTATTAAAAGTTGCTCCGAATACTTTGGAGTTGAAAGAATGTTAACTGAGTATTATGAAAAATTATATATAAACAAATAATTTTTATATAAACGACAAAAATTTGTTTTCATTAAAAGGCTAAAGAGTTTTTTCCTACTATGCTGTGAAAAATCTTTAAACTTAATTTATACGGTTAAAATATATTTGAGTTCCCCCTTAAATACTAAAAAACATATAGATTTAGGTTCATTATTTCTAACGTAGTAGGAAAGCTTCTTTTAACTTCTCTCACTTAAAAGTGCCTTACAAGCATAAAAGTTTTAATCTAGCTGAAGGTTTTCTTTAATCTTTTATCAATCATAGCTTTTATATCTCTAGTAAGTTCTATTGAAGCTTCAATTTCAACCTTCCTAGTAGACACACTTTCAATACTACAACCTATAGGAATTCCTTTTTGAAGTCCAAAATCTAAGAGTTCCTCAAAAGTTTTCTTACAAAGTTCCAGTGATTTATGTAATATATCTTCTGAATTCATTAAGTCATTTTCTAGCCATTTAGGTATGTTTATACCTAACCATTTCATAAATTCAAGGGTTTTTATTGAGCCACAAGGTGTCAAATTTATTATTATCGGTACCATTTCAATTTCATTACTTTTGCAATAATAATAATAATCAGATAAGAAATTTTTTGCAGATTCTATATTATAAACTGCTTGAGACACAAAAAATTTACAGCCATTTCTTATTTTATTTATTATTCTTAAATGCTCATCATTATGTTTTGTATGTCTTTCTGGTATCATAACTCCACCGATTATTAAATCAGGATTTAAATTTTTAGTTAATTCATAAGCTTTAGGGAGATTTAGCCTGACTTTTTGAGTTTTAGCAGAAGCTCCTACAAAAACAGAAAATCTATCTTCACCTGAATCTATATTTATCCAATTATCAAATTCCTCTTCACTATACTTCCCAACACAACGATATATTATTTTAGATATTTTTAAATCATTCAGATATTCCTCACTATAAATCTGTGGATCTATTGTCTCTAAAAATGGGAATGGTCTTTCTGCCTTAATTCTATCTTCCTCGTCTTGAATATCATAAAGAATAAGTCCATCAATATCTATGCTGCTTATCCTTTCTATTTGTTTTTGTGAAATTTGTTTTACTTTCTCTATTTCCGTATCCTTTTTAGGCGGCGTTATTCCATATGTTATTATTCCCGGTCTTTTATCTAATATTTTTTGTCTAAGCATTCTTTTTAGCGAGAGATATAATAAATATATACACACTCACTAATTTTTCACCTCACTATGTATATTTTTACACTTCTTGATTCCAATGCGCAAACCAAGCGTCTCCTTCAAACTCATTCCAGCATATAGTTACCTTTTTAAATGCAAACCAAAATTCATACAAACCATTTTTATCACATAAAATCTTACAAAACACATGATTCTCATAATTTTTTTCTGTTTCAACCACAATTACGTCCATACCTTCCATTTCTTTATTAAAGACTATTGGCCTAATAATGGAAATTGGAGAACCACCTTTAATTATTTTTGATTTATCGTACACAAAAGAATTTAGAATATTAAAATCTTCAAATATAATTTTAGCTTTTCCAGTAGCTTTTGAACATCCAAATTCGTTTAAAGGATGATTTTTTAAAATATCGATATGATCAAACTCCAAGTTTAAGAATTTATCATCCATGTGAATTCCAATTATTTGACAATCATGAAGTCCAACATTGTCAAATGTACTTTCTGAAACGTATTTATAGTTCATATATTATCACTTCCTTATGATACAATAATAATTTATTTAATTTTTCATATTATACCATCATATTGTTAATTTTAGAACAGTTACTTTAAAAAGGCAATTAATTTTATTGTTTAATATCTGTTCTTTAATATTATCTCCATTGTTTCATGTGTGCTTCCTGAGCACTTTATATAAATGGAGTTTATTATTGCTATAAGTACTGATCAATATATTTGGAAGTTTTTAAATTCTTTACATATACTTTTACTATGGTATAATTCTATTTAGAAACTGATAGACAATGGAGGTTTACAATGAATTTTAATAAAATACATCATGCTGCTATAATTTGTTCTGATTATGCTAAATCAAAAAAGTTTTATACTGAAATTTTACGTTTACCTATAATAAATGAGGCCTATAGAAGTGAACGAGATTCTTACAAACTTGACTTATCTGTTGGCCCTAATAATAGATTAGAGCTTTTTTCATTCCCAAATGCACCAAAAAGGCCAAGTTACCCCGAAGCTTGTGGACTTAGACATATTGCTTTTGAAGTTGATGATATAGAAGCTGCCGTTAATTATTTAAATGACAACAAAATAGATGTTGAACCCATAAGAGTTGATGAGTTTACTAATAAAAGATTTACATTTTTTAGTGATCCTGATGGGTTGCCTATAGAACTGTATTCCATTTGATTTTCTTTAGATACTTTTTATCCGATGACTCCCATCTTCTTCAAAGCTAGAGACAACGGCTACTACGCACTGTATTTTAGTGAAACTTGTACTCAGATTGGACGAACCCACAAATAATCCCTGAGTACAAGTTTCACTTTATTTGTTTATTTCTATTACTGCATAAGCATCATGCGGATGTATGGATTCCTGATGATGTGAACTGATTTTAAACCAAGTTATATTTTTATTATCATATAATTTTTTTGCAGCCAATCTAACTATATCTTCAACAAATCTTGGGTTTTCATATGCTTTCTCTGTAACATATTTTTCATCTATTCTTTTTAAAATTGGATACAATTCACAACTTCCAACTTCTTCTATCATAGAAATTATATCTTCAATATGAATTTCTCCATTATACCTAACTGATACAACAACATATCCTCTTTGATTATGTGCTGAATATTCACTTATTGCCTTTGAACAAGGACAAAGAGTAGTAATTGGTACTTCTACAGTTAAAATCATATCAAATTTGTCTTTTTCTTTATTAAGTGCACTTTCTATTTTACACTCATATGGCATTAATCCCTCAAACTTTGATACAGGTGCACTTTTCGCCAAGAAATATTTAAACTTAATATCAAAATATGAATCTTTTGACTCAAGTTTTTCACATATTTTTTTTAGTACAAATTCTGTATCTTCTTTATAGTTTTCCATCTTCCACTTGTCTACATATAATTCAGATAGTATTATGGGAAGTCTGCTCATATTAATTCCTTTTAGATATTTTTCTAAGCTTACAGACATAGAAAAGTTACCTATAGTTTCAATAACATTGCCATCTTTTTTCTTAATATAAAATGGATGTTGTATATTTTCCACTCCTACCTTATCTATTTTAAAATCAAAGTCTCCTTTTTTGTTTTGTATATCTTCCATAATAGCCTCTTCTCTTTCTGCCTCTTAATTAAAATATTCCACAGGGTCTTTATATCCAGCTTCTTTAAAAGCATTTAATCTAAGTTTACAACTATCACATTCTCCACATGCTTTTTCATATCCATTATAACAAGTCCATGTAAGTGAGTAATCTACTCCGAGTTTCATTCCCAGCTGTATCTCTTCTGACTTTGTCATATACATAAATGGTGCATGTATTTTTATCTTCCTATTATCTTTCACTGCACAAACAGTTCCAAGATTAATTGAATTTTCCATGGCATCAATAAATTCTTTTCTACAATCAACATAACCTGAATAATCAACCTGACTAACACCAATAAATATATCTTGTGCTCCAATTGCCTCGGCATAAGAAGCTGCATAGGATAAAAATATCATGTTTCTTGCTGGTACATAAGTAACTGGGATTTCTTCATTTTCTAAGTCACCCTTAGGTACATCAATGTTTGAATCTGTTAGAGCTGATCCGCCCCAAGCATTCATATTTGTTTTTACAATAATATGTTCTTTTACACCTGCTTTTTCAGCAATCTTTTTTGCAAACTCTATTTCTTTTTTATGCCTCTGTCCATAATTAAATGACATAGCATGAACTTCATAACCTTCTGATTTTGCTAGATACATTGCTGTGCTGGAATCTAATCCACCTGATAACAATACTACTGCTTTTTTCATCATATAACACTTCTCTCATGTAATAAAATTTCAATTTTTTATATTATATTTATCTTACTCCACAATTCAGGATATTTTCTTTTTATATTTATAATTTTGAATTCATTGCTGCTTACAAATGCCTGAACCGTACTGCCCTTGGCTAAAATTTTATCATCGCTTGCTCTAAAAACCTCATATTTAAAGACAACTTTAACTCCTGTCAATTGTTCTATAGAAGTCTTAATTATAATTTCATCGCCATATTTAGCACCCTCAAGGTATTTACAATGAGTTTCAATTAAAGGCATCATTATCCCCATATCTTCAATTTCTTTATATGTTATGTTTAATTTAGAAATAAATTCATCTCTAGCAACCTCAAACCATACATAGTATTTTGAGTGATGTACAATTCCCATTTTATCTGTTTCTGCATATCTTACATTAAGTTTTGTTTCATTAATAAACAATGTATCATCTCCCTTTTGTACATTATATCATATCCTTAAAAACCATACTATATAGTGTATGTCTACAACAATTTTATATAAACTTTGTGCATTATATCATTGAATATCCTCGATATATGATTTATTATGTAGTTAAAGCATATTAATAATTTTTGTGTAAATTACACATATTATAATTTAATTAATATTTTGAATTTTAATAAAGTATTAACTTGTAAAATTCGATAACTATACAAAACAGTAAAGGGGATATTAATTATGCAAAAAACAAAAATGGTTTTTACAATAGGCCCAGCTAGTGACGATGAAGAAATTTTAACTAAATTAATGGATATTGGTATGAATGTTACTAGACTAAATTTTTCACATGGTACTCACGAGGATCACAAAGAAAAAATTGATCTCATAAAAAGTCTTAGAACTAAACTTAATAAATCTGTTGCAATAATGTTAGATATAAAAGGCCCTAAAATTAGAACTCATAATTTCAGCGGTGACAAACTTTTGATTGAAAAAGGACAAAATTTTACTTTTAGTTGTGGAAAAGAAATACTTGGCAATCATGAGAAGTGCTCTATCTCATATGAAGATCTTTATAAAGATGTTAAAGTAAATGACACACTTCTAGTAGATGACGGTCTTCTTGAATTTAAAATCGATTCAATTGAAGGTACAGAGATAAATTGTACTGCTATCAATTCAGGATACATTTCAAATCATAAGGGAATTAACGTTCCAAATGTAAATATCGGCCTACCTGCTGTAACTGAAAAGGATGAATACGACTTAATTTTTGGTTGTGAACAACAAGTTGATATTGTAGCTGCTTCCTTTATAAGAAAAGCAAGTGACGTTTTGGATGTAAGAAAAATATTAGATGCTCACGGCGGTAAAAATATCTTAATAATTCCTAAAATAGAAACTCAAGAAGGCGTAGATAATATTGACGAAATATTAAAAGTTGCTGATGGAATAATGGTTGCAAGAGGAGATATGGGAGTAGAAATACCTATTCAAAAAGTTCCTATTGTCCAAAAAATGATAATACATAAATGTAATAAAGTTGGAAAACCTGTTATTACCGCAACTCAAATGCTTGATTCAATGATAAGAAATCCTAGACCAACAAGAGCTGAAGCTTCCGACATCGCAAATGCCATTTTCGATGGTACTGATGCCATAATGTTAAGCGGAGAAAGTGCTAGTGGAGATTATCCCATTGAAGCAGCTCTTACCATGTCTAATATAGCAAAAGAAGCAGAATCAAATATAGATTATAGAGCAGCCCTTAACGAAAGAAAAGAAGAATATTTAAAAAGTATATCTGATGCCATAAGCCTTGCTACATGCACAACAGCAGATGAATTAAAAGTTTCTGCAATAATAACTGCAACACAAAGTGGCCTTACTGCAAGAATGGTTTCAAAGTATAGACCTAGTTGCCCAATCATAGCTGTTACTCCTAATAGACCTGTTGCACGAAGTCTATCGCTTAATTTTGGATTGGAAACTATAATATCAAAGAAATTAACTTCAACTGATGAATTAATGGCAGATGCAGTTGAAAAATGTTTAAATGCTGGTTATATAAAAAAAGGTGAAATAGTTATAATTGCTGCTGGAATACCCGTTGGTAAATCTGGTACTACTAATATGATGAAAATACAAGAAGTATAAAAAAAGTAGCTATTACTCTGAATGATGCGACCCCAATAAGTTAGACTTTATTGCGTAGTAGTTTTTAACTGCTACGCAATTATTTTAAGCAGCCAAGAGGCTGAGCCTGTATTCTACAGGACTCATCCATCCTAGTTTCTCTTTAATTCTTTTCTCGTTATAATACTTTATATATTTATCTATTGTCTCTTTCAGTTGCTCATAGCTATAGTAAACCAAACCATAATACATTTCTTGTTTCATAATTCCAAAGAAGTTTTCCATTACTGAATTATCATGGCAGTTTCCTTTCCGGGACATACTTTGGAAGATTTTATTTTCTTTTAGCTTATAACAATAAGCTTTCATCTGGTAAGCCCATCCTTGATCCGAATGAAATGTACGCCTATATTTACAATCGCTTGTAATTTTTACAGCTTCATTTAATGCATTCATTATATTCTCAGCAGACGGACGTTGAGAAATAGAATAACTAATTATTTCTCTATTACACATATCCATAAATGGATCTAGGTAAAGTTTCTTGATGATCATTCTTCCTTTATCATCTATAACATAATACTTAAATTCTGTAGTGTCTGTTGTAATCTTTTGGTGTGGAATATGAGTTTCAAACCTCCTGTGAATTCTATTAGGAGCAACTCTACCCACCTTGCCTTTATAAGAACTGTATTTACGGCTTCTTCTGGTAAACGAAGTAACTTGAAGACCTAGCTTCTGAACAATTCGTTGAACACGTTTCTTGTTTACAACTAGTCCTTGTTTTCTTAATTCTCCATATAACCGACGATAGCCGAAATCTTTATTCTCTTTTCTGATTTCAAGGATTCTTTGTTCAAGATCCTTGTTTGGATTTTCTCTATCAAAGCGTTTTTGCCAGTACATATATGTTGATTTAGGAAAACCTGTGAATGCGAGAATATCTTTTAGTTTGAAGTATCCTCGGAGGCTGTGAATGATTCCCGCTGTTTTTTCAGAAGAGTTTCCTCTTCTAAACGCAACCTCCTCAGTTCTTTTAAATAGGCATTCTCTATTTTTAACTTAAGTAACTCATCTTCAAGCTGTTTAACATGCTCAACACTTGTATCCACTGGTTTTGTATCAAACTGTTCTTTTGATTGTGAGGTCTTTGGAGATTCCAATGATTTCTTCCTCCCTTTCCGCTTTGGTCTCAAAGCATCAGGACCTGAAATTCTGAAATCATTAACCCACTTCGCTATTAATGGCGGATTACCGATTCCAACCGATAAAGCCAGTTCCTGATAAGAAACTTCTTTAGATAAGTATAACTCTACCACATGGGTCTTAAATTCAAAAGTATATTTTTCATTTTTTCTCGAACGCATTAATCCTTTATCGCCATACTTTTTGTATGCTTTTATCCACTGTTGTATATTTCGATGTGCAGGAACGCCATATTTAGTTGAAAGATAGTGTGCTCCTTCTTCACCTGATAGATATTCTTGAACAATCTTTTTCTTGAATTCAAAACTATATTTTGCCATAAAAAAACTGACCTCCCATACATTAGATTTTTAGGTCTAACTTATGGGGGTCAGTTCA
>NZ_FWXH01000045.1 GCF_900176305.1 Clostridium acidisoli DSM 12555
TACACCTTAATTTCTGCAACATTTGCATATCCTACACTTGGAGATACATATCTTATATATCTAAACTTGCTTGCATTATTTATTGTTACTTGATTCCACCCTGCTGATGGTTGAGATGGTATTGTATATAAGTCTACATATCCACTACTGCTTGAAGTAATTGAACCTTGGAATTTACCTCCTACCATTCGTCCTGCCCAACCTGATCTTGGATAATAACTTATCTTTGTTATTTGTCCTAGATTTCCTACTCCTAAATCTATTCCTGTGTATCCACCACTTCCACTAGAATAGTCAAAATATGTATTCGTATCTCCATCAAAAGCTTTATCATACGTACTATTTGAACTAAATGCTGGTGATGTTCCAAATGCTGTTCCACTTAGCTCTACAGGATCTGTTTCTGTGGTGCTTACTGCTACTGCTGTACTTGCTGCTGATTCATTCCCTGATGCATCTTTTGCTGTCACTGTAAAACTATACGATGTATTTGGGGTTAATCCTGTTACATCAAATGTCGTTGCTCCCGTTGTTGTTCCTATCTTTTTTGTCCCATTATATATATCATATTCTGCTACTCCTACATTATCTGTCGATGCTATCCAGTTTAATGTTAAGCTTGTACTTGCTATAGAACCTAAAGTTACATTTGTTGGTGCTGTCGGGGATGCCGTATCTGCTATAGTTGTTACTTCTGTTGCTGTACTTGGTGCCGATTCATTCCCTGATGCATCTTTTGCTGTCACTGTAAAACTATATGATGTATTTGGGGTTAATCCTGTTACATCAAATGTTGTTGCTCCCGTTGTTGT
This sequence comes from Clostridium acidisoli DSM 12555, assembly GCF_900176305.1. Lineage (GTDB taxonomy): Bacteria > Bacillota > Clostridia > Clostridiales > Clostridiaceae > Clostridium_I > Clostridium_I acidisoli. The sequence continues at coordinate 813 of NZ_FWXH01000045.1, forward strand.
TCCTATCTTTGTTGTCCCACTATATATATCATATTCTGTTATTGTAACCTTATCTGTTGAGTCTGTCCAGCTTAGTGTCAATCCTGTGTTTGTCACTGAACTTGATATTAAATTTATTGGTGCTGTTAAATCATTTTGATCTTTAGTAACAGTTAAAATGTTACCATTACCATCATATGTATAAATCACTTTTTGACCTGAAGCATATATAACTTCTATTAATCTATTTAAATTATCATATTTATATGTAGCTGCATAAGCCGTATTGTTAAAGCCAGTAAAAACTAAAATCATAATTACTGATGTTAACAATAGTTTTATTTTTGACATTTATCTCTCCCCCTTCATTTACTTTATTAATTTTAGTTGTTCTTAGTATATAACTTTAACTATCAATATTAAAAATATCATTTAACAAACCTATTATTTTCTTCTTTTCCTTTGTTCTAGTTTTTTCGCTATATAAAAGGAAAGCCATAAAAACTACAATTAATAGTATAGCCAAAATAGCATTTATTACCCTTTCTCTTATTGATATTGAATTTTCAAAAAATACCATACCAATAATAAATACTATACTACCCAAAGTACCCACTATTGCAATAATCCAAATAAACAATCTACTAAATATACTTTTATTAAAAGTCCCTATTATCTTAGTTTCATCTTCATTATTATTTGACAACTTAATTTTACACAAAACAGGAACATATGCTATGCCCCTACTAATTATTGATATATTACCATTTTTAATTTTACATAAATATTTATATGTTATAATTTTTCCTGAATTATCCATACCTAATGGTGAATAATAGTCATGAATAGCCTTTTTTATCATATTTAGGCATTGTTCTTGATTTTTTTTTATTGTCACCTCAAATTTATTCATATTATTTCATCCTTTTCATAAAATTTATTTTAAATTTTTAACAATTGAATTTTTTATATAATTTAAAAATTTTATTGGGTTAAAAGCTCCAGTTTGAACAGTATATGTTACACCAGTAAATGCCGAAGGAAATATTGGACTTAAATCCGTGTATTTTAAAAACTGTACATTTGCTCCTGTATAGTTTGATCCCTTAACTACTGCTCCTGAAATGGCATTATATCCTCCTCCTACTACAACACTGCTACCATTTATGTCATTATAATGCTCAGCATCAGTATATGTTGCTGAACCACCAATCCCAATTATAGGAGTGCATCCAAGTACACCACCAGTTGCATAAAGTGAAACTCCATCACTGCTAATATTAAGTCCTGCTTCTCCTGATACTCCAACACCCCCTCCTATTGATCCCCCAGCACCAAGTTGGAGAGTCCACAATCCAAGTGGATCTATACCCATTATTGGATTACCATTTGCATAAGCAAATCTATTCAAGCTCTCACCATTGTTTATTGTCCCTACTATGGTATCCTGATTTATAAAGCGTTTTGCATCAGTATTATAATACCTAGCTCTCATATATAATACATTATCATCTGTCATAACTCCATAGCTACCAACATACTGAAATTGTGTATTTGCATTGCCTTGATGATTTATAAGTTTACCATATGTATCATAACTGTATCTATCTGTTACTTCTCCTTTTTCATTCGTTAATGCTGTAGTACTTCCCCTTCTATCATAATGATATAAGCTATAATTATTTTGTGAATCTTCTTGGGAAATAAGTCCTATTCCATATACATAATCTGTTACATTTCCATTGGAGTCTTTCTTCGAAAGCACCTGGCTTAGCTGTGAATTAGGATTTATTACATAAGTAGTTTTATTTCCATCTTCAGTTACAGCTGTTCTATTATTTTCAGCATCATAAGCGTAGCTAATATTTCCAACACTAGTTAGTCTATTTCTGCAATCATAATTGTAACTTACTATTTTCCCATCCAATGGTCCTGATATCATATTTCCATTTGAATCATAACTAACGTTATTACCATTATAAGTAATCAATCTATTTGATGAATCATATGTCATAGTTGAATTTTGTATTGGGATATCTGATGTTTCTATATTTGATTTTTCACCAGTAGCATTTCCTACTTTATCATAGGTGTAATCATATTGATTAATTATGTTTCCACTTTTATCTACATCTTTTATTTCTAAAACTTGTCCACCCGCATCATAAGTATATGATTCTACACTTCCATCTGGTCTTGTTAGGGTTATAAGATTGCCCTCTTTATCATAAGAATAACTGGTTGTTCTTTTTTCCCAATCTGTAACTGATGTTAATTTATTTAGCCCATTATATGCATAATTTACCACATTACCATCAGGATATGTTATAGACGTAACATTACTATTACTATCATAAGTATAACTAATAGTATTTCCATAAGCATCTGTATACTTTACTAATCTATTTAGCGAATCATATGTCCTAGTAATAGTTCCTGAACTATCTTTTACTGTTAGAAGATTTCCATTTGCATCATAAGTATAATTTATATCTCCAATTTCATCATTTGATCCAATTAATTTTCCATTATCATCGTAGCTATAAGTTGTAACTTTGCCATTTCCATCTGTTATATTCGTTAACATTCCTTTTGCATTATACTCATATTGTTTTTTTGCATATCCGTCATCTTCCCCAGTTACTCTTCCAAGTTTATCATAAGTAAACTTCTCACTTCCACCTATTGAATTTGTAATAGATGTTTGTCTTCCATCTCCATCAAAACTTTGCGTACTTGTTCCATTTTGAGCATCTGTTACAGATATTAATCTATCTAAATCATCATAGGTTAATTTTGTAACATTTCCTGCTGCATCTGTTATACTTGATATTCTATTTAAACTATCATAAGCATTTGTTGTAGAATATCCTAAAGCATTTGTGACAGCTAAAGGTTGATTAAGTTTATTATAGCTTATGTCTTTAATTGTCCTTCCATCTGCATCAATATTATTTATAATATTTCCTGCTGCATCATAATTCATTTTTATTGTATTTCCTAATGAATCTGTAACAGCTGTTTCCCTGCCACTTGCATCATAAGAATATTCAGTTGAATTTTCTTTTGCATCTGTAGATTTTATTAGTCTATCTTCTCCGTCATATTGATAACTTGTCTTATTCCCCTGTGCATCTACTGTTGTTAATAAATTCCCATTATCATCATAAGAATAGCTAGTAGCATTTCCTTTAGCATCTTTACTTGTTAGCTTATTTCCTCTAATATCATATGTATATGATACACTATTACCTAATGTATCAGTTATTGACAATACATTATCATCATTATCATATGTCATTGTTGTCGCTTTTCCCAACTGATCGATAATTTTTGTAGTTCTGCCTGCAGCATCATATTCGTATTGAGTACTATTTCCTAACGCATCAATTTCCTTATTCATTAACCCATCATTATAATTATAAGTAGTTGTAGCACCTTCCTTTGAAGTATGAGTTAATAATAGACTGTTTGAATCATATGTATTACTCTCAGTTTTACCAAAAGTATCAGTAGTTGTTAAAAGATTATTATTATTATCATATGTATATACTGTTTTTTTATTTTGCCAATCCTCCACAGATAGTAAATTATCGTTAGCATCATAAGTCATTGTTGTGGTGTTTCCTTGAGCATTAACATTTGTCAGTACATTCCCTCTATCATCATAAGTATATTTAGTCGTATTCCCATTTTCGTCTGTCTCACTTAGCCTATTTCTATTGCTATCATAGGTATATGTTTTTATATTTCCAAGTTCATTTTTAACTTTAACAAGATTATAATTTGAGTCATGTGTAAGTGTTTTACTATTTCCATTTCTATCTGTTACTGTTGTTATTATATATCCTGGTTGCGACGCTTCATCATAAGAAAATGTTGTTAATTTATTTGTATTTAATGAATCGTCTTGTTCTATTACTCTCCCGCAAGAATCATATGTATCTTTAAAAACTTGTGTTCCATCACCAAAATTACATGACAAAACTTGTCCTTTATCGTTATAATTATAGTTTTTTGTATTACCATCCGCATCTGTTATTGTAGTGAGATTGTTACTTGAATCATAATTAAATGAAATACTTTTATTCATTCCATCAGTCACATTTTCAAGTAATCCATTCGTATTGTATTGGAATTTATAATATTCTTTTGAAATATCATCTTCAACTTCTGTAAGTTTTCCTGAAGTATCATAGGAATACTCTATTGCCTGACCATTTTTATTTTTCTTTTCGGTTAACTGTCCAGAGCCATTAAAATAATAATTATTCTTATCTTTATCTGTTAATTGAAAACTTCCATCACTATTTTTATATAATATGTAATTTTTCATTGATAAATTGCTACATGCGTATATATTATCATGACTTAGAGTAAATGTATTCTTATAAATATTAGACCAATTTACTATTATATTGTTGCTATCAATTTTTAAACTGGTATCATAATTATTATCCCATCCTCTTCCCATTTGACCATTATTTATTACCAAAGAATTGTAATTCACATTAAATTCAAAACTTTGATAAGAATTTTGTTTCATTAATGTATAATTTATAACATGCGCTCCTGTTGATGTATCTACAGGATCTTCTGCATAGCTTTCATTATCCTTGTAAAGATTATATTGACTTTGAACAGCTGATTTTGCATCTAATCCAGAAAAAATCAATCCAACATACGGATTTGCACTAAAAAACATACTTCCATCTGAATTTTTTATATCAAAGTTAGAAAAGTAAATCCCTTGAAATCCATCTGCAGTATTACTATATGGACCAAAATATCTACTAGTCCACGTTTTTCCATCAGCGCAATAATACTCTTTCACGTTCAGTGTAGTTTTAAATGCTATCCTAGAACCATCAAAATAAATATTCGCTGGATCATTTGTATCAATTGATGATAGTTTATATCCTCCGCCACTTGAATCATATTCAATTACATAGTAATTATACATATCCATGGGCAAAGATTGTGGCAAAGATGCTGGATAAGGCTTTTGATTAGTATAGGCAGCATATGTAGGGCTGACAAACAATAAAGAAAAAATTAGCAATAGTAAAAAAACACTTTTAAATCTTCGTATTAATTTATTATGTTTTGTTGACAAAATATCACCCTCTTAAATTTTATGTATCTAACTAGCTGATTTTTTGTAAATATACTTCAAATCTAGCTATTATATTTTCTATATCATAATAAACATTATAATTTTCTTAAGTTACGTCTTGAACGTAAGCTGATATTGGCATAAATTATGAGTGAAATGTTTTTTCTGCTGCTGTGAATTTTGCTATATATGTTTTATTGCAATATACTGAGAAATAGGTAATAGTGAAACTTAATTTGCATTTGTTGTATTGCTACTTGAAGACCATTATGTTAAAACACTAGATGTATTACTTGTACCGCCTGTTGTGTTACTAGTAGTTGTAGTATTGGGTAATCCCGTACTCGTTGTGTTGGTTGTGTTTACTATCTTAACTTCAATAGCTTCAACCCTTAATCCTTGTCCATCAGTAGCTGCTTCTGCTCCATCTGAAACCCAAGATTGCCATCCAATGTTTTGTACGTGAAATTCATAGGTTACACCTACTGTCTTTGTATCTGCTTTTGCAGTTTGCCCATTCATTACTTACCAAAATATCACCTTCTTAATTATTAATAGAATCTCCTTTTATTTTTAACACTTGCATTGACAGGTGCTGATACATTTGAAAGCGTCATTAATAGCGTTAAAATAATACACACTAGTTTTTTACTCGAATTAATCATTAAATTCATATCATCCATTATTATTGCTATAATTTTTACAATTTATTGTTGTAAATTTTACAAATTATTTACTTTTGTAATAAATTATATCAAAATAACAATGCAGATATTGTCATATTTTATATTTTTTTACATTTTTTTCATTCATTTTTTGACGTTATCTGATACTATTTCTTTTTATAGGTAAATTTAATTAATTAATCAATTAAAACTTTATCAGAAATTCTTAGATACCACTTTAAACAATTATTATGAAAAATAAAAAGCCCAGAGAAATATCTAGGTTTTGTAGTACGATAGTCAGAATTCTAACCTTATAACAACCGGTTCTTAGCTATAATTATTATTTTTACAAAAATTTTTAAATTTCACCAAACTATAATATATTAATTTATGATAAATTATTTTTATTAAAATGTATTATATTTGAACTTAGTCGTGAATAAATCGGAAATTTATAAAAGAAGCTTTATTATATTTATATGGTTCATACTCTATTTAAATATAAACTAATTATTATGAGTACTATGTTCAATTTGTTATTGAGAAATAAAAAAAGAAATGATAAATAATTAAAATTTTATCATTTCTTAATGAGCTCCTTACGATTGTCTGAATGCTATAATAAATAAAAGTATATAAATAATAATTATTAAAGCTAACAAACTGAATATAATTTTTTTCATAGTTTTTGATTTTTCCTCTTTATCTAATATAAAATACCCTAATAGCCAAAATAGCATAGATATTACAAATACTAAACTAATATTTATTGCTATGATATTCATTATGTTTATAACGATATTATTGCTAGATATTTTAGGTAATGCACTTATATTAGCACTAATAATTGCTATTGCAGCTATTAAAATTGATATAATACTTATTAGATTATTATAAAAATTATTTTTTATATCTTTAATTTTCTTTTTTGACTTTTCAACTTTAATTTCTGTACTTTCTATTGAAGTTTTCATTGTTTCTATATTATTATTTGTCTCAAGTATTGTTTCTTTATATGCATGTATTTCATTAAATATATAAAACATAGCTTTTTGATATCCAAGTATAGTCACACGCAACCTACCACCAATTTCAGTATTTTTATTAGCTTCTATTCCATCATGTATAAAAGCTTCAAATTTCCTTTTTATAATATCATTATTTGAATAGTCCTGGATTTCTAAACAACATATTTCATAGTCAGCTTCTTTACCCAGTTTTTCCATTCCAATTGAATTAATCATTTCTTGATACTTTTTTTTCTTTTCTTCTTCTGATAATTTACAAAACCAATCAATTGATTCTTTTATATATTTTGATGCAAATTCTATTTTAAAATTAGAATCCAAATATTTATAAAAATATAAATTTCTTAGCCTTTTAACAAACTCATTTTTGCTAATATTATGTTTTGAAGATATAATTTCAAAAATATCTTCGTTGTTTGCCAGTATACCAGTATCATCATACGTAATAATACATTTTGGTTCATAATTAACATATGCTATAATTATATCCATTTCAATTTTATCTAAAGAAAAATCAGAGTACATTACACTTGGATTATTAGTATCAAAAGCTTTCATTATTTCAGTTAATTTAGTTTTATAATCCTTATCATCCATCTTTATCTCCTATCCTTTGAAACTAGATTATTTATCATTGCGTATTTCTTAAGTCCTTATCCTTTATTATAATTATTGAAAGCTATAACATCAAACATTTAATAGTGAAATGCCTTGTAAAATTTATAAAACGATTAATGTTAATTTAAGTGTCAGTAAGAAAAGCTTAGTTAAAACTACTCCAATATGGAGCCGTTGAAAAAATAAGCTATGGTTTTACCGTTTGTCTTATTATATAATAAATAAAGTAGCATCTCTGTTCGTAAGTTGGAGGTGGTAAGTTATTATGGATTTTGTTTATCTTTCTGCAATGCTTGGTTTAATCCAGATTTGTGAATATTCAGTAGAAGACGCTAAGGTAAGAAAACCTCTTTCTTATGCAAAAGTTGCTGTAATGTTCCTCATAATTGGTATTACTCTCGGCAAAGCAGGCGTTTAGTACTTAAACTTTGACTCAACGTGATATATTGGTTGTTCTCATAACTCTTTTATTTAGCCGATAAAAGGGAATAAGCAGAGCAATGTTACTCAGCCATTTATCATACAAAAAATAATTAGACACCAGATTAGCCGTCTGGTGTCTAATTATAGAAATTTTTTTAATGCAAAAGCTTTAACATAAATTTCAAGCCATTAGGACTAGCCGGTCCCGAAGTGGCGATAAGTTCATGGATTTCGTTTATCTATCTATATTATATACTCATTATCAGATTTTATACAAGCATTTTTTACTATATATTCATGGAAATTTGAAAACTATTTTCTATGTACCTATAACTTATATTTTTGATCAAATCATTTTCTATAAGTTGTTATCATATTAAACATCTCCACTGATTCTCTATGACTACTAATGATTTTCTTAGCTCTTCATCAGTCATACTTTCATATGATAATCCCCGATTAACTATTTCTTATGGTTTTATTTCCTTTAAGAGTTCTTCCCTATTCATATTATTAAATACTTTTTTTATTACTTCTGTTGCCTTTAATGGCTCTTTATTTTCTATCCGATATGCATAAGTTAAAGCTGCTTCCCTTGCAGCTCTTTCACTTCTTATATTTAAAATTACATTTGAGCTTTCAAAATCAATCATTTTTTATATACCTCCTGTTTTCTATGATTTTCTTAATGTATTCCAGGATAAAAATATAGATGCCTCAGCATCTTCTTCATTATCTTTTATAAATAGGAATATTTTTTCCTTCTCAATAGATGAAATTATATATACACCTACTTTCCCATCGATATTTTCAGTTGCATAAGCCATAGCTTTATTTTTTATATTTTCAGGTGGATTATATATTTTTGTTTTTCCAAATTTAGACTTTATATCTAATATCATTATTTTTATAAATCACTCCTTTTATTATTTTCAAATGTAATACGAAAAGTTAACGGCCAATCACTGATCTCTCCTGAAACAATAAATCTTTGTATTACATTTTGAATAGTGGGTAAAAAAATAAAAGCCTTTTAAATCACATACTAGAGAATTTTTATTGCTTTTAATGTATTCATACCTTTTGGCTTTTTCAATAATATTTGCTCTTGTAGCAACGATTCCAATTTCAACACTAGCTTAATATGTCACTGTAAATTTAAAGTAGGTATAACAGCACTATGGCTCTCAATTTTACTACTATCAAATATTTTCTTACTATCTTTAAACTCCACATTTACATTAAATTTATTCTTTACTGCCTCAATTACAGCTTTAACCTTATCCTTTTCATTTTCTGCTAAATATTCCGTATTTGTTCGTGGGTATGTCATTAAACTTTTTATTATTTTGTATTGCTTTTTAACGTCAGGATCATCAGGTATTTTAATATGAAACAAACTGAGTCTCATGACAGTAAAGCCATGAGACTCAGTTTATCTAATGAATGCAGACTTTGGATACCCTTCTCTACATTTTCCACGGGTTTGTAACCCTCCAATACCTTTGTAGCCTGTTATAGTGTTTTT
>NZ_FWXH01000057.1 GCF_900176305.1 Clostridium acidisoli DSM 12555
GTAAAGCAACTAATAACAGGAGAAAAGAGTATAACAATAGGAGTACTAGATACAGGAACAGGGTTAAGAATACCTAATATATCAGTAATAGATAAAGATATAGAAAAGATAAGTAAAATAGAAAATATTAATGGTAGTAGTTTAGAGGGGGTAGGTAATCCTGAGGATGCAGTTATTGAAGATTCAACATCTGTTAAATACTCACCAGTAAATCCAGGACCATTAAAGCAAAGTGTTGCTGAAACATTTACAGGTGCATCATACACTAAAACTGTATTAACGGAAGATACAACGGTATATAGGGTTTACGGTGGTGATGCTAACCAAGCTGGAAGTTATATGTCTAGGACACCTCAAAATGGTGGGATACAATCTCAAATTGATTTGGCATTAAAGCCAGAATGGGGAAATTCAACGGAGTATGTAACTGAAGTAAAAGTTCCTAAAGGGACAGTAATTTATGAGGGGACAGCAGCTCCACAAACTTTAAATGAAACAATAGGTGGAACAGGTCAATTAATTGGTGGAGGTAACCAAGTATATATTCCATGGGAGGAGTTGAATCCAAAATGGTTTGGAAATTAGATTGTGATTGCAATGAACGAGTTGGAGTAAAAATTGATTCTATGAAATTATTTGAAGAAATAAAAGAGTTTTTTGATGCACAAGTTAAGAATGAAATTTTTAAAGAGGAAAAAGTCACAAAGCCATTTTATATTTGGAAAGATGATGGAGAAGAAAAAAAATGGTATGCTACAAAATGGTATAAATGTCTTCAATGTGGATGCTTATGGGAATTTGATTATCCTGATTTCCCTGCAAGTGGGTTTGTAAGGAAGTTTGAAAATGGTATTTACTATGAAAAGGAGTAAGGAGAAATGAAATGGATATAAATAAACCTGTAACAAATAAGAAGTTGGTAGAAATAATGCAAAAAATTAAAAATGATAAATCAAGAGAAACAGAGTTTTTAGATGAATTGTTAAAGGCAAAGTTTTTGTGTCCTGTTTTAATGAACTTAAAATCAAATTCTAAAAGTAACAGAGGAAAGATTATTTTAAATGAAGGAACAACTATTAACTTATCCAGTATAAGTTCTAAAAATGGTATGAATTACTTAATGGCGTTTACGGACTGGACAGAATTAAGCAAATGGAAAAGTCAACCAAACCAACAAACTTTGATATTGTCATATAACGATTACCAAGCAATTATACTAAAAGATGATTCAACTTATGAAGGTTTTGTAATAAATCCGTATGGTGAAAATATTGTATTAGAAAAGAATTTAATTCAAAACATAACTCAAAGATTCGAGAAAATAAAAAAGGGTGAATCAGTGATGATTGGATTACCAAAAGAATATCCTTTTGATATGGTGCAACAGATGATAATACATTTTGATAATATTAAAGTAGTAAAAGCGGCATATTTATTATGGATGGCTAGAGGAGATGAATCAAGCTATTTGTTAGTATTGGATATTGTAGGTATTCCTCATAATGTATTTCCGCAAATAGCAGATGTATGTAAACCATACTTAAAAGGAAAACTATTAGATATGATACCTATGAACACAGCATTTGGTAAAAATGCTATTGAAAATCAACAGCCATTTTACCAAGCTTAAAGTGATAATGTATAATCAGAAAAATGGAATATGATTTCGTCGATGTTGCATTAATAGTTAATATTGATAACAAAGTTATACTAATAATACTCGCTACATAATTAAGCTAATATTAACTGCATAATAATGCAAACGGAGAGAGTTAAGTAAAATCAGTGCATTTGAAAAGATGACTCTGGGCATAATAATAATTCTGCAGTTAGTAGACAGTTTCCTGTGAAAAACACACTCTAAAAACTGCAAACAGCCATCGAAAAGAGGTTTCAATGCTAGTTGCTATGGGAAACATAGTAGATTCAGCAAAAACTTCTTTTGGTGGCTGATTCAAGCTAATAGCAAAACTTCCATGGATGCTAAGATGGGTTTCTATTGAAGTTTTTCTTTTCAAGGTCTAACTTGGACGCAATAGGGTCACAGCTTGGTCGTACTTTGGACGTAAGAAATCTAGTGAATTCAATAACTTAGTCGTATAGGTCTAAGTTTTTCAATAAAAATAAACTATAGAAAAAATACTCTCAATAATAAAATAAAGTTGCTTCCATTCTGACCCCATAACAGTCTTCGACAGTTTCTAACGAGCATGGTAATATAAGAATATACGATGGAGGTTAGAAATATGGCTAGAAGAAAGTT
>NZ_FWXH01000048.1 GCF_900176305.1 Clostridium acidisoli DSM 12555
TTGCTAGATGAAGGAACAAAGATATATAATAATTTAAGAAGTGGAAGTAATGAGGGATTTAATGCAATAGAAACAGGGTTTAAAGATGTACTAGGAAATAGTGCAGGAGAAATAGCATATGAAGGAACAAATATAGTAGGAGTAGCAGTAAGTTTACCGTCAGCATTAAGAAGTGGAGTAGAGATAATAAGTGGAGCAAAGAATATAATACAAGATGGAAGTTTATTAGAAGAAGGAGAAAAACTATTTTCATCAATAAAGGAATCATCAGGAGAGATAGGAAATAGTCTGAATACAGTAAAGCAACTAATAACAGGAGAAAAGAGTATAACAATAGGAGTACTAGATACAGGAACAGGGTTAAGAATACCTAATATATCAGTAATAGATAATGATATAGAGAAGATAAGCAAAATAGAAAATGTTAGTGGGAGTAGTTTAGAGGGGGTAGGAGAAGCTAAGGCAACTATCGATTATGTTAAACTTAGTGAAGAACTGGGAAATAAAATTGAAACAGATGGCTATAAAGTTATTAATACTGAAACAGCAGAACAAGCTAATAAGGACTGGGCAGATATAGGATTTGATTTGCCACCTGTAGCTGAAAATACAACAGTATATAACGTTAATGCAGGAAATTTTTCATACTCTAGAGTGTATTTAGATGGGTATAATTATCCAAAGAGTAGATTTATTTTACGTACTGAAGATATTAACGGATTATCATCAGAAGAAATTGCACAAAAATATGCGTTACCTAAAGTGCCAAACAAGATTGTTACTGTTGAGTTACCAAGCGATACACCACTTGAAGTCAGTATAGTAGGTCCTCAAGAAACTTGGGGTACTCTTGGTGGTGATGTTCAATATGCAATAAAGGACGCAACTTTAGAAGATGATTGGTTTTCGAATATAAAGGATTTAAAATAGCATGAGAAAGGAAGATAAAAATGATACAGTTTAATGAAAAAACATTAAAAATAGGACAAAGGGAAATAGAATTAGAATATAGTATAAAAAAAGTAGTTGAGTATAAAAATTTAATAGTTGTTTTGTATTATGATAATGAAATAATACCGAACAATGTTATTGCTTTTGATTTGCAAGGAAATCAATTGTGGAAAGTTAATGATATTTTATGCATTAAAAAACCAACTGGAAATGTTGATATTATAAAAGTGTCAGAAAATGCGATTAGAATAATTTCTGATTTAAGCATTGCATTTGAAATAGATGTTTATAAAAAAGAACTTATAAAGAAAGATTACCTAAGATAAGTTAAATATTGTTATGTGGCTGTTGTTTATATGAATAGTTGTTATTATGATAAATGAGATTATTGATGATAAAATCAAATAGGAAATAATAGATAAGGTGATAGATGAAAGTGAAAATTTACATTTAGTAATAACATTTGCATAAAAGCAACTGCATAATTATATGAAAACTTACTGCAAAATAATGACTAATACGCTGTTATATACAAATACTGATACTTATATCAGAAAAGTATCTTATAATTTACTGCATAATTCAAATTACGCAGTAAGTTTGTCAGTTACCAAGTAAAAAACACATTCAAAAGCAACAAACAACCATCAAAAAGAGGTTTCAATGCTGACTGCTATGGAAAACATAGGAGCTTAAGCAAAAACTTCTTTTGGTGGCTGATTCAAGCTAATAGTAATACTCCAATGGATGCTAAAATTGTGTCTGTTGGAGTTTCTTTTTAAAGGTTAAACTTGGACGCAATAAGGTCATAACTTGGGCGAACTTTGGACGTAGGAAATCTAGTGAAATCAATAACTTGGTCGTATAGGTCTAAGTTTTCAGTAAAAATAAGCTATAGAAAGAAATAATAATAATAAAATAAAGTAGCTGAAAACTACGCCCTTGCGACCCAAGCTAGATGTACCAACAGTTTGATGTGACCAAAGAGTGACCAGTTTTTGACCTAAATACAACCTAAATATAAAAAATAAAGACTAATATTGGATAATAATTTCCTTTGTTAGTCTTTTTATTATGCTTAAAAATAATAATGGAAGGATGATTTTCGATGATGATGTTAATAGAAGAATTCAAAAATAATTTAATTGAAGATGGAAAGAGTGCTAATACAGTACAAAGCTATGTAGGAGATATTTCAGCATTTATCAAGTATCTTAGAAAAATGGGAGTAGAATTTGATGGGACACTAAAAAGGTTTTATATAACCAGTTATAAGAATTATCTAAGTGATAACAGCTATGAGCCTGCTACTATCAATAAGAAAGTTAATAGTATTGGTGCTTTCAATAATTTCCTAATAGAAAAAAGCTACATGACAGAAAATGTTGTTGACCTAAAAAAAGATAAGATAAAAATAGCATATGGTTCGGAAGAGCAGGTAGAAGTTTACTCAGATAATCAGCTAGAAAGAATTCAATTTTACATTCAAAACCAAAAGAAAGTAAGTCTTAGAGATAAGATGATAATTCAGTTATTAATCTTTACTGGAGTAAGGGTTAGTGAACTTTGTGACATTAAGCTAAAAAATATTGATTACTTACTAAGTCAAATAAAAATCATTGGTAAGGGCGGTAAGGTTAGAGAAGTTCCAGTAAAGTTTGAAGTAATGGACACCATTCAAGAATATATTTCAGAAAGAAATAATAATCCATATAAAGCTTCTGAATACTTAATACTAGGGCAAAGAGGAGCAATTAGAAGAGATGCAGTAAATACACTTCTTGAAAGACATACCTTAAAGGGTAATTTTGAAATAAAACTAAAGCCCCATACCTTTAGACATACCTTCTGTACAAGATTAATAAATAAAGGTATTCCAATAACAACTGTAAGTAAATTAGCTGGTCATAGTAGTATTGAAACTACTGCTAAATTCTACATAAATAGCAGTAAAGAAGAAAAGATGAAAGCGGTAAGCCTGTTATAAAAGGAGGAATTTTCAATGATAATAATAAATACTTTGAATGAAATTAATGAATTAGATAATATTCCTAAACCATTGAAGGAAGAACTATTAACATATTTTCAAGAAATTGCAGAAGGTATTGTAGGAGAAGCATGGAAAGAATACAACCTTAGCGAAGTTGGTTCAATAGCAGTAATAGAAGATGATGATACTATTGATGTCTTAGATAAGTTTGGACTAATGCAGGGTAATAATGTTCCCAAAGTATTGCCAGAGTTTGCAACAAGGGTGATTGTAGGAGAAGCAGAAATGTTAAAAATAATTTGGGTATTTGGTGATTGTAATGGACTTTCAGTGTACTATTCAGTAGGGAAATTTGGTAAGGAATTTGATGCTTTCATAGCTGATTACATAATAGAAGATTAAAATAATAGAATAAATGGAGGTGTTTATAATGATTGTAATAAATACAATGAGAGATATAGAAGTTATAAAGGAGCAGAGAAAACTACCTAACCCACTAATAGATGAATTGGAACAGTATTTCAAGGATATTGTAACTAATTTTACAGGTAAGGAAATTTTGGATAAATATAACATTCAGAATTATGGCTCAATATTTGTAATGGAGAATACAGATAATCCTAATAAAATAGGAACTCCTAAGTATGTAACTATAATTGAAATAGGCGGTACTGAATACTACAAGATAGTAATATCAAAGGATGATGATAGTTCTATCGTAGTGTTTAGTGCCGCTAATTCTTTTGGAGCAGAATTTGATAAGTACATTAGTCAATTTGTAATTGATTAGTAATAAAAGAAATGATACAGGAGGGAAATATGATGGAACTACTAATACTGATTGCAAGAATAATACTAATGATACTGGAAGGTATTGCGGCAGATGTTGCAGTATCAAAGGTATCCAAGGAAAGTGGTGTAACCTTTGAAAAGCTTTGGAGTGTTTTATCTAACAAATATAAATAAGATTTCCCGTGAAATTTCCCGTAGGGTTTTGAGTAACGGGAATGCTAAAGGCATTGGTATAAAAGGTATTTCAATAATAAATCCCGTTTTCACGTTAGTTTTTTAATAGATAATAAAATAATAATTTTAAATATTGTATTAGTAATAAATGTTGTAGTTAATAAATAGATTTGATTTTCTACGGGAAAACGGGAAGATAAGAAAAATAACTAGGATAACACTAGATATTTTCAAAATGAAGTACGGGAAAGTAGGTGGTAGATTCCCGAAATAATACGGGAAATTGTAATTAATAAGTTATAAATTAGTGTCATTAAAAAAATCTTCATTTAGGTAACTATGAGTGAGCATTAAAGAGAAAATGAAAGATTGAGGTGAAATGTAACTTTGAAAGTACCTATTAGAGGCTAAGTATTAACGGATGAAAAAAATCCGTACAGGCTTAGTCCCTAATAAAAGGCTAAAAAATAGAAAATAGGTAAGTTGTTGATTATACAAGCATATTGATGTGGTTGTATAATGTTTTCTACAAAGAAAGTTTAGCTCTCTAGTTGAAAACTGGAGGGCAAAGAGGGCGGAAAAACGCCCTGAAAGCCCCCCAATTTTTCGATAGAGAGCTACATCTGAAACAAAAGAGAATGTAAATATATATTATTCTCTAGTATAACAAAGGTTGTAATAATTAATAAAATAGCGGGAGTGGGTGGCTTTGTTTGGAGAATAAGACTAACTAAGGCTGATAGCTACCACCAAATTGTCAAGTAGAAATGGATTGGCTGTTGCCCCCATGCACAGATTATTTTAAGGAAACTCGACTTCCTACGGTCGCTGAGTAAGTTCCACTAACCAAATGTAAAATTTGGAGTGTCACTTAAATTGTCTGAATGCTTCAAACTGAGGTTGCCTGCGTTCCTGCTATGATAAATGGAGGAGTGAAGAATAATGCACTATAAGCAAAATCATGTCTACGTTGGTCTTGACCTACACAAAGAAACTCATACTGCTGTAATAATTGATTGTTGGAATGAAAAATTAGATACTATTGTAATTGAAAATAAGCCTTCTGATTTCACAAAGCTACTGAATAAGGTTAACAAAATGGCAGGTAATCTAACACCAGTATTTGGACTAGAAGATGTACATGGCTATGGTAGGTCATTGGCTGTATTTCTGCTAGATAAAGGACAAGTAGTAAAGGAAGTAAATTCAGCTCTTTCCTACTCGGAGAGAATGAGTTACCCAACCACTAAAAAGAGTGATGATTGGGATGCCTATTGTGTTGCTTCTGCACTTCTAAGAATATTGGATAAACTGCCAGATGCTAATCCGCAGGATTTGTACTGGACTATAAAAATGATGGTAAATAGAAGGGATGCTATAGTAAAGGCACTAACAACGTTAACTAATCAGCTTCATGGTCAGCTATGCTATCATTATCCAAGCTATAAGAAATTTTTCAATGATGTAAACTGTAAAACAGCATTAGTATTTTGGGAGAAATACCCTTCACCGCATCATCTAAAAGGAGTAGCAGATGAAGAGTTGGCGAAGGTTCTTAGGAAACCGAGCCATAATAGCTGTTCAACTAAGAAAGCTAAAGAAATACTAGATATTGTAAAAGCTGATGGAGATACTATTAGAGAATATCAGGAATCAAGGGATTTCATAGTTCAAAGTATTGTAAGAGATATAAGGTTTAAAGCAGAAGAAATAAAAGTAGTTGAAAAAGAAATGAAAAACTTGCTTAAACTACTAAACTATAAGCTCGAAACAATCCCAGGGATTGATACTGTAACAGCTATTGCATTAGTTGCAGGTATTGGAGATATAAAGAGATTTAGAAGTGCTGATAAACTAGCAAGATTTGCAGGCATAGCACCAGTAAATTTCAGTTCAGCAGGAAAAGGCAAGGATAAGAAAAGTAAGCAGGGAAACAGGGAACTATACGCAGTATTCTATTTTCTAGCAGTACAGCAAATACAAGTAGCAAAGGGAAATAACCTTCCAAGGAATCCAGTATTTTTGGAATACTACAAAAGGAAGATTTCAGAAGGAAAAACAAAAATACAATCATTGGTTTGTGTAATGAGAAGGCTTGTAAATATCATTTTTGGAATGATGAAAAATAAAAGTAAATATATAATGCCAGTTATTTCACTAAAGGAAGCAGTATGATAAAATAATGGTAATAGATGAATAAAACTGTTTCTCCTAGTGAAAAATTGGGGGAAAAGGGGGCGAAGGGGGTAAAGAAAATAAAAAATTTTTCTGTAGAAAACAAAGTGAAATCTCTGTAGAAAAAAAGTTTTGTGAAGCCACTCCACCTCTTCCCCCTATGCCCCCAAAAATGTAATAATAGATAGAGTGACAAATGAATAAAAAGGGTGGCTAGGGTGGTTGCCTAAGTAAAAAAATATTCAATAAGTATTCAATGAAAACTAAATAAAAATTTCTCTAAAATATCAATTGGGATACCACCAAAACCACCTAATTTAAGATTGACATAAGAAACTGTAGAAACTATTGATACATAAGGGTTTGTACAGTATAAAATGGAGATACAGGGTTAGCCCCAAGGGGGGAAGTAAAGCTGAAACAATTAGTCATCCTGTATTAGATAATACCAGAACTGGTAGTGCATTAAAACCATATGATGGGCAACATGGATTTAATGATATAATAGATAATTATGCAAAGGATGCTCAAAAATTTGACCTTGTCGGAGGAGACGACGTACAAAGAGAACTTTATCAAATAAAAGGTGGACAAAAGTCTTATGAATACAAGAGAATTTATGATAAAACCCAAGGATTTGATAAGCTAGAGAGAGTTACAGTAGACCAAGAGGGAATTTTTGAGTGGATAGTAGACCCTACAGAAGGAGTAACTCACAGAAGATTTATTCCAGGAGGGGAGATTACAGGTAAACCAAATCAAGTTCCTGGAAAGTAAGGAGGAATGTATAATGTTACTTAGAATTAATGAATTAGAAGATGCAAAAATTAAATATGATTGGAAGACACTTTATGTAGCTTTATATTTAGATTTTATTGATATTTCAGTGTTATCCGATTACTCTGTAAAAGAAATGTCTAATAAATTATATGTAGACAATGAATTTATTACTGAACTAGCTTGGGGGGGATGTGAATTTTTAAAAGAAGAATTATTAGCAAAAATGCCTATCGAGTTAGGCTTTGAAGAAATAGAAAAAAATTCGATTCATTGGAATTACGAGCTAAGAAAGCTACGATATTGTATGCTTAGATTCGCAAGGAATACAATTAGTAATAATAAAGAACTATTAAGTAAAGTATCAGAAATTTATGCTGATGTGGGATATCCTGTAGAGATGGAAGAATTCATACCATATATGCCGCCTAAAGATGGTTATGACCCAACAAAATATTCAATAGAGGAAAATAATTTGCATATGATAATGTTGCTTGATAAATTTTTGGAAGAAGAGAAAAAGGTTATAGCAAAGCTTACTTCATAAGTTGTATTAGGCTAACTACAAAATATTAATTAATTAGGATTAATTAATATTGTTGAAGAAAAACAATAAGTAGATAGATTTTTGGGATGATAAAATTCAATGCATAATACTAATTCTGTAGTAAGTTTGCAGTTAACAGAGAGAAAAATATACTCTAAAAGCAACAAAGAGCCATCAAAAAGAGGTTTCAATGCCAGTTACTATAGAAACATAGGGCATACTGTAAAAGCTTCTTTTGATGGCTAATTCAAGCAAATAGGAAAATTCCAATAGATTCTATAAAGGTGTTTGTTGGAGTTTTTCTTTCTAAGGTCTAACTTGGATACAATAGGACATAGTTTGGGCATACTTTGGTCGTAGGAAATCTAGTAAAATCAATAATTTGGTCGTATAGGTCTAAGTTTTAAGGTAGTTCAGCTATAGAAAAAAGTACAAAATACTAAAATAAAGTTGGTTACAACTACGCCCTTGCGACCCAACTTAGTAGTATCAACGGTTTGCTATGACCTAAATGTACCCAATTTGTGACCTAGATACAACCTAAAAATAAAAAAATCAAGACTAACATTGGATAATGATTTCCTTTGTTAGTCTTTTTACTATGCTTAAAAAGAGCAAGAGATAAAAGCACAGAATTAAATAGGAGAATAAATGCAGTAATAACAAAACTGCAAGTAGATAAAAACTCCTCAAGAATAAAAATGGCAACGGATCA
>NZ_FWXH01000017.1 GCF_900176305.1 Clostridium acidisoli DSM 12555
TATCCCCCACTTTGAGGCAGGTTACCCACGTGTTACTCACCCGTCCGCCGCTAGAAACCCGAAGGTTTCTCGCTCGACTTGCATGTGTTAAGCACGCCGCCAGCGTTCGTCCTGAGCCAGGATCAAACTCTCAATTAAAAGTTTGATTAAGCTCATTTCGCTTAATTTATTATCTAATGTTATTTCTAACATCAAAAGAATTTGCTGGTTTACTTAATTCTTATACTCTGTTTAATTTTCAAAGATCACTGCGCTGTCATCTGACAGCTTATATAGTATATCACGGTTTCAAACTCTTTGTCAACATATTTTTTCATGTTGATTTGTAGCTTGTCACTTGCGACGTGTTTTATAATATCATAATTTATCACTCTTGCTAATATTATATACTTTATTGTATTAATTTAAACCTAAAATTCTAAATTTATCTACATTTTTTACACATTTACTTGTACTGATACACTAGGCAATGTGTATTTGTTACTTTTACATTTATTACTATATTAAACATTGTTTTTTAATCCACAAACCCATGAAGCCTTTTTATGATGAGTACTCTACTATTTTTTATCTATAACACTAATTTAAATATTATTAAAAATATAACACCAGGCACTCCAAAAAAGCCTGCTATTAATGAAGTTACTATATTTATCCCAATTGCTAGTCCAAAATGTACCCCAACTAAATTTACTAAAAATAAAAGTATAGTTCCAAGCACTGCATTTATTATCAACTTTATTAATATCTTAAGTGGCCATGCTAGAAGTTTAACTACGATAAACAATGCAATTATTGCAATTAAAAAATAACCCACGTATTCCATTTAATTATCCCCCCGATTACAAGTTAATCTACATTTTCTTCATCTATGTGGATATTAAACCCACTAACTTTTATATTTAACTTTTTAGCTTGTTTAATAAGATATGCATATTTTGATCTAGCAGCTGCTTCTTTATATATTGCATAATCAACAAGCACTGGTTCATTTACAGTTTCAAAATAATCTCTACATTCCTGTAACTCTTTTATTGCTTCTTCTATTGCTGAAATTATATTTTGTTTGTCCTCATCATAGCTTTTATCATTTTTAATTCTGCTTCCCTTTTTTATGGTCATAAAAAAACCTCCCATTTCATATCTCCTTACAATTATAGACATAAAATGGGACAAATATTCCTTATATTTCTTTTCTACCTTCAAGTGCTTTTGATAAAGTCACCTCATCTGCATATTCAAGTTCTCCACCAACTGGTATTCCATGAGCTATTCTAGTAACCTTAACGCCAAGTGGCTTAAGCAATTTCGATATATACATAGCAGTAGCTTCACCATCAACATTTGGATTAGTTGCAACTATTATTTCTTTTATATTATTCTTAGTTCTAGTAACAAGTTCTCTAAGTCTTATAGAATCTGGACCTTTACCCGACATAGGTGATATTACGCCATGAAGTACATGATAAACTCCATTATATTCTCTAACTTTTTCTATTGCCATTATGTCTTTAGGTTCTTCAACTACACAAATTAATTCTCTATCTCTACTTGGATTTGAACAAATTGCACACGGGTCTGAGTCTGTAAAGTTTCCGCATACTGAACAATATTTAATGGTTCCTCTTGCTTTTATAAGTGCATTTGCGAATTCATCCACTTCATCCTTTGGTAAGTTCAATACATAAAGTGCCAGCCTTTGAGCTGTCTTATACCCTATACCTGGGAGTTTAGCAAATTCTTCAATTAATTTTTCTATTGCCACTGGATAAAAATCCAAAATATTCACCTCAATTATTATTAGAAAAAATTCTAACCTTACATCATATTAGAACATTCCGGGTATGTTCATTCCACCTGTCATTTTCTTCATACCTTCTGATGAGTCTTCCTCTGCTTTTTTCAAAGCTTCATTACATGCTGACATTATTAAGTCTTGTAACATTTCAACATCATCTGGATCAACAACTTCTGGGTCTATTGTTATGTCAACTAATTGTTTCTTACCATTTACAGTAGCTTTAACAGTACCTCCACCAACACTAACTTCATAACTTTTGTTTTCAAGTTCTTTTTGCATATCCTCCATTTGTTTTTGGAACTTTTGTGCCTGCTTTAATAAATTGTTCATGTTTCCTCCGCCCATTCCTGGGAATCCACCTTTTGCCATATATAAAACCTCCTAAAATATTTTCAATTTAATTTTTATCATTTAATTATTTTACCATTTACAGTGTCATTCATCAATAATATCAACAATTTCTTCACCAAATGTTTGCTTTAAAATTTCTTCTGGAGAAACTTTTGACTCCTCACTATTTTCCACACTATACTTTATTTTAACTCTTTCCTTAAGTACTTCAGAAAAAATCTCTTCCACCTTTTTATTATTTTCTTGTCTTTGAAGATTTTGTTTACTAAAATTATAGTTTTTTTCAAACCTTATTTCTATTATACTACCTTTACATGATATTGGTTCACCATTTGTAAGATGGGCCCCTAAAACTCTAAGCCTTCTTGCTTTAAAAGTTTCAATTATATCCTTCCAAACTTTCTTCACATCTTCTAACGTTATTTTTGAATCATTGTTAACAAAACTTTCTTCTACCTCCTGGATAGGCTCTGCTTTTTTTATTTGTTTAGCTGTTCTCTTTATCTCCTCTTTAACATTTCCCAAAGTAGATTCATTATTAAAGCTAATACTTCCACTTTTTATAATTTTCTCTACCTTATTTAGTCTTGCTAGTATTACTTCATTAGATGTATCATATTCAAATTTACACATTTTTATAATTGCTAACTCTAAATATATCCTACTCTGCTTACTCCATTTAGATTGCTCTTCTGTTTCTTGGAGTATTCTAATACATCTCATTATTTCTTCTATTCTTATTTTATTGGATTGTTCTTTTAGTGTTATTATATTTTCTTCTGACATATCTATTATTTCTTCTGGTTTTTTGCTCACCTTAACCATCATAAGATTTCTCATATGAACTATGAAGTCTTTAATGAATATGTTTATATCTTTACCACTGATTACAACCTCATCTACTACTATCATTGCGTTCTCAACATTTTTTTCTATTATTGAATCAGTCATTTTAATAAGATATTCATTTGTTACAAGTCCAAGCATATTTACAACATCATCATATTTAACATTGCCCGCACCTACAGAAATAGCTTGGTCTAAAACACTAATAGCATCCCTCATAGCTCCATCTGATATTCTTGAAATCAATCTAAGACTCTTATCATCTGCCATTACTCCCTGCTTAGTAACAATTTTCCTAAGCAATTCAAACATATCATCCTTCTTTATACGTTTGAAATCGAACCTTTGACATCTAGAAAGTATTGTTATCGGAAGTCTTTGAGGATCCGTTGTTGCTAGAATAAATATCACATTTTTAGGTGGTTCCTCTAAAGTTTTCAAAAACGCATTTACTGCTCCCATGGATAACATATGTACTTCATCTATTATAAAAACTTTAAACCTACTCTCATGAGGAGGATATTGAACATCATCTATTATATTCCTTATGTCTTCAACACCATTATGTGATGCTGCATCTAATTCAACAACGTCAATAGCTAATCCTTCATTTATTTTTTTGCACATGTCACATTCATTACACGGTTCTCCATCAATGGGATTTAAACAATTTACCGCTTTAGAAAGTATTTTTGCAGTAGAAGTTTTACCAGTACCTCTAGTACCACATAATAGGTATGCATGTGCTATTCTATTACTTTTTACTTGATTTTTTAATGTTATAGTTACATGTTTTTGCCCTACAACTTCATCAAATTTTCTAGGTCTCCATTCTCTATAAAGTGCCTTGTATCCCACTTCTTCACCCTCTTTGTACATTAACTTATTATAATTATATTATACTATTAGTGTTTGATTTATTATATAACAAAAAAGATGCTATTATAAGCATCCCAATTTTTTAAATTATTAAATGTTGTGCACCTTGCTTCGACAATAGCCCATAACCGTTACTTATATAGTTAGCTCAAACTAGGTTTTTCCACGGCACACGGAAGTGTTCACTTACCGCTGCTTTCTTCCGAACCTGACGGGTTTCATGAATTTCCGTTGCGTGGGACCCGGCTCTCAACACCACTTTTATAAGACAGACATTACAGACTAAAGCCTACACAAGGACTTCAACCCTGCTATAGCGGATTGCAGGTTACAAGACACCGCTAACTCCCCGTCTAGCACAACAAAGTTTTAATGGCGGAGAAAGGGGGATTCGAACCCCCGGTTGAGTTGCCCCAACACACGCTTTCCAGGCGTGCTCCTTAAACCTCTCGAACATCTCTCCAAATAGATTTTCCTTATAAATTACGATATTAATTTTTACACATTTCATTTAGTTAATGAAACAATGCTTTTTTATTATAGCAAATAATACTTTTTAAATCAAGAAAATATTTGTGCAAGTGTTTTTAATATATCTATAGTCATTGTATTTTGTCATATACATATATCGTATTCAATTTCATTTTTTAATATATCTTCCAATTGAATTTTTTGAGACAATTTACTAGTATCCATCATAAACATATTAAGAACGTTTACATCGGCTTTTACAACATTTTTTATATATCCTAATTGTTCAATAATATCTTCTGGATTTTTACCTAAAACACTCAAAGATTTAATATATAAAGTGTCTCCCTTGTTTATTGTATTTTTCATCTTTTCATATTCATTAAACTCATCATAGTTTGCATCACAAAAAACATCCTCTCTACTTACCCCAAATTTCACAAAATCACTAATTTGCATATTTAAGGATTGTTTTTCTACCAAAGGTCTAATATATGCGATTTTTTTATTAATCATACCTAATATACCTCCCTTTTTTAATTAAATTATACTCTATTGACTAAAAAAATACAATTATCAAAATATTATAAAAATAAAATTAATAAAAGCATTTTATTATATTTTTATTAACTAATTTATTTTTTCATATCTATGTTGTAAAATTATGATTATATATAACTATATAAAAAAATTCACCTTAAGGAGTGATGAAATGAATCCAGTTGCATTTTCAATATTCGGTCTTAGTATACGTTGGTATGGTATAATAATTGCCTGCGGTATGTTGCTTGCAATTATACTTTCTAGCTATACTTCAAAAATTAGAGATGTTAATTACGATGAACTTTTAAATATTGTTTTAATATCCTTGCCTTTAGCAATAATAGGCGCAAGACTTTATTATGTTATCTTTAACTTCAAGGATTATATTAGCAGCCCAATGGATATAATTAATATTAGGCAAGGCGGTCTAGCAATACACGGCGGCGTAATCGTTGGCTTAATTACATGTTTTACATATTGTTATAGAAAGAATTTAAAATTTTTAGAATATGCAGATGTGGCTGCACCTTCAATTATAATTGCACAAGCAATAGGAAGGTGGGGTAACTTTTTTAATCAAGAAGCACATGGTGGTCCTGTTTCATATAGTTTTATAAAACACTTCCCAATGTTTATACAAAAAGGCATGTACATTGATGGTGTTTATTATCATCCAACCTTCTTATATGAGTCAATTTGGGATTTGTGTACATTTTTCATTTTAATAACTATATTAAAAAAGTCAAAACGTCCTGGAATAGTAATCGTAAGTTATATTGGTTTATATTCCATAGGTAGATTTTTTATAGAAGGCCTTAGAACTGATAGCCTTATGCTTGGACCATTAAGAGTAGCACAGGTAGTTAGCTTGTTAGGTTTTATATTCTGGATATGTTCCTTAATATTTTATTTTAGAAAAAAGCCTTCCAAATGATGCTTATTAAATAAAGATTGAGATTCCCATGAATACTTAAGAGGAATCTCATCTTTATTTTACAAATACATTTTATTAATAAATTTAATCCCACTTATAGTTTTAAAATATTTATTTCTAATTGATATAATAGCTTCTCTATTTATATTGTCTTCAAAAACATTTACAATAAAATCCGCTTCAATTAACATCTGAAACTCTTTGCCATCTATTTTTGCGTAGCTATGGTGATTTCCTATCAAATGTAATATTCTACCCATGCTTTCATCTGTTATTTTATATTTTTGTAATATACTTTTAGCAACTGCTGGTCCTTCCATTTCTTGATATTTACCGGCGGATGAATTGTATTTTTCTTCGCTTACTTTTATCCCAATATCATGTAATATTGCTGAAACCTCCAAAATAAACTGACTATTATTGTCTAAACCCTCAAGTTCTCCTAAGGTCTTAGCAAATCCATACACTTTTATTGCGTGATTTATTCTCCTAACATCCCCACCAAAATATTCAATCATGTCACTCATTATGTTTTTTATCATAAACCTCACCTCTTAATTTAAAACTTAGAACTCGTTATCCAGAGACGTAGTAGCCGTTATCTCCCACTTTGAACAAGGTAGGAGTGTTGCAGATGGTATTCATCTGATAACTATAGAGTACATCTGTATTTGAATTTTATCAATAATTAAAAAGTGTAAGCAATATAACTTTGCTTACACCTTTTAATTATTGATTTGCTTGATCGCTTCCACTAGCATTATTATTATTATTATTTTGTCTGTTGCCCATTACACTTTTCATTACTGTGTCTGCTTGTGTTTGTGTTATAACTCCTTGTTTTACCAGGTCATTCAAAGCATTAGACCCACCATTTCTTCTGCCACCTCCATTTGACCCTTTCCCAGCTTCATTACCTTGAGTTCTAGTTGTAAGAGCAGTTAGTATCTTTGATGATTGACTATCTGTTATTGTACCGGCTTTAACTAGTGAATCTAAGTTAGTTTTGATCCTTTTCTCCATAGCACTCTTATCAAATTTTTTTCCTTGCTGTGTGCCGCCTCCTGCATTTGAAGCATCCTTACTCTGACATCCTACAAACGAGAAAATCGACATGCTTACTATTGCTATTACTATAAGTATTTTACTAAATCTTTTCATACTTTCACCATCCCATATATTCGTTCTATGCTTAAAATATTATCTTTTATTTGTGTAAATCACTTGGCAACTTTGTGAATAATTCATGAACCGCTTATTTTGAGCAAAAAAATAAATGGATTATTTAAATCCATTTATTAAAATATTGGCGGAGAAAAAGGGATTCGAACCCTTGGTGGAGTCTCCCCCACAACAGTTTTCGAGGCTGTCACCTTCGACCTCTCGGACATTCCTCCACGTTATTTTTAATGCAAGTTTCACCTTATTATACTATTTTATATATAAAAATCTCAAGTAATCGCTATATCATTTTAAAAAACATTATCTATTATATACTGTAGTGTTTGATTTTGGATATTTGTTTAAATCCCACTGATGATCTCTAGCCATTTGCTGGTCGGAAAGATCAAAATATCTGTATGATAGAATTTTTTTCCCATTTGTAGTCACAGGATCATCAAATGTAGCATCAACTTCTGTATAATTTCCATTAATTTTTACTATATTCCATGCATGAGATTCACCATTTGCAGTTCCCTTAACAACGTAACATTGCACTCCTGCCATATTTAAAAGCCTAAACATAGCCTTAGAATAGCCCTCACAAACAGCCTTTCCCAAAACTAAAACACCATAATCTGTGAATGATTGTTCTGGAAGTGTTCCTTTAATATAATTATCATAGTCATAGGAGGTATTATTTACTATATAATCATGAATTGCAGTTTCTTTTTCTAAATCATTCATTTTAGGATTTATAATCTTAGATATTATTTCTCTTGCTTTTATTTCTGTTTTATTCTTCATATCAAGCATCTGAGCTTTAGGTAATTTATATTTAAATTGAATTTTAATAACATATATATTCCCACTAGAATATATCGTGCCACTTGCACCTTGAACACCATAATCAATATCATAATAATCATCTAAAATCTTATTGATTGTAGTTAGATTATATGTACTTGAATTATAGTTGTTTATCTTTATTGATACACTGTCTTTAAAGTTTTCCAATGAGTTTTTTATTACATTATAATACTCATCGTAAGTATTTACAGTATAATCATAAACTTCTAATTGATCTTTTATCTGTGTTTGTGAATTATCTTTACCTATATTGTCGTTCACATCAATTTGCTTGTCTGACTGAGTGCTACTACTTGGAGCATTACTCAAAGATTTATTTAAATCGCTCTTATTTCCTGCCTTACCTGCTTGAGTCTGAACCTTATTATTACCTCTTTTTATATCTGCACTTTTATTACCATATATTGATGCTGTATAATTAAGTAGTTTGTAACAACTCTGAACTATATTTTCTTTATATACAATCCCACATGTAGCACCTAAAACAATAAGAAGTATCAAAAATTTATTTAAAACTTTCACTAATTCACCCCCAAATTAGATCTGCCAATAAATGCAAAGTCACCTAATATTTTTAAAAAAATCCGTAATTATATTGCTGCATTCCTGCGAGTACAACCAATTAACGTCCACATTATAATTTAAATAATCATTTTGAAGTAAATTTAAACAGGAACCTGCTGCACCCATAACAGGATCAAAAGTTCCAATATATACTTTTTTTATTCTTGCTGCAGCTATTGCCGCTGCACACATTGGACAAGGCTCTAAAGTAACATACATCTCACAGCCACAAAGTCTCCAATTTTCAATAATACTTGATGCTCTTCTTATAGCCAATATTTCAGCATGTGCTGTGCAATCCTTAGACTTTTCCTTTTCATTATGTGCCTTAGCAA
Source organism: Clostridium acidisoli DSM 12555 (assembly GCF_900176305.1). Lineage (GTDB taxonomy): Bacteria > Bacillota > Clostridia > Clostridiales > Clostridiaceae > Clostridium_I > Clostridium_I acidisoli. The sequence continues at coordinate 8,756 of NZ_FWXH01000017.1, forward strand.
TTACTTTTCCTTCTTTTACAATTACAGCACCAACTGGGACTTCACCTTCATTAATTGCTTTTTTTGCTTCATCTATTGCTACATCTAAAAACCTTTTGTCCATTGCTTTGCTCCCTATTATAAATCTGTTCCTCTTATTATATCATAATAATCATATTAAAAATGTATAATTATTACATTCATATGCCTTATTTTTAAGTTCTTAAAAACAAAAAAAAATGCCAGTTTTATTACTGACATAAAATATATTTAAAGGGGTAATCTTTATATTACTATAATACCCCTCTTTTGTTATGTTTATGTTGATATATTGTTACAATATTACTTTAATTTGATAATATTTTGTGAACTACTTTTATTTAAAGTTTTTCTTTATGGCTTCAATTACTTCTTTATATTCAGCAACAGAAAGTGTAACGGGATTTTCTCTGTTCATTGCAAAAGTTCCACCCCATTCAACTTCACCTTTATGTTTAGGAACTATATGAAAATGTAGGTGATGAAGTGTATCTGCATACGCACCATAATTAACTTTATCTGCACCAAAAGCTTTAGAAACAGCCTTTGCTGCTCTAGCCACATCTTTTGTAAACAGCGCTAATTCTTTGTCATCTAAATCAAATAATTCCTTAACATGATCTTTATAAGCAACTATACATCTACCTTTATGTGTTTGATCTTTAAATAAGTATAATGTAGAAACCTCTAAAGGACAAACCTCTATCATTATTTCATCTAACTTTTCATTTTTATTACAATAAAAACAATCCTTATCTTTTGACATTGCTATTCCTCCTAAAATTTAATATCTCATTTATAATATCTTCAACTTTCATTATAATTATTTATGTTAACATTAACAATATATATGTTCATATTATTTTAAATTAACTATATTTCTTCATGTTAACGTGTTCTTTCATTGTTCTAATTATAAAAAAATAGCCAACTCATCTAAAAAGATAAGTTGACTATTTTTTGGTATATATATAAATTTAATTACTGTGCGTCTTCACTCTTAATTGGTTTTTTCAAAATTGCTAACAAAAGACAAGTTACTATTGCACCAATTAAGATTGCTAGAATGTAAAGTAGTGGATTTCCATTAACTAAAGCAATTACAAATATTCCGCCATGTGGAACTGGAAGTCCTATATTGAAAAATAGTGCAAGTGCACCTGCTACTGCAGATCCAATTGCTGTTGCTGGAATTACTCTAGCAGGGTCTGCTGCTGCAAAAGGTATTGCACCTTCTGTTATAAAGCAAGCTCCCATCACATAACAGCTAAGTCCAGCTTCTCTTTCTTGTTTACTAAATTTGTTTTTGAAGAAAGTAGTTGCAAGCGCAATTCCAAGCGGTGCAGACATACCTCCTGCCATAACAGCTGCATGTGGATAATAATTTTTCTGTTGTATCATTGCAATTCCAAATGCAAAGGCAGCTTTATTTATTGGACCACCCATATCTATTGCCATCATTCCACCTAAAATTAAACCAAGGAACACTTTATTAGCAGTTCCCATAGAACCTAACCAATGTTGAAGTCCAAGATTAATTGCTTCAACTGGACCATCTATAGCAATATACATTATTGCACCTGTTATAAGAATTCCGAATAACGGATATATAAGTACTGGCTTTAAGCTCTCAAGCGATTGAGGAAGCTTAGAGAATAACTTTTTAAGAAATAATACTACATAACCACCAAGGAATCCAGCAATAAGACCACCAAGGAATCCAGCTTTACTGTTATATGCTAAAAATCCACCTACCATTGCAGGTGCAAAACCAGGTCTATCTGCAATACTCATACCTATAAAACCGGCAAGTACTGGAACCATTAGTGCAAATGCGTTATCACCACCAACAACTGATAGCAATTTAGATATATATGCAAGTTGAGGGTTACTACTCTTTTCAAAAATAAATGAAAGAGCTATCAATATTCCTCCACCTATGATAAATGGAAGCATATTTGAAATACCACTCATAAGATGCTTATAAAAACCCACTCTTTCACCTGAAGATGATTTTTCTGTGCCACCTTCATGTTTATAGATCGGAGCGTCTCCATTTAAAGCTTGGTTTATAAGTTCTTCTGGCCTCTTTATTCCTTGGACAACAGGTACCTGAATAACTTTTTTACCATTAAATCTTGCCATTTCAACTTGCTTATCAGCAGCTACTATTATACCTGCCGCTCTCTCTATTTCGTCGTCAGTTAATCTATTTTTAACACCAGTAGAACCATTTGTTTCTACTTTAATGTCTACTCCCATATCTTTTGCTTTGTTCTTTAATGCATCAGCTGCCATATAAGTATGCGCTATTCCTGTTGGGCAAGCTGTTACCGCTAACACTAAACCTTTTGAACCTTCAGACTCTACGACTACAGATTCTTCTGCCTTTTCTTCTTCTAGTTTTTCTTCTTCTTGACTATCAATTAAACTTAAAACCTCTTCTTCTGTTTTAGCTGCTAGTAATTTTGTTTTAAAGTCTGGATTCATTAGTAGTGTTGATAATCTTGATAATGTTTCTATATGAGTGTTGTTTGCACCTTCGCTGGCAGCAATCATAAAAAATATATTTACTGGAGCGCCATCTAATGCGTCATAATCAAGACCAGCATCAGATCTTCCAAAGGCTAGCGCTGGTGTTTTTACTGCAGCAGTTTTTGCATGAGGTATCGCTATCCCATCACCTATACCTGTAGAAAATTCTGATTCTCTTTTTAATATTGCCTTTTTATACTCTTCTTTATCATTTAGTCTTCCAGCGCTGTCCAACTTATTCACTAATTCATCAATTACTTCTTCTTTACTGCTTGCCTTTAAATCTAAAATTATAGTGTCTTTTTTTAAAAGTTCTGTAATCTTCATATTTTCCTCCCTTACACACCCTTATTTTTCTCAAAATTTTTAAATAATATATTAAATACCATAACATTTTTATATAAATTCACTACAGATAAGTGGTGCATCAATTAATCAATTTTAGTTACGACCACGCCTGATAGGTAATGCTCCACATCTTCTTTTTTGCATAAATCCTTTGAAAATGCTGTAGCACTTCCTGAAGTAGCTCCCCACCTAAATGCTTCAAGCAGGTCTTCTGTCTCTGAATATTTAGCTAAAAATCCTGCTATAACTGAATCTCCTGCTCCAACTGAATTTTTTACTATTCCCTTTGCTGGAGATGCATGATACACTCCACTTTCACAAATTAAAAGGGCTCCTTTTTCAGCCATAGATATAATTACATTTTGAGCACCCATATCTATAAGTTTCTTCGCATATTTTATAATTTCATCTATATTTGTAAGTTCTTTGTTAAAAATTTCACCCAGTTCGTGATTATTAGGCTTTATTAAAAATGGCTTATTCTTAAGTGTAGCAACTAAAGCATCACCAGTAGTATCTACTATAGTTTTTACATTTTTAGCTTTGCACTTTTCTTGCAATACAGCATATATATCACTAGGAACAGATTTTTGAACATTTCCTGCTAGAACAAGATAATCATCTTCTGTAAGATTTTCTACTATTTTAAATAATTTATCTAAATCTTCTCCTGTAATTAAAGGTCCTGATCCATTTATTTCTGTTTCTTCTTTTGACTTAAGTTTAACATTTATTCTAGTGTCTTCACTTACTTCAATAAAGTTAGTTTCAACACCTTGACTCTCTAATGAATCAATTATAAATTTTCCAGTGAACCCACCAATAAAGCCCAAAGCTTTACTTTTTACTCCAAGATTATTTAAAACTCTTGATACATTTATACCTTTTCCACCAGCAAATTTTTCATCGCTAGCTACCCTATTAACCAATCCAGATTTAAAATCGTCAACATTTATAACATAATCTATGGCAGGGTTGAAAGTTACAGTATATATCATTTTTACCCACAACCTTTTCTGTTTTTTAATTACTACATACCTATAATAATATAAAAATGCGCATTAAACAACACATATACGCAAATTCAATCAAATATTTTTTATATTTTTTTAATTTCACTCACATTTAAACATATATATGTAAATTTTTATCACCACAATAATCTAATTTAAATCAAATTATTAACCTATTATTCCAAATTATTAAGTAATAATTCATTCAATTTAAATGATTAAAGCTTTCATCCCCTTACTTTGAAGATGAAAGCTTTAATCTAATTAATTTCCATTGTCCTAATATTATATATAAATATTGCTACATAGCTCTATAGTATTTAAGCAAATATATTTATTAACAGTACCCCAATTAATCCCATGACTGAAATTATTGTTTCCATTACTGACCATGAACGCATGGTTTCGCCAATGCTAAGTCCAAAATATTCCTTAAACATCCAAAATCCAGGATCATTTACATGTGAAAATATAAGACTGCCTGCACCTGTTGCTAATACCATTAATGCTGGATTTGCATTTGTAGAAGAAATCATTGGTAATACAAGCCCTGCAGTAGTCATTGCTGATACCGTAGCTGATCCTAAAGATAATCTAAGTATTGCTGCAATTCCCCATGCTAAAATTAAAGGGGATATATTGCTTCCTGACATAATCGCTGCTATATACTTGCCTACACCACTATCTATAAGTACTTGTTTAAATGCACCACCGCCTCCTACTATTAATAATATCATTGCAATTCCGCTTGCTGCCTCGGCTAAGATTTTCATTATCTCTTCCATTTTCTTGCCTCTCATTATACCTAATGTAAAGATTGCAACAATAATGGATATAAACATTGCCATCAATGGGCTTCCCACAAATTCTGCAAAATGTCTAACACCAGATGTCTTTGGAAGCACAATTTCACACACAGCTGAAAAAGCCATTAATATAGGTGGGATAATTGCAGTTAAAACACTGGCCGAAAAACTTGGCATCTCTTCCTCTTCAAAAATTTTAGCTTTAAACATATTATTGGTAGCTTTATGATCTATGCCTTTTAAAAATTTAGTAAAAACAGGTCCTGCTATTATTACTGTAGGTACTGCTATTATAATTCCATAAACCAACGTCATGCTAATACTTGCACCATATATAGTAGCTATTGCTACAGGCCCTGGATGTGGTGGCAAAAATCCATGTGTAACCGACAGTGCCGCTGCCATTGGAATTCCTATGTATAAGAGTGGTAATTCAGTAAATTCTGCAATTGTAAATACTAGTGGTATTAATAGTACGAAACCAACTTCATAAAACATTGCTATTCCAACAATAAAACCTGTTATAACAACTGCCCATTGTATTCTTTTTATACCAAATTTATTAATTAAACTTCTTGAAATTCTTTGTGCTGCTCCAGAGTCTGCTATTATCTTTCCAAACATAGCACCAAAACCTAAGATAAGAGCGAGACTTCCTAGTGTTCCTCCAACACCATTTTGTATAGAAGTAACTGTATTAACTGGATTCATCCCTTCTGCGATTCCAACAACTAAAGCTACAAGAATTAATGATATAAAACCGTTTACTTTACATTTAATCATAAGTACTAACAACAATAACACACCAAATGCTACAATAACTAATGGCATTTTTATTCCCCCTAAAATTTTTTCAAAATTCTGATAATTTATTTTTGTTTATTCCTTATATCTTCTTAATCATTGAAGGCGCAAAGGTTCTTAATAGTAATAAATTGCGAAGCATGGGTGAAGGGTTTTCACCTATGCTTCGCGGTGAAAAGGCTATGGATCTATCCATAAACACTTCACCTTTTATCCGCGCTTAGCAGGGATAAAACCCATCAACTCGCCATTTGGCGACCCTTCACCTTTTAACGTGCGAAGCAATCGCTAAAACCCTTCACTTTACTTCGCAATTTCTTCATATTATGAAACAGCTTTATTCCATATATCCGCCCTTCATAGGTGATACTGCACATTTAGTATAAATACCTAAAACCCCTTTAGTATATTTAGGTGTTGGCTTAATCCATTTTTCTTTTCTATGTTTTAATATACCTTTAATCTCATCTTCAGTTTTTTTACTTCCAACTACCCCTATTATGTCTATACTCCTTGCTGGTATGTCTATCTTAATTAGATCATCTTCTTCAACAAGTGCAATTGGTCCACCTTCACTTGCCTCTGGAGATACATGTCCTATTGCTGGTCCTCTAGTTGCACCTGAAAATCTACCATCTGTAATAAGTGCTATAGATTCTACAAGTTCTGGGTCTGACGCAATTGCCTCCGTTGTATAGAACATCTCTGGCATTCCTGAGCCCTTCGGTCCTTCGTACCTTACAAATACTGCATCACCCGGTTTTATGTTTTTAGTTAATACCGCTTTAATTGCATCTTCTTCACAGTCAAAAACTCTGGCCTTTAAAACTACTTGCATTAACTTTTTTGATACTGCAGAATGCTTTACAACTGCCCCCCCTGGTGCTAGATTTCCTTTGAGAATAGCTATAGCACCCTGTTTTTGAATTGGATTTTCTTTTGACTTTATCACATCTTCTTTTTTAACTCCAAGGCTTTCTATAAGCCTTTCATGTTCTTCATAATATCCACTTTTCTTTATATATTCTAAATTCTCTCCTAATGTTTTCCCTGTAACAGTCATAACATCTAAATGTAAAAATTCTTTAATTTCTTCCATTATCGCTGGAACACCACCCGCATTCCAAAAATATGAACCTGGATAAAAACCACTTGGTCTTATATTAAGAATGTATGGTATTTTTCTATGAATTTCATCAAATAATTCTGGTTCTATTTCTATACCAAGTTCGTGAGCTATTGCTGGAAGATGTAACAATCCATTGCTAGATCCAGCAATTGCCGCATGTACCATTATTGCATTTTCAAAAGCTTGTTTAGTCATTATATCTGAAGGTTTTATTCCTAGTTCAACAAGTTTAAGTGACTGTACCGCTGCCCTTTTAGCTGCATTTTTAAGTTCCTTTGAATTTACTGGGATTAATGCTGTTCCAGGTAAAGCAACCCCTAAGGCTTCTGCCATAACCTGCATGGTTGAAGCTGTTCCCATAAATGAACACGCTCCGCAACTTGGACAGGCATTATGTTTATAATAATCATATTGCTCTTTAGTTATTTCTCCTCTTTTATACTGTGCATCATAAGTACCAATTTGTTCAAGTGTAAGCATTTTAGGTCCTGGATTCATAATCCCACCTGGAACTAATATTGCTGGCATATTAAGCCTTGCAATTGCCATTAGATGTGCTGGTACTGCTTTATCACAACTAGTTATAAATACACCTGCATCAAAAGGAGTTGCTTCCACATGTATTTCTATCATGTTTGCCATCATTTCTCTTGATGGAAGTGAAAAATTCATACCATCATGACCTTGTGATTCACCATCACATATGTCTGTTACGAAAAATTTAGCTGCCCTGCCTCCACTTTCATTTACAACCTTAAATGTTTCATCTACCAAAGTATCAAGATGTGCACTTCCTGGATGACTGTGTCCAAAGCTACTTTCTACTATTATCTGTGGTTTCTCAAGATCTTCTAGTTTCCAACCTGCACCAAGTCTCAAAGAATCAATTTCAGGAGCTTTTTGTCTTATTTCTTGACTTTTTAACATATAGATCACCTCATATTTATAATTATTTGTATTACAAATTAGTGTATATTTTAGTAATAACTTGTGTTTTATTAATATTTATTTGATTTATATCTAAAGTTGTATTATAACTTTAGATATATAATACTATGTAATCGTTTTTTAGTCAATAGTTTTTTCACAATGCAAAATAAAGTTTCACATAGCAAAACACCCCAAGAAATATCAATATATCTCTTGGGGTGTTTAATTATTTATTTTAATTTTCTTAGGTCACTTATAGTTCTCTCAGCATGTCTTCTAGCATAAATTGCTGCAAGCTCTGAATCCTTATTTTTAATTGCGTCTAAAATAAACTTATGTTCATGGATTCCGCCTTCTGGTCCAAGGCTTTCATATAAAGTTCTCTGATGGTATTCAAGCACATTTCTTAGTAATTCATTTACTTTTATAATCAAAGTATTTTGTGTTCCCTCCGAAATTTTCGTATGAAACTTTAAATCCTCTTCTGTGAATTTCTTCATGTCATTGCTATAACTTTTCATTTTTTCATAACTAAATTGAAGTTCTTTTATTAAATCTTCACTTGCCCTTTCAGCACATAATCTAGCTGTTTCGGGTTCAGTAATTAATCTAAATTCCAGTATATCCATATAGTTATCTCTGTCCAAAATAAGCATAGGCAGTAAACTGTTTAAATAAACTGATGGTCCCAAATCATTTACAAAAGTTCCCCCACCTTGTTTTTTAGTTATAATGTTTAGCGTTGCTAGTTTTTCAATGGCTTCTCTAACAGATACCCTGCTTACATTTAACTCCTCTGAAAGTTTTATCTCTGACATAATCTTTTGTCCAGGTTTCCATTCACCAGTAAAAATTTTTTCCTGAATATTTTCTAGAACCTTATCACTTGTTCTACCATCTTTCATATGAAATCTCCTATTTTATCTATCTTTGAACACTACCAGAAGTATTTCCACCTGCAACAGCCATTATTTCATCTTCACTACAAAGGTTAAAATCACCTTCCACAGTATGTTTCAAAACAGCTGAAGCTGTAGCAAACTCTAAAGCATCTCTTGAATTTGCCCCATTAACCAACTTATAAACAAGTCCTGCTGCAAATGCATCTCCTGCGCCAACTCTATCTTCAATTGTAAAATCGTATTTCTTAGATTGATACAATTCATTTCCATCATAAATAAGGGCTGACATTGCATTATGTGTTGCTGAATAGTTCTCTCTTAAAGTAGTTACAACATATTTTATATTAAATCTTTTTTGCATATTTGAAAAGATGTTTTTAAAATTATCTAACTCTACTCCTTGCTTTGCAAAATCCGCAACAGAATATTCTTTATCTTCTTCACTATTTATCCAACCAAAACAAACATCCACATCTTTTATTATATTAACCATAACTTTTTCAAAATCAGGATAATCCCAAAGTTTGTTTCTATAATTTAAATCTACGCTAATACGTATACCTTTTTTCTTTGCATAGTCAGTAGCTTTTTCAACTAAAGTTATACATTTTTCTCCAAGAGCAGGTGTTATGCCTGAAAGATGAAACCAATCCGCATCCTTAAAAACCTCATCAAAGTTTATTTTCTCTGCATTTATATCACATATTGATGAATGCTTTCTATCATATACTACCTTAGAAGGTCTTGTTGATGTACCTTTTTCAAGAAAGTATATTCCTAGTCTTTCCCCACCTCTAACGATATAATCTGTTTTTACTCCATAACTTCTTAAAAAATTTACTGCACTTTGACCAATTTCATTTTCAGGTAATCTAGTTAAAAAATAAGAGTCCATACCCATATTAGCTAAAAACACAGCTACATTTGCTTCTGCTCCACCATATATAGCGTCAAAAGACCTAGCTTGCGTAAATCTGCTATGACCTGGTGTAGTTAGTCTTAGCAATAACTCTCCCATTGTAACTATTTTCTTTGCCATTGTTATTCCTCCTGAAATATTATTTTCTAGCTTCTTTTACTTTTGCAACGAATTTTTTTGCTGTTTCTGTTATCTCTTGATAATTTCCAGTTTTAGCCCCACCTATAAGTTGGCCACCAACGCCAACAGCTACACAGCCATTTTTGATCCATTGCTCTACATTATCAAGACTAACTCCACCAGTTGGCATTATTGGAACTTGTGGAAGAGGTGCCTTTACATTTTTAACCATACTTGGTCCATAAGCATCTCCTGGGAATAACTTAACTATATCTACTCCAGCTTCCATAGCTCTTATCATTTCAGTTATTGTCATACAACCAGCCATGTATGGTATTTGATACCTGTTACATAGTTTTGCACTTTCTAAGTCAAAACCAGGGCTTACAATATATTGTGCTCCAGCAAGTATTGCAATTCTAGCTGTTTCACTGTCAAGTACAGTACCAGCTCCAACTATTAATTCTTCTTTTGAAAATGTATTTTTTAGTGTAGTTATAACCTTGTCAGCACCAGGTACTGTGAAAGTAACTTCTATAGCAGGAATTCCGCCCTCTATGCAAGCCTTTGAAATTTTAACTGCTTGTTCTTCATTATCTGCTCTAACTACTGCAACCACACCAACTTCTTCAATTCTACTTAAAGTGTTTATTTTTTCGATCATACTATATTCCTCCTAATTTTTATTATTTATTTTATGCAAAAATTATAGTCTTATCCTTACATGTTTCATTATACAAAACTGTGTTTCATTAATCAAAACCTATTTATGCTATATTTGATATTTATCATTAAATATCATTGTTTAATTAAGCATTTCTTTGAATTTCTAATAAAATGAAAGGAAACCTATTACTTATCCTCTGTAACCAAGTTCCCTAGATATTTTTCCTGCATATTCAATTATAAGCTTTGAAAATTCCTCAATTTTTTCCTCTTTAAAACTTATTATAGAACCAGAAATACTAATTGCACCACAAACATCACCTTTATAATCTAATATCGAAGTAGCTGTGCATCTTATTCCAATTTCATTTTCCTGTTCATCTATTGCATATCCCTTTTCTTTTACATCTTTAATTACTTCCTTGAACTTATTAAAATCTGTTATTGTGTATTCTGTTAATTTTTCTATTTTGCTGCTATTCCAAATATTTAGAACTTCTTTATCTGTCATATGTGCAAGCATTGATTTTCCAACTGCAGTGCAATATACCTGACTCCTCTTTCCGATTTTTGAATACATTCTTATTGGGTTCTGAGATTCAACTTTTGCTATATATATGATTTCAGTACCTTCTCTAACTACTAAATGTATGACTTCATTAGTTTTTTCCATAAGTTCCTGTAACAATGGTCTAGCTGCTGTAACCACATTCATTTTTTCAACCTTTTTGCTTCCAAGCTCAAATAACTTTAAAGTTAATTTATATTTGTTAGTATCTTCATTTTGCTGCACATAGCCTTTAACCATTAACGTATATAAAAGTCTATGCACCGTGCTCTTATGCAGATCCACCTTTTCGCTTATTTCAGTTAAACCAAGTCCTTCGTCATATTCAGATAAGACCTCAACAATCGATAAAGATCTCTCTACTGATTGTACTACCTCCTGCATTTAAACACTTCCCTTCTTATACACAATATAAATATAATATATTTACTAGTGAAATATTTCAAGCTTTTTTCTTTAATACAAAAAACATCTATTTTTTAAATTTAGTCACATTAATTTAAAATTATTGTTGCATATTTTTTAATGTTGTGGTATATTAACTTTACAATTTACATATGAATACTATTCTTTCATAAGTTTATCTGCGCCACGATATTAAATTGTGGTTATTATAAAAGGAGGTTTTATTTTATGAACAAACATGTAAAAACACTACTTTTATTTGGACTTATTTTAGGGACAACTTTGCTTCCAACCAGTTTTTTAGTCAATGCCTCTTCCATATCTTCTAATGCAAAAAAAGCTCCAGCCACGTGGAAAGCCTATCCACTGATTAGAGTAAAGCAAGCATCAACAGCCGGTCCTGTGGGTTACACCGTTTCACAAATTAAAAATGCCTATGGTTTAAATCAAGTTTCAGCAACCGGCAAAGGCCAAACCATAGCAATCGTAGATTCCTACGGTAGTCCCACAATACAAAATGACTTAGCTGCATTTTCTAAACAATTTGGAATTTCTTCAGGAACCCTAACCGTAGCCTATCCAACTGGAAAACCCAGTAGTACAGATGGAGGTTGGGCCCTTGAAACAGCTATGGACGTTGAATGGGCTCATGCTGTAGCACCAGATGCAAAAATTCTCTTATGTGTTGCAAAATCTGATTCTAGTGATGATTTAGTAGCTGCTATTGATTATGCTAGTTCTCATGGCTCTCAAGTTGTATCAAACAGCTGGGGTGGTTCAGAATTCGATGGCGAAGATTCCTATGACTCACATTTCCAGCATTCAGGAACTGTTTATTTAGCATCTTCTGGTGATGATGGTTCTGGTGTAGAATGGCCGGCAGTATCACCTAATGTATTATCCGTTGGAGGTACAACATTGAATATTGATTCTGCTGGAACATATAAAAGTGAAAGTGGATGGTCTGGCTCTGGTGGTGGGACAAGCTCCTATGAACTTACACCAAGTTATCAATCTAATTTAACAAGCATTATAGGAGACTACCGTGGAAATCCCGACATTTCTTGGGATGCTGATCCTAATACTGGAGTTGCAGTTTATAGTACTACAAAATACAATAGCAAGTCTGGCTGGTTTCAAGTTGGTGGGACAAGCCTTGGATCTCCAAGTTGGGCTGGTCTTGTAGCATTATTTGATCAAAGTCGTGGAAGTGCTCTTAACAGCTTCGATACTATTTCTAGTCTTTACAGTGCATCAACTTCAGCATATAATACAGACTATCATGATGTTACTACAGGAAATAATGGCGATTTCTCTGCTAAATCTGGATATGATTTAATTACTGGTATTGGTAGCCCAAAAGCCAACGCACTTGTTCCATACATTACTAATGCAACTAATTTAAAAACTAAATAGCTTCTATTAATATAATTATATATTTTGTTTTAAGGTTGATAACTGTCTTATTGTTATCAACCTTCTTTTAAATTGTAGGCCTAATCTTATATTTTAGTTAAGGTTTTATTTCATTGATAATTATAAGCATGTATAATAAATATAGAATCATACCTCAATTTGATTTTAGTTAGGAGATTTAAATTAATGAAAAAAAATAAATTTATACTATTTACCGCCATTTTTATAATGATATCATTGGTTTTTAATGGTTGTAGTTATAATTCTAGTAGTTCAAATACATCAATAAATATAAACAAAAAAATAATTGCCTTTCCATCCAATAGCAAATATTATACAGGCCTTACTTCTATGGATAAAGTAAAATGGGGTTTTATTGACGAATCAGGCAATGTTGTCGTAAAACCAAAATATGATAGTGCAACAAACTCAAATGATGGCTTAGCAATAGTAACTCTTAATGGTAAAAAAGGTTATATAAATTCAAATGGTGTGATGGTTATTAATCCTCAATTTGATGCTGCTGATCAATTTAAAGATGGTATTGCAAGAGTTTTTATTAATAAAAAATGCGGGTATATTGATATGACTGGCAAATTTATCATTAAACCTATATATGATTTGCTTGGTAATATTTCTGATGGAATGATATCAACATGGCTAAATAAAAAATATGGATTTGCCGATACCACTGGCAAAATAATTATTAAATCTCAATTTAGTGATGCAAATGATTTCCATGACGGTTTGGCATTAGTTAGAGTATCAGATAACCATTATACCTACATTAACAAAAAGGGTACTATTGCTATTGATAAACAATTTATATCCGGAAGTGATTTCAGTGAAAATTTAGCAATGGTAAAAACAAACGATAGCCTAGGTTTTATTGATACAAATGGAAACTTTATTGCAGAGCCTAAAGCTAATTATATGCTTTCATTCTCAGACGGATTAGCACCTATACTTATACATAATGAATGGGGCTTTATTGATACAAAAGGCAATATTGCTATTAATCCACAATATCAAGGCGTACAAGCTTTTGAAGATAAATTAGCCGCTGTAGAGATAAATCATAAATGGGGTTTTATTAATACCAACGGTACTATGATTGTTAAACCTCAATTCGAATATGTTTTTCCTTCTGAAGACGGAATTAAATTAGTATCAAAAGGTACTGGCATTAATTCACGATATGGATATATGGACAAAAACGGAAACTACATGTTACCTCCTAGCTTAAAGTATGCCAAATCTTTTTCAAATGGTCTGGGCTTAATAAGTAAAGATGGATTTAATTTTGAGTATATTGATGCAAAAGGTAAAGTTATTTTTAAATTAAATACATAATTTCTAATTTATTTAGGTATACAAGCTATAACAACTTGCTCCGTTTTTTATGCGTAATTTTCAAATGACAAATAGAATATCAAATTTAAGCAAAATTAAAAACCTTGCAATCCGTTGAGATTACAAGGTTTTTCTTTGGTGCACCTGAGAAGATTCGAACTTCCGGCCTGCGGTTTAGGAAACCGTCGCTCTATCCTACTGAGCTACAGATGCATACCGTTTACCTAAACATTTTATTACAGTTCTTATATAATGTCAATATTAACACTGCTTTAAAAAGCAAAACTCATTAAATTAGCAATTCCTCAACATATAAATCTTTTCTAACCTTTAAATCTATAAATTCGTTTTCATCAAATAAAAGCGGTGCGTTTAAATTATCTGGATCTACCTTTATTATTTTGCATACTCTTCCATCATTAAGTAGTGCTTTTTCTCCAATATAAAAATTCACAATGTGATTTGTAAACAATTTACAGTATTCATAATCTAGTTTTCCTAACTCCTCCTTCTGAATTATTGCTAGTGCTTCAAAAGGTTTTCTTTTTTCTCTGTATGGTCTTCTTGAATTTATTGCATCAAAAACATCTGCAATAGCTATTATCTTTGCAAAGGTAGGAATCTTTTCGCCTTTAATTCCAAGTGGGTAACCAGAGCCATCCTCTCTTTCATGATGTAATAACACACCTTGACTAACTGTTTTATCTAAAAATGGTATTTTACTTATATAGTTATATGCAACTAATGGATGAGACTTAATGTCCTTAAGTTCATTTTGAGTTAGTTTTCCTTCTTTGCATAATACTTTATTATTTATCTTGGTTTTACCAAAATCGTGGAGAATTGCACTATATACTAACAAATTCAATTGAACTTCATTAAGTCCAATCCATTTTCCTAATATTAAGCTTAAAGCTGAAACGTTAACACCATGTCTATATACTGTGTCCATCCCACTTCCGTGTAGTACAATGTTTTTTATAATAAGGTTTGCTGGATCCATTTCGCTTTTTACTTTTATTGCAAAATTTCTTACTTCTTCTATTCCTGAAACCTGAAGGTTGTCCATGCCATTAAAAATTTTTTGTAAATCCCCTGTGAGTTCATTGAAACTTTCTTCAACTCTCTCCATCTCTTCTTCTTTTAATTCATCGGCATTGGGTTCTGCATATACTTCTATTTTATTATATAGATATCTTTCCTTCAGTTTTGATATTGCCATTTCCGTAATAGGAATTCCTTCTGCTATTAAAACCTTATTATCATACATAATATTTTTTACAGCTATCATTCCTGCTTCTAAATCATTTATAGCCACATTCCTTTTCTTGGTTTTCATCCCCGTTAACCCCCAAACAGAACTTATTGTCATTTTTTCATTATAATAAAAAACATATATACTTATATTATAATTATTTTTAGCTTATTGGTAAATATATTATTAACATAATTTACAAACTTGTATTGATTTGATATTATTGTGGTATACTTATTAATAAATGGAGGTGTATTAATTATGGTAGACCAGTTAAAAAAAGCTCTTCTTGCAGGACTTGGTTCAGCTGCTTACACCTATGAAAAAGCGTCTAAAGTAATAGATGAGATGGTAGAAAAGGGTAAGCTAACTGTTGAAGATGGAAAAGAACTTTCTCAAGAGTTAAAAAAGAATATTGCTGAAAAAAGCGAAAAATTTAAACCAGTAACAAAAGATGAAATAACTGAACTTTTGGGTAATGTAAACTTTGTTACAAGAGACGAAATTGAAGACATAAAAAACAGACTTAGTAAACTAGAGGAAAAACTTCTATAATATATACTTAAAAGCCCAAACCTATGTGTTAGGGCTTTTAGTTTTAATTTGAAGGAGAAATGATTATGCGTAGAGAATCTGTACATAGGTTAAGACAAATTGTAAAAGTTTTTATTTATTATGGCTTTGGTTTTCTTGTTGATTCCAAATTCAGCAAAGACGACAACTCTCCTGCCAATTTAAGAAAAGCTTTCGAGGAATTAGGCCCAACTTTTATAAAAATAGGTCAGATTTTAAGTACTAGAACAGATCTTTTACCTTCGAATTATATTGATGAGTTATCTAAACTTCAAGATAATGCTCCTATTGAAGATTTTAATAATATTGAACAACTTTTTATAAACGAATTTCATGATACAATAGACAATAGTTTTTTATACTTTAACAAAAATCCTATTGGTTCTGCTTCAATTGCTCAAGTACATGAAGCTATATTAAAAGATGGTAGATTTGTAATTGTAAAAATTCAGCGTCCACAAATAGCGGATGAAATGCATATAGACTTATCTATTTTAAGTAAGATACTCCATCTTACTAAAGCTAAATTTACAGATACTATAATTGACTTAAAAGATGCTATTGATGAACTTTTAAAATCAACTGAAGATGAGTTAAATTTTAGGAATGAAGTTTTAAATTTAAAAAAATTTAAGGCTTTAAATAATGATGTCAATTATATTTACGTACCTTATATAATTGAAGACTTTTGCACAAAAAAAGTTATAACTATGGAAAAAATAGACGGTATTAAGATAGATGATATATCTTCACTTTCTAAGGCAGGTTATAATTTGGAGGATATAGGACGAAAACTTTCTATTTCTTTTTTTAAACAAGTTTTTCAAGATGGCTTTTTTCATGCAGACCCCCATCCAGGAAACGTAATTATTCGCCAAAATCAAATATGTTATATAGATTTTGGTCTAATGGGTTCACTTTCAAAATCTCTAAAAGATTCGCTAAATAAGGCTATTGTTGCTTTAGCTTACCGAGATATAAATGAACTTGTGTCCATCCTTATGTCTATCGGTGTTAGAAAAGGTCATATAGATAAAAACTCTCTCTATGAAGATGTAGAATACCTTCTTAGTACTTATCTTTCAACTTCACTTATGAATATAAAGGTATCTTTGCTATTTGAAGAAATATTTGAAATAACAAAAAGAAACAATATCCAAATACCGAAGGAGTTAACAATATTAGTACGAAGCCTTGTTATAACCGAAGGAGTTCTTTCAACGATTTCACCTGATTTAGTATTAATTGATTTAATTATGCCCTATATAAAATCACAAAATAGAAATACATTTATTAATGATTTTGAGTTTGATGAGTTTATGTTACATAGCCTTAAATTTATGAGAGCTTCTTCTCTCGTTCCATCAAAATTCATTGAATTTTCAGATAGTATTATAAGTGGAAGAGCTAAGATTCAGCTTAATCACAATAATTTGGATCAGCCAATTAAAAATCTACATAGAATGGTTAACAGGATTGTCTTTGCAGTTATAATATCTTCAATGATTATTGGTTCATCTCTTATTTTAAGAACGAATATAGGTCCAAAACTTCATGATATATCAATTATAGGAATAACTGGTTTCATTATTGCTGCTTTAATGGGTTTCTATCTTCTTATATCAATATTAAAATCTGGAACCTTATAATCTTATTTTTAGTCCATCTAAAATGCAATCCATTACACATTCGACAGTATCTTTTATATCTTCTTGACCTACTGATATTTCATAAATGGCAGAAGAACAAAAAGTTCCTATTAATGAATATGCAATTAATCTAGAATTTCCTTTCTTTATTATTCCTTCATCCATAGCATCTTTAATGTACATTTCTATATCACACATATATTTTTTCATTATATCTCTAAGTTCAAACTGCCTAATTTCTCTTCCCCAAAGTTGACTTGCAACAACTTTAAAAAAATCCCTATTCCTGTGTACAAGAATTAGTATTCCTTTAAACATTGCTCTTAATTTGCCAATAGAATTATCTTCATTTTCTAGTGAAGTATCGATTTCATCTTGAGTTAATCTCATACCTTCATCCATAATATATTTAAATATTTCCTCTTTACTTTTAAAATGATAATATAAGGTTCCTTTTGCAACACCTGCACTCATAGCTATTTCATCCATTGTTGCTCCATCATATCCTTTAATTGAAAAAACTCTTACAGCTGAGTTAAAAATTAAATTTTTAGTTTTATTCATAAAATCACCTCAAAATTTCCATACTTATACTAGGGTCACCATACATTAATATATGATAAACTTGTTAATTTATATATTATACTATGAAAATATCATAATACAATATACAAATTAACAAGTTTTGTATTGTACTTTGACATATATAACGAAACAACTTATAATCTAAATTAAAAACAAGATGAGGTTTTTTTTATGATTAAGTATTATGATAGGAAAGCAAAAACTTATAATATAGAAAAAGTTGCTGGAGATAGCTATTTAAACTGGACTTATTCTTCACCAATTGGAATGTTTTTATTAGAAAAATTAATAAAGAAAAAAATTTTTTCTAAGTTCTATGGTTATTATTGCAATACAAAGCTAAGCAAGGGCAAGATAAAAAAATTTATAGATGATTTTAATATTGATACATCCCAGTTTAAAGATAACCCAGAAGCCTATAATTGCTTCAATGATTTTTTTTATAGGAAACTTAAAGAGAATGCTAGACCAATTGATAAAGTTTCTAATTCTCTTATATCTCCTGGAGATGGCCGTCTTACAGCGTTTACTAACATTGACCTTAAAAACTTAATTCAAATTAAGGGTATAACTTACAGTCTATATGACTTTATAAAAAATGATGATGTTTCTAAAAAATATGCTGATGGAACTTGTCTTATTTTAAGACTTTGTCCAACTGACTATCATAGATTTCATTTTTTAGATAGTGGTTTTTGTGATGTTTCTAAAAAAATTAACGGTGCTTATTATTCAGTTAATCCTATAGCCCTAAAGAAAGTAAATAACCTTTTCTGTGAAAACAAAAGGGAATGGAGTTTATTTCATTCAGATAACTTTGGAGACGTACTTTATGTTGAAGTTGGTGCGACTTGTGTTGGATCAATTATTCAAACTTATTCTCCTAACAAAAAGATATCTAAAGGTGAAGAAAAAGGCTATTTTAAATTTGGAGGCTCAACAATAGTGTTATTTTTTGAAAGTAATGCTGTTTCTATTGATAAAGATATATTAGAACAATCTAGCCTTGGTTTTGAGACTAAAGTTAATATGGGTGAAACTATTGGGAATAATCTATAAAAGATTGTTAAAAAAACAATTATATGTTGAAATGTTTATCAGTTGGGATTATTGCCTAGTTTTGTGGTATTAATTTAATAATTTAATCATGAAATCATTAATAATTTCATGATTCCATGCTAGACTTAGTAGTTTTTTTAACAATCTTTTAAATGAAGTTCTTTCATTCACTTAAATATGTTATAATTGTTTTTGGATTTTTAATTTACTTTTTGGGAGGAAAAAGATGATTACAATAGTTCTAGATGGTAAGGAGATACAAACAGAACAAAACAAGACTATTTTAGAGGTTGCAAGAGAAAATGGTGCTGATATACCAACTCTTTGTTTTCTAAAAGACTGCGGAAATTTTGGTAAATGTGGTGTTTGTCTTGTTGAAGTAGACGGAAAATGTGTAGCTTCTTGTGTAGTTAAAGTTAAAGACGGCATGGTAATACAAACAAACACAGAAACAGTAAATGAAAGAATAAAGAAAAGGGTGTCTATGCTTTTAGACAAACATGAATTTAAATGTGGCCCTTGTTCAAGAAGAGAAAACTGTGAGTTCTTAAAACTTGTAATAAAAACTAAAGCTAAAGCTTCAAAACCATTTTTACCAGAAGATAAATCTGAATATATAGATGCTAGAAGTAAAGCAATCGTAATCGATAGATCTAAATGTGTTTTATGTGGACGATGTGTAGCTGCTTGTAAAGAATTCACTGGAACATGTTCAATACAATTTGTAAAAAGAAACGGACAAAGAGCTGTTGGAACAGTAGACGATAAATGTTTTGACGATTCTACCTGCCTTTTATGTGGACAATGTGTAATTGCCTGTCCAGTTGCTGCAATTACAGAACAACCTGGAATAGCTAAAGTAAAAGCTGCATTGGAAGATCCTAAAAAGCATGTAATTGTTGCTATGGCACCTGCTGTTAGAACTGCTATTGGTGAATTATTTAATATGGGCTTTGGAAAAGATGTTACTGGAAAACTTTATACAGCATTAAGAATGCTTGGTTTTGATAAAATCTTTGACATAATATTTGGTGCTGATATGACTATAATGGAAGAGGCCACTGAATTACTAAAGAGAATTAAAAACAATGGTCCCTTTCCAATGTATACATCATGTTGCCCTGCTTGGGTAAGACAGGCTCAAAATTATTTTCCTGAATTACTAGAAAATCTTTCATCAGCAAAATCACCTCAACAAATATTTGGTACTGCAACTAAAACTTATTACCCTGGAATATCAGGAATTGATGCTAAAGATGTATTTACAGTTACAGTAATGCCTTGTAATGATAAAAAATACGAAGCTGATCTTAAAGGCATGGAAACCGACGGCTTAAGAGATATAGATGCTGTTATAACAACAAGAGAACTTGCTAAAATGATTAAAGATGCAAAAATTAAATTTGCAACACTTGAAGACAGCCAAGCTGATCCAGCAATGGGTGAATATAGTGGTGCGGGTGCGATTTTTGGAGCAACTGGTGGAGTTATGGAAGCTGCTCTTAGATCGGCTAAAGATTTTGCAGAAAATGCAGAACTTGAAAACATAGAGTATAAAGAAGTAAGAGGCTTAAAAGGTATAAAAGAAGCTACTGTTGAAATTGCTGGCAATAGTTATAATGTTGCTGTCTTAAACGGAGCTGCTAATGTATTTGAATTCATGAAATCAGGAAAAATGGATGAAAAACAATATCACTTTATAGAAGTCATGGCTTGTCCTGGTGGCTGTGTAAATGGTGGCGGTCAACCTCACTTAACTGCATTAAACAGAGATACTGTTGACTATAAAACATTAAGAGCGTCTGTTTTATACAATCAGGATAAAAATCTTGCAAAGAGAAAATGTCATAAAAATCCTTCTATAATAAAGATGTATGAAACTTACTTTGGAAAACCGGGTGAAGGGCGTGCCCATGAGCAATTACACTATAAATATAGTAAGTAAATATTTTTAAATAAAGAAAGCAAACTCAAGATATTTTGAGTTTGCTTTTTTTTACCCTTAACAAATTGCAAATTTATTACTATAATAGGATTAATGTTATTGTAACTTTGTGTTATAATATTAAATAAAAAGTATAGCCTATTTGTTTATTTTCACGCTAATATGAGTTATATTATCTTGATGGGGGATTAATGTGTTATGTTATTAGAAAAAGAGCTTAGCGACAAAAGCATTGAAAAAAATTTTAAGTATCTAAATCTACTTTCCAAACAATATCCTACAATTAATGAGGCTTCAACTGAAATAATAAATCTTCAAGCAATTTTAAATCTTCCAAAAGGTACTGAACATTTTCTTACGGACGTACATGGAGAATACGAACAGTTTATACATGTGTTAAAAAACGCTTCTGGTGTTATTAAAAACAAAATTGATGATATATTCGGAAATAGACTGATACAAAATGATAAAAAAAGCCTATGTACTTTAATTTATTATCCTGAACAAAAGCTAGATATAATTTTAAAACAGCAAAAAAATATTGATGATTGGTATAAAATAACTCTTTACAGATTAATTGAAATTTGTAGAAATGTTTCTTCAAAATATACGCGTTCAAAAGTTAGAAAAGCTCTTCCAAAGGACTTCTCTTACATTATAGAAGAGTTATTACACGAAGAATCTGATGATATGGATAAGCAAGAATATTATGGAGAAATAATAAACACCATAATTAGTATAGATAGAGCTCGTGATTTTATAATTGCAATATCAAAACTTATTCAAAGATTAGTTATTGATAGATTGCACATAATTGGTGACATATTTGATAGAGGCCCTGGTGCCGACATAATCATGGAAATGCTAACAAATTACCATGCTGTAGATATTCAGTGGGGAAATCATGATATAGTTTGGATTGGTGCCGCTTCAGGCTCTGAAGTGTGCATGGCAAATGTAATAAGAAATTCTGCACGATATGCTAACCTATCAACAATTGAAGATGGTTATGGAATAAATCTTATGCCACTTGCTACTTTTGCTATGGATTTTTATAGTGAGGATGACTGTGAAAAGTTCTTACCAAAAATTGAATACAATAGAAATTACACTGTAAGTGAAATTCAATTAATTGCAAAGATGCATAAAGCTATTGCTATAATTCAATTTAAACTTGAAGGTGAAATTATAAACAGACACCCAGAATTTAAAATGGATTATAGACTGCTTCTAAATAATATTAATTATAATAAAGGTACAATTAATATAGATGGAAAAACTTACACTTTAAATCAAACTAGTTTTCCTACAATTGATCCAAAAAATCCTTATAAACTTTTAGATGAAGAATTAGAGCTTATAGAAAAGTTGAAGTCTTCTTTTATTAACAGTGAAAAATTAAATAAACACGTTCGTTTTTTGTTTTCAAATGGAAGTTTATATTTAAAATTTAACTCCAATTTATTATATCATGGATGTATACCTTTAAATGAAGATGGAAGTTTTAAAGAAGTAACTATTAAAGATAAAAAATATAAAGGAAAAGCTCTTTTGGATAGGCTAGATATACTAGCTAGAGAAGGTTTCTTTTACAAAGAAAATACATCTGTTAAACAATATGGCATGGATATTATTTGGTACCTTTGGACTGGTCCATTTTCTCCACTTTTCGGTAAGGAAAAAATGACCACTTTTGAACGATACTTTATTGATGAAGATGAAACTCACTATGAAAAAAAAGATCCATATTATAAATTCAGGAATGATGAGAAGGTTTGTGACAATATATTGATTGAATTTGGATTAGACCCAAAAGAATCCCATATAATAAACGGTCATGTCCCTGTAGAAAGCAAAAATGGTGAGAACCCAATAAAAGCTAATGGTAAACTTATGGTCATAGATGGTGGTTTTTCTAAGGCTTATCAATGCAAAACCGGAATTGCTGGATATACTTTAATATATAACTCCTTTGGTTTACAACTTGTATCCCATGAACCTTTTGAATCTACAGAAAAAGCAATAACTGAAGAAACTGACATACTTTCTTCTAGAATATTGTTGGAACAAGTTGTAAAAAGAAAAATGGTTGGTGATACTGATATTGGTTTTGAATTAAAAAATCAACTTCATGAATTAAAGCTTCTACTATTAGCTTATAAAAAAGGGCTTATTAAAGAACAAACAAAAAAATAGATAAATGATGTTTCTTAATAATTAGAAATTACAAAGTGCAGATGAAGGGTTTGACTGGCGCAGCAACCGTTAAAACCCTTCACCTACTTCTTTTAGTCTTATCCTATCTTTATTGCTCTCATAGATAAAGATCTGTTATATATACCTTCATATATGAATTTAGCCTCTTCATTTTCTTCTTGCAATGCTGCTATATATAGCAATGGTAAAAAGTGTTCATCCGTAGGCAAAGATAATTTTGCTGATTTACCTATACTTTTGTAATTAATTAAATCTAAATGATTTTTATTTTTTATAGCATTTGCAACATAATTATCAAACTCTAATGCCCATTCAGCAGGCTTTGCATAAACATCATAGTCAAGCTCTCTTAAATTATGCACTATGTTGCCGCTTCCAATTATCAGAATTCCATTTTCCCTAAGTGCTGCAAGTTTTTTACCAAGCCTGTAATGTTCCTCATTGCTAAGTGTGGCATCAATACTCATTTCAAATACCGGTATATCTTCTTTTGGATATATATGTCTTAAAATAGTCCAAGCTCCATGATCAAGTCCCCATGCAGTTGTTCCTTTAACCTTCTCATCCTTTAACTGGTTTAGTGCTATTTCAGCATATTTTTTTGCACCTTTCGGGCTATATTTTATTTTATATAGTTCTTCTGGAAAACCATAAAAATCATATATAGTCTTAGGTTGATCTTCATCTGTAATATATGTGCCTTTAGTCATCCAATGTGCCGATATAACCATTATTGCTTTGGGTTTTTCTATCTCATCTGGAAGCTTTTTAATTGAATCTATATAATCATTTGTTTCTATTGCATTCATAGGACTTCCATGTGCTATAAATATTGCTGGTAATTTTCCACTCATAATATCTCCCCCTAAATAGTATGTTTATTACTTTATGTAAGTATGATACTATAAATTACTTTATTATGTCAAGTAATTACATTCCAAAGTAATTTTATAATCTAAAAAGGATTTATTTTTTTAAAAGGATAAATTCTTAAAACAACATGACCATCTATTGATTTAATATTTATAGGTCCAAAATTTCTGCTATCATTACTTACAGATCTATTATCACCTAACACGAATACAAATCCTTTCTTTATTTTAATTTTTTGATTTTCATGAAGATACGTTCCTCCATTTGTAATTATTGTGCTATCAATGTATTTTTCATCTAGTTTACTTCCATTTAAATAAATTTTACCGTTTGTAATTTCAATTTCATCTCCTTCGATGGCTATAACTCTTTTTATATATTTATCTTTACTTACATCCCCACTGTCAAATGTTATTATTTCTCCCCTTTTTACATTTAAAAAATGAGGTGATATATTCTCTGTAATTACTGAATCATTTGGTTTAAGCGTAGGTAGCATAGATGTCTGATTGACAACTGCCCTTGCAAATACATAAGTTCTTAGTGTTAAAGAAAAAACAATTGCTGAACCTATACAAATGGTCCAATTGATTACTTCCTTTTTTATATTCTTCATTATAACTATCCTCCAAGTTTTATTTCTTATGTATAAATTTTACCATTTATGCTTAAATAATAAAAGACACGAAATCATTACTGAATGTTCTCTTGTTTCTTTGTATAATATTTTATTTACATTTAAAAGAATGGAATATGTCAATTTAAAAAAATTGTCATATCCCATTCTTAATATATGAAAATTACTATAGTAATTAGATTTATTTTTTTATTTAATATCAAAATCCTGCGATGAGGTACTAACTATTTTAGCATCCTTTTTACCAATTATAGCCCCAGTTTTTGATAAAAACACTTTTTTTGAAACTATAGTATCCATAAGATTACTTACATCAGTTTCAGTTAAAATAGGCTGTCCATTTGTATCCTCCTTAATATTATCTATAGCTAAAGAGAAATTTTTTCCGTCTTCTTCAGTGGTAAATCTCATAGTAAGTTTGTGTGACATACTTTTCACCCTCCTTTTTTTAATTTATAAACTTCGCTTATGCATTTGTTAATACATTCTCATCAATTTTTTCAATTTCTTGCACTGGAAAATTTAAAACCTTACCTATTGCAGATACCACATCGTATATGTCTTGATCTACAGCTGATGTAGCTACATTCTTTATTGTAGTTTTTTTAAGTACGTTTTTACCATCTGAAGTTTCTCCTACTTTTGTTACTATAACAACAGAAGTTGAAACCTTTGTTGCTGCTGCCATACCTATCCCTCCTCTCTCATTATTCACTTATATATATGCTTTTGTTTAGTTTAATGCTAAATTTTTTACAATTTTATAAATTTAGCTCTTTGCTGTTACAAAAGATATATATGCTCTTTAAGATATCTAGTACACAAGTTTGAAACATAAAATTTAGTAACTTATCTTATATTGATTTGTTGCATATGTTGTTAATATGTTGTATATTTATTACATGGGAAAGTACGATGAATTAAGGTGATATAATGAAATTTTTAACTCCCGGTGAAAAAGTAAAAAAACTAAGAACTCAACTAAATTTAAAACAAGAAGACTTGCAGGATGAAAAAATCACTCAAGGACTAATAAGTATGATTGAAACAAACAGGAGAGAAGTTACACCTCAAGTTGCTTTAAAAATATCTAATAAATTTAATAAGAAAGCTACCGAGCTTAATCTTATTTTAAACATAGACGAGAATTATTTAACTCGGTATCCAAAACAAGATGCTGAGTTATACTGCTTTAAACAACTTAAAAATGAAAAGATAACAATTGTCAAAATTGATGAAATTTTTGAGATTACAAATATGTTTGATTTATTAGCTGTTAAAGCCGAAACTTATTGCAAACTAGGTGCAATCTGGTCTGATAAGAGAGAGTTTAAAGAATCTTGTGACTGTTACACTCATGCTAAAGAAATATTTATTAGTATTGGTATAACTGAAAAGTTAGGATATATATACTGGAAAATAGGAGATTCTAAAGCTAACATTCTAAAGTATGATGAGGCAATTGAGTATTATTTATTAAGCCAACACTATTGTATATTGTATAATGACTCTAATACTAATAAACGTCTTCTCTGTTCATTATCAAATGCTTACCAAAAATCAAACAAGCTAGGACTAGCTTTGGATACTATTAATGAATTTTTATCTATTTATGACGAAAAAAAAGAGCATAGACTGTATATCTATGCTCAAATAATTAAAGCAGCTTGTTATGAGAAAAGTGGAAATTTTGATACAGTTATAAGTATATGTAATTTTACCATATCAAAAATTTTCGACTCTAATGATCCTGCTTTAGGTTATTTATATTCCCTTTTAGGTTTAGCTTATTGTTACAAAGATAATTTTAAAAAAAGTAGCTATTATTTTGATTTAGCTGAAGCCTTAAGAAGTAAGATTGATAAAACAAATCTAGGCTCCACTCTTATAGATAAATCAACTATATTTATAAGACAAAATCTATACACTGATGCTATAGTTTCTACTAATTTAGGTTTAAAATATTCAAAAACTTACAAAAATCTTGAATATCAATTAAGAGGTAATTATACATTAGCCTATATATATTTAAAGTTAAACGATGTTAAAAATTTAGAAGCTGTGTATCTAAACATTATTGAATTATTAGAAAATAACGATGTAAAAAACCTCTGCAAAATTTATAATAAATTAGCACTTATATATCTAAATCAGGAAAAAGCGGAGTTATGCAAAAAATATCTGTTATTATCCGATGCCATTTTAACAAAATAATTCAATTAAACTACAATATACAATCTTACAACTTAAACTTAAGTACCATCTCATTTAGAATTTGCGCCATTTCAGCTTGACTTTGAGCAGTATTTGCAATTTCATCTACACCTTGGGATACTTCTTCCATGCTTTCTTTTATAACTTCTGTACTTTCTAAGGAACTTTTTGCCATGGAAGACATATCTTTCATTCTATAATTAACTTCATCAATTGTGCTTGTGAGTTCACCTGTCATATCTGCTATTTCTGACGACATTTTACTTATAAAAGTTGCATCATCATAATATTGTCCACCCATAGTACTAACTCCTTCAAGCTGTGGTCTTACATTTTCTCTAATAAATTTTAATATCTCATCACTATTTTGTGATAGATTAGCAAATGCACCCTGTACTCCACCAATAGTACTTTGAATACTTTCAACGGATTTAGAAGTCTGCTCTGCAAGTTTTCTAACTTCCTCAGCTACAACCGCAAATCCTTTTCCCTGTTCACCTGCTCTTGCGGCCTCTATAGCTGCATTTAATGCCAATAAATTTGTTTGTTCAGAAATACCTGCAATAGTATCTGCCATTTCTTTTATATCTTCAACTACTTTTCCTTTCTCAATAGCCTCTAATATATTTGATTCTTTCTGAACCAATATATTCTCAATACTTTTAATGGCTTGTTTACCTTCACTTTGTACATTAACGGCTCTTTCCTTTGATTTTACTGAACTATCGCTACCATCTGTGGCTTTTTGAGACAATACATTAATCTTAGAATCAACTGCTCCAATTGATAATGTTATTTTCTGTGAAGTAGTATTAGTATTATCAACTTTTGTAAATATATTTTTCGTCTCTTCATTTATTTGTTGGAATTTTGAACTTATTTCTTCAACAGTTGCTGAAAGTTCTTCACTTGAAGCACTTAAATTCTGAGAATTATCCAGTATATTTTTTATAATTCCAATAAGTTCATTTTTCATTAAAATAAACGCACTAACCAATTCTCCAACTTCATCTTTTGACTTTAATAAATGATTATAGCTGTCATCCTCTGACAAATCAAAATCTGCTGTCTTTTTTACCAGCTTTGTTGCTAAAACTATAGGTTTTGAGATTCTATTTCCAATTATCAAACCTGTCACTGAAAATATACATGTCATAATAATAGCAAGTACAATTATAATCTTTTGCAAATTGGATACCTCTGCAAATATATCTGATTGCTTTACACTTATAACCATTATATTCCCATTTATCAATTTGCTATACCCATATACATTTTTATCACCATTAAAATTTGCATAAGTGAACCCTGATTTGTTTTTCCCCATAGTTGCTGTAACAGCTTTCAAACTACCATTTTGAATTTTTGATAAATTATCTTTAGATGTGTATACTTTATCTACCAAAAAATCATATTTATCATTCATTAAAAAAGCAAATCCATTATTATATACTTTTACATTATTAATCATCTTAGCATAGTCATTAAAAAATAAGTCTATAGCAATAACCGCAACTAACTTGTTGTCTTTGTATATAGGCTTCGTATAAGCAATTCTCATATCTTTACTGTCAGCTTTACCGCTTGCGTCCACATGTGGGTCACTCCATATAGCACTTCTAGATTTTATAGGATTATAATACCAGCTCATGCTACTTTTACTCTCATCAAAATCATTTATTGTAAATTTGTTTTCTTTTTGAAATTGTCTATTAGTACTTGTTCCTTCATAACAAATTTGATATAAATCCTTTGTTATTTCTGGATTTAATATTAAAGTTATACCAAGTGTTTTATTTTGACTTTCTCCTATCCTTTTTATTGTAGGATCAAGCGAATCAACATAAGACTTAACATATTGACTATCAGTAGCTGCTCTATTCTCATCATACGTTGAAGAAAATATACTTTCTACATTACTTGCAGTATTTTCTGTACTTAAAAGCAATTTGTTTATATCATTTGATTTATTTTCAGAAATCTCTACAAGTTTATCCTCCGCCTCCTTTTGTATAGAAGCCTTGCTCTCATTAACACATATTGTAGAAATCACAACTGAAGTTATAAGACAGCATATAGTTATTGATGCAATTATTTTGTATCGGATGCTTGCCTTAAAATTTTTTAGTTTTTTCAATTTTAACTACTCCTTTTTAATTTATAGAATTTTCTTACTTTTATTTATCGTGTTATAACTATAAATCTTTAAAGCAATACGCTGTTTTTTTATTCCAACTTAAACCAATATGTAACTTATTTTACAATATAGTTTAATTTATGTTATTATTTATATGAAACACAACAAACATTTTACCAAGGAGAATTCATATGAAGTTTAATAAAAAACTTATCTACTCTCTATTAACACTTTTGTTGTTATGTTGGATTGGAAACATAATTTATTATAAAAACCACATTATAGATAATCCCATATTTTTAAAGCATTATTACAGCGTGAACTCTAATAATTTTTTATTATATTATCTTGATGATATTAATTCTCAAAATAAAGTAACTAACCTGGAGTTTCCTGAACTTGGTACTGAGTCCATACCTTTTAGTGAATCTGACTTGAATACTGACAACCGCTATTATAGTCTAAAAACATTATCTGTCACCCCTTTTTATTATATAAATGGTACTGTACCAAATAGATATAAAAATAAAGTTATTACTAAAGCAAACATCACTTTTTCTAATGGCAAAACCCAAACTATAAAAATAGGTCAAATAAAATTACTTGATAATAATTTGAAGACAAGCAGTTTAAATCAAGGTGGTGTTTCTTGCTCTAGTGACAATAGTGGAGACTTCAGCTTTACTACGGACAAAGACATTTATATTACTGGTATAAATACTAAGTCTTATTACCTGGTTAAGGATGTCATTGAAATAAGCATTGATGGGAAACCTCTATCTAAAGTAAAATTTCCAATTATGTTAAGAGCAAAATATCAAATTGATATATCTTACAATTTTAATTTTAGCAAAAATCCATCGGTTAAAAATAATGTATATTTATTTAATTTAGAGCTACTTACAAAAGATCTAAATGGAAATAACGGCATTACTCCCTGCTATATAGAAATGCAACCTAACATGCCAGATGATCTTAACATTGATGTTTTAAAAAATGAAAAAGGAAGTGATTAATATATATTCTTCTGGTTATAACAGATTATTTTGGGGAATGGTATTTATTTTATTTCACATAAATATTGGATACATAACTATACTCCCAAGTTTTATTGCGTATTTGTTTATTTACTCTGGCCTTAATATTTTATCATCACAACATGAAGCATATAAAAAATTGAAATTAATTGTAATTATACTAATCCTCCTTTCTTTAAAAGATATATTTTATAATTCTGCTACTAATTTTCTATCAGCCCAATTTTACGTTTTAAGCTTGAGTTCTTTAATTGATATTGTTTCAGGTATCCTTAATTTATACTTAATATACACTATACTAAATACAATATATGAACTTTGCAAGGCTAGGGCTCTGAATAAAACTATAGATAATGTAGTAGACTCTTTTACTTTTTATTTTATAACTTCTTTAATAATTTTATTTTTTATACCCTTTTCACTAAATCTAACTAGAGATCTTAAGCTTTTAATTATTATTCCTGCAATTTTTAAATTCATTGCATCTGTGATTATTGCTGGCATATTTAGGCGCTGTAGATTATTACTAAAAGAATAATTAATCATTAGAAAGGCGGACTTTGCAAATGAAAATTAAAAACCTTAACTTTTACTTTTTTGGAGACCCTGGCAATTATGATGAATACAATCCATCATATATCTGTAATAAAAATCTTGTCCCTGAGATATTATACATAATAGCATCTAACAAACCATTTTCAATATCTAACTATGAAATATCTAATATTCTAAATATAAACATTTCAAAAATTGATGAGCTTATTAATAATCTTAAAATTATTAACGCTATAGAAATTAAAGATGATACTTATAGATTGAATTTTCCAGTATTTTTAGAAAAAGATACTTTACAAATACAGAACTATTTAAAAGATATAGGTGAAATACTTTGTAATAAAATAATTTCTTTAAGTCCTTTGATTAATGAAAAAATATCAAAATTGCAATGCTCAAAATATCAAACTACAAAAAGAACTCTTTATCATGTGATTTGTGATTATGTTTTTGACGATATTGCATTCGACTTCTTTGGAGAAAAAAATATTTTTTGCACATCAAAATTACAACCAGACAATAGAGATTATATTATTATTGCATATGAGAATAGTAAACTGATAGACACTTACAGCAATCATCTATTATGCAGCAGTAACAATTACAAGAGTAATGGCTTTACTTTTAACAGTTTTGGAGATTCAGATGGTTCAAGAAAAGATATTTTTAGGTTTTTCAGAATGATTCAAAAAAACATTACTGATTCTAATCCTTTTTATAATTTAAGCATATCCTATATAAAAATATTAGATGATATGAATAAAGAATTGATAAAAAATTGTGGACAATTAGTAAACTTCATAATTAATAAGCATCCAAAATATCTTGACCTATGTCTCAATGAAAAAAAATTGGTTGACTTTCTAAAAGAACTTGATTATATAGATATTAATGAACTTGATAATTCTATATCTATAAATGTTCCATTTTTCTATACATATGAAAAGCCTATTATAGAGGATATATCGTCTATAATTCTTGAAACTCTATTCCCAACAATAAAGGATTTTTTTGAAAATTTGTCTTTTAACTTACCTGATTTAACATCCGTGAAGCATAACGTACCTACAAAAGAAATCGGAAATGAATTATGGCATCAAATTTTTGGAGCTACTAACGAGTATCTAGTCAAAACTAATTTTGTTCAATCACCTGAAAAATTAGATGGTGAGGGTAGATATTTAAAAAGTATTACATTGAATATTTAATAAAATTTTCCTTTATTACTATTGTTATTGACATTAATTTCTTATAGATTTATAATTCTTATAAATCATATAGGAAAGGTTGGTATATTATGTCTGATATTAAAACTAGCTTTATTACAAAATGTATTCATGTTGGCAACGATATAGATAAGGAAACTGGAGCAATTCGAAGACCTCTTACTATGGCAAACAGCTATAGACTACCAGAAGATGCTTCTACTCTTAATTGGAGCGATCCAAACAATTTAGTCTATACTAGAAACACCTCTGCTAATCAAACATACCTTCAAGAAAGATTGTCAGCTTTAGAAGAAGCTGAAGATTGTGTTGTTTTAGCCAGTGGTGTTGCTGCTCTTTCAGCTGTATTTTTTACATTTCTAGATAAGGATTCTCATGTAATTTGTTCTAACGTCTCATACATAGCTGTTTACCGTTTGTTAAATGAATATTTACCTGAAAAATATGGTATAGAAGCTACCCTTGTGGACAGTTCAAATATAGAAGAAATAAAAAATGCAATAAGACCTAACACCAAACTTATACATATAGAAACACCTGGAAATCCCACTACTAGAATAAGTGATATTGAAGAAATATCTAAGATTGCAAAAAAAGCCGGAGCTCTACTTTCTGTAGATAGTACTTTTGCATCTCCGTTTTTGCAGCATCCTCTTGGTCTTGGAGCAGATCTTGTTGTTCACAGCTTAACAAAATACATAAATGGACATGGAGATGCTATGGGTGGAGCTGTGCTTGGAAGCAAAAAACTTGTAGATAAAATCAAACGTGAAGCTATGGTAAATGTAGGTGGTGCAATAAGTCCTTTTAATGCATGGTTAATAATGCGTGGTGTTGTTACTTTACCATTACGTATGAAGCAACATAGTGAAAGTGCACTTAAAATCGCACAGTTTTTAGAAGCCTATCCATCTGTAAAATTTGTTGCCTATCCTGGTCTTAAAAGTCATCCTCAGCATGAAATTGCAAAAAAACAGATGAGCATGTTTTCTGGAGTTATATCTTTTGGGCTTAATGCCAATGTTGAAACTCATAATAAATTTGTTAATTCTTTAGAACTTATTATTTCAGCAGTTTCTATAGGCCATGATGAAAGTTTAATTGTTTATACTGGTCCTAATGATGAAAGAAACCATTTTTACCCTGAAGAATTTAAACATGGTCATCTTAGATTTAGCGTAGGCCTTGAGGATCCTAATGATATTATAAATGATTTAAAACAAGCCTTTAAAAAATGTGGATTATAGTATCAGCTCATACATCAATGAATATTAATCATGTGGTCTGCATACGATAATTATCTAAAGGAGGCTTTTACATGGAAAAAACTAAATATAATTACAATTTTGAAGAAACTTCTCAAATAGAAGGTTTTGATATCGAATTAAACGAAGAAAGTGCAAGGCGTATTGATAGATTAGTTGACAATTATGAAAAGAGTATTGTTAATCATTTAGATGAAGAATATATACGCAAAACTAGTTTATCTGATCGTATTGCAGATAAAATGGCATCTTTTGGTGGAAGCTGGACATTTATTATAATTTTCGCTTTGTTTCTTGCTATTTGGATTATTTGGAATACATTATCGTTTACTGTATTTCATTTTGATCCATCACCCTTTATTTTGCTAAATCTATGCTTATCCTTTATTGCAGCTTTCCAAGCTCCCATTATTATGATGAGTCAAAACCGCCAAGCTTCAAGAGATAAAAATGAATCAATTATAGATTTCGCAATTAATTACAAATCCGAACAAGAAATTGATGATATACAAAACCACTTACATCGTCTTCAGCAAGAAGTTAAAGAGATAAAAGCATTACTTTTAGCTATTAAAGAAGAGGAAAGAAAATAACAAATGAAAAAAATCCCACAAACTAAGTGTTTGTGAGATTTTAATACGTCATATGAGATTTAAATCTACCACTAATTATTTCATATTGAATCTTTAATTATATGCTTCTTCTACAGCGGATTTTAAAATTTCATATGCTTTATCACAATCTTCTTTAGTTACTATAAGTGAGGGAACCATACGAATTACGGAGGTTCCTATTAATGTAACCAATAATTTTCTATCAAAACATCCATGTTTTATATTCTTACCTACAGGCGCATCAAACTCAACACCTACAAGTAGCCCTTTTCCACGAACTTCCTTCGTATGTGGCAGTGTCTTTAATTTTTTCATGAAATAGTTACCTACTTCTTTTGCTTTTCCTGCTAAATTATTGTCTAAAAGTTCATTGATTTGGGCAAGTGAAGCTGCACAACAACAGGATTACCACCGTAAGTTGTGCCATGAGATCCCGCAGTGAATGCTTTAGAAATTTCTTCTGTTGTACAAATAGCGGCTATTGGCATTCCACCCCCCATAGCTTTTGCCATAGAAACAATATCTGGTTTTATATTATAATTCATATAAGCCATAACCTCACCAGTTCTACACCATCCTGTTTGTACTTCATCTATTAGAAGTAGCATACCTTTTTCATCGCAAAGAGCTCTAATACCCTCCGTAGATTTTGGTTTCTGTAGCCAAAGATCTTCTCAAGAATTTGATTGGATACCACTGCATGATGATCCTCTTATGGCGATCCTACCAAAAGATTTTGAAATTCCAACAAGTGGCACTTATTCAATTTGTGATTTTCAAAATCAGCCTTTTATTATATCTGCAATGGATATTGATTATGACATACATCTTGCATTAACAGATTCAAACGTAACCCCATATATTAGATTTTCTTCAACCGATGATCATGCAATTATTTCTATGGTAGCAAATCACCTTGGCATTAGCATACTTCCAAATTTAATTATTCAAGAATGGTCAAGTCAAATTACCGCCCTACCCCTTGAACCATACTCCTTCCGAAGCTTAGGAATTGGAATAAAATCGCTAAAAAACACTTCACCTGCTTCTAAAAAATTTATTGAATACGCAAAACGGATTATACATGCTACTTCTCTTGAATTATAAATAAAAAAAAGATATCAATGGTTGATTTGTATAACCATTGATATCTTTAGTTCGTCACTCGTTGACTGTCCTATCATTTTTTTTGTTTAATAAATCACGAATATTACCTGAAGTAAAACCCATAGGACATATAGTGCACCAGCTCCTTGGCTTAAAAATTACGCCTACCAAAAATGCAATTAATGTTGCTACTTCCATAAAATAAAGTACTGTTCTACCTAAAGTATATATACCCTTAGGTACAGCCCAGAACATCAATCCAATAAAACTTCCCATCATAACTAACCAAATCAGAAATCTAAAACCTTTCGTGTGTGTCCATGAAGGCATAACACGTTTTCTTGAAAAAGGAATTGTGACCTTACCTATAAAAGATCCTCTTGGACAAATACGAGCACAGCTCATTTTTCCTCTTCCAGATAACGCTATTAAAATCGGTGTAAACATACATACAAAACCATAAAGACCAAATGGTGGCCAAATATTAGCTACTACCATCCAGCATATAGTAATAATCCATGTCCATTTTTGCTGAGACTTTATCCATTTTTTATTGCTTATATTATCCTTTTTTAATGCAATTAATTTTTGTTTCCCCAATTTCCACACTCCCTATAAACATATTTATTTATTAATTATACAATACCAATATGTTTTATAGAAATTATATTTCAGTGACTAATCACTGTCAATAAACACTTGAAATAACTCTTCAATTAAATAGTACCAATATCAAAGGTTTTTATATCTGGACATATGAAGATGATATAATGCCACACATAATAGTCAAAAATCGATTACATTTTATGGTATAATATTATTAAATAATGTATAACAAAGGAAGTGAATCTATGCGTCGATTTTTATTAAGCAGCACTCTTAACACACGTGATTTAGGTGGATATCCCATAGAGTGTGGCAAAAAAAGCACATCATATAAGGTATTCCTGCGTAGTGATGTTCCACTTCAAGTATCGGATGATGATATAGAACTATTATTATCCAATAATATAACAACAATTGTTGACCTTAGAAGCGATGCTGAGGTTGAAAGCAAATCCTATGCTTTAAAAACTGATAAAAGATTCGAATATTATCATTGTAAAATACATGGAGACGGATGTTTGCCTTCAAGTGTTGAAGCTGTTCCAGATTCATACTTTGATATGGTAGATGAGAAAAAAACTGTACTTAACATCATGAGAGTATTTGCAAAGGCAAAAGGCGGTGTTCTTTACCATTGTACAGCGGGGAAAGATAGGACAGGAGTAATTTCGGCATTGATCCTGCTATTAGCTGGTGTTTGTAAAACAGATATTTTATATGATTATACGATTTCAGAAGCATATTTAGGTCCTATGTTACAGCAGTTTTGTAAAAGCAATAAAAATGTTGATATAAATATCATAACTCCGAAAATAGAGTATATGGAGAAATTTCTAGACATGTTTATACAAAAATATAACTCTGTAGAAGAATATTTTTGTGAAATTGGTTTAAGTGATGGTGACATATTGCAATTAAAAGCCAAATTAATAAATGGTATATTGTAACAAAATAATGATGTCATTAAAATCATGCGAAACAATGATAATTTATATTTTGTAAGGAGATGAATGAATGTGAAAAAGACAAACTCTCCCTTGTTGAAAATAGGGCTTCTCATATTTGCTGTGACTATGATAGTTCAAAGATTCATTACACAAATATCCAATTTTGTTGTAATATTGCTGCTTGTGATAGCAATTGCCCTTATAATTGTGGGTGGACTTAAAAAGAAAAAAAAGCTGATGAAAACCATCAACCTTTCAAAATTACTATATTTACTTAAGTTTTGGTGCGTCAGAAGGGATTCGAACCCCCGGCCAACTGGTTCGTAGCCAGCTACTCTATCCAACTGAGCTACTGACGCAAATCTTATTACCATAAGATTTTACCACACAAATATTTATAATGCAAATTATTTAAATATTAACATGGCAAAGTTTACTATGTTAATAAGCTTTATTTGAATTTAAAATGTTTTTATCATCAAAAACACTCTTTATTTTTTTCATGTAATCAACATTAACTTTATCTGTTACCTTAAGAAAATAAGGCCTTTTATTTAATCCAATACCGTGTTCCCCAGAAGGTAGTCCTCCAAGTTCTTTACTTTTTTCATAAAGATTACCTAGCAATAATACAGATTTTTTATTCCATTCTTCTTCACCCATGCTGCCTTTTATTACACATAAATGTACATTTCCATCTCCAGCATGTCCAAAACTTGTTATTTTAATTCCATACTTTGCTTGCACCTCTTTAGTATAATTGATAAACTCTGCCGTTTTATTTATTGGAACTACAATATCTATCGGTTCCTGCTCTGATACCGCTTCAACAGCAGTAACTAAGGCTCCTCTTATTTTCCATGTTCTATCTATATCTTCAATTTTATTTAATATAATAAAATCTATAGCTCCATTATTTAAACATACTTCTTTAGCTTTATTATAGTTAGAGATTACTTCAGAATCTTCATCACCATCAAAGGTTAACAACAAATAAGCTTCTCCTTTATCATCAGGAAATTTTAGCTGCAAATAATTTTCTGCATTTTCTATAACATCTTTTTCAATGAATTCTATTGCAGTTGGCTTTGAATTTTTATTAATTATTTTAATAACAGAATCTATAGCCTTATCTAATGAATTAAATGGAATCAATATGCTCACACTTTTTTTAGGTTTAGGTATTAGTTTTAAAGTAGCTTTAGTTATAATTGCTAATGTTCCCTCTGACCCAATAATAAGATCTTTGAGATCCAATCCAGAGCTATCCTTTATTACTTTTTCACCAACATTCATAATGCTTCCATTTGCCAAAACTAATTCTAATGCCATAACATAATTTCTGGTTACTCCATATTTTACAGCTCTCATGCCACCAGCATTAGTACTAATGTTCCCTCCTATGGAAGCACCTTTTTCCCCTGGGTCAGGTGGATAAAACAATTCTATTTTTTCTACATATTCTTGTAGATCTTTAAGTAGTATGCCTGGTTCTACCGTTATCGTTAAATTTTCTTTATCAAGCTCTAATATTTTATTCATTAGCGATAAATCTAGTACAATACCACCATTGGTAGGAATCGTGGCTCCAACTAAACCTGTTCCAGCTCCCCTAGGCGTTACGATTATATTGTTTTCATATGAAAACTTCATTATCAAGCTTACTTCTTCATTGTTTATAGGAAAAACAAGTACTTCTGCCTCTCCTTTATTTCTTTTTATAGCATCACTTAGATATTTTTCATCTATTTCTTTACCTAATTTAATTCTGTCCTTATCCTTTATAATTTCAAATAAATAATTATAATTCAACACAAACACTTCCTTTTAAAATGAAAAAAATTAAATTTATCTTTTAGAAAATATTATAGATAATTTATCTCCAACAAATTGTATTACTTGAACTACTAAAACTAGCAGAATTACAGTAGCTATCATTACACCAGTTTCATATCTGTAATATCCATATCTAATTGCTAGATCTCCAATTCCACCACCGCCTACAATTCCTGCCATAGCTGAAAAGCCTATTAAACTAACCAAAGTAACAGTAATTCCTCTTATTAAACTAGGAAGTGCCTCTACAATTAATACATCGGTTAATATTAATTGTAGCTTTGCTCCTGAAGCTATTGCCGCCTCTAAAACGCCTTTATCAATTTCATTAAAGGCTCCTTCCGATATACGTGCAAAGAATGCTATTGATGCAATAGTAAGTGGTACTGCTGCTGCCTTAGGTCCAATGCTTGTCCCAACTAATTGCTTAGTAAAAGGTATCAATAATACTAACAATATTACAAAAGGTAAAGAACGAACTATATTTATTATTATACCTGTCACATTATTAATAAACTTGTTTTTAAAGAACAATTCACTTGAAGTTAAATATAGTAAAAGCCCTAAAAGTCCTCC
Source organism: Clostridium acidisoli DSM 12555 (assembly GCF_900176305.1). Classification (GTDB taxonomy): domain Bacteria; phylum Bacillota; class Clostridia; order Clostridiales; family Clostridiaceae; genus Clostridium_I; species Clostridium_I acidisoli. Next base: position 47,601 of record NZ_FWXH01000017.1, read on the forward strand.
AACTACAATTGACAATACTATAGCAATACCAATCATATTTAAAGAATCAATAACCGCTTTTCCTAATTCACTTTTTAATATTTCTAATGTACTATCCAATTTATTCTACACCTCCTTGTGAATTATAAGAAATTTCATCTATATCCGTTACGTTCTCCTTTATATATTCTTTTGTTTTTTTAATTTCCTCACTTTGGCCTGTAATATTCACAAGTAAAATTCCAAGAGGTTTTCCTTGGATATAATCAATTTTTCCATGAATTATACTAATAGAAACATCAAATTTCTTAGATGCACTAGAAATTACAGGATCTACACTTTTATCACCTGTATAAGTTATTTTCACAAGCTCTCCTTGCTTTATTAGATCTTTTACTTGCAGTGGCAATTCAATGTCTAAATTTTTGCTAATTAAAGATTTTGTTACTTGTTTTTCAGGATTAGAAAAAATTAAATATGTATCATTTACTTCTTCCAAAACCCCATTGTTCATGACTGCTACTCTATGAAACAATTTTTTTGCAACTTCCATTTCATGAGTAATAAAAACAATGGTTTTCCCATACTTTTCATTAATTTCTTTAAGTAAACTTAATATTTCGTTTGTATTTTCTAAATCCAAAGCGGATGTTGCTTCATCACACAAAAGTATATCTGGATTATTAGCTAATGCTCTAGCAATCCCAACTCTCTGTTTTTGACCTCCACTTAACTTCGAAGGATAAACCTTAGCTTTATCCTTTAAGGTTACTAATTTTAATAATTCCTCAACTCTATCTTTCCTTTTTTCCTTTGGATAATTATTAGCTTTTAACACAAATTCTATATTTTCATAAACAGTTTTGCCACTTATTAGGTTGAAATGTTGAAATATCATTCCAATTTTTAACCTGACTTTTCTTAACTCTTCACCCTTTAAATTAGTAATATCTTGTCCATCAATAATAATTTGTCCGCTAGTAGGTTTCTGAAGCAAGTTTATTGTTCTAATTACAGTACTTTTTCCTGCTCCACTTAATCCTACTATACCAAAAATTTCTCCTCTATTAATTTTAAGTTTAACATCCTTAACTGCATCTATTTTTCCACCTTTTTGTTGGAAAACTACATTCACATTTTTTAATTCAATCAAAACTTACACCTCCAAAATGGATATAATTATTTCTTATCAATATACCATTGTGGCTTGTCAAAAGATTTAAACTCACCGTTTGACTTTTCAATAGCATCTCTAAATTCTTTTGATTCAACAGCAGCCTTCAGGTCTTTTCCCAATTGTTTATTTAAATCCTCTGTTCTAACAGCTACAACATTCTTATAATTTTCAGCTAATTTTTCTACCTTCAAGGCACTAGAAAATTTTAATCCAGCTGAAATTGCATAGTTTCCTGTGATAGTTGCAATATCAACACTGTCTAAACTTCTTGGAAGTTGGGCTGCTTCCATGGGTACAAATTTTAAATCTTTTTTGTTTTCTATTATGTCATTTTGAGAAGCTTTAGTTTGATCTATATTATCTTTAATCTTAATTAAACCTTCTTTTTGTAATAGTATTAATGCCCTAGCTAAATTTGATGCATCATTTGGTATTGCTACTTGTGCCCCATTTGATAACTTATCTAAAGATTTTATTTTGTTTGAAAATATCCCCATTCCAGCAGTTGGTACACTAATGACTGGTGATATAGCTAAATTGTTATCTTTTGCAAATTTTTGAAGATAAGCAGTATGTTGAAATAAATTAGCATCTATTTCTTTGTTAGCTAATGCATTGTTAGGTTGTATATAGTCACTAAATTCTTTTATAGATACCTTATATCCCTTATTTTCTAAAACAGGTTGTATTGCTTCTTTTACCATATCACCATAAGGTCCTGGGCATACTCCTATAACTATAATTTTTGTTTGTTTTTCAGCTGTATTATCAGAACCAGAAGTACTTTTCCCACACCCTACAATCCCTATAGATAATGTCAATGCTAATGCAATTCCCAAAAATTTTTTTAATTTAATCATTATTATTACCCCTTTAATCAGTATTTTTAAATCATATAAACTTATCCTAGTAATCATATGTGTTTATTATACTTTATATTTTTTATTTGTCAATTGTTTTGTGAGATATAATTAAGAACTTTTTAATTGAATTAAGTCCAACAAACTCAATACTTACACAAATTGAAGTCTTATGAATGATAACAATGGATAAATTAATCTCAAAAAATAAAAAAACAAGAAAATTTGTTTTTCAACAAATTTTCTTGTTTTAATTCTATTTATAAAACATAAAGCATCTAACTTAAGTTAGATGCTTTACTGGCGGAGAAAGAGGGATTTGAACCCTCGCGACGGTTACCCGCCCTACGCCCTTAGCAGGGGCGCCTCTTCAGCCACTTGAGTATTTCTCCATGCCCTCAGAATAAAAATCTTATATAAATTAAAATGGCGGAAAGATAGGGATTCGAACCCTAGGTACGGTCTCCCGCACGCCGGTTTTCAAGACCGGTGCCTTAAACCAACTCGACCATCTTTCCACATCATTGTGTCCTTGTGACATGTATTATTATAGCAACTTACATTCATCCTGTCAACATTTTTTTTATTTTGTTACAAACTTTTTCTTTTTACTACATAAGTAGCAGTTAAAAGCTTAATTCTATTCATACTTACATTATTGTAAGATAGCTTTTAAACTGTAAGCTTAAAGTCATGTATTATAAATGTTTATATCTCTATAATTAATACATAAGGAGTTATACTTTGTTTATAAAAAGGTTGCTCTTATAGAGTTGTAGTGTTATAATCACATAATACATTAATTATCTATAAATTTGGAGGTTTTATTCATGATAGAAGTAAAAAATGTGTCTAAGACATATAAAATGGGAAAAGAAGTTGTTACCGCTCTTAATAATGTCACTGTTAAAATAAACGATAGTGAATTTGTTGCAATTGTTGGACCATCTGGATCTGGTAAATCCACATTAATGCACCTTGTTGGAGGTCTTGATACCCCTACAGCAGGAAGCATATATGTAGATGGTAAAGATATAAGTAAATTAAAAGATAAAGACATGTCCAAATATAGAAATCAAACAATTGGTTTCGTTTTTCAATCTTTTAATCTTGAAAACACACAGACTGCATTAGAAAATGTAATGATGCCTTTGATTTTTGCAGGCGTAAGTGTTAAAGAAAGAAAAGCTAAAGCTAAAAAAGCTCTTGAAATGGTTGGCTTAGGAGATAAAATTAAGCATAAACCAAATGAAATGTCTGGTGGACAAAGGCAAAGAGTAAGTATTGCAAGAGCTCTTGTTAATGAACCACAAATAATATTTGCCGATGAACCTACGGGAAACCTTGATTCTAAAAATGGTGAACTTATAATGAAGCTTTTAAATGATTTGAATGCAAAAGGTTATACAATAATAATGGTAACTCATAATATGGAAGAAGCTAAAAAAGCAAAGAGAGTAATAACAATCAAAGATGGTGAAATACAAGGGGGTTCAGTAAATGAAATTTAGAGATGGACTAAAAATGGCATCAAAGGATCTCAGTCGAAGAAAAGGAAGAACCATCCTTACTTCACTTGCAGTTGCTGTTGGTACTATGCTTATAGTTACACTAGTCAGTCTTGGAACTTCTGGAGAAAATCTAATACTAGACAAGGCTAGCAGTAGCTCAAGTCTTAAAATGGTTCAAGTGTCTTCTATGAAATATTTTGATTCTGAAAATACGGATTATTCAGATCTGGATATGAATGAGATGTTTAAGAAAATTGATAATAATACAGTAAATAAATTAAAATCAATTTCTGGTGTTCACGAGACATTAGCAACTATAACTACATCCGTTAGCAATATTAAAATAGATAACAAGGACAATAATAAAGAAACTCAAATCACTGCTTTATATAATAATATGAGTAGTTTTACAAGTGAAGCAATAGCTTCAGTAAGAAAAGATAACAAAAACAATAGTTTAAAACCTATAATTGCTGGAAGAGCATTAATAAGTTCTGACAAAAATTCTATACTAATTGGTAAAAATTATTTGTCAGCTATGGGCATAACAGATTATAAAGGTGTAATTGGAAAGGATATTGTTATTACCGAAAATAAAACTGAAAATCCTAACATTACTATCCCTCCTATTCAAATTACCGGAAAAATAGTTGGAGTTATAAGTGATAAATTTGAGGATGGATCACCAATTATAACTTCGATTGATGTGGCAAATAAATTTAAAAGTTATTACTCACTTCAAGATGACTACATTAATAGCCAAGGTTATGATGGTGTTGTTATATATGCTAACAATATGGACAATGTTGAAAAAATAGGTAGTAAAATTAAAAATATGGGCTACTTTTATATGACTTATCAAGAACAAATTCAAAGTGTTAAAAATGTTTTTAATATTATGAATGCTATACTTGCAGTTTTAGGTCTAATAGTTTTATTTGTTGCTGCCATCGGTATTGTTAACACTATGATTATGGTTATATATGAAAGGACTAAATCCATTGGAATAATGAAGTCTGTTGGTGCAAATAGAGGAAATATTCACAGCATATTTATTTATCAATCAGGACTAATTGGATTTCTTGGTGGCTTAGTTGGACTTTTATTTAGCTTAGTTAACATAAAAATAATTCAAATTGCCCTTAAGATGTATCTTGAAAGTAAAAAAATAAAGGAAGTTGTAAACTTTACAATGCCTTCTTGGCTTATTATTGGAACCCTTTGTTTTTCAATTTTAATTTCTGTACTTGCAGGACTTTATCCATCTATAAAAGCATCAAAAATGGATCCAGTAAAAGCACTAAATTCATAAGGAAGGTGATTTAAATGAAGTTAATTGATTGTATAAAAATGGCTTTTGGCGATTTAAATAAAAGAAAACTGCGTACTATTCTTACTTCTTTTGGTATAGCAATCGGAACTATGCTTGTCATTTTAATGTCTGGCCTTGGTCAAGGTATTCAGACAATAAGTAATGATGAAATGAAACAAATGGATACCTTTAGAATAATAACTGTAAAACCTCAGCAACAAGTAAATAAAGATGAAACTAAGGATAAAAAAATAGATATCTCTACCTTAAACAAATTTAAAAATATTAAAGGAGTTTCAAATGTTTTAGCATCCATTAATACTACAGCTACAGAAATATCCTTAGACAATAAATCTGCTAAAAAGATTGATGTTAAAGGAAGCAACTTAAATTTCCCTATTTTCAGTGATGCTGAAAAAAATGAACTTAAGGCAAATAAGAAAAAGGTTAAAAAGTATGGCTCTAAAGAAATTATTGCCGGAAGCAATCTAAAAAAAGACGATAAAAACTCTGTTCTTCTTGGCCAGGGTTTATTGAAAAAACTTGGTGTGACAGATTATAAAAATGTTATAGGTAAAACTGTTTCATTAACAGTTTCTTTTCCTAAAATACAGGGAATGCAAGAAAAAGCACCTCTTACATTACATTTAACAATATCAGGTGTTGTTAACAAAGGCTACTCTCTTGGAGGTTATACAGTAACTACTTCTGATGAAACTGCTGCACAAATTCAAGAATATTATATGGGAAGTACTAATTATATAAATGATAAGGGTTATGATAGTGTGAGCGTGGAATGTAAAACTATGGCTGATGTCACTTCTGTAAATAACGCTATTACAAAAATTGGTTATGTAACCAATTCAGAGGCAAGTTATGCAGATCAAAGCAATACTATGCTCACTATTTTAAAGGTTCTTCTTACAGCTGCTGGCGTAATAGTTCTTCTCGTTGCATCAATAGGCGTTATAAACACTATGTCTATGGCTGTGCATGAAAAAACTAAATCTATTGGCATAATGAAAGCTGAAGGTGCTTCTAAAAAAACTATACGAAGAATATTTATTGTTCAATCTGGAAGTCTTGGATTTGTAGGAGGAGCTTTTGGTGCTATAATAGCTGTAGTTTTAGGCTTAGTTATAAACAAAGTGCTTATAGCTTATAATGTAGGTGGAATCGAAGCTGGCATGAAACTGGTAGATATTAAACCTTCTATTATACTTTTCACTATGATCTTCACTATTGTAGTTGCTATGCTTGCAGGAATTATCCCAGCAAGAAAGGCTGCTAAATTAAACCCAGTGGACTCATTAAGGTTTGAATAGACATAATATATTTGTAGCACATATAGCTAGGCTACCGCTTTAACAGCGGTAGCCTTTTAATTATACTTTATTTGACATCTTGTATTATTTGTATTAATATGTATAATACAAAGGAGGCTGAAATTATGATATTTAAATTAAATCTTGATAGTGATATTCCTATATATGTTCAACTCAGAAATCAAATAGTAATGGGCATTGGTTTAGGATATCTAAAACCAGATGAAAGTCTTCCAACTGTAAGGCATCTAGCAGAAGATATTGGTGTAAATGCCATGACTGTCAATAAAGCCTACACAATTTTAAAAAATGAAGGATTTATATCTATAAATAGAAGACATGGTGCAATAGTTAATGTTTCATCTGCTGACAATATAGAAGTCCGAGAAAAGCTAGAATCAGAACTTGCGTTAGTTATCTCTGAAGCTGGACTTAAAGGTATAAGTAAAAGTGATTTTATTACTATTTGTGATAAGTTATTTCAAGAGATGAGCGGTATTAATAAAGATCTCGTAATTGATTAAAAGGAGGACTTAAAATGGATATCATATATTTTGTCATTATATTTGTAGGTATCGTTGTACTCTTATGTGAAATTGCTGTTTGGATATCATCTTCTTACTCTAATAGAAATATAGTTTTTGGGGTAACAATTCCAACTAGTGAACTTAAAAATGAAGAGATAAACTTACTTAAAGTTAAATTTAAGTTGTTATGGCATAAATATCTTTTAATAAGTATTTTAACCTTTATTCCTGTTCTATTTCTACACAAATTCAGTCCTTATAATATTTTATACCTTGTGCTTTGGGCATGTATAGCAGCAATATACTTAGGAACAAAACCATATGTTACTATACATAATGAACTAATGTCAATTAAAAAACAGAATGATTGGTTTTGTGGTAATACTCATGAAGTTACAATCGACACTAAGGCTTCACACTTAAAAAATAAAAAAGTTATTTCAATCTATTGGCTTATAGGTTCCTTTGTTATTCCAATAGCTTGCCTACCAATAGTAAAAAGTACTACTTTAATCTTACCAATATCGGATCTGTTAATAAAAATACTAATTGTATTTTTATATAAATATACAATGAAGCTAAAAACTAAAGTGTATAGCGAAAATAGTGTTATAAATGTTGCATTAAACTGTGAGCGTCAACGCTTTCTATCATTATTTTGGACTATTGTTTCATATATAAATAGCCTAAGCATTTTTATAGCCTGCCTAATTATTTCAAGAATAGTTCCATATAACGTATTCTCACTAATTTCATCAATAACAATTGCGCCAATTTTAATGCTCCTATTAATTATGTATTATCTTAATAAATTTAAATATATTAAGTCAGAGCTTCTTAATAGTGACGACAAACCTATTATTGTAGATGATGATGAATATTGGATAAATGGTTTATTTTACTGTAACCCTAATGATAATTCATTTTTAGTTGAAAAACGTGGTGGAATCGGTGTTACATTTAACTTTGCAAAAAAATCTGCCAGGTCGATAATTTATTTAACCGGACTTTTAGTAGTAGGTACTGTCATTTTAATTGGGGGTATTAGTATTAGTCAAAACTCTTATACCCCAACGCTAAGTATTTCTAACAACGAGATAAAAATAGATTGTCCTATGTATTCTACAAGCTTTTATAAATCAAACATTTCTTTTGTATCATTAGTACAAAATATACCTAATAGTTCTAAAACAAATGGCTTTGATAGCTCTGAGTATCTAAGAGGACATTTTAGTGTTGATAATTATGATGGAGCAGCTTTATTATATGTTTTTCGAAACAACCCACCCTATATTGTTATAAAGCTTAAGGATGGAAATTATGTTTTTTTCAATGATAGGAACAAATCAGATACTTTAAAGCTATACACTAAATTAAAAAATTTAAACCAATAATAAAGGAAGCTCGTTACACAAATTTATAACGAGCTTCTTTTATTATTTTATTATATCTTTTCCCATGTATGTTTTTAATGCATCAGGAACTGTTATACTTCCATCTTCATTTTGGTAATTTTCAAGTATTGCTGCAACTGTTCTTCCTATAGCAACACCAGATCCATTGATTGTATGAACGAAAGCTGGTTTTGATTTTGCATCTTCTTTATACCTAATGTTAGCACGTCTTGCTTGGAAATCTTCAAAGTTACTACAACTTGAAATTTCTACATATCTGTTGTAACTAGGCATCCAAACTTCTATATCATATTTTAAAGCAGCAGTGAAACCTAAATCACCTTTGCATATTCTTACAACTCTATATGGAAGACCTAAAACCTGAAGAACCTCTTCTGCATCACTAGTTAATTTTTCAAGTTCATTATAAGAATCTTCTGGCTTTGTAAATTTAACAAGTTCTACTTTATTAAATTGATGCTGACGAACAAGTCCTCTTGTATCCCTTCCAGCTGATCCTGCTTCTGATCTAAAACATGCACTATATGCAGCAAATTTTTTAGGAAGTTCATCGCCTTTTAGAACTTCATCCCTAAAAAGATTCGTTACTGGAACTTCTGCTGTTGGAATTAAGAAGAAACCATTGTTCTCTATTTTAAATGCATCTTCTTCAAATTTAGGAAGTTGACCAGTACCTGTCATACTTGTTCTATTAACCATGTATGGTGGTAGTATTTCTGTATATCCATGTTTTTCTGTATGCAAATCTAAGAAAAAGCTTATAATTGATCTTTCAAGTCTTGCTCCAAGACCTTTATAAAAAGTAAATCTTGAACCTGCCACTTTTCCAGCTCTTTCAAAATCAAGTATATCAAGTTTTGTTCCTAAATCCCAATGAGCTTTGTTTTCAAAGTCAAATTTTCTTGGCTCTCCCCATTTTCTTATTTCAACATTATCCTCATCTGATTTTCCTTCTGGAACACTTGGGTTTGGAATATTGGGTATCCTCATCATTATGTACTCTAAATCTTCATCTACCTTTGAAACCTCAACATCTAAAGCCTTTATTTCATCAGAAAGCTTTTTCATATCTGCCATTATTGCATCAGTATTTTCTCCGGCTCTCTTAAGTTTTGCAATTTCCCCAGACTCAGTATTTCTCTTCTTTTTTAGGTTTTCAACTTCTACTAAAATTTGTCTTCTTTTTTCGTCTAGGTTTACAACTTTATCTATAACAGATAAATCAAATTCCTCTCCCCTATTTGTAAGTGCTTTTTTAATTTCTTCTGGATTATTTCTTATTCTTTTTAAATCTAACATACCACTTTCACTATAAAACCTTGTTTTATAGCTTCCTCCCTCCGATTTGTATTATATATAATTAATTTATTTACCTCTATAGAATATAGTTTATGCTATTTAAACTCACTATGTTAGTTTATCATTTATAAGGTAATTTTTCAATTATTCTTAATGTCTTTAATCCTTTTAAACATCAGTATCAAGTTTCTGAAGAAGTCCATTTCCGATTACTCCAATAAGCATAAGGATTGATATAATTGTCCATGTAACAGTATATCCAAAAGAATTTGAAACGTTTCCCATAACCATTGGTCCAAAAGCATATCCTGCACCAGATATGATAGGAAGTATGGAGTTAAGTCTTCCTCTATGAGAAGCCGGTGTATGATTTGCTACAAATGTACCTTCATTTGTAGATATCATTATTTCTCCTAAGGTCATTATAAATATAGATATAAAGAACATCGGTAATTTATTTATATATCCAAATATACCAAATGATACGGTATAAAATAACCCTCCAATTGCAATAGCTTTAAGTGGCTTTATTTTATGTAGAACTGTAGTTATTAGAGGAGTAAATGAAATCACTACAAGACCATTTATTGCTGCTACAAAGCCATAAAACTTTGCTCCATTTGACTTGAATAACTCTGCCATTTGAAGTGGAAGTGTAAAACTCCATTGAGAATATGAAAAACCATATAATAACATTATTAATGAAAAATAAAGAAGTATAGGTCTTTTTAACAAAACACTTATTACTGATCCTTCTTCACTCTTTTCTAATGTTCTCTCTTCTGAATCCATATGTGTATTTTTACCTTTAAAGGTTTCATTTATAAATATATATATGATTACAATTGATAATATGGATGTTACACCATCTCCTAAAAATAAAACTGATAGATGATCTCTGTAAAGAATTCCACCTAGTACTGGTGCCACTGAAACACCTATATTAAGTCCCATATAAAGAAGCGAATAAGAACTTTTTCTATTTCTAGGCGTAGTTAAATCTGCTAGCATCGCATCATATGCTGGTGCAGATATCGAGTAACAATTTGCTGCAAATATAATAACAATTATTATAAAAATATTAGGTTTCATAAATCCGCATATGAGATATGAAATAGCCCCTAAAGTTTGAAAGATTATTATTACCTTTTTCCTTCCTATTGAATCTGCAATTTTTCCACCTAAAATTAAACTTGGAACCTGGGATACAGCCATTAATGTTACTACTGTTCCTGCCTTTGCTGGTGAAAGTCCGATTTTTTGAGTAATTATAATTGATAGAAGTGGATAAACAAAGTTTCCTAGGCAATTTATTATTCTTGATATAAATAGAATATATATTTCCCTAGGTAATCCTTTGTATGTAGTAAATATGTTTTTCATAAAATGCCCCTTAATTATATTTTGTGCTAATATAATTAATTATAACATCATATTACTAGGAAATACTATTGGATTTTAATATCTTAAGAATGGTGTTATGTTTTAAAGTGAGATATTGTTAAAATTACATACAATTCTCACTATTTATTTTATATAAGGTATATCACTTATTCAAGAGAGTGTATAAAAATTCCACTTCTTATTTTCGGTTCAAACCAAGTTGATTTAGGCGGCATTACTTTTTTTTCATCTGCTATTTTCATAAGTTCTTCTATGGAAGTTGGGTACATTGAGAATGCAATTTCCATATCACTATTTGCCCTCTTTGTTAACTCTTTAATGCCTCTTATTCCTCCAACAAATTCAATTCTATCATCTTTCCTAGGATCCTTAATTCCTAAAATTGGATCTAATAAATTGTCTTGAAGTATAGAAACATCTAATGAAGCAACTACATCATCTTCATTGATTTTTTCCTGCTTTGCCTTCAATTTATACCAAACACCATGAGTATACATTCCAAAATAGTGTCTCTCTTCTGGTTTATATTCCTCTACTGTTCGTAACTTTTCTACTTCAAATTTCTCTTTTATTTTATTTAAAAGTTCTTCTATTGTAAGTCCATTAAGATCCTTTACAACTCTATTATAATCAAATATCTTTAACTCTTCTGCTGGATATAAAACTGAAAGAAAATAGTTAAATTCATCTTCATCCCTATAATTTGGATTTTGCTCTCTTCTCATCTGTCCAACCTTAATTGCTGCTGCAGTTCTATGATGCCCATCTGCTATATATAATGAAGGAATTTTATCAAAAACATCAATTATTTTTTTTATAATCTCATCATCTTTAATACTCCAAACTATATGGGTTATACCATCTTCTGAAATGAAATCATATATCGGAACCTTTTTAGTACTATTTTCAACTATTTTATCAATCTCTTCATGCCTTTTATAAGTTAAAAATATTGGTCCTGTATTTGCATTACAGTAGTCAACATGATTTATTCTATCACGTTCCTTATCCTCTCTTGTATACTCATGTTTTTTTACAACACCATTTAAATAATCATCTATGGATGTACAACATACTATTCCCGTTTGAACTCTTCCATCCATAATTTGTCTATATATATAAATATTGTGTTCATTATCTTCTATAAATATACCTTTATTTATAAATTCATTAAGATTACTTTTTGCCTTTTCATATACTTTTTTATCATAAGGATTAATTCCATCTTCAAGGTCAATTTCTGCTCTATCGATGTGAAGAAAGGAGTAAGGATTCCCCTTCACCATCTCCTTTGCTTCTTCATAATTCATAACATCGTATGGAAGAGCAGCAACTTTGCCTGCAAGATTTTCTTTAGGTCTTATAGCTCTAAAAGCCTTAATTTTTGCCACGTTAACTCCTCCTAAAATTTAATGCTTTTTATTGAAAAATTGTTCAACTATCTCAACTATTTCCTCACCAATTCTTTCCTGAGCCTCTTCTGTTGCTGCCCCTATATGTGGTGTTAGTGATATTTTAGTATTTTTTAATAATTCTTCATTCTTTATAGGTTCCTCTTCAAACACATCAAGTGCTGCTCCTTTTAGCTTTCCTTTATCTAATGCTGCTACTAGTGCCTTTTCATCTAAAACTCCACCTCTAGCACAGTTTATTACATAAGCGCCATCCTTCATAATATTGAATTCCTTTTCGCCTATAACATAAGGTTCGCCCTTTGTATATGGTATATGAAGAGATATAAAATCAGCTTGCTTTATTACTTCTTCCTTTGAAACACAAGTACACGTAGGCACTTCATCTATTTTGCAAATGTCATAATAAACAACTTTCATACCAAAGGCAACTGCTCTTTTAGCAACTTCTCTAGCTATTCTCCCAAAACCAATTAAACCTAATGTTTTTCCATATAACTCATTACCTTGATACTTTTTCTTTTCCCATTTTCCTTGTCTCATTGTAACATTTGCAATAGCTATATTCCTTGCAGCTGCAATCATGTGACCAAACGTCATTTCTGCAACAGAAATACTACTTGCATTCGGAGTATTATTAACCTTTATTCCATTCTCAAGTGCATATGCAGCATCAATATTGTCAATACCGACCCCACCCCTAATAACAAGCTTCAGTCTGCCATTTACTGCTGCTTCATCTATTAAGTCTTTTCTTACCTTAGTTGCAGATCTTACAATTAAACAATCTATATTTTTTATTTCTTTTTTCAATTTCTCTGGTTCAATGTGATCTTTTATAACTTCATAGCCCTTTTCCTCTAATGCTTCCACAGCCTTATTTTCAATACCATCATTAGCTAATATTCTTATCATAAAAATAGCCCCCCTAAATTTATAAACCTAATATGTCATTAATATTTTCAATTAATTCCTTAATATCACTTAATGAGCATTCTGCCATATGAGCAATTCTAAAAGTTTTTTCCTTTAGATTTCCATAACCATTTGATATTTGAAAACCTCTTTCACCTAATTTTTTATTTAAATCAGCGACACTTATTCCCCTTGTATTTTTTATAGTTGTCACTGTATTAGAAAGATGATTTTCATCCCCAAATATATCAAAATATTTTTTAGCCCAATTTCTTACATACTCTGCCATTTGTATATGCCTTTTATATCTATTGTCCATACCTTCTTGAAGCATTTTATCTAATGCAAAATCTAGTGCAAACATGTGTGATAATGAAGGTGTTGATGGATATTGATAATCCTTTTTCTGTATAAACTCATAAAGATGTAATAAATCAAGGTAATATCCTCTAAACGGTACTTGTTTTGCTCTCTCAACAGCTTTTTTAGAAAAAGAACAAACTGCAAGTCCTGGAGGAAGTCCTAATGCTTTTTGTGAAGATGTTATACATATATCGATTCCTAGCTTATCTACTGGTATATCTGTTCCAGCCATAGAACTTACCGTATCAACACACCAAATTATATCTGGATATTTGTTTATAACCTTAGCTAAATCTTCTAATGGATTCATTATTCCTGTTGAAGTTTCATTGTGAGTTATTGTAACTAAATCATATTTCCCTGTGCTTAAAACCTCATCTACAAGTTTTGGATCTGTTGTTTTTCCAAAATCAACTTCAAACAAATCTGCAGCCACATTATTGTTTAGTGCCATTTCATACCATCTTTTTCCAAAAGCCCCTATTGAAAATACAGCAGCCCTTTTTGCTGTACAGCATCTTATTGCCCCTTCCATAAGTCCACTACCTGAAGTTGTTGATAATAGTATTTCCTCTTTAGTTTGAAAAACTATTCTAAGTTTATCACTAATTCCCCTCTGTAATGTTGATGCATCCTTACTTCTATGTCCAATCATTGGTGTTGCCATCTTTAAAAGTACATCCTCACTAACTTCTACAGGTCCTGGAATAAATAACTTTTTATGCATATTTTTGCCCCCTACCTATTATATTTTTTTCTTTTGCCCCAACTACTATGAATCTTTTACAACTAATATATATATTTCCCAGAAAATAAAAAGAAGCCTTCCATCCCCAATGAAAAGGGACGAAAGGCTCCGCGTTGCCACCCTAATTGATCATAAAATGATCCTCTTAATTAAAATAACGGCTATTGCAAACCGTATTGCTCATCGCAATCCCTCAGAGGCGGATTCACACAATAAACCTTATCGATTTTCACCAAACATCGACTCTCTAAAAGCTTTATCATGTTACTATTCTCTTCATAGGTTTCTATAAATTGTTTTTATTATATTCGCTTTAAATTTATATGTCAATGCTTTCAAATATATTTAATCATTTAATTATTTCATCATGGTAATTTTGCTAATAAAATAATTTTATATATTTATTTATGATAAAATACACATTTGATTATCTGTATCCAATTACATTGTTAATAGTTAAATTTATTTATAATACACTTCTAGTACATATTATGTTAACTCCAGTGTTTAGTATATTTTTACATATTGTATCCCCACAATTAATAGGCGTTCCAACATAAATTCTACTTAATGCTTTGGAACATTCAATAAAAAGTTTTCTATCTATTGGCTTTGAACTTTTCACTGGAACAACGTTAATAGCTCCTCCTTTAACTCTAACAAGAGTTGTTAATATCTCCTTCTCATTTTCACTCATTATTATACCTCATTAAATTCCTTTATTCTTCCTAATAAAACATTTGAATCTGCTGAGTTTTTTACTATATCAATTAAACTCTTATTTGTTTCTCTAGCAAGTATTTTTATAATCTTGTTTAAACAATAGGAACCTTTACATAGCCCTGCTGTAGCACCTGTTCTATTTAAAATTCCATCTATAGTTCTTGCTCCAAGTGGTCTCCTTATACATTCTATAATTTCACCTTCAGAAATGTTACAACATGTGCATATAATGTTTCCATATTCACTATTATTTTTTATCAAATTGTCTATATCACTATGAGACATATATTTAAATCTATAAAATTCCCTAACCTTATCATGAAAACCTTTTTTTACTTTACATTTTAAAATATCTACTACTTCATCACAAACTTTTTTTGAAATCTCTGATATCATTTTAGAAATATTTAAATTTCTACCGACAATTTTTATATATCCTTCTTTAATTCTTGAATTATCTATACTTATTTTTTCATCCAAATACGGTATTTTAAAATTATCTTTTATATATTCCTCATCTAAGTCATTTAATGAATGTTTTAATATTTTTAATGCTTCTGATGACAAAATTTTTTCTTGTGAAATTAAATAAACATATAAATCATCATTTATATTAGGAACCATTATTATCCTTTTTTTATCTTTTAATTTAATAGACATAATCTCATTATTTTTAAAATTATATCCCTTATCTATTATAAAAAAGTCTATATCAACTTTACTTGATCCTTTAGGCTCCTGCTTTAATGTATCTATAACAATTTTACACGTAAACTTATTTTTATTAGTTATTATGTTATAACCATTAGATATTTCTTCTATTTCTAAAATTCTTTCGTCAAGCCTAAAATTCACTCCGTTTTCGAATGCCACTTCTCCATATCCAATAGCTAAATCATACGCACTAATTATTTGAGCTGAATTTTCACATCTATCATACGTACCTGAATTTTTATCTACTTCTAAATAATTACATACTTTGTTTCTAATATTAAATTTTTCTATTGTTTTTGAGCTAATTTCATTACTTTCATGTTTTTTTCTATATGATATAGAAAAAACATTATTTGCTATTTCATATTCTTTTTCTATTAGAGCAATATTTAAACTAAATTTCGATAATTCATAAGCTATAGCACACCCTTCTATTCCTCCACCAAGTATAAGAACATCGTAATTCATCATAAATTATTACGTAAAACAAACTTTATCTATTCTACGTAATTCACCCCCTCTAGGTTCTATATTATTTTAAATATATTTTAACATTTTTTTTAAATTGGTTAAAGCATAAAAAAATAACACCTGCTTAAAGCAAGTGCTATTTTTTAGTTATTTCTGAAGTTGTTTAAGTGTATCTCCTAAATCCTTAATGTATTCTCCATATTTTGCCCAATCACCATCTTTTTGAGCTTGCAATGCCTTATCATACATATCACTTGCTTGTTTTACCTTATCATTATCAATTTGCGGCGTTGCTGTATTAGTATTATTTTTAGTACTATTATCATTTGCAGTATCACTAGTGTTATTGTTAAACAATTGCTGTAATGCCGCTTCCATATTATCTGCCATAACCATCTTATTTCCAGTAGAAAGTATTATCTTTTTAACTTCTGGAATACTATTTTGTGCTTGCGCCCTTATATAGACAGGTTCTACATATAAGAGAGATCCATCTATTGGAACAATTGATGTATCACCAAATTGAACCTGAGAACCCTGGGTATTCCAAAGTGACATTTCTTTAGAAATATCAGGATCTTGACTAATTTTTTGTTTAAACAGATATGGGCTGTATACTGTCTTGTTTGTTGGAAGCTTATACAATACAAGCTTACCATAATTAGCTCCATCCATTCTTGCACCTAATATAGATACCATATTGTCTTTACCTTTAACATTAAAATACTCCATCAAAATAGTCTCTTCTTTTTTCTCATTCGGAAGATTCATAATAACATAAGAAGAAGCATTTGTACTTTTATCTCCTTCAATTTGCTTTTGGTTTTGCGCAATGGCCCAAAGATCTTCACTATTATAAAAAATCTCTGGATCTGTTACATGATATTTCTCCATTATTTTGCATTGATCATTAAATAAATCTTCTGGATACCTGAAATGTTGTCTTATACCCATAGGTGCAGTGCTTACATCTTTAAATATGCCTTTGAATATCTTATTATAACTATTTGCAATAGGGTCATTCTTATCAACTTGATAAAATTTAACATCACCATCAAATGCATCTACAACTACCTTAACAGAGTTTCTTATATAATTTATATTATCCTGTGGCTCTGAAAATGGATATCTATCAGAAGTTGTATATGCATCTATTATCCAATAAAGCTTTCCATTATCCACAACTGCATATGGATCACTATCATAATCTAAAAATGGAGCAATTTTTTTAACCCTATCCTCTATATCTCTATTAATTAGAATTTTACTATCACTTGTGATAGAATTAGAAACTAAAAAATTTAAATCTCTTTTATTTATTGCAAACAAAGCTCTATTTATAAGCGAAGCTTTTATTCCTGCTTTTCCAGTATAGTTATAAGTTTTATCTTCACCTGATTCAGGATAATCAAATTCGCCAGATTTGTTATTAGCAATTACATAATCATCTGTATTTTCACCAAAATAAATCCTCGGATTATCTAATTTAATTCCTGATTTATTATTAACCGGTATATCATTCATAACAAAATCCGGCTGACCTTCACTTGTAACAGAGTTTACCTTACTCATAACAAGTCCATAACCATGAGTATAACTAAGATGCTTATTTTGCCATGTACTAGCATTTCCAGTAAGTGATTTTTGTTCAATTTCTCTAGGTGATATAAATACTTCGGTAAGTTTCCCATCAATATTATATCTATCTACATCAACATCATTAAAGTTATAATAATATCTAAGTACTTGAGTTTGATTATAAAATTCTAATGATTGCTTATATGAATTTATTTTTATATTATTTACAGTATTCATATTTTTACTGATATCATCCTGATTTAAAGAATCATTATCTGCATACTGTTTAGAATCCACGCTATCAATATTATAAGCCTTTCTAGTTGCCTCTATATTATATTTAATATAAGGTGATTCTAACGACTTCTCATTTGATTTAACAATAACATTTTGAACAACAATTGAAGCTACTCCCTCACAAAATATAAGTACAAAAATTACTAACACAGACAAAATTACGGGTTTAACCTTTGATTTCAAAACACTCACAAATATAATTATGGATGAAATTATACAAACAACAGCTAATATTCTAAAAAACAAAAGTGATACGTGAACATCGGTATAACTTGCTCCATAAGCCACTCCTCTTTCGCTATAAACTAAATCCCAACCTTTTATAAAATATCCAAATGATAATAAAAGAAATATCATGGCAAACAGTATAGCTAATTGTTTTCCTGCAAAACTTCTAATACCACTTTTTATATTATTAAGATTAAAAAAGCTACTATTTTTATTTATTTTTCCTCCAACAAAAAATCCTTGATTAGCATATAATAAAAAATATATAACAATAGTTATTATTACTAATAAAACAAGAATAGACATAATAATACCATATATTGATTCAATTAATGGCAATTTAAAAATATAAAATGAAACATCTATATTAAAAATTGGATCTTTTGTATTAAAGCTAGATGAATTTTCAAATTGCAATATCCTATACCAGTAAGTTGATGAAACAGAATAGGATATGCCAAAAGAAATTAACAAATCAACTATAGCAAAAATTCTTTTCTCTACTTTGTCTCTTCTCAAATTAACTTCCATTATTTTTCTGAATCTTATAATACTTTTTCTAATGCTTTTATAATAAAACCATATTATAAAGAAACAAATCAAAAATATAGGAACCATTAATTTTAATACTGCAACTATCTTAATAAAATATATTGATAAATAACCTACTTCTTTGTACCATTCTAAGTTTATTATAAAACTAACTATGTTATCAGCAAATGCAATTAATATTATTATTGCCAAAATACTAGTAATTAAAGCAATTTTCTTTTTCAAAGTATCACCCCTTAATTTATTAATCTGATATTAAATAATTTTTATTTTTTAATTCAGTGATTATATTATCTAAAGCATCTTTACTTTCAACTGTAATCGTGTGAAGATGCACACCTCCCGTTAGTATCAATAATGGTTCTGAATCATACCTATTTACCTTATTAACAAAGTTTTGTACATCATATAAAGTTTTTATCATAAGCATTCCTCTTATTTCACCATAAAGTCTATGTTCAATTATCACATCTTCTATTATACCACCAAATTTAATAATCGTTTCCAGTTCATCTTCTATTTCTTCTGGTTTATGCTTTAAGGCTAGCACCTTTCTAATACTATTTTTTTTATCTTCAGATATTATATAACCTTTAGGTGTAGCTATTATTTTAATACCACTTGCTCTTAAAATAGCTATATCCTTAACTATTATTTGCCGAGTTACTCCTAAGTTTTTAGCTAAATTTTCTCCCTTTAAAGGTTCTTGGCTTTCGTATAAAAAATCTTTTATAAGCTTTCGTCTATCTTTTGAATTCATGTTAACACCACCAATTTTAATTTTTGTCATCAAAATATCTAAGTATGTTAAGGTCACTATCTGATAGTATAGAATCATTATGATGATTTGCAATCAAATATAACTCTTTATTATCATGGTCATATTTCTCTAATATTTTAGCCCCAATTTGTCCATGATTATAGTATATATTTATATCTTTTATATTATTAAACCTTTTTAATTTGCCTTTTGTTAATTTATTTAAAATAACTATTATTGATTTATTTATTATATTAACTCTTTTTTGTATTTTTCCGATATCATGTAATAGGGCTACCCTGATTAAAATATCGTTTTTTAAACCTTTGCTATCAAGAAATCTCCCTACATCTCTTGATACTCTTATGCAATGCTTCTGTTCGTTCTTTGCTAATTTATTAAATAATTTAAGTTCGTCTATTCTCAATATCTTTTCTGTATATTTAATGTCTTCTTCATTTATGTGAGTGTTTACTGACCAAATAAACTGCTTAATTCTATAAAAAAACATTTCTGAGTACACCTCTAAATAATTATTGTTATTTAAAATTATATATTATGTTGAACACATTTTAAATAACAATATAAAAAAATGTAAAACAAAAAAGCAGCCATAGCTGACTGCTTTAAATGGTGGAGATAAAGAGACTCGAACTCTTGACCCTCTGCGTGCAAGGCAGATGCTCTCCCAACTGAGCTATACCCCCATATGGTGGACCTTCAGGGACTCGAACCCCAGACCGACCGGTTATGAGCCGGTTGCTCTAACCAACTGAGCTAAAGATCC
>NZ_FWXH01000014.1 GCF_900176305.1 Clostridium acidisoli DSM 12555
GAAAAATCTTTGAACTTAAATTTATAAATCTAAAGTATTTTGTACTTCATTTTTTTGACCGAAGGTCGTAGTGTTTATAACATATTAACTTAATAATATGAATACAAAAGGCTACGCCTAAAAGCAAAACCTACGATTAAAACATATTGTAGAGTTATCTTAGTATATAAATTTAAATTCATTATTTTTCTGACGTAGGAAGAAAAATTTCCTTTACCTGTTGCGTAAATAACTTCTCTCACCTTTGACGGCTTTAGCCTCGTCAATTCTTCTATCTAGCCGAAGGCTTTCTTTAATCTTTTCATCTAGCTTTAGCTATGATGAAATTCTTTAGTCCTTACTTCGCAATTTATCACAACTACGAATAAAATTTATATAATAATTTTAAATATAGGTCATAGTTGCATAAACTAAGAAAAATAACTAAAATAGATATAAAGGGTTTAAGGGGAAGAGGGATAGGATGAAACATGAAGATTTTAAGATAATGTCAAATATTAAAATTATTGAAGAGTTGAAGGCAAATATAATTTGTATTATAGGTGATTTATATAAACTTTTTGCTAAAGGAAGTAATGTTGCTCAAAATTCAATACTTGAATGTATTTCCGGGGCAATAATATTATTGTATGTACTTGGTGGAAGAATTGGATATTCACATCTAGAAATTGATGATGAAATGAAAAAAAAATTAAAGTTGGGTATAATTGAAGAAGATGACATTGAAAAGGATGGAAAAGATCTAAGCAAATTGTATAATCATTTAAAAGAAAGAAATTAGGTTCACGGCATAATAAGTAGGAGGAAAACATGCAAAATAAAACAAACAATACGAGAGCTATAACGGAATCTGGGATAATGGCGGCAGTTTTACTAGTCATTATGCTTCTTACTTCATACATTCCAACATTAAGTTTATTAGCATATGTAATATTGCCAACGGTGGTGGCATTAATTTATGTTAGAAATGGAGCAAAATATTCAGTAACAGCTCTAATAATTGCGTTGATATTAGGCTTTATGTTAACAAACTTAGTTCAAATAATAACAATTGGTCCAGTAATGCCTTTTGTAGGAATACCATTAGGATATTGTATAAAAAATAAAAAGAAACCTGCAAACACTATTATTTTTACAAGTATAGGATTTTTAATAGTTACGGCTATAACATTTTTTATTTTACCACTTTTTATTTATTCAAATGGATTTATTGGTGCTGTAGCTTATATTGTAAAGGAATTTAATCAATCTTTAGATCTTACAAAAACAATATATTTAAATTCTGGTATAAGTAAAGACATTGTAAATCAAGTTGATGGTTTTAAAGTAACCAGCACTAAGATTTTCGAAATGATGCCAACAGCTATGGTAACAGGATCACTTTTTTATGGGATGATAAGCTATAAAGTAACGGAGATAATATTTAAAAAGTTAAATATATCTATGGAGAAAAGAAGAAATTTCACATATTTTTTTGTACCAAATTTAATACTTGCTTTTCTTATAGTTTTTATTTGTATTGGCCTTTTATTTCAAAATAAAAACATGATAATAGGAGAATATATATATACTACTGGAATTTTACTGTTCACTATACTTCTATATTTGGATGCCATAGCCTACATGTCATATTTTTTAAGAAACAGATCTAAGTTACCTAAATCTTTAATTGTATTTGTAATATTGATATTAATGATGATTTTAAATAGTTGGTTTGTACTAATTGGAGTGATAGATAGCATTTTTGATTTTAGAAAACTTGACTCTAATAGAATTAGAAAAGATTAGGTGAATAAAAATGGAAAATAAATATGATTTTTTTTCTCAGGGTAATTTAGTATATATGATAATAATCGGTATATTAATAGCTGTTATTTTATTCTACGGACATATAGTAATTGGTGGTATATTTTTATTGTTTTTCTTAGTACTAATAGTATACAATATAAAAAACAACAAAATCAGAAAAAACGAGTGGAAAAAGTTTATAGAGGATTTTTCATCTAAGCTTGATTCTGCTACAAAAAATACTTTAGTAAAACTTCCATTTCCACTTATTATAATAAGTGATAAAGGAAAAATACTTTGGTATAATCAAAATCTTTCAATGATAGCTAATGATACAAACATACTTGAAAGAAATATTAAAGATGTAATAAATAAAATAAGTGTTAAGGATATACTGGAAGGCAATAAAAAAAGTTATAGATATGTAAAGATAAAGGATAAATTTTTTGATATACATGTAAGTATTGTTAATACTACAGATAGTATAAATGGCAAGGATAATATAATTCTCCTATATTTTTATGAGGTAAGTGATAAATATGAACTTTTGAATGAAATTGAAAATATAAAGGAATCAGTTATACTTATTGAGGTTGATAATTTAGATGAAGTGGTAAAGAGTACACCAGAGGATAAAAAGCCTTTGCTAATTGCTGAGATTGAAAGAAATATTAATAGTTATGCTCAGAGCATAAACGCAATGTTTAAAAAGTATTCATCTGGTAAATATGTTTTAGTAATTCAAAATAAAAATTTGAGAAAAGAAATAGAAAAGAAATTTGATATTTTGGATATAATGAGAGAAATAAATGTAGGGAATAAGCTAGCTATCACCCTCAGTATTGGAATAGGAAGAGGAGGGGAAACACCTATTGAAAATTATAATTTTGCTGTTTCTGCTAAAGAGTTAGCACTTGGAAGAGGTGGAGATCAGGCTGTTGTAAAAAAAAGAGATAAACTTTTATTTTATGGTGGCAAAACAAAAGAAGTTGAAAAGAGAACAAAGGTTAGGGCAAGAGTAATTGGCCAATCATTAGTTGATCTTGCAAAGGAAAGCAGCAATATAATTATAATGGGGCATAATAATCCGGATATAGATTGCATCGGCTCTGGAATTGGAATATATAGCGCAATTAGTATGTTTAATGATAAAAGTTATGTATTAGCAGATAAGTTAAGCAATAACGTAAAATATATTGTTGATAAATTTAACAAAGACCCGGATTACGATAATAGATTTAAGACAATTAAAGAAAGTTTTCAGATTATAGATGAAAATAGTCTCCTCATTTTAGTGGATGTAAATAGTAAAAGTTATGTTCAAAGTCCAGAGCTTTTTAGTAAGTTTAAGAGAGTTGTTGTTATAGATCATCATAGAAAGTCTGCTAGTTCCATTGAAGATGCGATACTTAGCTATATTGAACCATATGCTTCGTCTACAGCAGAACTAGTTACAGAAATAGTACAATATATGAATGATAAATATAAAATGAAACCAATTGAGGCTGAGGCTCTTCTAGCAGGAATATGCGTTGATACAAAAAACTTCTATTTTAAAACAGGAGTTAGAACTTTTGAAGCAGCAGCATATCTTAGAAAACATGGAGCAGATACAATTGATGTGAAAAAATTGTTTTCAAGTGATTTAAACAGTTATATTAAAAAAGCTGATATTATAAGATCTGCTGAAATAACTGATGAAAATATAGCAATAGCTATTTGCCCTAGTGGCATACAAGATAACATACTTGCAGCGCAGGCTGCGGATGAACTTCTAAATATTACAGGAATTAAGGCATCTTTTGTACTTGTTAAGATAAACAATGAAATTTTAATAAGTGGGAGATCTTTTGGAGACATAAATGTGCAACTTATACTTGAATCTCTAGGTGGCGGTGGACATATGACTATGGCAGGCGCTAAAGTTGAAATTTCATCTGATGATAAAGGCCGAGGAGAAGGTTCTGAAATTAAAGATGTAATTATAGAATTAAAAAATTCAATTAGAAAGTACGTAAAGGAAGGGGAATAAATTATGAAGGTTATACTTTTAAAGGATATAAAAGGCGTAGGAAAAAAAGGAGAGGTTATAAATGCATCGGATGGTTATGCAAGAAACTTTTTATTTCCTAGAAAATATGCTGAAGAAGCAAATGATTCAAATTTGCATATATTAAATCAGAAAAATGAGGCTGTAAGGAGAAAGAAATTAGAAGAAACTGAAGCAGCACAAAAAATAGCTGATGGACTTAAAGGAAAAGAACTAAAATTAGCAGCTAAAGCAGGAGAAGGCGGAAGATTATTTGGAGCAATAACTAGTAAGGATATATCCGCTGAAATAAAGAAACAGTTTAAAATTGACATAGATAAGAAAAAGATAATAACAGAGTCTATTAGACAATTAGGTAATTATGAAATCGAACTTAAAATTTATCCTGAAGTGACAACAAAGATAAATGTTTTTGTTGTGGAGCAATAGAGAGGAGAAAAATCTTGAAACTACAATTTGAATCAGATGAAAAAGGAAATGATAGTGGGAAATTGGTACCTTTAGATGTTAAGGTTGATATATTATTAAACACTTTAAAAAACGTATTTGACCCAGGGCTTATTAAATCAAGAGTTGTAAAATATAAACTTCAAAAATATATGAAAAGTGATGATGTATATAAGAAATTATATGCTCTAAATAAAATTATATGTACTAATACAGGAATTAGTGTTGTACCAACAGAAGAAAACGCTGAAGAAGTTATTGAAAGTACAAACAAATTTTTGGTAGAATATATAGCTAGAAAATATGTTGAAAACAAACTTCAAAATGAAGTTGAGCAGGCTTTAATCGAAAAGCAAGATAAATATATTGAAGAGGTAAAACTCGGTATAATTAAAAAGAAAAATGGAACAGAAAATGCTAAGACATTAAAAAGATTAGAACAATTAGAAGAGCTTGATTCAAAAAAACTTACAAAAAGTATTCAGTCCATTTTGAGACCAGAAAGCTTTTCAGAAATAATAGGACAAGAGAGAGCAATTAAAGCAATATTATCAAAAATTGCATCGCCATATCCTCAGCATATTATTTTATATGGACCGCCAGGAGTGGGAAAAACAACTGCTGCAAGAATTGCATTAAACGAATCAAAAAAACTCAAATATACAGCGTTTAGTGAAAATTCTAAGTTTGTTGAGGTCGATGGAACAACCTTAAGATGGGATCCAAGAGAAATAACAAATCCGCTTCTAGGATCTGTTCACGACCCTATTTATCAAGGAAGTAAAAGGGAACTAGCTGAAATAGGTGTACCAGAACCCAAAACAGGTCTTGTTACAGAAGCACATGGTGGAGTACTTTTTATAGATGAAATTGGAGAGCTTGATAATATACTTCAAAATAAGTTATTAAAGGTATTAGAGGATAAAAGGGTAGAATTTTCATCATCTTATTATGATCCAGATGATGAAAATGTACCTAAATATATAAAATATCTTTTTGAAAAAGGTGCCCCAGCAGACTTTATTTTAATTGGAGCAACGACAAGACAGCCTTCAGAAATAAATCCTGCACTTAGATCAAGGTGTACGGAGGTTTATTTTGAACCACTTTCCGCCAGGGATATACAAATTATAGTTGAAAATGCAGGTAAGAAGTTAAATGCAAAACTTGAGGATGGAGTAGCTGAAGGTATAAGTAGATACACTATTGAAGGTCGAAGAGCAATAAATATATTATCAGATGTGTATGGTCTTGTGCTTTACAGCAAGGGACTAAATCCTAAGGATGAGGTAACTATAACACTTGAAGACTTAGAAGAAGTAATAGGGATAAGCAGATTAATTCCTTATGAAACTATTGATAAAGAAAATAATTATGAAATAGGTCATGTATATGGACTTGGGGTTAGTGGCTTTCTTGGTTCAACTATAGAAATAGAAACTTCAGTTTTTGAATCAAAGGAAAAAGCTCATGGAACAATAAGATTTAATGATACAGCCGGAAGTATGGCAAAGGATTCGGTGTTTAATGCAGGTTCTGTCATAAGAAAAATTACAGATAAGGACATTAAAGATTATGATATACATGTAAACTTTGTTGGTGGTGGAAAGATAGATGGACCATCAGCTGGAGCTGCTATTACAATATGCATAATAAGTGCCCTTTTAAAAAGACCAATAAAGCAAGATGTAGCAATCACTGGAGAAATATCTTTAAGAGGTAAGATAAAACCAGTTGGAGGAATATTTGAAAAGGTATATGGAGCAAGGAGAAAACAAATAAAGCTTGTTACAGTACCTAAAGAGAACTATAAAGAAGTACCAAAAGGCTTAAAGGATATAGAAGTTAAAGCTGTTGATACAATAGAAGAACTCATGGATATAGTACTAAAAAAATAACATTTAGGGCATCTTTATAAAAAGCAGTTTGGTTTTATAAAGATGTCTAAAACACATAGGAGAGATGATAAATGGATGCACCTCTTAGGAGTTTACCACAAAACATAGAAGCAGAACAATCAGTCATTGGATCAATGATTCTTGATAAAAATTCAATAGCTGCGGCAACAGAAGTTTTAAGAAGTGATGACTTTTATAGGGAAAATCATAAAATTATATATAGTGCTATAATGCAGCTTTTCCAAAAGGATATACCTGTAGATATGATAACGTTAATTGAGCATTTGAGGTCTACCGAAAAGCTAGAAGGTTCAGGTGGAATAACATATATTTCTGAATTATGTAATTCTGTGCCATCCACTGCAAATTTACATTCATACATTGAAATTGTAAAGAATAAAGCAGTGCTTAGAAGGCTAATTAAATCCTCCAATGAAATCATTGATGAAAGTTACAATCAACAGGATAATGTGCCAAAGGTTTTGGATAGTGCTGAAAAAAAGATATTTAACATAGCACAAAATAAATCAACTAGTGATTTTGAAGCTCTTAGTACAGTTCTTGAAAGAGGATTTTCTGAAATTGAGAGATTATATAACAATAAAGGAGAAGTTACAGGAGTTCCATCTGGATTCCCTGAACTTGATGCAAAAACTTCAGGTTTTCAAAAAGGAGATATGGTTCTAATTGCAGCTAGACCATCTATGGGAAAAACAACTTTTGCTTTAAACCTAGCTGAATATGCTGCATTAAGAGCAGCAAAAAGTATAGTTGTATTTTCATTAGAAATGTCAAAAGAGCAACTGGCATATAAACTTCTATGTTCAGAAGCAAATGTGGATATGCTAAAGCTTAGAACCGGAAACCTTGAAGATAGTGACTGGGATAACATAGCAAAAGCATCAGGACCACTTGCAGAAGCTAAAATTTATATTGATGATACTGCAGGAATATCCGTAATGGAGATGCGTTCTAAATGCAGAAGAATTAAGATAGAGCATGGAATTGACATGATTGTAATTGACTATCTTCAGCTTATGTCGGGTTCTGGAGAGAGTAGACAACAAGAGGTTTCAGAAATATCAAGATCTATAAAAGCACTTGCAAAAGAAATGCAGTGTCCAGTAATAGCATTGTCTCAGCTATCTCGTGCTCCTGAACAGAGAACAGATCATAGGCCAATGCTTTCTGACCTTAGAGAATCAGGTTCAATAGAACAGGATGCTGACATTGTTATGTTTTTATATAGAGATGAATATTATGACAAGGAAACAGAAGATAAAAATGTAGCAGAATGTATTATTGCAAAACAGAGAAATGGTCCAACAGGAACAGTTAAGCTTGCTTGGCTTGGACAATTCAGTAAATTTGGAAGACTTGATGTTATACACAGAGAGGAATAAAAGTTATGCACGATGTTGATAACTTTTTATTATGAAAACAATTAACATGTGGATAAATAAAAAGTTCTGCATAAAAATAAATAGTCCACAGCTGTGGACTATTTATTTTTAATGTATGTCTATTCTCTTTTTTTGAATTCCTTTATCTTTTTTCGGAAGTGTTACCCTAAGCACTCCATCAGAAAAGGAAGCATCAACAGAATTTTCATCTACATTATCTATATAAAAACTTCTTTTAAATTCTCCATATGTTCTTTCACGTCTTACATAATTATCATTTTTATCTTCAACTGTATCATCACGTTTTGCAGAAACAACTAAATAATTATTTTCATATTCTAGTGAAATATCCTCCTTCTTAATACCAGGTAAATCTGCAACTATAGTATAATTGTTTTCATCTTCCTTAAGGTCTACTTTAAAACTACCGCTATTCGCCAATATTGGTGAGAAAAAATCATCTCCTAAAAATGTGTTAAAGA
Organism: Clostridium acidisoli DSM 12555; assembly: GCF_900176305.1. Classification (GTDB taxonomy): domain Bacteria; phylum Bacillota; class Clostridia; order Clostridiales; family Clostridiaceae; genus Clostridium_I; species Clostridium_I acidisoli. The sequence goes on from NZ_FWXH01000014.1 coordinate 8,069, forward strand.
AATCATCAAAACCAGAACCCTTTTTAACCATACCATTATTTCTTCTAAATGGAATCATATCAAACATAAACAACAACCTCCTCAATATTTATATAATTGTTTTTATTAAGGGAAGCGTTTCAAGTGCTTTCCTTGATTACAGTTATATAATACAGCTAAGGTCAAAGAAAGTCAAAGTTTAAATGCTACGATTTTTAAAGATAATAGGAGCAATAGATATATATATTAATATAAACTATTTTAATAAAATTATTTAATAAATTTTGATTAAATTTTCATGAATTTGTTGGAAAAAATAATATGAAAAAGATATTTGATGTATTAGATAGTTTTTCAAATAATTAGGATAAAAGATAGTTGTAAAGTTTAAATATAGATATTTTTTATTTTTTTGCCACATTGCAGTGCAAAAGTATAATCTTGTGTATACGTATAAATAGCTTATAATAAAATTGTAAGCAAAATAAATACATGTAATATTAAAGTTAGAAAGATGGTATAGCTATGCTGAATAAACGTTGTTCAAAGTTATTATATGAGATTATGAACGTTGAAGGATATATGAATATTTCACAATTATCAAGGGAATTTGGGGTAAGTAATAGAACCATTAGGTATGATCTTGATAAGGTAGATGATTTTTTAAAAAGTAGCAATTTGCCACAATTAATCAGGAAACCAAATGAAGGTATAAATTATAAGTGTGATTCAGTAGAGAAAGGTAAGGTTCTAGATTTACTTGGTGAAATCGATTTAGATCAATATATATTATCTCAGGATGAAAGAATTACAATAATTCTTTCTGAATTATTGGAAACTAGAGAGTATATAACAATGGAGAAGTTATCAGAAATCTTACTTGTTAGTAGAAGTACAATTATAAAGGATATGGATAAGGTAAGGGAATGGCTTTTAAGCAGAGATTTAGAACTTGAATCATGTAAACGACATGGTGTAAAAATTATTGGGGAGGAAAGGCATTTAAGAAAAGCAGCATTAGAGTTACTTACAAGTAATGTGGATGTATACAAGGCACTTAATCTAATTAAATATCCGAAAGTTTCAAAATCAGAATTTGGTTTAGATAAGTACAAAAAAGAATTTTTTAAAGACATTGATATTCCTTATATAGAAAATTGCTTGCATATTGCAGAAAAACAATTAGAAACAAAGTTTACAGATGAGGCATATTCAGGATTAGTTATACACATAGCTATTGCAATAAAAAGGATAAGAGAAGAAAAAGATATTGTAATGGAAGAAGATGAACTTAAAGCTCTTGAAATTACAAAAGAATTTGTAGTTGCATCAAGTATTGCAAAAATACTAGAAAATAGATTCAAGGTTATTATACCAATTGATGAAATTGGTTATATGACAATTCATTTATTAGGAAGTAATGTTGCTACATCAAAAAATAACGATGCAGATTGGGGAGCAATTGAATTTATAACTGACAATCTAATTAATAGAGTTGGTTCAAGCCTTAATATTGATTTACTTGGAGATAAACAGCTTTTTGATGGGCTTTTGCAACACATAAGGCCTACAATATATAGATTAAAACATGACCTTACATTAAAAAATCCACTGTTAAAAGAAATAAAAAAATCTTATGAAAAAGTATTTTACGCTATAAAACAGTGCGCTAATGGAATAGAAGAGTATGCTGGGAATAAATTAAGTGAAGAAGAGATAGGATATTTAACTTTACATTTTGGAGCAGCAATTGAAAGAAGTAAAGAAAGTGACAAACCAATTGTAAACGTTGTTATAGTCTGTGCAACAGGAATAGGAACAGCAAAGCTTGTATCATCAAGGATACAGTCGCTTTTCAATATAAATATAATAAATACAGCATCTTATTATAATTTAGATGAGGTACTTAATAATAAAGAAGTAGATTTAATAATAACCACAGTACCAATTAAATCGGATACAAATAATATTCCATGTATCGAAGTAAATCCATTTTTAACAGAGAAAAACATAAATGATATAAGCAAGGTTTTAAGACAATACAATAATGGACATATAAATAAGCATAAAGTTTCGCTAGATAAGGTAATGGATATAATAAATGAAAATTGTACCATTTTAAATAGTAAAAAATTAGCAGAAGATTTAGCTATGTATCTTTCAATAGCTAATGACTTTAAGAGAGGGGTGTTTGAACCAATGTTAGATGAGGTATTAACAAATGATTTTATAAAATTAAATGTAGAGGCAGAAAACTGGGAGCAAGCAGTAAGAGCTGGAGGAGAAATTTTAAAAAACAATGATGTAATAGAAGAAAAATATATAGAAAATATGATTAATAGTGTTAAGACATTGGGACCATATATAGTAATTGCTCCTGGAATTGCAATGCCACATGCAAGACCAGATGAAAGTGTTAAAAAAATAGGGATGAGTTTAATAACCTTAAATAAGCCAATCAACTTTGGCAATAAGGATAATGATCCAGTCAGAATGGTAGTATGCTTATGTGCAGTAGATCATTCAAGCCATTTAAAAGCGTTATCTGAATTAGTTACATTTTTAGGGGATAAAGAGTTTATAAGCACTGCTCTAAATTCAAATAATGCTAGTGATATAACAAATTATATTAAAAATAAAGGAGAGATGTAAAATGAATATTATGACTGTATGTGGAATGGGAATGGGATCAAGTTTAATTCTTAAAATGAATGTTGATGACATATTAAAGAAAAATGGAATGGAAGCTGATGTTGAAGCTTGTGATTTAGGATCTGTAAGTGGCAAACAGGCTGATTTAGTTATAACAACTTATGAATTAAAGTCTCAAATTGAAGATAAAGGATTTAACACTGTTTATATTCATAACGTTATTGATAAAAAGGCTATAGAAGAAATTGTTTTAGAAGCAATTAAAAATTTAAAAAAATAATAAAAATTTAAAGCGAATGTAAAGTATTACATTAATAAAAAACGAGGGGGAAAGAAAAATGATGAACTTCTTTTTAAGTTTCATTGATCAACCTGCAATTGTTGTAGGAATTATGGCATTGATAGGTTTAATTGCATTAAAGAAACCACTATCTAAGATTGTTACTGGAACATTTAAAACTATTATTGGTTTTGTAATATTTCAACTAGCATCAGGTGCAATTTCTGATAGTCTTAATGTGTTGGGACCTGCATTTGAAAGTGCATTTCACCTACAAGGGGTTGTACCAACTAATGAAGCAGTCATAGCATTAGTTCAGAAAAATTTTGGTACGCAAATGGCTTTAATCATGGCACTAGGATTTATTGTAAATATTTTAATTGCTAGATTTACGTCATTAAAGTATGTATTTTTGACAGGGCATCATATGTTATTTATGGCAGGTTTACTTGCGGCAATATTATCTGTTTTAGGGTTTAATGGAACTGAACTTATAGTTGTAGGATCATTACTTTTAGGAGCCACAATGGTTATAACTCCAGCTGTTGTTCAGCCATTCTATAGGAAGGTAACAGGTAGCGATACTGTTGCAATGGGTCATTTTAATGGGTTAACTTATGTTATTGCAGCTTCAGTTTCAAAGTTAGTAGGCAATAAAGAACATTCTACAGAAGATATAAATGTTCCAGAAGGCTTAAGTTTCTTTAAGGACAATGTAATATCTACAGCTGTTGTCATGATCTTAATATTTGTTATTACATTACATTTAGCTAGTTCTGCCGTTGCATTAAAACTTTCAGGTGGAACAGATGTTACTGTATTCGCTATTATGTCAGCATTTAGATTTACAGCAGGATTTGTAATGGTTCTTCAAGGTGTTAGAATGATGCTTGCTGAAATAGTTCCAGCATTCAAAGGTATTTCAGAAAAGATAGTGCCAAATGCAGTACCAGCACTAGATTGCCCTGTAATATTCCCATTCGCACCAAATGCTGTAATCATAGGTTTCTTAGCATCTTTAGTAGGCGCTGTGGTATCTTTCATAATACTACCATTTGTTGGACTACCAGTATTAATTCCAGGACTAATCCCAGCTTTCTTTGTTGGAGCAGCAGCAGGTGTTCTTGCTAATGCCCAAGGAGGATTAAGAGGAACAATAATAGGATGTTTTGTAAATGGATTAATTTTAAACACAATACCAGCATTTTTGCTCCCATTACTTGCAAGTTTAGGATATGCAAACTCAACCTTTGGTGATGCAGACTTTGCATTTACTGGTATAGTAGTTGGAAATATAGGAAAAGCATTTTCTAAGGGTGGTATTTATGCATTAATAGTAATAATTGCAATAGTATTTGCCGCACTTACTATAAAATCAAAATCAAAAAATTCAAAACAAGTTAGCGAATAGATTAAATTAATATAAATGGCCAAGCTATCTTGGTCATTTATATTTACAAAAAAATTATTAAAAAGGAGAAATTTATATGAAAATATTTATTGATACAGCAAATGTAGAAGAAATTAGAAAGGCTGCAGAACTAGGAGTTATTGATGGCGTTACTACAAATCCATCACTTATAGCTAAAGAAGGAAGAGATGTCAAAGAAGTAATTAATGAAATATGTAAAATAGTAGATGGACCTATAAGTGGAGAAGTTATAAGCACAAATTCAGAAGATATGATTAAAGAAGGAAAAGAACTTTCAAAAATAAATAAAAATATAGTAGTTAAGATACCAATGTGCTTAGAAGGGTTAAAAGCAGTATCAGAACTTAATAAAAATGGAATAAAAACAAATGTAACTTTAATTTTTTCAGCGCAACAGGCACTGCTTGCAGCTAAAGCAGGAGCAAGCTATGTAAGTCCTTTTGTAGGAAGATTAGATGACATAGGTAATGGTGGAATTGAAATTGTAGCTGATATTGCTGAAATATTTAAAATATATGATATTAAAACAGAAATTATTGCAGCAAGTATAAGAAACCCTATGCAAGTATTACAAGTAGCAAAACTTGGGTCAAACATAGCAACAATACCATATAAGTTAATAATACAAATGACTAAGCATCCATTAACAGATAGTGGAATGGAAAAGTTTATGGAGGATTATAATAAATCTATAAAATAAGGAAGTTTGAGCGCATATTAAGTGGTGAATTCTATCTTAAAGGAGTGAAAATAATTATGAAGGAGATTATAAATAATTATTTTGACCATATAGGAAGACTTATTAATAATTTTAACTACAAAAAAATTGAAGACATGATAAATATACTTGAAAAGGCAAGAATTGAAGGGAAAAATATTTTTATTTTAGGTAATGGTGGAAGTGCAACTACCGCAAACCACTTTGTTTGTGACTTTGGAAAAAATGCCATACATGGTAATGAAAAAAGATTTAAAATAATTTCACTATGTGACAATCTGGCAACTATAACTGCATATGGAAATGATTTAGGATATGAGACAATTTTTGAAGAAAGGCTTAAGAATCTCATGGAAGATAATGATGTTGTAATAGCATTATCTGCAAGTGGAAATTCTAAAAATGTACTTCATGCAGCTGACTATGTGAAAGCTAGAAATGGTATTTTAATAAGCATGACTGGCAATGATGGAGGAAAACTTAAGAAAATTTCTGATTTTAATATAAATATAGAAAGTAATACAATAGAGCAAATTGAAGACATACACTTAATGATTGAACACATAATAGTCTATGTCTATGAGCATAAAGATGATGTAAAAAATGAATTGGTTAGGATGTGAAGAAGAAAATGAATATAGATGAATTATCAATAAACACCATTAGAATATTATCCATAGAAGGTGTAGAAATAGCTAACTCTGGACACCCCGGCACTCCAATGGGGGCAGCACCAACTGCATATACATTGTGGGCAAAGAATTTAAAACATAACCCTAATAATCCGAATTGGATAGATAGAGACAGATTCATTTTATCTTCGGGTCATGCTTCAATGCTTTTATATTCAATGTTAAATGTTTTTGGATATAATTTGTCTATAGAGGATATAAAAAATTATAGACAGTGGAAAAGTAAAACACCAGGACATCCTGAGTATGGAGTTACTGAAGGAGTTGAAGTAAGCACAGGACCTCTTGGACAAGGTATTGCAAATGGAGTTGGAATGGCAATTTCAGAAGCTTATCTCTCAGAAAAATTTAATAGACCAAAGTATGATATTGTAAACCATTATACCTATGTTTTAGCAGGAGATGGATGTATGATGGAGGGAATTTCAAGTGAAGCTGCCTCTCTTGCAGGAACTCTTGGACTTGGGAAATTAATTGTACTCTACGACTCAAATAATATATCAATAGAAGGAAGTACAGATATAGCATTTAGAGAAAATGTTACAGAGAGATTTAAAGCTTATGGCTGGCAGACCATTGAAGTTGAAGATGGAAATGATGTTGAACAAATCAACAAGGCTATAATAAAGGCAAAATTAGAGAAGGATAAACCAAGTCTTATAAAAATTAAAACAATTATAGGATATGGAGCTTCAAATGCAGGAACCTCAGAGGTGCATGGAGCACCACTTGGAAAAGAAGGAATAAAAAATGCTAAGAAAAATCTCCATTGGGATTATGAAGAAACGTTTTATGTTCCTAATGAAGTAACTGAACACATAAAAAAAATTCAAAGTAGCTTACAAGAAGAAGAAAACCATTGGAATGCACTGAAAAGTGGTTATGATAGAGATTATCCTGAGCTTTCAGAGGAATTTGATACGTGGATGAATAATAAAATTTCAAAGCAGTTAATAGATGAGGACAAACTAAAAGAATTTGAAAAATCAATGGCAACAAGACAAGCCTCCTACATTGCAATTAATAAATTCGCAAAGCTTATACCTAACATGATAGGTGGCTCTGCCGATTTATCACCTTCAAACAAAACATATATGGAAGGCGAAGGTGATTTTTCCAAAGAGGAGTACAGTGGTAGGAATCTCCACTTTGGCGTAAGAGAGCATGCTATGGCTGCTATTGCAAATGGAATTAGTGTTCATGGTGGGCTTAAAATATTTGTATCTACATTCTTTGTTTTTAGTGATTATATGAAGGGTGCTATGAGAATGTCGGCACTTATGGGTCTACCTGTGATTTATGTTTTAACACATGACAGTATAGGTGTTGGCGAAGATGGACCAACTCATGAACCTGTTGAGCAGCTAGCTTCACTTAGGAGTATTCCAAACCTAACAGTTATAAGACCTGTTGATGCAAAAGAAACGGAGGAGGCCTGGAATTATGCACTTAGTAGAATAGATGGACCAACAGCATTGATTCTTACAAGACAAACTGTACCTTTGTACAAAGGCACAGGCACGCAGTTAAATAAAGGAGCATATATATTAAAAGATTGTGATAAAAGTGAACCTGATTTGCTGTTAATGGCATCAGGCTCTGAAGTAGAACTTGTATATAAAGCAGCGGATGAACTAAAAAACTTTGGAATTAGTGCAAGGGTTATTAATATTCCGTCCTTTGAAATATTTGATAAACAAGAAGATGAATATAAAGAAAAAGTAATGCCGAATTCGGTGAGGAAAAGAATTGCCGTAGAAGCGGGAGCATCCTTTGGATGGCATAAATATGTTGGACTAGATGGCAAAGTAATAAGTATAGATCATTTTGGAGCGTCTGCACCAGCCAATATTTTGTTTAAAAAGTTTGGATTTACAGTGGACAATATAGTGAATGCCGCAAAAAAAATGTGCAAATAAAAGTTGGAGACTTAAAGCTTTATGGAGTTTTAAGTCTCCATTATTTTAGAAAATATAAATTAAGAAGCGGCAAAAAAGTGAAAGGTTCACTTAAAAGTGAATTTGTAGTATAATGTATTAGTAAATTAAATATGTCTATGCTTCCGTAGCACAGCTGGTAGTGCAACTGATTCGTAATCAGTAGGTCGAGTGTTCAAATCACTTCGGGAGCACCAAAACATATACAAATGGCGCATTACAAAAGGTTGATGATTTTCATCAGCTTTTTTATTTTGCTTAATTATAATATAAATTTCTTTTATATTAAGTTTCTATTGTGCTTATTAAAGAAAAATTGTTGACGTGTGCATGTAATAAGTGGTAATATACTAATATATTAGTATATTACGAGAGGATGATAAACGATGAATATGACAATGAGATGGTTTGGAACAGGGTATGATTCTGTTACATTAAAACAAATTCGTCAGGTGCCAGGTGTAAAAGGTGTTATAACAACACTGTATAATAAGCAGCCAGGGGAAGCTTGGTCTAGAGAAGAAATTCATAAGTTAAAGAACGAAGTAGAAGATTCAGGGCTTACTATTGAAGGAATTGAAAGCGTTAACATACATGATTCTATAAAGATAGGATCTTCGGATCGTGATAAGTATATCAAAAACTATAATGAAACCCTTGAACATTTAGGACAGGAAGATATACATTTAGTATGCTATAATTTTATGCCTATATTTGACTGGACACGTTCAGATTTAGCTAAGGTAAGGCCAGATGGTTCTACTGTTCTTGCATATGACGATAAGGTAATTTCAAAGATAAAACCTAATGAAATATTTGCTACTATTGATAAAAAATCTAATGGATTTATATTGCCAGGTTGGGAACCTGAACGTATGAGTCACATTAAAGAATTATTCAGTCTTTATAAAAATGTTGATGAGAAAAAGCTTTTTGCCAACCTTAAATATTTTCTTGAAGCTATTATGCCTACATGTGAAAAATATAATATTAAAATGGCAATTCACCCTGATGATCCTGCATGGCCAGTTTTTGGACTTCCACGTATTGTAACAGGAAAAGAAAATATATTGAAAATTTTTAAGCTTGTTGATAGCCCATTAAATGGATTAACATTCTGTTCTGGATCACTTGGTTCAAATCCTGAAAATGATCTTCCAGATATTATTCGTTCAAGTAAAGGTAGAATACACTTTGCTCATGTACGTAATCTAAAATATAATGGAGCTGGTGATTTTCAGGAAGCAGCACATCTTTCAAGCGATGGATCACTAGATATGTTTGCAATTTTAAAAGCACTTTATGATATTGGATTTGATGGACCAATGAGGCCAGATCATGGACGTGCAATTTGGGGTGAAAAGTCTATGCCTGGTTATGGATTATATGACCGTGCTCTTGGAGCTACTTATTTAAATGGTTTATGGGAAAGTATAGAGAAAATGTCTACTAAATAAATATTATATTTAAAGGGAGAAAACAAATAAACTATGGATATAAACAAACAAAGTAATCAAGCAAAAAAAATAACTTCGGTAAATGATGATATAGCTTATTCTTCTCTAAGAAAAGATATTATTGAATTAAGATTAAGACCAGGTAACATTGTTAGTATTAAAAATTTATGTGAACATTATCAAATTAATCGTTCACCTATGAGAGATGCTCTTTTACGTTTGCAAGAAGAAGGACTTGTTGAACTGCTGCCTCAAAGTGGCACAATGATTTCTAAAATTGATATTTATCGTGTTAAGAAAGAACGATTTTTAAGAATGTGTGTGGAGAAGAATGTAATTAAACTTTTTGCTGACAATCCCAAAGAACAATTTATTAATTGTCTTAAAACTTCTGTTGAAAATCAAAAAATGAGTATAAAAAATAAAGATATTAGAAGTTTTCTAGATTTAGATGATGAATTTCACAATGTATTTTATGAGGCAACAGGCAATTCATTTTGCGCCAATATTATTTTTAAAGTTTCAACTCATTATAGACGTATGCGTTTATTGATAAATAGTGATATTGAAATTGCTAAAACAGTTTTAAGTGAACATTGCGAAATGATTAATGCTTTTGAAAATAATGATGCAAGTAAAATTGAAAAATTATTTGATAATCATTTGGATAAGATTGGTTCTCAGCAATTTATATTTAGTGAAAAATATCCGGATTTATTTATAAACAACGATACATCAAAAGAATATGATTCTTTAAATAATGATTTTTTTCTTACTTTATAGTGTAAGTTAAAATAATTTTTATGGGGGGATAAATATGTATTTAAATAACAATGAACTTGACAATATTAAGCAGTGGCAAAGAGCTGAAATCAGTATACCTAAATTTAATCGAACTAAAATGATTGAAGCTACAAAAAAAGATCCATTTTGGATTCATTTTGGTGCAGGAAATATATTCAGAGCATTTCCTGCAGCTTTACAACAAAAATTATTAGACGATGGGTATTCTAAGAGAGGAATTATTGTAGCTGAAGGATATGACTATGAAATTATAGACAAAATATATAGACCACATGATAATTTAAGTTTGCTTGTAACACTTAAGTCTGATGGAACTATTGATAAAAAAGTTATAGGCAGTATAGCAGAATCTCTTAAAGTGGATAGTGATAATAAAGCTGACTTTTCACGTCTTAAAGAAATTTTTCGTGCAAAAAGTCTTGAAATGGTAAGCTTTACTATAACAGAAAAAGGCTATAGCTTAGTTGATGGAAGTGGCAAATTTTTAGCTGATGTTGTAAATGATTTTTCAAATGGTCCTAAAAATTCCAAAAGCTATATTGGTAAAGTTTCCGCACTTTGTTTTGAACGTTACAAGTTTGGAGCATATCCTGTAGCTATGGTTAGTATGGACAATTGTTCACATAATGGTTCAAAGCTTTATAGTGCTATACATGAGTTTGCTTCAAAATGGTTAGATAAAGGACTTGTAGATAAAGGATTCCTTGATTATATAGAGAATCCAGAAAAAATTTCTTTTACATGGAGTATGATAGATAAAATTACACCACGTCCTGATGTAAGTGTTAAAAATATGCTACAAAAGTGTGGATTTAAGGATACAGAAGGCATAATTACTACAAAAAAAACATATATCGCACCCTTTGTTAATTCAGAAGAATCACAATATCTTGTTATTGAAAATAATTTTCCAAATGGACGTCCTCAATTGGATAAGACAGGGGTTATTTTTGCACAGCGAGAAATTGTTGATAAAGTTGAAAAAATGAAAGTATGTACTTGCCTTAACCCATTACATACGGCACTTGCAATATTTGGTTGTCTATTAAAATATAAAAAAATTAGTGACGAAATGAAGGATAAGGATCTTGTAAAACTAGTTGAAGAAATTGGATATAAAGAAGGTTTACCTGTTGTTGTAGATCCAGGTATAATTTCTCCAAGAAAGTTTTTAGATGAAGTTCTTAAGGTGCGTGTTCCAAATCCATTTATGCCGGATACACCACAGCGTATTGCTACCGATACTTCTCAAAAGTTAGCCATACGTTTTGGCGAGACAATTAAGGCATATCTTGCAAATGACAAATTAAATATAAAAGATTTGAAATTTATTCCTTTGGTTTTAGCAGCATGGTGTCGTTATTTACTTGGTGTAGATGATGACGGTAAAAGTTTTGATATTAGTCCAGATCCAATGCTTGATACTCTTGATTCTCAAATTAAAGATTTAAAGCTTGGTGAAGATTGTGCAGTTCATACTATATTACAGCCTATATTATCTGATAGTACTATTTTTGCTGTTGATCTATATAAAGCTGGTTTGGGTGAAGTTGTAGAAAAAGATTTTTCTGAGCTTATGGAAGGTCCTGGTGCCGTACGTGCAACTTTAAGAAGACATCTTGCTAATAAATAAATTAAAAAAGTATTTAGTTTAGAAATAAAATAGTTAAGCAGTAAAGTTAAGGACATCATTGTATTAGTAAATTAAATTAGGGGGATTAAATGCAATGAAAGATATAAATGATTCAACATCAAATCAAAAGCAACAAAACACATTTTTGGTAATTGTAGTAACAATTGCAGCTCTTGGAGGTCTCCTTTTTGGTTATGATCAGGGAGTAATATCTGGTGCAATTAACTTTTTACAGGTTAAATTTCATATGAGTAATAGTATGGCCGGGTTTGTATCCGGAGCTATACCTCTTGGAGCAATGGTTGGATGTTTTATTGCGGGTTTTTTAAGCGATAAAATTGGGCGTAAGTTAGTACTATTTATGGCTGGTATATTATTTATTGTAGGAAGCCTTTCCTGTGCATTCGCTGATTTTGTTCCGGTTTTAGTTATCGGAAGACTTATAGGTGGTCTCGGAGTTGGAATGGCTTCTACCCTAGTGCCTCTATACATTTCTGAAATAGCACCAGAAAGTATACGTGGTAGATTAGTTGGAGCATATCAGCTAGCTGTTGCCTCTGGAATGTTTATTGTTTATATAGTAAACGCTATCATTGCAAACACACATACGGTTCAATGGAATCAAGCTACTGGATGGCGTTTAATGTTTGCCGCTGGAGCAATTCCTGGAATTCTATTCTTTGTTCTTTTGTTCTTAGTACCTGAAAGCCCTCGTTATCTTGTGAAAATAGGAAATCAATCATTGGCTCGTGATGTATTGACAAAAATTGCTGGAGCTAAAGAAGCAGAAGTTGAAGTAAATAGTATAAAAGAATCAATTTCAAAAGACAAAAATGCATCTTTACGTCTTTTGTTTAGAAAAGGTTTTCGTAGTGCTTTAATAATTGCTTTAGTTCTAGCAATAATGCAGCAATTAACAGGAGTAAGTGCTGTTGCTTATTATGCACCTCTTATTTTTGAACAGACAGGTATGAGTACAAATGCTGCCCTTGTTGAAACAATTGTGCTTGGTGCTGTTAAAGTAATGTTTGTTTTCGGATTAATGTATTTAATAGATCGTGGACGTAAGAGATTATTGCTTTGCGGTTCTGCTGTTATGGGTATATGTCTGTTTGCACTTGGAATAATTTTCACTTCAACCTCATTTAATCATGTAGTTGATATAATAATTCTTCTTATGGTTTTAATTCATACAATTGCCTTTGAATTATCATGGGGCGGTGGTGTTTGGGTTGTTATTTCTGAAATATTCCCAACAAGCATACGTGGTCGTGCTACTTCACTTGCTTCAGCTACTCTGTGGCTCGCAACTTATGTTGTAACTCAGTTGTTCCCAATGATGCTTCATGGCTTAGGCGGATCTAAGACATTTTCAATTTTTGGCATATGTTGTGTAATTATGTTCATTTTCACCTTAAAATGGCTTCCAGAGACAAAGGGAAAATCATTAGAAGAAATACAAGCTTATTGGGCATCCAGTAACAAATAACAATTTTAAAAGTGATACGTTATTTTCATAATTGACATATTACACTATTTTTTCTAATAACACTATAAAATTGAATATTATATACGATAATATACTAATTAAAATCATTCTGGAGGTAATAGTATGTCAATTAATTCTATTGGGTCATCAACAGTATATTCGAATAATAATATAACTGTTAAGCAACCACCTGATAATTCTTGTGAATATTCTAAAGGACCTATTGGATGTCTACACATTGATTCAGCAACAGGAAAACTCACTGAGGTTGTAGCGGGGGAAGACACAATACAAGCAGCTAATTTTGATAAAAGCAAAATTTACGTGGAAGATGCTCTAGTTCGATATGATTATAATACTGGAGAAAATGAATTTGTTACTTATAATAGCAAGGGACAAATGAATGCTCCTAGCTCCAGAGCAGATACCTACTCTGACGTTTTCTCTTTAAGTAATAGAGGAGAAACTTCTCAGCAAAAGATTTTAGATGATCTGGACACTTCTTTTTCTGCATATAGACCAATGAGCAATAATATTCCGCAAAAGAAAGAAACATTAGCTGAGTACGATGAAGCGTCTGATAAAATACAAGCTGAAAATCAAAAAATGCAAAGTCAATATGAGGCAGTATTACATCAATACGATAGCTACTTAACACCAATTGCAGATTCAACGAATACTTATCTTTTAGAACTTCAAAATCAGAACATTCATAGTGCAGCTAACAATTTAACAGATGTGCCTACAGGCGATGGGAACTATCTTGCAGAATCCATAGTAGCCTATGATAAGGCAAAGACAGAGATTCAAGATACCTATTCTAGTGATAATATAGCAAAACGAGCAGAAGAACAAGGAATTAGTGATGTAGATGGCTACACTAAACAGCAGCAAACTCAGGAGAAAGCAGAATTGCAAAACCTTAATCAATACTATTCTAAAGATACAGGTGAAAACATTGATGCACAAGCTAATAATCTAAATGCATTTTTTAATGGTGCCAAATCCATTAATGATCCCAATGAAACGTCCATTAGTAATTCACTTGTAGATATGGAAAAACAGCTTTTCTCTGTATATAGTCAGTTTAAACAAGATAATAATATTGACTATTCTAATGAAAGTGTAGAGGATATTGCAAAGAAATTTGAGGACTATAGTCAAGATAAGGTAACAGTAGCAGCAGATATTTCTGGAACAAGCTTCACCTATAAGGATATAGTTTCTGCTGGACAGGTTCTTAATGACGCATTTGCGGTTTCCAATACAAGCAATACAGTTGATGCTTATAAGGCAGCACTAGGAAATTCAAAAGTCTCTTATGTTGCTGTGCATGACATGACAAATTCTGCTGGAGCACTTCTATTACAAGCATATAACAAGCATATTTATAATCAAGAAAGCAGTGCAAACAAGGACATAGATACAGAGTATTCTAATGAAGCATATAAACAGCTTAAAAACTTAGATATTTCTGGTGCTAGTGCATTTCAAAATAGCTTTGATAGCATTCTACAAAAATATTTTGAAAATGGTCATGATAATAGTTATGTAGCAGAGCTCCAAAGTTCATTTGCTGTCTTTGCAAAACAATTTTTTAGCTAAGTCCTATTATAGACATGTAAAAAACAATAGAAGTTAACGGCAGAAGAGCAACCCTCTTCTGCCGTTAACTTCTATTGTTAGTGCAAAGATAAAAGTCTTAAGTATGACATCGCTTTTAATAAATGTCCATGGATGGTGTGATTATGGATTTAGCTAAGTATAGAATAGAAAAAGCTCATGATGATTTTTATTTTTTGCAACATACTAATACATAAAATTAATAAAAAATATGGATGCGGGACAAATATTTGCTAATTTCGACATTCACATTATGATATAATCCCCTATATGTTCATAAAATATAGATATTTTATGAATAAAGGGGAATTTTTATGTTGAGAATAAAAAAAATTATTTCGGCAAGCCTGATTGTTTTTTTAATAACATCAGTATTACCAATTACGGTGAATGCAGAACAAGCGGGTGCTAATAATGTAAGTACTCGAAAAATTCAAACAAAAAAAATCAAGAAGAAAAAAGTAGGTAAAATTACAAAAGAATTAACAGATCAAAGAACTAAAAATAGTAAAAAATATGAAAAAGATGATGGAAGTTATGAAGTAGCAGAATATAAAACACCAATTCATTATCTAGATAATGGGAAATGGAAGGATATTGATAACAGTTTAGAAGATTCTAAGGACAATGGTTATTTAGAGAATAAACAAAATGATTTTAAAATTGAAATAGCTAAGAATTCGGCTACGAAAAAGCTTGTAGACCTTAAAAAGGATAAGTATGAAATTTCATGGAATTTGGAAGATGCCAAGGGAGCACAAGGGAACATTGTTGCAACAAATGATAATGAATTAAATAAGGACATAAATAAAAGTGCAGATGATGAAATAAAAAAGGATGCGGATTTGTCAGTTGAGAGTTCAACTGATAAGCAGGCGGCAAAGGATACTTTAGTTAGTAATGAAAAGGTGAAAACTTTAAAAAATTTAACTTCAACTATTAATTTTTCAAACATATTCTCAAACACTGATTTACAGTATGTATTGAATGGTAGTGATGTGAAAGAAAATATTGTAATAAACAAAGCTAGTGATAACACGGAGTACAAATTTAATTTAAATTTAAAAAATGTTACACCAGTTTTACAGCAAGATAAGTCAATAATATTTTATGACTCAAATGATAAAACAAAACAGGTATTTAAGATAGCAGCACCTATTATGTATGATAAATCAGGTGAAGGTAGTAATAGTATAGATGTTAGTATTAATGAAGCAAAAGATGGATATGTATTAACATTAACACCGAATAAGGATTGGTTAAATAGTAATGATAGGGTGTATCCTGTAACTGTAGATCCATCTATGACTACATCTTTAGACAGAACAAATATTCATGATAATTTTGTGTGCTCAAATGATCCAAGCAATAAAGCACAAAATCAATATGTAAGAGTTGGACAAACACCAGTTGTAGGAACAACAAGAACTTATATTAAATTTGATTTACCACAACTTTCAACTGGAGATATGATAACTAGTGCAGACTTAAACTTACAATTATGTTCAGGGGTAAGTAAAATTTCTAACAATCAAGTAAATGTACATAAAATAAATCAAGATTTTAATCCAGATACTATTTCATGGGGAACACAGCCGAGCTATGATTCTAATGTTGAAGCACTTAGCAATATAAGTTCAAACCAAGATCAGTGGGTTAATTGGGATATCACTAGTATTGCCAAGCAATGGTTTACTCAGGGAAATAATTATGGCTTAATGCTAGAGGAAGATAATGGTGGGAATTATAGTGCTTTTTGGTCATCTGACATATATTCAACCTATGCTTCGGCAAGACCACAAGTTACTTTTAATTATATAAATAATAGCGGTATAGAAGATTATTGGACTTATCACTCACAAGACGTGGGAAGAGCGGGAACTTCCTACTTAAATGATTATAATGGAAATTTAATATTTACACATAGTGATATAGACATGAATGGCAGTAAAATGCCGGTGGCTATTAATCATGTGTTTAATAGCAATGATAAAAACTCAGACATTGGAACAGGAAACGGCTGGAGACTAAATATAAATCAAAGGTTAGAGTTACAAGCCATAAGTGGAACAAACTATTATAAATATACAGATGAAGACGGAACAAGACATTATTTTAAAGATACGGGTTCCTCCCAATTAAGTGATGAATTAAATCTAGGTTTAACGCTTACCAAAGAGACTGATGGAACACTATCTATAAAGGATAAAAAGGATAACAAAATAGACTTTAATGCAGCTAACTGCGATTTAAACTATATCAAAGATGCAAATGGAAACACTATGACATTTGCCTATGGAGGCGGAAATTTTAATGGTGTTAGAAATCTTACCAAGGTTACAGATGGGGCAGGAAGGGTAGTAACATTAAATTATACAGGCAGTTTGCTTACATCAATTGTGGATACTGCCAATAGAAGCACCTACTATAATTATGACGGAAGTGGGAATTTAACATCAATAACATATCCAGATAATAAAACATCCACATACAGCTATGATGGAAATCATAATTTAATGAGTGCTACAAATTATGATGGATATAAAATATCCTATCAATATTATGGAATAGCACCATATAGAGTTAGTGATGTATTAGAATCAAATACAAATGGTACTTTAGGAGACGAATTAGGTGTTTCATATGGAAATAATAGCACTACCTTTACAGATGTAAAAGGAAGAAAAAATGTTTACCAATTTGATAACAGTGGAAAGACCATATCAGTAAAAGATACAGATGGAAGTGCTAAGTATTATCAATATGGTGATACTGCTAATGCTACAAAATTAACATCAGAATCAAAACTAGAAAAGACAGTAGTAAATTTATTAACTAATCATGAACTGGAAAACACAGATTCTTGGGGATCTAGCAGTGATGGTGGCAATGGCACAGGAGGTTTTAGTATAGAGGCAAGTTATCTTGGAAATCAAAGTATAAAGATAACTAAGACAGATAATGTAAGCAGACAATATATGGATCAGTGGCTAACCTTACAAAAAGGAAAAACGTACACATTTTCAGCGTATGTAAAAACTAATAATGTATCAAATAGTAATGGGCAAGGCGCTACTATAGGTGTATATTTTAAAAATAACGCAGGTGCATTTCAATGTAAAGAGACAAAGGCAATAAATGGAACAAAAGATTGGCAAAGGCTTCAAGATACATTTACAGTTCCAAGTGATGCAACAGATGGTGGTGTATGTATAAGAGTAAATTTGCTACAGGAAACAGGTACAGCATATTTTGATAGCATGCAATTAGAAGAAGGAAATATTGCCAATAGATACAACCTGATAGATAATGGAGATCTTACAGGAGCATCAGGTACACCAAATAAATGGGCTTCAAGTGGAATAAGCGGTTCTGATGGATTAGTTATCACAGGTGATTCAGATCATCCAAGTAACTTAGATAATAGTGTATATCGAGTTAATGGTGTTTATGGAGTAGAGAAGAGATTATGGCAATCAGTAAATGTACAAGGAAAAGCAGGAGATGTTTATTCATTAGGTGCATGGGGAAAGGCATATTCTGTGCCAAGTGGAACTTTTCAGATTCAAGCAGCATTTATAAATTCCAGTGGAGCACAATGGGTAACTTTTGATTTTAATAAAGCATCAAATGATTGGCAGTATGTTTCAGGCGAATGTATAGCTAACTCGGATTATTCAAGAATAGATGTATATTATCTTTACAAAGACAATGCAAACACAGCATATTTTGATGGAGCACAATTATATAGAGAGGAGTTTGGGGGTAGTTATCAATATGATTCTAAGGGAAATGTTCAATCTACGGCAAGCATTGCAAATCAAAACTCAAATTTTCAATATAACTCAAATAATGATTTGATTCAATCAGTAGACCCTAAAGGTAATTCTTTTAACTATACATATGATGATAAGCATAATTTAACCGCAGCGACTTCATCAGAAAATATTAATTATGGATTTACATATGATAGTTATGGAAATCCTATAACAGCTAAGGTAGGAGATGATTCCAGTTATATAAAATCAAGTTCTACTTATACTCAAAGTGGTGACTATATAAAATCACTTACAGATAGTTTAGGTAATACCGTAAATTATAATTATGATGAAACAAAGGGCTTATTAGGTAGTGTTACAGATGCTAAGGGGAGTACAACAAATAACAGCTACGATAATATGGATAGATTGACTGGTACTAATAAAACTGTAAATGGACAACAGGTAAGCAATAACTATAGTTATCAAAATGACAAGATAAGTCAAATTACTCATAATGGTTTTAACTATAATTTTGCATATGATTCATTAGGGAATAATACTACCGTGGCTGTAGGAAATCAGAATTTGATTACCAACACTTATGAACCAAGGACAAGTATACTCCAGCAATCAACTTATGGAAATGGACAAGTGGTAAGCAATAACTATGATAATTTAGATAGGGTTACGGCAAAGAATTTTAATGGTAAAACAAGATATACTTATCAATATGATGGAAGTGGGAATTTAGGATATCAGCAGGATATATTGAATGGTGTAAATTATAATTATATTTATGATAGTTCAAATAGACTTACTAGTGCAGTGGATTCTAATGGAAATTTCTTGAATTATCAATATGACTTAAACAATAATGTAAGTAGTGTTATTGATAATGTAAGTAATAAGGGATACATAACAAGTTATGGATATGATAAGGATAATAAGCAAACACAAGTAAGCTATACAAGATCTAATAGTAATTCAGAATTATTTCCGCTAAATGGAACAGAGTACGGAACTAATGGAACTAGGCCAATGGGATCTAATATAAATACATCAGTGACAGGAACAGCAACAATTAAAAATGTAACATCAGAAGGCTATGATGTAGTAGCAACAGTAACATCAGCACAAGGTGGGATAAAGCAAGTAGTATTCCCGACATGGACAAACAATAATGGACAAGATGACTTAATATGGGAAAATCCAACGAATGTATCTGAAAACACTTATGCATATCATGTAAATAGAAGTGATCATAAGAATGAGTATGGAGCTTATACTACACACGTATATATATATGATAATGCTGGAAATGTTAAAGTAATACCATTAAGCACTACATTAGCAAGTACAGCAACTAATATAACAGCAGTAATAAAAAATGTTGATTGCAATGGTTATGATGTAGTAGCAACAGTAACATCAGCGCAAGGTGGGATAAAACAAGTAGTATTCCCAACATGGACAAGTAATAATGGACAAGATGACTTGATATGGGGAAATCCAACCAGTGTATCTGGAAACACTTATACTTATCATGTAAATAGAAGTGATCATAAAAATGAATATGGAGCCTATATTACACATGTATATTTACATGATAATTCTGGTAATTGCATTGTAGTTCCAACTGGAGTAACTCTAAATAGCACTAACTTGGGAATTACTGCAAACATAACAAATGTAACTGCTAATGGTTATGATGTAGTAGCAACGGTAACACCAGATGCAAATGGAATAAACAGAGTAGTCTTTCCAACATGGACAAGTAATAAATGGCAAGATGACTTGATATGGGGAAATCCAACAAGTGTATCTGGTGATACTTATACATATCATGTAAATAGAAGTGATCATAAAAATGAATATGGAGCTTATAACACACATGCTTATGTATATGACAATTCAGGAAACTGTGTTGTAGCAGGAACAGCTACAACTTTATATGCACCAGTAGATGGAATAGATATGACAAATGATTCCGGAAAGACTGTGATGCTTGCAGATGGTGTTGGAACTGCGGTGTACAGCCTAGGAATAAATAAAAATGCAGGAACATTGAGTACTAGGTTTAAGACTAATGTAACAGGAGCAATGAGATTTGTAATGGCAGCTCAAGGGAAAAATGACGAAGGCCTGTATTTGTACTTAGGAACAGATGATAAATTGAAAATAGCAGTAAGAAACAATGCTGGAAATATGGTTGATGTAGCAAGTACAAGTGACGTAATAAGTGCAAATCAGTGGTACTTCACAGCAGTAAACTGGCAGGTGCAGAACGGAACATTAAATGTTACACTGTATTTAAACGATAAAAGTTATACGGGAAGTACAACAGATTTTAAGGACTTTAGTGGAGCAAATGTGAGTTTAGGAGCATCAGAAACAGGAAATCTCCCACTAAAAGGAGAAATGGAACAATTTTCATATTCTGGCTCAACAATGAGCAGTACTGACATACAAAATGTGAGTAAGGGTTCAAGTAATAATGTTGTAAATTATTCATATGATAATTTAGCTAGATTAAGTAGCGAAACAGTTAATACAGGAACAGCAACAAATACTATAAGTTATAGTTATTTACCGGGTACAGCGGGAAGTGGTTCAACCTCAGCAAAGGTGGCATCAATAAATAATAATGGAAATCAAATTTCCTACACATATGATGCTAATGAGAACATAAAGACAATAATGCAAAATGGAAAAATAATAACTTATACCTACAATGAACTAAATGAAGTAACAAGAGAAGACAATCAAGTATTAAATGAAACAATAACTTACGCCTATGATGCTGGTGGGAACATAACCAGTAAGACAGTATATCCATATACAACAGGAACATTAAGCACAGCAACAAGCACGATAAACTATGGCTATGGAGATTCAAATTGGAAAGACAAGTTAACAAGTTATAATGGAAAATCTATAACATATGATGCCATAGGAAACCCTCTAAATGATGGAACTTACAATTATAGCTGGGAAGAAGGAAGACAGCTAGCAGGAATATCAGGAAATGGTAAGACAATAGCCTATAAGTATAATGATTCAGGAATAAGAACGCAAAAGACAGTAAATGGAGTTACAACAAATTATCGACTAGAAGGAGATAAGGTAACATACGAAGATAATGGAACAAATAAGATTTATTATACTTATGACAGTGCAGGCAGTTTGTTATCTATGAATTTAAATGGTACGGAGTACTACTACATGAAAAATGCCCAAGGCGATATAATAGGAATGTTTGACAAAACAGGAACACAGGTAGTAAGTTATACTTATGATACGTGGGGTAAACTTATATCAACTACAGGAAGTCTTGCTTCAACTGTTGGAGCTGTGAATCCGTATTTATACAGAGGGTACAGGTATGATACCGAGACAGGACTTTATTATCTACAATCAAGGTACTATAATCCTGATTGGGGTAGATTTATTAATGCAGATGGAATAGCAGCAAATACAGGTGAGCTATTATCAGGAAATATGTTTGCATACAGTAAGAATAATCCTGTAAATATGTCAGATGCAAATGGAGATAGACCAGCATATATAGGAGAAACTGCTGATGATGTAGAAGCTTCAGTTGCAGCCACTAGTAGAATGTTGAGTAAAACAAGAAGTGTTGCTAACAGGTATTCGAGTTCATCATTTGATTATGCGGCAAGTGCATTTAAGAATACTCAAGCAGCGGTAGGAGATAAGGCAGGCTCAAGAACAGCAGTTAGAGTTGCTAAAAAGTGGGTTGCAGGGGCGTTAGCGACATTTAAACTTGTAGAGAAACCAACTGTAGGGGAGCTTATTAAATCAAAGGCATTGGGTGCATTTGGTTCAATTACATTTACGTCTAAGGATGTTATCACAAGTGTAAGCAATAAACAGTATGTTGGTGCTTGTATGGACTTAGTATCAGGAGCGGCAGGAATAGGAGTAGGAATGGCACTAGAAGGAATAGGGGCTGCTATTGTTACAACTTTTGCAGCACCAGAAATACTAGTTGGTGCTGCCGTGGTTCTTGCAGGAATAGGTGCATCCATGTTTTTCGATTATGCAGAAGATAGAATAAAGAAAAAATACTATGGGGGCAATTAATAATGAAAGATAGAAAAGGAATTAAGGGTTTAGGTTTAGTAGGGGTTTTTTTAGGATTAATTCTAAGTAAGTTAATAAGTGCATATGGTGGGGATAATGTAAAATTGACAGTAATTAGTGGAATATGTGTTGTATATGTAGTAATAGTTTTACTCATAGCATATAAAGGATATAAATCAGTTGCATTTATTCTGTTTATTGTAATGTTACCAATCTTTATAGGTGTAACAGGTGCATATTTAGATAATTTGTATATAATGATAGGAAGTATACTATTATTTTTTATTGTGCTATTTGGAGTTACCAAATATCTAAATAGTAAAAATAAATAATATAATCGATGCAAAAACATTATTGAACATACTGCAAAAGATAAACTTATAATTAAAATACTGGAAGGTTAAGGATTTAGAATACATGAATATAATCTAGGAAACTGCATGATAATAATTCTGTAGTAAGTAGTAACTAAAATCATAAATAAACAAGAATTATAACTAATAACAAGCGAAATTGAGTTCAAAAAATGGAATGTAAAGCTAAATGAAATTTGTTAGTAAGAAAGCCAATGGGGACACCTGTTGGCTTTTGATTTTAGTAATTCAAGGGTAGCATTTGGCTCAAAGATTGGAGCACTATCAATTCCTATCGTAGGAGCCATGGCACTTATGGGTATAGACGTTAGCTATAGGAGGATTGGATTATATTTCAAAACAAAAATTAGGTTTAAATTAGCATGACAAATGAAAAGAGAGGTGTAAATTTAGATGAATTTAATTAATAAAATAAGAAAATTAATAAATCAACCATCAGACAAAGTAAATCCAAATATTTTTATAGCAATTTCCTTGATTATGATAATAATGAGCAAATTTGTTGATCCTAAAATTATAATTGTTTTTGCAATATTCACAACATTAGTTATGTTGTTGTATATAATTATGTCTATTATTAATCAGGAAGATATTACAAAAATATTAATATATCTAATAGCAATGCTTTTGTCATTTTGTATGATTATCATGTACTATATGAAGTTAAAGGGATTAGATTTAAGCATTAGTGGTATAATTATACCGATAGCATTGATGCTTCTATTTATTACTGGATATATGAATGTGAAGAAATCAAGAGATAATGAAAGAATTAATCGAGTGAAATTTTCATTAACATTGGCAATAATATTTTTCATATACACATTATTTTTTTAATCAAAGAAAATTTGTTTCTAAAATGACATTAATATGATAAGGTAAAGCCTATTTAACTACAAAAATATTATTAAATATACTGGGAAAATGCAGAGTTGTAATTAATGTGATTTAAAGTTAATCCTTTGAATACATTGAGTCCAAGCTTACCATAATAGGATATGCCCTATAACATCTAAATGTACATCAAAAAATGAGCAACTAAAGTATGAGTCAGATAACGAAAAACTTTATTCCTTGTATAATCCAAGCTAAGAATAAAACACCAACAGGTATTAAAACTACTTATTGGTGTTTTTTTAGCTATATTCTAATAGCAGTAATATACGTGTTAACTCTTTTTCTACGTAAAAATACTTGAAAGGAGAATATTAAAGTCAACAGATTTTGTTTACCATTACAAGCTTTAGAAATTATCTCATTGAAGATCAATATGAAACAACTATGGAGTTACAACAAATTATAGACTAGAAGGAGATAAGGTAACATACGAAGATAATGGAACAATAAGCAGAGAACACAAATCTTTGATTTGTTGTGAGTCGCTTAGCTCTACAGAATTTCTGTAGAGCTTCATTTAATATTTTTAAAATGCCCAAGGCGACATCATAGGAATGTTTGACAAAAAAGGAACACAGGTAGTAATTTATACTTATGATACGTGGGGTAAACTTATATCAACTACAGGAAGTCTTGCTTCAACTGTTGGAGCGGTGAATCCGTATTTATACAGAGGGTATAGGTATGACACCGAAACAGGACTTTATTACTTGCAATCAAGATACTATAATCCTGATTGGGGTAGATTTGTTAATGCAGATGGAATAGCAGCAAATACAGGTGAGCTATTATCAGGAAATATGTTTGCATACAGTAAGAATAATCCTGTAAATATGTCAGATGCAGATGGAGATAGACCAGCATATATAGGAGAAACAGCTTCTGATGTAGAGGCTTCAGTCGCAGCTACTAGTAGAATGTTGACTGGAAGAAGTATAGCAAGACCAGTAGCAAGGAAAGGTAGTACAGTTAATAAAATTGTGCACAACGTTTCTAATGTGACGGGAAGTCCTGGAGGTTCAGCTGCTTTAGCATCAGGAGACGCTTATGTAGCAAGTAAAGTCGTGCAACGATGGGAAAAAAATATATTTATACCAAGAAATCTTAGTGAGGCTGCAGAAGGGGGATTAGGGGCACTTTATACAGCTACAAAATTTTCTAAATTTACGGGTGCACTTTCAGCAGTTGGATTTGGTGTAGGTGTATGGGATAATTTTGCGAACTATAAGCATGGTTGGGCGAGAACAGCTGTAGATGTGGGTGTGTTTGGCATTGGCTGTGTTATTGGAGTCGGAGTAGCAACATTCCTTTCACCAGGTATATTGGCAGTGGGAATTTGTGTAGCAGGTGGAGCTTTACTATCAGCAGGTGGAAATGCAATAAAGGATAGATACTTTAACGATCCTAAATGATAAAATAAGGAGAAAATTATGATAGATTCTTTTAAAAGAAAATTAATTAGCATTTTTGGCTATACAAATTCAAATATTTCTATTTTTGTTAACATTGCAGTTGTATTAATAACTTATTTTACAACAAAGTTATTAGGTAATAATGTAGTGGTTTCTATACTTAGTTGTATATGTGCAGTCTTAATGCTTGGTGCAATAATACAGATTTTAAGAAAAGATAAAAATATTAAAATGATTATATCTTATATTGTAGGCACTTTATTTTCAATATTTGCAACTATCATGGTATATCAAATAAATAAATATAGTAATACAAACAATGATATTATGTTAGCGTATGTAATTAAAATTTCAATTTGTGTCATGGCATTGTTATTTGATATACCTGGAGCGTTTTTTATAATGAATAAAAATAATTCAAAAAGAAAAAAGATATTAATTTTAGCCTGCATGATATACATTACATTGATTGCTGTTGCGTTAATACTGTTTTTCGCGTCTAAGGATATTTGATTTTTAATATGGATATAGAATAAAATGATTGAAAGAATTAAATTAACTGCAGAGTAGATACTATAATCCTGATGGGGGTAGATTTATTAATGCAGATTGAGATAGACCAGCATATATAGGGAAAATGCTGATGCAGCGGTAGGGGATAAATCAGGCTCAAGAACAGCAGTTAGAGTTGCTAAAAAGTGGGTTGCAGGGGCGTTAGCAACATTTAAACTTGTAGAGAAACCAACTGTAGGGGAGCTTATTAAATCAAAGGCATTAGGTGCGGTTGGTTCAATTACATTTACGTCTAAGGATGTTATCACAAGTGTAAGCAATAAACAGTATGTTGGTGCTTGTATGGACTTAGTATCAGGAGCAGCTGGAATAGGAGCAGGAATGGTACTAGAAGGAATAGGTGCCGCTATTGTTACAACTTTTGCATTACCAGAAATAGCAGTTGGTGTCGGCATTTTTGCAGTTGGTGTTGGAGTAGGTGTGTTAATAGATTATGGCACAGATGCAGTAAAAAGTGAATACTATAGGAGGAAACGGTAATAATGAAAAAAGTAAAGTATATGGGGATTGCAGGGGTTATTATTGGCATGATTTTTAGTAAAATACTAGGTAGTTATTTTGGAAATGATGTAAGGATAATATTAATGTCTTTTTCAATAGTATGTGTAATTAGTGTTATATTATACTTAGTTTTAAATAAAAGTTATAAAGTAGCAATAATGTTTTTTTTAATGTTAATACCATTAATTATTGGATTTCTAGGTATATATTTTCATAATATATATTTGGTATTCGGAGGTCTTATATTATTTTTTATTATATCAATAATATTGCTTCAATATTTGAAGAAATTAAAAAGATAAAATATAGAGTTTTAGAAAGTTAAGATTTAGGATGATTTCAGTAACAGTATGATTATAATTATGTAGTTAAAAGTAATAACGGGAAAAGTTCAACAGGTACTAATAATACTTGTTGACTTTTTTTACAAAAAATATCATGATGTAAATAATGTATGATACAAAAAATACCATTAGAAAAACCAATGAAAAATATAGACAATAAGCCTTAAATTTTTGAAAGCATTAAGAAGAATGAAAAACTAATGATGCTACAAGCTTACTTAATCATTGCCGCAAATAAGCTGTTTTCAGGTAAACTTTTGAAACATCCAGTGCTAAATTCATGATTTCAAACAGTGATGCACTGTAGCAATGTAGCAAGTATAAGAAATTAAGATAGGGGAGAATAAGATGAAATATTTTACTGATGAATTATGGTGTGGCATAAATAGTGAATCAGAAAAAGAAAGAGAAAATGCAAGTTCTAAATGGGAAAAAATCTTGATAAATATTGTTAAATATTTGAAGACGTGAAAAAAGTTGCCTAAAAACTTTTTAAAGATATATATGAAGGAGGAAGGCTTTCATGATTACAATCTTAAAAATTTTCAGGTGATTCATGGAAGAAGTGGATACAAAGATCCGGTGGCTGTTAGTATAGTTATTACTGATACAGAACATACGTGGAATATTTTGTATAATAAAATAAAAAAAGTAGCTATTAATTATGAACAAGAAACTGAAGGATTTGAGAGAAAACGAAAAGAATATAGAGGATTTGATGATTATGGATATGATGAATTTTTTCAAATAGATGAAAAAACATTATCCCATGAAATACTTTTTGCATCAGGAGCAACTATCTTGGTACATTTTCAAAAGATTTCTATAACTAAGATAAAAACGACTATTAATGAAAGAGGAGAAAATATAAAATGATTGGTTTGGATATTAGAGTTAAGAATGAATATAGTAACTATTTATATAAAATTTTTAATGGAATTGATTTTCTAAATTATGTGTGGCAGATAAATACTGATGACTTTTTATATTTAGATGATGGAAATAAAAAAGAGGATTTTTTTAAATCCAATGTTTTGAGTGTAGGAGAATTTTTTAAAAGTATATCAAGAGATAGTTATTATATGATATTTACTGATATAAAAGCGTATCATATAGGAAATGATTGTAGTGAGATTAAAACATTTAAAGATTTTTTAGAAAGCAATTGCGAATTGGCTCTTCTTTGTACAGATTCAACTTTTATTGAATTTTACTGCAAAGATAAAGATATATTAGAAAAAGTATATAATAATTGCATGAATAATAGTTTTGAACATGTAAAATATGTAACTATAGAGGAAGCTTTAGAAAGGAATTTAATTGCTTGGGAGGTGAGGTGGATTTCATATAGTAGTAATTTATAGGTAGCATTTTGGGACAAGCTGAAGAAAATCTATGAAACATAAGGAGTAGGGCATATAGGTAATGAAAAAGATACAAAACAAATATTGATTAAACAATAAACAGATAAATCCTAATTTGACAATTTTAAAAAATAAGTTGAAATATATTTTAAAGCATTATATGATGAATTCAGGCATCGATGTACTCTATTAAAAAGAAGGTAAATTATGAAGGTTAATATTGAAATGATACCATCATATAAAATTGCTTATATACGAAGAACAGGCCCCTACGGTTCAGGGAATGTTCAAATAATGGAGCAATTAAAAAGTTGGGCTAAAGAAAAAAACTTATTTAATGAAAGTTCAATCATATTAGGAATAGCCCAAGATAATCCTCAATTAACAGAACCTAAAGATTGTCGTTATGATACCTGTTTGGTTGTTTCGGATGAATTTAGGATTGATAATAAGTATATTAATTTTGGAGAAACTACTGGAGGAAAATATTGCGTATTTAAAATAAGTCACACAGTAGATGCTATGCAAAAAGCATGGATGGACATATTTTTGGAGTTATCAAAAAGAAGTTATAAATTTGATGATAGAAAGCCTGTTCTTGAACGCTATGCCGTGCAGATGATAAATAGGCATTATTGCGAGATTTGCGTACCAATATTATAAAAAATAGGTGCGTTTATCTAAGCACCTATTTTAATAATGTTTAATCTGAAATTTTGTATTCTAATATTGTAAACCAAATATTTTCATAACATCTTTAAATGTATATTTACTACATTGATTATGCATATAATCTTGCACTATATGATTACCCTTATGCTTTTCACAAAGCCTTTGAAAATGTGAAAAGGCTATATCCCATTCATCACAAGTGACATTAAAATCAAAGATTTTATTACCATAGTCATAATAGCTATCATGTGCTGCGCAAATACCATCAAAATTAAACTGACAATTCTTACAAGTCTTATTCATAATACATCTCCCCCTAGTAATTACATAATTTTATTCCTAAAATTAATGATGCAATGATTTCCAAAACTAATTTATTAATGTAAAATTAAGTAATAAATTCAATATTATATTACCATATAATCACCTAATAGTTAAGAGTTTTTGTAATTTTTTTACAATATCGTAAGCAACGATAAAAATTACAATGCAAATAATATATTATGTAGTGGAATTTATGTTAAATTGAAAAATACTAAGGTAATGACTAATGAAATGTTAGCATTAAATGAATATTTTTATTAACCTTTGGAAATACAATTATTAAGGACGGTGATTATAATGGAATATAAATCAGAAAAAGACAGAGAGGATAATAACAAAAGTAAAAATCCTAAACATCCCAATAGGATTACAACAGATTCCAAAACCAAGATGACATTAGAAAACATAAAAGAAGAAATAAAAAAAACAAGAACCTAACAGGGTTCTTGTTTAGCACGTCAGACAGGTCTAGATAGAGAAGCTTAGTTTATTTATTGTCCTCATATAAGAAATTTTTTATAAGATTGTGATTTAAAATATCATCATTATATTCTAGCTGCTTAAGAGTATCTTTTTTCTCATCTACCAAACTACTTGTTGATGGTATTTGCTTTCCAGATTTAATATCATAATAAGTATCTGTATAAGCTACGTAAAAAACATTACCGTTAGTAAAAGAACTATCTCTGAGAGAGACAATGTTAGTCGTAGCATTTAATAAATCTTTTCCAAACATATATTTTTTATTTAAGTTAAAAAGGTTAGCAATAGTTGGATAAAGATCTACTTGGCCCGCAGGCAGGCTGTTGATACCTTTGTTGGCGTCATATGGAAAGTGAATCATCATTGGTACCTTTTGAAGATTTTCCCAATCTAAATCTGTAGCATTTTTTATACCTTCAATGTCGTATAAACTCTGAGCCTCATATTTAGGAATGGCAAAATGATCTCCATAAACTACAAGTATAGAATTCTTTAAAATACCTTCCTTATCAAGTTTGTCCAGAAACATACCAAGCTGAGCATCAGTGTAATGAATTCCGTTCATGTAATTACCAATAAGACTACCCTTATATTTGCCAAGGTTTAAATCATTACCATAACCCTTTTGATCATCATAAGGTATATGGCTACTTAAAGTAATCATAAAAGAATAATATGGTTGTTTATAGGTCTTCAGTTTTTCTAAAGTCTGATTAAAAAATGACTTATCACTTAAACCAAGACCAACTTGTTCATCAATATTGTAGTCTTTTTCAGAACAATAATTACTAAAATCCTCAGCCTTATACATTACATTTCTATTCCAAAATCCATCTTCGTAACCATTTAGGGCCACGGTAAAATATCCTTTGCTATTAAATTGTTTTGCAGTGGAGTTAAAAGTATTCCCAGGATAAAGCTCATATGCAGCACCAGTAGGAGCAGGATATAAGGAATTCAGCGATAAAAATTCAGCATCTGATGTATTACCAGCAGCAACTTGGTAGTAATAATTGTTGAAATATAAACTTTTAGCAAGCCATCTATTTAGATTAGGAGTAATCTCTGCACCATTGATTTTTTTACCAATAACAAATTGTTGAAGTGCTTCCACTTGAATTACAATCAAATTTTTACCTTGTCCAGCACCTTTGAGCATTGTACCAGTAGGGATATCTTTCTTATTTAAATACTGTTTTATCTCATTTTGTGTGGCAGAAGGAATTGGTTTTAAATTAGATAATTTTGTTGAAGTTTCGTTATAGCAATCAAGCATATGGTAATTAATATTTCCAATTTTGCTTAGTAAATATATCTTGTTAGACATTGTATGAATTAGTCCTGGTTGCTCAATATCTAAATTGTGAATGCATAGTGCATCACCTGCAGCACCTATAAAAAATACTGTTAAAAAAACAATAAATCGTATATAAAAAGAAGTGTCAACTCTAGATATTTTTTTATATAAAAAAAGTACAGGTATTAAAACAACTATATCTATAAAATAAAAGGCATCTGAAAACTTTAGAAGGGTTTCAACGCTAGAAGATACACTACCAAGCATGGTAGCATTTTTTATTGTGCCTATAGATATAGCATCTTTGGCATACCTATAATATAATGAGTCCGCAAAAACAATTATACTTATTAGTATATCCATAATGTACAGGTATCGTATTCTGTTTTTGTTTTTAAATAAAATGGAAATGCTTGAAATTACAATTACAGAGGAAATAATAGGAATTTTGTAATTTAAGAAATATGGCGAGATTAATTTATTATAATTGATCTCCTTTATAGAAATTATAATAAAAAAATATATAATATCTAAATTGTTTATAAATATTTTTTTTAATATTAATTTTAAGAACTTTATATGATTCATAAATATTAACTACCTTTCTTTAATATAATGTCAAGAGTATACAAAATTTAATAATCAATGAAATATATGGTTACGCATTGTATTAATTGTACAATAATATAGATTTGAAGAATATTAAATTTTTATTAATATTAAAAGGCAAATTAAATATATTGACAACAATATAAAAAATGTTATAATAGTATTCATATATTAATAGTAGGGAATTATAAAAAGGGGGGACGTAGAATATGATGAGTGTAGAAATATATTTCATGACATTTTCATTACGAATGTTGAATTTCTTTGCAGTATCTTTAGTAAAGAGATTTTTTCTGCGTCCATATATTTTATCAAAGTAAGTTAAATTACATTTATGTAATTAATGATAAAAGGATTGGCAGGATGTATTATATCTCTGCCAATCCTTTTTTTGATTTCCTTACTATTTTTATATGATTAGATTTTAATAAGATTAAAATATTATTAGGGGGAGTTGTTAAAAATGAAAAAGAAATTAATGGCCTTATCATTAATAACATTAAGTGTTGTAGCCATAATATTTAGCGGGTGTGGAAGTACAGTATCAAATAGCGCAAATTCCAAACCGACTATAAAAGTTGGCTCTAAGAACTTTACAGAATCTCTAATTTTAGGAGAATTGTATTCAGAAGCCTTAGAACATGCTGGTTATAAAGTTGATAGAAAATTTAATTTAGGTGATGCGATAGTTCATACATCTTTAGTTAATGGGCAAATTGATTTATACCCTGAATATACAGGTACTGGTTTACTTTCAATATTGAAAGAACAGCCTAAATATACATCTAAAGAAGTTTATGATGAGGTAGCATCAAAATATAAAGAAAAATATAAGCTGATTTGGCTTGATCCATCTGCAGCTAATGATTCTCAAGGTTTAGTAATTACCAAAAAAGCTTCAGATGAATACAATATTCACACTATTTCTGATTTACAGAAGAATGCAAGCAAAATTAGATTTGCGTCACAAGGAGAATTCGATAAAAGATCAGATGGCTTACCTTCTTTAACAAAGATATATGGCCAATTTAACTTTAAAGATGAAAAATTGTATGATAATGGACTTAAATATGATGTACTAAAGAATGATAAAGCAGATCTTGCTGTTGCATACACTACGGAAGGTCAATTAACCGATTCTCAATTTGTTGTATTGGAGGATGATAAACATGCATGGCCTCCATATAATGTAGCTCCAGTAGTAAGACAAGATATCTTAACTAAAAATCCAGATGTGAAAGCTATACTTAATAAGGTTACTGCTAAATTAGACAATAAAACGCTAATAAAGTTAAACGCAGAAGTAGATATAGATAAAAAAGAGTATAAAGCTGTAGCAAAGGAATTTTACGATAAAGAGTTCGGTAAATAGATTAGGACATTTGTAAAAATATAGATTGGCATTAGCACAGTTTTTATATGCCAATCTTTTAATAATTATATTAAAGAGAGGTGTCATAAATGTTGAATAAGCCGGCTATTGAATTTGTAAAGGCTAGTAAAAAGTTTAATGGAACTAAGGATTATGCGGTATCAGAGGTAAGCGTAAGCATTGAAGAAGGAAGTTTTATTACTGTTTTAGGAACCTCTGGATCGGGTAAGACAACTCTTTTAAAGATGATTAATAGAATATATGAGGCTAGCTCCGGGAAAATATTATTTTTTGGTGAGAGTGTAGAAAAGCTGCCTGTAGAAAAACTTAGATTGAGAATTGGATATGTTATTCAGCAAATTGGATTATTTCCGCATATGACTGTGGAGCAGAATATAGGAACAGTACCTAAAATTCTACACTGGAATAAACAGAAGATAAGTGAAAGGGTGGATAATTTATTAAACTTGGTAAATCTTCCACCAGATACTTTTAGAAAAAGGTATCCAAGACAGCTATCAGGAGGGCAGCAACAAAGGGTTGGTCTTGCTAGAGCCATGGCAGCAAATCCTGAAATAATGCTTATGGATGAACCTTTCGGAGCTATTGATGCCATAACAAGACAAAATTTACAGGATGAACTTTTAAGGATACAAAGAAAGCTCAATAAAACTATTATTTTTGTTACTCATGATGTCAATGAAGCTTTCAAACTTGGAGATAAAGTTATTGTAATGAACAGAGGTAAAATAGAGCAATTTGATACACCATATAATATTCTTTTTAATCCTGCAAACAAATTTGTTTCACGCCTTGTTACTTCGGATGATACCCTCCAAAGATTAAAGTTCTTAAGAGCAAACCAGGCGATAATACCTATAGAAATACCTATAAATGATGAGATGATAAGAGTTGGGGGAGAAGAAAGTCTGTACAATGTATTAACCACTCATATATTTAATGATGGGAAAATCATTATAGTAGAGGATGACAAAAATAATGTTATTGGACAAATCGATTGGAAA
The DNA here is from genome assembly GCF_900176305.1 of Clostridium acidisoli DSM 12555. Classification (GTDB taxonomy): domain Bacteria; phylum Bacillota; class Clostridia; order Clostridiales; family Clostridiaceae; genus Clostridium_I; species Clostridium_I acidisoli. The sequence continues at coordinate 41,877 of NZ_FWXH01000014.1, forward strand.
CAACTACAACTAAAATTTGGAGAAGAAAACAAAGAGAAGACAGGTGAGAATCGTGATAAAATATCTGTTTGAAAATTACAGTGATATGTTGACCTTATTGTCACAACATATTTATTTAGTGGCTATGAGTGTTTTAATATCTTTACTAATTGCAATTCCAATAGTACTTATTATATTTCACTCAAAAATATTGTCAGCTATTGTGTTAGCTTTATTTGGAGTATTGTATTCAATACCTAGCCTTGCAATGTTTGCATTTTTAATTCCAGTGTTAGGCCTAGGAGAACAAACAGCTATTGTTGTGCTTATAATCTATAATCAATATATTTTAGTTAGAAATATACTGGTTGCTTTTCAGTCTATAGATCCTTCAATAATAGAAGCAGCAAAAGGAATGGGTTTAAGTTCGATGCAGTTATTTATAAATATTCAGATTCCATTAGCTCTCCCAATAATTTTGGGTGGAACTAGAATAGCAATGGTTTCCACTATAGGAGTTGCAACTATTGCAGCGGTAATAAATGCTGGGGGTCTTGGAGTAATGCTTTTTGATGGACTCCGAATGAATTATTTAACAAAAATACTTTGGGGTACTATTATGTCTGCTGGTTTATCCCTAATAACAAATCAAGTGTTACTCGTTTTAGAAAAAATTGCATCTCAAAAAGCTAGAGGTGAGTGTGGGAGTGATTTTAGTGGAAAAATATGATGAAGTTATAGAACTTTTAAAAGTTCCTGATATCGTAATACCTTTCTTAAATATAATTTATACTGAAGATGATTTGGAAATTATTAAAGGTATAAAAGGTTCTATATTAACAAAATCTGAGATAGAGATTTCAATAGGAAGAGATGTGGAGATAATATTAAACCATGCATATAGAGACTCTGTAGTTGATAAGGTTTTGCAGAGTAATCAAATAAAATACAAAGTAAGTCACCTTACAGTTAGATTAGATAACCTTGCAAGTTTCCAAAGTGAAAAATGGCATAAAATACAAGATAAGGATAGAAAAAAAATAGCTGATTGGCTGTATAAAGAATATTTAGATGGAAAGAGGAGTAAGGACGTAAAAGAATTAACATATAATGCCAGTAAAATCGTACCGCTTAAGGATGCAATAGATTTTGTAAGAGTTGAGAAGAGAGATATTTATGTCATTCCTTGTGATTGTAAATCCATAGAAGATGGGTGCGGCTTTGATAGAAATGTATGTATGAGTATGAGCAGTGGATTAAACACTTCATCAGATAGAGGACATGGTAAAAAGTTAGATAAAGAGGCAGCAATAGAACTATTAAAACATGCGGATAAAGAGGGACTTATTCATTCTATAGAAGAAAGTGCTATATGCAATTGTTGCAGCTGTTGCTGTTATCCTTTGAGAGCTTCAAAGGAATTAGGACTTAAGGGGAGCTGGCCCTATGTAAGCCATGTCATAAAATTAGAAAAAGAAAATTGTGTTAGCTGTGGTATGTGTGTAAAGAGATGCCCACAAAAAGTTTTCGAAAAACATGATAAAAAGATAGTATTAGATACTTCAAAATGTTTAGGTTGTGGAATATGCGTGAATACTTGCCCTAAAAAGGCTTTGAACTTAGAAAAAATATAGATTGTTGTATGTCTTTTTATAAAATAAATTAATAATATAAAAACAAAGGAGTCTTATTTATGTCAGAGAACGATTATGGATTTGAAACATTACAGGTTAGAGCAGGCTATAAACCAGAAAATCATAACTATTCATCCTCCGTTCCAATTTATCAAACAACAGCTTTTAATTTTGGAGATACTAAGCGTTTAGGAAGGTTATATTCTCTTCAGGAAGAAGGGTTTTATTATACTAGAATAGCTAATCCTACAACTGAAGTATTGGAAAAAAGGATTGCAGCTTTAGAAGGAGGAACAGCAGCTATTGCGGTTGCATCAGGGATGGCTGCTATAACATATACGCTTATTAATGTGGCTGAATGCGGTGGAGAGATAGCAGCAGTAAAAACTCTATATTCAGGTTCTTTTAATCTTTTTAATCATATTCTTCCTAGGTTTGGGATAAAGGTTAGATGGATAGAGGACAGTTACGATATTGAATCTTTTAGAAAGGCGATAACTCCAAATACTAAAGCTATATTTGCAGAATCTATTGGTAATCCGTCTATTAGTATTTTGGACATAGAGGCAGTGGCCAAAATAGCACATGAAAATGATATTCCACTTATTGTAGATAATACTTTAGCAAGTCCATATCTTCTAAATCCAATTAAATACGGAGCAGATATAGTGGTTCATTCAGCAACGAAAGCAATAGGTGGTCACGGGGCAGCTGTTGCAGGTGTAATTGTTGAAAGTGGAAAATTTAATTGGGGTAATGGTAAATTTCCACAATTTACAGAATTAGATTACAGTGTTCAAAATCGAAATATATATGAAATATTTCCATTAACAGCTTTTACTACAAGAATAAGATTTAGATATCTAAGTGATTTTGGAGCAGCTATAAGTCCGTTTAATTCATATTTAATAATCCAAGGTATTGAAACTTTAGCTGTTAGAGTAAAACAAGAGGTAGAAACTACAGAAGAAATAGTAAAATATTTATCTAAACATCCTAAGGTTTCGTGGGTTAGATATCCAAGCCTCCAAAACGATAGAAATAACAAGCTTGCAAAAAAATACTTATCTAAAGGTAGTGGTACAATATTTACCTTTGGGTTTAAAGGTGATCAAACAGCTATAAATAACTTTATAAATAATTTGAAATTATTTAGTTTTGTTGCAAATATTGGAGATTCGAAATCCTTAATCGTTCAACCGGCTGTAGCAACTCACGGTACCCTTAGTGTAGAAGATAGAAACAATGCGGGGGCGTTTCCAGAGGCATTAAGATTGTCTATAGGACTTGAAAAAGCAGAAGACTTAATAGCGGATTTAAGTCAGGCATTTGATAAAGTCATGTAGAAATAAAATAGTATTGTTTTAAAGGATATTAGAAGGGAGAAATATTAGTTATGTTGAATGAAGTTATTAAGTTTATAATTAGTAATCATACACAATATTACAAAGCTGTTAGTATTCATATAATTATAAGTATAACGGCTGTTTTAATAAGCATTATAATAGCTATCCCAACAGGTATTTTATGCTCAAAGAGCGCAAAAGTTCTTTATCCTGTGCTTAATTTTTTTAATTTTTTAAGAATCACCCCTAGTTTAGCAATCCTAGTTTTAGTATTACCAGTGTTAGGAACAGGTTTTATACCTGCATTGGTGGCATTAATAATTTTGGGTATTCCTCCAATGCTTACTAATACATATTTAGGGTTTAAAAATATAGATAAAGCAATTATTGAGAGTGCATTGGGCATGGGAATGAGTTCAAAAGAGCTGTTTTTTAAAATTCAAATTCCGTTAGCACTGCCATTAATAATAACAGGTATAAGAATTTCTTCTGTAGAGGTTATTGCAAGTGCAACATTAGCTTCTTATATAGGCGCTGGCGGACTAGGGGATTTTATATTCACAGGACTTAGCATGAATGATTATGTAATGTTATTTGTTGGAGGTGCATCTGTAGCTCTATTATCAGTTATTTCAGAGATGATTTTGTTACTTTTTCAACAGAGTATTACAAAATATCAGAGGGATTAGTATTTATGAGATGCCAGAGGAGTCACAAACTTCTTTGGCACTATAATGAAAGTATTTTTATAGAATGCTAACCATGAGGAAAATCAACTTCTTCTGTTATTTTCATAATATCTTTGCTTAGCTGCTTTGTATTCGGCATTTTCGCTTATATCACCAAATGCACTAATTCCAAGTGTTCCTACTACATGAGAAATCTTTCAAAATTGCCTAAAGACATAAATGCTAGCATTAAATGAATATTTTTATTAACCTTTGGAGATACAATTACTAAGGAAGGTGAGTATAATGGAATATAAATCAGAAAAAGACAGAGAGAATAATAACAAAAGCAAAAGTCCTAAACATCCCAATAGGATTACAACAGATCCCAAAACGAAGATGACATTAGAAAACATAAAAGAGGAAATAAAAAAATCAAGAACCTAACAGGGGTCTTTTTTATAACTTATGTTATCAATTAGTGAAATACACAAATTGTAGAGAGAATTAAATTCATCCATATCATTTATCACACCGTTATATTCTATGTATAATTGCTTCTTGTTTTTTCTTGCCAAGGTCTTAAGTTCTATACAAAATAAATCTATTTTATTAATATCTTTAATTATATTATCTTTTAGAAGATTAATAATAGTATTTTCTTCATTACTTACTACTATATATTTATCTGTAATGTTGTTTTTTATATTTATACGTTTCATCTTATTAAAAAATACAAATGGAGTATATATACTATTTTTAATTCTAATTTTAAATTTAAAATTAGAATTTGAATTGAGATTAATTATTATGCGGGTATTTATTCCACGTTCATCATTTGCTCTTCTAAATGTATCGAAAATTATATCTAAAGAATTGTACTTAAAACATAGGGAAGTTGGTTTAATGATATTACCTTGAATATACTTACCATTGTTTTTTTTAGCAATCTCAATCCATACGTTTGAATTTGTCCATCCAAACAAATCTGTGAATTTAAGAAATAAATCTGTAAATTTAGCAAAAACATTAACCATACTATTAAACTCCTTTTTACTTTTCTTAACATATATTTTTTCAAACAAAAGTATATTAAAATGTAATAAATGAGGTGTAACCGCTGTTGTTAGCCATTGAGTTTTTATAATGAAAGTATTTCTATAGAATGAGAACCATCAGGAAAATCAACGTTTACAATATCACCAATAGATTTACCAATGATGGCTTTTCCTAAAGGAGAATCAATGCTGATAATATTTTCAATGGGATTTGCGTTAAGTACAGTTTCAAGGGTAAGTTCATCAATTTCATTACTATCTAAAAATTTGATTTTAACCTTACTTCCTATGCTAACCTTATCTTTATGAATAACAGCTTCTACTACAGTAGACGATTTTATCATACGTTTTAAGTAGCCTATTCTTCTGTTGTTTTCATAATATCTTTGCTTAGCTGCTTTGTATTCGGCATTTTCGCTTCTATCACCAAATGCAGCAGCTACCATTTTTTCTCTTGCAATTTCAAAACGCAAGGTAGTATTTCTATAATCCATTTCTTCCTTTAATTTTTTTATGTCTTCTTGGGTTAACTGGTTATTCATAAAAAACCTCCGTAGCTTTTTGTTATATCATTAATATTAATATATATTTTACCACTTTAAGGAATGTAAGATAGGTAAACTTTAGAAAAAATTTTTACTAAAATAATAACATGCTAACATTGTGTCAGCATGTTATTATTTAATGAATGAAAATAGGATTAAAATTAAAAATGCAGTATTATTCTGCTGCTAAAGTAATATTATTTTCTCTTATTTCTTTTAACTTGTAATAAAAATTAATATTGGAAAGCTCAATGTATGGAAGTACATAAAATATTGGTATTATTAAAATACACAATAGAGCCCACCCTATAAAGCTAAGATTTAATAAAAATAATTTTAATGTGTAACCTTTTGATAAGCCAAAGCTTTTTTTCATAGAATAGATTATTCCACTTGTTTTTTCTTCGGCAAATATTATACAAGTAAAGCTTAATCTTAAAGATACATAAATAGTTGCAATATATACAATTAATCCAATTAGTATCAATATAAGTATAACAGCTGGATTTGTGTTATATTTTAAGACTATTATAAAACATATACCAAAAATGATTGCATATATAACACCCAAAATTAGTCCTAAAAGCAAACGGAAGCCAATCACCTTTAAAAATGAGTCGAATCCAGAAAACAATAAGGATAGTTTGGTATCTTTATCTCTATCAGAAAAACTTATAAAATATCTATAATTTCCTACTAACAAAGCAGAAGTAACAATGATACTTAAAATTAAACCTATAATTGCTCCGGGAAATTTTCCAATAGAGATTTGAAGGAAATAATTAATTAATTGTGGAATTATAGAAGCCAATAAAAGATAAACCAAAATTGATCCTGCTGCTTTTAACTTCCTGTTTTTTAAACTTGCTTTTGCATCTGATTTTACTTGACCAATGTGCATAAATGTCCTCCTAATTTTAAATAAAAAAATTGCGATTTATAAAATAAATAATTCCTATTTTCTGATATATTTTAACATGATTTGACAACATAATCAATAATTTAACTTGATTTCTAATTTTAGTAAGGATTTAATTTGATTTACGCTATTTTTTTAATCTGCAATAAGAGTGAAATATAAGCATATAATTATAAAAACACAGGATGCAAATAAAACTTATCCAATAAAATGATCATAAATAAATATGGACATGGAAAAGCGCATTTTAGAATAATAACTTTCAAAGTCAATCTTGCATATTTCACTTATTTTGTTTAGTCTATTTTTTAAAGTATGTCTATGTATAAATAATTTACTGCAAGTTTCAGCAATACTACACTCGTTAATCAAATATAGCTTAAGTGTTTCAAAGTATGAGGTTTTATGTAGGAGATCATAATCAAGTACAGGTTTTAAGGTATCATATGCAAATTTAATAGATAAATCGCTATGATGAAGGATATCAAACATTTTAAATAACTCTATGTCTTCAAAAGAACAAATTCCTTTTTTAGTTCCAAGCTTTTTTAAAATTTGTTGGCTAGCTAAGGCATCGTTAAATGAGGAAATTAGGTCTTTAAGACTATTTAAAACACTTGTACCAATTAAAAAGGTCATGTTGAATTCAGTTGTTAAACTTTTAAGTATTTTTGAAAGATCAAAGTATACATTTTGAACATTTAAACCATTCTCTAAGGAGACTATATATAAGATTTTTTTACCACACCACTCTAGTTTTGTTTCGCTATGAATTCCAGAAAAATAGGAATTTATTTTGTCTACTGCTTTTAAAACAACATCATTTGTTATGATATTGTTATCAGAAGAAATAGACAGCAAAAAAAGATGTAGGGGATAAAGTGATTCGGAAGTTAACAGTTTATTGGTGTTGCTAGAATTATCAATTAAAACGGTTTCTAATTTGTTTTTTAGATTTATAAAATCGGAATCGCTGCTTAAATTAAACTGCAAGTTTATATTATCAATTAAAGTACGAGTTATATATGAAAAAGTCAGGTTTTGCGGTAAATCAATTACAGGAAAATTGTATTTATCTGCGGTTTCAATAATGTATTTTGGAATTTCAGATATATAATAACCTGTTTGTATGGCAAGGCCCGCAAGGCCTTTTGCTTTAAGTCTTAGGATTATGTCCTTATAAAGCTTTTCGTTGTCTATTTGGTAGCCAGTTGTAATTAAAAGTTCTCCTTTTTGTAGGGAGTCCAAGGCATCTAAAATTTCCATTAAGTTTATCCATAATATTTCACTGTTATCTCCAGCTTTACCAGCGGCAATTGTAGCACCTTCAAGTAAATTGTAATCTATAATATTTCTAACTAGAAAAGCCAAGGTAGCACCCCCATAAAATTTAATTATTGTCTGTTTACCATCTCTGTTACTGCAAAAGTAGCCACATCATCTGCAAACTTTCCAGGACCAAAGCCAATGTCATAACCAAGTTCTTTTGCAAGTTTTTGAGTTATTCTTGCACCACCACATATGAGTATGAATTTATCTCTTAAACCCTCTGCTTCAAGAAGTTCTACTAAATTTATCAAGTTTTTAATGTGAACATCTTTTTGAGTTACGGTTTGAGAAACTAAAAGCACATCTGCATTTAATTCAACAGCTTTTTTAATGAAGTCCTCATTTTCAACCTGACTTCCAAGATTGTAAGCTTCAATCATATCATAACGTTCAAGTCCATAATGACCAGCATAACCTTTCATGTTCATTATTGCATCTATGCCAACAGTATGTGCATCGGTTCCTGTGCTGGCACCAACAATAATGACTTTTCTTTTTATATTATTTCTAATGTATTCATCTGTTTCATCCATGGTCATAGTGTTAACATCTACTGTTTTAATATTTATTGAATTGTAATCTACACTATGTTTAAGATTACCGTATATAACGTAAAATGTGAAGTCTTTATCTAATTTTTTGTGGCAAACCACATCAGGAGATGTGAGTCCCATTTTTTCAGCTAAAATTCTAGCAGCTTCAGTAGATTTTTCCGAATCTTCAAGAGGAAGTGTGAAGCTAACTTGCATTTTTCCATCATTCATAGTATCGCCATAAGGTCTAACATTCTTTAAATCAAGTGTTTTATCAAATTCTTTTTTTTCAAGAGAATACAATCCGCCACTCATAACAACCGTCCTTTCTATTTTATAACATTAATTGCAAAAAAGGATTAAAGTAATCAGTATCTTTTACAATTACTCCATCAAGACCTTTTCCCATATCCCTTGATCTTTTAATTCCTGCAAAAGCACCTTTTTCAAGAGTATTAAATAGGCCGTCAGATTCTATTGTTTTTAAAAGTTCGTAGGATTTTTTTAGTACAAAATCCGCTCTTGTTTGAATCATTCCATCTTTTTTAAATTCTATTTCATCCCCTAAATTTTTCATGGAATTAAAAACATAACTTGCATTTTCAATAGAAAGCGCTCTATCTGACATAAATGGGGTATGGATTGCTTCTGTAAGCATACCTAAAAGGTGAATTTTTTGGTCTGTCATTATTGTAACCATGTTAAATAATGCATCTTGAACCTGACCTTTAAAGATGTTTCCCGTCATGTATTTTGTAGGTGGCATATATTTTAGTGGAGCGCTGCTAAAGATTTCGCGTGCCATTTGAGCTTGAGACAGCTCATAAACAAAGGCATTTTCCATATCTGGGTCCATTTCAAATGCATGACCAAGTCCCATTTGTTCTTCTTTAAGTCCAGCCATTAGGGCAAACTGCTCATTTATAAACTGAGAGGCAAGGACGGTGTGAGCTTCTTCAAAGGCATCAGAAGTAGTTAGATAATTGTCTTCACCTGTATTTATAATTACACCAGCATAGCCGTTTATTACCCTTGAAAAATATTGGTCAATCAGGGTTCTTTTCATATTTATATCTCTAAAAAGTATGCCGTAAAGTGCATCATTAAGCATGACGTCAAGTCTTTCAAGAGCACCCATGGCAGCAATTTCAGGCATGCATAAACCAGAACAATAATTGCATAATCTTATATATCTTTTAAGTTCATGACCTACATCATCAAGTGCCTTTCGCATAAGTTTAAAATTTTCTTGTGTTGCATAGGTTCCACCAAAACCTTCAGTGGTGGCACCATAGGGAACAAAATCAAGTAGGCTTTGTCCTGTGGTTCTTATTACGGCAATGATATCTGCACCTTGTTTTGCAGCTGCAACTGCTTGAATTATATCTTCATATATGTTTCCAGTTGCAACTATTACGTATAAATAAGGACCAGTTTTATCACCATAAAGTGCTAATGTTTTATCTCTAGCTTCTTTGTTTGCATTTATTATTTTTAGTGAATCTTCAGCTACTTTTATGGAAAGATTCATGATTTCTAATTCATCATGTTGGCTAAGTTCAGTAAGATCCAATTTGCCAAGTGAAATTTGCATTGCTATTTCCTGAGGTGACAGTCCTGTGCAAAGCATGGCATTACTTATATAATAAGCAATACCTTTTGAGAGGCAATTTTTATTAAGTACGTTATCTACAACAATGTTTGGTAGAGGAACGCCTTCTTCAGTGGCTCCATCAATACCAAATAACCTGCAAATTGTTCTTTCAACCGAAACTGTTGTGTGTTTGTCTATGAAGTTTTGAACCTCTAAAGATATATTATGAGCACAAGTTCTCGCTTTATTTACTATTTCAAAATCAAGATTTAGTTTGCTTTCCATGTTTAAACCTCCCTGTATAATTCATCAGCAATTTTTATAATTTTTTCGTCTAACCCCATAAGTGAACATATGTTAAGAGCATCTTTTGGTATAGGGGCATCTTTAGCTACTTCTTCTAAAGTATAATCCATAAGATTATTTATAAGTTCAAGGTAATTTTTTTCTGTGTTAAAGGAATTTTTTATAGCTTTAAAATCAACAGCTTTTAAACCTTTTACTTGATAATGTTGTTTTGCTAGATTGCAAACTCCGTTATAGTGTGTTGACAGTATTGATATTGAAGAAAATTTGTTTAAGTAACATACCAAAGCTTTTGTTAAGTTACTTCCTTCAATTGGATTTGTACCTCTTGCAAATTCGTCAATGAGTAGAAGACCATCTTCATTAGCTAGTCTTTCAAGTATTTCTTTTAGCTTTGTTATTTCAGCACCAAAGCTACTAAGGCCTGTTTCAAGAGAACTAGTATCTTCATATAAAAAACTTATGAAATTTAATGGCTTAAACTCAAAGGTATCTGCAAAGCAAAAGAAGCCTAGAGAGGCCATTATGTAATTAAGAGCAACTATGCTTAAAATTACAGTTTTGCCACCCATATTAGCACCTGTAATTACAGTACTGCCAGTAGAAACATCAATGGAAATTGGGTAGAAAACTCCATGACGTTTTATAACTTCTGCTTTTATAATTGGGTGTATACCATTTTTCATTACTATTTTTTTTTCAGTTAATATAAGTGGATGACACATATTATAATCTGATGCAAGTTTTGCTTTTGCAAAAATAAGATCTAACTTACCAATATTTGAAGTAAAAAACAATAATTCCTCTGCATATTTTGAAATTTCAGAGGAAAGCATTTTTCTAACTTTAAATTCTTCGGATTTTTCTTCATTTATCAAATAAGCTCTTCTTTTAAAAAAATCTTTTTGCTTTTCTAAATCTTTTTCTTTAAAGAGAATTTTGTCCAGTTCACTTTTGTTTAGACGTATTTCAGAAAGTTTTTGTGAATATTCATTATAAATATAGAAACTTTCAGTTTTGTTATGCATTGGGTTAAGTAATTTATAAATGTTTTTAAAATCTAAAAGTGTTATGTCATGAAGCTTAAAGTCACAGGAGTCATACATATTTTTTAAATCAAAGGATGTAATGACAAAACTTTTAATTTCGTAAAGTTCTACTTCATCTAGGATTTCACCCGCCTTACATCTTGTAAAGGTATTTCTGATATCTCTAAATCTAGATAATAAATGTGTAAAATCAGAAAAAAATTGTTCATCTTTAATTTTTGAAATACACTTTTCTATATTATTATATTCAGCTTCTAGGCTTTTTTTGTCTATAAGCTGCTTTGTATTATATATTAAAGGTTTACTGAAAACAGTAGAAAGCTGGAGAGTAGCTATTACTTTTAAAAATCCAACTTTTTCTAAAATTTTCTTATCCGAATTAATCATAAAATCACATCCTATTCACAAACATTGAAAATAGGGATAGCTATTTCCTTTTCTAGTTTTGATTTAAGTTCAGTGTAATCTAAGCAGTAGCCAGAGGTAGCTTTTGGATTCACACTTATACCAATTATATTCATCCTATTTATTACTTTAAAAGAGCCACCTTTAGCTTGGAATCTAAGATAAATTTCTCTGCTAAAAAATAACTTTGTACTATCTTCTATAATAAAAACTATTTTACTTAAGGTATACTTAGAATTTAAAATGCCTTCAATAAGTGAATTTGTAAGGGTACCCCTAATAAAAATATATTTTAACTTGTCATTAAAATTAGAAATAATTTCTTCTGAGGCACCAATAACAGTTTTTAAGGAACTCTTCAGTATTTTGTCTTCATATATAAAAGCAAGTTTACATTCTGTCATGACCTTATTATAAAGGTTACTAACTTCATTCTCAGCTTCTAATATAGAAAAAAAGGATACTATTTTTAAAGTTTCACATGCAAGAGTATTTATATTCTCAGAGTAGGCGGCACCAATACATAATATTAAAGCTTCTGTAATAAGTGGATCAGCAAAAGTTTTTCTTGAGAGGGCACCATCAACTATGCTTAAGTTTACTCCATAATTTTCCATAGAGTTTATTGCAGCTTTTATTCCGCTTTTTGTTGATGGACCAGATATCTCTGCAAAACCAGAAGTTACACTTTTAGCAATTACAATTTTTCCAAGAGGTGTGTTTATATCTAATACGTGAAGTATTTCAAAAGTAGCATCACTCATAAGAAGACTATTTTTTGCAGTGGCAACTAGTGTACCTACACCTATATAAATTTTAGGCTTAGAAGTTCCGTGTACAAGGTCCTTTTCTTCGCCATCTCTTCCTATGGAAGTTATTCCAATAGTTTTATTTACTACATTATTTAAAATAAAATTTAGGGTAGTGGTTTTACCTGTATTTTTTTCAAGACCTATAATAGATAAAGTTTTGTATTTACACACATTATTAATAAAATGATTTAATGACTTAGATATTTTCATGCTTTTACAGTGGTGACAGTAGTTTCTTTTTCACTAGCAAAATTCTTGATTCTAGATTTTCTTTCATTATTTCCAGACTCTATAGTTATTTTTTCTCCATTTAAAAGGCCTGCTACACCAATTTTATGAACCTTTTTTCTGCCTGTACATACATCGCAATGGCAATCTGGATTATAGTTTTTAGGCTCTTGATATGAAGTTATAACTCCTTCGAAGTTTCTAAGAATGACCTTGTCATTGCTTTGACTTATAACATAGTTTGGCATTACAGGTATTTTTCCACCACCACCAGGAGCATCAACTACAAAAGTTGGAACACAATAACCTGAAGTATGTCCGCGAAGACCTTCTATTATCTCTACACCTTTTGAAACTGTAGTTCTGAAATGACTAAGTCCCATGGAAAGGTCACATTGGTATATATAATATGGTCTCACTCTTATTTTAACTAATTCATTAACAAGTTTTTTCATTACATGAACACAATCATTAACACCTTTTAATAAAACTGATTGATTTCCAAGAGGAATGCCAACATTGGCTAATTTTTCACATGCCATTTTCGATTCTTCTGTAATTTCATTGGGGTGATTGAAATGTGTGTTTAGCCAAATTGGATGATATTTTTTAAGCATGGCTACAAGATTATCTGTTATTCTTTGAGGCATAACAACGGGAACTCGAGAGCCTATTCTGATTATTTCTACATGAGGAATCTCTCTTAATTTTTTCAATATATATTCTAAATTTTCATCACTTATTAAAAGGGCGTCTCCACCAGAAAGAAGGACATCTCTTATAGCAGGTGTTGCTGCAATATACTCTATACATTTATCAATTTGAGAAATTGGAAGACAACTATCCTTGTGACCAGCAAACCTTCGCCTAGTGCAGTGGCGGCAATACATTGAACATTGATCTGTTATTAGTAGGAGAACTCTGTCAGGATATCTGTGAGTTAAACCGGGAACAGGGGAATCTCCATCCTCATGAAGTGGATCTAAAAGGTCTGCACTTGATATATTTAGTTCATCAATGGTAGGTACTGCCTGCCTTCTGATAGGATCATATTTATCATTTGGATCAATTAAAGATAAATAATAAGGTGTTATTGCCATTCTAAATTTTTCAACACATTTATTTGCACCAGCTTCCTCTTCTTTTGTAAGGGGAAGATATTTCTTTAAATCTTCTACAGTCTCTATTCTATTTTTAAGCTGCCATTTCCAGTCATTCCAATCACTATCTTTTACATCTTTAAATAGTTCATACCGTCTGCTCGTTAACATTATAAAAATCTCCTTTATAAAAATTAAATTAAGAGTATCTTTTTTCAAAAATTTTTTTTAGTAACTTTGACTCTCTAAGTTCATTGAGAGCAATTTCTGCATGACCTTTTGTATAGCCGTTTCCAATGTATAGTTTTACGTCCTTGCTTACACCTTCTGCACCAAGAGCAGCTTTTGTGAAACTTGTAGCCATGGAGAAGAAGTAAGCCGTGCCCTCATCTCTTACAGGAAGGATGGTTGACATTTCAGTGTTAGAGACATTAACACAGTTTATTGCTATATCATATTCTTTTCCATTATTTGCTTTAAGTGAGGCATCCAAAATCTCAATACAGTTTGTAGCATCAGCTAAAATCACTTCGTCACAAAATCCCGTTTCTAAAAGACCGTTTTTATCCGATTCACAGGCTACAACACCAACAACTCTGCCATTTTTGCCAGCTCTTTTCTTTGCTTCATAGGAGCACAGGATTCCAGACTTTCCAAAGGCACCTAAAATAAGTACGCTTTCATTAGGTGAGACAAGCTTTGACACTTGGGCAGGTGCACCAGCTACATCAAGGACTGCAAGAGCAAGATTTTCACTTAAATCCTTAGGCAATTTTGTGCATATACCACTTTCAAAAAGAATTGCCGAACCCTCTATTTCTACTCGATCTATTTCAGTATAGATTCTTTTTATTTTATCTATCTTTAGTGGTGTTAGTGATAAGGATACTAAGGTAGCTATTTTGTCTCCAACTTTAAGATCTGTTTTGCTTATTAAAGTTTCTCCGATTTCTTTAATTGTTCCTATAAGCATTCCACCTGACCCTGTAACTGGATTTTGCATTTTGCCACGTTCATTTACAATAGAAAGAATAGTATTTTTAATTGTTTCTAAATCTCCATTGGAAGCTTTCTCTATTTGTGTAAAACTTGCAGAGTCTATATTAAGGGCTTGAACGTCTATTAAAATTTCATTATTAGTTATTTTCATATCATTTGATATTTTAAGTGCTGCTTGAGGTAATGTTCCTTTAGGCTCAATAACTCTGTGTATACCATATTTAGATGATTCCATTATTATGTTTCTCCTTTATACTTAAAATTTTTCTTGCTTCATTTGGAGAAGCAATATCTCTTCCAAGTTCTTTAGCAATGCGAGCTATCTTTGCAACCATTTCTGCATTTGAACTTGCAAGCACTCCTTTTTGTATATAAATATTGTCTTCAAAACCAACACGTAGGTGACCACCACTTGCTATGGCTATCGCAGCTAGGTTAAATTGATGTCTGCCAATTCCAGTTACTGTATATGTTGAATCAGTTGGAAGGCTTCCTATTAGAAAAGCTAAATCACCTAAGCTTGCAGAAATTCCTCCGGGTACACCCATAACAAAATTAAAATGAAGCGGTGACTTTAAAATTCCTTTTTTATTAAGTCTTATGGCTGTGTCAATCATTCCCTTATCAAAAACTTCTACTTCTGGTTTTACATTAAGTGCTTCCATTTTTTCAGCAAAATAAATTATTGTGTTTTCTGTATTTATAAATACATCATCATTTCCAAAATTTAAAGTTCCACAGTCTAGAGTTGCAATTTCAGGATTTAGTTTTAATGGACTTAAACGTTCATCATTACTCATGCCAACAGCTCCACCAGTAGAAGGCTCAATAATTACATCAGGGCAGCATTGCCTTATACCATCAATACATTTTTTAAATATATTATAATCTTGAGTAGGAGTACCATCATTTTCTCTAACATGCAGATGAATTATACTTGCACCGGCTTTATAGGAAAGTTCAGCCTCTTTAACAATTTCATCTACTGTATATGGAACATTTGGATTTTGATCTTTTGTGACTTCCGCACCACAAATTGCTGCGGTAATAATCAATTTGTCCATATATGCCTCCTAGTCTACTTTTTTCGCTGCTTATCTTTTGGAACAACACAAGTACCAATGGCCTTGCACACAATAATAGGTTCCTTAAGAAGATCAGCAGCAGAATCATTAATTTCAGGTCTTGGTGATATAAATTTTCTGGCTTCGAAAGTCATTTTTCGAGAGGTATTTCCTACTTTTATTATTTTCCCACTAACTTCTATGAAATCACCAGCATAAACTGGTGATATAAATTCAATGTTTTCATATGCTTTAAAAAGACCTTCATCACCATCATATTCTATTAAAAGTTCTGTTGCTACATCACCAAATAGGGCAAGGATTTTTGCACCATCTACTAGATTACCACCATAATGTGCATCACTAGAACTCATTCTTAGTCTTATAATTGATTCGTACAAATTAAAAACCTCCTATTATATAAAACTTATTTAATTAATAGCTATACATATATAATATGTTAATTAAACGCAATGATTATTATTAAATTAACAAATAACAACTGTTTTTATTATAATTTATTTGAAAAATTCATTCAATGAGCCAAATGTACGGAATTACCACAAAAATATGGACATGATGTACATATACATAAAATTATGAGGAATATATGTATGAAAGTGATGATTATTATTATAGAGATGTTTATGATATTATAAGAGGTGATATTATGGGCAATAAAATGAGTGACTAACAAATAAGGAAATTTATGTATTTGATAAAATAAATATTCGTTGAAAATTGGTATATTGCGGAATATAATGTAGTTATGATTAAAAGTTACATAAGGGGATGTAATTAGCATGGAAAACAGTGGTTATATAGATAAAATAAGGCAAGAGATTGCTATGGATATAACAGATGAAAATACAGAAGAATACACAGAAATTTATAAATACGCTATTTATCAGTGTAATGAATTAGAAAAAACAATGTCATTAGAGCAGCAGTTATTATTTTTAGAATTAGAAAAATCAGTTGAAAAGCTTAATGATATTAAGCTAAAATGTGCGTATAAAAAAGGTTTTGAAGATGGTAAAGGTACTAGATAATAACTATTTATTTAGTATTTTTTTTATATGACTATTAAGAGCGCCAATTAGTATTTGTTTATGAGATTTATCAAGATCTTCAAAGCCTTTATCATCTTGAAAGTATCCTTCATTCGCCAAATCTAAAATTATTTTATCAAGTAGATTAACATTTTCTGATGTTTTGATTTTATAGTTTTCATCTCCAATAAGGCTACTTGCTGAAGTGCTATATAGTTTTGCTAGTCTTTCAATTATAACTAAATTAACAGAACGAACATTATTTTCCCAGTGACCAATGGCACCTTTACTGACACCAATAGCGTCGGCAACCTGTTGTTGAGTTAAATTAGATTTCTCTCTATAATCTTTTAAGTTCTTACCTATGTTAATCATTTATAACACCCTTCTGCGTAGATTTATACTACTAATTGTAGACTAAACTTTAATTAAATAAAAGCGAACACTATACGAACACTGAAAAAATTTTATATTTTTTTAAAAAAGTAAGTATTTCATATTGAAATGTATACATACTGTATACTATAATGTATGTAAAGATACAAATGGTATACAATATAAATAAAATTATAAAGGGATGGGTTAATATGGAGTATGTTAATGAAGCCAGAGAATATTTAACTATATATTCAGATTTAGAAA
Organism: Clostridium acidisoli DSM 12555; assembly: GCF_900176305.1. Taxonomy (GTDB): domain Bacteria; phylum Bacillota; class Clostridia; order Clostridiales; family Clostridiaceae; genus Clostridium_I; species Clostridium_I acidisoli. Next base: position 59,139 of record NZ_FWXH01000014.1, read on the forward strand.
TTTCAAAAAAAAACTTAGAGGAACAAATAGATACAATCAAAGCTGAACTAAAATTATTAAAAAATGAGCAACAAGTATTTAATAATGATTTTACATTTAATAAGGCTTTTAAATTAAAAAAATTAGAAAACAATTTAAAAAGTACAAAAAAAGCTATAATAGAAATTTCAGGTGCTCTTAATAAGCTGTCTGAATATGAAAAAAACATATTGGTTTTTTATTATATCAATGGACTAAGAAACAAGGTACTTTATAAGGAGTTGAAATGTAGTGAAAGAAAGTTTTATGAGGACAAAGCATATGTAATTAGAAAATTTGCAATAGAACTATTTCACATAATGGCTATAGCATAAATTTAAGATGCAGGAAGTGTGCAGTGAATTTGCTTTTAAACGTGATATAATTTAGTTATAACGTAATAAGAAAGATTTCAGGCACTGATTTTAGTATCAGTGCTTTTATAATTGGGGGGAAAAATATGGATTATATAAGAGAGGCAACTGAGTACTTAAAAAGCTATTCTTATTTAAAAGGAGAGGAAAAAGAACTTGAAGAAAAAATTCAAGAAATTGAAGAGGAATTATTAAATGTTAAAGAGATTCATTACTCGGATATGCCAACTGGATCTAATAGAAATAGACCTGATGATGAATTAGTTAACACAATATTTAGATTAGATAAGTGTAAAAATAAATTAGATAGTATGAGAGAAGATATGAAAAAAATAGTATTATCCTTAAATAAATTACCACCATATGAAAGAGATGTCTTAACCTATTATTATATAGATGGAATTAGAGATTTTTCACTATATGAGAAATTAAGGTGTAGTGAAAGAAAATTTTATTCTGATAAAGCAAAGATAATTAGAAAGTTTGCAATACAGTTGTTTGGTATAGAAGTTATATACTAAACTATGCAGAAAGTGTGCAGTGAATTTGCTTTATGACATGATATAATATAGCTATAGCGAAAGAAAAATACTTTAAAGCACTGGCAAATAGCCAGTGCTATTTTATTATAGAAAACCGGCATTTAAATGCTGGTTTTCTTGTTTTCTACTCACATAAAATCACAGACAACTTAATAGGCTAAAAACCTTTAAAGTTTATATAAAGAAAAAAGATAAAAGGAGGTTTATAAAAATGAGTGAAGTCAAGCTAAAATCCATTGATGGGGTAATATATGACGGCTTTTTAGAAAGCTTTAGTCATGATTGCATTTCCCTTACAAATGTAAAAATACAAGATGGAAATAGTTCCTATACCGTAACAAACGAAGTTAAATTTTTTAAAAACACCATCATATGGTTTTATATCTTAGAGCAATAAAGGAGGTGATAATTTGAAAATTAGGATTAGAAGTCCTTCAAAAAACTAAAGTAATATTAATAATTCTAAAAAATAAAAAAATTGAGGAGTGAATTTTAATGAGTAATTTTATTAATGTAGACAATTTGTATTATGCAGTATTAACAGGTGATGATAAGGGTGGAGTTCAATATACGGCACCAAAACCAATACCAGGAGTAGTTAAGTTAAGTGTTGATGCAACAACAGGAAGAGCTTCTTTCTATGCAGATGGTGTTATCCAGGAATACGCACAGGTTTTAGGAGAAGTTAAAGTTTCCTTAGGAATAAGTACATTACCACTTTCAGTTGTAGCTGATATATTAGGACATAAGCTAAATAATGGAGAGATTGTATATGAATCTGATGATAGAGCACCATATATAGCTTTAATGTATAAACGTGAAAAGAGTAATGGAAAAGCTAGATATATAAAAATATTAAAATGTCTATTTGGAGATAGCAAAGATGATGCAGAGAGTTCAGCTGCAACTCCAAAATTTCAAAGTGATACGCTAGATGGAGTAGCAATGCCAAGGACTTTTGATAAGCAATGGAAGAGGATGGCAGATGAAGAGGAAACAGGATATGTAGATGTTTCAAAAACTTGGTTTACTTCTGTAGAAGATTCAACTGCAACAGCTTAAAAATGAGAGGATGATATGACTATGTTAAAAATAGACCTAGCAATAAATAATGAGAATAGAACTTTTATAGCACCATTCATAAATGCAAGAATGTTAAAAAACACTATAAAAAAGTTTGGAAGTTCAACTGTAAATACAGATGAAGGCACAATAGATGATATGGCAAATTACATTGTAGACATATTTGGAAAACAGTTTACCTATGATGAACTTTTAGATGGAATCTCAGGAGATCAGCTTGTTCCTAAGTTCACAGAATGTATTCAAGCAGTTACTGGAAATTTAAATGATAAAATGAATGAAATTTCAGCAGAAAACCCAAACGTGTAAACGGAGATGAAGATGATTTATCTCCGTATGATTTTATATTGGATTTATACTCAAACCTTATGGATTCGGGCTTTAGTCTTAGTGAAATTGATGAGTGGGATATATTCTTTTTCTTTGACATTTTATTGTATAGAGAAAAGAAGAAAAATTTAGAGAATATTGCTAAGTTTGATAACATGGGTTATTAATAAAATAAAAAAGACTACTTAATATAAGTGGTCTTTTTTATGTCTATTATAGGCAGGAGGTGAATAAAAGAATGGATACTGAAGGTAAAGTTGGTATTACTGAAACAATAGAATCTATAAAGAAGGCTACAGGTGGATTAAGTAAGGCTATTCAAACAAATATGAAATCAGCAGTTTCAAGTGCAATACAGGGAGAAGGTTCTACAGCTAATTTAAGACGGTTAGTAGAAGCTCAAGGTCAGAGTTGGAGTAATGCAAAGCAAAAAATTGACCAATATACAAATGGGATAATAAGTATGTCAACATATTCTGGAAGTGATGCAAAGGATGCATTGATTGAACTAGAAAAAAAAGGGGTTAGGTTTAATGATGCTCTTAGAATGCAAAATACGCTAGCGAATGTAGCAGCTGGAAGCAATGCAAAAATTACGGATGTGGCTGCTGCATTAGGTGATGCATACAATGGAAACACAAATTCATTAAAGAAAATGGGCATATACACTGATCAGGACATAAAAAAAAGTAAGAATTTCGCTGACATTCAAGCAAATCTCAACCAAAAATTTGGGAGTTCAGCAGCAACTCAATTAAATACGTATAGTGGTATCATGAAACAATTTCATAACAGTTTAGATTCTTTGAAGGAAAGTATTGGAAGTTATATATTGCCTTATCTTACTAAAGGCGCAAAACTATTAGATACATTTGTACAAAAATTAAATAGTTTAAATCCAGGTATAAAAAATACAATTGCTGCTGTAGGTGGTATTACAGTAGTGGCTATTAAAGTAGCAAGCAGTTTTTTAAAGATTAAAAATACATTAAAAGATTTTCAACCAGTAATTGAGTCGATAGGAAGGAAAATATTAAATATAAACCCTGTTTTTGCTGTAGTAGCAGCTGCAATTGCAGTATTTTCTTTAGCATATTCTAAAAACTGGTTCGGCATAAGGGATAAAACAAAACAAGTTATAAACTTTATTAAGCCATATATAGTTAATGGGTTTTCAGCTATAGTAAATTGGGTTAAAGTGAACTGGCCTAAGATTCAAACTACCTTCCAAGCAGTATTTGTACAATTACAAGGTATATATAACAAAGTTTTAAAACCTGTATTAAACTTTATGATGAGTGAATTTGGAGTTGTAGTAAACTGGGTAAAAGCAAATTGGCCATTAATTCAAAGCACAATAACAATAGTTATGAACACTGCAAGTTCAATAATCAAAACTGTTCTTGCAACTATAAATTCAATAATAAGAACGGTGCTTACAGGCATAGCAACTTTTTGGCAGGCACATGGGCAGACAATTATGAAGGTTGTAAGTTCAGCTTTTAATATAATAAAAGTAATTGTGGATACAACCATACACAATATATTAAATATAATAACACTTGTAATGCAAATTATAAATGGAAACTGGTCTGGTGCATGGAACACCTTGAAAAATATAGTAAGCAGTAGCTTAAATGCAGTGATTTCTATTGTCAGAAGTATAATAAGTGGAATTGGAAGTGTATTTGGAGATTTAGCTAGAACAGCAGCTAGCTGGGGAATAAATATGATTAATGGATTTATCGGTGGAATTAGGAGCATGGCAGGTAAAGCAGCAGATGCTGCTCATGGTGTTGTAAAATCAGTTGCTAACTTTTTAGGCTTCCACTCACCAAGTAAAAAAGGTGAAGGACAAAATATTGTAAATTGGGGTTCTAACATGATAAAAGGGTTTATGGATGGAATTAACAAACAAATTCCAGAACTAGATTCACTTATGAACACGGCAATAAAGGCTCCAAAGCTTAACAGTAGTCTTAAATTAGCATATGCGGGTGTTGGAAGTAGTACAGGTTCAAGTGTGGGTAGTGCAGTAATTAATTTTAATGGAAATTATTCTTTTAGAGATAAGAAGGACATAGATTACATGTTAAATCAAGCTGCATTAGTAACACAAAGAAGGAGAGGGTAGTAATGCTAGTAAATAATATTGATGTAACTACCTTTGGCGTTTTATCTGTAGATAGGGATATACAGCTTTCAGAGGTCACTACTTATGAGGATTGGCTAAGAAAAGGACTTTCTCCTGTAATTAATTATCAAAAGGAGTATTTTAAAAAAATAAAATGTAAGTTCTTTTTTAGAGCTAAAAGTCATGAAGAGGTGCTAAGCAATATTAGCAATTTTACAAGTGAATTAAAGACATGCACACTAAAGTTCGATGATTTAGATTTTTATTATGACTGTACGCTTGAAAATTCAAATATAATTCATCACAATATTTTAGAAAAAACCTTAGAGATAGAATTTAAGTGCGCATACTCTTACAAGGCTGTAATTACTGAAAATATAGATAATCAGAATACAAAGGTAATAAATTCACAGGGGAATCTTCCAGCGCCAGCTATTGTAACTATTGTGCTACCTATAGATACAATAAGTTATAAAATAGATGGCTTTGAAGATAGCATAATTGTAAACAATATACATGCAAATATACCAATTATAATTGATGGAGAAAAATGCATTGTAACAGAAAATGGACAGAATAAATTTTCAGACGTTGATATGTGGACTTTCCCGGCTATAAAACCTGGTGAAAATACGATTTCAGTAGATAATTCAAAAGGTAGTTTAACTATTAAATATAAACCTAAGTGGTTATAAAAATAAAAAAGGAGAGATATACAATGGTAAATGAAACAACAAGTTTTAATGGAGATATAACAGTTAAGGATAGTAATGGAGTTGACACTATGGTAGCTTATTTAAGTGCAACGCTAGATGAGAAAAATGAAAACTTAAATATTAACATGAATGTTACAAATAAGGAATTATTAAATGCTAATGCAGCAGATGCAAAAAGCCAATATGATGAATTTGAAACAGCAGTAAAAAGTAGAGCTAAAGATTTAGGGTACGTAGTATTTTAGAAGGAGGAGTTCCAAATGGCAAGTAAAAATATAATAAAAAATCAAGAAGAAATACTGGAGGTAGAAGAGGTTAGTGAAGTAAAACAAATAAATCCAGCAACAGATAAAAGCAACTATTTAGTTCAGATAATTTCGGATGGTAATGTAATAAAGGAAGTTATAGGAATAAATAGCACTGTAAATATTATTCATATAGGAGAACAATCAGTTGCTGCTGATCTTAAGTAATCCTTCATAAGGAGGGGATTAAATGCTGATACTTTATGACAAGGATCATAATAAAATAGCGGGTTTAACAAATTATAAGGAGTATAATTTAGAGAGGGAAATAAATTCAGAGGACACCCTCTCTTTTCAATATCCAAGCAATGATTTGGATAATAGACTCCTTGAACAAGAATGTTATATTAGGACAAAAGAAAATGAATATATAATAAAAGAAGTAAACTATGAAGATGATGATTGGGTTAGCTATGTTTGTAAAATAAACATAGAAGACATAAAGGGACAAAATGTAGATCATTTTGAGGTAGATAGTGAAAACTGTACAGATGCTGTTAATTTAGCACTTTCTGGAACAGGCTGGACAGTAGGGGCTTGTGATGTATCAAGAATTAGACCTGTAAGCAAAAGTAAATGTACAGCTTATGATGTTCTTCAAGAGATACAAAGCTCTTATGACTGTGAAATAAGTTATGACTCAATAAATAAAAAAGCATATATTTATAATGAAATGGGTAATGATAGAGGTGCCTATTTTGCAGAACAATTAAATTTAAAAAGTCTTGAGGTCCAAGGAAATTCATATGATTATGTCACAATGCTTGTACCAATAGGAAAAGATGGTCTTGATATTACTTCTGTGAACAATGGGAAAAACTATGTTGAAAATTATCAATATAGTAGCAAGAAATTAATAGGATATTGGGAGGACAACAGATATACAGATCCTAATGCGCTTATGGAGGATGCAGTAATTCAACTAGAATATCTAAGCAAACCACTAAAATCATACAAAGTTGATCTTGTAGATTTGGCCAAAGCCATAGATGCAGAAAATTATGATACGTATAAATTAATTGATTACAGTCTGGGAGATGCAGTTACAATTCTAAGTAAAGAAAAAAACGTAAAAGAAAAACAACGAATTGTAAAGATGACAATATACCCAGATGAACCAGAAAGAAATGAGGTAGAGCTTTCAAATAAAAGTCCATCTTTAGAGTATCTTCAGATTAAGTTTGAAGATACTGCAGACACTGTGGATTCTATTACTACATCTGATGGAATGATTGATGGAAGTAAAGTGGATAGCATTGATTGGGATAAAATTGACCATATACATGTTAAAATAGCGGACGTTGAAAATTTAAGTGCTACTATAGCTAATATCGGTACCCTCACAGCAACTAAGGCAAATATAACGGACCTTGACACAACAAATGCTGCCATACAAAATTTACAGTCGGACAAGGTAAATGTTGAGGATTTAACTGCAAGTAATGCAAGGATAAACACTTTGGAAGTAGGGGCAGAAGGCGTAAATACTTTACTGGCTGGAAATTTATCAGCAAGTAATATGCAAGCTGGATTTATTACTGCTAATAGTGGACTTATAGCTAATGGTGCTATAGCGAATGCACAAATTATTAACTTAGATTTATCAAAATTAAATGCTGGAAACATATCTACAAATAAGTTTGTGGTTCAATCGGATAGTGGGAATCTACAAATAAAAGGGAATGTATTAAAAGTTTGGGATACATCAGGAAAAGAGCGTGTTTCATTAGGATTAAATGATAATGACTATAATCTTTTAATAAGGGGTACTGATGGGAATACTGTTCTATTTGGAACTGATGGAGTAACAAAGGCAGGAATAACAGTAGGTGCTGTTGATGATAGTAAAATAGATATTAATGCAAATATTAATGGACAAAAATTAAATATAGACTCTGTATTTTCTACAATGAATAATTGTAGTTCTACCTTAAAAACTAGTAAAATAAAGTTTGATGATACAGGACAGACATTAGATGTAGCTTTTACAGGTTTAAAACAGACAGTAGACGATAATTCAAAAATTGTAAGCAATCAATCTACTTCAATATCTATTTTGCAAGGACAGATTACGAGTAAAGTTACACAGACAGATATTAATAATAGTATTGATAATATTCAGGTTGGTGGTAGAAATTTGTTAACTAACTCTATATTAAATAATAATGTTAACAGCATTGTAACAGGATGTAGATGGTTAGCTAATCAAATTGCAAAGGATGGGTCTACCTCTGGGTATGAAGTTATTTGTGGCTCAACTGGTGCACTTGATGGAGGAATAAGAATAAGCAATACAATATCTCAGAACGGTACGTATACTTTTAGCTGTTATGTTAAATCAGGAGATTTAAATACTTATCCTTTTGGTATAGATATGTGTGATACTAGTGCAGGGATAATTAATGTGGATACTAATTGGACAAAATATGTTGCAACTGTCACAGTATCAAATTATTCAAGTAGTGTGTATAATTTTATTGATTTTGATATGCCAACAGCTAATAGCAGATTCTATGTATGTCTGATGAAACTTGAAAGTGGGAACAAAGCTACAGACTGGACTGTTGCTCCAGAGGATGTGCAAAGTAAGATTTGTGGATTAACGTTTGATAATTTAGTTGGATGTGTATCAAATGAAAATAACTTAACATCCAATAATAGCAACGCTGGATGGGGAAATTCAGGATGTAGTTCAGTTGAAACTTTTACCAATGGCAATTATTTAGAATGTACAATAGCATCAAATTATAGTTCAGTAATGACAGGTTTAAGTCATAGTAATACCAATGAAAATTACACATCAATTAATTATGCTTGGTATACAGACAGTGCCAACTTGCAAATATATGAAAATGGAACACAAATAAAAAACCTCGGCACATTTACTGTTGGTGAAATCTTAAGAATTTCAGTAGAAAATAATCAAATAAATTACTATAGGAATGGAGTTTTAGAATATACTTCTACACAAACACCAACGCTTCCACTTGTATTAGATACAGCTTTTTATAATGCAGGTAGTGGTGCAAATAATATCAATAAGGGTACTATGTTAAGTGGCATAGTATCTAGATTAAGCACTGCTGAAAGTTCAATAACACAATTAAGTAATCAAATAAACCTAACAGTAACAACAGATACCTACAATAGTGGAATGGAGTCAGCAAATAGTAATGCTAAAAGTTATGCTAACACTGCTCAGAGTAATGCAATTAGTGGTGCCAATAGCCATACAGATTCGCAAATAAATATATTACAAGGACAAATAAATAGCAAAGTTGATGTAAATGGAGTTCAAAGTACGATTACTCAATCCCCAACTCAAGTTCAAATAGCTTTTAATAATATAAATTCAGCAAAAGTAAAAATAGATAGTAACGGATTACATGTTACAGGGGGAAGTATAACCTCACCTGTAATTAGTGGGGGTATAATTTCTGGTATTAGTATTTCTGGTTCAACAATAACAGGTTCCACTATAAATGCCAATGGGACATTAAATGTTGAAAATGGTGTCATTATGGGTAATGAAGGGTATACAACAGCTTCTTTACAATTTGGTACAACAGCGACTTCTTATGGTCCGTTACCTTCTATTTATGCAAATAACCAAGATGGTATACGACTTCTATATACTGCGGATAACCATTACTTTAGTTGTGCTAGTGGAAAAGGCGTAGATATAGACGGAAATCTATTTATTCAAGGAAACGCTACCTTTAGTGATGGGAGCAATGTTGTTCATGGTAACTATGGAACGTATGCAATTGGAATTGTGCAAGGTTCAACAAATTACTTACAAATTTGCAACAATAGTGGAGCATGGGGAGCTAGTATATGGGGTTCAGATATATCTATGAAGACAAATGTTCAAGATAGTTTAGAAGATGCACTGCCTGTTATAAACAATATTAAGCATAGGATGTTTAACTGGAAACAAGACGGAAGGTTGCAAAAATTAGGATATGTAGCGCAGGAGCTTAATGAAATTAATTCAGATTTTGTCATGAAAATACCACAAGAAAATGGTTATGTGAGAATGCAGCCAAATGAAACAACTATAATTCCATATTTGAGTAAAGCTATTCAAGAATTAAGTAAGGAAATTAATGATTTAAAAGAAGAGATGGAAAAATTAAAAGGTAATAGTCTAATTGGTCAATAAGCAAAATTACAAGACAGGAGGTTCTAATTGGAAAATGAGGTATTTAAAATGGCCATGCAGCAGGGGATGTGGGCAGCACTATTTGTAGTACTGCTCTTTTATATTCTTAAAAAGCAAGAACAAAGGGATAAGATGGCTGAAGAAAGAGAAAAAAAGTATCAGGAAATCATCAATAAATTAACAGAGAAGTTTAGTATTTTAGAGGATGTTAAGAAAGATATAGAAGAAGTAAAGGCTAAGATTTTTAAATAGGGGATGTGATTAAAATGAAAGGGATAGATATTTATAGTGAAACCATTATTACAGATTGGAGTAAAATCAAAAATGATGGCGTTGAGATTGTTTATATTAAGGCTACAGAAGGGAAAACCTACGTAAATCCTAGAATAGATAATCAATATAATGAAGCGAAAAACTTAGGTATGAAGATAGGGTTTTATCATTTTGCAGGAAAAAATAATGTTATGGAGGAATACAGTCATTTTATAAGTACAATTTCAAGATATGTACAGGACCTTAAACCCGTACTTGATTATGAGGTAGGCATTCCAGACATGAATTTTGTGGCACAGTTCATGAAGCAAGATTTAAGCTTACTACTTTATACTTCACACAATGTAGCAGATATATGTGGACTGCCTAAGAGTAAAATATGGATAGCAGAGCCAAGCTCTAGTCCAACGTCTACTGGGGAGTATGCAGGTATTCAGTATGCATGGACAGGACGAATTAATGGGATAGAAGGCAATGCGGATTTAGATTTATTCTCTGATTTAGTTTTAGCTACCAATACTTCCACGGCAGTAAAAAGTGAGTGTACTGAATCAGTACAGAGGGGTGATCCAAATGTAAGAATAATTCAACTGCAGTTAAATACATTGCTTGAAAAGGGACTAGCAGTTGATAGCATAAACGGTCCAGAAACCATAGCAGCAATAAAAGAATTTCAGGGAATTATGGGCTTAATTCAAGATGGTATTTGGGGACCTAACACAGCAGGGGCAGTAGGAGAAATATATTCAAGGCCAGTTGATTCAGTTTTAGCTAAACATTATGAATATGCAACTCGTTATATTCAATACCGAGTTGGGGCGATGGTGGATGGAATCTTTGGCAATGGCACAAAAATTAAAGTTCAAAATTGGCAGGCTTCACGTGGACTTAACTCAGATGGAATTGTTGGAAATGAAACGTGGGCAAAACTTTTTGAGACAAAGTCATAGGCTTATAACATTGGAGGTGAATAACGTGAAAAATTTATTTATTAGTGAAATCTTAAATTACATTATTGTCATAGGCATAGGGGTATTATCCCTCTTTGTAAGAAGGCAATTGAAAATTTATACAAATTCAAAACTCAAGTTAATAGAAATTCAAAAAGAGGCTATAAAGCAATCTATGGGAATAGCAGCATATAATAAGGACAGATCTTTAGTAATAGACATTGTAAAAACTGTAGAACAGTTAGGAAAAGAATTTAACTGGAATGATGAATTTAAGCATATTAAGGTATTACAGTTTATAGAAGGTAAAACTGGACTTTCAGATGAAGAGATATATAATATGATTAAAAGTACGGTGTTAGATATTAACAGAAACTAAATAAATTTAAGGAGTGGCTTTTAGAAAGTTACTCCTTAAATTTTTATTAACAGTTATATTTCTAAATACTAATCATAAATTAACTTTTAAATCAGCGCCAAGTACTCCAACAATATTATTTTCTTTGTCAAGTATAGGTAGGGATATAGTAACACATGGGTTTGAAGTTATAGCTGATACATATACAGAGGATATAAAATTAGCTCCATGGACACTTTCTTTAAACCATTCTCTAGCATTGGCATTAGCAATAGCTGCGGCTGGGTTTGAATAAATAAATTTACCATTTGTATTGTTTGTCCATATTGCTTCAATGTGTAAATCTGTTGACATAAATTCCGTTAATATTTTTTTGTGTAGTTCAGGATTTAAATCTGCTAATTTAAAATTGGACAAAAGAGTAGTTTTCATGCTAGTAATTATGGCATTACATTGATTTTTAATAGTGTCAGTTACTTCGCCAAGGTTTCCATCAAGTCTTTCGCTAAAAGATGATATAGTATCTGAAGCATTTTTTAAAAGAAGTTGCATATTTTCTAAATCAGTAGTACTTTCACTCTGAAGTTCAACTGTTTTATGTACAGTAGAAATGTTTTCGCTAATTTCATCGAAACTAACCTTCATATTATTAAAATCTTCATTTACATTTTCGATAAGGGTATATTCATTTTCAATGTCAGTTCCAACAGAATCAGTTAGAGAAATAACATTATGAAAGGAGTTTTCTATTTCATTTAATGCCTTTTCTATGTTTCTAGAATACTCTACACTTTTTTCTACACTTTTCTTGTTAGGAATAACACTATTTATTAAGGATTCCATCTGTATTTCTATTCTTTCCACTAGCTTTGAAATTTCAAGGACTGATTCTTGACTACCTTCAGCAAGTGTTTGAATTTCACTTGCAACAACGCTGAAGCCCTTACCGTGCTCTCCAGCTCTGGCAGCTTCTATGGAAGCATTAAGAGAAAGTAATTTAGTTTGATTTGATATGTTGCTAATAGTTTCTAATATTTTGGATATCTCACTTGATATGTCCTTTAAATTTTCTACATTTGATACAGTTGCATCAGTAGAGGCTTTAATTTCTTTAATAGTTTCTACAATTTTCATTATTTCGGATAGACTGTTAGATATTATGGTTTTAGATTTATCAGAAGCAGTGGAAATTTCATTTGATTTAGATTTAATGTCAATGAATGTAGTGAGGACATTTTTTATTTTATCAATGTTATCTTGTATTTTTTCATAACTAGTATTGTTAAGCTTTGATAAATCAGTTGACTCAGAGGATAATTTGTTTGAAAAACCAAGAGTATCTTGTATTGTTAAATTTAATTGTTCTGAGACTGAAGTTATTTGACTGGATACAACTTGAGTTTCTAATATACTTTTTATTTGACTTTCCTTTAAATAATTTAAGGACTCTAATGTTTTTCTAAAACCAGAACCTAAAAAGTTTGTTCCGAATTTAAAATTGAAGTTGCCATCACCTAACTTAAGTATAAGAGTGTTTAGTTTGATAATTTTATTTTTATTAATAATAGAAGTTAGTAAATAGGATAATATAAAACCTATTATAAAAAAAGAAATTGCTAATATAATATTCATGCGGTCACCTCTCGCTTAAATTGTTATCATTTAAGTATAATACTTAGATAATTAATAAATATTATAAAGCTTTACAGAATGTTTAGCAATAAGTTTTAATTATAACAAAAAGGCCTAAATATTTTACTTATTTAGGCCTTTTTGTTATTTGAAAATTAATCGTTTTTTAATTCAGCTAAACAATTTTTACAAATATTTTTTCCTCTGTAGTTTACTACATCTCTTGCGTCTCCACAGAAGATACAAGCTGGTTGGTATTTCTTTAATATGATGTGTTCACCATCAACATATATTTCTAAAGCATCCTTTTCAGCTATATCTAATGTTCTTCTTAATTCTATAGGAATTACTATTCTTCCTAATTCATCTACTTTTCTTACAACACCTGTTGATTTCATTTTAAACCCTCCATAATTACAAAAATCGACTTATTAACTATTTAAATGATACCAATGATTACATATTAAGTCAATACTATTTTAATAAAAATATAAGAAAGTTATAAAATATTCAAAAACTTTCAAAAGAATTAATATAAGTGGGATGCAAATTCGACAAATGAGACAATATTTAGGTGAAATTAGTCGACAAATATAAAATAATTATAACTAGGTACATGTTATAATTATTTATAGGAATTTATAATAATTAAAAAAAGTTTTCTAAAAACACTTGATTATTAATAATAATTATTATATAATAATAGCTGTGGAAGAGATAAACAATTAAAAACTTATATATAAAATATTTATTATTATTCTAGGAGGAATGTTATTATGAAAAAATTTGTATGTAGTGTCTGTGGATACGTTTATGTAGGAGAAGAAGCACCAGAAGTGTGTCCTGTATGTAAAGCTGGAAAAGATAAGTTTGTAGAAAAAACTGATGAACAAGCAGTTTGGGCAGATGAACACAAAGTTGGAGTAGCTGCTGGTGTTGATGAAAAAGTAATAGAAGGTTTAAGAGCAAACTTTACTGGTGAATGTACAGAAGTAGGAATGTACTTAGCTATGAGTCGTCAAGCTGATAGAGAAGGATTCCCAGAAGTTGCTGAAGCATATAAGAGAATTGCATTTGAAGAAGCAGAGCATGCATCAAAATTTGCAGAACTTCTTGGAGAAGTTGTAACAGACAGCACTAAGAAAAATCTTGAACTTAGAGTGGAAGCTGAATATGGTGCTTGTCAAGGTAAAAAAGAATTAGCTACTTTAGCTAAAAAACTTAACTATGATGCTATTCATGATACAGTTCATGAAATGTGTAAAGATGAAGCTCGTCATGGAAAAGCCTTCAAAGGTTTATTACAAAGATATTTTGGTTAATTTTTAAATACAAAAAATTAAAGAGTGCATATCAAAAGCTTAAGTTTTTGATATGCACTTTTTTATGTTGTTAAATTTCTGACTAAGGAGGAAAAATTTCCTTAATCTGTTACGTATGTAATCTCTTCATATCAAGGGTTGAAATAGTAGTTATTCGGCAACATATAATTAGTATAGATTAATATAATTTGCAAAGTATATAATAATACTTAAAACGGAAATATAAATTAAAATGTTATCCATGAAAAGTTAAAAACCTAACTTATATTATATGTAACCTGTTAAATGTAGATTTATATTTTAACAGATTGCAATATACGAACTATAAAACTTGATAACATGTTAATATTCGCTTATTTTATTGACTAGTGCATATTGCTCTGCTAATATGTTAAAGGGAGGGATTTGAGTTGAAAAATAATTATGATGTTATTATAGTTGGAGCAGGACCAGCAGGTATTTTTACTGCACTTGAAATCACAAAATTGAATCCAGAATTAGACGTTTTAATAGTTGATAGGGGTAGAGGAATTGAAAAAAGAGTATGCCCTGCTAGAAAAACGGGAAAATGTGTACATTGTAATCCCTGTGCTATAACCTTTGGATGGTCTGGAGCAGGAGCTTTTTCAGATGGAAAACTTTCGTTAAGTCCAGAAGTTGGAGGTAGACTTTTAGAATATTATTCAGAAGAAGATTCACAAAAGTTAATAAACTATTGTGATGATATATATATAAAATTTGGAGCAAATAAGACTGTTTATGGCTTAAATAATGAAAAAGTTGAAGATATAAAATATGAAGCTAGTAAACATAATATTCGTCTTATTGAGTGTCCTGTAAGACATTTAGGCACAGAACTTGCATATGAAGTTTTAAAGGGGATGTATTTACATCTTATACAAAATACAAAAACTGAATTTGAAGAATTAACAGAAGTTACTAAAATTATAGTTGAAGATGGAAAAGCTTGTGGCGTAATCTTAAAAAATAAAACTGAAGAAAAAGAAATAAGAGCAAAAAATGTTGTTGTTGCACCAGGAAGAGGCGGAGCAGAGTGGCTTACTAAGGAAGCTAAGGAATTAAATATAAAAACTGCAAATAATGCAGTAGATATAGGTGTTAGAGTTGAAGTTCCAAACTCTATCATGGATCATTTAACAAAAGACTTATATGAAGCAAAACTTGTTTATTATTCAGATACATTTGATAATAAAGTAAGAACTTTCTGTATGAATCCAGGTGGAGTTGTCTCAGAAGAACATTATGACGAAGGTATGGCAGTTGTAAATGGGCATAGCTATTCAGAAAAACATCTAAGAACAAATAATACCAATTTTGCAATGCTTGTATCAACTGCATTTACAGAACCATTTAATCAACCTATTGATTATGGTCAATATATTGCAAAACTTGGAAACATGCTAACAGGTGGAGGCATTATGGTTCAAAGACTGGGGGATTTGCTTAAAGGTAGAAGAACAAGCGTCTCTAGACTTGAAAAATCTACAACTATACCAACTTTAAAGGATGCAGTACCAGGAGATTTGAGTTTTGTACTTCCTCAAAGGCATTTAACATCAATAGTTGAAGCTATAAAAGCTTTTGATAAAATTGCACCAGGTTTGTATAGCAAAAATACTCTTTTATATGGAGTAGAAGTCAAATTTTATTCAAGCAAATTTGAAACAAATGATAAATTTGAAACAAAAATTACAAATTTATATACAATAGGAGACGGAGCTGGAATTACTAGAGGACTTATGCAGGCATCAGTAACAGGAGTAATTGTAGCAAGAGATATAATAAGTAAAATTTCTAAATAATTTTACTTAAATTGAAAGTGAGGAGTTTTTTATGTCATCATTTATTGTTTTAGGAGCTCAGTGGGGAGACGAAGGTAAGGGTAAAATGACTGATTACCTTGCAGAAAATGCAGAGGTTGTTGTTAGGTTTCAAGGTGGAAATAATGCAGGTCATACAGTAGAAGTTGGAGATAAGCAATATAAACTTCATTTAATACCATCAGGAATATTATATGGAGATAAACTTAATGTTATAGGTAATGGTGTTGTTTTAGATCCAAAAGCTATGTTTGAGGAAATTGAATATCTTGAAGGACTTGGAGTTAAAGTTTCAAAGAAAAACTTCATAATCAGTGATAGAGCTCATCTTATAATGCCATATCACAGAGCATTAGATTCAGCTAAAGAGAAGGCAAGAGGCAAGAATGATATAGGAACAACTGGGAAAGGTATAGGACCTTGTTATACAGATAAAGCTGAAAGAAGTGGCATAAGAGTCTGTGACCTTATGCATAAGGAAGTATTTAAAGAAAAACTGAAGGAAAATTTAGATTATAAAAATGAAATTTTAACAAAAATATACGGATTAGATAGTCTTGATTTTAATTCTATTTATGAAGAATATTTAGGTTATGCTGAAAAAATGAAGCAATTTGTTACAGATGCCTCAGTAAGAGTATATGACGAAATTAAAAATAATAAAAATGTGCTTTTTGAAGGAGCTCAAGGAAATCTTCTTGATATTGACTATGGTACTTATCCTTTTGTTACATCATCTAACACAATTGCTGGTGGAGTTTGCATTGGTGCAGGAATAGGACCAACTATGATAAATAGTGTTGTTGGAATTGCTAAAGCTTATACAACTAGAGTTGGAAAAGGACCGTTCCCAACTGAACTTTTAGATGAAATGGGAGAACATATAAGAAACGTTGGACATGAATATGGAGTTACAACAGGAAGAGCTAGAAGATGTGGTTGGTTAGATGTTGTAATATTAAAATCTGCTGCTAGAGTATCAGGTATCACAAGTTTTGCAGTAACCAAAATAGATACCTTAGCAGGAATGGAAAAAATAAAAGTATGTATAGGATATGATTTAAATGGTGAAACTATAGAATACGTACCTGCTTCTCTTGAAGATTTAGCTCTATGCAAACCAATATACGAAGAATTTGATGGTTGGGATAGTAGCGTAGAAAATGCAAGAAGTTATGATGAATTACCAGAAAATGCAAAGATTTACCTTAAGAGGATAGAAGAACTTACTGGTACAAAAATTTCTATTGTGGGAGTTGGGCCAAGAAGAGATCAAACTATTGTAGTTAGTGAAATATAAATGTATAATACTTATATTACGATAAAACGTGATGATATTATATAAAGAAAAGAGGTATTTTGTTTATGAAGATTAATAAGGACATGACTATAGGTGAAGTTGTTAGAACATATCCAGAATCAGCACAAACACTTATGAGCTTTGGAATGGGATGCATAGGATGCCCATCTTCTCAAGGAGAAACTTTAGAACAAGCTGCAATGGTTCATGGATTAGACTTAGAAGATTTGCTAGTTGCACTAAATAAATAGTTTATAAAGGCACTGATGTTACAGTCAGTGCTTTTTTTTATGCAAATAAAAAAGATTAAGATACTATTTTTGAAATCCATCTTATTTTATAAGTATGCTTTTGTGTGCAAAGAAGTAAGTATATAAACAATATAAAACTGATGAAATCAATGCAATAGTACTAATTACTAAAATAAATTTCTTCATGAATACACTCCTCTCAAAAAACATATTAATAAAGTTATGCAAATGTTCATTTTAAAATTAAGTAAATATATTATATAATTAGTATAATATATTTATGGTGTGAAATATATGGCATAAATATAAATTTTTTATAAAGACAAAGGTGATAATGTGGAAAAGAAATTTTTTGAACGCGAATATGATGTTCATCATTATGAAGTTGATAAAAATGGACAAATATTTGTGGCAAGTATAATGAACTATCTTGATGATTTAGCAGTAGCACAAGCAGAAGCTTTAAATATAGGTATAGATTATCTTTTGGAGAACAATATTGCATGGGTAATTTATAAGTGGGATGTAAAGCTTAATAAATATGCACATGTAACAGATAAACTTAAAGTTAGAACAAAACCTTATTCTGTTAGAAAGTTTTATGCATATAGGCAATATGAGGTGTTAAATTCAGAAGGGGAAGTTATTGTTTCAGCCAATTCTCTTTGGTTTTTAATAAATATGGAAAAAAGAAGACCTTCTAAAGTTACAGAATATATGTGTAGACAATTTGGAATAGGGCCAGAGGATAATGGTCAGCTTGAATTTGAAAAACTTTTAGCGCCTAAAAATGTCAGTTTAGAAAAAGAATTTTCAGTCAGGTATGCAGATATAGATACAAACAAACATGTGAATAATGTAAAATACATATCTTGGGCACTTGAAGCAGTACCAGATGAAATATTAGAGAATTCAGACCTAAAAGAGTTAAAAGTAAATTATGAGAAAGAAACAGCTTATGGAGAGGATGTAAAAGTTCTATCAGAAGTTAAAGAAGAAGAAAATCAATATATAATAATAAGTAGCATTGTAAATTCCAATGAAGAAAAACTTACACTACTTAAAACTGTATGGAATAAAAGATATTCCAAAAATAACTAGAACAACAACTAGTTATTTTTAGAATTTTTAATTAGTATTTTTTACTCCCAGCATTTGTGCCAGAAAGGTAACCAGAACTCCAAGCCCATTGGAGGTTAAAGCCACCGCAATCACCATCTACATCCATGATTTCTCCACAAAAATATAGATTTTTAATTAGCTTTGATTCAAGTGTTTTATTATTTATATCAGTAGTGTCAATACCACCTGCAGTAACTTGTGAATTTGAAAAGGGGTTTGTACCAGATACTTTAAATTCCCATTCTTTCAATAGCTTTATGATGCTTTCTTTCTCCTGCCAGTTAAGTTCAAAGCAAGGTTTATGTATATCAAAAATGCCGGCTTCTTTTAAAAGGATAGGAATGAGCTTTTTGTTTATAATTCCAACAAGTGAATCAAAAATGCTTCTGTAATTAAATGTTCCCCAATGATTTTCTAGAAATTCTTTAAGCTCATTGGTAGAAAAATTGGGCATCATATCTATAAGTATTGAAACTTTTTTTGAAAGTTGCAAATTCACAGAAGTTATACGGCTAAGTTGAAGTATTGGTGGACCTGATATACCATAATCCGTAAATAAAATCTCGCCAAATTCTTTACGAATAGGTTTATTGTTTACTTTTATATTAGCATAACCATCAAATTTGATTCCTGATAGACCCTTTAGATTTTTATAATCAAGTTTTAATTGAACCAATGCAGGAACTGGATTAATAATTTTGTGACCTAAAGATTTTGCAAGCAAATAACCGGAGCCATCTGAACCAGATTTAGGAGCAGATTTTCCACCAGTAGCTAATATTATCGCATTACATTCATAAATCTCATCATTAAAAGTGGTCAATTTAAATAATTTATCATTTTTTTCAACTTTGTTTACTTTATTATCTAAATATATGGGAATCCCTCTCTCGGAGATTGCGTTTCTAAGTATATCTAATACGGATGAAGCTTGAAGAGACATAGGATACATTTTATTATCATCTAATGTAATAAGGGGTAAACCAAGAGAATTAAAGAGCATCTCTGTTTCTTTATAGTCAAAAGTATCAAGTGTAAAATTAAAAAAGTTACCATTTGTGCTATGATATCTAGAATAATCTAAACATTTATTGCTTATATTGCATCTACCATTTCCAGTAGTTAAAATTTTTTTACCTATCCTATCGTTGCCTTCTAAAATTGCTACGTCTTTACCTAAATCTTTTGCTGTTATAGCAGCAATAATTCCAGATGCGCCGCCGCCAACAACAATAATATCATGTTTCAAAATACTATCACTTCCTAAATATTAATATAGATATATTCTAACCTAAAAAGTTGCTAGTATATATAGATTTTTTTATTTATTGATTTATTCATAAATAAAGTTTAATCATATATTCCTTTTTCTTTCTTTAATTTAAAAATTTTTTCAATTGCTTGTTTATATCCACCAGCTTCTTTAAAAGATTTACTTATTTTTTTCATGTTTTCAAGATAACTTGGATCTTCTTGAACTTTTTCAATAGAATTTCTTAATATTTCACATGTTATTTTGTCCTTATCAATAGAAATTGCAGCTCCAAGCTCTGATACTCTTGCTGCGTTATATGGTTGATCTGAGTTAATTGGAATCGCAACAAATGGTATATTATTATATAACAAATCACCTAGACTATTCATTCCAGCATGGGTTATAGCAACATCTGTATACTTTAAAATTTCTAATTGGGGAACATAATTTTTCACTATGAAATTTTCAGGTATATGAAATTTAGAAATATCTATGTTATATGCAGTCATAACTACAACAGCATCAAGATCAGCAAAGGTTTTAAAAAATATATCATAAAGTTTATTATTTGCATTATTAAATACTGTACCTAATGAAATATACACAACTTTTTTATCTTTTAATTTTTCAAAGGGAAAATCTATAACTTCCTTCCTATCATATATAGGTGGACCTATAAATATAAAACTATCATCGTAATATTCAGGGTGTGAAACGAAATATTTAGATGTATACGCAATATTTAAATCACTTTTTATAGATAATAAATCGAGTATATTAGTAGGCATTTTTACATTATAGAACTTGTCTAACTTATTTGTTAACTTAATGTAGTTATCCGTGAATGCATAATCTTTTAATCGTTTTTTACTTATAATTCCACTCAGGAGTTCCTTTGCCGTAGCAAATATTTCAAAAGAAGAAATTGAAGGGATTTTTAATATTCGAGAAATAATATATCCTAATGGAAAGATAGAGCTATGAACAATATAATCAAAATTTATGCCTTTAATCTGTTCCATGATAATTGGAAGAATTTCTATATTTAGATCAAGCTTATGCTGAATATGATTTATGAAGTTATCTTCAATATTTCCATCCATAGAAATATTAGAACCATTTTTTAAAATAGTCATATCTTTTCCGTAGCTTTTAAATGTAGCACCCACTTTTTCGATTCTTTCTCTATATTCTTCTGAACAAAAATAAGTCACTTGTTCTCCATGTTTTACCAGTTCATCTACCAAACCTAGTGTTGGATTAACATGACCGTTATAGGGTATATTTAAAAAAAGTACTTTAGACATATATCTACATCTCCTTATATTATCTATACTTATTGCGTATATTCAACACTTTTACGTTGTGGAATTAATATTATTAGTTAAGAATAATGCTGGAATTAAAGCAAGCACTAAACTAACAACAGTAAATACAAAGGCATTATGATATGAAGTTAAGAGTAATTTTTGTGTTGGTGCTTGAGACCCAATTGTATGTTGAATAACAGTAGCTAAAATAGTGGTTCCAATTGCTCCTCCGATATTTTGCATCATACGAGTTGCAGTAGTTGCTTCAGAAATTAATTCTTTTGAAATATTTTTGTAAGAATCCGACATAACAGGAATTGTTAAACCACCTTCAGCAATCCCACGAATAAATAGAACGATGATAATCCAAATATTTTTTGTTGATGCTGTAAATAATACAAATGGTAATGTTCCAACAATTCCAATAAAGGCTGAAACTAGAACAACATTCCGAGCTCCTAATTTATCGGTCAACCTCCCAATTAAACTTCTAGAAAGTAGTAAACCAACACCTTGACTAATTAAGTAAATTCCCGACCAAATGACACTAAGTCCGAGAATGTTTTGCAAATAAAGTGGTAACAAGAACATTGCGCCATTAACTGTCAAACCTGACATTAGTAATAAAATTGTTGATGCAGAGAAATTTTTAACAGTGAAAAGTTTTAAGCTTACCAATACACGATTTGGTTTTAAAAGAGCATAAACTATATAACCAGCCATTAAAAGAACACTGATTACTAATGGTAAAATAGCTTTGTTTGAGGTTCCTGCTACTAATTCACTTACTTTTGAAATTCCTAAAATAAAACTAGTAAATGTTCCACCCAAAAATGCAATACTTGCGATATCTAATTTCTTGCCATTCTTACTTGGTTCAAACTTTGGTAAGGCAAAAATAATTAATAATGCTGAAAAGATAACGATTGGAATATTAATATAAAAAATCCAGTGCCAATCCAAAGAGTTTATTATGAAACCACCAAAAGTCGGTCCAAGAATTGGTGCCAAAACGGCCGGAATGCCAACAATGGACATTATACTACCTAATTTTTCACTACTAGATGAACGAACAATTAAAGTTGTAAGCGAAGCTATGATAATTCCACTTCCGACACCTTGAATTACTCGTCCAACAATCAATATACTGATAAATGAAGACATTGATGCAATAATGGACCCAATCAAGAACATTAGTAAACCTAAAAGATAAAGCTTTTTTCCATCAAACCATTCAATAGCCCATCCAACAATAGGAACAACAATACCTAATGCTAATACATATGCTGTACTTACCCATTGAATACTTTCAACACTCGCACCAAAGTCTTTCATAATTGTATTTACTGCAACATTTGTCATTGTTGTGTCTAACATTGGTGCAATGGCAGCTAAAACTAATATTAGTGCAATTACAATTGGTGCTCTACTTGTTTTCACTTCTTTTTTCATAGTATGTCCTCCTTATATAAGATACTATAGTATCTTATTCTCATATCGTTTATCTTATTCTTATATGGTATAATTGTCAATAGATAAACTTGATTGAAGGTGAACTTTCGTGAAAAAAAGTAGACGTAGAGGAAAAGATTTAGAAGAAGCAATTCTTAATAGTACTTGGAAACTATTGAAAGAAAACGGCTATGAAAAGCTTACCATGGATAGTATTGCAGAGAATGCTAGTACAACAAAAACAGTTCTTTATCGCCGCTGGAATGGAAAGGCCGAAATAATAATGGCTGCTGCACGACATCATTTGCCTAATTTTAAAATTACTGCCCCTAACACTGGTAATTTAAGAAAAGATTTATTTGAACTTTTCTTACCTTTAGTAGAGATGCTTGACTTCTTAGGAACGGATACGCTTCAAGGAATTTTACGTGATCAACTACATAAAGTTTCATTTATTGATATATTAAACACAATTAATACCGAAAATGCTCTCAACTCAATGCTGGAGCAGCTATTCACTTATGCGCATGAGCGAAAAGAAATAAATAAAGCAAAACTTACAAATATGGCAAAGACTTTACCAACTAATTTGATTGTGAATGCTATATTGATTGGTAATTTAAATAAAGAAACGATAATTCATATAATTGATGATATCCTTTTACCAACCTATCAACATACGTTAGATATATAATAAAACATTTATTCATCTAAATAAAAGCACTACCCATATGCTAATGGGTAGTGCTTTTAATCATAAGGAGGCTCTTTTTTACATGTATCCGGCTGTACCCGCTGTAATCCTTGTATAGCAAACAATATAAATGTTGGAATATTCTAAAAATAGTGATATTATAAAAGTATAAAATTTGTTATAGAATAGTTGTATTATGAGGATTGGAGTGAAGTTAAATGTTTACAATTTATGCTGTCTCAGACTCTATAGGAGAGACTGCTGAACAAGTAGCAAAAGCAACTGCTAGTCAATTTAATACAGAAATTGAAGTAAAAAGAATAAGTTATATAAAAGATGAAGAGGATGCAAAAAAGTTTATTTATAGTATAAGTGACACTGAAAATAGTATGATTATATCTACTATAGTACTTGTAGAGGTGAGAAAAACATTAACTAAATGCTGTATAGAAAAAAATATTTTGATAAATAATGTACTAGGACCATGTATTGACACACTGGCTAAAACATTAGAAAAAACTCCGGATTATAAACCTGGCGCAATATGGGATATGGATTCAGACTACTATAAAAAAATAGAAGCTATGGAATTTGCAATTCAGTATGATGATAGTAAGGATAACAGGGGTATTATAAATGCAGATGTAGTTTTAATAGGTTTATCTAGGACATCAAAAACGCCACTCTGTATGTATCTTGCTAACAAAGGAATAAAGGCAATAAATGTACCACTATTACCGGAAATATCACTACCTGAGGAATTACAAAAAATAGATAGGAAAAAAATAATAGGGTTAACTATAGATCCAATGCATTTAATAGACATAAGGAAGCATAGGATGGACAAATACAGAAGAATAAGTGCAGAAATAGAGTATGCAAATGCAGAGAGAGTTCTTCAGGAAATAGAATATGCGGATAGAGTTATGAGAAGAGTAAACTGCGTAATTATAGACGTTACCAAAAGAGCAATTGAAGATACAGCGCTTTTAGTAATGGAGCAAATTAAATAAAATGTATTAATAAGTAAGACGCGCTAACATAAATATATATAATTTACTTATTTAACCACTAAAAACGCTTTATTTATAAAAAAATAAAAATTATATGAAATTTTTGTTGACAGAGTTAGTTTTTTTTTGTATTATATTTATTGTTAGGTCGAGAGACCATGAAGAAAAAATTAAATAAGGCCCCTTGGTCAAGTGGTTAAGACACCACCCTTTCACGGTGGTAACATGGGTTCAAGTCCCGTAGGGGTCACCATATTTATGGGCGTTTAGCTCAGCTGGGAGAGCATCTGCCTTACAAGCAGAGGGTCACAGGTTCGAGCCCTGTAATGCCCACCATAAATATGGCCTGGTGGCTCAGATGGTTAGAGTGCTGGCCTGTCACGCCAGAGGTCGAGGGTTCGATCCCCTTCCAGGTCGCCATATTAGCTGGCATAGCTCAATTGGTAGAGCAACTGACTTGTAATCAGTAGGTTATGGGTTCAATTCCT
>NZ_FWXH01000013.1 GCF_900176305.1 Clostridium acidisoli DSM 12555
TGGTAAGTCGAACTTACTCAGCGAACGCAGTGAGTCGAGTTTCCTTTAAAAAGTACTCCAAATTTTAATTTGGTAAGTCGAACTTACTCAGCGAATGTAGTGAGCCTTGAGTTTCCTTTAAAAAATTATAGAATTGAATACGCAATGTAAAATATAAATATAAACTCGATGTACTCAGAAATTTGAGTACATCGAGTTTTTGTTTTATAGAATAAAGTAGGAGAAGAAATTAAAATTTAATTTTGAAGGAAATTAAGTTTATTTGTAGAATAATGTT
Organism: Clostridium acidisoli DSM 12555; assembly: GCF_900176305.1. Taxonomy (GTDB): domain Bacteria; phylum Bacillota; class Clostridia; order Clostridiales; family Clostridiaceae; genus Clostridium_I; species Clostridium_I acidisoli. Next base: position 278 of record NZ_FWXH01000013.1, read on the forward strand.
ATATAAGGAAATATTATAAAATATTGAACATGATGTTTATAATGGGAAGTGAAAAATGAATGATTAATTCGTGAGTGTATATTATTACGATTTATTTTCATATAAAGGAGAGTTTACAAGATGACTGTTTATATAGCATTGTTAAAAGGTATTAACGTAGGTGGAAAAAATATAATTAAGATGGCAGATTTGAAACGAGTATTTGAATCAATTGGACTTTGTGAAGTAAAAACATATATTCAAAGTGGAAATATTCTATTCAAATCAAATGACGTAGAGGAGTCTCTTTGCAATAAAATTGAACATGAGATTGAGGCAGTCTTTGGGATTCCTGTAAAAGTTATTTTGAGGACATCTACAGAGTTAGAACAGATTATTTTCAATTGCCCATTCTCAAAGGATGAAGTAATAGAAGTAGAGGCGTTATCCGAAGTAGAGACTCTGTATGTTGCGTTATTGACACATAATCCTTTAAAAGAAAAGATTGAGTGTATAGATGTTTATAGAAGTGGAAGTGATAAGTACCAAATTATAGGAAGAGAGGTATATCTTTTATTCCATCATAGTATTCGTAATTCAAAGCTTGCTAATAATCTTTATAAATTGAATGTACCAACAACCGTGCGTAATTGGAAAACATTAAGTAAACTTAATGAATTAGCAAAAACTATGGAAATATGAAGCGTACTTTGAAAGGGATATTAATATGCATTCTTCTTATATTGTTCATCAACAAGAGTATTTCTACTCTTGTTTTATTCTTTTTAATTCTTATTTTGGGAAAATGTAGTGCCAAAACTATTGCCAAAACAAAATATCAAAATAGACTATTAGCTAACGTTTTTGATATCTTTTATCCATATAATTCCTTAACGTGGGTTTTGTCGGAAATGTTGGCGAGAACCCATAAATAAGTATTTGCTTATTCCCCTTTTATAATGGGGTTAAAAATGTTCAAAATTATAGTTTGTTTTAAAACGTATTGACATATCGTTATTTAATGATATAATTTCTTATATGGAACCAATTGAAGTTTTTAAAGCATTATCTAATGAATCAAGATTGCAAATTTTACAATGGCTTAAAGAGCCTGAGCGTCATTTTATAACCTATGAAGGGGTTGATATGAGAGAAAAAGGGGTATGTGTTAACCAAATTACACAGAAATTAAAAATGACTCAATCCACTGCTTCGCAATATCTCTCTATACTTTTACGTGCTGGATTAATCAAAACAGAACGAATAGGAAAGTATACTTGTTATAAAAGAGATGAAGATGCTATTAGTAAAATTGCTGACTTTATTAAAAAAGAAATATAAAATAAGAAACTGAATCCTTTTTATGAATTCAGTTTCTTATTATCATTACATATCTATATATTATGATATATAGATATGTAACAGCATGTATTCCAATAAATATATTTAAGGAGTGAAGTATTTTGTCTAACAATTTTAAAATTTATATCTTAGCAATTACTAGTTTTTTAGTAGGAGCATCTGAATACATAATATCAGGTATCTTAGATAAGATTGCAAGTTCCCTTGGAATCACTATGGCGGCGGCTGGACTGCTTATTACAATTTTTTCACTTGTGTACGCTATTTGCACACCAATTCTTATGGCTTTAACAGCAAGTATGGATAGAAAAAAGCTAATTATGTACTCATTGGGTTTATTTACACTAGGCAATATTTTAGCATTTGTATTACCTGGTTATAAATTGTTTATTGTTGCACGTATTGTAATGGCACTTGGTGCAGGAATGGTGGTTGTTACTGCACTTAATATTGCAGCTAAAATCGGTCCTGCTGGTAAACAAGCAAGTTCTATTGCAACAGTGATTATGGGTTTCACAGCATCATTAATTATTGGAGTGCCTATTGGAAGAGTTGTCTCTAATATATTAGGTTGGAAATCTGTATTTGGAGCAATTGCTTTATTGGGACTTATTGTATCAATTATCATATTTTTTACTATTCCAAATACAAAAGGCGATAAGCCAGTACCTCTTCTTCAGCAACTTGCTCTCTTAAAACATAAAAAAGTGGCTCTTGGACTAGCAATTACATTTTTTTGGCTTGGGGGATATTCAATTGTGTATACCTATCTATCACCTTATCTACTCACTGTTTCACATATAAGCGAAAATCTACTTAGTACAGCTTTGCTTATTTTCGGAGTTGCAAGCCTAATTGGATCTAAATTTGGTGGGTATAGTACTGATCGTTGGGGTATAACTTTTACATTAATTGGTGGTATGATATTGCATACTCTTATGCTTATTTTATTATCTTTAGTGACTAATTCACTAGTTGGAGTTTTGCTTGTACTTATATTGTGGTCCTTCTCAGCATGGACATCTGGACCAACACAACAATATAACTTAGCAACAATTGAACCTGAATCATCTGGAATTTTGTTAGGTCTAAATCAATCTATGATGCAATTAGCCATGGCTATAGGTGCTGCTATTGGAGGGGCAATGGTGGATCATGTATCATTAGCTTCAATTACTTGGAGTGGTTCTGTAGGAGTTGCAATTGCAGTTGTAATTTCTGTGATACTTTCAAACATATCGTCAAAGAAACTTATAAAAGATTTTATATAATCTTTTATAAGTTTGTTATGTTGATACAGTTGGAAAAAATAAAAACAAAATAGAACAGTATATAAGAAATCAATAATGATAGAATCCACTTTGAACTTCATGACACAGAGGCTCCTATTACCCCATTTTAGCAGTGATAATGAATAAGCCATCTCAATAATAATGAGTTATCAAGTATTGCTTGATAACTATTTAGTGTATTGGGCATAACAATTTTTAATTATCAATTCAAACAAGGACAGCAAGCAAATTTTGACCAAAATAATAACTAATATAATTAAGAACATTATATTAATTTGATATGTAATATCCACTCAACCTCTGAATATTAGATTATTTTTTGATAGTTTGACCTTTTCTATTTTGTATAAAGTTATAAATAAAATATTTATTGGAATAAGAATAAATATTTTATTTAGAATTTTTTTTAATCGATATATTATTTATCATCTGACAGTCTCCTTTAAATTCAAGCCATAAAATAAATTCCGTGTGAATGAAAAACGAACACTACGATTAATGAGAATTTTGTATATTAAATCTGTATGTCCCAAAGCACGAAAAAATTATATAAAATTTACACCAGAGGTTACAGCGAAAAACGTTTTAAATAGATAATTTGCTTCCAATAAATTTGGAGAGAAATGGCTTAGATGTATGACACCAGTAGAATACAGAAAATTCTTACAGAAGAAAGTGGCATAGAAATCTTTTAATTTTTAAACTATCCACTTGACAGGGAGTGGTTAATATATGCGGATTTACTGGTGCTTTTTTTATTTTAAAAAAGTAAAATTAAAAAATATCTAAAATTGAGATTTATTGCCATAATCTGAACGATATACACCATTTAAACCAGCATATTTACCTATTTCAGATAACTCTTTTATTATATTCTCTTCATTAGACGAAAAATGTAATTTTTCTGTATAAGCTGTAAAATATATATAGTTAACCAATCTATTTATCAAAGGAATATTTTTTTCATCAGATAAATCTAGCTTTACATAAACTTTTAATAATACTTCTTTAATATCGTCAAAATTATTTTTTTTTGATTGTGAAATACTATTATATAGAGAATGTACTAAATCTTTAGATCTATTCATTAAATTAACACCTCCTTCAACCGAAATTATAGGTAAAGATTAATCTAATGTCAATATACAACAAAATACAATTTACTAATTCATCTGGCGTAACATTTGAAAGAGCAGGTGGAAAATCATATTTCAATATCATATCAGCAGAAGTAGGTGAACAGTCTGACCTACGGACGGTGAAAAAGGTAATAAAAGTTTTAAGCATGTTTCTAAATATAATAGCTTTATAGAATCATAAACTTTACAGGTTATTTAAAAGAGCTTTTCGGTACATATTCTCATTAGGCTAATAACATGTAAAAAGATGTGGAACAAATTTTATCTATATTTTACATGGAAAGTGAGTGATAGCAACAGAATGAAATATAGCATTAATGGGAATGAATATAATTTTATAAAAGATGTGAAAGAAAACCAGCAGAAAAGAAAAAGTTTTAATCTACTGGCACAGGATACCTTTGGCATTAATTTTGAGCCTTGGTATCAAAATGGTTATTGGGGTGGTGACTACATTCCATACGCTCTTCTAAATGTAGACAAGGTAGTATCAAATGTTTCGGTAAACATAATAAATACAAGATGGAGAGAACAAACAAAACGGTATATCCAATTAGGAACAGTTATGACTGCTAAAGAATATCGAGGCAAAGGATTAAGTCGGTGGCTGATAGAAAAGGTCTTGGAAGATTGGAAAGATAAATGTGACGCTATTTATCTTTTTGCAAATGATAGTGCATTGAATTTCTACCCTAAATTTGACTTTGAAAAAGCATTAGAATACCAATACCAAAAAAAAGTGAACAAAAAGTGTGGAAGGGTTAAAAAACTTGATATGTCAGTAGCACATGATAGAAAGCTTTTACTGGACACATACAAGTTTTCAAATCCCTTTTCTGCTCTACCAATGGAAAACAATGAGGGATTGCTTATGTTTTATTGTTCACAATTTATGAAGGAAAATATTTACTATATTGAGCAGTATAAAGCTGTAGTAGTTGCAGAGTATGATGATGAAAATTTAGTTTGCTACGATATTTTCTGTCAAGGCAAATGTACAATATATGATATTTTATGTACAATGGCGCGGCAAAATACTAAAATAGCTACTATTGGATTTACGCCAAAGCTAATCAAAGATTTCAAAATAACGGAAGTACAAAAAAGTGATACTACTCTGTTTATGTTGAAAGAAAAAGAAAATTTGTTCAAGGAAAATAAGCTTATGTTTCCATTGTTGTCTCATGCATAATAAGTATAATTTCTAACAAAATAAAGGATTTTATAGTACGCAATTTATTTGAAAGACATATCAATATATAAGTAGATTATTGTGTTGTTAACTAAGAGTTATAATGAACATATGTGAGAGGAGTTATGTTAAATGATACTATTATATATTTTATGTCTAATATTATTGTACTTCACGACTTTATATATTTTAATATGTTATAACTTTAAGAAAGCAGTCTATAATAATGGACAGAAAAGGGATGTAATCATTGTACTGGGATACCATGCAAAAAAAGACGGAAATGCATCACCAATCTTAAGAGAAAGAATAAAAAAAGCCGCAAAATTATATCATAATGGAATTGCCAAGACTATAATATGCTCTGGTGCAGCTGTTGTTAATGAGCATATTGAGGCTGATATTATGGCAAAAGCCTTAATAGAACTAGGAATTCCCAATAGTAGTATAATTTGTGAAAAACTTTCAAGAAATACATATGAAAATTTGATAAATTCAAGAAAAATTATGAAAAGCAGAGAATGGAACACTGCTGTTATTGTTTCATCACCTTGGCATTTGCGAAAAGCAAGTACGTATGCGTTTAACTTTCATATTGATCATACGGTGGAAAAATCTAAATTTCCACATGAATATCTAATAATAGGTGTGATAATTATTTATCTTTATTATTACACACAGATGTTTATAAACCTTTTACGTTATCATAAAGTTAAGCAACAAAGTTAAGACATTATTTTCATAAAAATTAAGGCATAACTGTTTTTTTATATAGTTTATAAAAATGCAAATGTAAGTTGCGGATTTGCAACTGTAGATTGGTATTATTTTAGTGTAAAACCTATTATAATTTACACATAATAACAAAGAAAGAAGGTAGAAAGTCATGGGTTTTGCAGATAATTTGAAATCAATTAGACAAGAAAGACATATTTCACAGGAAGAGTTAGCAGAAATAATTGGAGTAAGTCGTCAAGCAGTTTCTAAATGGGAACAAGGAAGTAGCTATCCAGAAATGGAAAAATTGCTTGTTTTATCTAAAGAACTAAATGTTTCTTTAGATTATTTGATGTTAAGTGAGATTAAGTCCACTGAAAACAACAAAACTTTATCCAACAATATAATTGTACCAACTGGTAAAATTACTATTAAATCATATGATGGGAAATCAATTGTTAATTGTTATAAAGTTCTATCGTCACATGTAATGTTTAAAGCAAAAAGTGATGAGCCTAAATATTGGTTGATTGGTGTTAATAAGGGAGCGCTTTGGGGAGAAAAATCAATTGTACTTGGTTGGTATGTTGATGAAGAAAAGATAAAAAAGGAAATGGATGAAATTTCAGAAGCAATTAATAAAGGTGTGATAGTATATGAATTAAAGTATGCAGTAAATGTGAAGAACAAAATGTTAAGAGTAAAAATAGATGAAAGATAATTTAATTTTTATGATAATAAGAATAATTTATCTTTCAATAAATTTCAATTTAAGTCTTAGTAATATAAGTAGTAATTTGTAGTGGAGATTATTCATATTTTAGTGCGGAAAGGTGTGGTAAAAATGATATTAAAAACTGATAGAATGATCTTACGTCCGTGGAAAGAAGAAGATGCACAGGAGTTATACAAATATGCAAAAGATCCAAATGTAGGACCTATTGCAGGTTGGCCTGTCCATACTGATGTTGAAAACAGTCGTCAGATTATTAAAGATGTTCTTTCTGCTAATGAAACATATGCAGTTGTATTGAAAAGCAAAGGTTTGCCAATTGGTAGTATAGGGCTTATGATTGGTGAAAAAAGTAGCATAGCTTTAGGAAATGATGAAGGTGAAATTGGTTATTGGCTTGGTGTTCCTTATTGGGGGAAGGGTCTAATTCCAGAAGCAGTTCATGAGCTTATGAGACATGGTTTTGAAGAAATTGGACTTAAAGTTATTTGGTGCGGATATTTTGATGGAAATGAAAAATCTTGGCGTGTTCAAGAAAAATGTGGCTTTCAATATCATCATACAGAAAAAGACATAGAATGGCAGCTAATGAATGATATTAGAACAGAACATATTACCTGTATTACAAAAGAACAATGGTATAAAAGACTTCGAGTATAATATAAACACATATCTAATATCATTACATGCTCTCATAGATACCTTTTACAGCCTTATATAAATAAATTTAATTGCCTTTTACTAATTTTAAGTATATAATTTTAAAGGAATCAAAATGATTTTACATAAACATAATGTGTTTTTAACATAATAATAATATAATATAAAAAGTTAGGGAAACTTGTTAGGTGAGGTTCCTATATGAAAATATGCTACTGCCCAGAAATGTGGAGACACACCAATGGGTCAGCAGGTACTACCGAATTAAGGTTTTATCTAATGTAGCTGAGAATTCTCTAAGTCATATAGTGCCAAAGCTCGACTAGGTGGAGTTTTTAGTATGCTTTTAAAGCCTTCACTTATTGTGGGGGTTTTTTTGTTTAGATTTTTGAAAGGTGATGATAATATGGACGGGGATGCCAGTCATAAACAAATATATTCATTAATTAAAAGTGGGGTTAAAAACAGAGCTTAACCTTACTTTTATCGGTGAAACTAATCTTTTAGTTCACCTAGGAAGAGGAGGAAAGGTTATGGAAAAACAAAAGATTTTTACTAAAAGAAAATTTGGAATAATAGACATAATTATATTTGCATTTATAGCTATAATATTGTACTTAATAATGACACCTGGGATTCATGGCGGATTTAATAGCAGCAGTAATAATGTAAAAATATCAACAAATCTAAATATGCTCCCTGAATATGCATTAAAATCTGTTCTTAGAATGACAGCAGCATATATAATTTCAATAATATTTACATTAGTATATGGATATACAGCAGCACATAATAAAAAAGCTGAAAAAATACTTATACCAATATTAGATATACTTCAATCAATACCAGTCTTATCTTTTTTACCAGCAGTAGTAATGGGACTTATAGCACTTTTCCCAAATGGAACTATAGGAATAGAAATAGCATCTATAATATTAATATTCACAGGTCAAGCATGGAATATGACCTTTAGTTTTTATAATTCTATAAAATTATTGCCTAGAGACTTACAAGAAGCTTCGAGTATTTTGAGGCTTAATAAGTGGCAACAATTTAAAAAACTTGAATTACCATATTCCGCTATAGGTTTGGTTTGGAATAGTATGATGTCATGGGCAGGAGGTTGGTTTTTTCTTATGTCCTGCGAAATGTTTACTCTTAAAGGTAGAAACTTTAGGCTTGAAGGAATTGGATCATTTTTACAAACAGCAGCAGGTAATGGAAATACTAAAGCACTTATTTGGGGAATATGCACATTAGTATTTGTTATTATATTACTCGATCAACTTGTATGGAGACCAGTAACTGCATGGGCGGATAAATTTAAAGTAGAACTTACACAGTCAAATGATCAAAGTAAGTCTTTTGTTTTGAAGCTACTTAGACGTTCATATATAATTCAAGTTTTTACGGAGAAGATATTAACCCCTATATTTAGTTTTATAGGTGAAAAAATAGATAAATTAGTATATAAAGTTAAGAATAATGAACATAAATCTAATGAAATCATAGGAAAAGTAATAAAAATAATCTTTAAAATAATTGGTCTAATAATAATAGTTTATGCGGTTATTAACATCGCACAATTAGTTATAAAACTACCAGCCAGTGATTGGCTTAGAATTCCAAAGGCTGCATTCTTTTCATTATTAAGAGTTATTGTAGCACAAGTTATAGCACTTGTTTGGACAGTACCAGTAGGTGTGGCAATTGGAATGAATAAGAAACTTTCTAATATAATTCAGCCTATAATTCAAGTAATAGCATCTATTCCAGCTACAGCGCTTTTCCCTGTTGTGCTTGGAATGTTTATAAATGTATTTGGGGGACTTAGTGTGGCATCTATTCTTTTAATGCTAATGGGAACTCAGTGGTATATATTATTTAATGTAGTAGCTGGGGCAATGGCAATACCAGAAGATTTAAAAGAAGCTACGAAGGTACTTGGGCTTAAAGGATTTAAAAAGTGGAAAATACTAATACTGCCAGGAATATTTCCTTATCTTATAACAGGAATGATTACAGCTACAGGTGGATGTTGGAATGCAAGTATAGTATCGGAATATGTAAATTTTGGAGGCAAAACTGTAAAAACCATAGGGCTTGGAGCTTTGATTTCAGATGCAACAACTAAAGGTAATTTTGCACTGCTATTAGTTGGAACAATCACTATGTGTATAGTTGTTGTAGGAATAAATAAAATAGTTTGGAAGAGACTTTTTGCACTGTCAGAAGAAAGATTTAAAATAGAAATGTAAGAGGAGTGATGTATATGAAAAAGCAGAAAGAATTTATAAAAGTAAACGGAATAACAAAGTATTTTGGTGAATCTGAAAAACCTACATTAAAAGATATAAATATAAACATAAATGAGAATGAATACATTGCCATACTTGGACCTTCTGGATCTGGTAAATCATCACTTCTTAGAATAATAACAGGACTTATTGAACCTACGGAAGGCGAAGTAATATTTGACGGAAAAAAGGTTAATGGGGTTAATCAATATGCCTCAATAGTTTTTCAATCCTTTGCTCTTTATCCATGGCTTACTGTTCGTGAAAATGTAGAACTTGGTTTAAAAGCAAAAGGATTTCCTAAGGATTATACAAGTGAGAAGGCTTCAGAACTTATAAGTCTAATAGGACTTGATGGCTTTGAAGAAGCTTATCCTAAAGAACTCTCAGGTGGTATGAGACAAAGAGTTGGTTTTGCAAGAGCATTAGCTGTTGAACCTAAACTTTTGTGTATGGATGAACCTTTCTCTGCTTTGGACTTTCTAACAGCAGAAAACCTTAGAACTGAATTGATAGAACTTTGGACAACAAAGAGAATGCCAATAAAGAGTATAATTATGATAACTCACGGAATCGAAGAAGCAGTGCTTATGGCAGACAAAATAGTCATGCTAAGTCGTGATCCGGCAAGGGTCATAGCAGAAATAAAGATAGATTTACCACATCCAAGAAACAGAAAGTCACCTGAATTTGAAAGTATTGTTGATAGTGTATATAAAGTGCTTACAAAAGGTGAATTTGAGCAGGAAAATGAGGATAAAGCAGAAAAAGTAGTTAAAGAAAATGTTGAAAAACCTGTGGAAATACCAGAAGCTAATATTGGGGTAATGTCTGGACTTATGGAGCTTGTAGATGACAATGACGGGAGGATGGATATATATCAGCTTGGGCGTGATCTTATGATGGAAATTGACGATCTTTTACCCAATATAGAAGGACTGACTATGTTAGATTTTGCTAAGGTTGTGGAAGGAGATATAATAATAACTAGTCTTGGAAGTAAATTTATTGAGGCAGAAACAGATGAAAGTAAAGAAATTTTCAAAGAACAGTTAATGAATATATCAACTTTTAAAGTTATAATGAATGTACTTAATAGCAAAAAAAGCAAAAAAATGAGAGAAGAGTTTTTCAAGGAGATTTTCACTCAATATTTTGGAGAACATTCTATTGAAGAGATAATGGATAAAATTATTGACTGGGGAAGATATGCAGAATTATTCAATTATGATCATGATACAGAAGAATTATATTTAGAACAAGAATAGATTTATAAATTGTAGAGTGAGAGGATTCCTCTGGTTTTGCCAGAAGAGTCCTTATTTTTTTATAAAATTACATATTGACCTCAAAAAACTTTGTATACATATTAAAAGCATTAGTGGTTAATATATATAAATAAGAAATGCTTCTTAAATAAATATTATTTAAATTTACAATATGACAAGAAGGGAATACAAATGATACGTTTAAGTAAACATCAATTATTTACACTAATGTTTGTATTTGAAGTAGGAAGTACTACTATTTTTGCACTAGGTATTGATGCTAAACAGGATGCGTGGATTGTCATTTTACTTGCTTTATTAATTGGATTAGGTTTCACATGGATTTATACAGAACTTCAAAATGCATTCCCTGATAAAAATTATGTTGAAATGATTATAATAATATTAGGAAAGAAGCTTGGAGTACCATTTGTTTTGCTTAACTTATTAGGCTATTTTTGGCATTGTGCTCGTAATCTCCGGGAATTTGGTGAGCTTATAATTATAACGACACTCCCCAAAACTTCTATATGGATTGTAAGCTTTATATTTGTACTAGTTAGCATATATACGCTGTTAAAGGGAGTTGAAGTGCTAGCACGTGCCAGTGAAATAATTATGCCCATTATTTTATTGTTTATAATAAGTGTGTATATACTGCTTTACATATCAGGAAATGTGGATTTTACAAGGCTAACACCAGTTTTAGGTAATGGTATTAAGCCAGTCCTAAAAACGTTGCCACAAATAGTAGTATTTCCATTTGGAGAGTTGTTTGTTTTTTTAATGTATTGGAATTATGCAAATGAAAAAAATATTATACGAAAAACCGCAATGAAAACTGTTTTATGGTCAGGTATACTACTTTGCTTTTCTTTGATAATTTATATCACTGTATTAGGAGATAAATATAGTGCAATTGCCACGATTCCGTTGATAGAAGTCATAAGACTAGTAAACATAGGAGATATAATTACAAATATAGATAGCATAGGTGTAATCATCATATTTTTGGGTGGCTTTTTTAAGATGTCTATATATCTAAATGCTATTGCTTTAAGTTTGACTACATTGTTTAAAAATATAAATTATAAAATAATTCTTATTTTGGTAGGCGCATGTTTGCTATGGTTTTCAATTATATTTGAACCTAGTTATGCCTTTCATCAATGGATGTTTCCTTTTGATGTACACTATTTTGGTATAGTCTATACTAATATTGCCCCTCTGTTATTACTGATGATTTATATCTTAAAAAAGAAGAGAACCCAATTGTAGATAAGTCTAGAGGTGATAAATAAGATGGAGATTATAGAATTTTTAATAAAATCATTGAAAGGAAGAGGTTTTTATCCAGCATTTATGGTTGTATTTTCTTGGACATATACTATTGTGTTAATTGTAGTACTCATATGTCAACTTTTTCTCTATATTTTTAGGGTAAAGTATTATAATCCTGAATTCAACAATAAGGAGAAAATAGATAAAAAGCGATGATAAAATGAACAATTGGTTAGATATAAACAAACAATAAAATGATAAAACGAAAGTATAGGTGAGGAAAGTGTTTAATTATTTATATAAAAAGTTTAAGTTTATGCAACTTAAAAATCCTAAAATCAATAATGAAAATACGGAAAAAAAAACTCCACAGCCAGAACTTTCTACTAGCCTTAAAGACAATCTAAATACTTTAAAAAAAATTCTAGGTTCAAGCGATGATATCATTTATCGTGAATTTTCATTTGGCTCTAAAAGACAAATAAATGCAGCGGTTATATTTTTAGAAGGTATGACAGAGAAAGCAATTATAAATGAAGTTATAATTAAACCTTTTATGTATGACAGTAAGTTATATAATCTAGACAGTGAATTGGAATTTGGTAATTTAAACAGCATAAAAAAAGGACTACTTTCTGTAGGGGAAGTAAAGCAGAGTGGAGTAATAGAGGAGATAATAGATGGATGCTTATCTGGAGAAACCATATTTCTTAGAGAAGGCTCTAGTGATGCTTTAATTATTCAGTCAAATGGGTTTGAAACCCGTGGTGTAGAAGAACCTAAAACAGAGGCTGTGGTAAGAGGGCCTAGAGAAGGATTTTGTGAGACAATGTCTATAAACATGACATTATTAAGACGCAAAATAAAAAGCCCTAAATTAACATTTGAAACGATAAAGATTGGAGAACAAACACGTACCAGTATATGTATTGTTTATTTAAAGGGAATTGTTAATCCTAAACTTATAAAAGAAATAAAACAGAGGTTAAATAGGATTAAGACAGATGCTATTTTGGAGTCGGGATACATTGAACAATTTATAGAAGACGAACCGTATTCTATCTTTCCTACAATAGGCAATTCTGAAAAACCGGATACAGCAGCGGGAAAAATATTGGAAGGTAGGGCCGTTATTTTAGTGGATGGAACTCCATTTGTACTTACTATGCCTATGCTTTTTATTGAAGGATTCCAAAATTCAGAAGACTATTATTCAAGACCATTCTATTCAAGTTTTTTAAGGATTTTAAGGTTTATGTGCTTTTCGATAAGCATATTAGCACCAGCAATTTATGTGATATTATCAATATTTCATCAAGAACTAATTCCTACTACTTTGTTGCTTACCATGGCTTCAAGCCATGAAGGCGTACCTTTTCCTGCAGTTATGGAAGCAGGACTTATGATATTAACCTTTGAAATCTTAAGAGAAGCGGGAGTACGGCTACCAAGACCTGTAGGTCAGGCAGTGAGTATTGTTGGAGCTTTAGTAATAGGTGAGGCTGCTGTATCAGCAGGACTAGTAGGAGGACTTATGGTTATTGTGGTGGCCTTAACAGCTGTGTGTAGTTTTGTAGTGCCGGTGTATACAGATGTGGTTTCTATTTTAAGGGTAGCATTCCTTATTTTAGGGGCTAGCCTAGGCATATTTGGAGTTGGAATTGGCTTATTAGTGGTGCTAGTACATGTTGTGTCCTTAAGATCTTTTGGAACTCCATATTTTGCTCCATTGGCTCCATTAACTATAGAAGATTTAAAAGACACATTTGTAAGAACTCATTTATGGAGTATGTTTACTAGACCACGAACAATAGGGTGGCATAATTTAAAAAGACAAGAAACAGGGTCAAAGCCTGAGCCACCATTAGAAAGGGAAAATAAAAATTAGAAGTATAGGTTAATTTATATGAGGTGAATCTAATGAAAAAATACATAAAGATATGGGTGAAAATAATTATATGTATTTTTATGGCTTTAAATCTAACCTCTTGTGAGAGTTCTAGTGAGCTAAATAAACTAGCCATTGTAATGGGGGTTGGAATTGATAAAGGAAAAGAAAAGGACACAATGGAATTGACTATTCAAATGGCAAAGATATTACAAAGTAGTGCTTCAAAAGGTAGCGGTAATAGTGGAGGAAATACTGATTATTTAAATTTAAAAGAAGATGGGAGAAGTATATCTGAGTGCATAAAAGAATTTAGTCGTAAGTTAAATCGTAAATTGTTCTTTTCACACAATCAAGTCATTATATTAGGAGAAGATGCAGCTATAGCAGGAGTTGAAAAGTATATGGACTTTTTCTTACGCTATCGAGAGACACGGCTTTTGGTGTGGATTTTAGTATCTAAAGGATCAGCCAGCGACATACTGAATATAAAGCCAGATTTTGAGAATGCTCCAGGCAGAAGTATAGGAGAATTGGTTAAAAATGAACAAGATACATCACAAATACCTGCTGTAAATTTAAAAGATTTTGCTTCTAGGATGATGAGTAAAACTACATCTGCTATTGTTCCAATAATTGAGGTATCAAATGAAAATGATAAAAAAATAGCATATCTTAAAGAAACAGCAGTGTTTAAGAAGGATAAAATGATTGGAACCCTTGATAAAAAAGAAACAAGAGGGCTTTTATGGGCAATTAATGAAGTTAAAGATGGAGTCGTTACCGTAAGTACATCAGATGGGAAGAATGAAGTAAATATTGCAACAACATATGTAAGCAGTAAAATAATCCCTCAAATAAAAGATAATCAAGCAAGTATAAAAATACAAATAAAACAAGAAGGAGATTTACAGGATGAAACTTCTTCTGAAGATTTAGCAAATCCAAAAGCTTTTGAGGTTCTTCAAAGATGTGAGGAGGACAGTATAAAGGAAGAAGTAATGTCAGCATTAAAAAAAGCACGAGAGTTAAACGCTGATATATTTGGATTTGGAGATATTATATATCAACATTATCCTAAGAAATGGGATGAAATGCAAAAAGATTGGAATAAAATTTTTCAAAATATACATGTAGATGTTAATGTGAATGCAAAGTTAAAAAGAACAGGCAGAATTACTAAGCCTATTATGGCTAAATAGTATTAATTATAGAAGAGGCATAAAAAATGATATTTTTACTAATAATTATTTTCATAGGCATAATATTTTTTGAAGCACCAAGTTTAATTAAAAATAAACATTGGTATGAACTTAAAGTATTTTCTGTATTTTTATTTATAGCATTTGTAATGAGTGTGCTACAGGTTAAAGACATACCTATACCAAATCCTGCAAAAGGAATGGAATATTTGGTGAAAGATGTATTGCATTTGAATTATAAATAAAAATAAATTTTATACATAGAGGTAGTAGTATTTATGAAGATTGAAAAAGGTATAATATCAAACGAACAATTATTGTTTTTAGTTATTGGATTACTTCAAGCTTCTACACTTACAGCATCTTTCATAAGTGGAATCACAAAACAAAACACCTGGATAGTTTTATTAGCAGGATTTATTATAATATTACCTGTATTATTGGTCTATACGTCTTTAAATAAAAAGTTTCCACATAAGAATTTAATAGAGATAAACAATGCAATATATGGTGAAAAGTTTGGAAAGGTGATATCGCTACTATATATATTCTTTTTCTGGTTTATAATCTGTACAAATGTAAGATTTATAGTGGATTTTTTTTCTACATACCTTTTTCCAAAAACAGATATTAGTGTATTTACAATAATTATAATAATTACATGTAATTATACAGTAAAAAAAGGATTAGAAGTTATAGCTAGAACCGGCTTTATTTTATCAGTGTTAACAATACTAGCATTTGTATTAATTACAATATTTACAATAAAGGATATAAATTTATCGAACTTCTTACCAATTTTTCAAATAAATTTAAAAGAATTTATTATGGCAACTAATATCATAGTGGCTATTCCACTTGGTGAAATAATTGTATTTCTAATGATTTTTCCATATGTTAATGATGTGAAAAATGTGAAAAAATCTGTATTTTTAGGTTTGATTATTGGAAGTTTGTTTTTCTTTAGTGTAATAGTACGAAACATATCTGTGATTGGAAATATAGGTTATATGGATGTTCAGCCAGAATATCAAGTAGCAAAGCTTGTAAATATTGGCGAAATTATTACAAGGGTAGAAGTATTGGTTGCAATAATATTGTTATTTAATGTGTTTTTGAAAATTTGTATTTTTTATTATGCAACAGTGTTATCTATCGCTCAATGTTTAAAATTACGATCTTATAAACCATTGACAATTCCTGTTGGAATCATAAGTATTATATTATCAATTAGTATGTTCAATTCACCAGTAGATGAATCGTATCTAGCAAGTATATATTCTGTATTTGTGATTCCATTTATAATGCTATTTCCTGTTATTTCACTTATTATAGCTTCCATTAGAAAGTTCACTTAGCTCAAATAAAAATCATGGTCTCTTAGATAATTTGTAAAGTAGTGGTTAGAGGCGCAGCTTATATAAAGTGCCTCTAACAATGAAGGTAGTTAGTATAATAGATTTATATAGTCAATTAATTTACAATGAGGCTGCAAATATTCCCATAATAGTAGTAACAATTATGAAGACAATTAAGCCCATAATACAAAGCACGATTCCCGAGGTTACTAAAGAATCACCTTTAATAATTGTTTTTGATTTTGAATTTTTAAGCTTTAGTTTAAATCCGATAATAAAACCTATTACACAAAAAAATATTCCGAAAAAATTTAATATAGGTATAAAACTAAGTATTAAACCAATTATTCCAATAACAAGAGTAGCTACGGACAGGTCATAATTTTTCATAGACAAACACCTCTACTGAACTCTATACATGATTAAAAATAATCAATAATATATTTTATGCTTTAATTAGACTTATGATTATAAGTTAATAAATATTTTTTTGTAATGTATACTGTATAAAATTAAAGATAATAAAAGGGTTTTTCAAAATGGTTAAATTTATTTTGAAAAACCCTCTTATTATAATGTATTTTTAAAATCAGTATTAATATATATAGAGGTTAAGCCTTTTTTACATTAATAGCCTGATCCCCTTTTTGACCTTGAGTCAAATCAAATTCTACTTTTTGACCTTCTTCAAGATTTTTGAATCCAGAATCTTCAATTCCAGAATAATGAACAAATACATCGTTACCTTCTTCGGTTGTTATAAAACCAAATCCTTTTTGAGAATTAAACCATTTTACTGTACCTAACATTAAAAAACCTCCTGAATAACTAAAATGAAAGCCATATGAATGACCTTTATATATAATAGTATGCCAAGTATATACTGAATTATACACTTAAGGTTTGGATGATAATATAAATAAATGTTATAATATTAAGCATAAGGTTTTGTTATTATGACTTAAAGCCATTAATAAATAGTAGGGGTTGATAGTATGATTTTTGATTCACATGCACATTATGATGATGAGTCTTTTAATGAAGATAGAGATAAAGTAATCCAGGAACTTATAGAAAATGATATTGTAGGCATATTAAATTGTGGTGCATCTCTTCAAGGAGCAATAGACTCTGTAAAGCTTGCAGATAAATATAATATTTTTTATGCTGCGGTTGGTATACATCCTGAATTTGCTGACATTGTGGATGAAGAAGTAATAAGTAAATTAAAGGAGCTTGCAGAAAATAAGAAAGTAAGAGCTATAGGGGAAATAGGATTAGATTATCATTATGAAGAAAATCCAAGCAGAGAGATTCAGAAAAATGCATTTATAAAGCAAATGGAATTAGCAGAAAAGCTTAATCTTCCTGTAGTAATTCATGATAGGGATGCACACGAAGATACTTTAAATATATTAAAAAAATTTCCTAAAGTTATAGGAGTAATTCATTGTTTTTCAGGTAGCTCAGAATTTGCAAAAGAATGTCTTAAACTAGGTTATTATATTGGGTTTACAGGTGTAGTTACATTTAAAAACGCCAAGAAAATCGTAGAAGTAGCAAAAATTGTACCTGAAGATAGGATGTTACTTGAGACAGATTGCCCCTACATGGCCCCTGAGCCTAATAGAGGTAAAAGGAATAGATCTGATTACATAGAGTATATAGCAGAGAAAATAGCAGATATAAGGAGAGATATTCCAATAAATGTTAAAAATCAGACTATAGCGAATACAAAGAGGTTGTTTAATTTATAATATAGGTGTAATATATGTAATAAATAATATATTTTACCAAGTGGCTGCATAAAATTTACTACTGATCCAGTACCAATTCTATAAGCTAAGTTAAAATCAAGAAGTTAGATAAGGCTATCATATATTTATATTTGTTTATGCATATACTGCATTTTCTGGTTTTAACTAAAACTGGCAGGTAATTTGACATTATTAATACTTAGCAGTTATAATGTTAAAGACTCTTGCTCAAGGGGGGGATTGGAATGTTGCAAAATTTGAAAGATATTCTAACAAAAAAGAAGAATAACCTTTCAAGAGGTCCTATTGTAGCTCTAGTTTTATTGCTTGCAGTAATAATAGTAATTAGTACTGTATATGTAGTAGGCTTTAGAAAAGTTTTAACAGTATCTATTGAAGGTAAGAAAACAAAAATTGTTTCTTATAAAAACACTGTTAAAGAAGTATTAGAGCAAAATAAAATAGAATTAGGACCCAAGGATAAAATTGAGCCTAGTGTAGACACAAAGATTAAGAATGGACAGGAAATAGATATAAAAAAAGCAGTAGGTTTAGAAATACTTGTAGATGGTAAAGATTTAAAGATTAAATCTGCAGAAAATTCAGTTCGAAAATTGTTAAAGTCAGAGGGCGTTTCACTAAATAATCTTGACAAAGTAAAGCCTTCTAAAGATGCATCTGTAAAAAAGGGAATGAAAATAGTAGTTACGAGAGTTATTTCCAAAACGTTTACAGAAGAGCAGCCAATAGCCTTTGACACTATTGTCCAAAAAGATGATAGTATGCCAAATGATCAAAACCAAGTCATTCAACAAGGTTCATCAGGAATAAAAGAGTTAACAGTAAATGCTATTTACGAAGATGGAAAAGAAGTAGCAAGAAATATAATGAGCGAGGTAGTTAAAAGTGCACCTGTTAATGCAGTTATAAAACAGGGAACACTTGGTGTGGTCGTGGCAAATAGAGGCAGTAGAGCTGTTTATAAGAAAAAGATTAGTGCTTTAGCAACAGGATATACTGATGATTTAGGATTTGGTATAACTGCGTCTGGAACTAGGACAAAGAGAGATGCAAATGGATATAGTTCCATATCCGTTGATCCTAGAGTAATTCCATTAGGCACGAAACTTTATGTTCCAGGTTATGGCTATGGAATAGCTGAAGATACTGGTGGTTTAATAAAGGGAAACCGAGTAGATTTATTCTTTAATAGTACAGGTGATTGTTACAACTGGGGCGCTAAGAGCGTCGATGTATACATTTTAAATTAGGAGCTAAAGGCTCCTTTTTTTTATCCACTATGATATAATTGTATATAACTATAAATTTGGAGGAAAATATGATAAAAGAAGTAATTGTAGTAGAAGGAAGAGACGATATATCGGCCATTAAAAGAGCAGTTGAGGCTGATGTAATAGCAGTTGGTGGCTTTGGAATAAATAAAAAAGTTATTGATAAAATAATAGATGCCCAGAAAAGAAGAGGAGTAATAGTATTTACAGACCCTGATTTTGCTGGTGAAAAAATAAGAAGAATAATTACTAAAAGAGTAAAAGGGGTAAAGCACGCAAGGATCTCTCAAAAAGAAGGAACAAAAGATGGGGATATAGGTGTTGAAAATGCATTACCCAAAGATATAATAAGAGCACTAAAAATTGCAAAATTTGAAAGCACTGAGAAGATAGAAACGTTTAACATACAAGATATGATGTTTTTTAAATTAACTTCAGATAAAAAAGCTAGAGAGAGAAGAGATGCAGTGGGAAGGCAACTTGGAATTGGATATGCAAATTCAGCTCAATTTTTAAACAGATTAAATAGTTTTGAAATTACTAAGGAAGAATTAGTAGAGGCCATAAAAAAAGCTGAGAAGGAGATATAATATGCAGGAACAAAAAACTAAGGACATAGTTAAAAAATATGGATTTAAGTTTACAAAGAGTTTAGGCCAGAATTTTTTAACGGATGATGAGGTTCTAAAAGATATTGTTGATGGTGCAAATATAACAAAAGATGATTTTATAATAGAAATTGGCCCTGGTGTTGGAACGCTTACAAGATTGCTTCTCGATTCTGCAAAAAAGGTATGTGCTGTTGAACTTGATAGTAGCCTTATACCAATTCTTCAGGAAGAGCTAAATGATTTTGAAAATTTTACATTAATAAATGAAGATGCACTAAAAATTGATTTTAACAAGATTATTGGAGATGAGACTTCAGTAAAAGTTGTTGCAAATCTTCCATACTATGTAACAACACCTATTATAACTAAAATTTTAATAGAGGGTTATAAATTTAAATCGTTAACAATTATGATACAAAAAGAAGTAGCTGAAAGAATGGCATCAAAACCTGATTGTAAAGATTATGGAGCACTATCACTTCTTGTTCAATACTACTGTGATGCTAATATAGTAAGAAAGGTTCCACCAACAGCATTCATTCCGCAACCTAAGGTGGATTCAATAGTAATAAAACTAGATAAATTAAATGAACCGAGAGTTAAGGTTAAAGATGAAAAACTATTTTTTATGGTTATAAGAAGTGCATTTAACATGAGAAGAAAAACATTATGGAATGCACTGAAGGTGCTGAAGTTAGATAAGGAAGCTTATGAACAGGCATTTTTAAATGCTAATATAGATCCTAAAAGAAGAGGAGAAACCTTATCTATTGAGGAATTTGCAAACTTATCCAATGAAATATATAAAAAAAAGAACTGTTAAAAGATTTATAAGTCTTTTAACAGTTCTTTTTTTACGTTCAATTCATATATTGTATTGTATAAAATATTATGGGGGGACAAAAAGGTTGAGTCAGAGAAAAAATTATAGTAGATATTTTATAATACTTCAAGAAGACGAAAAAGGGTATGGGCTATCGTCTGATAAAATGCCAACAGGTTATGCAAAATTAGAAGTAAAAAGTGGTAAATGCAAGATTACCTTTTATGTTCAGAATTTGAAGATAGAAATGAAACCATATTATATAATGCTTATTTGTAATAAAAAAGACGAAAGAAAATTAATAAAACTATCTGAATTGAACATAGACAATACCGGGAGGGCTGAAATTTGTAAGGAATTTGAGGCTTCAAATATTGGAGGAAGCAGCATAGCTGTAGACAAAGTAAGTGGGGCAGCTGTTGTTAAATATTTAGATGATAGCTTAATACCTGTTTTAAGTGGATTTACTACTAATGAAAAACCAAAGGATTGGAAGAGATATGATTTAATGGACATGGGAAAAAAGCCAACGGATGCTGTTAAATTAACCAATAATGATGTGAAAGACTTTGATAAGTATGAAGAGGAAATAGAAAAGATAAAGCAAACAAAAGAGGCACCAATAAAAGTACAAGAAAAAATTAGTAAAAAAGAAATGAAAAATGATAATAAAGATGAAGTTAATGTTAAGGTAGATAATATATCTGATAAGAAAGTGGAAATAAGCGAAATTAAACAGGAATATGATGATGTAATTGATGCCAGTAATGTTATAGAAGATTTAGATGTAAATGAAACTATAGAAAATAATGAAGAGAATGAACCAAAGAACACAAGCAAGGAAGAGAAGCAAGAGGTGCAAGAAGTGCAAGAAGTGCAAGAATTGAAGGAGGTTAAGGAAGCACAAAAAGTGCAGAAAGCAGAGGTAAGACAGAATGAAGAAATAAATAAAAATATAGAAAGCAGCTATAGCAGAAAAAAACATAAGGACAAAAGTAAAGCCCAGGAATTTTTTGATGGACTTGTAGAAGACCTAGAACCATTTGAGGATGGATTTTCAGAAATAGGAAGAAGTAGGTGGTTTGAGGTTCCAGTAAATTCTATAGATGATATGTATAGGGCAAATAGTTATAACAAATATGCAATAATATATTATCCAATGATTAATTATTATCCATATATAATAAAACATCGGCACTACATTGTAGGTTATAAATATGATAAATCTAATAATGTAAAGTATATTATGTATGGAGTTCCTGGAACGAAAGAACACAAAGACCAACCATTTTCTGGAAGATACGGCTTTGTAAGCTTTGTAAACAGAGATAGTGACTTAAGAGGAGAAAACGGTTATTGGATGCTATTTTATGACTTTAAAAGAGCAGTGGTTGTTATCCCAACAAACAAGTGAGGTTATAGAAAGGTCGGTGTAGGTAAAATAAGCATTTTTTATGTGGATTTTGCTTATACCGTTTTGTTTACATAAGTCATATGATTAAAAGCTTATATATGAGGAGGGATTTATGTGCAAGTACTTATTATAGATAGAAAAAAACTTGGAGTAATATTTGTAGTAATGGGACTTATGATATTTATTTTTTGTATTGGAATAAAATTAGATGGAAGAATTAGAGCTACAGCTTTTATACAGAATAATTTAGGAGAGCTTAAGGAGTACAAGATTGAAGAATATAATACTACCTATAAATTGCCAAGTAAATGGGAAACAAATATCGAAAGTTTTCCCGGCAATGAGATAACATATCATAATAATTTTAAATCAGAAAATGATGGTATAAACGGCTTTGTGCAGGTATGGAACTATAGGGGCAGCCTTAAAGAATTTTTAGATATGAGCAAAAAAAACTCTGAAAGAGAAAACAAGGTTAAAAACTTTAACATATACAATATATTGATCAACAATAAAGACGCATACCTAGTAAAATATAAGATGAATGCTCATGGAAATGTATTTTATGCATATGAGTATTTTATTAAACAGGATAATGTTTTTATTAGATTTGCCTTCTATATTAGGGAGGATAAAACTAACGCTAATATGCCATCTGTATTTAAAGCCATTGTAGAAACAATGAAAAAACAATAAACAGGTTGATTGGGCATAAAATAAGACGTATAATAATTAGGTATAAAAATATTTAGACTCTATAAAAAGGAGCGGTCTTGGTGAAAAGAATAAACTTAGTTCTTGTATGTCTTTTTTTGATAATTGTAACCATACTATCTGGATGTAATCAAATTGATAAAGCACAGGTAAAGCTTGGACTCAAAAACAATGATTTCGAGTATATGAAGCAAAATAAAGTAAAAAAGGTTGTAATACAAAGTACAAGAGATAGTGGATATAAATTCACATTAAATAATTCAGTTGCAATTTCAGAAATATATGATATATTATCTAGTGCTAAGCCTGTAGATACAAGGTCTTCTTTAAAACCAGATTATGTTTTTGATCTTTATGAAAATGACAAGGTAGTTCATGAATTTAATTATATAGTTGGGTTAGATAAAAATGATGGTGGAAACCTATATTCTAAAGATAAAAATTATATTGTTACAAATAGAATAGATAATGAAATTTTAAATCAATTTAATGATGACAGGACACCAAAAGACTTTAACAAAATATACTATACGTTTATAAGTCAGTGTATTGATAAATATAGAGCGAGTACTAAAAATAATAAGTCTATAGGAATAGATATAAACGATGATTTAGATGCGCTTAAATATGTATTTTCTTCAGATTTAGATGATTTTCAAAAATCTTTACCTTCAAATGTAAAAATTTTAGATAAGTCTGACGACCCTTGTGATGTTAAGGAAACTATAACAACGGAAGGTTATAAAAGAGGAAATTTTACATACACTATTTCCAATGTAAAAAATAGTTATAAAAATGCTTACATATATAAGAGCATGGTAGTTTTCGATGACAATACAACTAAGGAAGAAAAAAAATATTATGTTGTTGGGATAAATGAGGGCTCTGGATGGAATATATATATAAGTGATACCAAAAGCTCAGATTTTTAGATAAACTAGGAGGATTTTTATGAGTAATTGTGATAGTTGTGCTAGCAAAGATGGTTGTAATAATAAAGAAAATTGTAAATTAGAAGACAATAAAATGAAACCTAAATATGGTGAAATAAAAAACATAATAGGTGTTATAAGCGGTAAAGGTGGAGTTGGAAAGTCAACAGTCACTGGAATACTTGCAATAGAACTAAAAAAGGCTGGATATAAAGTTGGGGTTTTAGATGGAGATATAACAGGGCCGTCTATGCCAAGATTTTTTGGTATAAATGAAAAAAGAGCAGAAATGATTCCACTTAGTAAGACAGACGTTAAATTTACACCTGTAGAAACAAAAATGGGAATAAAGGTTATATCAATGAACCTTTTAACAAAAGTTGAAGAAGAACCAGTAATATGGAGAGGTCCAGTTATAAATGGAGCTTTAAACCAAATATACGAAGATACAGAATGGGGGGAACTTGATTATCTACTTATAGACATGCCTCCTGGAACAGGTGATGTTGCACTTACGGTTATGCAAAATTTACCTGTAAAATCAATGATAGTTGTATCCACACCTCAAGACATGGTTTCAATGATAGTAAAGAAAATTGTTATAATGATAGGAAAAATGAACCTATCAATATTAGGAGTAGTAGAAAATATGTCCTACATTCGATGCGGTAACTGTAATGAAAAGATAAGAGTGTTTAGCAAAAAATCTGCAGAAGAGCAAGCTAAATATTTAGGAATTCCATTAATTAAAGAAATGCCTATAGATCTTAATCTTACAGAGAGTTTAGAAGCTGGAAAAGTAGAAGAATATATAGGCAGTACTACACAATATGAAGATATATTAAATAAGATTAAATTTGAGCTATAATTATGTTCAATTATAATATTAAGAAATTGCGAAGCAATAGTGAGGGGTTTTAACGGATGCTTTGCACGGATAAAAGGTGATGGGTTTATGGATAAATCCATAAAGGCTAAGAAAATTTTTGCCTCTTAGATCGGAAAAATAATGAATTTATGTGTCTTAATATTTGAAGATAACTTTAATATATGTTTTAACCGTAAGTTTTATTTAACTGGGAACGTACATAGATTTGTGTAAATTAAAATCTATGTACGTTCTTTTTTAACCGTAGCATTGGCACTTATATAGCAGTTTAATATGCTAATAACACTTATGCATGGAACGCCACGACCTTCGGTCAAAAAATGAAGAGCAATGACTTTAGATTATAAACAGAGTTCTTGGTTTCAGGTGGAGTTTTTTTCATCTGAAACTTAGAAATCGTTATCCATAGCTTTTTTCCACGGAAAACCCATCACCTTTGACCAGCGAAGCGCCTGGCAAACCCTTCACCTCGCTTTAGCGACCCTTCGCCTTTTCACCGCGAAGCACAGGTGAAAACCCTTCACCAGTACTTCGCAATTTCTAACTATTATGAATTAAAATTTTTACCTATCTGTATTGTATTTTTCTCAACTTGTTGGCAATAATATTAAAGATAGCATTAATATTATTTGTCACCACTAGGAGGAATTTATATGAAAGCTCATGTAGATAAGGATACGTGCGTAGGTTGTGGATTATGCCCTTCAATTTGTCCAGATGTTTTTGAAATGCAGGATGATGGTAAAGCTGGAGAAATTAAAGAAAGTGTGCCAGAATCTGCAGCTGATACGGCAAAGGAAGCAGAAGATAGCTGCCCAGTAAACGCAATTGAGGTTGAATAAAAAATAAATCGCACAAAAGTGCGATTTATTTTTTATAATGAATATTTAAAATCTCTCCATAATAAATTGTATGAATAGGGTCGGTTTTATAAGATTTATCTCTAATTTCTTCTGGTAATTTTGAAACATCCATATCTTGAGAGTAAACTATTTTACACTCATAACAAATGCCACAACTATTTATTACTGGAGCTGAAACGAATTCACTTGGTATTGTTTCAAGCTTACATGCTTTAATCTTGTCAATATCCCTTCCGGATTTTGAACCACATATTGATAGGGAATTCTTGAAAGATTCATCGGTTGGTATACTTACAGTAAATTCTTTGGTTTTTTCTAAAAATTCATGAGTATATCTGGATTTTCTAACTAAGATAGTAAAGATTGGTCTATTCCATTCATACCCTATGTTTCCCCAGCTTATAGTCATTGTATTTACTTTTCCTTCATTTTGAACGGTTAAAAATGCGCCTTTGGTATGTAAATTATCTAAAGCTAATTCAAGATTCTCTGTAAATTTGATTTTCAAATTAAAAACACCTCCTGTACATATTATAAAACTTTTATGAGTAATATGAATAGATAAATAAAAATTCAATATATTTGATAAATTCTAAATTTTGCGATAAAATTAAATTATAATAATTGGATAATATGTAATATATAATATTATGTATTTGGAGGGGATTGAATTGATATGAAGGGGATAATAATGGCAGGTGGACAGGGAACTAGATTAAGACCTTTAACATGTAACATACCTAAGCCTATGATTCCGCTAATAGGAAAGCCAGTAATTCAATACGCAATTGAACTTCTTAGAGATAGTGGTATTCAAGAAATTGGAATCACCGTTCAGTATTTAGCAGATGAGATAATAAATTATTTTGGGGATGGAAGCCAGCTTGGTGTGAATTTGCAATATTTCACAGAAGAAATTCCCATGGGTACTGCTGGGAGTGTAAAAAACGCAGAAGAATTTCTAAATGAAACCTTTATAGTTGTTAGTGGTGATGCTATTACAGATATCAATTTAAATGAAGCTTTGAAATTCCATAATAAAAAAGCTGGAGTTGGAACACTTATATTAAAGGAAGTTGATGTGCCATTAGAATATGGTGTTGTTGTAACTGATGATGATGATAAGATAACTGAATTTCTTGAAAAGCCAAGTTGGAGCGAAGTTTTTAGTGATAAAGTAAATACTGGAATTTATATATTGGAACCACAAATATTTAATTATTATGAGAAAAATGAGAAATTTGACTTTAGCAATGATTTATTCCCTATACTCATGAAAGACAATATGTGCTTATATGGATATGTAGCAGACTGCTATTGGTGTGATATTGGTAGTATAGATCAATTCATGAAATGTAATTATGATATATTAAATAAAAAAGTTAATGTTAAAATATTAGGAAATGAAGTTAGAAAAGGCGTATGGATAGGAGATAACTGTTCAATAAGTCCATCGGTTAAAATAAATCCGCCAGTATATATAGGAGATAATACAGAGGTGTATGAAGATGCTGAAGTAGGTCCATTGTCTGTTATTGGAAAAGACAATATAATATCTGATAGATCTACAATAAAAAGAAGCGTTATATTTGACAATTGTTATATAAGCAAAAATGTGGAGGCAAGAGCAGCTCTTATTTCAAATAAAGTTCAACTTGAAAGTTGGGTTTCAGTTTTTGAAGAAGCAGCCATTGGAGATGAGAGTATAATTGGAAAAAGATCTGTAATAAAACCTAAGGCTAAAATTTGGCCAAATAAAATAGTGGGAAATAGTGAAACAGTTAGAGGAAATTTGATTTGGGGAGGAAAGTACCAAAAGAGTTTTTTTGGACAAAAAGGTATAACAGGAGAAGTAAATGTGGATATAACACCTGAATTTGTTTCTAAACTTGCGTCCGCTTATGCATCCATACTTAGCCATGATGCAAAGGTAGCAGTTAGTTGTAGTGAGGATAATGTTGCCAAAATGTTAAAACAGTCTTTGAAAGCAGGTCTCATGGCAATTGGGATACAGGTATGTGATTTATTAAATACAACACTTCAAGTAACTAGAAAGGCAACCGCATTTTTAAGTTTTAATGGATCTATTCACATACATACTGATAAAGCGGATAATCAAATTGTGAATATAGTATTTATGGATGCTGATGGTTTAAATATTGAGAAGGTCATGAAGAAAAAAATTGAAAACAAATTTAAGAGAGAGGATTTTAGGAGAGTAAGAGCAGAGAATATTAAAAATGCTGTAGAGTTAAACGATATCATGGCACTTTATACTAAAAATATACTAAATAAATTGCAAACTTCTAGTATAAAAAAGGGGAATTATAGCATTGTGTTTGTAGCAGAGAGTAATATTGTAGGATCAATTATGAAATATATGTTTAAGGAATTAAATATAGCGTTTAGTGTTTATGAGAATGGACATGATCTTAAAGGTTTAAGTAAAACTGTTAAGGATACAAAGTCAAATTTAGGAATGTGGATTTCAGATGAAGCAGATAATTACGTATTTATAGATGAAAAGGGAAATATAATTAAAGATGAGGTAAAGGAAGCAATTAAAGCATTAGTTCTTTTGAACATATTTAAATTTAAAACTATTGTTACAAGCGTTGATGCATCATACTCGGTGGAGCGACTAGCAGATATGTACAATGCAAAGTTCATTAGAACAAAACTTGAAGAAAGAAATATAATTGATGAATATATAAAAAATGAAGTGGATAAGGATAAAAAATATATAATAAATGCATATTTACTTATAACAGATGCGGTAAGTATGAGTGTTCTGTTAATAGACCTAATCACTAGATTTAAGTCAACATTGTCCTATATTATAGATATGATACCACAATATCATATGAAGTATTTAGAGATAGCTTGTCCTTGGGAACTTAAAGGAAAAGTTATGAGAAATATTATCGAGAAATGTGATGATTTTAGTTGTGTTGATTTGATAGAAGGGGTACGGTTAAATTACCATCAGTGTTGGGCTTTAATCATGCCAGATCTAAATGAACCGTTTTGTAAAGTATACACTGAATCTGAAAAAGAGGAAGATGCAGAAAAGGCGCTAAAGGAATTAAGTTTTAATATTGAGAAAATAATAAGGTATTAATCTAATAAATATTGTTGCTTTGAACGTTTATATTTTAACTAAATATCAAATAAATCGATTATTTATTGACAAGATAATAAATAATTAGCTTTATAAATATAAAGTATTGAATTAATGACTATAAGGTTATATAATTACAATAACGTTAAAAATGGTGATGATAGGAAGAGTAAATATAATTGGATTTTTAGAGAGTAGGGATAGGTGAAAGCCCAACATGAAGATTACATTGAAGAACATCCTTGAACAGTTAACTGAAAGCATTTAATTATGTTAGTAGGCTTAAACGGGTGTCTACCGTTAAAAAGACAGGGTATTGATAAAAAAGTTATTTGTACCTGTAAAAGAGAACATTTTATATGTTAAGTAGGATGGTACCGCGAAGGTTTAACCCCGTTCCTATATCGTTAGATATAGGAACGGGGTTTTTTATGTTATATAAAAAAGTATAGGAGGTTTACTTTATGAAAAATATGTATGTAAAAGATGTAATTAAGTTAGAAGAAGGTACAGAGGTAGAGTTAAAAGGATGGGTACATAAAATATATGACTTAGGGAAAATAAGCTTTGTAAAGCTTAGAGATAAAACAGGAATAATCCAAATTGTTATAGATGAAAGTTTAAATGTTAAATTAAGACTGGAAATGTGTATATCAGTTAAAGGAAAAAAGGTAAAGAGTGAGAAAGCACCGGATGGAATAGAAATTCAAGTAGAAGAATTGAAAATTTTGGGGAAAACTTATTATGATAAATTACCTTTTGCAATAAATTCTGGGAAAATCAAAGCAGCATTAGAAACACAACTTGATCATAGGACTATAAGTCTTAGAGCTCCTAAAATAACAGCTGTATTTAAGGTTCAAGAGAAAATAGCAGATGCTTTTAAAGACTATTTAAAGGCTAGAAATTTCACTGAGGTTTATACTCCAAAGATAATTGCATCTGGAACGGAAGGTGGAAGTGAACTTTTTACTGTAAATTATTTTGACCACAGAGCTTTCCTTGCTCAAAGTCCACAGTTCTATAAACAAATGATGGTAGGTTCAGGTTTTGAGAGGATTTTTGAAGTAGGGCATGCATATAGAGCAGAGCTTCACAATACTTATAGACATTTAAATGAATATGTAAGTCTTGATATTGAAATGGGCTTTATTGAAGATGAATTTGAGATTATGGATTTAGAAGAAGGTTTCTTAAACTATCTTTTTAAATATCTTAAAAAAGAATGTGAATATGAATTAAAGCTTTATGGAATAGAACTTCCTGATGAAGTTAAGATTCCTAGAATACCATTATTTGATGCACAAGATATACTTCTTGATGTATACGGTAAAAGATCTCCTAAAGGTAACATTGATGCTGAGGGTGAAAGATTATTTTGTGAATATGTAAAAGAAAAATACAATAGTGATTTTGTATTTTTAACAAAGTATCCAATATCAAAGAGGCCTATGTATACAATGCCAGATGATGAAATTGAAGGAGCAACTAAGAGCTTTGATCTTATATACAAAGGACTTGAAATTACTACTGGAGGACAAAGAATACACGATTACGAAAAGCTTGTAGAAAACATTGCTAAGATGGGCTTTAAAACAGAAGAATTTGAGTTTTATACGGAAAACTTTAGATATGGTATGCCTCCTCATGGCGGACTTGCAATTGGACTTGAAAGACTTACAATGAAAATATTAGGTCTTGAAAACATTAGAGAAGCATCACTACTTCCAAGAGATATGAAGAGGATTACTCCATAAATATTATTTATAAATAAAAAGGAGATAGATTTAAGTGGAAAAGGTAAGCATTGATGAAGTTAAATATATAGCTAAATTATCAAAACTAAGATTTACAGAAGAGGAAGCTTTAAAAATGGCAAGTGAATTTGAAGCCATACTCACTCACTTTAAGACTATAGATAATATGGATTTAAGTGATGTGGATTTAAATGCTTTTGACGAGGTAAATACAGAGCTTAGAAAAGATGTTCCAGAGGTTTTTGAAGATAAGAAAAAACTTATGCAAAATGTTAAGAGTCTTAGAGGCACTGCAATAGAGGTTCCTAAGATAATTGAATAATGGGAGGTAGAAGTCTTGGATATAGAAAAAATGTCAGTAGAAGCTTTAAGAGACGGTATAAGAGATAAAGTTTTTACATCAGAAGAAATAGTTAAATTTTATATTGAAAAAATAAAAAAAGAAGATGGGAATATAAATTCTTATTTAACTATATGTGAGGAAAAAGCATTAAGCGATGCAAGATTAATAGATGAAAAAATAGCAAAGGGAGAAGCTGTAGGTAAACTTGCAGGAGTTCCAATTGCCATAAAGGACAACATTTGTACAGATGGAATAAAAACAACTTGTGCATCAAAAATGTTAGAGGATTTTGTACCACCATATGATGCTACTGTGGTTAAAAAACTTAAGGTTGAAGATGCAGTAATTATAGGAAAAACTAATATGGATGAATTTGCTATGGGTTCCTCCACAGAAAATTCAGCATTTAAGGTTACTAAAAATCCACATGATTTAGAAAGGGTACCAGGAGGTTCCTCTGGTGGTTCTGCAGCAGCAGTAGGTGGCAGACTTGCTCCATTTTCACTAGGTTCAGATACAGGTGGATCCATAAGACAACCGGCGGCTTTTTGTGGAGTTGTAGGATTAAAGCCAACGTATGGACTCGTTTCAAGATTTGGACTTATAGCTTTTGGTTCTTCACTGGATCAAATTGGACCATTTACAAACAATGTTAGAGACTGTGCGCTTGCACTTGAGGTTATAGCAGGGACAGATCCTTTAGACAATACAAGTTCAAAGAAGATAGAAAATACTGATTATCTTGAGGGAATAGAAGACGGTGTAAAGGGAATGAAAATTGGTGTTCCAAAGGAATTTTTTGGTGATGGTTTGGATGCTGAAATCAAAAAATCAATTTTTGAAAGTATAGAAAAACTAAAGGCACTTGGAGCACAGGTTGAAGAAATCTCACTTCCAATTACTGATGCGGGACTTTCAGCTTATTACGTTATATCTTCAGCAGAAGCTAGTTCAAACTTAGCTAGATTTGATGGCATAAGATATGGTTATAGAACAAAGGAATTTGAAGATGTATATGACTTAATGGAAAAAAGTAGGACTGAAGCTTTTGGAGATGAAGTTAAGAGAAGAATAATGCTTGGAACCTACGTATTATCTTCAGGTTATTATGATGCATATTACAAAAGAGCATTAAAGCTTAAGAAAAAAATAAAGGAAGAATTTAAAGAAGTATTTAATAAATACGATCTTATAATAAGTCCTGTATCACCAGTACTTCCATTTAAGTGCAAAGAGAAGAAGAATAGCCCACTTGAGATGTATCTTGCAGACATTTATACAATAAACATTAATCTTGCGGGTATACCTGGAATTTCAATGCCTTGTGGTAAAAGTCAAAGCGGATTACCAATAGGAGTACAAATACTTGGACCACATTTTGGTGAAAGTAAAATACTAAAAGCAGCATTTGCTCTTGAAGGTGCACTTAAATAGAAAGGGGGAAAGAACATGAGTTACGAAACTATAATAGGTTTAGAAATACATGCCGAGCTTAAAACAAAAACAAAAATATTCTGCAATTGCTCTACAAAATTTGGAGCAAAACCTAATGAAAATACTTGTCCGATTTGTATGGGACTTCCTGGCACACTTCCAGTTTTAAATGAAGAAGTGGTGCATTTAGCTGTAAAAGCAGGAACGGCTCTAAATTGTAAAATAAATAAATTAAATAAAATGGATAGAAAAAATTACTTTTATCCAGATTTACCGAAAGCATATCAAATATCACAATTTGACTTGCCAATATGCGGGGCAGGTCATGTTGATATTGAAACTGATGATGGAAAAAGAATAGTTAGACTTAATAGAATACACATAGAAGAAGATGCTGGAAAGTTAGTCCACATGGAATATGAACCATATTCTCTTATAGATTATAATCGTGTTGGTGTACCGCTTATTGAAATTGTAACGGAACCTGATATGCATTCACCACAGGAAGCAGTAACGTTTTTTAGAACCATAAAGTCAATTTTAGAGTACGGCGGTATATCGGATTGTAGAATGGAAGAAGGTTCTTTAAGATGTGATGCCAATATATCCTTAAGAAAAGTTGGGCAGCAGGAATTAAATACAAAGGTTGAAATGAAAAATATAAGTTCATTTAGAGAACTTCAAAAAGCATTGGAAAAAGAAGAGAAGAGACAAAAAGAGCTATACGACTACGGTGAAGAATTTAGAATTGTTCAAGAAACAAGAAGATGGGATGCAGGTAAGGGAAAAACTGTATCTATGAGAACTAAAGAAGATGCTAATGATTATAGATATTTTCCAGAACCGGACATAATACCTATTGTTGTTAAAGACAGCTTAATTGAAAGTGTCATAGCCGATATGCCCGAACTTCCGGTGCAGAGAAGGGAAAGGTTTATAAATGGATATGGACTTACTGAAAAAGAAGTTGACATTTTAATTTCTGATAAGTTCTTAAGTGAATATTACGAGGGACTTGTTAATCTTGGAGCTGACAAAAAAAGTGCATGTAATTGGCTGCTTACAGACATGTTTAGATTAGTAAAAGAAAAAGAAATTGAATTTCAAGATATACCAGTTAAAAAAGAAGACATGGCTTCTCTTTTAAAAATGGTTGAAACTAAAAAGTTAAGTGTAACAGCAGCAAAGGGTGTATTTGAAGATATGTTTAATACAGGAAAACATCCAGAAGAAATTGTTAAAGAAAAGGGTCTTGGACAGATTAGTGATTCAGGAGCTATTGAAGAGATAGCAGTAGCTGTTCTTGAGGCAAATCCACAATCTATATCAGATTACAAAGCTGGTAAGACTCAAGCTGTTGGATACCTCGTTGGTCAAGTTATGAAACAGAGTAAAGGAAAAGCAAACCCACAAATGGCTAGAGAAATATTAGAAAATAAAATAAAAGATATGTAAAAAATCATATGTTAACTTAATAGTAGGGATTTATTAGACATGGAGATTAATATTTTTTACTGGTGAATGAATAGTGAAAAATATTGATCTCTATGTTTTTAACATTAACTCTATTTATTTAGTATATTTGAGTTCTATAAAATAAATTTAAAGGATATAAAAAGTAATTTTTTGAAACATTGGAATTAAAAAAACACACAAAATAAGACTTATCAACGCTATAGGTCATGTGCCCAAAATAGCAAAGAGGTAATGTATATAAAAAACAGATTATTTGAAAGATAAAGCGGATAAATATGAGGATAAAAAGCTTTGGCATTTTATAAAAGAAAATTTACAACTTGCTATAAATTTTTTACTATTGTATAATATGGACTACAATATATAGTGTTCGGAGGGAATATAATATGCTACATGTAGTAAAAAGGGATGGCAGAGAGGTCGAGTTTAATTCTGTCAAAATTAGTAATGCCATAAAGGGTGCAGCTGAAGAAATCGGTATCATTATTAAGGTCAGTGAAGTTTTATCAGTCACACAACAAGTTATAAAACAACTTGAAGAAATGAATTTAGAATACATAACTGTTGAAGAAATACAAAATATAGTTGAAGAAACTCTTATAAAAAAAGGATTTAAAGATATAGGGTTTGCATATTCAAACTATAGAAAAGAAAGAACAAAGGTTAGAGACATAAAATCAGATTTGATGAAGGCAATTGGACAAATAGGCGTTGAGACAGATAGGGATAATGCAAATGTTGGAAACAACTTTAGTTCAAAACTTTTAAGAATAGCTAGTGAATCTAATAAATGGCACAATCTTGCAAAAATGCCTAAAAGGCTTGCAAAGGCACATGAAAATGGAGATGTGTATTACCATGATTTAGACAGCTACAACTTAACTACTAACTGTTTACATATACCAACAAAGGAAGTTTTGGAAAAGGGATTTAATACGGGTTACGGATATATAAGACCACCAAAAAGGATAGAATCTGCGGCAGAACTTTCATGTATTCTTTTACAATCAACCCAAAATGACATGTTTGGAGGACAATCTCATCCTGATTTTGATAATGACATGGGAGAATTTGTTGAGCCAACGAGACAGCAAATAAGAAATGAACTTTTAGAGATGTCGGTAGATGAATCAAAGATAGAGGAACTAGTTGAGAAGAAAGTTATAAGGGCTATTCAGCAGGCTATGCAAGGTATAGTTTACAACCTTAATACTATGCACAGTAGAGCAGGATCTCAAGTACCATTTTCATCAATAAACCTTGGAATACCAAATGATAAGGATGCAGCACTTGTATGTGAAATATTCCTTAAAGAGTATGAAAAAGGTTTAGGAAAGGGAGAACAGCCTATTTTCCCTAACATAATATTTAGACTTAAAGAAGGCGTAAATAGAGAAGAAAATGATCCTTATTTTTATCTATACAAATTAGCTTGCTCAGTTGCGGCAAAGAGAATGAATCCTACATTTATGAATATTGATTCTAGCTTCAATAAGAAATATTACGATGAGGGTGTAATACCAGCAACAATGGGGTGCAGAACTTATGTATGCTCAAATATAAATGGAGAAGCAGGAACTAAAGGAAGAGGAAATATTGCACCAACAACTATAAACCTTCCAAGAATAGGAATATTAGCAAAGGGAAATGTAGATAAATTTTTTGAACTTTTGGATGTAAGACTTAATTTAGCAAAAGAAAGTCTTTTAGATAGATATGAAAAACTTAAAAAATTAAGAGTTAAAGATTTACCATTTGTTGCAGGACAAGGTCTAATGAAAGGCGGAGAAGATTTATCTCCAGATGACTCTATTGAGCCAATATTAAAGCAAGGAACTTGGGGAATTGGGTTTATAGGACTTGCAGAAACATTAGTAGCCATAAGAGGAAAGCATCATGGAGAGGATAAAACTTCAAGAGAACTTGGTGAAAGAATTATAAGATATATTAGAGAGTATACAGATAAGACGACGCTTGAAACAAGACTTAACTGGAGTTGCTATGCAACACCTGCAGAAGGTCTTAGCGGTAAGTTTATAGTAAAGGATAAGGCCATATTTGGTGAAATACCAGGAGTTACAGATAAAGAGTATTATACAAACAGCTATCATGTACCTGTAGGACATCCGATTTCTATAAAGGAAAAAATCGATATTGAGGCCCCTTACCATGCAATGTGTAACGGAGGACATATAAGTTATATAGAACTTGATAATTATCCTGATGGAGACACTATAATGGACATAATAAATTATGCATATAAGTGTACAGATATGAGCTATATGGGAATTAATTTTCACATAAGGTACTGTAAATCTTGTGGAACCTATCTTTACAATGGAGAACATGAATGTCCAGAATGTAATAGCACAGATATTCAAGGTGTATCTAGAGTTACCGGATATCTAAGTCTTGATGAAAGATTTGGAATAGGTAAAAGTGGGGAAAGAAGAGACAGAATATCACAAGAAAATGGGAAACATGTTTACAATGTGTAAGGATGAAATCAGGCTTGCTGGTGTTATACATGAGAGTTTAAGCAATGGACCAGGGCTAAGACGAGTATTGTTTTCACAAGGATGCAAACATGAGTGTGAAGGTTGTTTTAACCTCCACACTCATTCCTTTAGCGGTGGTCAGATATTTAAGATAGACAACATTGTTAGGGACATTTTAGAAAATCCAATGTTAAGAGGGGTAACTTTTTCAGGAGGAGATCCTCTAGAACAAGCAGAAGCATTTGCGGGTATTGCTAAAAAGGTAAAAGCAGCTGGTAAAAACATATGGGTTTACACAGGGTATACATTTGAATATGTTATTGAAAATAGGCATGAAAGGCCAGGCTTTGATGAACTTTTGAAAAACATTGATGTGTTAGTTGATGGAAAATTTGATATAAATAAAAAAAATGAGAGACTTAAATTTAGGGGATCAAGTAATCAGAGAATAATTGATGTTAAAAAAAGTCTTGAGAAGTCACAAATTATTGTTTTAGATTATGACAAAGGGAAAAATTTATAGGATTCATATAAATATAAGGATATTACAAAGATAATGTAGTATTCTTTATTTTTTTATTATATAGTAAATCAAATATAAAATTTAATTTTTATTTTATATTTGAGCTTTATAATATTAATATTAATATTAGTGAAATATTAAAATAGAGAGGTGAAAAAATTGACAAATAGAGTGTTAATTGCAGATGATGACAAAGATATAGTTGATATCATAGCTGATACATTAATGGATGAAGGATATTTTGTAAGTTGTGCTTATAACGGTTTACAAGTTATTGAAATAATGAAAAGCGAAAAAATTAATTTGTTTATACTTGATATTATGATGCCAGAAATGGACGGACTTGAAACGCTACGTCAAATTAAAAAGAAAACAGATGCTCCTGT
Organism: Clostridium acidisoli DSM 12555; assembly: GCF_900176305.1. Lineage (GTDB taxonomy): Bacteria > Bacillota > Clostridia > Clostridiales > Clostridiaceae > Clostridium_I > Clostridium_I acidisoli. The sequence goes on from NZ_FWXH01000013.1 coordinate 37,479, forward strand.
GTTAATACTTAGTGCAAGAGGACGTGATATAGATAAAGTTGTAGGGCTCCAAATAGGTGCAGATGATTATGTTGCAAAGCCATTTTCTATGGATGAACTTGTTGCAAGAGTTAACGCACATTTAAGGCGTGAACAAAAAAGGGGCAGAACAGAAGAAATTGTAAAAATAGGCAATGTAGAACTTAATAAAACAACCTGGCGGGCATTTGTTAATGGTTCACCTTTAGATCTTTCTACAAAAGAATTTCAAATTCTTAGTTATTTATTTGAAAACAAAAACAGAGTGCTTACAAGAGAACAAATATATGCGGCAATTTGGAAGGATCCTTATGCTGGAGATTTAAACACAGTTACTGTACACATTAAAAATTTACGCTCTAAGTTAGGCAAGGAAGGCAAACAAATTAAAACAGTATGGGGCATTGGATATAAGTTGGATGGTGATGTTTAATGAAAAAGTCCATTCGGTTTAAGATGTTTATAGTCCTTATAATGATGTTTATATTTTTTATAGCAACACTTCTATTTAGTTTCTCGATTTTTTATAGATATGATTTTAGATATAATGTAGCTAATGAACAAGTTAGGTATGGTGATATAGTTTCTATGCTTGCACAAAAATCATCAAAATGTAAAGATGAAAAAAGTATAGAGAGGGTACTGTCTACATATGCTACTAATAAAATGCAGGTTGAACTGCTTGATGAAAATGGAAAGGTATTATGGTCGTCAGGAAATTTACCAGCTATGATTAAGATATCAGCAAAGGACTATGTGATTACTGGAGGAGTAGTTCGGTATGGCATACGTATAAATGGAATATTAATGCCGAGGTTTGAACTATTAAAAGAGTACTCCACAAGATATTTATGGATTGTTTTATCTTTGTTATTTTTAATATTCTTGCTTATTGCGTTATTCCTTCATTTATCAATTACAAAACCAATTTTTGAACTTTGTAAACGAATGGGGAATAATCCAATAAAGTTAAAGTTAGAAAAAAAAGATTATAGAGAAGATGAAATAGGCATACTAGAAAAGGGATTTGATGATATGATTATCCGCCTTAAAGATGTAGACAGACAGCAGCAAACCATGCTGGCAGCTATTTCTCATGATTTAAAGACCCCGCTTACCTCAATTATAACCTATACTGAAAGACTAGCATTAGGAAAAGTTATTGATATACAGAGGCAGCAGCATTATTACAAGGTGATTATGAGCAAAGCTAATGATATCCGAAATTTGATTGATAAGTTTCAAGAGGCAGCAATGATTGTAGCTTTGCAGGATGACGCAGACTATAAAATTGTATGTGCTAAAGAGTTTTGGCAATCTATATTTGAGCCATATATGGAAGAATGGGAAGATGTAGATGCAAAAATTGAATATGTCTGCAAGCTAAATAGTGAAGATTTTTTAAAGGTAGACAGCGCTTCTATAAAGAGGGTAATAGAAAATGTTATAAGTAATGCTGTAAAATATGGAGATAAGCCGCTAGTAGTACATACAATCATAGAGAGTTTGGGGGATAAGATCCATATTAGAATTGAAAACAATGGTACAGAAGTTCCTAAAGAAAATTTACCATATATTTTTGACCGTTTCTATCGTGTTGAGCCATCAAGATCACGTAAAAAAGGTGGTAGTGGACTTGGGCTTTTTATATGTCGCGAAATTATAGAAAAGCATGCTGGTAGCATAAGCGCGTATAAACCTGAAGACAATGGCTTTGGAATTGAGATTATAATGCCTAAATATAAATATTAAGTTTTCTTTATATTTATTATATTTTTATTTAATTTATGCTCATTAAGATGAATTATACAGAGGTATATTTGTATAATTCATTTTTTTAATAAACGGAGGAAACAATATGAAAAACTTTACTAAATTTTCTATGAAAAATACATTTGTAATATTGCTAGCAGTTATACTTATAGCTATAGGTGGAATTTACTCAGCAATGGGAATAAAAGAGGAAGCTATGCCTAATATTAGTATACCTGTAGTAACTATTTATACTGTATATCCAGGAGCTAATCCAAGTCAAGTTTCAACGGACGTAACAAAGCCCATTCGTAGCGCGTTATCTGGAATTGAAGGAATAACGGATATTAAGGGAATATCTAATCAAAATGTTTCTATAATTCAGGCAAATTTTGATTACTCTTCGGATATTGATAAAGGGTTAAGAGATATTGAAGATGCTATGAATAAAGTAACCTTACCAAGTAGTGCTCAAAAGCCTAATATTGCAAAGATAACAATGGGAAGTTTTCCTGCAATGACGTATTCAATTCAAAGTAGTAAAAACATAAATGATTTGACTAAATTTGTAAACAACACTCTTGAACCAGGTCTAAATAGTGTAGCTGGGGTATCTAGCGTTGATGTAAAAGGTTTAAATAATGATAATGTTTACATTAAATTAGATGAACAAAAAATGAAGGATAACAATATAACTCTTCAACAAGTTCAAAATATAATTAGTACTAACAATATAACATCTCCTCTAGGAAATAAGGAAATAAATCAAAAAGATTTTGCTGTAACTATGTCTAATGGGTTTAGTAATATAAATGACATTAAATCTATTCCAATTATAGTTCAACCTGATACTTCTAAGATTATTGGGGATAGCTTTAGTCAAATTCAACAAGGGATGAATCAGATGGGAACTGCCATAGGAGATCTTGGTCAGTCAGTATCTCAAATGGGTCAACAGATGGGAAGTCTTGCAGAAGGAACCAAAGCAGCTACGAATACACTAGGAAATATGATTAGTAGTAATACTCAATGTATTGGAATATTAAGTGTAATACAGCAGCAGGAAGCTATTATTCTTAATGAACAGACAGTTTTAAGCAATACTAAAGCTACAGCACAAGACAAAGAAAACGCTAAAAAGACTATAGAACAAGCTAATTCTGTTATTCAAAGCTCCACAAACTCATTAAAACAAATTTTAGCCTCAGAGCAGGAAGCAGGGAAGGCGTTAAGCAGTAATGGATCAAGTTCAAAGCCAACAAGTAGTATAAATAATAACAGTAATATAAGTAATGGAAAAAGCACAGGTACCAGCAGTTCAATAAGTATGGATAATCAAGTAAAGGTAGTTTTTTTAAAGGACATTGCGGATATAAGCAGCGGTTCTGAAGATAATGGTTATTATGTTAGATCAAATTATAAGGATGGAATGGTACTTAATATATACAAAACCGATGATTCAAATACAGTTCAATTAGCAAATGATGTGTCAGAGAAGATATCAGATATTTCAAAGAGTAATAAGGATATAAATTTCAGCAAAATAGATGACTCGTCAAAAACAGTAAAAGATTCGGTTGATGGAATGATGGATGAGGGTATAACAGGTGCAATTTTTGCAATGATAATTATTGCATTATTTCTTAGAAATTTAAGATCAACAATTATTGCAGTTGTATCTATACCTCTTTCAGTTCTTATAGCACTAATTGTTATTCCAAGGTTTGGTATAACATTAAATACAATGTCTTTAGGAGGTATTGCTGTTGCAGTCGGAAGAATTGTAGACGACTCGATTGTTGTAATAGAAAACATATATCGAAGGCTAAGCCTTTCAAAAGAAACGGATAATGCTGCATTAATTGAAGAGGCAACAAATGAAGTGGGTTCAGCTATTGCTGCGTCTACAATAACTACTGTAGGAGTATTCTTACCTCTAGGCTTTATTTCAGGACTCATAGGAAAAGTATTCGTACCATTTGCATATACAGTAGTAATATGTATACTTGCATCACTTTTAGTTGCACTTACTGTTGTTCCTGTTATGAGCAGATTTATGTTATCAAGGAGTAAAATTAAACATACTGAGAAAGAAGGAGTAATTGCTCTTGGTTACAAAAAAATATTAAATAGTGTATTAAATCACAGAATTGCTGTTTTAATAGTATGTTTTATGACCTTAGTTTTATCATTAGGGTTCCTCAAAAAGATAGGTGTACAATTTATGCCTACATCCAATAGTAATGTAATAAATGTTAAAATGACAATGCCTGTTGGAACTTCTGCAGATAAAACAAATGAAGAAGCGATAAAATATGAAAAATATCTTAAGGGTAGAAGTGATGTTGTGGATGTTGCCAGTGTTATAGGAGATACAAGTAGTAGTAACACTAGTGTTTTATCTAATCAGGCTTCTAATGTTGGAACTTTTACTGTAGTTTTAAAAGAAAATGAGAATATAGATAAGGCTGTAAATGAATTAAATGAAGAAGCTAAAAAATATAGCAGCAATGGTGAAATTATGACTGTAACACCAGAGAGCTCTACAGGTACTCAGTCAGATAACGTTCAAGTTGTTATAAATGGAAATAATGTTGATGACATAACAAAGGCAGCAGGAATAATTACTAATAAACTTAAAAATATGAGCACTTTAAATAATGTAACAAATAATATTTCTGAGAAAAGTCAAAAAATATCAATAGCTGTTGATCCTAATAAAGCTGCACAAAATGGGATAACGCCTGCTAGTGCTGCACAAATCGTCAAATATTATCTTGGGTATAGTAAAGTAACTACAATTAACGAAGACTCATCAAATAATACAAATACGGTTGATGTAATGCTTGGATATAATTCACAAGATATTGACAGCATAGACAAAATAAAAAATTTAGTAATACAAGGTTCAAATGGTGACGTGAAGATTGGAGATATTGCTAATGTTAATTATGCAGATGGTCCTGCTACAATTTCAGAGCTTGATGGAAATCAATATGCTGAGGTAGATGCAAATATAGTAGGCAATGATACGAATAAGGTTACTAAAGAAGCGAAAGGTGAGATTGACAGCATAAAGAGATCACTTCCAATAGGGATAACTTATGATCTTCAAGGTAGTAATAAAAGCATTAGCGATGGATTTTCACAGATGGCAATGGCAATGGTTGTAGCAGTTATGCTTGTTTATATAGTAATGGTTATTACTTTTGGAGAGCCAATAACGCCTTTTGCAATTTTATTCTCGCTTCCGTTTGCAGGAGTAGGAGCAATTACTGCATTGTATATTGCAAAGCAGCCATTAACAGTATCGGGCATGATAGGCATGCTTATGCTTATAGGTATAGTTGTTACTAATGCTATAGTACTTCTTGATAGAGTAAAGACATATAGAGCTAATGGCATGGGGGTTAAAGAGGCTCTATTAGAAGCTGGAGCTGTAAGATTAAGACCAATACTTATGACCGCTATATCAACAGTAATGGCATTAATTCCGCTGGTACTTGGATTTTCCCATGGGAATCTTATATCTCAAGGACTTGGTATAGCAGTTATGGGAGGACTTGTATTTTCCACTATATTAACGTTAATTATAGTACCTGTCATGTACAGTATCCTAAATGGATTAAAAAAATAAACAGATTTTTTAAGTGGCTAGATAAAACATTTATTTAGCTACTTATTTTTATATAATAATTGCCGTAAAAAGGAATATAATATACAATGTTGTTATACTAAATTTTTGAAATTAGGGAGAGTTCTATGAAAAAAATTTTTGGCGTAAATTTATACTTTTTAATATTAGTATTACTTCAGGTGTTTGGTGGATATATTTTAACTCCATTTGCATCTTTTTTACATGGAAGAATATGGCTTAGTCTATTAGTTACACAGATAGTATTTCTTATATTTCCTTTATTGATTTATTTAATCGTAACAAGACAGCCGGTGTTAGCTACATTAAGATTAAAAAAGCTTAAGCTTAAATATTTGCCAAGCGTAATAGGAGTATCTTTTTTAGTGTATCCTATAGCAATTTTTTTAGGCCTTATTACAAATTTATTTTTTAAAAATAATGTGACTGAGGTGCTCCAAAAAATGAATTCTTTGCCACTATGGGCATTTGTATTAATCATAGCGTTAACTCCAGCAATATGTGAGGAAATGACTATGAGGGGGATTATACTGTCTGGTTACAATAAAATGGGGACGGCTGGGGCTGCAATTATTACTGGATTTTTATTTGCTGTATTGCACATGAATCCGCCACAGTTTTTATATACCTTTGCACTTGGAATTATTCTTGTGTATTTAGTTAGGTTAACTGATTCTATTTTTGCATCTATGATTTGTCATTTTATGTTTAATGGGATTAATGCTTCTATATCTTGGTTTGCAGCAAGACATTCAGTAAAAGGGAACGATATAACTTCAATGGACCCAATGCTTAGAAATTTTGCTATAGGCTTATATTTTATTCTAGCTGTTATGGCAGTAGTGGGTATTGTATTTGTAATTAGACATATTAAAAACATAAGTACAGAAAATGAAACAATACATTTAGATAAAGTGGATGGAACAGTAGCAATAGAAAGTGACAATGTGGTATATAAGTTTATAGCATATTTGCCAATACTAATAAGTGTGGTATTCTATATAGTATATGCCCTTAACAGGGCTAATTGACAAAGAAACTATATTATAATATAATGTTAGAAAGTGAAAATTAAATAAATTAATTGTAAACAAATAGCTGTGATTAGGAAAAGTAATTATTCTAAAAGTTTTAAGCGAATGGGGACGGTGTAAGCCCATAACAAATAGGATAATAAAAATCACCTAGGAGCTGATGGCTGAAAGTTTAAGTAAGCTTATTCGTAATTCTGCGTTAAAGAATAGAGTATATTTGTGCTTGAAAAGATCAGTTAATTAGGTGGTATAGCGAGTTACTTCGTCCTATTTTTAGGGCGAAGTTTTTTTATTATTGTAAAATTATATTATAAATGCATATATGAGAGGAGATCTAGACTATGTATAAAAGAGTTGATTCTTCTAAATCCTTTGTGGATATGGAGAAAGATGTTTTAAAGCTTTGGGATGAAAAAGAAATAATTAAGAAAAGCTTTGAATCAAATGAAGATGGTGAATACTTTACTTTTTATGATGGACCACCAACAGCTAATGGAAAACCACATGTTGGTCATGTTATTACAAGAGTAATGAAGGATATAATACCTAGATACAAAGTAATGAAAGGTTATAAGGTATTAAGAAAAGCTGGATGGGATACACACGGACTTCCTGTTGAACTAGAAATAGAAAAAAAGCTTAAAATATCAGGAAAACCACAAATAGAACAATATGGTGTAGAAAAATTTGTTACAGAGTGTAAGGAAAGTGTATTTTCTTACGTAACACTTTGGAGAGAAATGTCTGAAAAATTAGGATATTGGGTAGATATGGATAATCCATATGTAACATATCATAATGAATATATAGAGTCAGTTTGGTGGGCATTAAAAACAATGTGGGATAAGGACCTTTTATACAGAGGTCATAAAATCGTTCCTTACTGCCCAAGATGTGGAACAGCACTTTCATCACATGAAGTTGCTCAAGGTTATAAAGATGTTAAAGAAGCAACTGCTTTTGTTAAATTTAAGGTGCTTGGAGAAGACAACAAATATTTACTTGCATGGACAACAACTCCTTGGACATTACCAAGTAATGTAGCTCTTGCAGTTAATAAAACTTATGATTATGTGGAAGTTATTAATAATGAAGAGCATCTAATTCTTGCTAAAAACCTTTTAAGTGTACTTGAAGGTGAATATGAAATTGTAAAAGAATTTAAAGGTGAAGAACTTCTAGGAATTCAGTATGAACAGTTATTTAAATATGAAGTTCCAGAAAAGAAAGCTTTTTATGTTGTTCATGGTGATTTTGTAACTCTTTCTGATGGTACAGGAATAGTTCATATTGCTCCAGCTTATGGTGAAGATGATAATTTACTTGGTAAAAAATATGATTTACCACTAATAAATTTAGTTGATCTAGAAGGTAAATTTGTAGATGAAGTTGAACCTTGGAAAGGTTTATTTGTTAAAAAAGCTGATCCTAAGATACTTCAATATATGGATGAAAACGGAACACTTTATAAATCAGAGAAGTTTACTCACTCATATCCACATTGCTGGAGATGTGACACTCCACTTCTATATTATCCAAAGGATAGCTGGTTTGTAAAAATGACTTCTTTACGTGATAAATTAGTTAAATATAATAATAAGATAAATTGGTATCCAGATAATATTAGAACAGGAAGATTTGGAAAATTCGTTGAAAATGTTATAGACTGGGGTATAAGCCGTGATAGATATTGGGGAACGCCACTTCCAATTTGGGAATGTGAATGTGGTCATAGAGAATGTATTGGAAGTATAGAAGAGCTTAAAAAGAAGGGTAAGGATGTCCCAGAAAATATAGAACTTCACAAACCATACATTGATAAGGTTAAGTTAATTTGTCCTGATTGCGGTAAGGAAATGAATAGAGTGCAAGAAGTTATAGACTGCTGGTTTGATTCAGGATCAATGCCATTTGCACAACACCATTATCCATTTGAAAACAAGGAAGTTTTTGAAAACAACTTCCCAGCACAATTTATATCAGAGGCAGTGGATCAAACAAGAGGATGGTTCTACACATTACTTGCCATTTCTACAGCTATTTTTGATACAAATCCTTTTGAAAATTGTGTTGTATTAGGTCATGTATTAGATAAAAATGGTTTGAAAATGTCAAAGCATAAAGGAAATGTTGTAGATCCTTTTGATGTACTTGAACATGAAGGCGGAGATGCAGCAAGATGGCATTTTTATACTTCTAGTGCACCATGGCTTCCAACAAGATTCTCGGAAGAAGATGTAGCTGAAACTCAAAGAAGATTTTTAAGTACACTTTGGAATGTTTACTCATTTTACGTGCTTTATGCAGAAATAGATAAATTTAATCCATTAGAGTATAAAGATTTTACATCGGATAATGTAATGGATAAATGGATTTTGTCTAAATTAAATACCCTTGTAAAAGAAGTTGAAGGAGATTTTGAAGGCTATAAAATAACTCAAGGTGCACTTGCTATTGAAAATTTTGTAGATGAACTTTCAAATTGGTATGTAAGAAGAAATAGATCAAGATACTGGACTACTGAACTTACAGATGACAAAATAGGTGCGTATACTACATTATACAATGTATTAGTAACGTTATCTAAAGTTGCGGCTCCATTTATACCATTTATGACTGAACAAATTTATCAAAGCTTAGTACTCGCAATAGATGAAAAGGCTGAGGAGAGTGTTCATTTATGTAAATGGCCTGAATATAATAGTTCACTTGTAAATAAAGAACTAGAAGCTCAGATGGATTTAGCATATAAAGTTGTTAAGCTTGGTAGAAGTGCAAGAAATGCTGCTAACATAAAAAATAGACAGCCACTAAAGGAAATGCTTTTAAGCACAAAAGCACTTCCAGAATATTATGGAGACATTATAAAAGATGAACTTAATATTAAAGAAATTGTATTTGGTGCTGATCTTTCAAAATATGTTAGTTTTGAAATAAAACCTAATCTACCTGTATTAGGTAAAAAATATGGTAAACTTATACCTGGAATAAAAAAAGCAATTGGTGAAAAGGATCAAATGGAACTTGCACAGGCTATTAATTCTGGAGAAACAGTTACTGTAGAAGTTCAGGGAACTGAAATTGAACTAAGAAGCGATAATCTTCTTGTAACTATGCACGGACTTGAAGGGTTTGCATTTGCTGGAGAAGGCGAACATGGAATAGTCCTTGAAACAATAATAACAGAAGAACTTAAAGAAGAAGGTTATTTGAGAGAAATATTAAGTAAAGTCCAGAACTTTAGAAAAGATAGTGGATTTGAAGTTGCAGATAAAATAAAAATATATGTTTCTGACAATAAGATGTTAGAAGATATTATTAAAAAGTTTGAAAGTAATATAATGAAAGAAACATTAGCAGTAGAAATTGTATATGATTCAGAAAGAGAATATACAAAGTTCAATATTAATGGCGAAGAATTAAGTTTAGCTGTCGAAAAAAGAGCTTAAGCGTATATCTCTAAAAAATAAAATGTGATTTTTATAGTTAAAAGCTATGTTTATTGAAACTTAGGTAGAAATAAACATAGCTTTTTAATATATAAAACTTGTAAAATAGATATAATTCAAGTAATATTGTATAATAGAGAGTATTTATTAAGGGATAGTAATGAATACGTTTATAGATAAGTGTAAGTGCAAATATAAATTTAGGAGTTGATAAAAAATGGCAGCTTCAATAAAAGATGTAGCTAAAGAAGCAGGTGTATCAATTGCAACCGTTTCAAGAGTTCTTAATGATGTAGATGTAGTAAATGAAGAAACAAAGAAAAAGGTAATAGAGGCAATAAAAAAATTGGATTATAGACCTAATATTGTTGCTAGAAGTCTAAAAACACAGAAAACAAGAACTATAGGAATAGTTGTACCGGATATTTCAAATCAATTTTATCCAGAAATAGTTAGAGGAGCAGAGGACGTAGCCAATATATACAATTATAATGTCATACTTTGTAACACTGATTTAGATTCTGAAAAAGAAGTGGAATATCTAAAAGTTCTTCGAGAAAAAATGGTAGATGGTGTAATATATATGAGTAATTCCATGGAAGATGAAATTATAGACACACTTAATAATTTAAAACTACCAACAGTACTTGTTGAAACAAACTCAAAAAATAATGAATTTCCGAGTGTAACAATAGATAATGAAAAGGCAGCTTATGATGCAACTACATATCTTATTAAAAACGGAAATAAGAAAATTGCATATATTGGAGTAAATCCAGATTCAGCTAATGCAAGTGGACTAAGGTTTTTAGGATATAAAAAGGCCTTAGAGGATAATGGAATTAAGTATGATGAAAAATTAATTCAATTTGGCGGACTTAAAGCTGCAGATGGAAGAGACGGTATGGAAGTAATAATAAACAAGGTTAAAGATATAGATGCAGCCTTTTGTTGTAGTGATGAAATAGCAATGGGAGTTATAAATACTTTAAGGGATAAAGGAATAAAAGTACCAGAACAAGTTGATGTAATGGGATTTGATAATATATATGCGGCATCTATTTATTATCCTAAACTTACAACTATAGAAGAGCCTATGTATGATATGGGATCTGTAGGAATGAGGATGCTTATTAAACTAGTTAACAAAAAGGAAATTGAACAGAAACATTACGTATTAGATCATAAGTTAATAGAAAGAGATTCAAGTAAAAGATCATAAATTTATGGTCTTTTTTTATTTGCTCAAAATATATTAAAAAATAAAAAATATATTCCATTTATTGTAAAATATGTTATAATAATTTAAGCGATAGTTATAGTAATTTATGGGAGTGATAAAAGTGGAAAGTACAACTAATAATGTAAAAAAATTATTAACATATTTGCTTAGCATAAAAAACATGGATGAAGAATTTATAAGAAACATTAATGAATATGAAAAACTTTTTTGGAGTACTGATTTAAAAAGCAGCAATGAAGTATTAAAAGAAGATAGTGATAAGGATGAATTTTGGTTTTGCATAGATAAGACTGATAAGAATATGTATGATGAGTTTTTCCAGCTATATACACTGAAACAAAAAGATGATGAAAATCATGAAATAATATGGGCGGATTATATACTGGCATGGGAAAAAGATGACAAAAAAATTGTACATCCACTTGTCACTACAAAGTTAGAGCTTTCTTTTGATGCAGTTAATGCAAGATTTTTTCTTAAACCATACGATTGTAAAATGAAAATGGAGCTTGATATATTTGCTGGGATTAATATAGCTAATATAAATGAAATATTGAAAATAAAAGAGGAAATAGAGAATAGTAGCTTAGATTTCAGAAATTTAGAAGAGGTGTCAAGTATATTAAATAAAGTAGTACATTATTTAAGTTCAAACATAAATGAAAGTGGTGAAATACAAAAAAATTCAGGTAAAGCTGATAATTTTAAAATAACAGGATGTCCAATTATATATAATTCACCACTTGTAATTGTGAGGAAAAGTGATCATAGATTGTGGCATAACGAACTTGTAAATATATTAAAGCTTATTGATGATGGATATCAGATTCCACCTACAGTAGCATCAATTGTTAGTTCAGATAAAGTAAAAGAAGACATAAAAGATAAAGCACAGTGGGTTGGTGTAGGGAAGGACATTTTATTTCCACTTCCTAGTAATGAGGAACAAAGAGAAGTGGCAAGAAGGCTTGCAGAGGACTTTGGATTGGTTGTGGAAGGTCCACCAGGAACAGGTAAAAGTCAAACCATTGTAAATCTAATTTGCCATCTTTTAGCTCATGGTAAAAGAGTTTTAATAACAAGCCAAACTGGTAGGGCATTAAGGGTTTTATCTGAAAAAATTCCTGAAGAAATAAAACCACTGTGCATTAGCATATTAGGTGATGATGCAAAAGCTCTAAGAAATGTAGATGATTCTTTAAGGATAATTACTGAGAATTTATCTATGGATCCTAAAGACTTAAAAGCAGATATAACTTCATTACAGAGAGATTTAGATAGTTGCAAAAAAAGACAACTGGAGCTTTGCGAGAAACTAAATGAAACCGAAAATATTGAAAGTAATAAAATCAATGTTAATGGGAATCTACTTTCACTTATTGATGTGGCTAGGTGGGTGAAAGAAAATGATGAAGATTTTGCTTGGATAGAAGATAATATAAAATTTGATTACAAGTGCCCACTGACGGACGATGAATTCTCTTACTTAGTTGATCTTCTAGATGAAATTGATGAAGATGACTATATACAAATAAATAGGTTTAAAAAGGTTTTGAACCAGATGCCAAGCTATAGTGAGATTTATGAAAATATAAGTAAATTTAAAGATATTAACGAGAACTATGAAGTGTATATAAACAATCTAAAAGACTGGTCGATTTCATATAATTGCAAATTAGACTATATAAAACTTTTAAATGTCTTAACTAAGGCTGAAAAGCAAATGGATAAAATAGAGGGATCATGGCTTAAAAAAGTTATGAATGATTATTATAATAGTGAGATTATTAGACCTGTTTTAAAACATTTATATATGAGGAGCAGTGTTTATATAAAAGATTTATCTGAAATTCAAAGGAGACTTACCGTTCATAATATAGTACTTCCGAGCGAAAAGCCATTTGAAGTGTTTAAAAAAGATTTTAAATTTATATATGAGCATATAAAGAAAAATGGAGACATTAGCAAATTTTTTATAAAGACACATAAAAAATACAAATATATTTTTGATAATTGTTTTGTAGATGACAAACCAATTATACAAAGAGAAGAAGCTGAAATGATAAATCTCTATATAAGTAAAAATAAATTAGAAAGAGATTTTATGAATTTATGGAATAATAATATGAAGGACTACGAAAGTTTTAAGGTAAAGGACTTTAATATTAATACAATGATGGTCTTAGAGGAATGTATAAGAGGGTTAAGTACAATTGTTGATTGGAATATGGATATTAAGAGCAAGGTTATAAAAGAAATGGGTGATTTAATATTCCTAGATAGCATGGATTGGTACGACAAAAAAACTTATACTTATTTAAAAAACATAGTTATAAGCCTAAAAAATATTAATGAGTATTTAAGAATTAAAGCATACATTTTAAATGTAAAAAAGATGTGCCATGGACATGAATACTTCAATGCATTAGAAACGGCTATAGAACATATGAATCTAAAAGAAATTAATGATGCATATAAAGAGATAGATAGACTAAAAATGATGATTACTAATGTGGAGGATATAGAAGCAAATTTAAATAAAATAAGAGATAAAGCACCAAAATTTTCAACAAAACTTATAGGCAGCAAAGATAGAAGTAAATTTAAAAATTTTAACAAGGCTTGGAACATATCAAGATTTAAAAGTCTACTAAAAAAGGCACATAACATTAGACCTGAATTAGTAGAAAAATTATTAAAAGAAGAAGAATTTAAAGAAAGTATGTTAATAGAAAAAATTGTTTCTAAAAGAGCTTGGTATAAGCAAATAATAAATACTTCAGATTTACAAAGAAAAAGTTTATATGCTTGGATTCAGGCAGCTAAGAGGATAGGGAGAGGACGAAGTAAGTTTGCAGATAAATATAGAGACATTGCACAAAGGGAAATGGAGGCTTGCAAAGATTCCATACCAGTTTGGATAATGCCACTTAACAAAATTATTGAAAATATAAAAGTAAATAATAATCCTTTTGATGTTGTAATTTTTGATGAAAGTAGTCAGTGTGATATATTTTCAATTTGTGCTCTATTTAGAGCAAAGAGGGCGGTGGTAGTTGGGGATGACAAACAAATTAGCCCGCAACTTGTAGGCGTGGACCAAGGCACCGTAAACAGTTTGATAAATAAATACTTATTGGAAATACCACATAATGAATGTTTTGATTTAGAAACTAGCCTTTATAATACAACACTTAGATCTTTCCCAAGTAGAATTTTACTTAAGGAACACTTTAGATGTTTGCCTGAAATTATAGGTTTTAGCAATAAACTATGTTACTCAAATGAAATAATTCCTTTAAGGTATAACTATGGACAAAATGGATTAGGTGCACCTATAAAATTTGTTAAGGTTACAAATGGGCAAAGGGATAAAATTAAAAATATAAATATGGAGGAAGCTAAGTTAATAAGTGAGAAAATATATGAGTGTTGTGGAAATAAAAAATACGATGGCATGACTATGGGAGTTATATCTCTTCTTGGTGACTCGCAAGCTGATATTATTGAAGGATTAATACGGGAACAAATTGGTGAAAATGAAATGTTAAATAGGAGAATAGTATGTGGTGATGCATATTCATTCCAAGGAGATGAAAGGGATATTATATTCTTATCAATGGTAGTAGGTGACAATGTAAAATTTACAGCACTTACGAGAGAAGTTGATATAAGAAGATTTAATGTTGCAGTAAGTAGAGCGAAAAATCAAATCTGGCTTTTTTGTTCTATAAATTTGGAAAATTTAAATCCAGAGTGTGTGAGAACAAAACTCTTAAGATATTGCTTAAATCCAGCTATAAACAATGAAACTATTGATAAGGAGCCTAAAGTTTTTAAAAGTAATTTTCATAAAAATGTGTTTAAAAAAATAAAAGACAAGGGTTATAGAATAACCTCTTGCGAGGAACTAAAACATTATAATATAGACTTTGTTGTGGAGGGAAGTAAAAGCAAGATAGCAATAATATGTAATGGAAGTAAACAAGATAATATGGATTTTAAAAATAAATATGAAAAAAGAATGACGCTTAAAAGAGTTGGCTGGACATTTTATAAAATAAATGAAAGTGAATTTTATATGAATGGAGAAAAAGCTATGGAAGGCTTATGGAGTAAATTGGACTTCTTAGGTATAGAAAAAATCATTGCGTAGACGCCGTTAAATGTGTTAATATTGTAATGAAAATACATATAAATACAAAAGATTTATGGCTGATGACTTTTGTAGTAGGTTTTCTTGTAAATGTTTTAATATACAAGATCTAAAATATGCTGAAAAGTTACATTAACATATTTCAAGGGGGGATACTTATGAAATTAAGTGCTAAATTGTGGTTACGTATTATGTTTCAGTCATTATTGCTTATTGTTTTATTAGGTGTTATTATGGATGTTCAAGGTACGCCTAGTAACATTTTAATAAGAACATTAGGTATTTATGCTGTAATAAATATAATAGTGTCATTGTTTATTTCAATGTTGAGTTCAAGACTTATTTCTAAGCCTTTAACAGGATTTGCTAAAACTATGAAGAAGATATCTGGTGGAGACTTCACAGTAGAAATTAAATCAAAAAGCAACGATGAAATAGGTCAATTGGGAACATTAATGAGTGATACAATAAAAAGCATTAGAGATTCTATTTCTGGTGTAAAACACAATGGACTGGAAATTAATGAGTCAGCGTCAGCACTTTCTGAAACTTCCAATGAGATGGTTACAGCAGTAAATGAAGTTTCTAGTGCAATACAAGAAGTAGCAAATGGAGCTAGTTCTCAGGCACAAGACTTAGTTGATGTGGTAAATTTAGTATCTGACTTAACAAAAGAACTAGATGCTACTAAAGATAGACTCGTTAAAGCAACAAAAGAAGTAAAAAATGCTGAGGCGAAAGCAGTGGATGGCAACAGCCAGGTTGATGTTCTTATTGGAACTCTAGTATCAGTAAAAGAAGCATTTGATAAGGTAGTTGAAAAAGTAGATAATCTGTCAGGAGCTGTTTCAAAAATTGGAAACATTACAGATGCTATAAATGATATATCGGAACAAACCAATTTATTAGCCCTTAATGCAGCAATAGAAGCAGCAAGAGCCGGTGAACATGGAAAAGGCTTTGCAGTAGTTGCTGAAGAAGTTAGAAAACTTGCAGAGGAATCACAAAAATCATCAGAAGAAATTATGAATTTAGTTAAAGATATAGGAAATGAAACTAAAGAAGTTAAAACAACTTCTGATAGTGTGGGAGATTTACTTGATGGGCAGGCAGAGGCTGCAAACAATACAGCTATAGTTTTATATGACATTGTTGATGCTGTAAATGCGGTTGTGCCATTAATGGATGATGCAAACAGCTCTATCAATACTGTTGTAGCTGCAAAAGACGAAGTACTAAACAAAGTACAGTCTGTTTCAGCAGTGGCTGAAGAAGTTTCAGCATCCTCAGAACAAATATCAGCATCTTCACAGGAAATGCTTGCATCTGCTGAAGAGGTAAAAAATCATTCAGATAGGGTCGATCAAGTTTCAAGGGATTTAAGAGAAAAAGTTGAAAAATTTACTGTATAAATTAGAAGAGCTTGCAAATTTGTGGGCTCTTCTTTTGTTTTAAAAATAATTATTGGTCAATCGTCTTGAGTTTATTATATAAAATGAACTATAATTAATCATCAAGACATTAATATTAATATGATAGGAGGAAATTTTATGTATAGTGCAGTTGAAAGACTTTTAAAGTATGTAAAATTTAACACAAAATCTGATGAAAACACAAGAGTTACACCAAGTACAAAAGGTCAATTAGTATTAGGTGAAGAATTAAAGAAAGAATTAGAAGAGTTAGGGCTAAAGGATGTGTCGTTAGATAAAAATGGATATATAATGGCCACACTTCCTAAGAATGTTGATAAGGAAGTTAAAACTATAGGTTTTATAGCTCATATGGATACAAGTCCAGATATGACAGCAGATAATGTAAAACCACAAGTTGTAGAAAACTACGATGGAAAAGACATAATACTTAATCAAAAAGAAAATATAATATTATCACCAAGTGATTTTCCTGAAATAACAAGATATATTGGAAAAACACTTATTACTACGGATGGAACAACACTTCTTGGAGCAGATGATAAGGCAGGAGTTTCTGAAATCATGGCAGCCATAGAATACCTTGTGAAAAATCCACAAATACCACATGGTACAATAAAAGTTGGATTTACACCGGATGAGGAAATAGGAGAAGGTGCAGATCATTTTGATGTTGAAAAATTTGGAGCGGAATTAGCATACACCGTTGATGGTGGAGAAATTGGTGAACTGGAGTATGAAAACTTTAATGCTGCCACGGCTAAAATTCATATTAAAGGAAGAAATGTTCACCCTGGTACAGCTAAAAACAAGATGATAAGCTCAATGCATATAGCTAACGAATTTATAAACTTAATTCCAAACAATGAGAGACCAGAGTATACAGAAGGTTATGAGGGTTTTTATCACCTTATATCAATTAGTGGTGAGGTTGAGGAAAGTAATTTAGCATTTATTGTTAGAGATTTTGATAGAGATAACTTTGAAAAAAGAAAAAAATTAATTATTAGTATTGGAGAATTTATAAATCAAAAGTATGGTGATAAATTAGTAGAGGTAAATATAAAAGATCAATATTACAATATGAAAGAGAAGGTTGAACCTGTAAAATACATTGTGGATATAGCTTATAAGGCTATGGAGCAGGTTGATGTAACTCCTAAGGTAAGTCCAATAAGAGGCGGCACAGATGGAGCTAGACTTTCATTTATGGGGTTACCAACTCCTAATTTGTTTACTGGAGGACATAATTTTCATGGAAAATATGAATTTATACCAACCTTTGCTATGGAAAAGGCAGTAGATGTAATATTAAAAATAATTGAAATTTATGTTAAGGATGAAATATAGATTAAGTAATGAAATTAACAAATTATTAATACTTTATTAAGTGATATTTAATACCTTTTTATGAAATTATGTTATAATAAAAATAGTTAATTAAAGAGTTTGAGGATAACATATGTTTATAGAAAGAAGTGATAATAATGGAATTTGTGGGAAGAAGTTTTTCAGGGGTTTTAAAGACAATAGCTGTTATAGTAGGAGTAGTTGTTTTTGGTTACTTATTTATTCATGCAATACCTCTCTTATTAGTAGCGGTTGCAGTAATTTACGGGGTTTTGAAATTTAAAAACTATATAAGAAGTAAATCTGCAATAAAAAATGCAAAAGTTAGGAAAAATGTAATGCAGGAAAATGATTCAAAAACATATGAGGATTTAGATAGCGATATAATAGACGTAGACTATAGGGAAGTATAGTCTACATAAAATAAATTAGTCTTATGATTGACAAAATAATCATAAGACTAATTTATTTTTTTATTTAAAGTGTCTTAATCTTCGTATTTATCTTTTTCATGTGAATTTTTGTGATAAATCACCATACCATTTTTATAGAAATTTATATCCCTTGATGGTGAGTTATCTGACAATGGCAAAGTTGCAATAAGAGCGATTAATAAAACAAATAACCATAACATATAAATCCATCTCCTTTGATATGTTTCTTTATATTTATTATCTCATAAATGAAATAATAATTGCAATACTTTACATACAAGAAAGATAAATTTCATAAACCGATAAAATTATGATGAAATATTTGCATAAATTGCCAATAACATAATGACTATACAACCATATTTTAATATATATCCTATGATTTTTTGCAAAGAGATAATATATATCACTTATATTATAAAATTTTCATATAATATTATTATAATTAATATTTATTTTGAGGTGCTTTTTTGCTATATGCTGTAATACTCGCTGGTGGAAAAGGAACGAGACTTTATCCACTATCTAGAGAAAACAACCCAAAACAATTTTTAGAGATAATAAATGAAAAAAGCTTTTTAAGAAATACCGTTGACAGAATAAAGTCTATGGTGATCAAGGAAAATATATATGTTATTACTAATGAAAGTTACAAGGAGAAGATATACAGTGAATTACCAGAGATAAGCAAGGACAATGTATTTGTGGAGCCTATAAACAAAGAGACCCCTTATTTAGTAATATAGGTTTAAGAACTGTAGCAAAAGACTAGGAGGCTAGTACAGAATAAAAGTTTATGATATAATAATTAACGATATAATATAAAAATAAAGTTAAATGCTAAAATTGTGAGGATAAATATGTTAAGGAAATTAGTGATGAAATCACGTGGTCAAATGATGAAGAAGGTGTTTCTAAGGCAATTTATAAGCATATATTGAATGTATAGATAAAAGTATTATGAGGAGGGTTTTAATGAAAAAAATATTGCCTAATGTAAGAGCAATGAGTTTTATGATACCAATATTATTAATGGATTCAATATATGGAATCTTAAATGCTTACACAAATACCAATAGAAATTTAATAACAGCTTTGGATAGAGCAATACCATTTGTAAAAGAGTTTATAATACCATACGTAATGTGGTATCCAATGGTGCCACTAGTGTTTTTGTACATATGTTTAAAGGATAAGGAAACCTATTGTAGAATGCTTATAAGTTTGGCGGCCAGCCTTATAATATCGTATATTACATTTTTCTTTTTCCAAACTACAGTTCCAAGACCAGAACTTGTAGGAAATGATGTCTTTACAAATATTATAAGAGTATTGTATAGTGCGGACAGGCCAATTAACTGCTTCCCTAGTATACATGTAATGACTTGTTTTCTTATGATTGAAGGTGTATGGTTTACAAAAGGTAAAAATACCAAATTTGCAGTAATCACTACGATTGTAAATGTGATTATAATATTATCAACAGTATTTATAAAACAACATGTAGTTCTTGATGGTGTGTTTGGAATAGCTATAGCTTTTGTTACATTTGTGGTTGCTAATATATTTGTGAAAAATCAAGCTATAGAATTTTGCAGAAAAGTGTACATGCTAACAGATATAAGTAAAAGAATTAATATAGATAAAAAAGCAATGTAAAATATTAAAAAATAACATGGAAAAAATAACAGTTCCAAGCATAATAATATTATAAGATTATTATGCTTGGAGTTTTTTATGAAAAAAAATAAGATTATCTTTAATTTTTATGGTGGTAAAAAAAATTTAAGTACTATATTAAGAGAGATAAGCAGAAGAAAAGCAAAAGATAAAAACGGTGAAGAAACAAGAAATTATGAAAATGAAATGAAATCATGAGAAAACAATGGAATGTGGCAATTTATGCAAGGGTTTCCACTGATAAAAAGGAACAACAAGAATCAATACCAGCACAGATAGATAGTCTGAAACGCTGGCTATATTCTAAGATGAAAATTGATAAAGCATGTGATTATAAGCTAATTGATATATATGAGGATCAAGGTTTTTCGGGATCTAGCTTTCATAGAGATAGTTTTATAAGAATGAAAGAAGATGTAGATAAAAATAAGATAAATATGATTTTAACTCGTGACCTATCTAGATTTTCAAGGAATTATATAATGGCTGGTTATTACCTTGAAGAATATTTTCAGCTTAAAGGGATAAGGTTTGTTTCAGTACTTGATAATGTGGATACAATTGAGGAATATAATGACATAATACCATTTAAGAACATATTAAATGAGATGTATGTAAAGGACTGTTCTAGGAGAACAAAGGATGGAATAATGCAGAGAATGTTAAGAGGATCTTGTATATCATCAAGACCGCCATATGGGCTTAGATTTAAGACTACATCTATAGATAATAAAAAGCATGTTCAGTTAATTAAAGAAGATAATGGAACTGAGAAAATAGTGAAAAAAATATTTAAACTTTATTTAGATGGATATGGATTTCAAAAAATAGCTAACTATCTAAATTTAAAACAGGTACCTCCTCCAACAAGTTCAGGGGATGGATTATGGACTAATAATACAATAAGATATATATTAACAAATCCAAAATATGCGGGCATAATGGCACAACATAGATGGAGTAAAGTAAATTATAAGATTAAAAAGGTAGTTGAAATACCTAGAGAAGAATGGATTATAGGAGAAAAGTATAAGGGAATTATAGATAAAAAAACTTTCGAAAAGGTTCAAAAAACTATTGCAAATAGAAAAAAGAATTATAGGTATAAAGGTGACATACACTTGTTCTCATCTGTATTATTTTGTAATGAATGCAAAGCACCAATGTATTATAGAAAAAGTTATAAAGGGTATAAATGTAAAAATAGCCAAATTGGGGGCAAGATATGTACGGCACATTCTATAAAAGAGGAAATATTATTAGAGGAAATAAGTAAAAAAATTCAACAAGGTGTAGATAAAAAAGAGCATAAGCACATGATAAATTTTAAAGAGTTTAAAAGGTCTGATATTGAAGAACTTGTGGATAAAATTATTGTACATGAAGACAAATTGACAGGATATAAAGAAATAAAAATATATTTTAAATTTTCATTAGTGTGATATACATCACAGAAATTTTTATTTAATTACTATAAGATATGTTTATAAGATAATTAAATAAAGGAGATAATAAATTATGAATATATTTAAAAAAGATGAAAACACATGTAATCCAATGTTTTGCTATCAATGTGAGCAAACACCAGTAGGTGGGTGTACAAAATTTGGAGTATGCGGAAAAAATCCTGATATAGCAAGTCTTCAAGATACAATAATATTTGGACTTAAAGGAGTTGCAGCTTATAGAACTCATGCAAGTGAACTTGGTAAAACTGATCCTGAAGTTGATGCAATAGTAAATGAAGCATTGTATACAACATTAACAAATTCAAATTTCAGTTTAGAAGAAAATGTTGGTATGGCATTAAAGGTTGGAACTGCAGCAGTTAAAGTTATGGACCTTTTAGATGGTGCACATACTTCAAAACTAGGGGTACCGGTACCTACAGTTGTAACACAAGACAAAGTAGAAGGACATTGTATACTAGTTACTGGACATAACCTTTATGCATTAGAAGAATTATTAAAGCAAACAGAGGGAAAAGGTATAAATATTTATACTCATTCTGAAATGCTTCCAGCTCATGGATATCCAGAACTTAAAAAATATGCTCATTTAAAAGGAAACGTTGGTAAAGCATGGTATGACCAAAGACAATTGTTTGAAAGTTTTCCAGGAGCAATACTTGGAACTACAAATTGCTTAATGCCTATAACAACAGGAAGTTATGCAGATAGATTTTGGACATAT
Source organism: Clostridium acidisoli DSM 12555 (assembly GCF_900176305.1). GTDB lineage: Bacteria > Bacillota > Clostridia > Clostridiales > Clostridiaceae > Clostridium_I > Clostridium_I acidisoli. The sequence continues at coordinate 59,876 of NZ_FWXH01000013.1, forward strand.
GGAACAGCTGGATTAGACGGAATTCCAAAAATAAAAAATAATGATTTTAGTCCATTAATAAGTAAAGCGCTAGAATTAGAAGTTAGAAATATAGAGTCTGATAAGACATTAACTACAGGTTTCCATCATAATACTGTATTATCAATAGCTCCAGAAATAATTGATGCAGTTAAAGAAGGAAAAATCAAAAGATTCTTTGTTATAGCTGGTTGTGATGCTCCAACAAAAGGTAGAAATTATTATAGAGAACTTGCAGAAACACTTCCAAAGAAATGTGTAATAATGACAACTTCTTGTGGTAAGTTTAGATTTAATGATATAGACTTTGGAACAGTTCCAGGCACAGATATTCCAAGATATATTGATCTTGGACAATGTAATAATTCTGGTTCAACAGTTAAGATTGCACTAGCACTTGCAGAAGCTTTTGGATGCACAGTTAACGATTTACCATTAAGTATTGTTTTATCATGGTTTGAACAAAAAGCTGTTGCAATCCTTCTTGGATTATTCAGTCTTGGAGTTAAAAATGTATATGTAGGACCTACAGCACCTAAGTTTATAACACCAGGAGTATTAAAAGTTTTACAAGATAACTTTAGCTTAAACTTAATAAGCGGAGATGCAAAAAAAGATTTAGATGTAATGATGGGATAACAGAATATAAAAAAAGTGTTGCAGGTAGTTTTGCAGCACTTTTTTTTATATGAAAAATAAGGAAGTAGAGCATCTTCCTCAAGCAAATTTATTTGTTTTACAAAAACTTATGGTATAATTTGCATATGTATTTTCATTTAGATATGAAAGATAACATAAAAAAGGAAAGGAGAATATTATGAAAAAACCAATTATAGGTATAGTAGGAAATTTGTTGATTGATCAAGGCGGCATGTTTCCTGGATATGAAAGGGCTTATGTAAACAACGATTATGTGAAATCAGTTGAAAAAGCAGGTGGGGCACCTGTAATATTACCATTAGTTTCAGATTATGAAGTAGTAAAAATTCAAATAGAGGCTATGGACTCTATAATAATATCTGGAGGGTTTGATGTTAATCCATTAATTTATGGTGAAGAACCTTCTCAAAAACAAGGTTTCTTATGTCCTGAACGTGATGAATACGACCTAATGGTTATTAAAGCCGCTATGGAGCTAAATAAACCTATATTAGGAATTTGCAGGGGACTACAAATTTTAAATGTAGCTTTAGGTGGAACTATGTATCAAGATTTGTCTCAAATAGAGGGTTGCTATATTAAACATGTGCAAGAATCTAGACCAGAAGTAGCTGGACATACGGTAAAGATTGAGAAAGAAACAAAGCTTTACAGCATTTTTGGAGAAAAAATAATAACAAACAGTTTTCATCATCAAGCAATAAAGGACTTGGCACCAGGATTTAAGGTGGCTGCTAGAGCAAAAGATGGAGTTATAGAAGCTATAGAAAAAGAAGAAGGTTTTGTTGTAGGAATTCAATGGCATCCAGAAATGATGGCAGGAAAAGATAATAAATTGATGCTAAGTTTGTTTGAAGAATTTGTAGAAGTATCAGTTAAGGGGGCTTACAATGGAAAACAATAAAAAATTAGGACTATGGAGTATAATACTCCTTGGTATAAATGGAATAATAGGTACAGGTATATTTCTTCTTCCAGGAAAGGCAATGAAACTTATGGGGCCTGGTAGCATTTGGGTGTATTTTTTTGATATGGCGTTAGTTATGGCCATGGCACTATGTTTTGCAGAAGTTTCAGGTATATTTAATAAAAATGGAGGGCCGTATATCTATGCAAAAGAAGCTTTTGGTGAATTTGTAGGTTTCGAAGTGGGAATTATGAAATTGGTAGTAGGCTTTATAGCTTGGGCTACTTTTGCAGTTGGATTTACTACTGCTCTATCTAATATTTGGCCAGCAGCGGCTAATACTGTAGTAAAAGATTCAATAGAAATAGGAATAATTATAATTTTATCAATTATAAACATATTAGGAGTTAATTTTGCAAAGAGCTTAAATAACATAATGACTATAGCAAAGCTTGTGCCATTAGTTTTATTTATAGCTATAGGTATCTTCTTTATAAAAGGTGGAAATTTTGTACCTATGTTTCCTACTAAGGTTACTACGGTAAGCTTTGGAGCCACAGCAATATTGATATTCTTTGCTTTCACTGGCTTTGAAGCTATAGCAGTAGCAGCAGAAGATATGGATAACCCTAAGAAAAATGTACCTATAGCAATTATAATAGCTATGTTTTTAGTATCAGTGATATATATATTAATTCAAGCGGTATCTATAGGAACCTTAGGTTCAAAGCTTGCAGGAAGCAGTACTCCAGTAGCACAGTCAGCATCGGTATTTCTAGGAAGCTTTGGAGGGATTTTGGTTACAGCGGGCACGTTAATATCTATAGGAGGTATAAATATGGCAGAATCTTTTATACTTCCAAGATCAGCAGTAGCATTAGCTGAAGATGGACTTCTGCCTAGAGCTTTAGCTAAAAAGAATAAATCAGGAACTCCTTACATAGCAATAATAGTAACTGCAGTTTTAACTATTCCTATTGCTTTATCAGGAAGTTTCACACAGCTTGCAGCAATAAGTGCCATATCAAGATTTACACAATATATACCAACTTGCCTTTCAGTTATAATTTTTAGAAGAAAAGGCATGAAATCTACCTTTAAAGTTCCTTTTGGTCCAATACTTCCTATACTATCTGTAGTTATTAGTTGCTGGCTTCTAACACAAGCAACTAAAGTCCAGATAACATGGGGACTTGGAGCAATAATAATAGGGATTCCATTATATTTTATAATGAAGAAAAGCAATAAGGTCAATTAAAAATTAAAAATGAAGAATGATGAATGTATTCCATCATTCTTCATTTTTATTACTTAACTTTTTAAAATTCTCAGTATCTATTATAATAATTTTTTTTGAATTAGTTTCTATAAAGCCATCTCGCTTTAAATCTGCAATAATTCTACTTACAGTCTCTCTAGTAGTACCAACCATATCTGCAATGTCCTGGCGTGTAATATTCATGTTGATTTCAATACCATTGTTTGTAACTATTCCATGACTAGAAGATAAATCAATAAGCACATTTGTAACTCTTACAAAAGTATCTGAAAAGGCCATATCTTTTATTGTGCTTTGAGATTTATATAGTCTTTTGTTTAAAAGCTTAATTATTTGAAGAGCTAGAGAAGTATTTTTTAAAATCAGTTTTTCTATGTCTTTATTTAATATCATGCCTATTTGGCTTTCCTCTAGCACCATGGCTGTTGCAGGATAATTTATGTCATTGAAAAGTGTTACTTCAGCAAAAATGGAGCCTTCTTCTAATATGTTCAAAGTTATATCTCTTCCATCAAAAGAAGTTTTAAAAATCTTAACTTTCCCTGATTTTACAAAGAAAAAGGCATCACCTTTATCATATTCATGAAATATTACAGAACCTTTTTTATAGATTTTAACAACTTGAAGTTTTAATATATTTAATAGAACATCTTCTGAAAGTTTAGAGAAGATGGGTATTTTCTTTAAAAGTTCTATTGATTCTTCCATTGAATCACTTCCTTCTTTAATAATAGTAGATTTTTAGATGATTAAAGGTTATTCAATATAGTAATAAATTGCGAAGCATTGGGTGAAGGGTTTTCCGTGGGAAAAGGCTATGGATTTATCCATAAACACTTCACCTTTTATCCGCGCCTAGCAGGGATAAAACCCATAACCTCGCCATTTGGCGACCCTTCATCTTTTAACTTGTTAAGCAATCGTTAAAACCCTTCACCTTGCTTCGCAATCTCTTTATATTATGAACTTAAATATCATCTAGCTAACAATCTAAATTATATAATATATGATTAGTTTTTTAAATAATAAAGATGTTATAATATAGACAATATAAAAATTAAATTATATATCATTATAATGTTTTGGAGATACACTTATGAATTACGTCTATATTTTAAAATGCAAGGATGAAACACTATATACAGGATATACTAATGATTTAGATAACAGAATAAAAGTACATAACAGTGGGAAAGGGGCAAAATATACTAGGTGCAGGCTTCCTATAGAACTGATATATTTTGAGAAATATGAGACTAAAAGTGAAGCCATGAAAAGAGAATATTATATTAAAACTCTTAAAAGGGTGGATAAAATTAAATTAATTGATGGATTTAATGAACATATGAACCCGTGTAATGAATAAAGGGACCGCTACATGCATAGGTCTTGCAGCTGCAAAGCTTATGAAAAAGGACAACGACTCCATAATGATGGTATTTCCATCTGATCATTATGTTGAAGATGAGAAGGCATTTGTTGATACATTGAAGCAAGCAGTGAATACTGTAAATAAAAAAAGGGGACTTATAACTATAGGAATAACGCCTACAAGGCCTGAAACAGGATATGGGTATATACAAATGGGAGAAAAGGTTATGAATGTGGAAGGCACTTATAAAGTAGAACGGTTTGTGGAAAAACCTAATGTGGAAGTAGCAAAAGATTTTTTACTTGCAGGGGATTATCTTTGGAACAGTGGAATGTTTGTATGGAGAGCAGATGCTCTCTTTACTATAGAAATGCAATGACAAATGCGTAAATAATTCATTTTTATTTGATAAATTAATAAAAATGCTTATTTTATGCATGAAATGACAAAAACTTATTGCATTTTATTGAGAAACACGTTATTTTAGTAATTAATGATAAAAATAAATAGGGGGATAAAAATGAGCGAATTTAAAAGAGTATTAGTTGCCAACAGAGGGGAAATTGCAATAAGAATATTTAGAGCTTGTAAAGAGCTTGGTATAAGAACTGTTGCAATTTACTCTAACGAAGATAAATATTCCTTATTTAGAACAAAAGCGGATGAGGCTTATCTAGTTGGGGAAAATAAAAATCCAGTTGAGGCTTATTTGAACATAGAAGAAATCATAAATCTTGCAATTAAAAAAGGTGTAGATGCAATACATCCAGGATACGGTTTTCTATCTGAAAATGCCGAATTTGCAAAGAAATGTGAAGAAGCGGGAATTGAATTTATCGGACCTAATGCAGAGATGATGGAAAAATTAGGAGATAAAATTAAATCTAAAATTGCTGCACATGCAGTTGGAGTGCCAACAATTCCAGGATTTGAAAAGGATATTGAATCCGTGGAGGAAGCAAAAAAACTTGCTAAAGAATGTGGTTATCCTATAATGCTAAAAGCTGCTGCTGGCGGCGGTGGAAGAGGAATGCGAATTGTTAGAAGTGAAGATCAACTAGAGGCATCATTTCTAAGTGCTAAAAGCGAAGCTAAAAAAGCATTTGGAATTGACATAATGTTTATGGAAAAGTACATAGAAAAACCGAAACATATAGAAGTTCAAGTTCTTGGAGATAAATATGGAAATATAGTTCACTTATATGAAAGAGATTGTTCCATTCAAAGAAGACATCAAAAAGTAGTTGAATTTGCTCCGGCTTTTTCAATTTCAGAGGAAAAAAGAAATGAAATATGTAATGATGCACTTAAAATAGCTAAATCTGTTAATTATAGAAGTGCAGGAACTTTAGAATTTTTAGTAGATATGCACGGAAATCATTATTTTATAGAAATGAATCCAAGAGTTCAAGTTGAGCACACAATTACAGAAATGATTACAGGTATTGATATAGTTCAAAGCCAGATACTTATAGCAGAAGGACATAGACTAGATTCAGAAGAAATTGGCATAAAATCTCAAGAAGAAATTAAGCCAAGAGGATATTCGGTGCAATGCAGAATAACAACTGAAGATCCAACAAATAATTTTGCACCTGATACGGGTAAAATAGAAGTGTATAGAACTAGCTCAGGTAATGGAATAAGACTTGATGGTGGAAATGGTTTTGCAGGAGCAGTTATAAGTCCGTATTATGATAGTCTTCTTGTAAAAAACATATCCTGGGGTAAAAGCTTTAAGGATGCTATAAGAAAATCTATTAGGGCTATGGAAGAAACAAATATAGTTGGAGTAAAAACAAACATTGGATTTTTAATAAATGTACTTAATCATCCAGACTTTTTACAAGGTAAATGTGATACTGGATTTATTGATGAAAATCCAGAACTTATTGATCTTATGCCTAAAGCAGATGAGGAAAGTAGAGTATTAAAGTACATTGGTGAAAAAGTTGTTAATGAGACTAAAGGTGAGAAAAGACAATATGATGTACCAGTAGTACCTAAGATAAATATTACAGAAAATTTAAGTGGCACAAAGCAAATACTTGATTCTGAAGGTACAGCTGGACTTGTAAAATGGATAAAAGATCAGAAAAAGCTACTCCTTACAGATACAACTATGAGGGATGCTAATCAGTCTCTTATGGCTACAAGAGTTAGAACAAGGGATATGATAAAAATTGCACAGCCAACTTCAGTTTATGGAAAAGACTTGTTTTCTCTTGAAATGTGGGGAGGAGCAACTTTTGATGTTTCATACCGTTTCTTAAATGAGTCACCATGGGAAAGGCTTAGACAATTAAGAAAAGAAATACCAAATGTACTTTTTCAAATGTTAATTCGTGGAGCAAATGCAGTAGGATATAAGAATTATCCAGATAATGTAATACGCGAATTTATTAAAGAGTCAGCTGAAAGTGGCGTTGATGTGTTTAGAATTTTTGACTCTTTAAACTGGTTAAAAGGTATGGAAGTATCAATAGACGAAGTACTTAAAAGTGGAAAAGTTGCAGAAGCTTGCATATGTTACACTGGAGATATATTAGACGATAGAAGAGAAAAGTATAACTTAGATTATTACGTAAATTTAGCTAAGGATATTGAAAAAACAGGAGCACATATATTGGGAATAAAGGATATGTCAGCTCTATTAAAACCTCATGCGGCATTTAAACTTATAAAAACATTAAAAGAGGAAGTAGGAATGCCAATACATCTTCACACACATGATACTACAGGCAATGGTGTTGCAACTGTAATAATGGCAGCAGAAGCTGGAGCTGACATTGTTGATACTGCATTTAACAGTATGTCAGGATTAACAAGCCAACCAGCACTTAATTCTGTAGTAGCTGCATTAAAAAACACAAGAAGAGATACGGGTATAGATTTATATGGAATACAGGAAATTTCAGATTACTGGGCTGCAGTAAGACCGGTTTATTATAAGTTTGAATCAGAATTGATATCTGGTTCTGCAGAAATATATGAATATGAAATTCCAGGTGGCCAATACTCCAATTTAAAACCTCAAGTTGAAAGTTTTGGGCTAGGGCATAAATTTAATGAAGTAAAACAGATGTATAAAGAAGTTAATGATATTGTTGGTGACATAGTTAAGGTAACGCCTTCATCAAAAATGGTTGGAGACTTTGCTATATTTATGGTTCAAAATGGACTAACAAAAGAGAATATATATGAAAAGGCTGCAAATTTAGCATTCCCAGATTCAGTAGTAACATATTTTAAAGGAATGATGGGTCAACCAATGAATGGCTTCCCAGAAAAACTTCAAAAGCTAGTACTAAAGGGAGAAAAACCAATAACATGCAGACCAGGAGAGCTTTTAGAAGCTGAAGATTTTGATAAGATAGGCGAGTATTTAAAAGGTAAATATGATTACGAGCCAACTATGAAGGATAAGCTTAGTTATGCATTGTACCCTGATGTATTTGAAGGATATTTAAAATATATAAGGGAATTCGGTGATTTAAGCAGAATGGGAAGTGATATATATTTCCATGGACTTTCTGAAGGTGAAACTTGTGAAGTTGAAGTTTCAAAAGGAAAAAGCTTCATAATAAAGCTTATAAAAGTAGGCAAAATTGATTCAGAAGGAAATAAAACTTTATTTTTCGAGGTAAATGGTTTTAGAAGAGAAATTAAAGTTAAAGATAAAAACAGTAAGAACATTATGCAAATAATTGAAACAAAAATTGCTGATGCTTCAAACCCAAAAGAAATTGGAGCACCTATACCTGGAACAATCCTATCTGTACTTGTAAAAGAGGGAGATACGGTTAAAGAAAATGATGCTCTAGTAATTGTTGAGGCCATGAAAATGGAAACAAGAGTTACAGCTGCTGTAGGTGGAACGGTTGAAGTAATTAATGTAAAAGAAGGACAGCAGGTAAGCTCAGGAGAATTGCTAGTAACAATTAAATAACATTAAATGTGTTAAGTCATAGTAGTTAGAAACTGCCAAGTACGGGTGAAGGGTTTTCAACTATGCTTCACCTTTTAACATGTGAAGCAATCGTTAAAACCCTTAACTTTGCTTCGCAATTTCTTTATATTTTGATTTACTTAATATTAAATATAAGTCTATTTTCTATTGCATTTTAAAAGGTTTTGGACATTAATCCAGGTTTCACTTGAAATAATGCCTTCATGTTTTGCTACGGCACATATCCAATCGTTAGTTTTCCTATAAGGACCGTTTTTACCATTACGTTTGTTATAAGATAACATCCCATGTATTCCATCCGGATTACCAATGGTTTCAATATTGCTCTCGTGAAGAAAATTAAATATAGCAACATCAGCTTTCACGTATACAATATTAGTTAATATTCCCATTAAGGTACATTTTGAGAAATCATTGTCCATTTTTGTTTTTATACCTTTAGCCTTCAAATATTGTGAGACTTTGGAGAGCGATTTTTTATCAAGATAAATATCAAATATAAGTTTTACTATATCTAACTCATACTCTAATGGAGATAATTTGAATATTTTTCTTTCATTTAAGTATTCATCAAAAACAGTCAAAGAAGTGCTTTTAAAACCTGTAGGAGTTCTCCCACCAAGCCATCTTCCACTTCGTGCAAGTTCAAGCATATTATCTCTAACCCTTTCAGCAATGGTTTCACGTTCTAATTGTGCAAACACTGATGCAATATACATCATAGCACGACCCATTGGTTTAGATGTATCAAATTGTTCAGATACTGATATGAAGCTTATGTCATTTCTATCAAGATCTTCTATTAAAGAAGAAAAACCAGCTATGTTTCTACTAACTCTATCTAGCCTATAGCATATTAGAATATTAAATTTTTTTTCTTTAGCATCCTTAAGCATTTTTTTAAAGTTAGGTCTATTAAAATTTTTACCAGAAAAACCTTCATCCTCATATATTAAAAATTCATTTATGTTTTGCTGAATTAGATATTTTTTGCACATCTTTATCTGATTTTCGATAGATTCACCCCTAGAAGAATACACAGATTTTCTTGTATAAATAGCTGCAGTTTTCATGTTAGATTCCTTAATAATCGTTTTATAGTAATCTATATGATGTAATTTTTAAAAATATTTCTTATTATGGTAAAGAGAGCAGATTCTCTCCTAAGAGAGATGGAAAAATATCTTCCTAAAATGTATAAAAGTATTATGACAATATATACGGAACTTGGAGGAGAAAGAGAGGAACAGGTTATAAGAGAACAATATGAACTTATTGACGGTATATCAGTCGATTTTGGAATAATGCAGAAAACGAGAAGGGCCTATGTAATAAAGAGCAATTTTGTTTGGGATGATATTGGTAGTTTTGCTGCGTTATCAAGGTTTATAGGGAATTACAAAGGTAATAGTGTAAACGGCAATATATTTTTAGAACAAAGTGAGAATTGTTGTGTATTTGGAAAGGATAAACTTATAATAGGTTTTGGAATAAAGGATTTAGTTGTAGTTGATGCGGGAGATGTGATGCTTATAATGGATAAAAATAAAGATCAAGAAATAAAATCGCTTGTTAACACGTTAAAAGAAAAGGAAAGCCTTGAAAAGTATTTGTAAAAGTCTAATCTTCATAAAATCAACACATAAATTTGCTAAAATAACATGGAGGTTAATTCTTAATAAGGATAATAAATAAAAAAACATATGAATTTAGGAGGATCACAGTTTGAATAAAAAGCTAATACTTGTAGCCATGACTTTAGGAATAGTGTTTACAACTAATGTAACAACTTTAGCTAGTCCATCTTTGGATAGTGAATTAAATACATCACAAAGTAAATACAATCAAAGCCAAAGCACCCTAAATGCAGCACAAAAGAAGGTTAATGACTTAGAATCAAACATAGAAATGTTAGATGGTCAAATTCAACAAAACATGACTGAGGTTAATAACATAAAAGCTAAGATAGGTAAAATACAAACTGATATAGATGTAAAAGAAGAAAGCATAAAGAAAACAGAAGCTAATATAAAAGATGAACAAGATCTTTATGATAAAAGAATGAAAGCAATGTATACTAGTGGAAATAATAGATATTTGACTATTCTTTTAGATTCAAATGGGCTAGGAGATTTTATTTCAAAGGCTGAGGCAGTAAAAAAGATTGCTCAATTTGATGAAAAATTAATATCAAGTCTTAATGATAGAAAAAAAGAAGTGGAAGAAAAAAAGGACAAACTAGCGGAAAGTAAAAAAAATCTTACTGCTATGCAAGAAGAGAGCCAGAAAAAACTTAGTGCTTTAAACAGTAAAAAACAAGAACAATTACCACTCATTGCAAAGGCTAAACAAGAAGAAGCTTCGGCAAGTACATTAAGTGCTTCAACAAAAGCAGAAGTTGATTCCGTAAAGAAGAAAATTTTAGATGCTAAAGCAGCTGAAAATGCAAAGGTAACAGCAGCAGTGCAAAACAAAAATGTAAGTGTTAATAGAGGAGGAGCATCTGCTGGTAATGTTTCAATTTCTGGTAATGCTGTAATTCAATATGCAGCAAACTTTTTAGGAACTACATACGTATGGGGTGGAACTTCACCTAACCCTGGTTTTGATTGCTCTGGATACATGCAATATGTATATGCACATTTTGGTGTGTCAATAGGTAGAACGACTTATGATCAAATAAATGATGGAAGTTCAGTAGCAAGAGGTGATCTTCAACCTGGAGATCTAGTATTCTTTGGTACGTACAGTAATCCTCATCATGTTGGTATGTATATAGGAAACGGTATGTATATACATGCACCTCATACTGGAGATGTAATTAAAATTTCACCGCTTGATAGATCTGATTATTTAACAGGTAGAAGAGTAAAATAATTTATAAAAGAGTGTAACTTAAATTTTTAATTTTAAGTTACACTCTTTTATTTATATAAGGCTATAAATTCATTTTCCTAAAACACATTAAATTATTTAGTCCATATAGGATTATTACAATAATGTAAGATAATACTGATAAATGTAATGTGTAAGTCATAGCGTTAATAGACGCATTTGGATATAATTAAAATATATGACAAGGTGTAGAGGGGAATTTAAAAATGGAGATATTAAAGGCTGTAAATTTAAGTAAGACTTATGGAAAAGGCGAAAACAAAGTTGAAGCTTTAAAAAATATAAATTTGTCAATTAATAAAGGGGATTTTATTGCAATTGTAGGTGCTTCTGGTTCAGGAAAAAGTACTCTTTTGCACTTGCTTGGAGGTTTAGATAGACCAACAGGAGGAGAAGTAATTATTGATGGTGAGAATATATATAAGTATAAAGAAGACAAATTAGCTATATTTAGAAGGAGAAAAATAGGATTCATATTTCAATTTTTTAACCTTATACCAGTTTTAGATGTTGAGGAGAATATAGCACTGCCTGCACTTATGGATAGTGATAAGATTGATGAGGTGTATCTAGAAAAAATAATAAAACTTTTGGGATTAGAGCATAGAAAAAATCATCTTCCATCGGAACTGTCAGGAGGTCAGCAACAAAGAGTATCTATTGGAAGAGCTTTACTTAATAAACCAGCCATAATATTTGCAGATGAACCTACAGGAAATCTTGATAGTAAAAATTCAAAGGAAGTTATAGAACTTTTGAAGTTTACGGCAAAAACGTATAATCAGACACTGATATTAATTACTCACGATATAAATGTTGCACCATTAGCAGATCGTGTAATAACAATTGAAGATGGAACTATAGTTTCAGATAAATATCTAAGAAATAACTAATAAGACGGTGAGATTTAATGATAAGTAGTTATAGGGAACTTACAGTTAAGTATATTAGGGTTAATAAAAAAAGAAGTGTTTTAACTATTGTTGGAATAATATTATCTGTTGCATTAATTTCATGTATAGGGTTTTTTATTAATGGTATACAAGAAACTGAAATAGAAAATGTTAAAGAGAATTATGGTGAGTTTCACATTATGTACAAAAATTTAAATGATGATTTGTTTTCAAAAATAACGAGTAATCCTAAAGTATCTAGGAGTGGACTTGTTGAGAATGATGAAGTAGAGCAGCTTAGTAAAAATGTAAAATTAATACCAATGGTAGCTACAAATAAGGCTTTAGAACTTATTCCATATAGAATAAAAAAAGGTAGAATGCCAAAAAACAAAAATGAAGTTGCAGTTCAAAATTGGATATTACCTTATGTTAATAAGAATATAAGAATTGGAGATAAAATTAATATTAATGGAAAGCATCTAAAATTAGTTGGGATATTGGATGACACTATGTTAGAACAAGGTGACAATGCAGGAGTTATGCTATCAGTAAGTAATAATATTGATATGAAAAAGGCCTCATTATTAGTTGAAATAAGTAAAAAAACAAATTTAAAGAGCACTGTGGAAGAATTAAAGGGTATGGCAGATAAAAACAATGTTACATTAAATTCTGATCTTATTGATGTTGAAGGTGGTGGACGTGTAAATGGCAATGCTATATTAGGTTTATATTCTACATTTGCCGTTATAATTGGAATAGTTGTAATTGCAACTATTGCAGTGATATATAATTCTTTTCAGATAAGCATGGTAGAGAGAATAAGGCAATTTGGGTTACTAAGGGCGGTTGGAATGACACCAAAACAGCTTAGAAAAATAGTATTTAAAGAAGCCACGATTTTAGCAGCTATAGGAATTCCAATTGGCCTCATGATTGGAGTAATAGCCCTACAGATAATACTGGTTGTGTTTAGATTAATTGGTGCATACTCAATTATAAATATTAAGATACCAATATCACCATTTATTTTAATAGTTAGCTCTCTTGTAGGCATAACTTCAGTGTATTTATCGGCTATGCTTCCAACCATTTTTGCAGGGCGGGTATCTCCATTAATTTCAATAAATAGTAGAGGCTTAATAGTAAGAGAAAAATTAAAGAAGAGAAGAAGTTTTGTGTTTAAAAAAATTTTTAAATTTGAAGGGGAATTGGCTGCAAAGAATATAAAGAGAAATAAAAAACGATATAGGATTACTGTATTTTCAATAGTAATAAGTGTGGTTCTTTTTGTGACATTTAAATCTTTTATGGATATGTATTTAAATGTCTCAGATAAAAACAACGAATCAAAAAATATAAATTTTTCAATATATAATAGTAGGACTGATGAAAAAGATGAGATAAACGATAAGATTGTGGATAACATAGGAAAATTAGATTCTGTTGGCACCATATACAGAAAATATGTTAATTTTAATTTTACTAGTAAAATAAATTCTACGCAGGAAATACAGAGTATTAAGAATTTGCATAATATATACATAAGTAAAGATAACAAAGGAAAAGAAAGCAATTTAATTCCGGCATATGTCAATATATACGATGACAATTCTTTAGAAGTAGCCAAAAAATATTTAAAAACTGGGAATATAAATATAAATCAATTAGATAAGGGAAATGGAGTTATATTAATTGAAAGAAACATATTTACAAATAAAAACAAAAAATATCATAATGAACCTATAGCTAATATTAAGGTTGGAGATGAGCTAGAGGTTAATTATAATCCAGCAAAAGATAAAATAAGCATGGAGAGTGGACCAATAAAAAAAGTAAAAATTATGGCTATATTAAAAGATGATCCGTTTGATTACATTTCAAATAAAAACAAACCTGGATTAAAGTTTATAACCACAAGAGAAGTGGTAAAAAATTTAACTGGAATTAATGATATTTCACCAAATCAATTAGATATAGAACTTAAAAATGTTAAGGATGAAGAGAAAGCTAAAGGACAGCTTGAAGATGTAATAAGAGAAAACTCATCATTACAGTTGTATAACCTTTTAGATGAAAACAGAAAATCAAAGTCAGCTATACTAATGATACAAATTTTAATATATGGATTTGTTGTTGTTGTATCATTAATAGGAAGTGTGAATATAGTAAATACAACAACAACAAATATAATACTTAGAAAAAAGGAATTTGGATCATTAAAAGCTATAGGCCTTACACAAAAGGGATTAAGAAAAATGATAATACTCGAGGGATTATTATATGGAATTATAGGAACAATATATGGCTCTATAATATCTTGTATATTATCTTATATTATGTACAGAGGTATAGGTGGAGCAAGACAAATTTCATGGCAAGTGCCTTGGATGGGTATATTTATTGCAGGGTCAGCAGCTCTTATCATAGGGTACCTATCAGTTCTCGCACCACTGTCAAGAATAAATAAAGAAAACTTGATAGATGTTATTAGAGAAGATTACTAAAGCATATTGAAAACTTGATTTTGTAATACATAAAATGGTAGTATTCAATTAAGGTGGGGTGATTTTATGAATAGATTATTATTAGTTGAGGATGATGAATCCTTAGCTCTTGGAATAGAATTTACATTAAAAGATGAAGGCTATGAGGTCTTGCAAGCTAGAACTATGGAAAATGGGAAAAAACTTTTTCAAACTGAAAGGTTAGATTTAATAATCTTGGATGTAAATTTACCTGATGGAAGTGGTTATGAATTATGTAAATACATAAGAACAAAAAGTAATGTACCCATAATGTTTTTAACGGCTTTGGATGAGGAAATTAATATAGTATTAGGGCTTGAAATTGGTGGAGATGACTACATGACTAAACCATTTGGCGTTAGGGAATTTTTGTCTAGAATAAAAGCTCTTATTAGGAGAAACTATAGACGGGAAGGAAACTGTAATAAATTAAAGAGTGGAGACATAACCGTTGAAATGTCTACTGCCAGTGTTAAAAAAAATAAAGAAGAAATAGTATTAACAGCTCAAGAATATAAATTATTACTAATATTCATGAATAATCCTAAAAAAATATTAAAAAGAAATGATATATTAAAAGAGTTAACAGAAGGAGAAGACGCTTTTTTTGATGAAAATACTCTTTCAGTATACATAAAAAGAATAAGAGCAAAAATTGAAGAAAAGGAAAAAAATCCGGAATATATAATAACACAAAGAGGACTTGGATATATGTGGGACAAATCCGTGGTTAAGGAGTAGATAATTATGAAATATTTTATTAACCCAGAACTTAAAAGGAGCACAAAAGTTATTTTGATTTTAAACATAATATTTTTACTTATAACGATGTGGATACTTAAAATTGATCATGATAATTTGAAAAAAGGCTACATAAAAAGTTTAGGGGCAGTTGTTTCAAAAATAGATGAAAAAAACCCTGAACTAGAAAAGGATGTAATTCCACTTATGACTAAAGAGGTAGCTGATGCTGAAACAAAAAAAGGGGAGTTAATTTTAAAACAATATGGCTTAGATGATAATCTAGAAAATAACCTTTTCCCATATGTAAAAGATATAGCTTATGAAAATAATTTTGCTATTATAGATGTGTTTATAATTAGTACTATTATTTTTTTAATTTTAAATTATATGCAGTATGGATACTTTTATAAAAGAATTAGGAATATAACTGAAGCTGCAAAGAAGGTAATTGAAGGTAAATATGAGGTCTGGATTGATGAGGATAAAGAAGGTGATTTTGGTAAACTTGCATTATCCTTTAATTCAATGAGAGGGATAATAAGAAATAATATATATGAGTTAAAAAAAGAAAAACAATTTTTAGTAGATATCCTATCAGATATCTCCCATCAACTTAAGACACCTCTTTCTTCAATGATTATATATAATGATATTCTATTAAATAAAGAACTTACAAACAAGCAGAAAAATACATTTCTTATAAATAACAAAAATCAATTATACAGAATGAACTGGTTAATAAAAAGTATATTAAGACTTGCTAGGATAGATGCTAATGCTATAGAGTTTTCTATGGAGAACAAAAGTTTAAATGAGACTGTAGAAGATTCAATAGAAGCACTTAAGGGCAAAGCAGATGAGAATGGAATTAAAATTAATTTAATAGATAATGGAGATATTTACCTAGTACATGATACCAGCTGGCTTCAGGAAGCATTGATAAATATAATTAAAAACGCAATTGAACACAATAAAAAAGGTGGAAAGATAGATATAGAAATAAGTGAAAATCCAATTTACACAAGAATTGTAATTGAGGACAATGGAGAGGGAATAAGTGAAGAGGATTTACCAAATATATTTAAAAGATTTTATAGAGCAAAAGGTTCAAAAAAGAGTGAATCCGTTGGAATTGGACTTGCACTTTCAAAATCTATAATTGAAGCACATGGAGGAATTATTGAAGCGCGAAGCAAGGTGAAATGTGGAACAAAATTTATCATAACCTTCATTAAGAATGGAAGAGAAAACTGATTTTATTTAAAAATCAGTAATACAAAAGTTCCTACTATTCCTACAATCAATATTAATATGCCTGATATTAAAGAGAACATACCAGTAGATTTATTTTTAATTTTAAGTTGAACTATGCCGTTAAATATGTTTAAAATACCTAAAAATATAAAGGCAATAGGTAGTAATATCCTAACATTAGAGAAAATAAATGAAAGAGTACATAAAATTATAACTAAAATGCTGAGTATAATTGTAATAATTGTTTTTAAATTCATAAGATAAATCCTTTCTTTTGTTTAAGATTTTCATGCAAATTATAACATAAAAATATGAATAACAAAAGAATAAGACAAAATAATATTGACAGAACTAATTACTTATTGTATCATACTTACATAAAGTAATTTAATTATTTAATGAAATTATGTAAGTATATTTTAATTGAGGTGAGGGTATGTTTAAAGTTATTGAGGGAGAAAAAGTAAAAGATGGTGCAGGTGTTGTTTTAAATAGAATGATTGGAATAGAAAAGTTACAGGATATAGACCCATTTTTACTATTAGATGAATTTAGGAGTGACAATAAAGACGATTATATTAGTGGCTTTCCAATGCATCCACATAGAGGTTTTGAAACTATTACTTATATGGTAAAAGGCAGCTTTACGCATAGGGATTCTAGAGGAAATGAGGGAAACCTAAATGCTGGAGAAGTACAATGGATGACTGCTGGGAAGGGTATAATACATGAAGAAATGCCAGCTATGGAAAATGGACAGCTTTGGGGATATCAACTATGGGTAAATCTTCCTAGTAAGTTAAAAATGATAGAACCTAAATACAGGCATTTAACAAATGAAGATATGCCTATCATAAATGGCGATGGAATAAGTGTAAAGATTATTTCAGGTAGATATGGTGAAATTAAAGGGCCAATAGAGTTGTATTTTCCGGTAGAATATTTTGACGTAGGGCTAAAAGGTGGAACTTTTGAGAAAGAACTTAAGGGTACTAATATAATATATGTCCATTCTGGAAAGGTTAAGATTTATTCAGATGAAGAAATAGAAGTGGAAAAAGGTAACATGTGTATAATTACAGAACAAGAAAAAGTTAAAATAACAGGAGAAGACGGTGGCTTTTTATTTATGAGTGCAGATCCAATAAATGAGCCAGTTGCAAGGTATGGACCATTTGTAATGAATAATATGGATGAAATAATTAAAGCAGTAGATGATTTTAATGAAGGAAAGCTAGTTTAAAAAAAATAGACAGAAGTTGCCATAGCAACTTCTGTCTATTTTTTTTAAATTATTCTGTAATTTCATTGACTTTAAGTTCTAAGTTACTTCTTCTGTTATCAAGAGGATCAAGGTTAATATGGTGTACTGTCACGGTTTCTTCTGGTTTCATAATTAATTTATCTAAATATACTCTGCCACCAGGCGTATTTGTTACAACGTTAAGTTTTCCATATATTCTTGAACATACCCATCCATAGGTGTCATTTACAACTGTAGATAAATCTTCCTTAGAAATAAGAGCTTTTGCCTCTGCTTTTCCATATTTATCTTTAAGTATCAAGGCTATAGTATCATTGTCTACAATTTCATAATCATTTCTTGTATTTCTATCGAATATTTCTAGATTTGCTTTTCTGTTGTCTAGAGGGTCTCCATTAATATGTCTAATTGGAGCTTTAGAATTAACATCCATAATTACTGATTGTAAACTTCTTTTTACAAATTTAGTTTTACCATTTACAGAAGATTTACTAATGTTTTGAACTATATAATTATTGAAATCCTTGTGCCATTCAGCAAACCAAGTACCCGCATTTTTTACAGTGTCTAAATCATTTTTATCTATCTTAGTAATAAGCTCAGTGCCGTCTTTTTTAAAAACTTTCATAAGTACAATACTGTCTTCAAACTCAAATTCATTTTCCTGTGTTTCATAATTTTTTTTCATTTAAGAACATCGTCCCTTTTTTTATATACTTCAAGTAATTATAACAGAATATAGCGATAAAAGATATGTATTTTTTTAATATACTTAAGGTGTTGAAAAGAATTAATTATTAGTAATATAATTAGTTTGTGAATAAACTAAGGAAGGAAATTAGAATTTATGGATAAGAAAATTTTTACAAACAATAAATTTATTGCTGCAATAGCAGCACTGTGTTGTTTATTATGGGGAAGTGCATATCCAGCAGTAAAAAATGGTTATATTTTATTTAATATACATAAGGGAGATGTACAATCGGAACTTGTGTTTGCGGGATACAGATTTATTATAGCAGGGTTAATGGTTTTAATAATTGCAAAAATAATAGGGCGAAAATTATTTAAGCTCTCTAAAAAAGATATTTTAGGCTTATTGGGCTTAGGAATTAGCCAAACATCACTGCAATATTTTTTCTTTTATATTGGACTGGCTAATACAACTGGAGTAAAAGGCTCAATACTAAATTCATTGGGCACCTTTTTTAGTGTGATTTTAGCCCATTTTATATATAAAAATGATAAATTAAATAAAAGAAAAATTCTTGGGTGTATTGTGGGTTTTGTTGGTGTTATGATTGTAAATTTTAGTAGTGATTTAATTAACATTTCATTTACTGTTAAAGGTGAGGGGTTTGTTATAATAGCAGCATTTGTTTTTGCAGCTTCTGCAATCTATAGCAAAAAACTTTCTGAAAATATAGATGTAATGCTAATAACAGGATATAACTTGTTTATAGGTGGGGTAATATTAGCTGTTTTTGGTCTTGCTAATGGTGGAAAAGTAACACATTTTGAAGTAAGTTCAACTTCGCTTTTGATCTATATGGGATTTTTGTCAGCAGTTGCATTTTCTCTTTGGACTTTACTGTTAAAATATAATAAAGTAGGAAAGGTATCTATATTTAACTTCTTAGTGCCGGTATTTGGCACAGTTCTTTCATCAATATTTTTAAGAGAAAATATTCTTGAAATAAAAAATTTTATTGCTTTAATTTTTGTATGTATAGGTATATGGTTTGTTAATAGAGAAAAGGATATAATTGAAGTTAATACGACCACAGAAAAGATAAGTTAATTAAAAGGAGAAATACATAATATGGCATTAATAGACTGTAATTTTTATTCAGACATATTAGGAATAGATACAACTGTAAAGGTAATATTGCCGGAAAGAAGTCAGACTAAGATTGGAGCTTTAGGAAGTTTGAAAAAAGAAAAATACCCAACTTTATATCTTCTACATGGACTTAGTGATGACCATACGGCATGGACAAGAAAAACATCAATAGAGAGATATGTGGATGGTAAAGGGCTTGCAGTGGTAATGCCAGATGTAGGAAGAAGTTTCTATACAGATATGAAATTTGGAGGTAACTACTGGACTTTTATAAGTGAAGAACTACCTAAAAAATGCAGAGAGTTTTTTCCACTTTCTGAAAAAAGAGAGGATAATTTTGTTGCAGGACTTTCTATGGGTGGATATGGAGCTTTTAAATTGGCATTAAATTGTCCAGAAAAATTTAAAGCAGCAGCTAGTTTATCTGGAGCGTTAGATTTACTAGGTGAAGCAAAAAACAGTAGTATAGATGGAATGATGGAAGAAATGAAAACTATATTTGGTTCTGTAGGGGAAATTGAAAAAAGTATAAACGATTTGTTTTATGTAGCGAAAAAACTTAGTAACAGCAATACCGAGACTCCGTACCTTTATCAATGGTGTGGAACAGAGGATTTTTTACACAATGGGAACTTAAACTTTAAAAAATTTATTGAAGAAGAAACTAGAATTAAGTTATCTTATAGTGAGAGTCACGGAGATCATAAGTGGTGTTATTGGGATGAACAAATACAAAAGGTTATAAAGGATTTTGGATTTTAATTGATATTTTCCTTCAAATCATTTATACTTTAGTTAATAAGTTATAGAGGAGGGTAGAAAATGAGTATTTGCTTTGTAAACAGAATGGAAAAAATTAGAGCTATATCTACAAAAATTTCAGCAACTTTAGAATTTAACGGGATAAGTGCGTCTAAAATTGGATATTTTGTGGATATAGCAAGTAAACATATTTTACCAGATTTTTAATTTAAGTTAAAAATATCCGGGTAAGGTTATCTTGCTCGGATTTTATATTTTTTTGATAAAAATCCGAGCAGGGAGTTACTTGCCCGGATTTTTTGTGTTTTAAAATGAATGAAGGGTGGGTAGTATGCCAAGCTCTGGTTATTAAGGAGGAAGGAAAATGATAGAAATATCTCTTAGTAATGTAAAAAAATATTATGGAGCAAATTTAATTCTAGAAAATGTTGACTTTGAAGTTAAAACACAAGAAAGAGTTGGAATAGTAGGAATAAATGGCTGTGGGAAAAGTACAATTTTAAAGCTAATAGTACAGGAAGAAAAAGTTGATGGAGGAAACATTGCCATAAGAAAAGGGGCAACCATTGGATATTTAAAACAAATACCTGACTATGAAAAATCAGTTAAAGTTAAAGATGTATTGAATATGGCATTTGAAGAAATTAACAGTATAGAGGAAGAACTTAGGGCTTTGGAGGGAAAGCTAAATTGCTTAGATGAAGATGAATTAAAAAAGAGACTTAATAAATATAGTAAACTTCAAGAAAAATTTGAACTCTTAGGTGGCTATAACAAAGTTGAAAATTTTAATAAGATTTGTATGGGATTAAAATTTGAAGATAGCTTTTTAGAAAAGACGTTTGAAAAAACTAGTGGAGGAGAAAAGACCACCGTAATGCTTGGAAAAATACTTTTAGAAAATCCTGATATATTACTTTTAGATGAACCAACAAATCATCTTGATGTATATGCCTTAGATTGGCTTGAGAGTTATTTGGAGAATTACAAGGGTACTGTAATAATTGTATCTCACGATAGATATTTTCTTGACAGTGTAGCAAACAAAATAATTGAAATTGATAAAATGGCTAGTAAAACATATTTAGGGAATTACTCTAAATATGTAAAAGAACGAGATGAAAATTTAGCACTACAACTTCAAGGATACAATGAAAATCAAAAGAAAATCCAATCAATGGAGGAATCAATTAAAAGATTAAGAGATTGGGCTAAGCGTGGTGACAATGAAAAATTTATTAAACGAGCTGCAAGCATGGAAAAAAGATTAGAGAAGATGGATAAAGTAGATAGGCCAGAATTAGAAAAGAAAAATATGAAACTAAACATCAAAGTAGATGGAAGGTCTGGTGAAGAAACAATAATAGCAAAAGATGCAACAAAGAATTTTGAAGATAAAGTATTGTTTAAAAATGGTGATTTCTTAATTAAATACGGAGAAAGAGTAGCATTAATTGGTGCAAATGGAGCAGGGAAATCTACTGTTATAAAGATACTCTTAGAAGAAGAAAAATTAGATTCAGGCGAAATAAAATTAGGAGCAAATGCAAAGGTGGCCTATTTGCCTCAAAACATAAGTTTTAAGGATGAAAGCATAACAGTACTCCAATGTCTTAGAGAAGATATAAATATATTGGAGGGAAAAGCTAGAGAATATCTAACAAAATTTATGTTTTTTGGAGAAAGTGTATTTAAAAAAGTCAGTAATTTATCGGGTGGTGAAAAAACTAGGCTGAAGTTAAGCAAACTTTTATATGAAGAGGTGAACTTATTAATATTAGATGAGCCAACAAATCATTTAGATATACAATCTATAGAGACGCTTGAACTTGCACTAACCAATTTTTTAGGAACAGTATTTTTTATTTCTCATGATAGATATTTTATAAACAAAATTGGAGACAGAATAATAGCATTAGAAAACAAAACCTTTAAAACCTATTTAGGAAATTATGATTATTATAAATTGAAAAAGGAAGAATACGAAAAAAATCAGAATAAAAAAAGTGCAGACAAAAAAAGTCTTAAAAAAAGGCAAGAAGTGAAAAGAGATTATAAGGATAATAAAAATGAAAATAGGAAAAAAGATTTAGAGAATGAAATAAGTAATCTAGAGAAAAAAATAAAATATATTGATGATCAGATGAATAAGTTTTCTTTAGATTACAATAAGCTGGATAGTTTGTATAAGGACAAATCTAATATTCAAAGCAATATAGATAGACTTATGGAGAAATGGATTGAAATTTAAAGTTAATATTGAAAAAATAAAGTTAAACAGTTATAATAAATAATTATCACGATAATAATTATTTATTATAACGAAAGGCGTGAGAAAGATAAATCCATATTTAGAAAAGTATAAATCTCTCGTAAAGTTTTTAGGAGAGGTATTTGGTAAGGATACTGAAATTGCACTACATGATTTAACAAATGTAGATAATTCAATAGTAGAAATTAGTAATAGTAAGGTTAGTGGAAGAGAAGTTGGGGCACCAGCTACAAATTTAGCATTAAAAATATTAAAAGCCGGTGAATATAATCATAAGGACTATATAGTAAATTATAAGGGCATATCTTCAAATGGGACAACTCTAAAGTCTTCTACATATTTTATCAAGGATGACAAAAAAGAAATAGTGGGAATGTTATGTATAAATATGAACTTACAAAAGTTCAAAGAGTTTAGAAATTTTCTTGATGACTTCATAGGAGTTGAAGCAAAAGATACAAATAATGAAAATATAGAGAGATTTGATCACTCTGTTGAAGAGCTAACAATTGATAGTATAGATGAAATAATAATAAGCAGTGGTATTCCACCAGAAAGAATGTCTCAAGAAGAAAAGATAGAAATAATTAAGAAATTAAATGATAAAGGTATGTTTCTATTAAAGGGAGTCGTAAGTGAAATTGCGATAAAGCTAAAAACTTCAGAGGCAACAATATATAGGTACTTAAGCAAAATAAAGAAAGAGGTGTGAAGAATATGTACGAAAATATAATTGAACTGCTTAAAAAGGAAGTAGTATTAGCACTTGGATGCACAGAACCAGCAGCAGTAGCTTTAGCTACTGCAAAATGTAAAGAGGTATTGGGAGAAATGCCTGAGAGTGTAGAAATATTTGCAAGTACTAATATATTGAAAAATGGAATGGGGGTAGGAATTCCAGGCACAGGAATGGTTGGGCTTCCTATTGCTGCAGCTCTTGGAGTTATTAAAGGAGATTCAAGCAAGTTATTAGAAGTGTTGTCTGATGTAAAGAAAGAAGATGTAGATAAGGCTAAACTTATGCTTGAGCTTGGAAGAGTTAAAGTTAATCTTAAAGATACCAAAGAAAAACTGTATATTGAAGCCATATGTAGAAGTGGAAAATGTTTTTCAAGAACAATAATATCGGGGGAACATACAAGCTTTGTTTTGATTGAACTAAATGGTGAGAAAATATATTCAGTAGATGACAAAAAGAAGTCCAGTGAAAAAGATAAAGAGTATGAAACTTTGACAATAGACAAAATATATGAATTTGTAAATAAGGTACAAATAAAAGACATAGAGTTTTTATTACAAGGGGCACAAATTAACAAAAAATTATCAGATGAAGCTTTAAATAACAAATATGGACTAGCTGTTGGTAAAAATCTTTATGAAAATATCAAGAGTGGAAGAATACAAGACAGTATGGAAATGCATGCTAAATACACTACTTCAGCGGCGGTTGATGCAAGAATGTCTGGATGTATATTGCCGGTAATGACCAACACAGGAAGCGGAAATCAGGGAATAACAGTATCCTTGCCTGTACTTGCAGTAGCTGAGACATCAAACACAGACAAAGAGACACTTATTAGGGCACTGGCGCTTAGTAATTTAGTTGCCATACATATAAAAAGTAATCTAGGAAGGTTATCCGCTCTTTGTGGTTGTGTAGTTGCATCTACAGGAGCATGTACAGGTATAACATATATTTTAGGTGGAAAGCTGCCAAATATAAAATATTCAATTAAAAATATGATAGCAGACATATCTGGAATGGTGTGTGATGGTGCAAAATGTGGTTGTGCCTTGAAGGTGTCAACAGGAGTAAGTTCAGCTATTCAAGCAGCATTACTGGCTTTAAATGATGTTGAAGTGTCACAAAATGATGGAATAATCGATAGAGATGTAGAGAAAACTATAAAAAACCTATGTGAACTTGGAACAAAAGGACTAAGTGAAGCAGATAATGTTATATTAAACATAATGACTTGCAAATAAAGTTAAACTTGTACTCAGGTGTGGTTATGTTTTTAAACTCAGTTGAGTACAAGTTAAATTGAAAATTCGGAAAATTCACAATTGTTTTGACTATTTCATATGTAAAAGGTATAATATTAATGAAGGGATTTTATAACACATTAAGTAAACGTTTTCCAATGTAGGTTTTGACAAAATAAAAAATAATATAAATAAAAGGGATGGTATATAAATGAAAGTTGGAATGAATTTCAAACGTGACTTACCATATCTCGATGTAGTTATAAGTTATTATTTTAAAAACCGACAGATTAAATGCAGCAATTGTGAGGAATGTATAAATGGGAGATGCTGTAATAAGGACAAAAGCTTAAATGAAATAAGAGAATGTATGATAAAAAAATCAATGAATCATGTACAAGAGAGCAAAAGAAGAGGAATGGCTGTTTATACAGATCCTAACAGATATTGATAAAATGAAGCAGCAGTAAAGGTATAAGAAAGTTGGAAATTAAAATTTAATTTTCAACTTTTTTATATTTATATCCAATCCTCAATTTTTATAAAACATAGGTAGTTAGACTATTTGAAAATTGTAATAAATGTGATATCATTAGGTATTAATGTGGTACATTTGTTTGAGTATATATTATTTGGAAGGATTGGTTATTTTGAAAAAGAAACCACACATAAGGAAAATCAACCGTGTTAAGAGGCTTTTACTAATATTCGTAATATTTGGGATTGCCTTTTTTGTTGTTGTAGGTAGGCTCTTCTATGTAATGGATGTTAAGGCTGATGTCTATAAAACGGGTGCTTTACATGAATCCATAACGGATGTGGAAATTACACCTAAAAGGGGAAGCATACTGGATCGTAATGATAATGAACTAGCTGTAAGTATAGATGCTTATAGAGTAGATATAGATATGAATGCATTAAGAGTATCATTAAAAAAGAGTGGAACTTCTATGGACGATTTAATTCAAAACTTATCATCCATATTAAATATGTCCACAAAGCAAATCACAAAAATATTATATATGAAGTCTTCTAATGGTAATCCAATTAAATATGCAACGCTTATAAGACAAATAGATAAAGGACAAGCTGATAGAATAAAGGCGCTTAAAATACAGGGATTAATTATTTCTGGGGATACCAAAAGACATTATATAAATAATAATTTCTTGGCTAGTACTATAGGATATACCAATGCTGAAAGTAAAGGGGTAACAGGAGTAGAAGCAAGTTATAATACTGAACTTTCAGGAACGCCAGGAAGAGAAATTTTAGAAAAAGATAATAAGGGAGAGGAGCTTCCTTATGAAGATTCGCAGTATACTCCTGCAATTAATGGTAAAAATGTTGAACTTACTATAGATGAAAAAATACAGAAGTATGCAGAAGATGCTGCAGAAACGGCATTAAAGGATAATAAAGCAAAAGCAGTTACTATAACAGTTATGAACCCTAAAAATGGTGAGATATTAGCCATGGTAAATAAACCAGATTATGATCCTAACAATCCTAATGGAAATAATAATGAAACCAGTGAGCAAATAACCTCATCATGGAAGAATAATGCAGTACAAAACACTTTTGAGCCAGGATCTATATTTAAAGTAATTACTTCTTATGCCGCAATGGCTGAAAATGTGGTGAATGATAGTACTAGATTTTCTGATCCAGGATATGCAGATGTAGATGGTGTTCGTATTAATGAATGGAACATGATAGGTTTTCCATCTCAAACTTTTCAAGATATAATTAAGAATTCAAGTAATGTTGGATTTGTAAAACTAGGTGTAGATTTATTAGGTAAAGATAGATTATTTAAATATATAAATTTATTTAACCTTGGACAAAAAACAGGTATAGATTTACCTGGAGAGAGTACTGGAATAGTAAGAAGTATTAATAAAACAAATAAGGTAGATTTAGCAAACATAGCTTTTGGACAGGGGATTTCGCTAACTGCAGTACAATACTTGGCTGCCTTTAATTCTGTAGCCAATGGTGGGTCTTGGATTAGACCACATGTGATGAGAAGAATAGTCCATACTGATAGTAATAACAAAGAGATTGTAGATAAAACATATGATAACTTGGGTGAGAAAACTATATTAGATAAGAACACAACAACAACCTTAAGAGGATATCTGAGAAATGTTGTCGCTCCTGGTCAAAATGGTGTTGGGGCTAAAGCTGATGTACCTGGTCTCGATATTGCAGGAAAGACGGGAACAGCGCAAAAGTCAGATCCAAAAACTGGAGGATATGCACCTGGGAAATATATGTCTTCTTTTGCAGGTATGGCGCCTTACACTGATCCTAAGATTACAATGCTCGTATCTATTGATGAACCAGATCCAGGAAACTACTATGCTGGGTCCACTGCTGCACCAGTAGCACATGATTTATTTCAAGAAATATTTGATTATCTTCAAACAAGTGGAGACGCGGCTCTAAAATAATAACAAAAACAACCACTTAGCGTTAAGTAACTAAGTGGTTGTTAAACAAATCCTAACCCATATGAAAAATGTGGTTCTTCTTGAATTAACCTCACATCCTTCCTATAGCTGATTTATAATACATATAATAGTGTATTATATACTTTAAATTATACTAGTCTTTTTCGAGTTTACATACGTAGAACAAAATTTAAATAAAATTTGTATTAACATACTGTCTACAGTAAATACTCGTAATTCCTAAAACTTCTAAAAACAAATTTTCATCATTATCATCTGTATAGATATCAGCATATGAAATGCTTTGGTCAAGAATTAAAGTTGTACCGTGCATTATTGTGCATAACTAACTATATAGATGATTTAATTGTTAGTGTAAACGTTACTTTATGAGTTAAGATTTGTTTTAGAAGAATTATCTTCTTCTTGAACTTATTATAACATGAGTGAAAAAAGAAAACAACAGAATTTTCTAAAAATTTAGAAAAGTTAAGGATTTAGCCTTGTCTTATCTCTAGTGAAAAGAACAGCCTCTCGTATATTATCCAGCTCTAATAACCTATAAGTCAGTCTTTCAAGACCGATAGCAAGACCTCCATGTGGTGGCATTCCGTATTTAAATATATTTAAATACGAGGAAAAATCTTTAGGGCTTAATCCTTTTTTAACTATATTTTCTTTTAGAAATTCATAATTATGGATTCTTTGACCACCAGTTGTTATCTCTATTCCTCTAAAGATTAAGTCAAAACTGTGAGTGGTGGTTCCATTTTCATCGGGCATTGTATACATGGGCCTTTTAGACTTAGGGTAATGAGTTAAAAATATGAAATCAGAGTTAAAGGCTTCTTTTGCATATTTTGAAATTAACTCCTCACCTTCATGGTCAATATCATTTGTTAAGTCTGTTTTATTGTATTCTTCTTGTAATATACTTATTGCTTTTGATAAAGATAGCATTGGTATACCATTAGTTATTGTAGGAATAGAAACATTTAAAATCTCTAATTCATTTTTACAGTTTGTTTTTAAATAATCAAATATATACTTAAGCAGATTTGTTTCAAAGTTTATAAGATCAGTTTCATCTTTAATAAATGCCATTTCAAGGTCAAGACTTACAAACTCATTTATATGTCTTTTAGAATCATGGCTTTCTGCCCTGTAAACATGGCCAATTTCAAAAACTCTTTCATATCCAGCGCCAACTAACATTTGTTTATAAAATTGAGGACTTTGTGCAAGATATGCATTTCGCCCAAAATAATCTACTTTAAATAGCTCAGTCCCACCTTCAGCACCATCAGATACTATTTTAGGTGTGAAAATTTCTGTAAAACCATTGTCAAGAAGAAATTTTGAGAATCCATGAGCTATAGCCGCTTCTATTTTAAATATAGCATTTATTTTTAGATTTCTTAAACTTAATACTCTGTTATTTAGTATAGTGTCTAAATTGGAATCTAAGGTGTCCTTGTTTACTTCTAATGGAATATCCTCTTTTACTATAGATAATATTTCCAAACTTTTGGTCTGAATTTCATAGTTTTTTTCATCATTATAACTTTTGCATGCAATGCCTGTTAACTCTATGACACTTTCAAGTTTTAAACCGTCTAAATTGATTTCCTTAGTATTAATTACACATTGAACAATACCCGTTCTATCTCTTAATAGGAGAAATGCTATCTTACCAAGTTTCCTAATTTTGTGTATCCAGCCCTGTAGCTTTATTTCTTTGTTTAAATTATTTGCTAATTTATTTACAAGTGTTCTTTCCATTTGAATCTCCTCCATAAATTTTATAAAATTGATGTGAATATATGAAAATTGTTCTTAATAGTGATAAATTGCGAAGTAAGTCAGTTAAAGATTTTTACTCTACTGCGTGAGTAAAAAGGTGAAAGATTGCCAGAGTGGCAAGATTAAAGAATTAACGATGATACCGTTAATGGTGAGAGAATTTGCTTTCAGCAAAAGGTTTATGATGATTTTTCTACGCTATGCTATGAAAAATCTTTAAAATTAATAAATCTATAATCTAAAGTATATTGCCATCCGTTTTTTTTTGACCGAAGGTCGTGTTATTTAGCATATGAGTTTAACTAATAATATGAACACTAAAGGCTACGCCTAAAAGCAAAACCTACGGTTAAAACATATTGTAGAGTTATCTTTAAATA
>NZ_FWXH01000001.1 GCF_900176305.1 Clostridium acidisoli DSM 12555
GTTGGCAAATCCGCCTGATTAGTTGAGGTGTTACGGGGAGCTAATTTTAGCGAAGTATCCGATTTCACACTGCCAAGAAAAGCCTCTATCTAGGCGTTTGGTGCCCGTACCGCAAACCGACACAGGTAGGTGAGGAGAGAATCCTAAGACCATCGGAAGAATCGTTGTTAAGGAACTCGGCAAATTGACCCCGTAACTTCGGGAGAAGGGGTGCCTGCTTTATGCAGGCCGCAGAGGATAGGCCCAAGCAACTGTTTAGCAAAAACACAGGTCTCTGCTAAAGCGAAAGCTGATGTATAGGGGCTGACGCCTGCCCGGTGCTGGAAGGTTAAGGGGATCCGTTAGAGCAATCGAAGCGGTGAACTTAAGCCCCAGTAAACGGCGGCCGTAACTATAACGGTCCTAAGGTAGCGAAATTCCTTGTCGGGTAAGTTCCGACCCGCACGAATGGCGTAATGATTTGGGCACTGTCTCAACAACGAATCCGGCGAAATTGTAGTGCAAGTGAAGATGCTTGCTACCCGCGATTGGACGGAAAGACCCCGTAGAGCTTTACTGTAGTTTAGCATTGAGTTTCGGTATTGTCTGTACAGGATAGGTGGGAGACTTGGAAACAGGAGCGTCAGCTCCTGCGGAGTCAACCTTGGGATACCACCCTGACAGTACTGAGGTTCTAACCGGAGGCCATGAAACTGGTCACGGGACATTGCTAGATGGGCAGTTTGACTGGGGCGGTCGCCTCCTAAAAAGTAACGGAGGCGCCCAAAGGTTCCCTCAGCGCGGTTGGAAATCGCGCGTAGAGTGCAAAGGCAGAAGGGAGCCTGACTGCGACACAAACAAGTGGAGCAGGGACGAAAGTCGGGCTTAGTGATCCGGTGGTACCTCGTGGGAGGGCCATCGCTCAACGGATAAAAGCTACCTCGGGGATAACAGGCTGATCTCCCCCAAGAGTCCACATCGACGGGGAGGTTTGGCACCTCGATGTCGGCTCGTCGCATCCTGGGGCTGAAGTAGGTCCCAAGGGTTGGGCTGTTCGCCCATTAAAGCGGCACGCGAGCTGGGTTCAGAACGTCGTGAGACAGTTCGGTCCCTATCCGTCGCGGGCGTAGGAAATTTGAGAGGAGCTGTCCTTAGTACGAGAGGACCGGGATGGACTGACCTCTGGTGCACCAGTTGTCACGCCAGTGGCACAGCTGGGTAGCTATGTCGGGAAGGGATAAACGCTGAAAGCATCTAAGCGTGAAGCCCACCTCAAGATTAGATTTCCCATAGCGTAAGCTAGTAAGACCCCTGAAAGAACATCAGGTTGATAGGTCAGAGGTGTAAGTGCAGTAATGTATTTAGCTGACTGATACTAATAGGTCGAGGGCTTGACCAATTAATACTTAATTGTTTTCACTATGCAATTTTGAGAGTA
>NZ_FWXH01000036.1 GCF_900176305.1 Clostridium acidisoli DSM 12555
ATCATAGCTAAAGCTAGATAAAAAGATTAAAGAAAGCCTTCGGCTAGATGAAAGCTTTGACGATGCTAAAGCCGTCAAAGGTGAGAGAAGTTACTTGCGCATCCGGTAAAAGATAAATTCCATAGTTTAACATAATTGGACTTATATGCTTTAACCCATATGTTTTACTTTTAGGCGTAGCCTGTAGTGTTAACATTATGGTTAATGTTTTAATAAATACTTATACATTGGGGAGCGTACATAGATTTGTGTAAATTTATGACGTTCTTTTTATGTATAGATAGCTGTAAAATGTAGAAATATAATTAAGCAGTTTTTGGAATCTAAAATGGAAGATCACCTTGGGAAACAAAAATACAAAAGACTTTATATGTCCAAGCTGTCTTTTATGCTTTAAAAGTCATATACATCCTCCCACATATCTGATATTCTAAGTGGCGTATTAAGCCCCAAAACTATCAAAACATAATTCCTCATATTCTTTGATCCCAAAAGGTACTGTTTCAAATCTTTTATTTTTTTCTCGGATCTTATTGGTTCTACTTTCTCCATTTTTGAAAATTTGGCTTAAAAGCACAATAAAATAAGCGTGAAGCCTTATAAATTAAGGTTTCACGCTTATTAAATGAATTGCACACAATTGTCATTGTGTGTAATTCATTTAACTGCTTAATTATATTCAGTTAATGTATAGTCATATTCATATATATTAGTTTCATTTTTAGGTTCTATAAATACATATACATTTATTTTATTATTTGTGGTTTTAAAAGAATCTATTCCTATGTGATTATTTACTGATACATCACTACCAGCCAAAATATCACCATATTTTTGAACAGCTAATATTTTATTTATATTTAATTTTTGACCTTCAATCTTAAAATTTATTTTTTCTCCAGCTTTAACATTTGTCGTTTGCCAAATAACATTGTATTTATTACTATTTTTTATCACTTTATTCTTATCTAAATTATAAACAGCATAAACTCTGTCCATTCCTGAAACTGTTTTTATACCATTTGATTTTGTGCTATATAAGTTTAATATTAATGCTATTAATATTATTAGTATGGATGTTGCTATTAATATTATTTTGTTGTTATTCTTTTTGTTGTTATGATCTCCTAGAAGCTTATTATCATCAAATATTCCAATTTTTAAATTGTTTAATAATGCAATTGTTTCTTTCGTGTTGTTTTCAATTAATATCTTAAATTGATCGTGATTTCTAACCTTATCATAAATAGAGTCATTTATACTTTCATAATCAAATTCTTCTGATAAAGGTTTTCTTTTTAAATATTTTCTAAAATTAGTATAAAAATCCGTATAATTTTCTTCAATGAGATTTATTTCTGCTAAAATTCTATATGGAATATACTGATTTGAGCTTATTTCTATGGCTTTTATTGCTTCGTCTTTTGCCTTTAACAAATTTCCCTGTAATTTTAGTAAATTAGCATAAGCTCTATGTGCATTAGAATTTTGTGTATTAAAATCAAAAGATTTAAATATATAACTAGTGGCCTTGTCAAAATCTTTTAATTTAAAATAAGACTCTGCTAAACTTGAGTATATTTGTGATTTAATATTTTTTACACTATCATATTGGAGTGTTGTATTGAAAATTTCAATAGCTTTTTCATATTCTCCTTTTTGGTAATAAATTCTTCCTAAATAAAAATTTATTGTACTAGACTTAGGTTTTAGTTCATTTGCTTTTGAAATATATTTAATTGCTATATCATATTCTTTAAACATGCCCAAAAGTCTCGCAACTGATACCAAATTCCCTTCTGGAACTTTCATTAAATTAAGGGATTTTAATAGATCATCAAAACTCTCCTTGTACATACCAATATTTAAACGTGCTGTTGCTCTTGACGAGTATGCAAGAGACTTATAATATTTAACATGACTATAACTCAATTTTGAAAAAATGTCTATGGCTTTGATATTATCACCTTTATTCAAAAAATTTATTCCATTAAATAAAAGAAAATTTGAATACAGCATCTTCCCAATTATAGACAATATAATTATAGCTATAACTATACATAATAAAAATATCACTTTGACTACTCCTTATTTAGTTATATTATAATAGCCACAAATGCGAATATTATGTTTTCTATTTTAGTTTATATACTTTCATTTGCCAAGTATAATTTTTATAAAAGCAAGTGTGTCTTAAAATAACGTAAAAATTATTGAAAGACACACTTGCTATACATAAATATTAGTTGCTATAAATTGCTTGAAGCCCTGAGTTAGATAGTTTTGTAAATAATCCTGTTAAAAACGTTCCTATAATATCTGCGGCACCACCAGCAGCAGCAAATGGACCTACTTCTAATATAGCACATACAGCAATAACTAAAGCAGCTAATTCAAATACAATAGAAGCTGCTTTTTCCACTTCTTCTACAACTTCAGCTTCTAAGCCAGAAATAAAATTATCTAATTTAATGTTAACAATAGTATACAGATATGTTGATGACATTCCTTCATTTGACATTAAAGATTTTATTTCATCTGGTATCAGTTGATCTATCTCTATTTCAACACTAAGATCTCCTTTTAGAACAAACCTAATATTACCAATATAGATATTTTCAGCTAACTGATTAAACCAATCGTCTGAAAGACCAGTTGATCCAGATATAGCACCGACTATTGATTCAAATGATTGAAAACCACCTTTATCAACATATACAACTAAATCACCAGAACCTATATCTGATTTTAAGCCAACTTCCCATGTAACTACTATTCCGTTTGGATAAGTAAAAGTAAGTACATCATTTAAATCTGTAACAGTAATTTTAAAAAGACTTGAAATTTTATTGGCTAAGTTAACTAAAGCTTCTGTAGCATCAGGTTGAACAGAGCTAACACCAAAATCTACGCCCTTACAAATATCTTTATCAATTGATATTTGTTCAGATCCAGTTCCAATCGCAACCGTATTAATTTGATCAAATGACCAATCGGTTGGAAGTTTATATCCAATATTACCACTAAATCCACTAGACATATCACTAACAAAGCTATGAACTGAATATCCTGCAGCTGCGACACGACTACATATATTTCTTGGTCCGTATACTCCAATTTTGTAATTGTTATTCCTAGCAAAAACTCCATTAATAGCCTTGAAATAAGGGAGTATATTAGTTGTAACATCTGAATCTAATGCATCGTAATCAACGGCAAAATAAACTATACAATTTTCAAAGCCTAGAGTGGATAAAGCAAGTAATGCATTTATAGCATCATTTACTCCTTGGTTATAATTAAAGTAAGACAATGTATTTCCGTATTCAAATATAGGAAAAACTTTTAATCCGTTAGCAAATATAATAGACAATTCATCTGCTGACATTGCATATTTACCAGTAAGATATCTTCCTACTACACTGTATCCATTAGATCTTAATGTTTGAGCAATTTCTGATGTTATAGTTGTAGAGCAATCACATGCGGTACATGTTCTATTTTTATCGCCATAACTAACTAGAAGAGAAGACCATACTTGAGTTCCTGCATAACCATCTGCTGTTAACCCTACAAATGTTTGAAAATTAGTTACAGCTGTCTTAACTCCATTACCATATAATCCATCAAATCCATTTGGATTATATCCATTGCAATATAATGAATATTGAAGTAGTAAGACAAAATTCTTAGTAGATTTACTTCCAGGAATAGTAGGGCATGCATTCATAGTACTTGGTCCCCATAGTCCATCTACACTTTGACCCTCTTCATGCTGCAGTGCTTTTATTAAGGCTATATTTGTAGATTTACTATATAGTCCATTAGTTGGAATTAATCCGATTATACTACTATAACTATTATTAAGCTTTTGCTCAATAGTTCTAATATTTGAATCTCCACCAGAAATTAATGTATATGCATCTGTATTTAATATAGCTTGAAAAATAGTTGGTGTTGTTATTCCATCTTGTGTCGATAATCCAGCATCAGCTTGGAACTGTTTAATTGCAACAATAACTCCATTACCATAGACCCCATCTATACCATTGGGGTTGTATCCTTTGCAGTATAATGCTCCCTGAAGGATGATAATTTCATTTTTAGTACCACTTGTACTTGATAATGTAGGACATTTAACTAATGTAGCTGGTCCAAAGCTTCCATCAACTGGTGAAATGCCTAATTCAATTTGTAGCGCTGTTATTAATGCGGCTATTGTTGTTCCTCCTGTTATACCATCTTCTGTTATTTTAGTATAGCTTGAGTTTCCTCCATAAGTAGTGTTTAGCCAATCTTGAACTTCTAATACCATTTCATCCATACTTAAAACCTCTTTTCTTAATTTTATTTACATATATAAAAAAGAAAAGTTAAGTATATTTGTAAACCTATATATTAAAATTCTTTATTATTTTTTAATTTCTAAAATTAAGATTGTTTTAATATAGCCTTTAATGTGTTAATTCCAATCTTACCATCAACTGTTACAATTATTCCAGGAATCTTACCTGTTTGACTATATTGAAAGCCAATATATGGTGCATTAATATTAGGCTTATTTACTCCATGTTCAGCTGTTTGTCCAAGAGTTACTTCTACATCCAAAGGTGGTGATGGATTATTAGGCTTTATTGAGAATACTCCTGATGATCCTATGGTATGTAAAATACAAACTGAAGTTTAAAAAAATATTATTGTAAAAAGGAATTTTAAGGTTTACAATAAGAACATGTGTTCGGTTATTGTTTATGTATTTTCACTTTAAGGGAGGAACTTTGGATGAATTTAACTGAACTTATAGCCGATTCAAAAGCTAATCATAAATATTTTGAGATTATTTGTTCTAAATATAGTAAAAAAATAAATTTTTTAGTTAAAAGCTTTAATATTGAATTATATAGAAATGATCTTTTATTATTTCTTTGGCAACTTATTAAAAAAATCAATAGTTCAGATTTTAAATCTGAACAAGCTTTGCATTCATATATAAATATCTCTTTAAAAAACTATTGTATAAATCTTTATAACAAATATCATAAGAATAATAGGATTACTTATAATTCATTACTTACAGATATTGAAATTGATAAAAATTTTTCTTATAACACTATAGACAATTCTTCTCTGATTTTTGATGATTTAATTGTAAATTTATCAGAAAAGCAAAAGAAAATTATAATTATGCGATATAAGTACTGCTTAACTGATTATGAAATTGCAAGTTCTTTACATGTATCGAGACAAGCTGTTCATAAGAATAGGGTGGCAGCTCTAAATAAACTACATAAATCATTGATATCTTAATGACTACAGAAATATTTCCACATAGTAATTTCCAGTTAAATCTCTTCACTTTTATTTTAACTTACACAGAACCATGTACATTGTCATACATTGATCACCCCAGAGACCTTGGGTCAAAAAATGATGAACAAAATACTTTAGATTATAAATCTAAGTTCAAATATTTTTCGCAGCATAGCGTAGAAAAATCATCCATAGCTTTTTCCCACGAAAAAAATATCACCTATGCTTCGCCTTTTCACCCCGAAGCATAGGTGAAAACCCTTCACCCCTATTTCGCAATATCTCACTATTATATAAAACCCTAATAAATAGCACAAACTATCTATTAGGGTCAAAATTTAGTATCCTATTTCCTTATTAACAAATATTACTTTTATTCTTCCCTTTTTACCTTGTCTTTTAATTAGGGTATACTCATTGCAAATTCTCTCTTGGCTGCTACAATCCATGCAGTGTCCAACTTTTGCACAAGGAGTTTTTTTATTAAGTCTTTTAGCATTTAAAGGTGCTGAAATTTCTCTATTTCTTTTAATTGCTTCATCAACGTCTTTAACAATCTTATTTACACTTGCAATAACTATTACCTTATCTGGTCCAAAAAGCATAGCTGCCACTCTGTTTCCATTACCATCTACATTGTAAAGTTCTCCATTTTCTGTAATAGCATTACTGCTTACAAGATAACTATCTGCAAAGAAACTTTTCCTAAATATTTCTTTGATTTCATCCGCATTTAGGCCATCCTTATACCTATCCAAAAGTTCGAATTTTCCGCTTCTTAAATAATCAATAACTCCTGTTTCAAATAGTGTCATGGACCCTCCAAATGCTACAGTTTCATTCTCCTTCACAAGCTGTGAAATTTTAGTTATTAATTCTTTTTCATCTTCAACATAATAAGCTTCCATGTTGTTTTTTTCTAAATTTTCCATTGTCTTTTTAACTTTTTCATCTATTAAACTCATAAAAAACTCTCCTTCCCTTTGAACATATTTTTATTTGTACTCTGGATAAGTTTTAAAATAATCACTTCTAATTAGCTTGTCGCCTATATCTAAGCCATCTACTGCCTGTTGTTCCTGTTTTTTATTATCAGACTTTCCTATATACTGACCATTAGACCATACTGCGTAACTTTCTTTTGTTTTTAATAAATTACGTCCCATGGCTGTGTTTTGATATTCTTTTTTATCAACACCCATAAGATATAACAGTGTTGGCATTAAATCTATTTCCCCTCCTGTTGTTGTTATCTCCTGTTTCTTAAGTGCAGCATTATATATGATAAGAGGTATTTGCTTATGGTTGTCAATCATCCAGCTCTCTACGCCCTTTGTTTCTGGAACTTCATCTTGATAATATTTGTGAACTCCACAATGATCTCCATATAATACAACAACCGTATTCTTTAAGTCACCACTACTTCTTAATTTATCAAGAAATATTCCTATCTGCTTGTCTGTATAATGGACACTTTGAAGATATCCTCCAAGATGTGATTTATCTAACCCACTATCAATTTTAAGTTCTCTATATTTCTTAGGCAAGTCAAAAGGTGAATGACTCGTTAATGTTATCATAAAATTATAATATGGTTGTTTATTTTTTTCAATAATTGGTGCTGCTTGTCTTAAAAAGCTAGCATCACTAAGTCCAAGTCCAATAGTTTCGTCTATATTAAACTTTGAAGCATCAATACATTTTTGAAAACCTATAGAACTAAGTGCTGGCATCCAATTCCAATATGAACCTTTATCAGGATGTATTGCTTGAGTGAAATATCCCTGTCTTTGAAGAATCTTAGGCATGGAATTATAATATTTATTGTCAGGGTATCTGAAAAATGTACTTCCTGTTCTTACCGGATAAATTGATGTATTTGTCATAAGTTCAGCATCAGAGGTTGTCCCCTCATTCACTTCTTCATTATAGTTATTAAAATACAAGCTATTATTCAAAAGCTTATTTATATTTGGAGTTATCTCCTGACCATTTACACTCTTTCCTACAACGAAGTTTTCTAAAGATTCCACTTGTATAACAAGTAAATTTTTACCTTTAAACATACCTTTATACTGATTATCCGGTAAATTATTTTCGTTTTTGGCGTCAAACCAAGTTTTAATTTCTTTTTTATCTGTTTTACTTAAAATTAAACGTTTAGAATCTTTAAAGAAATTATATATGTCCAAATAGTGATACCCAATAGGTGATGCATTACATACTGTTATACTTGGCTTCCATCTTATTGTAAAAAACGATTCTTCCTTATCATACAACTTTAGGTTATCTACCTTAAAAGGAACGTAAATTGTATAGGTTGCTGAAAGAATAAAAAGAATAACAAACAAAATCACATTTCTTGAATGATCTTTATACATTTTTTTATTTATAATACTAAATGGTATCAGTATAAAAAAGTCTATTATAAATAAAATATCGGATTTATGTATTAGTGAAATAACAGCATCCGAAAGATTGTCCAAATTTCCTGTTTCTTTTAATGAATATAATGTTGGCAAGGCACTAAAACCTCTGTAATACCATACATCTGCTATAAATAAAATTGAAAATACTATATTTATAATGATCAAAAACCACATGTGTGCCCTATTTTTAAATAAATAGGAAAATGCAACAAAAAGCATTATGAAATATATGTATATATAAACATGTGAAATTTTAGTATATGCTGTTATTGCCTGCTTGAAGGTTGGGTTTTCATAATAAACATCCCCAATAACTATAAGTGATTTTGCAAACAAAATAAGTATAGTGTAGTAAAATAATTTGCTTTTAGGTAAAATCTCAGTTACTTTTTTTAAAAGTTCTATGACCTTATCTCTATATGAATACTCTTTAGTATTATTAAAATCCATAAAACACCTCATACCGAATTAATTTCTAAATATTTATTTTAAAGTTATACCTTTTTATAAATCCATCCACCCCTTTCTTTTGAACCACAAATACATTGATACTGCTATAATAGCCATAATTGCAAGTGCAACAAAATATCCATATTTAAAATTGAGTTCTGGCATAAACTGAAAATTCATCCCATATACTCCTACAATAAACGTTAAAGGATTAAATATAGTAGTTACAACAGTTAAAACCATAGTATTTCTGTTAAGTTTTGCAGAGTTCATTGATAAGTAGTTATCCCTTATGTCTGCCGTCATCTCTCTATTGGACTCTATCATACTTGAAAGTTTTAAAAGATGATCATGTATATCTGAGAAATACATCTTATGTTCATTAAAATCTTCAAGTTTTTCTGAATTAATTATTCTATATAATAAATCTCTCATAGAGTTTATAGTCTTTCTAAGTTTCAATAATTCTTTTCTTAGCTTAAACAATTTATCTATTAAATTATAAACTGTGTCTTCCTCTTCATTTATCTCTATTTTCTCCAATTTTTCTTCGATTGTATAAACTGCTGGGAAAAAATGATCTACAACTTTGTCCATTATCTGATGTGCCACATATGCAGTGCCTCTTGTCCAGTGTTTTTTATTTACCTTAACTCTATCAAAAGCCTCATCAATTTCAACTAATGAACTGTTATGATATGATACTACATATTTATCACTTACAAACAATGCTATTTCTTTTGGCATTGCTTTGCCATTATATAATGAATTTAAGATAAAGAAATTATAGTCCTCATAGTAATCAAACTTTGGGGTATTTATATTATTAACACAATCCTCTATTGCTAAAGCGTGAAAATGAAAATGACTCTCTAGTAAGTTTGTTTCAACTTCTGTTGGATGATCAAAATCAATCCAATACCATAAAACTTCCTCATTATCTATTTCATTAAAAGCTACATCATAGTGTAGCTCTAAGTCTTTAGTTATTACCAGTTTTCTAATCAAGGAACAATTCCTCCTTATATTAGTATTTTATCTAATATTTCATCCTTATCTATTAACTCTTTTGCAAGCTCTACATTTTTATCTACATGAATAAAAGTATATCTATTCGGCTTAATATCCCTTGCAAGTTCTACCGCTTTCTTAAAATCATCCTTTTTCATCTTAAGTGTGGAAACATAATCAAAGAAACCTGTTCCAGTCAATATTTTTGTAATTCGACTAACTCTATGATTTTGAACCTTTGCCATTATATATGTTGCTATTCCAACTTGAATTCCGTGTAATTCTGGTACTTCTAAAAATTTATCAAGAGCATGAGAAATAAGATGTTCTGATCCACTTGCTGGCGAACTATTTCCTGCTATCTCCATAGAAATACCATTCATAGTTAGAGAATCCACAAGTTCTTTTAAAAACAGATCATCTTTTATGCTTGAAAACTCTGTTCTAACAAAACTATTTACTGCTTTTTTTGAAATCATAACAGCAAAATCATCCACAATTGCCTTGCCATTGTCCTCTTCAAATTTCCAATCATAAAGTGCTGTTATATTGGATACTAAATCTCCAACACCCGAATATATAAATTTTTCTGGTGCCCCTTTTATAACATCAATATCTACTATTATACCATAAGGAGTTTTCGCTGGAATTGACATTCTTCTTCCGTTTAGAGTTAATGAAGCTCCTGCACTAGAAAATCCATCATTGGATGTTGAAGTTGGTATACTTACAAAAGGAAGTTTTCTTAGGAAACTCATATATTTAACTACATCTATTGCCTTCCCTCCACCTACTCCAATTAATGCTTCTACATCGTTTGGAATTTCAAATGCCTTAGCTGCTACATCATC
The DNA here is from genome assembly GCF_900176305.1 of Clostridium acidisoli DSM 12555. GTDB lineage: Bacteria > Bacillota > Clostridia > Clostridiales > Clostridiaceae > Clostridium_I > Clostridium_I acidisoli. Next base: position 10,052 of record NZ_FWXH01000036.1, read on the forward strand.
AAAGTCTATACTAGTTATAACTCCAATATTGCTTATTTCTATACCAGAATTTATTATGGATTCCTCTATTCCTTTTCCAAACAATTCATATATTCCCTCACCAAAATAAATTGCTATTTTTTTAAACATTCCCTTTTTAATAAGTAATCCTAAATTTCCTATGTTGCCTTTTCCAACCTCAAGTATTGATGGAATGGATATTTTATGTGTAATCTCTTTCATAACATTACATCTCCCCTGTAATCATAATTTTTACTTTTTCCCAAATATCCTTAAAATTATTAAACTCTATATATTCTTTGCCTTCTTCCTTTAAAAATTCTATCAGTTCTCCTTTAGCAAATACAACATCTGCTAAAAGTGCCGCTTTAACATCTGGCTGACTATCACCTGCATAAAAAATCTTATCATATTCACCCTTTAATTTATTTACTACCTTCATTTTATCAATTCCATATATTTCAGAATAAAATTCGCTGTTTTCGTCTAATAAAAAATGTATACCATTATCTTTAAATACACCTTTGTTAGTATAAACCTTAACGTTTTCAATATGATTATTTTTAAAAACCTTATCTATGTAGTAGCCGGTTCCTGCACTTACTACAATAAAATCTCCCCCATTATCATTAATATTTTTTATAAACTCTACGGCAAAAGGATCCAGTTTGATTTTCATTATATCCTCATAGATTTGTTCTTCACTTCTTCTTATGTTTCCAAAAACATATCCTAAATAATCAACGTCTTTTATTTTCTTTTTCTTCCAATCTATATACATCTGTGCACATTCTTCTTTTAAATATTCATCTGTTATAATCTTATAAAAATCTTTTTCTGTAAGTGTACCATCAAAATCTGATATAAAGGCAAATTTCATTTTTATTCATCCTCCTTAGATTATCCTTGCAACAATATTAAATATAATTATTTTCTTTGGCATTTTATTTAAATTTTTAAGCTGTTCTATGTTTTGTTTTTTGGGCTTTGATATACTGCTTTTAAACTGTTCTATACCTGATTTAGAAAAACTGTGTATTATAAGCCTTGGTACAGACTTATGAACGCTAAAAGATTGCACTGCCTTACTAAATAATTTAATAAAAGTTGGCATTAAAATAGCACCCATAATTGTTCCCAAAGTTGAAAATAATAATACCAATCAAAAACCTTCAACATAATTTATAGTTCGTTATTCACTCAAAAAAACCTTTAAATACATAAAAAAATTAAAAGTTCAGATAACTTTAATAATTACCTGAACTTTTTTGCTCATGCAACGTTTTTAGAACTCTTACCTATGATAAATGGAGCATATCTATTTACAATATAGCAAATTGGGATAAATGAAAATCCGCAAATCACTACTAATAATAGTCCAATATATAAATTGTTTGTTAATAATTGCATTGGAATTTTAAATATAAAATATACTAATCCTCTTATACAATTTATAAAAACTAAATGCAGAGAAAGAATTATTATAGTATTTCTTCCGATATACCCAAAAAATTTATTTTTATAATTTACAAATACCATAAATGTTATTGAATAAAAAATTATTCCACTCAATGAAGAAATATAAAAATATATTGTATTTCCATAAAGACCATAATTCATTTCTATATGTCTATTTAAAATGCAAAATATAACATTAGTCATAAGAAAGGGTACGCAAATAAACATGTTTATCTTCTTATTACAAATAAATTTTTGTAATTTTTTAATCTTATTTTTAAATATAAAACCACATCCATAAAACACTACCGCTGTTAATGAAATATCGAAACTCCATGGTAATCTAAATGTCATATATCTGCCATCAATAACTGCAATTATACAAATTAAACCCAATATAAATATTGTTTTTTTCGTATTTCCATTGGAAAGTTTATTTATAAAATAAAACTCTATCTCTGTTAAAAATAAGCACGTCAGAAACCATAACGGTCCGTCATATATCATCCAATTTCCTATTGCATTAGAATAGAATATACCTATAAGTGGCTGCAATGGATTCACGTTTACTGAGCTTTTTGTAAATCTACTGCTAATTAAAATCCAAAATACATATGTTATTATTGAAAATGTAAAGTACGGTATTAATATGGACTTTGCTTTCTTCCTACCTATTTCTTTCAGATTTTTATATTTCTTAGAATCATAAACAATCCCAGACAAAAAAAAGAACAGTGGCATATGAAATGAATATATATATTTACTTAAAATACTATTATATGGAATACAATGACCTATAACAACTAAAATCATTCCTAAAAACTTAATGTTATCAATCCAATGTATCCTTTTCTCTTCTGTATTCATATAATTTACTCACAACCTTCATAATAGTTTATTGTTTAAATCTATTTTTTTATATAATAATTCACTTTAAATATACAATAATTTTTATCTTTATAAATAATCGATAAATTTTTATAATCTTTAAATACATAGTATACTTGATCTAGTTTATTAGTTAGTATATAGTTAATTTTATATTTTTTTATAAACTTCTGTGTTTGTCCAAAATTTGTATATGCATTAGCATAATCAGAAAATGCATTTATACCTTTATTATAGCTTGGCATAAATAGATCTGCTCTACTGTCAACAAAGGTTGGAACTCCCTTAAAGATTAAATACGGACTATCATTATAATTACTCAATAAATGGCTAGATTTTATATATGTATGCTTATTAATATATTCACACGCATACACAGGATATTTGCTATTATCTAAATAGATCATGGGAAATCTTTTACAACTCAAATCTATGAAAAAAAGTAAATTAGCAAATATTAAAATTTGAAACAGTCCAATTGTTATGCAGTATGTTAAATATCTTTTTATTTTGTTGTATTTAATCTCTTGAAATAAATTTTTTGTTACTGTAGAAAAATAAGGGCTCATTAATGGCATAACAATAACAGGTAGAAATATAATATGCCTATAAGATCCTAGAGAAAGTAAGATAAAGGCTCCTGAAAACATCATATCTTTTAACTTTATTTTCCCAAACGCGTAAGTAAAAGTTGAAATTAATAATATTAATAATGCTAATTTCAAACTATAAATTTGAGTAAAAGACCATTCTTGTATAAACTTTCTTTCTAAACTTAATTCTTTCATTGAATTTATTGTATAAAAATACAAATTGTATGTATATGGATTAATAAGTACACTTAATATAGCCATTATGAAATACTTATATCTATTCAATGAGTAATATGCAAATATAACTAAATATACGGGATATATACCACCATGCAAATTAACTCCTACAACAAGTATTATCAATGCCAGTAAATATTTTTTCTTTTCAAGTAAAACACACAAAATTAGTATAACTGAAACCGATAAAATAGATGGCCTTAATGATACTCCTATTTCAAAACAAATTATTGCTATATAAAAATTCATACAAAACAAAGATATCCATTTATTATTGCATCTAATTTTAGCAAAGTAATATACTAATATTGAGTTAATAACATTAATAATTCCAAGAAATACGCCAATAGATGAAAATTTTTTTATAGAATATATTAAATATACAATTATTCCAAATAACCATTCATGACTTATCCACTTTAATTTTAAACTTATACCATACCATGAAAATATGTCATTATATGGAATGCTTCTATTTTTTATTATATATTCTCCTACTTTTATATGCCATAATCCATCATTCGTAGTTTTAAAGCATAATCCAAAGGTGAATGCACATAATATGCTAAAAATCATTATTAAATTATATATAATTATATATAATTTTTTATTTACATCTTCTGTTTCTTTGTATGTCAAAAGCATTAACCTCCACTAATTCTATGATACTATTATTTTAATTTACATATATTATCTGCTAATATTTATTTTTTTCTTTAATTACCGTTTAAATCCCTCATAGTCACTTTCACCATTTAATTTTTCTCCTGTTTCACTAACCTCAGCAAGTTTTCCTTAGATCCTCTATTTCTCCTACCTTGGTTGCATTTGAAGTCTCCCTTAAATCATATAAAACTATTGGTACGTCTAGCCCTGGTTACAATATCATAGTTTCAAGCAACTTTTTTATTATCAGTATTTTTCTCTATAGCTTATTTTCATTGAAAACTTAGCCATATACGACCAAGTTATGTCTTGTTGCATCCAAATTAGACCTTAAAAAGAAAAACTCCAACAGACACTATTTAGCATCCATTAAAGTTATGCCATTATCACGTATCATACATCAAAGGAAGCTTTTGATCAATCTACTATTTTTACCCATAAAATACAGCATTTATTCTCCTTGGTAGATGTTTGTGGTTTTTAGGGTGTCTTTTGGCCCTTGTTGTTGACAACTTCAATACATAATTATTATTATGCATCTAAATATTTTTTATCTTCTATTCATTTCTTTTGATTATACTAATTACAATTTTTATGCATTCTCATTCATATTATGAATTTAATAATGTTTCCTTTTTCTTTTCTAACTTTAAAAAATATAGTATTAAATCACATGCTTCATCCTCGTTATCAAATGTTTTAATAATATTATATCCTCCTTTCTCATATGATTGATAGACTATCCACTTATTATTTTCTCTTATTAAACCTAATTCTAATTCTCTCATAGGCATATTTCCAAGATTGTATTTATATGTATCCAATCCCAACTTATGTATTTTATTTTCTAATTCATTTATATTCATTTTAATCTTCTCCTAACCTTTTATTTAATTTCCTTTAAGAAACCTAATTTTTTTAGATACTGTACCGATAATGGTAATTGCCATTGTGTTCCTCCTCCAATTGCATTAAATGCTTTAACAATTTCACCACCATAAGTTTTTAGGTTATTTAAATCAATTCCATATCTTAAAGCATCTGCATTAATTAATTCAATTAAATCTTTATCCTTACAATTTTTAATTGCATCACTTAATTGGCTAAAATCTCTAGTAACTTCATATTTATGATATGCATTCATATTATCTAAATATGGTAAT
>NZ_FWXH01000009.1 GCF_900176305.1 Clostridium acidisoli DSM 12555
TTAAATACATCTTATGTTATTGTTCAACTGGAATGCTACTCAATTTGCTATTCAAATGGAGAGATTTAAATACATCTTATGTTATTGTTCAACTACTGAAAACAAGCCATTCTTTATTTTCATTATACTCTCCTAAACCGCATTAATAAAGGCTTTCCTCAAAATTTTTCCAACCGATTTTTATTTTTTCAAAAAAGCATATAAAAAGTGCTTCAAATCATTGATCTACAATAGATTGAAGCACTTTAATTTATTATGTCGGTTGGAAAAATCCACACCATTATTCGCTTTTTACACCTAATCTTCAAAGTAATAATTATTTTGTTGATGAAGTTATATGTTCTCCCACACAAACTCTAAATGCATACATCTTATGTTAATGTTCATAATTGGTTTAATACATTATTTCTTTGACATCTGAATATTTTGTTCATGAAGTCATATGCACTCTCGCGCAAACTCTAGATGTGTACATCTTATGTTATTGTTCAACACTGAAAGCAAGCCATTCTTTGTTTTCATTATACTCTCTTAAACCGCTTTAAGAAAGGCTTTCCTCAAAATTTTTCCAACCGATTTTCATTTTTTGAAAAAAGCATATAAAAAGTGCTTCAAAGCATTGATTTTCAATATATTGAGGCACTTTAATTTATTATATCGGTTGGAAAAATCAATTTCCATCAAGCTTTAATATTTGTTCTTTCGAAAGTCGCGTTACTCCTGAAATAAAGCCTATTTCTTACCCTCTTTTATTCCTTTTGCTATTCCTTTTTCTTCTGCCTCCTGAAGCCTTGTTAATCGATCCTTTATTTTTCTATTCTGTTTCGTCCGTTTTTCTTAGCCTCATATAATTTTTCATCTGCTTTTTTTACAAGTTTTAATGCCGTTTCACCTGAATATTCTGCTACTCCTCCACTAAAGGTAACTTTCAAGTCATCTTCATGAAATTTTGATATCATAACCTGCTTTCTTATATTTTCAGCAAATTCATATCCTTCATTTAAATTTACGTTAGGAAGTATAAGTATAAATTCTTCCCCACCATATCTACCTGCAATTTCTTTTCCTTTTATATTATCCTTAATTATTTTTGACACCCTCTCTAAAACCTCATCTCCAACTTGGTGTCCAAAAGTATCATTAATTTTTTTAAAAAAATCTATATCAAACATAATTACACAAAACTTTTCGTTAATTTTCTGAGATTTTTTCACTTGGATTTCTAATCTTTCATAAATGTATTTATGATTATAGAGTTTTGTTAACCCATCAGTTATAAGCATTTTTCTAAGTTCTACATTTCTATCCCTAATTTTAATAGCAGTAGAATTTCTCTCTTCAATCATCTCATTTGCAGCCCGTACCAAACTTTTAAATTCTGAATAATGGATTTTATCTACGTCAAGTTTTTCATTTCCCTTTGTTGAGTTATACAAAAAATCAGTAAATAATTCAAAGTTTCTTCTGCTTTTGTCTGTTAAGTATCTTGTACTACTAAATGCAATAATTAATGCACCAACTAATATTAAACATATACTAGTTATTTCTTTATAAATTTTTACTTGCATTGCCTTTTTGTTGTTGTCAATCAATTTTTCGATTTGTTTCATTTCTATACCTGAGCCAACAACCCATTTTAGTTCTGGTATTGCTCTTACATATGTCATCTTCTGAAATTCATCATTAGAATTTGGTTCTTTCCAATAATGTATTAAAAATCCTCCATCAGGATTGTTTTTTGCAATATTAATTTGCTTTTCTACAACCTTGGTTCCTTTTATATCCGTAAGCTTTAAAAGGTTTTTACCTACATAACTAGGATACATACCATTACATAGCTCTAATCCATTATAATTATGTACAAAAACATATCCTTGGGTACTATTGCCAAATCTAATAGTGCTTATTCTAGCTAAAGTTTCTTTTTCTACATCTTGTTCCACATCATTAATATACTCACCTGTGCCTAGATACCAATTATACGGTTCAAATTTCTTAACAAAGGTAATCTTAGGGTATACTTTGTTATCATTGTACTCTGGGTTTGTCCAATAGTCAGTTATAAAACCTTCATTTTGCTTTTTCACTAAGTTTATTTCATCTTTAAGTGCGTAATTTCCTTTTTGATCTTGGAGTTCCAATAAATTTTTTCCTTCTAAATCAGGATTCGTTGGATATAATACAGCATAACCACTTAAGCTATCAATAAAGTAATATCCTCTGCCATTATTAAACCTCACATTTCTAAGTGCATCGTTTATCATTTTCTTAATTTCTTCATCACTTTTTGTATTTTTGTTGCTATTGTATATATTCATAGCAACAGAATATTCTTCATAAGTTCTTTCTTTAATATTTGCTTTTAACTTATCTTCTGTCTGCTTTCTCATATAGTTTATATAGTCAACTGTTCCATTAACTTGACTTTTTACTAGGCTTTTTTGATTATTTATGTATTCATTTTTCATCTCTTCAGATTGCTCAGAAAAAACTTCATACTCTTTATTTATCCATAAATATCCTAATACTAAAACCGTAAGTATAATTACAACAGTTATTTGGAAAAAAATCGCTGTAGTAAAGCTTTTTTTTAATCTGAATTTCATACGTACACCACCAAATAGTTAAAAATTCTTTAGATAAAATATTGCTAGTTGTGTCCTATCTCTTAATTGTAATTTTTCTAAAAGATTTGTTATATAATTTCTTATTGTTCCTTCTCCTAAATACAATACTTTGGATATTTCCTTATTTGACATTCCTTCACCTATTAGTTTTAGAATATCAGTTTCACGCTCTGTTAAATTGTAATCTGTAGGTGATTTTTTATTGTCCTCTCTCATGAAAGAGGATATAGTTTCCGCTACATTTTTTTCAAATACCATATTACCCTTAATAACTGCTTTTAGACTGTCTATTATGCTATCTGAAGTTTGATTTTTAAGTATATATCCTTCCGCTCCATTTTTAAGTGCTTCTTTTATATATTCATCATCTTTAAAGGTAGTTAATATAACTACTTTTATTTCATTAAAACTCTCTTTTATAATTTTAGTACCAAGAACCCCATCCATAATTGGCATTCTTACATCCATAAGGACAATGTCTGGTCTTGATGTTATACAAAGTTCATAAGCTTCTTGTCCATTTGAAGCTGTACCAACAACCTCAATATCATCTTCAAGTCCAAGCAATATACTAAGGCTTTCTCTTATTAGAGCATCATCATCAACTATTAGTAGTTTCAAAAATTTTCCCTCCCGTACTATCAATTGGAATAATACAAACTATTAAAAATCCATCATCACCAGAAAGCGAAATGCTTCCCCCAACGTTTCTAATCCTGTCTCTCATTCCACTAAGTCCTAAACCTTCTTTTATTTTTTTGTTTCCAACACCATTATCTTTTATATATAATCTTATATATTTTTCATTAACTTCTATACTTATGTCAGTTTTCGTGGCATTTGAATATTTTGTTATGTTGGTCAGTGCCTCTTTAATATTTGTTGCAATTATCTCCATATGATTTGGAGAAATTCTACTGATATCCCCATTATGTTTAAATTGAACCTTACAAAATTTAAAGTTATCAATTATATTACTAATATATTCTATGCCCAAATTGTCCTTTGGCTTTATGTTGTGTACTGTTTCTCTTAGTAATTTTAACGAATCTGAAAGTCCCGTTATACTATTTTTTAATATTTCTTTAGCTTTTTTATCGTCTCTATCATATAGTTTTAGAGCTACTTGAAGCTGCATGAATATTCCCGCAATGCTGTGTCCTACATTGTCATGTATATTCCTAGCTATCCTGTTACGTTCTTTAATTTCTGCAATATGTACAGCTTCCTTAGAGGAATTCACAAGTTCTATTTTAGCAGCCTCTAGTTCATATCTAAGTCTACGTTCACTATCATTTAGATTTCTATAGAATTCATTTTTATCGTTAATTTCATTTAAAAGAAATGCAATTACCAACGACAATATACAGAAAATCACCATAACCTGAATATTTATTTTAGAAAAATGCATTGTTAATAAAGCAGTAACAATAACACCCAAATAACTCTTTTCACATGCAAAATCAAATATAACTATCACATATAAAGTGGCTGCTGAACTATACATATAAGCGGACATAGTAACAATCATAAGTTCCATTACTACAATGTATATAGAATCATTTAGTTTTTCTCTTATTGTTAAGATAGCTGCATTTATAAGTATCACACTTACTATTTTATAGTCAAGCACTGAATGAATAGGCAGATTTATTAGAACATACATACTGAAAATTAATTTAATAATATAATTTATTTTTTTCATGATAAACCCCTACTTTACTACATCTCGTTTTGTAAAAATTCCAAGTAAAAAAAATACAATACTAAATAATATTAAAACAATTATGTCAATACCTATTGAAGCTAAGCTTCCATTATAAAACAATATGTTATCTATTGCAGTTATAATCCATGTATTGGGCACAAAGTTAGCTGCATACCTAAAGGCAGTAGGCATCATGCTATTATCCCAAAAACATCCTCCAAGCATACACATTGGTATAACTATTAAAGTAGATATATACGTATGTCCATTTGATCTATAATTATACAAATATTTTACAAATACGCCTATAGAAACAGAAGTTAGTGAAAATGCTGAAAATGCAACAAAGAGCAATGGGGTGTATTTTAGCATTACAGTTCCGTATATAATTGTTAGTACCCCTAAAATTACTACAACCTGAAAAAGTGTTAAAACAAATAAACTTAATATACCTTGAAACATGTAGTTTTTTAACGTGATTGGTCCCGCAAAAGTTCTAAAGCTCTTTGCTTCATGTTTACTTATAATTAAACCATTGGCTAAGCTTATACTGGAGAAAAGCATTAACATTACAAAAAAATGAAGCCCTATTGCTGCATATTTTTTATTTTTGTTTTCAAACTGAATATAATTCACCTTATAGCTGGACTTTTCATACCTATTAAAATTATTATAAAACTCAGACTCACTTGATTTTACCGCCATACTCTTCAAGTCACCAATATAGCTATTAACATCTTCATCAATAACTGTATGTATTGTATTATTTTTGTCGTAGTAACTATTTACACTTGGTGTTTTACCGTTAATAATATTGTTTGTAAAGCCTTTATCAATAACAAGTACATACTGAAGTTTTTCAGTGCTTAAGTCGCTTAAATCATCTGCAATGTCTTTTCCATTTGCATTTTTCAGTTCATATGTTTCACTAAGCTTTCTTATTAGTTCATATGTAACTTTTGTTTTATCATTATCAATAACAGAAATTCTGGGAATTGAACTATCAGTGGTTAGATACCTAGATAGTATTAAAATTATAAATGTTATAAACATCATAGATATAATGCCTTTTTTCTTATTCAATATTCTCTTCATGTTATATTTAAAAACAATCATTGCTCCTTCTCCTTTCCAAAAACCATGGTAATCATAAATAATATTATAGAGAGAAGGATAAGCTCTAAGTAAAAACCACTCACAGAATAGCTATAGCCATATATTTTTTTAAATACTATGGTTTGAATTGCATAACTTGGAGATAATATACTTAAATTATTTATGTTTTTATCTAAATATTCAATAGGAACGTACCCACCAGCAATGAAGGTTAAAATTGCTATACCTGCTGTCATTATAAATGATATTAGTTCTTCACTTTTTATAATACTTGCAAGTGCTGTTCCAAAAGTTATACAAAAAATTGAGAACAGTAGCATGGCAAGAAATATATCTACAAATTTATTGCCCCAATTTGCTTTGTAAATAAATTTAGTACACATTATTAAAAATATGGCTTCTAAAAATACAAATATGACTTCCCCAATAATCTTGCACGTTATATGCTTTCTATAACTTATTGGTAGGCTTATTATTCTTGAAACTTTATTTTTATCTCTGTCTTCAATTACTATATTAGCACCATATGCACAGTTATAAAACATAATCATTATAATCATGGTTACAGAGTAGTAGTCCATAGCATTGGGTTGTTTACTAGCTAAATCAAGTGGATTTCCCTTTACTACGTTAACTTCGCCATTATGCTCACCAAGTGAGTTTCTATAACTATTTATAAGACTTTTTATAAAAGAATCTTCAAAATCATTACTATGTAATACACTTACCTTTTCTACCTCAATGCTTTTGTTTGGAAGTTCTAATATTTTAATATATACATCACTTTTTTCACTTTTAACATTTTGGATTCCAACATTATTTGAATTTACTTTTATGAGTTTTATTATATGTTTATATTGGGGTTTAGACGCAATATAACTTTGAAAACTATTAAATGCTTCAATTTTATTACTGTAAACACTTATATTCTGCTGATTAAATTGATCTGATGTAAACGCTTCTTTTAATGACAAACCTAATATTAAAATTATTAATAACGTAAAAATGAGACCTCTTATCACTTCATTTTTATTCTTTAATTGCCTTTTCAATGTATAATACACTATATAAATTGATCTCATATATTCACTTCCTTAATTCCTTAAGTTTCTCCCTGTTAGCGTTAAAAAAACATCTTCAATGGTAGGTTTTTGGATATCTATATCCATTATTTCAATTCCACTTTGTACAATTACATCTATTATTTTGCCTAAATTTTTACTTCCTTTAGTTGAAATTATATCAATGACATTTTCATATAGATTACACTCCTTAACCCCATACATACTCTTTATTTTTTCAACAATTGTATAATTTAGCGCTGACACTTTTATTCTAACTTTTTCTTCTGCAGAAATTATGTTCTTCAATTCTTCCTTATTTCCATGTGCAATTATCCTGCCTTGATCTATTATTGCAATGTCTGTACATATCCTTTCAATCTCCTCCATATAATGAGAGGTATAAACAATTGTTGTTCCAGCTTTAGCTAACTTCTCTACTCCATCTAAAATACGGCTTCTAGATTGTGGGTCTATACCTGCTGTTGGCTCATCCATAATTACAAGCCTAGGATGGTGTACAATTCCGCAAGCAATATTAAGTCTTCTAAGCATTCCACCAGAAAACTCATCAGGGAACTTCTTTCTTTCCTCAAATAGACCAACATAATTTAAGACCTCATCAACTGACTCTTTTATAAGCTTGCCCTTTAATCCGTATATGCTAGCAAAATACATAACATTATCATAAGCATTTAAATCATTATACAACGATATATTTTGTGTTACTATCCCTATCTGTCTTTTTATGTTTATTTCATTTTCTTTTAAATCCTCTCCAAATACCTTTATACTTCCAGAATCTATTTTATTTAAACCAATTATGCAGTTTATAATTGTAGTTTTACCTGCTCCATTTGGTCCTAAAAGTCCTAAGATTTCTCCTTCTTTGATTGACAAGCTTACATTGTCAACTGCTAAAAAATCTCCATACCTTTTTATTAAATTTTTAATTTCTAATATCATAATATTTCCTCCCCAGCCTTGGGATTTTTAAAACAATTATTTACAAATTTATAATAACAGATTTTACATATTGTCACAAGAAAGCGTATATCTCTTATGTTATTAGATAAACAAAACACCCCTAAAATTACTTTAGAGGTGCTTAACTTTATCATTTATATTTTTGCTTTGCTTAGTGCTGCACTTACAGCATTTATTATCCCTTCACTACTATAGGTTGCTCCTGAAACTGTATCCACGCTGGTAGACTGAGCCGTAATTATTTCGTTTGGTACAGTATCCACTGCTCTTTGATAAAAATTCGGTGTATCATTTATTTGATCTATTTTAATATCTGAAATTTTACCACTCTTAACTGTTACTGACACCTGTAAGCCTGGTCTAAATCCATCTGCTGTTCCTGTATAGGTGCCATCCTTGTACTTTCCACCTTGCTGAGTACTTCCTTCATTAGAAGTAGCTGCTTGCTGCTGCGTACTTGCAGCATTTGTCTGTGTTTGTGCTTGCACCTCATTGCTTGTTTCAGTTTGTGTATTTGTGGCTTTACTACTACTGCTTGTTGAACCTACTGTTGCCTCTTTTAATGCATTCTTTACAGCATTTATTATTCCATTACTACTATAAGTTGCTCCTGAAACAGTGTCCACCTCAGTAGATTGAGAACTAATTATTTCATTTGGAATGGAATTTGCGGCTTTGTCATAATATCCAGGTGTATCATTTGTTTGTACTATTTTCACATCTGTTATCTTGCCACCCTTTATTGTTACCGAAACCTGCATACCTGGTCTGAATCCATCTGCTGTTCCTGTATAGGTACCATCTTTATAATTGCCTTTTGTTGAAGCTGTAGCTGAAACACTAACTGTATTGGGAAAATATTTTGTCACTGCATTACCACCTAGATTATTAAGTCCATATATTGCACCAAATCCAACTATGGCAACAGAGCTTGCTAACGCAGGATTTACATTTTCATTTAAAACATTAGCATTGGTATTTCTTCTTGGACAGACTTCTATGCAGTTCAAGCAATTTATACATTCTCCACCGCGCTGTTCTTGAACTTTGTAAAGTTCTATTCCCATAGAGCAATTATTTGTACATATTCTGCATTTCCCACATTTGTCATTTGGTTTGTTAATTTTAAAAATACTTATCTTAGATACAATAGTAAATATAGCACCTAAAGGACATAAATATCTGCAAAAAAATCTTTCAACAAATGCAGCTCCTACTCCTATGAGAATTAAAAGTATAAATCCAATAGTATAAGTTGATACTACTTGTGGAAAGTTTGTTATTTGTGCAAAAGCATCCCATGGATTAGCTGTTTTAAATATTGTACTTCCCATAGTCCATACAAATATTATTAACATAAATAAAATTAAATATTTCACATACTTTAATATAGCATCAACATCCTTGTCAATTTTAAAATTCACTTTAAATATATTCTTTGAAATTTTATATACAATATCATTAAATGTTCCAAACGCACATATCCAGCCACAGAAAAATCTTCCGAATATAATGGTTAGCGGTATAATAGTTAAGACCTCAATTAAGCTTGGATAGGCATGTAGAAAATTAAAGTTGCCTTTTATAATCATGAGGTATATATTTTTTATTTGACTAAAAGTTAGGGTAAAAAGTCCTGGTAACAAATATAAAAATCCCAATTGCACTACAATTCTAAATATTTGTATCTTTTTTATCTTCTTCTTCATAGTTAATTTCACTCCCATTCAATTTAAATTCTTCGTTACACACCTTGAATTTATCTCTAATTCCATCTGTAATATATACTTCCTTATTGGATGTTATAAAAATTGCCTCTACTCCTTTAAGTTCCTTTAATACTTTCATTCCTTCTTTAACACCAAGTATATACATTCCAGTTGAAAGTCCATCCCCTTCAATCGATAAGTCTGATATTATAGTTACACTTATGACATCACTTTCAGATGGATATCCATTTCTTGGATCGATAATATGTTGAAGTTTCTTTCCACCTAAAACAGAATATCTTTCGTAGCCTCCTGAAGTTACTACTGACTTATTACTTAGTTCTATAGTGCCAATAAATTCTTCTCTAGCTCCTAATGGATTTTGTATTCCAACCTTCCAATTAGATCCATCTTTTTTCTTTCCTAGTACAAATATGTTTCCTCCAAGATTTATCATGGCACTTTTTATATTGTTTTTGACAAATATATTTTTAACTTCATCTGCTGCATATCCTTTTGCTATGCCACCTACATCAAGCTGCTGCTGTTTATGCTTTAATCCAATCCACCTAATATCATCTTCTAAAACAATGTCATTATAATTTACAAGCTTAAGTGCCTGTTCTATTTCAGACTTATTTGGAATTCTTGCTTTATCTTTTCCAATTCCCCAAATAGCCACTATTGGTCTTATAGTTATATCAAAAGTTCCTTTACACAACTTGCAATATTTAATTGCCTCTTTTATAACAAAATACGTATCACTACTTACCGTTTGCCCTCCTTGTCCTGCATTTCTATTTATATTTGAAATTTCACTGTCATCTTTAAATACGGACATCTTGTCATCTATTTCCTTTAACTTTTCTTCAGCCTGTTGCAAGGCTATATTGCTTTTTTTACCATAAGCTTTTAATTGTACTAAAGTCCCTAATACATAAATTCCAATACTAAGTTCCTGATTCTTATTTTTACTAAAACTAAATATAACAGTTAACATAATTATTAAAATTAGAACTAACGCTAACAAAAGAATGTTCATATCAATCACCTCTGCAAAACTTATTATAAATTAGTTTTCTTAATATAAGTTTAGAACTAGCTGAGAGTTAGCTGAGAGAACTTTAAACAAATTATTAAAATTTATTTTAATAAAGGTTGCAGAAAAATGATTAAAATCATCTTTCTGCAACCTCTTTTGGTAAAAATATATAAAAAGTAGTTCCAACTCCAACTTCACTTTTAACTTCAATTTTTCCATCATGCGCATCAATAATTGATTTAACAATTGAAAGACCAAGTCCATAGCCCCCATATTTTCGAGATCTATGTTTTTCACTTCTAAAAAACCTGTCAAAGATTTTTTCAATATTTTCTTCTGAAATTCCCGTACCGTTATCTTTTATTTTTAGTACCACATATTTATTAGAGTAATTTTTTGAACTTTTAGCTGAAATTATAATTTCTCCAAGCTTCTCATCAGTGTGTCTTACTGCATTTTGTACAAGATTAAAAATTACTTGTTTTATTTGATTTTTGTTAATATATACAAATGCATTATCATCTAACTCTAATTTTATCTTTCTCTCTCCTAGGAGTATTTTTATTTGTGGGATAACCTCATCTATAACGTCTTTTATATTTTCTGACTGTATTTCTTTTGACATCTTTTGATCTAGTCTATTTAAAAGTAATAAATCATTTACTAATTTAGTTAACCTTTCACTTTCTATTAAAATACTATTTAACGCCATATCCAATTGTTCTTCATTCTTTGCTGCACCTCTCAATAAAACCTCAACAAAACCATGAATAGAAGTAAGCGGAGTTCTTAATTCATGTGACGCGTCAGAAACAAACTGCCTCATTTTTTCTCTGATTCTCTGTTCTTCTTTAAAAGATGTGTCTATTCTATCTAACATATTATTAAAGGCGTTTGCTAAGCTATCAATTTCAATTTGTCCGTTATCTGTGGACAGATACCTGTCTAATTTAGCGGCATCAACATGTTCTACATTGTCTTTCATATTATAAAGTGGTTTTAAAGTATATTTAAAAACCTTACTTCCAACTATAGCCCCTATTATAAGTATTAGTAGAGATGCGATTATAAATATATTTTTTTGATTGTACAATATATCTTCAACTTGAGCCGCCGACATGCTTAGTTGCAATAAGCCTACAGGCGAATTAAGATTTCCTATCTTCCTAAAGCCAATTATTTGCAAATCTCCATTTTTATCTTTAAATAGTTTATAGCCTTCTAAAGTACCTTTTGTTTTTAGTAGCTTTTTGTACTCATCTTTTGATAATCCTGGAATAGGCATTGGCTTTTCTAACTTTTTAATAGATTTTTTATTATCCTCTATTTCGTAAAAATTTTTAACTTGAGTTCTTCCATCTATCCTATTTCCATTTATATCAATTACGGCTGCATTCACATTTTCATCAATGACTGCATTTATTAATTTGGACGAATTTTGGAGTAAACCTTGGTATGAATTAATCCCCTTAAAAGTATCTGTGTCAATGTTATGAAATCTTGCATCTAAAATTTGTTCTTTACTTGAATATAGATAATTTTTCATTGTGAAATACTGGAAAATTTCCATTGTTATTAATAATAACAATAATATAACAAGAAACCTTTTTACTAATTGCCATCTTAGACTATTTGCTCTTAAAAGTTTTTTTACTTTTATCATCCTTCTACCTCAGATAAAAAAATCGGCTGAATCCATGCCATTGCACCATCTTCTCTAATTAACTCAACTCTAATATATCCTTCACTTCCCTTAACCTCATAAGATTTTTCTATACCCGTACTACTGTAATATACCTGACCATCTTTGCCAATAAATTTAAATTTCACTGGAACATTTTGTACTCTAACTGTTATTACATCATCTTTTATATGGATTTTTTCAATTAATACTCCACTAGAACAATAAAAACTACCATTCTTAATGTTTTTTAGAATTTCCTCTCTACTTCTGTCTTTAGCCAGCACCATATTGTACGCCCCACCAGCTCTTGAAAAAACATGCATATCGTCATTTGCAAAACCATATACTTTTTTCCCGCAGCTTAGAAGCTCATCCCATAAATCTGTAGCAAGCGCCCTACCTTTGTTATCATGTTTTACATTGTTATTAAAAATTTCTATTCCAATATAATTATTTAAATTCTTTAATTTTTCAAAAGGCCAATAATCATCCTTATATACGTGTGGATGACAAATTATATTAAATCCGCCTTGTTCTACAACACTATTTAAAAGCTGCTGGTGATTTTCTATATTATCCTTATCATCATCATAATGATGAACGTTTATTCCTAATGTCTGAAATGAACTTTTTTTGTACTCTGTTCCTTGGAAAAGTATGATTTTATCATCATTAACAACTTCCTTTAAACTTGTAAGCATATAATGATCTGTTATAGCCAAAAAGTCATATTCCATCTTATGTGATGTGTACATATCAATTACTTTTTCCACATCGTAGTGCCCACATGGACTATTATTGGTATGTGTATGAAGATTTCCCTTTAACCAAATACCTTGAAAATTAAAATTATTTTTTATCATAATAAACCTCATCTAATCATATTCTTATTGTTTACTAACAATTTTACTATATATTTTTCAATTGTAAATCTTTTTAAAATATTTGCATAAGCTTAGTAAGCATAAAAAAATAGCGTGAATCCTTATATATGAAAGATTCATGCTATTTTATCCAATTCCACACAATTGATTTTGTATTTCTCATCATTAGCCATATTAACTAAACTCTCTCATAAAATTATTTTTTAATATATATCCGATACTTAATACTCCTAACATTATTGAACAAAATGCAAATGAATTTTTTATACCAAGTACAATATATATGTAGTTTGCTGATAAATAACCTATAACATAAGCTAGTGATATCATACTATTTGAAAAACTATATACTCTACCTCTTTCATTATCATTAATGTTGTTAGCGAATATAACTTGCATAATTAACTCTCTTATTCCCAAACAAAATCCATATAAAAACCACAATAGTAGAAATATATATTTATTTAATGTAATAGAATGCATATATATAACTAAAAAAATTATAATAGTGGAAACAAAAATTAATTTATATTTATATTTGTTAATATTAAATTTTGAACATATAAATATTCCTATTAAAATACCAATAGAGTTAAAAGTCATTATTAATGCATAAAAACTGTCGTCTAATTTATAATATTTTTTTATCAGACTTATTATAAGTACAGATATAATTGCTTCAAATAGTGTTTTTATTATATCTAAATCAAGTATTGGTTTAATAATTGAATTATTCTTTACTAATAAGAAACCATTGAAAATTTGTGTCTTAATGCTTGCGTGTTCATAATGTTTGATACGAGTTTTATCCACATTTTTCATGTTGATATTTAAGTTTAATAATAATATAAAAGATATAATATATGTTATTGAATCAATAATAAATAAAAATTTGCTACTAAAAATTGCTAACATAATAGTTCCAATTGATGGTCCTAATAAGCTTATAATATTTCTACTTAAACTAGATAACGTTACTCCACTTTCTAACAAATCTTTATCTAATAAATTAGGTATAATAGAAGACCTTGCCGCTGTAAAACAACTTGTAAATATGCCCATTAAAAATGCCATTATATATGCAACATAAATATTGGCAGTCATAAATAATGCAAAAGTTAAAATTGCTCTACATAAATCACTAATTAAAAGTATTCTCTTTTGATCATATTTATCAGCTAATATTCCAGCAAATGGTCCAATAATAATCCAAGGTATTGTTTCACACATTAATATTATTCCAGAAGATAAAATTGTTCCAGATAAATAATATGCAAACAATGGAAATGCCAACATAGTAAATGCATCTCCAAAATTTGAAATTACTTGCGAAGCATAAACGTAAATATAATTCTTAGATTTTAGTAATTTGATATATTTATTCATTTTTAAATCCTTTTTATAAAATTTAGTAATAGCAGTTTTGATAATAAGGATTTTTTTCTCCAATATTACCATTAAATAAATAGCTTACAGCTCTACATCCCCCGCCTTTACAAACATGTCTTGTCTCACAAGAATTACATGGTTTTGTATTGTTTATGGACATTTTTTTCTGAACTGCATTAAATTTATTATTTTTTTGTGAAATTAATGATTTCAAAGAATTATCAAAAATTGATCCCATATTGAATTCGTTATCTCTTAATAAAAGACATGGTACATAATTTCCACTAGATGTTATTGCTATATTTTTAGTGCCACAGTCAATATATTTACTTATCTTGTTAGGAAGATAAATACTTTTATTTTTTTTGCTCTCTTTTTGAGTATTTATATCTTGTGCCGACGAATGGCATCCATTAATAATCGTTTGATAATTTTTAGGTATTAGTTTCCTCCAATTTTTCTTTGCATTACCAATTGGGAAAATAGGTCCATTTTCAAAATGTATATCTAAATTATCAGCAATAGTTTTTATTTCATTCATTTCTGTTTTATTTATTTCCATAACTGTAGATGTAATCATTACATTAACACCATATTCTTTTAATTTTTTTATATTATTAGTACATTTATAGAAAGATCCTTTTACTCCTGTTATATAATCATGATTTTCATTTATGCCTAAAATAGGAATTCTTACATCTACATTGTAATCCTTAAAAATTTTTAATGTTTCATCATCAAGAAAAAGACCATTAGTAAGCACAGCTATATTTATATTGACGCTACTTATCATTTTTATAATTTCTTTAAAATTAGGATGCAGTGTAGCTTCTCCTCCAGTTAAAGCAATTGTTTTAACGCCTATACTTGATAAGTCATTAATAACATTTTTAATTATATTTACATTTAATTCTTTTGTATTTAGTTCGTTTCCCATAAAGCAATGTAAACATTTTTGATTACATTTTGATGTTATCTCAAGCCAACAGAAATTAACATCTATAGCATTGTCTATAAAACTATTTATATCGCTATTGCTAGTGTCGCTTACTTTTTGTAGATGAGTGCATTTATCTATTATATTCAAATTAATGCATTTATCTACAAAGTTTTTAGTTTTATCATCTAATTTATCATATTCTAATTGAGAAAATTTATCTAATTTATCAAATAAATTTTTACACTCTAAGCCAACTCTATATAACTTTTTCAAATTAAAATCATATATTGCTAATGCATGATTACCATTTACTATACATATATTACTTTTCTTTTTAATAAACATAAAATCCTCCATTGATATAATCTAAATATTTAGAAATATAAAAAAATTAAGTGAAATTGCTTTCACTTAATTTTCTTATATTAAACTACTGGTCCAAATTCAACTTCATCTTGAACTGCACATTCTGTTGCAAGGCTTTCAACGTTTAAAAATTCCATATTAGCACCTCCTTTCAATAAAACACAATAGATTATTAAATGTATTTAATATCCCTATCCCCTAATGTATATTCTTCAATTCTATCCATAACATATGCTCCTGCATTTAAAAAACAAAAATAATCACCTTTATTAAATTTACTAGGAAGTTTTTTATTTAATTTTTCATATGGAATAAAATCAATATCAGTAGGCCATATACCGCATATTCTCCATTTTCTAGTTTCTTTATATTCTAAGTTATCTGGAATTATATATTTGAAATTACTATTTGTCGTTAAAAAATATGGAGCTACTGCTATATCAAGTATTACAATATTTTCGTCATCTCTAACATCATGAATTTTTGAAAACAAAATTCCTGAATCACTTACTAGAAATCTTCCTGGTTCAACTATGAAAGTTATTTCCTTATCATCTCTAAATTTTCCAAAGATATCCTTTAGTCTTTCTTCAATCGAATCTTCTACTACTATTTTCTCAGGAAGACCACCACCAATATCTACGTACTTTAGCTTATATCCATTATTTTCAATAATATCGTATGCTTGTACCAATTTTGAATAATGTTCTTTTGGCAAGTCAACATTTCTTATATTAGATCCAGGATGTGTATGTATACCGACTAATCTTATATTTCTTAAATTTTTAATTTTTTCAATATTATTGTTAAAAGAGTCCAAATCTATTCCCATTTTTGAAGTCTTGTCTATTTTTATTCTTATACCTACTTCTTGAATTTTATTTTTATTTTTACATATTTCATCTATGAAACTTAACTCATTAAAACTATCTGCATTAATCAATAAAACATTATTCTCTATTGCATTAACTAAAAAAGATTTGGGTTTATAAAAGCCATCAACAACTATAGGTGTAATATCTAATTTAATAGCCATATCAAGTTCCTTTTCACAATATACTTCTACACCTATGTCATGTTCTTTTATAATTTTCAGAATTTCGATACTTGGAGCAACCTTTAATGCATAACATATAATTGCTTTTTTATTAGTTGCTCTTTTCAACATATTCTTTAAAAAGTTGCAATTATCAGCTATTCTATTTCTTTTAATAATTAAGGTTGGACCATTGTCATTTTTAATAAAATCTTTGTAATAAGTATTATTGATATATAACTTGTTATTTATGTTCTTTATGTAATTTAAATCATTAATATCCATAATTGTTACCTTTCGTGATAAATATATATATATTTCATAATATGTATATATTACCATAAAAATAGCATGTATGCAACAGTTTATTTGTATAATTTGTTATAAATTTTTATACATATATCAATTCTTTAAATAATAATTTCTTCGTTTTTTCTGACTATTTTTAGCAAAAGAAAGCTCCTCATCTTTAGTTTCCTTATCTCTTTTCCACTGGCAAAAGCTTGAAAATACTTGTCTAGTTCACAAATGGGGTAATGTGAGCATCCGTATAAGCAAGGGCAAAGTATAACTAAAAAACTGAGCAGTTAAATATTAGGCTGCTCAGTTTAACAAAATTACTATTGTGTAGAATTGGTAAATTTCTTTTTAGTTGAAGTATCGCTAACATTTGCCATAAAACTCGTTTGTTTTGGGTACTTTTGTTTATGAAACTGTTTTTAGAACATTAAAAATCTACTTTTCTATATGATATCGATTATGGCTTTATTGAATCAATTAAGTGTGAAATCATAGACAAATCAACATTTTTCACTGTGGCTCTGAAAAATCTTGAAAAAGTAAAGAAAAAAATAAGAATGGTTATCTAAGTGAAAAAACAATGTATACCTATGAAGATTTCAGTAACTGTCAGTGGGCGAGATTCGCAACAAAAAATGCTGCCACGTCAGCATTTTTTTATGCTAATACGACAGCCTCAAAAATTTATATCTTCATTATTTTATATTCATCAATTTTTCTATAAAGAGTAGCAATACCTATACCTAGTTTTGTTGCTGCCATCTTCTTACCTTCTGTACTGAATCCATATATTGAAAGTGCATTTTTTATAGTTTGTTTTTCAATTTGCTTTAAATTTAATGTGTGGGCATAATTTTTATTTTTATTTTTTTCAACTTCCTCTATTATTTTTTTGGGAATTATCTCTTTATTAATAATCCCATCAGAATTCATTATGTTAATCATAAATTCCACATTATTTTTTAATTCTGCAACATTGCCAGGCCAATCATATTTTAACAAATATTCCCATGCTTCTTGATCTATGCCTATAAACTTTTTACTAAATAATTTAGAAAATCTCATTGCAAAACTATAGGTGATTACTTTAATATCCTCAGCTCTTTCTCGTAATGAGTTTATTCTTATTGGTATAACGTTAATGGTGTAATATAATTCTTCAATAAATGAACCACTTTTAATCAGATGTTCTATATTGTTATTTGTACCAAAAATAAATCTTATATCGGTTTGAATTGCGCTATTTTCTACATTAGCAGCTATTTCTTTATCTTCAATTACCCTTAATAATTTTTCTTGAAGATGCAGAGGCATTTCATCAATTTTATTAAAAAATATTGTCCCGCCATTTGCTAGTTCTAATTTTCCTTTTTCATGTTCTACTTCATTACTTTTTCCGAACAGTTCTTCCTCTAAAAATTCTACATTTAATTCTTTACAGTCAACTATTATGAAAGGTTTATTTCTTCTATAACTTTCTTTATGAATAGCTCTTGCAAGCGTTTCTTTTCCTGATCCAACCTCACCACTAATTAATACAGAAGAAGTTGAATCTGCGATATTTAATATATTCTTTTTTATAGTAATTATTTCTTTAGAAGTCCCTAGTATACTATCAAATGCAACGTCCTTATTAATGTCCATAATCCTGTTAATATTATTTTTTATAACAGAACTGTCATTAAACATAAACATATATTTATATTTTTCTTCAAAATCTATATCGCTTATATTTCCAACTAATAAGTATTTTTTACCATTTACTATAACGCTATACTCTTTAAATTCCATTAAATAGTTACCTGTGTGATCTATGTTCATTTTATAACTACATGTATCATAAATTTCAAATATATCATTTGCTTTTTTATTTGAATAAGATATACAAAAATTTTTATCAAGTATAACTACCGCCTTGTCTATTTCTTCTGTTATTATACTGAATAAACTTACAAGTTCTGTGTTTTTTTCTTGCTCCATACTTTCAGAAACCATTTCTTTGATATTATCAGATACATATTTTAATAGAGAAGTATAACTTTTTAAGTTTGCAAGCATTTTCTCTTCCTGCTTTTCACTTACACATATAAGTACAATCATACCAATTATTTCATCATTTAGTATTATGGGGGAACACACTTCAAACTTATTTACACATGCATCATGCTTAGGACAATTAATACATATGTCATCTTTTTTAGGCTCATTTACAATTTCAAGTTGCTTTGAAGCTATTACTTTTCTATATATGTTATTCTCATCTTCTACATTTTGGTCAATGCTAACTTTATATGCTTTACTTCCAGCTATAATATTAAACTTACAATCCAAAATCTTTACATTAACCTCTAATGCTTCAGATAACACGTTAGCATATCTAGTCAATTTTTTTTGCACCTTTTTTAATAACGTACTCATAAATTCACCTCTAAGAAAACACCTTTAATTGTTTATGAGTATATTATTATTATATCAAAATGTCAATTATATTTTTGATAAATTGTTAATTTTTTTGATTATTTTTATAATTAAACTGATTTTAATAGTTATTTTTTGTGTTTTTGTAATATTTGTATTTAATCAAAATGTATTTTTACAAACAGATAAATTTTATTACCAATATGAAGCTTTTACAGGTTTTGTTATTATTTTAATAAAATCTTTAAAGCATATTGAAAAAATTGGATTGTTATGTAATAATTTTATTAATAGATAATGTATTTTTGTGTAAACTATCATGTTGTTATTTCTAGCATATTGCTAATTATAGAAGGTAGGTGTTATATTATGTATAAATATGACTTTAAAACCTATGACCGTGCTTTAGAAAGTGTTAATGATGTAATTTGGGAAATTAACGTTACTAGTAATGAATTTTTTCTTGATGATAGAATATTAAAAATAACAGGATACACACCAGATAATTTTACCAGTATACAAAATTTTATTGAAAAATTATCTTTGGAAAAGGATAAGATACCCGCATTAGTAGATTTTGATAACTACATTTGTAGTCGTTCACATTTTTATCAAAGTTCTTTTAGAATAAAAACAAAAAATGCTGAAATTAAATGGATTCTGATTAAAGGTAAAATGTTCAATGATTCTAATTCAAACAGTACTCTTATATCAGGATCAATTTCTGACATAACTGAAATAAAAAAACTCCAAAGTGAGATTTCATATGTATCTAATTATGACAGTCTTACCGGCCTTCCCAATAGAACTTTTTTCTTTTCCATGCTTAATAATTCATTAATACATGCTAAAATTGAAAACAAAAAATTAGCTTTACTATTTATAGATTTAGATAATTTTAAATTCATAAATGACACTAATGGTCATAATTACGGTGACCATCTTTTAAAAGTTTTTGCTCAATTAATCACTTCTCTATTCAGTGAACATGGAAAGGTTGCAAGAATCGGAGGAGATGAATTTGTACTTTTAATTTATGATTTTAAAACTCTGGATGAGATACAAAACATATGCAATATTATGCAACATTACTTAGTAAGTCCATTTGAAATACTTGACAAGTGGATTTATGTTACAGCTAGCATTGGTATAGCTACATTTCCATCCGATAGTTCTTCTCCAAGTGAGCTAGTAAATTTTGCAGATTTTGCAATGTTTCAATCAAAATTAAGAGGTAAAAATAAGTATACATTTTTTAGAAAAGATATTTCTGATTTCTATTTAAGGCAATCTCAGATAGAAAACGAACTTAAAAATTCAATAACAAATAAAGAATTTTCCATCTTTTATCAGCCTCAAATTAATTCTAATAACAATAAAATTACTGGTGTTGAAGCATTAATAAGATGGAAAAGTGCCAAGCTTGGAAATATCGCTCCAAGTGAATTTATACCAATTGCAGAGAAAAATGGCTTCATTGTGAAATTAGGTGATTGGATTTTAAATAAGGTTTTATCTGATGTATGTATTTGGCAACAACAAAAGTTTAGTTTTGGAACTGTGTCTATTAATATATCCCCAATTCAAATTAAAGAAACTAATTTTAAAGAGGATTTAATTAATGCTTGTACTAAATACAAAGTTTCCCCTAATTTACTTGAAATCGAAATTACAGAAGGTACTTTAATTGAAATATACGATGACAAGATCGAGACATTAAATGATATCATTAAAAGTGGCATTCACATAGCAATTGATGATTTTGGGACAGGTTATTCCTCTTTAAATTATTTGACCAACTTACCAGTTAATACTTTGAAAATAGATAAATCTTTTATTGATAATATAAAAGACGATAAAAACAAGGCAGTCATAAAAAGTATTGTTTTTTTATCTAACGCTTTAAATTATAAAATTGTTACTGAAGGTGTAGAAACAAAAGAACAAATAGATCTTCTTAGAGATTTAGGTTGCAATATAATTCAAGGATATTATTTTAGTAAACCTCTTCCTCAGAGTGAATTTATGAAAATGCTTAATAAAAGCAAAGATTGGAGTGAATATTTTGGGTAATTTACCTAGTAAAAAGAATCCATTAATAACAGATAAACTTGAAATCTATAAAAATATGTTTGAAAATTCTAAAGACATAATTTTATTATTTGATATTAATGGGAATCTTATAGATGGAAATCTTGCTGCATTAAAAAGTTATGGATATAGTAAATCTGAATTGTTGCAGAAGAACATATCACACATTAGAATAAAAACCGAAAGTCTAACTTTTAAAAAACAATTTCAGTTAGCTGCAAACTCAAAAGAAGGGGTAGAATTTCATACTTTCCATGTACGAAAAGACGGTTCAAACTTTCCGGTTGAAGTTAAATCAGTTGCCCTTACTATAAACTCCGAAAAAATCATTTTTAGCGTAATACGTGATATTTCTAAAAGATTAATCAGTGAAAGTGAACTTAGAATTCTTGCGTCAATTGTAGAATATTCTGATGATGCTATTATTAGTAAAAATCTTAATGGCATATTAACTAGTTGGAATAATGGCGCTAAAATTTTATATGGTTATACAAAAGAAGAGATTATTGGAAAAAGCCTTTCAGTTTTAATACCCCCCAAAAACAGTGATGAATTAAATGTAATTCTAGATAAAATAAAGCTAGGTGAAAAAATTGACCACTATGAAACAACAAGATTACGTAAAGATGGTAAAGAAGTCTTTGTTTCTATAAGTGTTTCTCCTATTCGTGACATTTATGGTAACATATGTGGTGCGTCTACTATAGCAAGAGATATAACCGAAACAATTAAAAAAGGAAAAGAATTGAGAGAAAAATATGATGAACTTTCTGCTGTATATGAAGAATTAATTGCTACAGAGGAAGAACTTCGTACAAATTATGAGCAATTAGAAGAATCAAAAGCTGCTGCTGATAAAGCTAATATTGCTAAAACTCAATTTCTTGCCAATATGAGTCATGAAATTAGAACCCCCTTAAATGGCATAATTGGGACTATAGATTTACTAAATTTGACAAATCTTACAAACGAGCAATTAGAATACATAACCATGCTAAAATCTTCTTCAAACATTTTACTTCATACAATTAATAGCATTTTAGATATATCCAAAATAGAGGCTGGAAAATATGAAGTTGTCACGAAACCTTTTGACTTAAAAGTTATTATAGACAGAATAATAAAGGAATTATCTCTTGCATGTTCAAAAAATGGATTATTATTTAAATATAATGTAGATTCATCATTACAGTTTAACTTATTAGGTGATTCTCTTAAATTAAATCAAATTTTAACTAATTTAATTAGTAATGCCATTAAATTCACACAAAATGGATACATTTCTTTTAATGCATCCAAAACTTCACAAATTGGTAACAAGATTGGTATTAAATTTTCCGTGGAAGATTCCGGCATCGGAATTAAAGACACTTTTAAGAATCAAATTTTTAAAAAGTTTGTACAGCAAGATTCATCATATACAAAAACTTATCAAGGTACAGGGCTTGGCCTTGCAATTTCAAAAGAGCTTGCTAAAATGATGGATGGAGACATTTGGTTTGAAAGTAAGTCTGGAGAAGGAAGCACTTTTTATTTTTCAATAGAACTTGATATAGACACCTCCGATATAACAAGTGCAAATTCTTTAGTGGCCGCAGATGTCATATCCCCTGATAATTTTAAAAATACAATATTAGTAGTTGAAGATAATGAAATAAACATGAAAATAGTATCAAGTATGATAAAAAAATTAGGTTACAACTTTATCACTGCTGGTAACGGTATGGATGCAATAAATTTGCTTAAAAATAACGATGTTAAATTAATACTTATGGATGTACAAATGCCTATATTAAATGGATATGATACAACAAAAATAATACGTAATAATTCTAGTAATGAAAATATACCAATAGTAGCAATGACGGCATACTCTATGGTTGGTGATAGAGAATTATTTCTAGAAAATGGCATGACCGATTATATCGGTAAGCCTTTTGAATTTGATAAACTTAAAGAACTATTGTCTAAATACTTGTAACACTTGCAAGATTTAGTTTTCTTGCTCACGTAGCATAGTAAAAATCTTTAACCAATTATTTTGAAATTTCATATTATATTTTGAGACATCAAATTTTTGTATTTCTCTATACTCCTTAATTTTCTTATCCAAAATGTACTATAAGGAGTTCGATATATATGAATACAACACTTGATGCTACAAAAATACCAAAATTTAAGAATCAGTTAGTAATACCACCTGTTTATATTCCCAATATAATAAAAGATCCGTGTACTGGCAGAGTCATAAGTCATAATTATGTGATTTTTATAAACCAATTTAAGCAACAAATTTTACCTTATGGTTTTCCAGCAACTACTGTCTTTGGATACGGTGGTAATGTTATAAATAAAAAAACGAATACAACAATTTATAATTTTTTTAATGCCCCTGGTGCTACTTTCGATACTATTAGGGGTGTTCCTGTAAATATTCAATGGGTTAACAACTTGACATCATATAATCCATTACCTGTAGATCCAACAATTCATTGGGCAGACCCAAATGAATTAGGAATGGTGGAT
Source organism: Clostridium acidisoli DSM 12555 (assembly GCF_900176305.1). Taxonomy (GTDB): domain Bacteria; phylum Bacillota; class Clostridia; order Clostridiales; family Clostridiaceae; genus Clostridium_I; species Clostridium_I acidisoli. The sequence goes on from NZ_FWXH01000009.1 coordinate 23,885, forward strand.
GCCTCATCAGTTCCTTATTTTCCACCAGGTTTATTAAAAGCCCAATTCCCAATTCCAATTGTTACGCATCTACATGGAGGGGAAAATAATTCAGTAAATGATGGTCATCCTGATGCTTGGTTTACTGCTAAAGAAGATAAAGTAGGTTCTGAATTTATCACTTCAATTTATCATTATCCAAATCAGCAGCCTTCTGCAACTCTTTGGTATCATGATCATACACTTGGAATAACAAGACTCAATGTATTAATGGGCCTTGCTGGTTTTTATCTTATAAGAGATTATGAAAATCCTTTGGACACTGAAGGGAAATTTTTTTCAGATAAGAAAAATGAAATTCCTATTGTAATTCAGGATAGAAGTTTTTATACAAATGGTTCTTTTTACTTTCCTACAGTAGGTATAAATCCTAGCATACATCCATACTGGATGCCGGAATTTTTTGGAGATACTATAATTGTAAATGGTAAAGCATGGCCAAATTTAAATGTGGATAGATGTCAATATAGATTTAGGTTATTAAATGGTTCAAATGCGAGATTTTACAGTCTAAACTTTTCAAACAATTTGAAATTTGTCCAAATCGCATGTGATGATGGCTATCTTGCAAAGCCAGTCACACTTAACTCTTTAACTTTAGCTCCAGGTGAACGAGCTGATATAATTGTAGACTTTTCAAGTTTTTCACCTGGAACTAAAATAATTTTGAAAAACTATGCTCCTGCACCATTTCCAACTGGTGATGATCCAAATTTTGATACAGTGGGACAGATTATGCAATTTAATGTCTCCTGCTTTAAACCTTTAAAATCATATATAATTCCTGCGAAGTTAAATAACATTCCAAAGCTTGTTCCTAATACACCTAAAAGGACTTTAGTATTATTTGAAGTTATGGGTGAAAACGGCCCTACTGAAGTTCTACTCAATGGACAAAATTGGTCTTCCCCTACTTCTGAAATTTCACTAGTTGGTTCAACGGAGGAATGGGAAATTGTAAATTTAACTGGTGATACTCATCCAATTCATCTACACTTAGTAGGTTTTCAAATTTCATCTAGGCAGGCTTTTGACGTAGAAAAATACACTGATGATTGGATAACTACTAATGGCATGCCGCCACTAGATCATCCTACAATAACATTACCTGTTACAGATTATCTTATAGGAGATCCAATACCTACTTATGCTAATGAAATTGGTTTTAAGGATACAGTTAGAGCAAATCCAGGTGAAGTAACTACATTTCTAGTTCGTTTTGCTCCACAGGATTCAGATGGAACCTCAGTTAAACCTGGCGTAAACCTATTCCCATTTAACCCAAGTTTAGGTCCAGGATATGTATGGCATTGTCATATACTTGATCATGAGGACAATGAAATGATGCGACCATATAGGGTTACTTTAAATAAAGATTAGATGCTTTTTCATTCATTATATTAAGACATTGCTTAAGTAAGAGTGAAGGGTTTTAACGGTTGCTTGGCCTTTTCACCGCGAAGCACAGGTGAAAACCCTTAACCCGTACTTCGTAATTTATTACTAAATTGTGAAGTATTCTAATTACACCGTAAATCCAAGTGTGATTTTCTTTAGCTTTTCTGACATCTCTGATAAATTTTCTGTGGTCTTTTCTATTTCATTCATTGTTACAAGCTGATCTTGAATATTCGAACTAATATTTTCTGTACCATCAGCCATTTTATTTGAGCTATCTGCTATATTTTCAATTGCCTTTTCTATTTCCTTAGTAATGTTTACCTGCTGTTCATTTGACCTATCAATTTCTTCAATTTGTTCAGCTATTTCGTGTATATTTTTAATTATATTCTTTATGCCTATCTTGACTTCATCCGCCTTATTAACTCCGACCAATACCTTTTGTTCAACTTGCTCCACAGAAAAAACCGCTGAACTTGATTTTAATTGGTTTTCTTCTATAAGCGTTGCTATTTCTTTAGCTGCATTACTACTCTCATCAGCTAATTTTCTTATTTCATCTGCCACAACATTAAAGCCTCTTCCAGCTTCACCCGCACGTGCTGCTTCAATCGCTGCATTTAAAGCTAACAAATTTGTCTGCTCAGAAATTGATGTTATAATTTCAATTATTTCACCAATTTTTTTAGATGAAACATTTAAATCCCTCATAATAGTTGACACTTCTTTAGATGAACTTGCTATTTCCGTGATAGTACCTGTGATTTCTGATATCTTAACTGCACTTTCTTCAGCCGCCTCTTTAACATTAATACTGTTCTTAGTAGTATTTCTACTAGCACTTGACGTGGCTATTGAAAAATTTGTTGCTTCACTAAGGCTAGCATTTGTTTCTTCTATTGCTGCTGCTGAATCTGATGTATCCTCCGCTATCTTTACTACAGTATTGGATATTCCTTCTAAAGACTTAACACTAACTCCACTGGACCTATGAAGTTCTTTTGTTGAAGAAGAGATTGTATTTGCAGATTCTGCTACCTCACCAATTATCTTTTGAAGCTTACTCATAAATTTATCGAAGTTTTCACTTAATTGTCCTATTTCATCTCTACTGTTGTAATTTATCCTTTGAGTTAAATCACCGTTATTCTCTGAAATTTCTTTAAGTTTCATTGTAACTTTATTAACAGGAACAATAATGGATTTTATTATAAAAGCAGATAAAATTATCATTACCAAAATACATAAAAGTAACAAAATTGCAAATCTAATTATCATATTTTTAAATTCTGTTTCACTATCACTGTATGTTTGTTTTGCAGCTGCAACATGTGAATTTATTATCTTATCAAGTGAAGAATTTAAATTTGTTTTTGTAGTATCGAAATTACTCATATCACTGTTTCCACCATTTGGCACAGCACCTTGTACAGGTGGCTGATTTCCTTGATTATTGGTCTTTAAGCTTTGATTTTTAGTGAAAGTGTCCATAGCCGCTATGTATTTATTGTAATTACTTATTACAGTTTTAAAATCGGAGTTATTTTTATACTTTGATAATTTATTATTTATAGCTTTCTCACGTGCTTTTATATTGTTCTGTATATTTTCTTTTGAACTGTCATCACTTGAATCCATTATTGAAACACTTTGAGATTTTATATATTCAACATCGTTTTTTATGTTTTCAAGTTCTATAATAGGGGCTACCCTAGAATTGTTCAATTGCATAAGCTTTCCATTTACTTTGGCTATCTCTGTTATTGAAATACATCCTATAATAATAATGAAAAACAAGAAACTTGCTGAAAGTAAACTTATTTTTTTGCTTATTTTAATATTTTTAAAAAAATTCATTGTCCATTCCCCCAATTTCTATGTATGATTTAAAATTATACATAGAAATTATTGCAGTAATGTGTATTAATTATGTGAAATATATGTGAAGTATTACCGTTTTATATCAAGGTTTCCTCTATAAACTCTTAGAAAATTTTCTCCTAATATTAGTTGTAGTTCCTTATCTGTAAATCCTCTATCTAATAACACCTGAGTAAGTTTATCTATATCCTTATGTCCATTAATAACATCAAATCCTTTTGTTTTAGATTGCCCCCCCAAATAACTAGGATTAGAACTTGTAAATTTATCACAAAAATCAAATCCTAAGCCTATATGCTCTATACCGACTAGATCTCTAATGTGAATAATGTGCTTTACAATGCCCTCTACATTTTTTTCTGTATCCTTCCTTGAGACAAAATCACTATAGGCATTCATACCTATGACTCCTCCAGTTTTTGCTATAGCTACAATTTGTTCATCAGTAAGATTCCTTGCATGGTTAACTATTGTTCTGCTATTTGAATGTGATGCTATAACAGATTTTTTTGATATTTTCATAACATCAAAAAAACCTTCATCATTTAAATGGCTAACGTCTATAAACATCCCCAGCCTTTCAGCTTCATTTATAAGAGAAACGCCAAAATCAGTTAAACCACCTTTTCTTCCTTCTTGAACTTCATGAAAATGGCACCCATCTGCAGCATAATTTCTTCTACTCCAAGTAAGTCCTACAATCCTTACACCAAGTTCATAAAAAACCCTTAATAACTTCAAATCATTGCCAATAGGTTCTACCCCTTCAAATGACAATATTATTCCTAATTTATTAAGCTTTATAGCCCTATTTATATCTTCATAGTTTTTGCATAATATAAATTTATCTTTAGATTCTTCAATTTCCTCATATAAGCTTCCAATTTGATCCAATGCATTTTTCATTGCCATTTCCGGAATATACTCACTTTCTATAAATAGCGATGCTACAACTATATTTACTCCACCTTTAATAAAATCAGGTATAAATTCCCTCTCAATTACTTTATTATATCCAGCTTTACGCTTTCTTAACACTTCTCCTAACATGTCAAAATGAGCATCTACAATATTAAACTTATTATGAAGCTCCTGAACATTTTTATTTATATATCCATTCATATTTTATCTCCTCTAAATATATTTTTCTCATACCATAAAAACCTAAAAATCAAATGTTTCTATTATATTATATAGCAACATAAATATTAAATTACAACATAATAATTACATATCATTCGTATAATATTACATTTTGTATCCATACATTTTTTAATTGTAATAATTTATTATATAATATTTACATAAATCCAATGGATAAATTACTTAAGGAGTGAAATTTATATGAACAAATATGAAAACAAGCTTTCTTTAATAAGTTTAGTAAAAATTGCTATGATGACTGCAATTATTTTTGTCTCTATTTCTATTATTAAAATCCCCTCACCCTCTGGCACTGGATATGTAAATGTTGGTGACAGTATGATATTTATAAGTGCAATATTTTTAGGAGGTAAAAAAGGTGCTGTAGCGGCAGCTCTTGGTGGCTTCTTATCAGATGCACTTGGTGGATATCTAATATATGCACCATTCACATTAGTAATAAAAGCAATAATGGCATTAATTGTTGGCGGTATTATATTTAAATACAATACTGAGAGAAAAAATATAATATTGAATTGTGTTGCATTTATTGCAGCTGGAATATGGGAGGTTATAGCATACCTTGGCGCTGGAATTATCGTTTATATGCTTACGATTTCTTCAAATATTAATGTAGCTATATTAAAATCTATTCTCGATATACCTGGAAATATTGTTCAAGCAGCTGTAGGTGTCGTAATTGCTGTTCCATTCACTATACTATTAGCTAAAACGGGACTTTTATATAGAACCAAATCTACAAATATTATATAAAAAAAATAAGTTGGCTAAATAAAAAGCCAACTTATTTTTAACATCCAGGACAAACAGTACACGGACTTTTAGGTTCTATAACGGATCTAAGTTCAAGCCCTCTGCCCTCATTTTCATTATTGGACAAAATTATAAATCCACCATATTCTTTAATTAATTCTTCGTCCATAATAAAGTTAATATCTTTAACTTTTTCTACAATATCATTGTCACCTTTTACGCCGTTATCAATATTAAATATTAATCCACTACAATTTCTCCCCATATAACTTATCCTCAAGTCATAATTAGGTAGCTTGTTATAATCCAAAAAACCTTTAAACTCTTCATATGCCTCTTCACTAATTTGAATATTTTCCATAAAATCTCCCCCTAATATTTATCGTTTCATTACTAATATCTCTTAAAAATTACACTATTATCACTTTTAAGATATTGTCTATAATTATTTATCAATAATTATAGCATTATTTTATTTTTATAACAAATATATTTTATGGAAAAATAAAATTTATCCTTTATATTGCTTTGCTATTTTTTTGACTTTTCTTTATATATTCGGAAAATTTTCTCATTGAAGTTTCATCTTGAAAATTTGCTTGAGCCCTCTTATCATTTCCACCGCCTCTACCATTAAATTCTTTTAAATTATCCTTAAAAAACTTGCCACATTTAACTTCAAAATCTCCATTGTGTGCAAACAGTAACTTTTTATCCCTTATTGAACTTAATATTAGAATAAATTTCTTATCTTTAAGACATTCATAGAGTTTGTCTAAGAAATCAAAATCTTCTTCTTCATACTCTACACATATCAATTCCGAAGCTGCATTTTTAATTAACTTTTCTGCCTCGGAATATGCTATTTTTGAATAAAGATTATTTACTTGTTTCTTTAAAGATGCAATTTCTTCATTATTGTTTTTTATCTTTTCTATAACTGCAGAATCTTCAACTGAAAATCCCCTGGCAATCTCAGTTATATAATTATGTTTTAATTGATAATCTTTCAAAGCTCTTAATCCACATTTTATATAAACTCTAGTCATTCCTTTGTATTTTTCCCATTTTATTATTTTTATTAGTCCTACTTCTCCAGTTCTCCTAACTTGAGTTCCACAACATGCACTATAATCAATATTTTCTCCCATCTGTACAATTCTAATTGTTCCTTCTGCTTTTATTTCCTTTCTTAATGGAAGCTTCAAGGCTTCATCTTTGGTCAAAAAGTAAGTTTTTACCTCTTCATTCCTAAATATGTATGAATTTGCTTCAATTTCAGCTTTATTAATCATTTCTTCTGTCATATCCTTCATTTGAATATCTATGGTAACATAGTCATTACCCAAATGAAAACCTGCATTTGATACTTTATAAAGCCTAAAAAAAGCTGCTGACATAAGATGTTCCCCTGAATGCTGCTGTATGTGATCTTCTCTTCTTTCAGAATCAACTTTACACTTTACAAACTTCCCGGTTGGCCTCTCTGATGTAACATGATAAATTGTTTCTTTTTCTTCATACACATATTCAACTTTTATATTGTCTATATACCCTAAATCACTAGGTTGTCCTCCTCCTTCTGGATAAAATGGAGTACTCTTTAACACAATTTCAAATTTACCGTCTTTCTCAATAACATCCTCCACTTCACATTGGGCTTCACAAATATAAGGATCTTCATAAAATAGTTTTTCCGTCACTTTTATCATTCCTTTCATTTATTGTTATCACAATTATATAATTAAAGTTTTTACATTGCATCCTATATTATAATGATAGAACAAAATGTTAGCAAAATATACTCTAAATAAAAAATTGCAAAGTACAAAGTTAAAGATTTTCATCATAGCTAAAGCTAGATGAAAAGATTAAAGAAAGCCTTCGGCTAGATGGAAGAATTGACGAGGCTAATGCCGTCAAAAGTGAGAGAAGTTACTTACGTAACAGATAAAAGATGAATTTCATTTTAGATTATAAATCTAAGTTCAAAGATTTTTCGCAGCATAGCGTAGAAAAATCCTCCTATCCCTTTTGCTGAAAGCAAATTCTCTCACCATTACCGTATCATCGTTAATTCTTTAATCTTGCCATTCTGGCAATCTTTAACCTTTTTACTCACGCAGTAAGAGTAAAATTCTTTTACCTGTAATTTGCAATTTATGAAGTTAAAACATACTAAGCCGTAATATCCGTATCCTCATAATTATTATCATTGGTCTTATTATTAATTGCTTTTGGTAACGCAATTAATGCTGGTAATAATATAGGCAATAATATAATTGAAAGTGCTATCAAACCTATTACTACAGCTATGGCAAGTTGTGTCAAAAGTCTAACCCCTGCTGGTATTAATGTAACAAAAGTACCACCTAATATTAATGCTGCTGACATAACAATCCCACCTATATTCTTTGAAGCTAAAACTATTGCTTCTTCTTGTGAAATATCCTTATATTCTTTAAATCTCATCATTAAGAATATGCTGTAGTCAACCCCTAATGCCACAATCATTACGAAAGAGAAAAATGGTACATTCCATGAAACTCCATCCAATTTAAATATATGGAAGACTATAAAGTTTAAACTTGTTGAAGATATATAATAAGCTGCCATTAATGCTAGAGAGATATATAATGAAATCAAAGGCGATCTTATTACTATTAAAAGCACTATAAAAACACTAATTAAAACAATTATTTTTATTGTGTTTAAATCATTTAATGCCACCTTGTTTAAATCATAATCAGAGGCACTTGTTCCTGATGTTCCATATTTAGCATCTTTAAGTACAGTCCCTTTAATGGCACCTGGTATAGTATCATTAATTTCCTTTGAAGTGTTCATAGCTGCTGCTGAATACGGGTCTGAATCTAAAACAACTGTGAATTTTACTATCTTTCTATCTTTAGTCATATACATATCTAAAGACTGTTTAATAGAATCATTGCTAAGCATTTCCTTTGGTGCAAAGAAATCTTTAGATTCATTTAGTTGTTCTAAATAATCATTTGTTTTCTCGAGTCCACCAGAAACTGAATTTAAGCCATTACTGCTTTTACTTAATGCATCCTTTAACTGTGGTACACTAGAACTAAGTGTACCTAACATGCTATTAAGCTTAGTTTGGCCAGTTTTAACTTGATCTAACCCAGCATTAAGTTTAGACATATTATCAATTATTGTGCTTTGGCCAGTTGAGCCTTGTCTAAGTCCTGAAGCTAATGCTGTTGAACCATTTTGGAGCTGATTTAATCCATCTAGTAATTGATTTTGTGATTCATTTATTTGATTTAAAGTTTGATTAACAGTTCCAAGTTTACCTGTAAGAATGTCATAATTTTCTTTAAATTCGTTGAGTCCGCTATTCAATTTTGTTATTCCCTCTGATAAATTGCTGTAATATAGTTCTACTCCATTAGTATATCTAGGATCATTATCAAATTTATAAATTTTTGACAATTCTCCAATCGTATTATTCATACCATCTAGTCCATTTTGAAGACCACTGACTCCATTAGCTATTTCTCCATATTTAGTTCCAAGTTGAACATATCCATTTTGTATTTCTCCTACTCCATCCGATATCTGTTTAGTATAAGTTGTTATCTGTGTCATACCATTTTGGGCTTGCTCTATACCTGCTGATATTTTGTCAGCACCTGCAGCACCTTGTGCTATGCCAGCATTTACTTGTTTAAGCCCCAAGGTTACTGCATTTAATCCGTCTTGCACCTTACCAGTACCCACTGCCAATTCATCTACTTTTGACAAATCATTTAAATTAATTGAACCTAAACTAGTATTTATTTGATTTAAGCCACCACCTATTGTATCCACACCGACTTTTGATTTTGAAATACCATCAGTGACACCTTCTGTTTGTTTGCCTAAATACATTAGATCAATAGGATCTGATAGTGGCTGAGTAACACTAGATACACTCTTTACTCCTTTTATATCTTTTAATTTGTTTGTTAAATTATCAATAACTGAAAGTGCTTCAGTATTATCCATAGCTTTATTGTTTTCCAAAACAACTGTTGTTGTAAGTGCCTCACCTTTTCCAAAATTTTTAGTAATTAAATCAAAACCTTTTACTGAAGGCACAGAGTCTCCAATTTCATTTACAGTATCATAAGAATATTTTTGTGTATTAAAATAAATTATTGGAGTTAATATAAGTATTGTAACAATTGATACTATGATTGGTCTTTTTATTGAAAATGAAGCGGCCTTTCCCCAAGCTTTACTTTGTTTATGTTTTGTAACTTTTTTTGATGGCCAGAAAAGTTTTGTTCCCAATGTTTTCATTATAAATGGTGTAAGTGTCAATATTTCAAGTAAGAGAACTACAACCGCAATTGCCACACAATTTCCAGAACGATATAATCCAAACTTTGCTAGCGTAAGACTTAAAAATGCTATAAATACAGTAAGTATACTGAAAGCTATGGTTTTTCCAGCTGTCTTATAGGTATTTACTATTGCCTCGTCTATTGAGGAACTATTGGACATTTCCTCTTTAAATCTATTAAACAAAAGTATATTATAATCTGTACCCACTCCAAATAATACAAGTATAATTACCATTTGCGTAAGCGAAGATATTGGATAATTAAACCTATAAACTAGTTGTCCTACAATTGCAAGTGAAACTATATATGATATTATTACTGCAAGTAGTGATATTAACGGGGTTATTATTGATCTAAACATAATTATAAGTACTATTAAAATGAATAACACAGTAAGAACAGCACTCTTATCAACACCACTGGAAACAGTTCTTATATAATCATCACTTATAAAATCAGTTCCTGTAAGATAATATTTAACCTTCACATTTTTTAATTTATCATCAAGTTGTTTTTTTATATCACTTACTTCTCTGTCTTTTTTATCAAGTTTAAAGCTTACCATTATTGTTTTTCCATCTTTTGATATAAGCTTTGATTTTATATCTGGTAAATTAAAAGGATCAAGCAGATTGCTTACTCCTAGTGCATCACTATTATTCTTTATATTGTTTACTCCATTTTTTATACTATTCATCTGGCTAGATGTTAGTTTATTGTCGCCATTAAACACTATTATATCTGCATTTCCCGGAGTTTTATCCATTTTCTTTAAAATCTTATCTGCCTTCATAGAAGGATTGTCATCACTTAAGAATTGTTGTCCCTTTGCTCTAAGCACCTTATTTAAATTCGGTGAATATACTATCGATAATGCTACTGCAACTATCCATACAGTAAGTATGAACCATTTCATCTTTATTATTTTACGCATGTTTACCTCCAAATTTATATTATTTTTGTTCTTTTATAGCTCACCGCCTTTCATGAACTATTGTTCATTATTATGCTAAAAATATAATATGTTTAGATTAACAAAAAAAACATAAATCTAAACATATTAAGTTATGCTGTCTGAAATCTTTTACCTAAATTCTTGATATAAAAATGTAAAAGCTTATTAATTAAAACTTTTACCTTTTCTCCATCATAATGCTGCTGTAATATAAAGGATACACCCTCAATTAAATCATGTGCTATAGTGTATATGATAATCCTATCACACTCTTCTTTTTTTAGATTTTCATTAGTAGCCCTAATAAAAATATTATTAGTTAAGGTTACTAATTCTTCCTTAAAATTTTCATACTTTGAACCTTTACTTTTGTTAAATACAATTAAAAGTTCATTGCTTGAGTCCTTAACAAATTCTATGATTTTATTTAATATATCTTCCATAAACTCAACAGTTTGATCACAATTTTCAACTGTAGAATTATTCAGTTTCACTTGTATCTTGTTAAGGTAAGAAATCATCTTATCATATACAGGTTCTATTAATGTATTAAAAAGTTCTTCTTTGTTTTTAAAATATCTGTAAGTACTTCCTAATGCAATTCCTGATCTTGAGGCTATATCCCTCATAGAAGCTCCTATGTATCCGTTAGCTTCAAATTCAGTCAAGGCTGACGACAGTATTTTTTTTCTTACATCTTCTTTTAAATATTGCATAATGAACCCCCGTTCATTTTTAATTAATTCTACACCATTTATTCTATTATGTAAATATATTTTACAAAAATATTTTTACATGTGTAAAGAAAGATTCTTCTGACCCATAAAGCCAGAAGAATCTCCTTCAACTAAATAATTTTTTTATTCTGTGGCTGAAATATTGTAGTTACCTGAATTATTATTATCCCAAGTACTAGCTTGATTTTTAAAGGCCATATTAAGTATATAACTTCCACTTGGCATAGTTATTGTAGCCATCCATCTCCCATCTGATTGCTTAGTCATAGCTAAATCTGTAGGAGATGTGAACCCATTATATCCCCAATGTAATGTTATAGCTGAAGCACTTGCTGCCAATGTTCCATTATAATATATTGAAACTTGTTTACTAGAAGTAGGCGCTGGACTTACTTGGACTGGTACAGCATTTGACCATGTCTGTAGATGCCAATCTTTGCTGCTATTGTTATCCCAATTAGTGCCATCTGTAAAATCAAAGTCTAATGCTGTAGCTGAACTCGGAATAGTTATTGTACCTTGCCAAAATCCGTCTGAACGCTTAGTCATTGAAACATTTGTAGGATTTGTCCAGCCATTACTTCCCCAATGGAGTGAAACACTACTTGAGTTAGAGAGAGCACCATTATAGTATACAGTAAATGTGTTTCCTTGTAACAGAGTGCTGCTATCATAATCTACCTTATAACCTGAATGTGGCGAATAACTAGTTGGGTTAGTTGGAGTGGTTGATCCATTATACAAAACAATAATTGAATTAGCAGGAATATTTCCTGTTATTGTTCCATTAGAAACAGTTAGTGTAGCACTTGCAGTTCCATGATTAGTATAAGTACCATTTGCTAAATTTGTAGAAGAATTTAGATAAGTACTTCCCCCATCATTAACAATTACAGTTCCTGTAGTTCCTCTATCTATCAACATTGTTTGATTATTGTTTGTCCATCTTAAATATTCATTTTGTCCTACCATAGCATTATGGAATTTGTTGACTGCTACAACATCAGAATCTTTCCATAAGCTGTCTCCTTCATTTCCTATTGAACTTGTTGGTCTGTCAAAAAATAAAGGTGTTGAACCTGCTCTTGAAGCGGCTATTGCCCATCCCATTTTTCTTTGCCAATCAGTTAAACTTTTACTTGTTCCATCTTCATAATTATCATGAGTTTCAACATAATCTACGCTTTTAGTTTGGTCAAGTCCACCTATGCCGCTTGCTTTGCTTAAATCATTTGAAGTAATTGCGCTTCTAAGATTATATCCATAGTTACTTGCTGTGACATTCATAAATGTTTCATATGCCGAGACATTATCTACAGTCCCATCTTGCAATATTTCACCGTATATATATAAGCTTGATTCATTATGCAAATTTCCTAATACATTTGTCCAATAGTTTCCTGCCCAAGGTTGATTAGCATCTAATCCTATATTTGTTTCTATGTGTTTTGCTGCATCAAATCTGAAACCACTTGCCCCAGCATCTACACACTGATTTAGAAATGCAATTGCTTTACTTTGAACAGCAGAACTTTGAGTATTTAAATCAGGCATACCAATTCCTTGTTGAGTTATATCATATCTATTGTTCCAATTAGTACATTGGCCCAAATTGTGATATAAACTTGGATCTTTAAAACTTGAATCAACAGAAGGGTCAAGTTGGTCTGCATTTCCATTATTAGCCATATGATTCATTACTACATCTACAATTATTGATATTCCATAGCTTTTTGCAGATGTACAAAGTGCTTTAAAATCATCATAAGTTCCTAGTTGTGCATTGCCAACAGATTCATTTGTAGGTTGATATAGCAGCCACCAATTAGAGGCATCTGTACTTGAACTTTTTGTTCCCTGTACAGGGGATACTTGAATAGATTTATATCCTGCTGCTGCAATATTGGGAAGTTCATTTTTTATTGTATTGAAAGACCAGTCAAACGCATGAAGTATAACTCCGTCCTTAGTATTAGAAGGCAATGTGCTATTATCGGCAGCATATACTACTGATTTTTGAGTCGATAAGAGATTAACTTGATTCGAAGGAAAAATAGAGACATAAAGGATTAACGCTAATACAATTGATGTAGATAGTATTTTTTTTGATAATTCTTTCATCTTCATTAGAAGATCATCCCCCCTTAAGCTTACGAAAACGTTTGCATAAGCATATAAAATTAATGTGCACATTTTGAATTATACACGAATATATTTTACATGTATAATTTTGCAACTCTTATTACTAGCCTTCTGTTGTATTTTATCTCGTCTTTTCTTTAAAATTCTCTCTCTTTTAACCTTACATTCGAATTTATATCTAAACTGTAATTTTATGTCTATACGAATCACATAAATTTCACATGAATTTTTGATATTTGTACGGCAAAATAAAGTTATAATTTTTTATACAGTGATTAACACAAATCTATTATCTAATTGTAAAGGGAGTGAATATTAAATGAGGAAATTTAAACTTACTAAGGAAAACATAGCATTATTAATAATTGTAATACTGTCTGCAATATTAAATTTTGTAAATTTAAGTATAGAAGGTTATGGAAATTCATATTATGCCTCAGCTGTAAAAAGTATGACCATGAGTTTTAAAAATTTCTTTTTTGTGTCCTTTGACCCATCTAGCTTTGTAACAATTGATAAACCTCCTTTAGGTTTTTGGTTACAAGCTATATCTGCTAAAATATTTGGGTTTAGTGGTGTAAGCATAATTTTACCATCAGCACTATCGGGTATAATATCAGTTATATTACTATATAAAATTGTTAAAAGAGCTTTTGGAAGTTTAGCTGGTTTACTTTCTGCCTTTTTCCTAGCTATAACACCTGTTTTTGTAGCTGTCAGCAGGAATAACACTATAGATAATATTCTTATAATGTTTTTATTATTTGCACTGTGGGCACTTACAATTGCTGCTGAAAAGGGTAAATTTAAATATATAATACTAACTTTAGCACTTGTTGGAGTTGGTTTTAATGTAAAAATGCTACAAGCTTACTTGGTAGTCCCAGCAATATACTTAACTTACCTTCTCAGCACAGCTACTGCTTTTAAGAAAAGAATTGTCCACCTAATTGCAGGTACTTTAGTGCTTATTGTAGTTTCACTGTCTTGGGCAGTTGTTGTTGATTTAGTTCCTGCTTCAAGTAGACCATATATAGATAGTAGTACTAATAATACAGTTACTGAACTTATACTTGGTCATAATGGTACAGAAAGACTATCTTTTGGCAGTTCACAAAAAGGTCAAGGTGGTGCTCCTAAGGATGGTAATGGTGAAGTTCCATCTGGAAAAATGAAAGGAAACCCTCCTAGTGATACGAGGCTAAGTGGTATGCCTTCAGGTAATATGCCTAGTGGTGGTGGTAAGATGAATGGAGGAGGCGGCAATTCATCCGGACTTCAGGGATCTTTTGGTGGTCAAGTTACTGCTAGCTTTGCAAGATTATTCTCTAAGAATATACTTTCTGACCAAATAGTTTGGTTTATTCCACTTGCTATATTGGGCTTTATTGCAGCAGCTTTAAAAGAAAAACTAAGATTCAAATTAGACAACACTAGAAAACAGTCTTTAGTTATGTGGTTCTTTTGGTTTTTACCAGAATTCATATACTTTAGCTTTAACACAGGAACATTTCATTCATATTATTTGACTATGCTTGCACCTCCAACAGCAGCTTTAGCTGGAATAGGCCTTACTGCTATGTGGGCGCTTTATAAAGAAGGCGGCTTAAAGGCTTGGCTTTTACCTGCTGCTTTAATATTAAATGGTGCTGTAGATTTGTTAATGTTATATTACTTCATAAGTTATTCATCTGTTGTTAAGGTGTTAATTGTACTAGTAGCTTTATTTAGTATTTTATCCTCCTTAATACTTGCATTGTTAAATGTTAGTGGTTCCTCCTTAGACAATCTTAACCTAAAGAAAAAACTAATAAGTTTAGCTGTAGTAGGTATTATATTAACTCCATTTGTTGGTTCGTCTACTGTACTATTTACATCGGTAGGTAATTCATTTCCTGCAGCTGGTTTGGAGCTACTTTCAAGCAGTGGAAGTAGTGAAGGTGGTCCTAAAATGAGTAGTAGTTCAGCTTCTAATAGTGGTGTAGCTAGCAAAAATTCATCCAACAAAACAAGTATGGGAATGCCTAATGGAGGTGGCAACTCAAATACAAAACTAATTAGTTTCTTAGAAGAAAATAAAACTTCTAAGCAAAAATATTTACTTGTTGTTTCAAATTCCAACTCAGCTGCTGATATAATAGTTAGCACTGGTGAATCTGTAATGTCGCTTGGAGGTTTCTTAGGAAGTGATAAGATACTTACTTTATCGCAGTTTAAAGACCTTGTTAAAAATGGAGAAATAAGATATGTAATGTCCGGCGGTATAGGCGGCGGTGGAAACTCAGATAGTGACATAATGACCTGGGTAAAAAAGACTGGCAAACTTGTATCTGCTAGCAAATATAGTGATATTAATACCGATAAATCTAGCAGTAACAAGGGACTAGGTAATAAAATTTTTAATGGTAACCCTGGAGCACAGAGTCAACAGTTATATGATTTAAAGGCCTATACTGATAGCTTTAATAAATAATAATAAAATGCGAACTAAAGGTAATAGTTCGCATTCTATTATTTTATTTTTTATTATCTTTAAAAGTTATTTCTCCATTTTTCACATCAACTACTGTAACTCCACCATTAACTAAGTATCCAAACAAAACTGCATCAACAAAATGTGGTTTAATGCTACTTTGAACAAATCTTAATATCTCCCTAGCTCCATACACAGAAGAATATCCTTTTTCAGCAATGAATTTATAACAATCATCTGTAACTTTTAACTCTATATTCCTAGCAGAAAGCTTTTCAGAGAATTCCCCTATAGCCTTCTTAGCAATAAGTAAAGCCATCTTCTCATCCATATCATTAAATATGACAATGTCATTAAGTCTATTCCTAAATTCAGGCGGAAATATTTTTTCAACTTCTTTCTTTATTTCTACATTCTTTAATTTTCTTTGCCCAAATCCAATTTCAGATTTTTGAGCCTTAGCTGCCCCAGCATTAGATGTCATTATTAAAATAACATTTCTAAAATCTGCTTTCTTTCCTGTGTTGTCCGTAAGTGTTGCATAATCCATTATTTGTAGCAAAATGTTAAAAATATCTGGATGAGCTTTTTCTATCTCATCTAGCAATAAAACACAATAAGGTTTTTTTCTAACTTCATCTGTTAAGAGTCCACCTTCCTCATAACCTACATATCCTGGCGGTGCTCCAATAAGTTTTGCTACTGAATGTTTTTCTTGATATTCACTCATATCAAATCTTATAAGTGGAATCCCTAAATTTTTTGCAAGTTTCCTTGAAATTTCTGTTTTTCCAACTCCAGTTGGACCTACAAAAAGAAGATTTGACACAGTTTTGCCTTCATCATTAAACCCTGCTCTAGAACGTTTTATAGCCCTAACTACTAGTTCTATTGCGTTATCTTGTGAATATATATCTTTTTTCAATATGCTTTCTAAACTTTTTAATTTCTCCACTTCATTTTTAGAAACATTTTCTTCAGGAATCTTTGCCATGGAAGAAATAACTTTTTGAACATCACTCTCATGAATTACACTAATTAAATTTTCATTAGTTTTGTGTAATTTCACATAAGCTCCTACCTCATCCATTACGTCTATAGCTTTGTCCGGCAAAAACCTGTCATTAATATATTTAGCCGATAATTCTGCGGCTGCTCTTAATGCTTTTTCAGTATACTCAACCTGGTGAAATTTTTCGTAGTTAGCTTTAAGTCCTAATAAGATGGAATAAGTTTCTTCCACTGAAGGTTCCAGTATCTCTATCTTTTGAAATCTTCTTGAAAGTGCCCTGTCTTTTTCAAATATTTTCTTATATTCATCATAAGTAGTTGCCCCAATAAATTTAATTTTTCCATCTAAAAGAAATGGCTTTAGAATATTTGATGCATCCATAGATCCACCTGACACAGAACCAGCTCCAACTATGGTGTGGATTTCATCAATATATACGATAACATTTTCTTTTTTTCTAAGCTTATTTAGAACCTTCTTAATTCGTTCTTCAAAATCACCTCTGTATTTTGTTCCAGCAAGTAAACTTCCCATGTCAAGATAGTATACACTGCTTCCTCTTAGTGATTTTGGGACCTTATTTTCAGCAATTAATCTTGCAAGTCCTTCAGTGATTGCCGTTTTACCAACTCCAGGTTCACCAACATGAACCGGGTTATTTTTAAATCTTCTAGACAATACTTGAATTGTCTTCTCTAAAACATCTTCTCTACCTATAAGAGGATCAATTTCACCTTGTCTTGCTTTTTCAGTTAAATCTAAAGTAAATTTACTAATAAAATCAACTTTATCTTTCACACTAGTGTCCTCAGAGTTCTCATTATAAATTTCACTATTAATTTCAATTTTATCTGTTTCTTCCTCATGGTCGTCTATTATAGAAATTCCATGTGTAATATAATTTAAAATGTCCAGTCTGCTTATTTCCTGCTTTCTAAAAAAGTATCCTCCGAAAGAATTTTGGTCATCATATATAGCTATAATTACGTCCCCTAGTTTTATGATTTCTTTTCCTGCAGATAATACATGTTTTGCTGCTTCATTTAAAACATTTTGTATTCCTTCGGTTTGAATAGGATCATTTTTTTCTACAACATCTATATTTTCTTTAAAATAATTGTTCAAGTCATTTTTAAGTAATTCAACATCCCCACCGCAATATCTTATTAAATTTTTCCCCTCTTCAAAGAATAGAGAAGCATAAAGTATATGTTCTGGAGTGAGGTACTCATGTTTCTTATCCTTAGCTTCGTTATATGCTGCAGTAATAATCTCATTTAACAAATCATCTATTCTCATATATTTATTCCTCTTCCATACTTAATTTAAATGGAAATCCACTTTCTTTAGCCATGTCCATAGCTTGATTAAGTTTTGTTTTTGCTATGTCATACGTGTATATTCCTGCTATTCCAATTCCTTTTTTATGAACATCAAACATAATCTTGGTAGCCTCAATAACACTTCTATTAAAAACTTTAGTCAAAATTTCTATAACAAACTCCATAGTTGTATAGTCATCATTATGCATAAGCACCTTGTAAAGTTTCGGCCTTTTAATATCTATTTTATCTTCTTCTTTTATAATTGTTTTTTCTGACATAACATCAACTCCAAACTATAACACATATTTATTAATTAAGTACATTATAGTATATATAACTATTTGGATAAAGTATGAAATAAATTTTTAATAGCTTATGTCTCTTCAAATATATATTCATTTTAATATTAATTTTAATTTAATTAAACTATTGTCGTGTAATAATTTAATTTTCCAGTTTATAGTATCTCCATAATATATAATTAAAGTTTCCTCTTAATTTCACGATAATCTATGTATTATAACTACATTGTAATTATAGGGGGATTAGATGTGATTAAACTACTTGAAAATGGAGAATTAGATGCTGATTCATTAGAACTTAAAGATGTTATTGATGTTGATTTATTGCAAAGGTTTCAAGATAATTTTGCTGTTGGAATGAACATAGCAAGTGTAACTGTTGATAGAAATGGTACTCCAGTGACCAAGCCAAGCTCTTATACCAAATTTTGCAACTTCACTCAATCAAGTGAAAAGGGTACTAGCCGATGTGCTGAGTCACATAGAAAAGGTGGCGAAGAGGCTGTTAGAACAGGCAAGCCTTATATATACAGATGTCATGCTGGCTTAATAGATTTTGCAGCACCAATAACCGTTGCTGGACATTTGGTAGGAACAATTTTAGGTGGACAAATTTTAACTGAATCACCAGACATAGATCACATAAAAAAAACTGCTGCTGAAATAGATTTAGATTCCAGCGAATATATCGATACAGTTGAACATGTATACAGAACTGAAGAAAAAAATGTTAAAGCCGCTGCAGATGTATTGTTTATTGTATCCAATGCATTTTCTGATATGGGTTATGAAAAACTTAGACTAGGAAATATGTCTCAAAATCTTGCAGATAACTTTAGTCAAATTTCAGCAACTATGGAAGAACTTTCAGCTTCGTCAGTGAATGTCACAAATAATCAACAAAATCTTAGTAAAGAGATAGTTAACGTTAAAAATATATCCATAGAAATTAATACTATCTTAGATTCTATAAAGAGTATAGCTGATCAAACAAAAATGTTAGGTTTAAATGCTGCAATAGAAGCCGCACGAGCTGGAGAAGCTGGTCAGGGTTTTGGAGTTGTTGCAACAGAGATAAGGAAGTTATCTGAAAGTTCAAAACAGACAGCACTAAAAGTAATTGGACTTACAGAAAAAATTCAAAATTCTGTCAATATAACTATTGAAACCTCAAATGAAACTTTAAAAACTACAGAGCAACAAGCATCTGCAATCCAAGAGGTTACTGCTAATTTAATGGAAGTTACTTCTCTAACAGAAGAATTAAACACTATGGCCAATGACAGTAGAAGATCTTAATTATAACGAAATAACTAGATTTAATTTACTTAAATCTAGTTATTTCACGTAGAATTTTTTCAAAAGCTATTCGTTTACTCCCGTCTTCTAAATAAATTGTACCACAATGCCTATATTTATTTTTTTCTAGTAGTTTTTGCATAGATAAATTTTCTATATGTGTATCTACTCTAACACTTGTTTTACCTCTATTTAAACAAATCTCTTCTATTCCCTCAATAATTACAGATCCTAAGCCGAATCCTTTATAATTTGAATCTATTGCTATTCTGTGAATTGTAGCATATTCACCGTTACTAATCCATTCACCATCATAAATAACTTCATAATTTTTTTCCTTTTCAAAAATAACAACTGCAGTTCCAAGGATTTTGTTTTCCTTAAAAAGTACATAGGAATTTTTGTTTTTAATATCATTTTTTATAGTCTGAAAATTAGGGTATTTATTTTGCCATTGATCAATGTTTTTCTCTTTAAAATATTGTTGTGCTTTCTTAATTATACTCATTATATTATTAATATCTTTATCCACAGCTTTCTTAAATTCCATCCACATTTTCCTCCGTATACTAAAAATTAATCTTATATCATTCACTAATAACAAATTTTTAATAATAATTATATCATTTTTTAAACTTAAAATTATACAATTATATCTTTACACGAACGTATGTTCTATGATATTATGAAAAGTAAGGAGATGATTTATGTGGATGTTTTTGATAAGCTTAAAATTTTGACGGATGCAGCAAAATATGATGCAGCTTGTACCTCTAGTGGTGTTGACAGAAAAGCTAGTGCTGGTGGAATCGGTAATTCCTCAGTTTATGGTATATGTCACAGTTTTGCTGGAGATGGACGATGTATTTCTCTTTTAAAAGTTCTCTTTTCAAATGCTTGTATGTATGATTGCAAATACTGCATTAATAGAACTTCTAATGACACTCCACGTGCTTCATTTACACCACGTGAATTAGCTGATTTAACTATTAATTTTTATAGAAGAAACTATATAGAAGGTCTTTTTTTGAGTTCAGGAGTAATTAAAAATCCAGATTATACTTCAGAGCAAATCATTGAAGTATTAAGAATTTTAAGAGAAGAATATAAATTTTCAGGATATATACATGCAAAGGCCATACCTGGTGCCGATGATAGATTAATTAATCGTCTTGGAACGCTTTGTGATCGTATGAGTGTAAATATAGAGCTACCCTCACAACAAAGTTTAAAATTACTAGCTCCAGACAAGTCAAAACATTCTATATTAACACCTATGAGTTACATTAAAAATCGTATACATGAAAGTTCAAAGGATATTGTAAAATATAGACATGCTCCAAAGTTTGTTCCTGCTGGCCAAAGTACTCAAATGATTATAGGTGCAACCCCCGATACTGATTTTCAAATTTTGAATCTTACGGAGAGTCTTTATAAAAAATATAAGCTTAAGCGTGTATTTTTTTCAGCTTATATGCCCGTAAGTGAAAATTCTTTGCTACCTTCCATAGAAACAAAGCCACCACTTTTAAGAGAACATCGCATTTATCAGGCAGATTGGCTTATTAGATTTTATGGATTTGCTGCTAGTGAGCTTTTAGATGAAAACAATCAAAGTTTTAATCCTTACATAGATCCTAAATGTAATTGGGCAATTAATAATTTGCACCTGTTCCCTATAGACGTAAACCTTGCGTCTTATATGGACCTGCTAAGGGTTCCTGGTATTGGTGTAACTAGCGCCAAACGTATTGTAACTGCTCGCCGCACAGTAAATCTTACTTTTAGTGGACTTAAAAAACTAGGAGTTGTTCTTAAAAGAGCTCAATATTTTATAACTTGTAGTGGACAATTTATGGACAGCCTTAATATAACCCAAGACAAAATACTACAATCTCTAATGTCAGAAAAATCTATTGGAATGTATAATAATAATTTGATTACTAAATCAGAAACAAAGCAACTATCTTTTTTTGATAAGACATCATTTATGCAGGAGGAAATAAGAAAATGCTTAACAGGTCAAATTTGATTTACATTTATGATGGAAGTTTTGAAGGGCTTATTTGTTGCGTGTTTGAAAGTTATTATAAGCATGAAATCCCCATGGATATTGTTAAGTTAAACACATCTCAAATAACGTTTTTCCCTACAAACGAAATTATTACCGACTTAGAGAAATATAACCGTGTATTAGTATCCATAAAGGATAAGATAGGATTTTCTGCACTGGAATCTATACAATATGCATTTTTAAGTTGCCTTGAAAAAAAGGAACTATATATTCTTCTATTTTTACGTATGGGATACAAATATGGTCCATCAGTAATGACAATGTTGTCTCATGATGTTGTAGCTACTATATTTAAGGCAATTAAACATTTAGAAAATGAAAGTCATCTTCTTAAGGGATTAATACGTTTTTCCGTTTTTAACAATGGTCTTGCAGCAGAAATAGAACCCAAAAATTTTGTACTTCCGCTTTTAATAAAACATTTTTCAGAGCGATATCCAGAGGAATATTTTTTAATACATGATAAAACTCATAATATGGCACTTATATATAAACCTTATGAAGCAAACATTATACCAGTAGAAAACATGACATTTCCAAGCTTAGATGCTGAAGAAAAACATTTCAGAAAGCTTTGGGGGCTATACTACAATACTGTAGAAATTCGTGAACGCCATAACCCTAAATGTCAAATGAGTCACATGCCAAAACGCTATTGGAAGTACCTAACTGAATTTACCTATAATTCTAAACTTTAAAATTTACCTTATTCTAAAGATCCATATTTAACTTGTAAAATATGCAGTGATCCTGCCAGCTACCATTAATAAATAAATATTTTTCACTTATGCCTATTTCTTTAAAGCCACAGGCTTTTAAAACACTTTTAGATTTTAAATTGTCAACTAAAGTTCCGGCTTGTACCCTGTGCAGTTTTAAAGTCTGAAAGGCATATTTTAATATAAGATTTACTGCTTCCTTCATATAACCTTTTCCTTGTTGTTTTTCATCAATTGAATATCCGATGGTTGCACTTTTAAATATTCCCCAAACAATATTATATAACTGAATGATTCCTATTATATTCTCATCTTTAAATATTCCAAAAAAAATGTTATTTCCATTTAACAATTGAACATACTGTTGTCTAATAATAAGCTTTTGTTTTTCTATAGTATAAAAAGTTTCATCCCTTAACTCTTCAAAATTCTCTAAATGTTTTTTGTTATCCTTATAATAATTTAACAGCTTATTTGCATCATTGGCAGTTAAAATTCTAAGATTAATATTCTTCCCATCTAATCTTAATAAACTTATAGTCTTTAAATTTGTATATATATCATAATCTATTCCAAACAATATTTCATTATAATATTTAGAAGCATCCATTGTATTGTTTGTCAGAACCCCCTCTATATGAAAATTCAAATCAAAAAAAGGCTGAAGCTCTCTATCTTCTTTAACTAATATATTTATTTTATACAAATCCTCATTCATAAATAACATTTCTATAAAACTTTTAATAATATCTCTAATATATTCACTATCATTTTTATAAATACATAATCTAAATGTACAGTTTCTGTTCTCCTTAGAATATTCTACAATCTGTATTTTCCCAATGTCCATGTTACTTTCATCTTTAATAATATATCCTCTTTCACTTTTAACAGCCTCAAATGCTACAAAATCACCTTTAATCATTGGAATTCCTCCATTGTTTAATTTTTATTTATATTTTACTCTGCTAAGATGTTTGTACATTGCCAGACTTGTTAATATTGTGTGAATTTTCTATTTGACATATTATTAATCCAGTGATAATGTATTATTTAAATATGTTTACCAACAATTACAATTTTATATACTCACTGGAAAACCAGAGGTATTAATTATATTTATAATATTTTAGCTATTAGCTATTAATATTGTTTTTAATTAATGCCTTTATTTTTTTAACTAAATTTATTTTAAAGGAGGATAATTTATGGGAAATAAGAAAAGAATTCGTCTCGATACACCAGTAGTTGAGCGTCGTGAGCAAAGACTTGGAACCATAATTGCTTGGGATGGAAAAGCTTCAGATTTATCAAAACAATCTTCATATGCTTCTGCTAGATGTACTGAAAAAGGTACCAAAAAAGATTGCAAACTCTGCGAACTTAAAGGCCCATTCACTCAAGGTTCAGTCTGCAGCGAACAAATGGTGGAGTGCCAAGCTGGTAATATACGAGGTTCCGTCCTTATCCAACACTCTCCTATTGGCTGCGGTGCTGGGCAAGTTATATATAATTCAATATATCGTAACGGTCTTGCACTTAGAAATCTTCCAGTAGAAAACATGCGTGCTATATCAACTAATCTTGAAGAAAGGGATATTATTCTTGGTGGAGAAAAAAAATTAGCCAATTCAATACGAGATGCCTTTGAAAAATTCCATCCAGATGCAATTTTTATAGCAACCTCTTGTGCCACAGGTATTATTGGTGATGATGTAGACAGTGTTGCAAGTGCCCTTGAAAAGGAGTTGAGTATTCCAGTAGTACCTATACATTGTGAAGGATTTAAATCCAAACATTGGAGCACAGGTTTTGATGCAACGCAACATGGGATACTTCGCCAAATAGTAAGAAAAAATCCCAAAAAGCAAGAAGATTTAGTTAATGTCATAAACTTATGGGGTTCAGATGTTTTTACTCCAATGTTAAAAGAATTAGGTCTTAGAGTTAACTATATTGTAGATCTCGCAACTATAGAAGATTTAGCTCAGCTATCTGAAGCTGCTGCAACTGTTGGCTTTTGTTATACATTATCCTCATATTTATCTGCAGCCTTAGAACAAGAATACGGTGTACCAGAAATTAAAGCTCCGGAGCCATATGGTTTTGCTGGAACTGATGCTTGGCTTAGAGAAATAGGCAGAGTTACTCACAGAGAAAAAGAAGCTGAAGCCTATATAGCTAAAGAACACGAGAGAGTAACTCCTATAATAAAAAATTTGCGTAAAACTGTAAATGGTTTAAACGGATATGTTGCAACTGGTTCAGCTTATGCACATGGCTTAATTGCTGTATTACGTGAACTTGGAATTGAAGTAAATGGTTCACTTGTGTTTCATCATGATCCAATTTATGATAGCAGAGATCCAAAACAGGATTCCCTCTCACACTTAGTAAATAACTATGGTGACGTTCCATTTTTTAGTGTGAGTAATCGTCAACAATATCAATTTTATGGTTTATTAAAAAGAGTAAATCCAGACTTTATACTTATTCGCCATAATGGCCTAGCGCCACTGGCATCAAAGTTAGGAATTCCGGCGGCCCCATTAGGAGATGAACATATTGCTGTAGGTTATCAAGGAATGATAAATCTTGGGGAAACTATTATAGAAATTCTTGCTCATAAAAAATTCCATCAAGACTTAGCAGCACACACAAAATTGCCATACACAAATTGGTGGATGAATCAAACTGATCCCTTTATTTTAGCTAAAAAAGAAAATTCATATGAGAAGGAGTAAACTAATTATGAGTGATCACATCTCATCGATAAATTTAACAGACAAGAAAAAAACAAACTCTATACAACAAGTTCGCTATGGTTGCGCTCTTGGTGCATTTCATAGTGCTGTTGCAATCCCTCGAGTTATTCCAATAGCTCATTGCGGTCCTGGATGTGTTGACAAGCAATTTATGAATATATCATTTTACAACGGCTACCAAGGAGGTAGTTATGGTGGAGGTGCCGTTATACCTAGCATAAATGCTTCTGAGAAAGAAGTTGTTTTTGGTGGAAGTGATAAACTTCGAGATTTGATTGCTGCATCGTTAAAAGTTTTAGATGCAGATCTCTTTGTTGTAGTTACAGGATGTATAGCCGACATTGTTGGTGAAGATGTAGGTGCAGTAGTTCGTGAATTTCAAGATAAGGATGTTCCAATAGTTTTTGCTGAAACTGGAGGTTTTAGAGGCAATAATTTCTTTGGTCACGAACAGATAACAAAAGCAATTATAAATCAATATGTGGGGGAATATAATGGTCCTAAGGAAACTGGAACTGTTAATGTCTGGTCCCTTTTGCCTTTTCATAATACCTATTGGAAAGGTGACCTTATAGAAATAAAAAGAATTTTACAAGGTGCTGGTTTAAAAGTAAACATATTGTTTGGAAAGGGTTCAAAAGGAGTATCCGAATGGAAGAGTATTCCAAAAGCACAATTTAATTTAGTTCTCTCCCCTTGGCTTGGCCTAGAAACTGCAAAATATCTAGAAGAAAAATATAATCAGCCATATTTACACATACAAACAATTCCTATAGGTGCAAAAGAGACAAGAGAATTTTTAAAAAAAGTTGTTGACTTTGCTGGAATAGATACTAAAAAAGTAGATGCCTTCATTCAAGAAGAAGAAAAAATTTATTATAGCTATTTAGAAGATTTTTCAGATTTTTATGCTGAATATTGGTGGGGACTTCCTGCAAAGTTTGCTGTAGTTGCTGATAGTGCTTACAATCTAGCCATAACAAAATTTTTAGTAAATCAACTAGGTTTAATTCCATCTAAACAAATCATTACAGACAATCCACCCTTAAAATATCGTAATGCCATAAAAGAGGAATATAAGCATATTTCAAGTGATGTGTCTACGGATGTTGAATTTTATGAAGATTCTTTTATTATTCACCAAAAATTAAGAGAAGCTGATTACAGTCATAAACCTCCAATTATATTTGGAACAACCTGGGAACGGGATGTGGCTAAAGATTTAAATGCTAAAATTGTTGAAGTTACTTTTCCTGCATCCTATGAAGTTGTGATTTCAAAATCCTATGTTGGATATCGAGGTGCTCTTTCTTTACTAGAAAAGATTTATACTACTGCTATTGGAGGTAGTGCTTAAGAAATTTAAAGTCAAAATAAAAGCTCCTTCTGGTTATGCCAGGAGAAGCTTTTATTTAGGTGTTTTTCTCGGAAAACTGTACCTTTGATTTTACTAATGTCTTTATATCTTTACTTTAAACATTGTTTACCTTAACTTTTCTCATGTATATTCTAAATACAAGCTCTTCTAAAAAAGTAAATATACTTGTTGTAATTAAATATATTCCAACCGCTACAGGTACTGCCTTGGCAACAAATATGCCAACTAATGCCATTATTATAATATTACTTTTATTCATTGCCGCTTGACCTTCAATTTTTAAAAAAGGAACATATGAAAGCAAGCTAGGCGTTAATGATATTAACATGTATACTAGTGGAACAATAAAATACCCATCTACATTTTTAATGCTTGACACCCAAGGTATAAGAAATGTTCCCACATTAACATGCATTTTATTAATCACGCTCCACATAGTCATTAATATAGGAAATTGAATTAAACTTACTAAACATCCTAGCATACCCTTTGCACTTTCAGTAGATTGTTTTTTAACCTCTTCATCAAGCCTTTTTTTATTGTCTTTGTATTTTTCTTTAACTTCTTGCATTTTCACACTAAGTTTTTGCTGTTGATTCATATACTTTTTTTGCCTAAAAGACATTGGGGATAGTGTTATTCTTACAACTATTGTCAATAAAACTATTGATAACCCATAGTCTCCAGTCACTTTAAAAATTGAGGTTAACAAACTACTTAAAAAATTAAAAATGATGTTCATTATTATCTCTCCTTATAATAATTTTAGCTAAAACATCATTTTTATTTTGAATCGCCCAATGAATCTCCATAATCCGTATTTTTCATAACTCATGTAATCTTGTGGAGATATCTTCTTTATAAATTCAAGCCACCTAATTAAAATATTTAATACGATATTTTTTTCAGTTTTATGCTTAAAACTTTTATATGAGTATATTGCAAAAACAAACGTGCTTGCAAAAAACATTAATAAAAACATTAGTTGAGTTAAATTTATTAGGTTAGAATTCACAGGCACGCCTCCTCCACATACTATTTCCAATTATTATAACACTATACAATTAATTGTCCTAATTTTTTTCATAAAATTTAAAAAAATCTTCAGTTAAATCCTGAGGATAAAAGGATACGAATACAAAATCCGTCTTAACACTATTTATATAATCAGGAATATTTCCTGTATAATACCTTGGATCAATCAAATATACATCAGAACAAACTGTTGATAAAAATGCTGCAAGTGGCACAGTAACTGAATCCTTTACAAATAAAACTTTTGGACCACTTGGATTATCTTTATTCACAACATGAACAATACCTTGATTACCAAAAAGATATGAAGAATATTTATCTGCTTCTAGTGAATAAGTGCCCTTAGAAGTTCTAAATGGATCCACTGTAAGTAGTGCTTCCTCAAATCTACCATTTAAACGAGTTTCCTTAGTTCCTGTTTTAGAATAGTAACTATAATTAGTTTTATATTTAGGATAAATTAAAGTAAAATCGTCTACACCAGAATAAGCAATTCCAGTTTTTCTTCCCATAGAACCTACATAAGAATCCCTATATGTTATAAAATTATAATTGTTTTTATTTGTGTAAAATCCATCCTGATCAATTTTCAAACCGTATCTTGTGTTAATAATATCTACTAGCTGACTAAATTCAAAAAAAGCTGTTTCTGTTTTCCAGTGATGATCTGTCTTAAAAAACAGTTGATCTTTTGATATGCCACTTTTGTCCAAATTTTTACGTAAATCTATTGTATCTACATTGTTTTCATTTAGAAGCTTTAAAAATACATCAGCTGTTTCATTTGCATAATTATATGGAATTCCATATGGAAGTTTTGTATATCCTTTAATATATTTATCCGGAGGCATCATATAGATAAGTTTTGTATTTTTATCTTCAAGCCCCTCCTTAAGAGCCTTTGTTCTTTTCACAAGTTTATAAACAGGATTGGGTTTTTCCGCAAAAAAAGTATAGTGTAGAAATCCATTTTTATCTTTAATAACTTCAAAATTTGATTCTTCATTTTTGTACATCAATTTTTGAATATATCCATATAACTCTATAAATTTATATTTACCATATGTATTATCAGTTATTGTATCTTCTACAGCTTTTATCCTATTGCCTAAGGAAACGGAAGGAGCCTTTTCTTGCTTTAAACTTTCTAATATTGGTCTATATGTTACTTTAACATTATAAAAGGAAAATACCAAAAGTATTATAATAAATAATATTGTTGTTATAAGTTTTTTAATAAATAATCTTTCCATACTTCCATTCTCCTTTTAAAATTTAAAATAAATAAATGGATTATATGTATTTTTTACGAGATAGGATATACATATTAAAAATAATCCTATTATACCAAATGGATATAAACACTCTAAAAACCAATACACCTTAGCTTTGTCTACCATAAATCTATTAATCCTTTTTGATACTGGTGTAGATAAAATAATTGCTGCTATAAAAAAAATTATATTTTCTTTTATAAACATAAATGTGTAGTCACTCCAAAAACCATTATGCACAACTCCAAACATAGACGAAATATACTTTCCAGCCTCTATTAAATCCTTTGATC
Source organism: Clostridium acidisoli DSM 12555 (assembly GCF_900176305.1). Lineage (GTDB taxonomy): Bacteria > Bacillota > Clostridia > Clostridiales > Clostridiaceae > Clostridium_I > Clostridium_I acidisoli. Next base: position 53,264 of record NZ_FWXH01000009.1, read on the forward strand.
TAAATATAACCCACCCTAGATTTATAATAAATAATGCATAAAGATGTTTATATCTACTCTTTATTTGTAATTGATCAAATGATACTAATTTTTCTAAAGCAATAAACACAAAATTTAAGAAACCCCAAACTACAAATGTCCATTCCGCTCCATGCCAAACACCTGTTAACACCCATACAACAAGTAAATTGCGTATTAACTTATCCTTATTTTTAACTCTGGAACCTCCAAGTGGGAAATATACATAATCTCTAAACCATGTTCCTAAAGAAATGTGCCATCTACGCCAAAATTCTGTTATAGACTTTGAAACATATGGATAATTAAAGTTTTCCTCAAACTTAAAACCTAGCATTAATCCAATTCCTATTGCCATGTCTGAATACCCAGAAAAATCAAAATAAATTTGTAAAGTATAGGCAATGGCTCCTAACCAAGCAAGCGTTACTGGTACACTAGAAATAGCATTCATTTGAAAAATTCTATCCACTACAACAGCCATAGTATTAGATAAAAGAACTTTTTTACCAAGTCCTGTAATAAATCTACATGAACCAACTGAAAATTTTTGCCATGTATGTTTTCGATTTTTAATTTGATCTGCTATATTTTTATATCGTGAAATTGGCCCTGCTAGAAGTTGTGGAAAAAACGCTATATATAATCCAACATAAATAGGATTTTTTTCGGCTTCAGCCTTTTTCTTATATACATCTATTAAGTAAGATACTGCTTTAAATGTAAAAAATGAAATTCCTATTGGCAATTGAAGTTTAAGGATTGGTATCCTATAACTTTGAATATTATTTATATTTTGCAAAATGAAGGCTAAATATTTGAATACAAAAAGCATTCCTAGATTACAAACACATCCAAATATAAGAATATATTTTCCTTTATTTTTTTCTCTATATTTTTGAGCTAATAGACCCAATATATAATTAAACAATATAGAAGCTATCATAATTAAGACGTAACTAGGCTCGCCCCATGCATAAAATATCAAACTTAATATCAAAAGTATAATATTTTGTAAAGTTTTAGAAAATGATATGCCATAGTACAAAATTAAAACCAAGGGCAAAAAATAAAACATAAATATTACAGTTGAAAATAACACTTCAAATCACCTTTTTACAATTAAAAATTTTTATCTTTTGAAATTTCTTTATTCCAAAAGATAAACAGCCCTATGGATAAACAAGTTAGAGTCACTACAAAAATCCTTATACAATTCATAAATTTGTCTGATAAAATAAATTCATATTTCCTTCCAATTAATCTTTTAACTTCGTTAGTTTTAGGGATACTTTTACTTGTTCCATCTACTTCTTTTGCATTTAACGTCCATGATTTATACAAATTAATTTCCTTACTGACGTATATATTGTTATCATTTATTATTGCATCTATTTTTATTTTTTCTGGTTTAATGCCAGTTTCTACTTTAAGTAAACCATCCTTACTAATAGAAACTCCTTTTTTACTAGTTTCTATCTTATAGCTAATTTTATCTCCATTAGCCTTTACATTTGAATCATCCATTTCAGCTTTATATTGTGAAATAGATTCACCTGCTACTGGTATTTGCACCTGATTCTCACCTTGTATGGAAAAATTCAAATTACCATATTGGTTTATTTTCGAATTATATTCTATTAATTTAAAATCACTGAGGCTAAAGTTTTGCTCTTTATTTTCTGCTGTGGTTTGAGCAATTCCCCAATATAATATTTTTGAAATATTATATATTTTATCCTGTTTATCTTGCCCCTCTTTACCTAAACTATTAAAGGGAACATATATGCTTCCTTTAAAACCCTTGGGAATTGAAATAGTTCCATAAGAAGGTGTTACCATTTCTAATAAATCACTATCTTCTTTTTTGATCAGTACATTTTTATCATTTGACACCGATAAAAATGTACCATCTATTTGTTTTATAATGAAATTAATTCTAAGTTCATCATTAGATTGATTCTCAATATCAAAAGAAATCATTCCATAACTATCTAAGTTCATATACATCTCATTGTAAATATTAGAAGTATAATATCCCTTTTTTAAATTTTTAGAATTCACATTAACACTTAAAATATATTTATTGTTATCTTTTCTTAAGTCATACCTAACATTAGCCCCATTAGACGTGTTTTTTATATTGCTAGGGTCAAGCTGTGTTATGCTCCCTTCTTCTACTGCCTTTACAGTAATCCCAGTACTTAAAATCAATAATACTATATAAAAAAACGTCAATGTACTCTTTATAAGTTTACTAAAAATCACTTTGTAGGCCTCCGACTTTATAGATAATCCATCTCATCGACTTCATAAATTAATTCATTTGTTTTTGATTTTATTATTTCTAAATCCTTCTCGCTACCTTCATTAATCCATTCAATAAGTCTTTCCTTTAGCTCATAATCTTTTGAGACAATTTCATGATTTTCAATTTTATAAAGATAAATAGATGACTTATCTGTTTTTTCATTGTTTATTATTTTCTCCAAAATACAGATAATTATTTTATTATCATTAATTTGTAGTGTTAATTTTTTTTCTAATTCTTTAGACTTATCAGCTTTTAAAGTTAAATATTCATAATTAAATGTTTCCACTTTTACTTCACCGCATTCCTCTGATATTAAAACTTTATCCAATTCAATGCGTGGAAGTTTTCTTTTAAATAAAATTGTCTTTTTATTTCTAGTTAGCAAATTCACTCTAATGTCATCAAAAATACTACTATTTTTATCTAAATTTCTAGGCAAAGATGGTTCTCTATCATAAGTAATATTTAATAATTGTTTGTAATTTTTTTCATCTATATTAGTTATCTTAAAAGCATATCTCCACTTGTCACCTGATTTATCAACACGCACAACCATACCTTCAAATTCACAACTGTATCTTTTGTTTACTATTGACAGCTTTACATCTATATCATATGGAATGAACTCTGGATAATCCAGCAAAACAGCTACACCACCCTCCGATATATCAGTGGTATTGCCTTTAATTCCATTTTCATCATATAAAATAACACATGACTCTTCTACAGGAACTCTCTCAGCTTTACGAAATGATTTTCTGCCAAACATAAAAAATATTGCCATTAATATATTGTAAAAATTCACAATAAGCCAAAATAAAACAACGCTATAAGCTGGTGAGCCAGAATTAAAAATCATCTTAATACAATTTCCTATTCCTATTACAGAAAGTATTGCAAAAAATATGTGTGGTATTGCCTTTCTAAGTCTGTATTTTGAATCATCTTGTGCTCCGTCTTTTCTTGTAACCAAAAATTTGTTTTGAGAAATACCAAAGGTCTCTAGTAATACTGGAATAATAAGATATGGAAATAAAATGGTTTCGTATATGTTTGTCCACTTTGTCGTCCTTATATTTTTAGATAATTTTTTAAGTGACGCATTACTCAGTAAATACATTGGCAGCCAAAAAATTAACACTTCCAAAAGATTGCACTTAACAACGATTATTCCAAAAACAGAGAACAATATGGGAGCCATAATGTAAACCAATCTTTTTATCCCTGAATACCAATAAGAAATTGCAGAGATATAACTAAGTTTCTGAGCAAAATTAAGACCTTTTCTAAATAATATATTCAGCTTTTTACCCGTTTGAATACAACCTCTTGACCATCTTTCCCGTTGCTTAATTAAACTTGGTAAGTCTGCCGGTGCAAGTCCTGAAGCATGGATTTCATCAATTGCATAACACCTATATCCCCTGCTTTGAATGATAATACCAGTTGCAAAATCCTCAGTTATTGCCTTTGTATAAAAACCCCCTATTTCCTCTAGAGCTTCACGTGCTATAACAGTATTTGTTCCACCATAAATAACTGAATTACTTTTATTCTTTGAGATTTGAACATCTCTATAAAAATAATCTTGTTCATTGGGAATTCTCTCCTCTGAAAAAAGATAATATTGAAATAAATCCGTATTGTAAAAACTTTGTGGTGTTTGGACAAAACCTACCTTTTCTTCTACAAGAAAATAAGGCACAGTTGCTGTTAAAAAATCATGCATTGGAATCATATCTGCATCAAAGGTCACAATTAAAGGTGATTTTGAATTTGCGAGAGCATTGTTTAAATTTCCTGCCTTTGCATCCTTTCTGTCATTACGTGTTACATAATTTATATTCATAGCTGTAGCTAGTTCTCTCATTTCTTCCCTATTGCCATCATCACATAAATAAATATGCACTTTAGACTTATCTGGATAGTCCATATTGTTACATCCATTTATAGTTTTATAAAGCAATTCCTTAGGCTCATTGTAAGTAGCAATAAAAACATCTATATGTGGATATATTTCTTTTGGTACTTCCTGTCTTTCTGGATATTTTATCTCAGACATATTGTAGTAATGTATTGCAGCTTCAAACATACCTAAAATTTCAACAGCTAGTAATATAATTGCACAAACTATAGATATGATGTTGTCTCCAAACGGGATTGTATATAATGTTCTCCAAATTAAATAAATAATAGTCATTAATACAGTACCAATAATTAAAAGATGATTTTTTATTATTTTAAATTTCATTTGATTAACACCCTCTCCCATAATTGTATTTCCATGATAAAACTAAAGCCAACCATAGATATATTTTTTAAAAATATCAACAGTTGGCTGGTTGCAATACTAATTCTAACTTTTTCAAATGTCTAGTTCATAAAAATTTTCCGCTATTTCCTTAATATAAAATTCATAATATTCAATTAATATATTGTATATTATCATATTCAATGACAATATACAATATATTTCGACAATTATTTTCGCACAATTTTATATTTAATTAAATAAATTTCAATAATTTTCTACATTTACAGTTATTTTATTATATATTATTATTTGATGAGCGATAAAACATCATAGATTTCTGGATATTCAAATATTTTTTTCAATAAAAGCATGTCCTTAAATTCTTCAATAGATACCAATTTCACATCACTAACTTCTTCTGCCTGCAGGATCAATTTTGATAAATCAACATTTTTGTATACAAAATATATATCCCAAATGGTATCTGTACGAATTATTCTTCTAACAAATTTTAAATCATCTCTTTTAATGGATATGCCTATTTCTTCTTTTACTTCTCTAATAGATCCATTTAATGTATCCTCTCCACTAATCATACAACCTGTAGTTAGTGCCCATATGTTAGGGAGTACTTCTCTGTTACTAGACCTTCTCTGTATTAATATTTCAGACTTGTCATTGATTATCCATACTTCAGTAGCTAAGTGATGTTCTCCACTATTTAAAATATCAGTCCGTTTCTTTATTTTTCCCGTTTTGAACCCTCTACTATCATATATGTCCCACATTTCCATAAGTACGCCTCCGATCTACCATTATAAGTCCATTAACTTTTCACATTTTAAATCTTCTGATTTCCATGAAATTATAGCAAAATTGCCCTTTGAAATTTCATTTACTCGATTTATCCAAGTTATTTCATTACTTGCTTTAGCTTTAAGAATTTCATTTCTAGTGTCTGCTGCCCAAAAACTTGAATTTATAACCCACCATTTGCTATTAATTTCTGCTCTCTTTAAATCTGCCTCTAACCTAGCAGCTTCATATACAGGCGTAGCTTCAGCTAAAGCTATAATAACAACTTCTGTCTCATTGTGATTTTTAAGTCTTGGTAACAGTTTTTTAACTGCTTCTGGTATATCACCTTGTGAACGTTGTATTTCTTTATTATAGCTTTCTGTAGAATCTAGGAGTAATAAAGTGTGTCCTGTTGGTGCTGTATCAATAACCACCACATCATTATTTGAGTTCTCAACTATTTCTGCAAAAGCTCTAAACACAGCAATTTCCTGTGTACAAGGTGATCTTAAATCTTCTTCTATATACGCTATATCTTCTTCAGTCATTGATTCTCTTGCTTTTTTTAAAACTTCCCCTTTATAATTTTCTAATTCTTTTTTTTCATCAATATGACTTAAAGTAACGCCAAAGGAATCATCCAAAACAAATTTTAGATGTGCAGCTGGATCAGTAGTCGCTAAGTGTACTTTTCTTCCTTTTTTTGCAATACCCATAGCAATAGCTGCTGCTATAGTAGTTTTACCAACTCCACCTTTTCCCATAGTGAAAATCACTTTTTTATTGGTGTTGTATAAATCTTCAATAACCGTATTTAGTTTTAAAACTTTATTAATGTTCATACTTTCATTAACATATTTAATTTTGTCTTCTTTTAAAAAAGTTCTTATATTTTCAATCCCTGTTACATTATATGCTCTTAATGGAATCTCATATTTTTCTAAAGACTTCAAATGTTCAGGCATTTCTTTTAATGCCTTTTGTTGCTTTACATAAAGTTCATTTGAAACATTATCATCATGACTTTTCAGAACCCCATTTATAACTAACATCTGATTATTTATGCCTATATCCTTGAGTTCCTTAGATGCTCTCTCTGCCTCCTTCAAAGGCACTTTTTCTGGACGAGACACAAGTATAAGCATAGTTTTATGTCCATCGGCTAAGGTTTCCACTGCTTTTTTGTAAGTCTCTTTTTTACTTTCAAGACCTGCTAATTGCCCTAAGCAAGATGCTCCGTGCGTGCTTTCATCTATAAACCCACTCCATGCTGATGGTAGCTGCAACATTCTTAATGTATGTCCTGTAGGTGCAGTATCAAATATAATATAATCAAATTCTTTCTCTGTCTTTTTATCCGTTATAAAATTAGAGAATTCATTAAAAGCTGAAATCTCTACTGTACAAGAACCTGAAAGTTGTTCTTCCATATTTTTTATTACAGCATCTGGAAGTTTGCCTCTATATGGTGACACAACACTCTCTTTATACTCTTTAGCTGCTTCTTCTGGATTGAAATTTGCTACAATTAAATTTGGAACCTCCTTAATTATAACCCCTTTATTATCTAACTTTGTATTAAACACATCCTGCAAGTTTGAAGCAGGATCTGTGCTAACAAGCATAATCTTCTTTCCTTGATCTGCTAAATTTACTGCAACGGCACAAGCTGTGGATGTTTTTCCTACTCCACCTTTGCCAGTAAAAAACAGATATTTAGTTAGTTTTATATTATTAAGATTAAAAGCATCTATCATAATTATTCCTCTTTTCTTTATTTAACAACATCCACCTTTACAATCACAGTCTTTAGTTTTAAATTTAACACCAGTTTTTAAATAATCTTCTGTAATATCAAGGAACTTACAAAACTCATCATTGGTTGGATATGCTTTTGTTTTCAATACGTTATCGTCAACTATAGTCACTGGAAGCACTTCTACTCCAGAATTATTTAGTAATTCATTTATTAACTTGTTATCAACGAAAGCCTGCGGATTATTTGATAAATTATGTCTTTGAATTACAATGCCCTTTTTATTTAAAGTATTTAATACTGTAGATACTCTTAGTAATTCAGGATCCACCCCTGGACCGCATAAACCTGTGGAACAACACATAGCTGGTTCAAAAATAATCATTTTTTTCATAAATTATATCTCCTTTATTCTTACAATTTATTTATCTATCTTTATGATTTGTGCTTTGTAATTTTTATGTCCACCAGAAAGATTATAAACTTTTTTAAAGCCATTGTTTATTAATATGTTTTGCAGTGCATTCCCCGTTACACCCTTGTTGCAATAGGTAACAAAAATCTTATTTTTATCGAATTTTCTAGCTTTGTTTCTAAATTCTGCTTGAGGTATATTTATAGCACCTTCTATATGAGCTTCTTCATATTGTCTACTAACTCTACCATCTATTATTATTACGTCTTTTCCCTTTTTCACAAATTCATTAAGTATTTTAGGTGTTATCAATTCTCTACCTTTATTTATTTCATTATCCAAAATCATCCCTGTATACATTACAGGGTCTTTTGTTGTTGAAAATGGTGGTGCATAAGCTAAATCTAAGTGAAACAAATCTTCTGCTTTTGCTCCAAAAGTGATTGCAGTTACAAACACATCAATTCTTTTGTCTACTCCTGTATATCCAACAATTTGAACTCCGAGCAGTTTTCCTGTATTCTTATCAGCAATAGCTTTAATAACCATCTCTTTTCCATGATAATATTTTGGTTTATCTGGTTTTATGTTGTGACAAACTGCCACATTAAAACCCTGATTTCTTGCTTCTTTTTCTGTAAGTCCAGTTTGTGCCACAGCCATATCAAAAATTTTAAATATTCCTGTACCAAGAATGCCCCTGAATTCAAGATTTCCACCTGTAATACTATCTCCTGCAATCCTACCCATCTTATTTGCAGTTGAACCTAATGGTCTGTATAAAGGCTTTTTAGTTATAAGTGAAAAGCTCTCTACACAATCACCACAAGCATATATATCTTTTATATTTGTCATCATTTTTGTATCTACCTTTATGGATCCATTAGTTCCAAGTTCTATAAAAGCTTCCCTTGCAAGTTCTGTATTAGGTTTTACTCCAATGGACATTATAATAAAATCTGCATTTAAAACTTTACCGCTTTCTAAAGCCACTTCATTTACTAAAGAATCTCCATTTAGCTTATATACTGAATCACCTAGAATAATATCAATATCTTTGCTTCTTAAATACTTCTCAACATATACAGACATGTCACTATCAAGTCCTGGTGTAACTTGGTTTAGCTTTTCTATAAGTGTAACGTGAATTCCAAGTTTTTTTAAATTTTCAGCCATCTCAAGGCCTATAAAACCTGTTCCAACTATAACTGCATTTTTAGGTTTATTTTTTAAAATATATGCCTTTATATCGTCCGCCTGTCTAACGTTTCTTAAATAAAATACATTGCTCTTTTCCGATCCTTTTATATCAGGCACTATAGGTTTAGCTCCAGTTGCAATAATCAATTTATCATAATTTTCATAAAATATATCTTCAGTTTCTAAATTTTTTATAGTCAAAACTTTATTTTCAGCATCTATTTTTAACACTTCATGTCTTCTCAGTACATCTATATTATATTTTTTCTTAAAAAACTCCGCATTTCTTGGAGTTAATTCATCTCTATCCTCTATTTCTTCACCTATATAATAAGGTAAACCACATCCGGAATAAGATATATCATAATCCATATCATATATTTTTATTTCGGAATTTTCATCATTTCTTCTGATTTTTGCACCAGCAGAAGTTCCTCCTGCCACGGCTCCTATTATAACAACCTTCATAAGCTTTTCCTCCCATGTATCTTATTTATTAAAATATCTTTTTCTCCACAAAAGTGCTACATTAACAAGACCAATCATAACAGGAACTTCTACAAGTGGTCCTATTACAGCTGTAAAAGCTTCCTTTGATTCTATTCCAAATACAGCTACAGCCACCGCAATAGCAAGTTCAAAATTATTACTTGCTGCAGTGAAAGCAAGTGTTGTTGTTTTTTTATAATCTATACCAGATTTAAAACTTATAAAAAATGAAACTGTAAACATTATTGCAAAATAAATTATAAGTGGTATTGCAATTCGTACTACATCCATAGGAAGTTCAATAATGTATTTACCCTTATAAGTGAACATAACAACAATTGTAAAAAGTAATGCAATTAATGCTAATGGGCTTATTTTAGGCACAAATTTTTTTGTATACCATTCTTTTCCCATTTTAGGTTCTAAAAGAAGTCTTGTTAACATTCCAAGTGCAAATGGAATTCCAAGATAAATTGCTACAGAAGAAGCTACTGCTCCCATTGAAATATTTACTTTATAGCCTTTAAGTCCAATTAAAGTTGGCAGCACAGTTATAAATAAATAAGAGTATACGGAATAAAATATAACTTGGAATATTGAATTAAAGGCAACTAGTGCTGCTGCATATTCTGTGTCGCCATCTGCTAAACTGTTCCAAACAATAACCATAGCTATACATCTAGCAAGCCCAATCAATATAAGTCCTGTCATAAAGGCTGGATATGAATGTAAAAATATAACTGCTAGAATAAACATTAAAACTGGTCCAATAATCCAGTTTTGAATAAGGGATAAACCTAAAACTTTTGGATTTCTAAATACCTTTCCAATTTCCTTGTAGTTAACTTTAGCAAGTGGTGGATACATCATCACTATAAGACCTATTGCAATTGGAATTGATGTGGTTCCAATTGATAATTTTGACAATTCCTCTGATAGTCCAGGAATGCCCCAGCCTAATAAAATTCCAACTGCCATTGCTATAAAAATCCATAAAGTTAAATAACGATCTAACCACGAAAGTTTTGATGCTTTATTATTCACTTTGATTACGTCCTTTCTATTTTGAATGTTCCTTATCACTAAAGCAACATTTTCCATTTTTTAAATCATCACAATTTAATCCACTATTTTTATATGTTTTCAACTTCCCATAATCAATTTGACATTGCTTAAGCTTCATAGTTTCTTTTTCTATAATCTCATTTATAAATGGATATTCCATTATGGTGCTTTCATTTATTTTATAATATACGTATTTTGCTATTTTATTGTAATCAACTATTTTAGCATTTGTTAGCTTTGTTAAATGTCTTGACACATTTGACTGTGTAATATCAAGTATCTCCTCTAGCTCACAAACGCATAGTTCACCATCTCTTAATATATTTAATATTCTTATACGTGTTTCATCAGATAATGCTTTCATCACTTGTATTAAGCTCATAAGTTTACCGTTACCTCCTCATTGTATATAATTTATTTTCTTTAATATTCATATATTCAATTATAATCATATGATAATTATTTCATTTTTGCAACCCTTAAATTTAATATTTCAATAAAAAAAGATGCATAGCTAAATGCTTACATCTTCTATAGTTGATATTTAATCTATTCCCACTATACTGCTTCTACGTTCCATTAGAACTACATCATGCCATATACCATTAGGCATTTTTGCAACTTGTTCTCTTATACCTAGCTCTCTAAATCCGCAGCTTTTATGCAAGGCTATACTTGCATTGTTTTCTCTTACAATTCCAGATTGTAAAGTCCAAATCCCATTTTCTTCTGATAGTTTTACTAAACTTTTCAATATATTTTTCCCTATACCTTGTCCCCTATACTCTTCTCCTATATATATACTAACTTCTGCAACCCCTGCATAAACACATCTACTTGAAGTGGGACTTAAAGCTGCCCAACCTAATACCTTATTTTTTTTGCAAGCTACTAATCTGCAAATTTTAATATGATTTTTATCCCAATCCTGAAAACTTGGAATTTCTGATTGAAATGTAGCCTTACCCGTGTTAATGCCCTCTAAATATATCTTTGCTACGCCTTCCCAATTTTCCTCTGTCATTTCTTCAATCTTATAGTCCATTTTTATCCATCCCCTTTTAATCCTTTAAAGCTTATAAGCTTTTACATGAGCTCCTGCAAAGGCTCCATTAACAAGTTCTGAATCTATCTTACTATATACATCTCCAAGATTTTTTTGCTTTGCTATATCTTCTATAACTTCCTTTGTATATATATTTACTGGTGTAATTTCAATCTTACTAAATCCAACTTTTTTGAGTATCTCTGCATATTCTTTAACTGGTAGTGCACCAGCTATACAGCCTACCCACATCTCTACACTCTGTTTTATCGAATCTGGTATATCCTTTAGTATTACAATATCAGCTATTGCAAGCCTCCCTCCTTTTTTTAACACCCTATATGCTTCAGCTAATGCATTTTCCTTACTTTCACATAGATTTATTACACAATTTGATGTAACGACATCTATTTTCCCATCTTCTAAAGGGATATCTTCAATATATCCCTTTAGAAATTTTACGTTTTTAACATCCATTTTTTTCTTATTTTTATTTGCTAATTCAAGCATTTCATCAGTCATATCAAGACCATATACTTTTCCACTTTCGCCTACATATTTAGACGATATAAATACATCTATTCCACCACCACTTCCTAAATCCAATACAACTTCACCTTTTTGTGGATTTGCAAGTACAACAGGATTTGCACAACCAAGTGATGCATTTACAACTTCCTCTGGCAAACCTTCAATAAAATCTTTTGTATAAAGATTTAAGTTATCTGTTTTAGATGTGCAGCAAGACACACCACATCCACAAGACTCCTTAGGTTCATCACTTACCTTCTTTGCTATTTTCCCGTAATATTCTTTTACTTCTCCTTTAATGTTACTTTTCATAAAAACATCTCCTAACAACATTTATTTTCATTTACTGCCTCAGTTAGTAACCTTAAACTGTCAAGTATCTGTTCTCTTTTATTTTCTGGAATGGACATAAAAATATCCTTGTAGTACTTTCCCATGGTACCTTCAATATTTTTAAATATCTTCTTACCGTTATCAGTAAGTTTTATAGTTACATATCTTCTATCTTCTGGATGCAATTCTCTAATTACTAAACTATCCTCCACAAGTTTGTTTATAGTTCTGCTCATCGTGCTTTTATCTAGCGTTAATAACTCTGCAAGCTCATTTAACGAAATTTCTTCTACTCTACCAATTTCTACAATGGCATGACACTGTGAAATCGTAACTTTACAACAGCTTGCATCTGATTTTTCTAAAACACCTAAATTTCTTACTAACACTCTAATTAGCTCACGTAAATAATTGCTTCCTTTTTCATCCATGTACTCACCTCAAATTAATTGTAACACTAAACTGTTGTATATTGCAACTATTAAAACAATTCATTTTTAAAAAATCTCTGAATAAAATCTCTACTTAGACGCAATATATTAATTGAAAGGCGGCATGTGTATGAAAACTGATGCATTAATTACTGTAGTAAATGAAAACGGTAAAAAAGTAGATCTAGAATTAATTGACACAATTAGAATTGATGAAGATGAATATGTTATTGTTGGTCCTAGAGATTCAGATGAAGCTTATGCTTACAAGGCAGCTATAAAAAACGGTCAGAAAGAATACTTTTCCATAGGACAGGGTGCAGAATTTAAAAGAGTATTAGATAAATATAACCAGCATTAAAAACATATCTCAAAAACAAAAAGACTTTCCTAAAAAACTGGGAAAGTCTTTTTACTTGTAAATATATCTATAATATTTTTGAATTCCTCTGTATTATGTTATGCTAACACCAAGCCAAATCAGTAGCAACATTCATATGTAACACATATTCTGATACCAAGAATCGCAAGATCACCATTAAACCCTGAGGATGAAATATTATTTCTGTCCAAGTTTAAATCTCTTGCAATACCCGATGTTCAGTATCTACCGTCATTCCCAATTCCCAATGGACCTGCATCTTACTGGCATTGGCTCTTCCAGATGCAGCACTATGGAGTCCCAACTAGGCTTATGGATTGGTCCCGTGATGCATTTGTAGGCTTATTTTTTGCCGTTACCCAAGCAACCGCTGATGTAGGAAACGATGCTGCAGTATGGGTACTCAGTCCCGTAATATTGAATCAAGCTTTTTCATTTCACAGCTTTGTAAATCCGGGATATATCCCAAATGTGGACGAACCGGTAGTGGACCTATATTTTGGTCCTAATGCACAAATACTTGATACTACAAAACCGGCTGCTGTAATCGGGCCTATGAACAACCCTAGGATAGTGGCACAGAGGGGGACCTTCACAGTATTTCCGCGTGTTGAAAATGTTACTCCTCTGAATATGTTCACTGACGCTTCTAATTATTTGTTAAAGATTTGCATTGCTGCGGAAAGTATCAATTTTATTAAGAATCAATTAACACGCTACGGGATAACAAGGTTTGCCCTGTTCCCAGACCTTTGTAACATCGCAGATGAGATTAACCTCGAACTGATGCAGGAAGGACAGATACCTTCAGCTTAACAAGTAAAAATTTTTTTACTACTTTAAAAGCTGCCCCTAAATTCCAATACTTAGGGGCAGCTTTTCTTTTCACGTTCATTATAAAGTAAAAAAGGCTTTCCGAAACTCGGAAAACCTTACTCTGGCAGGGGTACTAGGACTCGAACCTAGAACCAATGGTTTTGGAGACCACTACTCTACCAATTGAGCCATACCCCTAAGACACTCAATATTATACATTAAAAGAAAACAAATTACAATAGTTTTCTAAACATATTTTTATTTTATTTTAATTTAGCTCCACAATGAGGGCAAAATTCAAATCTTGCTTCTATAGATTTACCACAATTATGACATAGTATATTAGTTTTACATGCATTATCCTCAACTATTGTCATCTTCAAATCATCAAAAATAAATTCATTACCCTTCTCTATGTCTTCACCTTGCTCTTTTGTAAGTTCAAATATGCTGCCACAACATTTTGATATTAATATGTATTTCTGTCCCCAATTAAATATAGGAATAAAAAACAATTGGAAGCAATTATAAGTTTTTACAAGAGAATAAGAAGTCAATTTACCACAAGCTTTACAAATCAAATTTGGAATGGTTTTTATTTCTTTTTGTTTGCTTTCAACTCCCAGTATGCCAATAAAAAACATTAAAATCACATCCTAACGCACATTATTTTAAAGCAGCTTGTATATTTGAAATATTTTGCTTAATCATGTTAATATAACTCATGTCGCCATTATAAACAGTTAATTTTACTGTTTTCATTTGATATTTATCTATTATATCCTTATTTTGGTTCAAATCATTGTCGTCATCATAAATAAAACACAATTTCTTATTATTACCAACAGCACTACTTATTTTCTGTTCATCTTCAGGAGATATTGCTCCCTGATCGCTCCTATAAAATTTTATTGTATCTATATTTATATTATTTATCATATAATCAAATTTATCCATATCAGTTATTAATGTGTATCCTTTCATCTTATCAGACAAATTGTTTATACTACTTTTATATTGATCAACTTCTTTAATTGCATTTTTAAAATTATTCTCATATGTAACACTATTTTTAGGATCTTTTTCCTCCACAGCATTTTTTACATTTAAAAGCATAGTTCTATAATTGTTAATGTCCATCCAATAATATGGGTTTTTACTTCCATAATTTTCTGCACTTTTATTTTGATAAGATAATGTACTTACACCCCTTGAAACGTTTATTGCTACTAGCTTATTTTTATTAATCTTACTTACAAAATCATCTGTCCATGAATCAAATCCAACGCCTGTATATATAAATAAATCCAACTTTCCTATATTAGAAGTACTGTCATTAGTATATTTAAAACTTTTTTCTTCGTCTTCATTTTTAAACATAAAATCAACATTATTATCATTTCCTGCAATATCCTTCACCATGAAGTATAGAGATTTGTTTGTGGCCATAATGTCAAGTCCGACTGCTACAGTTGTAGGTTTACTAGTTTTATTTGTATTTTGTACATTTATATTGGTTCCAGGATTTTTATCACATCCTGCCATAATCACAATGATTAATATGATTAATATAAAAAAGGATTTTCTCATTTTTTCACCTCGTGTATTCCTTTGGGGTCCAAAAGAGTCATTTAGACTTTTTTGCCTCGTGTATTCCTTTGGGGTCCAAAAGAGTCATTTAGACTTTTTTGCCTCGTGTACTCGTGTATTCACAAAATTTAAGTTTAAAGTTCATATTATATTATACTTTAATTATGTATACAATTTCCACTAAGAATAAACATTTTTTATTTATTCTTAATTGGGTAATTTACTTTATGAATAAATATGTTAAAATGTAATTGCATAATATTTTAGGTGGGATATAATAATGAAAATAAATTTAGATAAAACTATTAGAGCAATGGCTGTAGCTTTAGATTTAGCAGAGATTAGCTCAGTAAAAAACGCAACAATTATTGAGGATATATCAAATATTAATTTTTCAAAACATAATTATCTAAATCATTCAAAACGAACTACGTATATTGCATTAAAATTAGGCGAATATTTTAATCTCTCCGAAATTACTATGCAGAAATTATACATAACTGCGCTTTTGCATGATATTGGAGCTGCTAATTTTCTAAAAGAAAGCCATATATCAAATACATTTGTTTTGGAACATTGCAAGAAGGGTTCTGAAATAATAGAGGATTTTCCTGTTTATAGCAACATAAGTCCTTTGATTCTTTTCCACCATGAAAACTATGATGGAAGTGGACCAATGGAACTATTAGGAGATGACATTCCTTTTGAAAGCCAACTTATAAGGCTTTCTGATTTAGTGGAGCTTTTATATTCTGAAAATAGTCCTTCACATATACAAAAAGATAAAATAATTTCGTGGGTTAAATCAAATGTTAATTCAATTTTTTCACCAAAACTTGTAGATGCATTTCTTTCTATAGCTGAGACGGATATTTTTTGGTTTGATATAGAGAATATTTCCTTTATGGATTTTATTCTAGATAATATATCTCCAAGACTTAACATCTCACTTAATTTGTGCCAATTTGAAAAAATAGCCTACATTTTAGCTAGCATAATCGATAATAAAAGTGCCTTTACCGCTAAGCATTCTAGAGGTATTGCAAAACTTGCGTTCATGGTTTCTAAGCATCTTGGTTATTCAGAAGAAAAATGTTTGGAAATGAAAATAGCAGGCCTTCTACATGATATAGGAAAGCTGGCTATACCAAATTCCATACTAGATAAAAACGGTAGTTTAACAGAAGATGAATTTTCTATAATAAAATCACATGTTTATTACACAAAAGTGATTTTGGATAGAATTGAAGACATAAGAGAAATAAGTGATTGGGCATCAAACCACCATGAAAAACTAGATGGCACTGGTTATCCAAGAAAATTAGATGCAGGTAAACTTTCTGAAGAATGTAGAATAATGGGTGTGTGTGATATATATCAAGCCCTTACTGAAGACAGACCTTATAGAAATGGTTTGAACCAAGATAAGGCTTTTGCCATACTAGACGGAATGGTTTTTGATGGCTTAATTTGCGGAGATGCCTTCAATAAACTAAAGGAAACCTTAAAAGAAAATATGAAACTTTAAAAGGCATATTACACTGCCTTTTCTTTTTTTAATTTTTGGGATAAAATATCATGGAGGTGATTTCATGGAATTTATAGTAGATAGTGAACATATGACTATGGAAATCGGAAAAAAACTTGGTTCTCTGTTAAATAAAGGTGATATTATATGTATTAATGGGGATCTTGGTACTGGCAAAACTCATTTTACTAAAGGTGTTGCTAAAGGTCTTTTAATTGAAGATTATATTACTAGTCCTACTTTTAATATTGTAAATGAATATGAAGGCAGATTGAAATTATATCATTTTGATGTTTACAGAGTAAACGATCCTGATGAAATTTACGCAATTGGCTTTGATGAATATATATTTAGCGATGCTGTAAGCATTATTGAGTGGTCAAATTACATAGAAGAACTTATACCTGATGAGCATATCTCAATTACCATTGAAAAAATGCCAGATAAAGGTGTTAACTTCAGAAAAATAGTAATAAACCACTTTGGAAATAGATACAATTATGTAAAGGAGATAACATTATGAGAATATTGAGTATAGATTCGGCTACAGAAGCTGCAACTTGTTCAGTTATAGAGGATGATAAACTACTAGGTGAAATTACTTTTAATTACAAAAAGCAACACTCAGTTATTTTAATGACTATAATTGATAATTTACTTAAAAATATTAATAAAACCATTAATGATATTGATGGTTTTGTTGTTTCGAAAGGACCAGGTTCTTTTACAGGCCTTAGAATAGGTATGGCAACTATTAAGGGGCTAAGTCAAGGTACAAATAAACCATTTGTAAATATTTCTTCACTAGATGCCTTAGCTTATAATCTTGCATATACTGATGGTATAATATGCCCTATATTGAATGCTCTAAGGGGAAATGTTTATACTGCGCTATATTCCTTTAATAACAACAAACTTGAGAGGCTAACAGACTATATGGTTATTTCCTTAGAGGAACTTCTTTCTCTTCTTAAGGAAAAGAACACGTCTGTAACTTTTATAGGTGATGGTGTTCCTCTATTTAAAGATTCCATTAAACTTTCCATACCAAATGTAAAATTTGCTCCAACTAGTTTGAATCTTGTTAAAGCTTCTGCTTTAGCCGAATTAGGTCTTGAAAAATTATTAGAAGGTGAATATGATGATTTATATACCAGTGCTCCTATTTACATTAGAAAATCTCAAGCAGAAAGAGAGTATGAAAAAAGGACTGGCAAAGATATAAATGATTAATTTAGAGATATGTCCTTTTGATAAACAATATATTAATGAAATTTTGTGTATTGAAAACCTTAGTTTTACCGATCCTTGGAGCAGAGAGTCTATGGAGAAAGAACTTCTCAACAGCCTTGCTAGATACCTAGTTGTTAAATGTAATAGTCAGGTTATTGGTTATGGTGGAATGTGGCTTATTCTAGACGAAGGTCATATTACAAATATCGCAATTCATCCTGAATTTAGGGGTATTGGAGCTGGAAATTTACTTTTACAAGCTCTAATATCACTTTGCACGGCTGAAGGTATTACAGCATTAACATTAGAGGTTAGGGCTTCAAATACCGTTGCACAAAATCTGTATTATAAATACGGTTTTTTACTTGAAGGTATTAGAAAGGGTTATTATGCAGATAATAATGAAGATGCACTTATTCTTTGGAAACGAAACATAAAATAGATTGTCAATAAACAATGTGTTGTTTCATTATATTTATAAATTGCGAAGTACGAGTGAAGGGTTTTCACCTATGCTTCGCGGTGAAAAGACGAAGGGTCGCTAAAGCGAGGTGAGGGGTTTGACAGGCGCTTTGCTGGTCAAAGGTGATGGGTTTTCCGTGGGAAAAAGCTATGGATGATTTTTCTCCGCTATGCGTGCGAAAAATCTTTGAATTAATAAGTTATAATCTGATGTATTTTGTCCTTCATTTTTTTCACCGTAGGTCGTGGTGTTCCATGCATAAGTGTTATTGCATATTAAACTATTGTATAAACACCAGAGGCTACGCCAAAGAGCAAAGCCTACGGTTAAAATATATAGCAGAGTTATCTTTGTATATGCAGAAATACAAATTTAAATTGATTATTTTTCTGACGTAGGAGGAAAAATTTCCTTAGCCTTTATGGATTCATCCATAAACACTTCACCTTTTAACGTGCGAAGCAATCGTTAAAACCCTTCACCAATGCTTCCCAATCTCTTTATATTATGAACAAACAACGTTCTAATTAAGCCTTTTTATTGGCTAATTCAACTGCATCAGCTTCCTTTTGAATAAATGGTGCTACACTTTTGTATACAGCCATAGTTATTCCAGATGCAACGAAACCTTTCAAAATATTAAATGGTAATATTGAAAGTATTACAAAGGTGTTTAAATTGGTTATATGAGAGTTTATTTTTGATCCCATAGCCACTACTGCACTTACTGGAAAATGTAATACTGTTTCATATAAAGGTAATACCACAAAGTAATTCATTATACTTGCTCCTACTGACATAACTACAGTTCCTACAAAAAGCCCTGTAATTGCTCCACCCTTTGTCTTTCTTTTCTTATATATTATTCCTGCGGTGCAAACTAATAATGAGCCTACAACGAAATTCGCTAATTCTCCTATAAATGCGGTTCCACCAACAAATATACCATGTAATATATTCTTCACAAGTTCTATTGTTATTCCTGCAATAGGTCCAAGTGCAAATGCACCTATAAGTGCTGGCAAATCACTTATGTCGATTTTTAAAAATGCAGGAAATATTGGTATAGGAAGTTCGATAAACATTAATAGAAAACCTATTACACTTAACATTGCTGTCTTTGTCATAAAATTGAGTTTTGATTTTTTCATTTTTTTACCTCCATTTTTGACATCTTCAAGCTAGTGCATAAACATTAAAAAGCCCTGACTAAAAAAGTCAGGGCAAAACGTACTAAACACGTAGTTATCTCCTTTATCCAGACTATACTGTCGGCCTCGGAGTTTCACCGAATCATACCAAATACTTGGTCCGCGGGCTATACCGCCGGTAGGGAATCTCACCCTGCCCTGAAGATTGTCTTTATTTTATTAATTTAATTATAATCAACTTTCTTAATAAAATCAATAGTAAATTTTATTAATTAATAACGATAATTACCTTTTCATAGAAAGTGCTATTCTATTTCTCTTTTCATCTACCTCTAAAACTGAAACTTCAACTATGTCTCCAACCTTAACCACATCTAATGGGTGCTTTATAAACTTATCTGAAAGTTCACTTATGTGCACTAATCCATCTTGATGAACACCGATATCTACAAATGCACCAAAGTCAGCTACATTTCTTACTGTTCCTGTGAGAACCATACCCGGTTTAAGCTGGTTAATATCAACTATCCCTGTCTTTAATATTGGTTTTGGCATCTCTTCTCTTGGATCTCTTCCAGGTTTTTTTATTTCTTTGATTATATCTAAAAGTGTAGGAACTCCTACTCCTAATTTGTCAGCAAGCTTTTCTGCACCTAGAAATTTAACTTTATTATCAACATCTATAATGTTTCCATTTTTTATGTCGGCTTCAGTATATCCTAATATTTCTAGAAGTCCTTTTGTAGCCTTATAGGATTCTGGATGAACTGAAGTATTATCTAGGGCTTCTTTGCTCTCCATAACCCTTAAAAATCCTGCACACTGTTCAAATGCCTTTGGTCCAAGCCTTTTTACCTTTAGTAGTTCTTTTCTACTGCTAAATTTACCTTTTTCTTCTCTATATTCAACAATGTTTTTAGCAATATTTGAATTTATACCTGAAATGTATGAAAGCAATGATGGTGTTGCTGTATTTAAATCTACTCCAACATTATTAACGCAATCTTCAACAACTCCACTTAAAGATTCATCTAACTTTTTAGCAGTTACATCATGTTGATATTGACCTACTCCTATGGATTTTGGGTCAATTTTAACTAGTTCTGCTAAAGGATCTTGAAGTCGCCTTCCAATGGAAATAGCTCCTCTTATTGATACGTTTATATCTGGGTATTCCCTACTAGCAAGTTCAGAAGCTGAATAAACAGATGCACCTGCCTCTGAAACAATAACGTAATACAAGTCTATTCCTTTTTCTTCTTTGACTTCTTTAATTAATTTTGCAACGACCTCTTCTGACTCCCTACTTGCAGTTCCATTTCCAAGAGATATCATTCCGACGTTATGTTTATACACAAGTTTTTTTAACGTATTTATTGAGCCATCTACGTCATTTTGAGGGGCTGTAGCATATACTGTTGCAGTGTCAAGTAATTTTCCAGTTTCATCTAACACCGCTATTTTACATCCGGTTCTAAAGCCAGGATCATATCCAAGTACTGCTTTTCCTTTAATTGGAGCTTGCATTAAAAGTGCTTTCAAATTTGCCTTAAATATTTCTATGGCCCCATTTTCCCCTATTTCAAAAAGTTCTGATCTTATTTCCCTTTCAATAGAAGGATATATAAGTCTCTTTAGAGAATCCTTCACACTTTCTTGTATATAAAAATCAGAATTTTTATTATCTTTTAAACACTTTAGGTTCAAGTATTCAATTATTTTATCATCTTCGCATGTTATTTTTGCAGTTAAAACCTTTTCTTTTTCACCTCTATTAATAGCGAGTATTCTATGAGGTGGAATTTTATTTACTGCTTCTTTATAATCATAATACATTTCATAAGGAGTTGGCTCCTTGCTGCTTCCGCTGGTTTCAATAAAGCCTTCCTTTTGAACATAATTTCTTATCCATTTTCTATATTCAGCTTCATCTGAAATCATTTCGCTTATAATGTCTAAAGCGCCACTAATAGCTTCTTTTATTGAGTTCACACCTTTTTCTTCGTTTATGTAAGCTTCAGCCATAACTGAAACGTCTTCTTTTAACTCTCCTGAAAAAATAATTTCTGCTAATGGTTTTAAGCCCTTTTCTACAGCTATAGTTGCCCTTGTTCTCTTTTTCTGCTTATACGGTCTATATAAGTCCTCAACTTCTGTCAATGTAGCAGCTTTAGTAATATTGTCTTTTAACTCTTCAGTAAGCTTTCCCTGTTCTTCGATAGCTTTAATTACAGCTTCTTTTCTATCATTTAAATTTCTAAGATATGTAAGTCTTTCATATAAATTTCTAAGGAGTGTATCATCTAGACCTCCAGTTCTTTCCTTTCTATATCTAGCTATAAAAGGCACAGTGCTTCCTTCATCAAGCATCTCTACCACACTATTCACTTGCTTTACGCTTATTTTTAATTCTTCAGCTAATCTAGCATTTATGTTCGTCATCTTTTTCCTCCTGATAATTAAATATAAGTATATTATATCATTTTTATTCATATTATGATTAAAGAAATAATAAACAGTTAGGAGTTATAATGAGTAAGAAGTTAATAACACTATTTTTTGCCATATCACTATTGCTTTTTGGATTCAGTCTTCAACGATTCATTTTAACCTACAAATTTAGTACAACGGAGGTTGTAAAAAATATAAATTATCTATCTTCTGACGTTTTTAAGGGAAGATTAGCTGGTACACTTAACAATGAGGCGGCCAGTGTATATATAAAGTCTCAGTTCGAAAAAGCAGACATAAAACCTCTTTTTAAAACTTATTATGAAAATTTCAACGTAACATACCCTGAAAAAATTGAAGGTTCTCCTCACCTCAGTGTACTAGATAAAAATGGCATAATAATAAAAAATTTTGAATACAATAAAGACTTTAAAGAGGACACGCTATCCTTTAAACAAAATCACCTGAGTTTTTCAAAGGTATCATCCACAGCTGTTGGTAATGATTTTTTAAAAATAAAATCCGGAAATAATATTTGTGTGCTTTATGCTCCTGCCGATAATAAACTATCCTTTAGAAGTTCCTTCGATGAAAGTAGTAAGCTGGCTTTAATCGTTGTTGTAAAAAAGGACGTGCTTAAAACTATAAAGGAGTACTTAGAGAAAGATGATAGTATAGATTGTTTTATTCCCTACAAAGAAAGTAATGCAAATATACATAATGTAGTTGGATACATAAAAGGAAGAGATCAAACACTCCCACCAGTTATTATATCCGCTCATTTTGATCATATGGGGAATGATTTATCTGGAAATATTTATTCTGGTGCTTTAGATAACGCTTCTGGAACAAGCTTTATTATTGAAATGGCTAAATATATAAATTCTCTTGGTACACCTGATAGAAATATAATTTTTGCCGGTTTTAACGCAGAAGAATTTGGATTTAAAGGTTCAAGCACCTTTGCTAAAGATTATAGTCCAAAATTAAAAGGCAGCAAAGTATTTAATTTTGATATGATAGGCGGAAGGAGTTCAATTCCACTATCTATAATGGGTTCTAAAAACGATAATAAGAATACTCCCCTTGTAAAGGAGATATCTAATATATGTACCTCTAGTGACATAAGCTACAGTTATATTTTTCAAAATTCTAGTGACCATACCCCTTTTAGAAATCTTGGGATTGACGCTGTAACTTTTTGCGATGATGACACAAGTAGAATTCATACTACTTCAGATAAGTCAGCATTCATAGATAAAACCTCTATACAAAAATGTTATACTGTTGCTTCAAAGGAAATTTTAACTTCAGCCTTTACAAAAAACCCACTAGTACTATACGACAAACTTATACTTATATTTTCAGGTATAGGAACAGGTGTATGTATAATTTATATAATCAGTCTAAAGTTTACTAAAAAGAAATTAAATTAGCTGCTTTTTCATCTAGAATAATAGTTACATCCTGATGCAATTGTAAAATCGATGCAGGTGTTTCCGGTGAAATTTTGCCCTTTACAGTGTTATATATAGCTTTAGCCTTTGACTCACCAGAAGCTAATAAAATAATCTTTTTTGATTGCAATATAGTCTTTATTCCCATACTTATGGCTTTCACTGGAACTTCATCTATGGAATTAAAAAATCTTGCATTTGATTTTATAGTTTTATCATCTAGACTTACAAGGTGTGTCTGTGCCTCAAAACTGACATTAGGTTCGTTAAAGCCTATATGTCCATTCACACCTATCCCAAGAATTTGTAAATCCATTCCATCTGCTTCTTTTATTTTTCTATCATAGTTTATACATTCTTTTTCAACGTTTTGAGCAGTACCATCTGGTATATTTATATTACTCATATCTATGTTTATATATTTAAAAAAATTGTTCATCATGTAGAAATAATAACTTTGACTATTATTTCTATCAACTCCATAATATTCGTCTAAATTAAAAGTTTTTACTTTTGAAAAATCAATTTCATTTTTTTTATATTTATTTATTAGTTCTTTATACATGCCTAAAGGGGTATCTCCAGTAGCTAATCCTAAAACACTATCTTTCTTTAGCAGTACCTGACTCGACATAATTGCTGCTGCTTTTTTACTCATTTCTTCATAATCTTTCACAACTATTAATTCCATTAAAAACACCTCTTCATCCTTTTATTTTTTATATACTATTTTTCCATTAACAATAGTTTGCTCTATGCAAAAATCTTTATCAAATATGATGATGTCAGCATATTTTCCAGTTTCAATACTTCCAATTTTATCATCAAGTTTAAGATTTTTTGCTGGGTTTAACGAAGCCATATTAACTGCATCATATATATTTATATCCGTATAGTCCATAAAATTTTTTACTGCTTTATTTAATCTTAAGATACTTCCAGCAAGAGTTCCATCTTCAAGCCTTGCAGAATTGTTTTTAACAATAACCTTTTGTCCTCCTAATTCTGAAATGCCATCTTTTAGACAACCTGCTCTCATTGAATCCGTTATTAACATTAATTTGTCTATTCCTTTTATCTTAACAAGTGTTTGAAAAATCGATGGGTGAACATGAATAGTATCAGCTATTATTTCACAATAAGTATCGCTATTAAAAATAGCCCCAACAACACCTGGTTTTCTGTGATTAAATGGAGTCATAGCATTAAACATATGAGTAGCACTATCTACACCCATGTTTATAGCTTCCATTGCTTCTTCATATGTTGCATTAGAATGCCCAATAGATAAGCTGATATTTGTTTCTTGTTTTATTTGCTTAATAAAACTAAAATCTTTATCTTTTTCCGTTGCTAGAGTGATTATCTTAATGACATCTTTAAATTTTTCAATAAATTTATATTCCGGTTCAATTATATAATCTTCTTTTTGTGCGCCTTTATATTTTTCACTTATAAATGGGCCTTCAACATGAGCACCTAAAATTTTAGCACCTTGTAAATTTAACTTCATGCAATGTTTTATATTGGACAACGCATTATATATCTTTTCTCTATCCATGGTCATAGTAGTTGGGAGAAAAGCTGTTACTCCATTTTGGGCTATAACTTTACTAATACTCTTTATAGCATCTATTTCATCATCCATAGTATCATATCCACCAGAGCCATGAATATGTATATCAATAAATCCTGGAGATACGTAGTTTCCTTTTGCATCAATTATTTCTATGTTTGAAATTTGTGTGGAATTTATTTGTTCTTTAAATTCATTTTCATCAATGATACTTTTAATTGTATCATCAAAAGTCACAACTTTATTTGTAAGAATTTTATTAGGTGTTATAATCTTTCCGTTTATTATTGCTTTCATTTAAAGCACCCCCTCAATTATTATTTATAATTATCTAAAACATCAGCTGTTCTTCCATTGTGCTCTTCTAACATTAATTTTGCTTCTTCCACCCTTAAGCCTGTTTCAATAACAATTATGGCTACTTTAGGATCATAATCACATTTCTCAAGAATTTCATCAATTTTATTTTTATTAGCATTTGTAGCTAAACAAACCATTTCCCTTACTCTATCTTGAAGTTTTTTATTTATTGGCTTCACATTTACCATTAAATTCAAATATGTCTTTCCAAATTTTATCATAGATGTTGTGCTAAGCATATTTAAGATCATCTTTTGTGCAGTTCCTGCCTTCATTCTCGTTGACCCCATTAAAATTTCTTCGCCTACATCCACCGATATTGTCAGATCACAAATATCTTTTATTTTACCAATACTTGAACACATTATCCCTATAGTCTTACATTGAATTTCTTTTCCATATTCCATAGCTCTTCTTACGTATGGAGTGTTACCACTGGCAGTTAT
Organism: Clostridium acidisoli DSM 12555; assembly: GCF_900176305.1. GTDB lineage: Bacteria > Bacillota > Clostridia > Clostridiales > Clostridiaceae > Clostridium_I > Clostridium_I acidisoli. The sequence goes on from NZ_FWXH01000009.1 coordinate 79,366, forward strand.
TCCCACTAAAATATCATTTTTATTTACATCTATAGATTGAAGATCTCTCACTGCTAACTCTTCATCATCTTCAGTATGTTCAAGCCATCCACTTAACGCACCTTCACCACCAGAAATAATTCCTTGTACCATTGAATCATCAACTCCAAAAGTTGGAGGACACTCTGAAGCGTCTATAACTGCAAGCTTTCCGCTAGTTCCACTTCCAACATATATTAGTCTTCCCCCAATTTCAAAACTTTTTACAATTAATTCTACTGCTTTTGAAATTTGTCCTAACTGCTCTTCTACTAAATATGCTATTTTTTTATCCTCATGGTTGATTTTCCTTATAATTTCTAAGGTACTTAAAGTGTCTAAATTTACTATTTCTTTGCCCATATTTATCACCTTTTCTATAAATTAATCTAAGCAAATATGTATAGTTGTATATACAATATTTATTTGAAAGTTATTTACTCTAAAATAACTTCATATTTATACTTATCACTTCTATAAATTGCATTAGTATATTCAATATGTATTCCATCTTTCGTATAGGTGTTTCTCTTGAATAATAATGCTAATGGCGTACTGGGTTCATTTAAAAGTTCCCGTTCATATTCGTTAAGCATAATAGGTTCTATAGTCTGCTTAGCCATACTAGGATAGTAATTATATTTTTCTCTAAATACATTGTATAACGACTTTCCTTCTATCATTTCCATAGTTAAGTCTTTGCATAAGTTATGGGGAATAAAGGCAGTTTCAATAGCAACTGGTTCATTGTCACTTATTCTTAATCTTTTTATTTCTATAATTTTATTATCTTCCCCAACCAAGTTAAGCATATTCTTAACTTGCCTTGTTGCTTGTTTAACTTCAAAGGATAAAATCTTAACATCACTATTTAGTCCATTTTCATCCATTTCCTCTGTGAAACTTTTCAAATATTTTAATTGATGCTTCTCCTTTGGCCTTGCTACAAAGGTACCCTTTCCCTGTTCCCTATAAAGTACACCTTGGTTAACAAGCTCAAGAATCGCTTTATTTACAGTCATCCTGCTAACACCTTGAATTTCACATAATTCTCTTTCTGTAGGTATCATATCTCCATTTTTTAATTCTTCATTTTCAATCATTTCTAAAAGTATTTCTTTAATTTGATAATAAATAGGTACTGGATTATCTTTTGAAATTTTCCTCAAGTTAAGAACCTCCTACTTGTATAATAAATAGACACTAACTGTTTTTTGTTATTAAAATGTAATTGAAACATATACGTTTCTTATTAATATAACTATAACATATAGTTGACATGTTGTATATACCAATTTGTAAATTTTTAAAACCATATTTTAAGAGCAAAAAATCCTATGTACTTATAGCGAGATTTTTTGCTCCAAATGCTTACCAAGGTTAATTTATCTATTGCATGTTTTTAAATGCTTTTCTTACAACCTGTATTGTTTTTTCTATATCTTCTTCAGTGTGAGCATCTGATATAAAAAAAGTTTCAAATTGTGATGGTGGTAAGTATATGCCATTTTCAAGCATTAAAGAAAAATATTTAGCAAAATCTTTTAAATTAGATTTTTTAGCCTGCTCATAATTTGTGACCTTTTCTTTAGAGAAAAAAACCGTCATCATAGAGCCAACTCTGTTTACAGTAGCTTCTATATTAAACTCTTTTATAGCTTCTTCTATTCCAATTTGAAGTTTTTCAGCTTTTCTTTCAAGTTCAACATAAACATTAGGATTATCCTTTAAATATCTTAATGTTACTATTCCAGCTGTCACAGAAAGTGGATTCCCAGAAAGTGTGCCTGCCTGATACACAGGTCCAAGTGGAGCAATACACTTCATTATTTCTTTTTTCCCGCCATATGCTCCAACAGGTAATCCTCCTCCTATTATTTTTCCAAAACAAGTGATGTCTGGATCAACATTATAAATACTCTGTGCCCCAGAAAGTGCTAATCTAAAACCTGTCATAACTTCATCAATGATAAGTAGACTTTTGTGTTCTTTAGTTATTTTTCTTACATAATCCATAAATTCTTTAGTTGACGGAACAACTCCCATATTTCCAGACACTGGTTCCATGATAATTGCTGCAATATCATCACCATATTTTTCAAATATATCTCGTACAGATTCTATTTTATTATATTCTGCAACTATAGTTTCTTCAGTTATATTCTCTGGTACCCCACTGCTACTTGGGACCCCATGTGTAAGTGCTCCAGAACCAGCCTGGACTAAAAGGCTATCTCCATGTCCATGATAATTACCTGCAAATTTTACAATCTTATTTTTGCCAGTGTAACCTCTTGCAAGTCTTATTGCACTCATTGTAGCCTCCGTACCTGAATTAACCATCCTTATCATTTCTACAGAAGGTACAATTTCCTTTATTAATTCTGCAATTTCAACTTCCAATCTTGTAGGTGCCCCATAACTTAATGATTTATCAACTTGTTCTTTTAATTTGTCATTTACAATTTTTCTATTATGACCTAAAATCATTGGTCCGTATGAACCTACATAATCAATGTATTCATTACCATCTTCATCATAAATTTTGCTTCCGTTAGCCTTTGTAATAAAAGGTGGAACTAAATCAACATCCTTAAAAGCTCTTACTGGACTATTAACACCACCTGGTATACTATCCTTAGCTCTATCAAACAATCCCTCTGATATAATATCCTTCACTGTATTTTACGTTACGTATAAAACTCTCTTACGCGTAACTCCTCCTCTCCTAATACTAAATAAATCATAGCATAAAAATAATTAATGTTAAATAATTTGTATACCTTTAAAATATAAATTATAATATACTTGTCTTAAAACTATAAATATTATGAGGTAATGATACTATGAGAAAGAGAAACTATGTAATAATTTTTTTATTTATAATTGTCGTTTTAGGTGTAATTATTTTCAAAATATATCCAAGTCCTAAAACCTCTGAACTTACTAATACAAGCACACTAGATGCCACAACTCAAGACTTTAGTGTTTTATTACCTTATAAGAGCAAATACATGGGTAACAATAGCAGCATAATAAACATTAATAACAATTTGCCCTTATCTGAAATAAAAAAATCTTTTTACCTTAATCCAGATACACTAACTGTAGAGATTAATTATGCAGAAGCTTCAAAAAATATAAACTATAAAAAATTAAAACAATGCATTATTTATAATTCAACATCAAATTTTGTACTGATAAATAACTTGCAAACTATTAAAATTAATTTTACAGATAAAACCTTCACACTATCAAGAAATTCACTAGAAAAGTGGTATGGAAAAAATCTTTTAGAGTTACAGAATGTAAACAATTTTAAATCTCAAGTACAAAATAAACTTAATGATGAAAATTATGTTGATAAATTTATGCAGGAAGTTGTAGATAAATAATAATATGAAAAGAAGTATTATTGAATACTCTTCGCTAATACTTCTCAACATTATGAATTTAAGATTTCTTGTGTTAACTTATAACTTCATACACATATTAATAAAATATTTATGAAACTCAAGATTTTTTGTGAGTTCAGGATGAAAAGATGTTGCAAGCATTTTTTTCTGTATTACAGCCACAACATTTCCGTCTACTTTGTGAACAACTCTTACACCCTCACCTATGCCAGTTATATATGGAGCCCTTATAAATACAAGTGGAATGGCTTTGTCTGATACTTCCTCTATGACTTCATCCTTGCTAAAACTATCAACTTGACTTCCATATGCATTTCTTCTGACCTTTATGTCCATAACTGCAAGATGTGCTTTGTCTTCATTTTCAATTTCTTTTGCTAACAGTATCATACCAGCACAGGTTCCCCACACCGGCATTCCATCATTTATTCTATCTTTAATTAAATTTTCAAGTCCTGTATCTCTTAAAATTTTACTTATAGCAGTACTCTCACCCCCAGGTAATATCAATCCGTCTATGCATTTTATGTCATAAACATTTTTTACTTTAATAGCTTCATGCCCTAAAGCTTCAATATGATGTATATGTTCTGACACCCCACCTTGAATAGAAAGTACCCCAATTTTCATTTTACCAGCCTCTTTCTGCATACTTATCATTTAAATCTCTAATATCAAGTCCCGCCATTGGCTCACCTAAATCTTCTGATACTTCTGTAAGAACTTTAGGATCATTGTAATAAGTTGTTGCAAGCACTATGGCCTTTGCTCTTTTTTCAGGATTAGACGATTTAAATATTCCAGAACCTACAAAAACTCCTTCAGCTCCAAGTTGCATCATAAGTGCTGCATCTGCTGGCGTTGCAATACCACCTGCCGCAAAATTTACAACCGGAAGTTTACCTTCCTTCCAAACATATTTAATTAAATCATACGGTGCAGATAACTCCTTTGCTATAGTCATAAGTTCCTGCTCATCCGCATTTTTTACTTTTCTTATTTCATCCATCATGCATCTCATATGTCTTACTGCTTCAACCACATTTCCTGTACCTGCTTCTCCTTTTGTCCTTATCATTGCGGCCCCCTCTCCAATTCTTCTTAGCGCCTCTCCAAGATTTCTTGCACCACAAACAAAAGGAGCCTTAAAATCATGTTTATTTATATGAAAACTATCATCCGCTGGGGTTAGAACCTCACTTTCATCTATAAAATCAATTTTTAGATTTTCAAGAATTTGTGCTTCTACAAAATGTCCAATTCTAACCTTAGCCATTACAGGTATTGAAACTGCTTCCTGTATTTCCTTAATCATTTTAGGATCTGACATTCTAGCAACACCACCTTGCTTCCTTATATCAGATGGTACTCTTTCAAGTGCCATAACTGCTGATGCCCCAGCTTTCTCCGCAATTATAGCTTCTTTTGCATTTACTACATCCATTATTACCCCGCCTTTTAGCATTTGAGCGAGATTTTTGTTTAATTCATAATTTTCCATAATAATAGCCCCCCGTTTATTTAATAAGTTTTATTAAATATTAACTCAAACTCTTTAATATTTAAAATGTATGGATACAATATGAATCATATACAGATTATTTAATAATAAAATAACTTATAAAACTAAACCCAAGTTTTATTCCATAAAAAACTATTATTATTCCACAAACTATGTTTATTCCATTCATAATTTTATTACTAAAAATATTTTTAAATTTAACTGTAAAAATTGTTATTCCCGTAAACCAAGTAAAAGATGCGATGCAAACACCAACGATAAAAAACCCCTTTGTATTATACGGAAGTGCTAGCCTGTATCCTCCCAATAAAAGCGATCCATCTATAATAGCTTGTGGATTAGCAAATGTAACCATAAAACATGATGTTATAACTTTAGCAATGCTTTTGTCTACATATTTTTCATTGTTTTTAACTTCTATTTTTTGTGTTATAATCTTTAAACCTAAATATATAACAACTATTGATCCTATAAATAAAATTGTCAATTTTAGAAGTCTATATTGCTCCATAATACTTCCAACTCCAAAGAAGCAAGCTAATGCAAGTGATATATCAAAAAACGATGTGATAAATGCCGTCTTGTAAGCCTTAATTTTCTTACTAACCATAGCTGAATTTATTACATAAAGATTTTGCATACCAATTGGAGCAACGTACGCAAACCCAAGCATAAGCCCTTGAAAAAAATATTTTATCACATATATCCCCCTCCCGTCTTAGAAATTATATATGATAAATATGATTATGTAACCAACCAAACAAATTTTATTAAGTCCAACCAAAAAAATAACTGCTTATTTAAGTTCTAGCAGTTATTTCTATAACTATTTCAGAAAGCCTTTTTAGCGCACTTTCTAATTCTTTTATATCAGCGTAAGAATAAGATATTCTTATATTGGAATTTTTTACAAAATCATATATACTTCCAGGATTAATAAGTATTCCTTCCTCACAACACATTTTAAATAATAAATCTATAGATATATGTTTTTTTAATTTTAACCATATATAAAATCCGCCTTTTGGAACATTCCACTGGGCAATATGTTTAAAATATTTTTCTAATATTTCAATTGTAATATTTCTTCTTACAACTAAATTATTTCTAAGCTTTTCAATGTATTTTTCATATAAACCACTTTCAATAAACTCTGACAAAACTGCTTGAGATATGGAACTTGAGCCATAATCAGCTTGCATCTTTATATCCGCTAGACGATCAATAACAGCTTCAGGTCCAACAATCCATCCTATTCGCATACCAGCAGCAAGGCATTTTGATACTGTTCCTATATATAAAACCATTCCATCCTTATCTTTAGACTTTAGCGGCATTGGTGGCTTTTCCTCTAACCAAAGTTCTCTATATGCATCATCTTCTATAATTGGCAGTCTTTTTTCTCTACATAAATTTAATACTTCATCACGCCTTTCTTCAGTTTGTAAAATTCCTGTAGGATTATGAAAGGTTGGAATCGTATAAAGAAGTTTTGTAGATTTATTTATTGAATTTCTAAGTTCATTAACATTAATTCCATGCTCATCCATTCCAATTCCCTTAAGTTTCATACCCTCTGACTGAAATATATGAAGTGATTTTAAATATGACGGTTTTTCAGTTATAATAGTTGACGCTTTAGGGAGGATGCCCATTGATAAAAGCTGTAATGCTTGTAATGAACCCGATACAATTAGTACTGCTTCTGGTGATGTTTTTATACCAAATTTTTTTACATACTCACTTATAGCCCCTCTTAACTTTATAGATCCCTTAGGTTGTTCATATCCCATTGATTCAAGATTATTTGATACTTTATGAAGAATTTTTTTCATAGCTTGTTTGGGATATAAACTTGGTGAAACTTCACCTGTTCCTAATCGTATTATGCCATTTTTAAATTCTAACTTATTAATCATCTGGATTGTACTCAGATTAGGCTTATATATTCCTCTTTCGATATATCCTTCCCATTTCGGAGTTCTAGAATTATTTAGAAGTGACCAAGTGTTGTTAACCACTACTGTTCCACCACTATTTTTACCTTCTATTAATCCTTCTGCCTTTAAATCTTCTAATGCAGTTATTACAGTACTTCTATTCACTTCTAAAATTTCTGCAAATTCCCTTTGTGTAGGAAGTTTTGTTCCTATTGTCCATTCACCACTAGATATTTTTTCCTTAATAAATTGGGCTATTTGTTTGTATAAAGGAATAGCTGATGTTTCAGAAGGTTTCCAATCATCATTCAGCATATTCTTCCATCTCTTACTTCAACGATTCTATCAGTTTTTTCTGCAATTCTCTCATCATGAGTTATTATTACAAAGGTTGTCTTAAATTCTTTATTAATATCTCTTAAAAGTTCATATATATTTTCACTAGATTTTGAATCCAAATTTCCTGTAGGCTCATCTGCAAGAACTAATCTTGGATTGTTTATAAGCGCCCTAGCAATAGCTGCCCTCTGCTGCTGTCCTCCTGAAAGATTATTTGCTAGATTATTTCTTACTTCTGAAAGTCCAACTAAATTTAAAAGTTCTTCAGCTCTGTTTATTGTTTCTTTATTAGGTTTTGAGTTCCCTATGGAATATGGCATAAGAACATTTTCAAGTGCCGTAAATTCAGGTAATAAATAATGAAATTGAAATATAAAACCTATGGTCTTGTTTCTAAGTTCTGCTAATTCATTCTTTTTCATGATGTCAGTCCGTTTTCCATCTATATATACTTCTCCTTTAGTTGGCCTGTCTAAAGTTCCCATTATGTTTAATATAGTACTTTTTCCACTCCCAGAAGCACCAATAATAGAATTAAATGAATGTTCTTCAAAACTTAGATTTATTCCATGTAAAATCTCTGTTTTTATTGCTGTTCCATATATTTTACTTATGTTTTTTAATTCAATAATTTTAGCCATTCTTTATCACCTCAATTGGATTTAATTTTGAAGATTTTATTGCTGGTATTAATGCAGCAATTGTAGAAGATGCAACCGCTATAAATGCTGACAATACAATGAACTTATAATCAAAATACAACGGTACTAGCGGTGTTCCATCTGGATTCAATGCAAATTTTGTAAATGAATATGTTAAACCTAGTCCAATTAGTACTCCAAATATTGCACCAAAGATTCCAAGAATTAAACCTTCAAATAAAAATATTAGACTTGCCACTCTATCTTTTATTCCCATGGCCTTAAGTATTCCAAGTTGTTTTGATTTCTGCATTACCGTAATAGCTAAAACACTTGCTATTCCTAAAATTACCGATATTAGTACAAACACTTGTATCATTATGCTAGATGCACTTTGCCCACTTAAACCACTTAAGGTTGCTGCATTTTCCACTTTCCAGTTATCAACGTTAAGATTGCTTTCATTCAGTTTACTTTTTATATCTGCAGCTATAATATCTGCCTTAAACACATCATCAACTTGCATTTCAATGGATGTAATGTTGTCTCCAAAATTAAATATTGTCTGTGCGGTTTTTAAATTCGTAATTATCCAAGATTTATTTATACTAGAGACCTTTAGGTCATAAAAACCTGTTATTTTAACTTCTTGTCTTGTACCTTGTGGTGTAAGTATAGTTACTTTATCTCCAAGCTTTAAACCCATATCTTTCTTTAAATCTTTTCCTACTAAAATTTCATTATCGCTACTAGGTTTTGTTCCATCAACAATGTTACTACTAATTTTATATATACTATCTGCAGCTGAAAATGTAACTCCTCTTAATAAAATTGGTTCTGTCTTATCTCCCTTTTTAATAAATCCAGATGAATCTGCTACAGCTGATACACTATTTATTCCAACATTTAAGCTTTTAATGTCTTTAATCTTTGATTTCCAATCTTTGATAACTTTATTATCATTTTTTGAGGTTACTGTTATTTGAGATGAACTTCCTACGGTTTTATCAATAAGACTTTTTTGAAGACCTTGAATCAATGTACCTATAAATACTTGGACTGATACACCTATTGCAATTCCTAATACAATTAGTATTGTTTGTCCTTTACTTGATTTTAAAAATCTAGCTGCAATTTTAAACGCTAATCTCATTTTCCATACCCCCTCATTATTATAAAATTTTAAGCTTAAATTATCTCTTCCTCAATACCTATTGCCTCTAAATAATTTATAAATTTACGAATTTTATTTGCCGTTTCTCTTGTGATCTCATTATTTTCGAATAATTCCTGTACTTCATTTCTTTGGGCTTGAAGTGCCCTAAATTGCAATTCCCTTTTCTGCTTGTTATAGTTATCGTCTTTGTCATTTTTATTTACTCTATACATCTTTCTTATAATCTCATTATAATGTTCTATTACCGCAAAAGACGCCTTCATATTTTCTTCATTAATTTGGGATTTTATTTTGCGTATAGCAGCTTTAGAAGTTAGTATTTTTGTCTGTTTAATTTCTTCCAAACCTGCTACTTCTTGTTCTGATTTAAAAAACATATTAGCAATAATATTCCTTAATAAAATAATTCTATTTACTATCTTAAATCTAAGTTTTTTAGCTAGATATCTCTCCATATTGTTTAATATATGCTCTTCTTTATTAACAACACAACTTGATATCTCCCCTAGCTCAAATAACCTGTTTAATTCATTGTGTTCCTCCATAAGACCTATAAAAAGTATATCTTTCTCTATTTTTCTATCCTGCATACTCAATTTAAATTCATTTCTATTAGCAAAATTATCCTTAATAACTTTTTTGTAATTAGACATTAGCGCTAATGCTACTTTTTTATTTTTATCATTCATCTCATCATTTAAAGCTTTAATTCCAATTTTCATTATTCTTCTGAATATATCCTGCTCAAATTCATTATTTTCCTCTGAACTTTTATTTTCTTTTGATAGCACAGGTAACATAATACTTGCTAAAATCAAAGTAAAAAGGATAACCCCAGCAGAAATAAATATAATTAAATCTCTTTCTGGAAATGACCTTCCATTATCAAGAACATATGGAATAGAAAACGCACCTGCAAGCGTTACAGTTCCACGAACGCCAGAAAGTGCTATTAATACCGATGACATTAATCTTTGTTTACGTTTTTTATATTCACCATTTCTTTTATGGATACTCCATTTATCACTCCAAAATAAGTATACCCAAATAAATCTAAGTACAATTAAAGTAACCGAAATCACTAGTATATACGTAAATACCTTAACATTGCTTATAGAAACATCGTTAATGATTACACCCTCAACATCTGGAATTTGAAGTCCTAAAATTAAAAATACCAATCCATTTAATATAAATAAAATTACAGACCAAGTACTAGATGAAACAACTTTTAGCTTTGAGAGTGCTGTTTCTGTAAAATCTGATTGCATTGAATGAACTATTCCTCCAGCAACAACTGCTAAGATTCCTGAAACCCCTAGTTCTTCTGAAATCATATAAATAACAAATGGCGTCAATATTTGAACAAGTACATGAAATGTGGCATCTTCCATACCAAGTCGTCTTATTGCTTTAGTTATTTTCACTATAAGAAATGATATGATAACTCCACTTAAAATACCACCAATAGAAATAATAAAAAAGCTTACTGTTGCCTGTGTTATTGAAAAAACTCCACTTACTGTTGCTGCAACTGCAAATTTAAATGCAACCAATCCAGATGCATCATTCATTAAGGCTTCACCTTCAAGAAGTCTAGTTATCTTTTTGGGTAAATGTATCTTTTCTGACATTGAATTTACAGCAACAGCATCTGTTGGGGATAAAATTGCTGCTAATGCAAATGCTGCAGATAATGATATAGATGGTATCATTATGTTTATTACAAAACCCACTACAACAACTGTAGTAAACACAAGGCCTAATGCCAATAACAATATTGGCATTCTTAAATTCCATAGTTCATCTCTAGGAATTCTTTTACCATCATTATACAAAAGAGGAGCAATAAATAATATCATAAATAATTCTGGATCTAATGGCATATGTATTCCAAAAGGTGAGATAGCTAATATTATACCTATTGCAATTTGAATTAATGGAACTGGCACCAGTGGAATAAACCTATTAATAACATTGGAAACGCCAATGCACATAAGAAGAATAAGCACTGTAATAAAAATTCCCATAACTTCTCCCACCTTTCTAAATATTCAATGTTTATTCTGCATTTTTAAGTGATTCTATCATTTCTATTTTATCAAACCTTCTATACATTGCCAAGTTTACACATATAGAAAAAGTAATTGTAAGTAAAACTGAATAAACAAAATATATTGGATTTATGGTTCTTAGAAACATCATTACATCCGTCTCTGCAGTGCTAATAACGAAATTATCTATAAGTATTCCCAGAATGATTCCAGTAAGAGCTCCTACAACTGTAAGTATTATATTTTCCCTATATATATACAATGCAAGCTCATTATTGTAGAATCCTAAAAGTTTTATCGTAGCAAGTTCTCTTTTTCGTTCATTGATATTAATATTTGTAAGATTGTATATTACTACAAAAGCAAGAACTCCTGCAGCTGCTATTAATATTAATACTACTGAATTTATGCTATTCATACTCTTATTATAATCCATACGTATATTGTTCTTAAAACTTACAGAACCTATTCCACTGATTTTCATAAGCGTTTTTGACGTATTATTTTCAGCATTAGTTGAAACATTTTTTAGCACTCCATAAAGCCCATTATATTCAACTTTTTTACCTGTTATTTTTTCATAATACTTAGGACTCATATATATATAATGTTCTATATAATGTTCTGTAATTGCAGTTATTTTAACTGTTAATATCTTGTCATCTATAGTAATTTTAATACTATCTCCAACTTTTTTGTTTATAAGTTTAGACAGTTTTTCCGTTATAATTACGCCATCGTCATTAAGTTTCAAATCTTTATTATTCATAGTAAGGTTTATATATTTATTAACTTCATTTTTGTTTTCTGGAATGACTAAGTAAACATCCTCGCTGCTTGAATCTTCCTTCTTAATTGATCCATTTTTTGAATATGAAAACAGTACAGATTTTATATTTGAATCTTTCATAACTTCATTTTTTATACTGTTTTTACTATCATCATCTATATTTTTAGTAAGTGTTGCGTTCATGTTATATTTATAAATTTTATTAAATTGATTTTCTGTAGCTCCTACTATTCCTCCCTTTAATCCAAAACCCGTTATCATTAGTCCAGTACAAGCTGCAATTCCTATTACTGTCATAAAAAATCTCTGCTTGTATCTAAATATATTTCTAGCTGTAACTTTTTGAGTAAAGCTAAGTTTTCTCCAAACAAAAGTTATTCTCTCAAGTAGTATAACCTTGCCTGACTTTGGTGGTTTGGGCCTCATTAATGAAGCCGGTACTTCCCTAAGCTCTCCTAAACTTGCACCAACTGCAGCTAGGGTTGTAAATAACATAGCTATTATTGATGATTCTAATGCAAGGGTTCCATTAAACGGCGTTATAGAGTCAGGTATTGCGTAGAGTGAGCTATATGCATTCATTATAAGTGGCGGAAAAAGTTTAAATCCAAATGAAATACCAATTATACTGCCAATTAAGCTGGCTGCTAAAGAATATATTAGATAATGTGCTACTATGGCCAATCTTGAATATCCAAGTGCCTTAAATGTTCCTATCTCTATTCTGTTTTCTTGAACCATTCTTGTCATTGTAGTTAAGCTAACTAATGCAGCTACTAAAAAGAAAATAAGTGGGAATGCCTTGCCAATGTTATCAATTCTATCACTGTCTTGTCTGTAACTTTCATATCCTACATTAGTTGATCTACCTAAAACATAAAATTCAGGTTTCTTAAGATCATTAATTTTATCCTTATTTTTCTGTATTTCTTTTTCTCCATCACTAAATTGTTTATTTGCCTTTGTCTCTTCATCTTTTAACTTTTGTGTATTTTCATCTATGATGTTTTGTGAGGCTTGAAGCTGTTTTTGTGCCTCATCTAATTTAAGTTGCCCATCCCTTTTTCCAGCATCAAGCTGAGCCTGCGAGTCTTGAATTTTTTTCTTATTTAGTTCAATTTCTTCTCTAGCTGCTTGAAGTTGTGCACTTCCATCTTGAAGTTCTTTTTCTTTTTCAGATATCTCTTGCCTTCCTAAATTTATACTTTGTGATGCCGCATCAAAATTACTTTTTATACTATCGACACCAAATTGTCCGGACAGATTATCTTGCTTTAAAGCATTATACATACTATCGAAGTCTTTCCCATTTATATCTTTTTCATAAACGTTGTTTAATTGATTGTATTGTGCTAAATATACTGGATTATTTGGATCAGCCTCAAGTTGATTTTTTGCTGCTTGAATTTTTTCATTCATAGATGCTACTATACCTAATGCTGCTGATGCTTTTCCTGAATTTAGTTGATTTTGGCTAGCATCAAGCTGTTTTTCTCCATCTGAAATTTGTTTGCTACCATTTTGTATTTCAACTGCTTTAGCATCTATCTCATTTTCTCCAGCCTGTAGTTTATTCTTTCCATCAGCTATTTGTTTTTCTCCGTCAGAAATTTTGTCATTTAAAAGTTTTTGATTCTTTTCAATTTCCAATTTACCAGATGAGATTTTATTTCTTCCATCATCTAACTGTTTGTATCCATCTTGAAATTTATCTGCTGCTTGTTTTTTAGCTTCATTTAATTTGTTCTCAGCATCCGTAATTTTGTCACTTCCGGTTTTTAGCAAATCTTCGTATCTTATTTGACCTCTCTTTGCTCCCAAATCCTTTAATTGTTTTTCTATAGTAGTGGTTTCATTTCTGTAAGCATCATTATTTAAAAGACTATCATCCGTATTTTTATTATTTGTTTTTACGTATACTTCCGTATATACATCACTCTTAAAAACTTCTGGAAGTATATATACAAAACCTCTTACAGAACCGTTGCCTACAGAACTTAATTGTCTTTGCGCCGACACATAAATTGGTGACTTTGCAGTTCCAACAATTTTAAACTCATTAATTTTCAAATTATCTTTTATATCACTTTCGTTTCCAGATTGAAGCATTATAGTGTCACCCATTTTTAATTTATTCTCCTTTAAAAATTTATCCTCCACTACTGCTTCATTATCGCTATGTGCTGTTCTTCCATTAACAATTTTTATTTTGTTTATACCATTTTCACTTGGAAGTGAATTTATATTTAAAACTAACGCATCTTTATCTTTTTCCATCACTGCATCTACTGAATATGAACCTTCTACATCTTTTACCCCTTTTATTTTCTTTGCCTCATTTACATCGTCTTTTGTTAATCCAAGAGTTGACACGAGTTTAAAATCCATTAGATTGTTTTTCGAAAAATAATAATCTCCTGACCTTTTCATATCAGGGCTTGTAGCTCTTACACCTGCATAAAACGATACTCCAACTGCTATAATTATAACTATAGATAAAAATCTTGAAAGTGTCTTTTTTATATCTCTAAACAAATTTTTGAAAAACGTTTTTCTCATATTTACCACTCTATACTTTCTATTGATATTGGATTTTCATTTTTTTTAATGCTTTCAACTTTGCCACTTTTTACCGTTATAATTTTATCAGCAATAGGAGCTATAGCTGAATTATGGGTTATTACAATAACTGTCATATTATATTGTTTTGATGTGTCTGATAAGAGCTTTAATATAGATTTACCTGTATTATAATCTAGTGCTCCTGTCGGCTCATCACAAAGAAGTAATTTAGGATTTTTGGCAAGTGCCCTTGCTATTGAAACTCTTTGCTGTTCTCCCCCTGAAAGTTGTGATGGAAAATTTCTTATTCTTTCTTCAAGTCCAACATCTTTTAAAACTTCCACTGGATTCATGGGATTTTTACATATTTCAACTGCAAGTTCAACATTTTCTAACGCATTTAAGTTTTGTACTAGGTTGTAAAATTGAAATACAAATCCGATTTCTTCTCTTCTATATTTTGTCAGCATTTTTTTGTTATATTTACTTATCTCATTTCCATCTACATAGATGTTACCATCTGTTATTTGATCCATACCACCTAAAAGATTTAGTATTGTTGATTTTCCTGCTCCACTAGCACCTAATACAATTACAAATTCACCTTTTTCTATGGAAAAAGATACATTATCTACTGCTTTAATAACTACTTCACCCATGTTATAACTTTTTTTAACATTTTTAAGTTCTATGAAACTTTCCATAAATATAGCTCTCCTTTATTTTTTCTTTTATACTGCACTAACTCTATTTAAAATATCCTTATAAAAAATATCAATCAACTCCTGAGTAAGTTTTCTAACTTCTTCCCCATCTTGTTTTTTTTCAAGTATAATTCCAATACTCTCCACAAGACTATATGATAGAAGATATATAAGGAAATTATCCTTAAGCTTTTTGCCTTTTAAACTAAGTTCATACTTTGTGTTTTCAGTTACTATTCTTGTTATAAAATCTATAAACACTTTTTTGCAGTCTTCATACCTAGAGCCTTGACTTTTATTAAAAAGCACTGAAAGCTCAATGCTATTTTCCTCAAAAATCTCTATAATTTTATCCATAAGTTCATAAAATATCATTTGTGTTTTATTGTTAAACTCAACATTTTTAAACTGAACAATATAATTCATTAGCTTACTATACACTGAACCAATTACATTCTCATACAAATCATCTTTATTTTTAAAATACTTATACAAATTTCCCACAGATGTACAAGAATTTGCGGCTATATTCCTCACAGAAGAGCCCTTATATCCCATTAGGTTAAATTCTTTTAAAGTTTCTTCAATTATTCTATTTTTAACTTCATCCTTTAAATATTGCATTAGAAAACCTCCGTTCTCTTTTAAAGCTTATTATACTTTAGCCTTATTGTCAACAGCACTTTTTATAATTACGAAAGGTAGTGAATGGATAAAAAAAGTCCATATAAGACAATTAATCATCTTATACGAACTCTTCTTATTTAAAACTTATTATATTACTTTTTTGTATATATCCATTTCTGCTTTTTTATCCATAAACTCATTCATTAACGGAACAATCCTTTTAAAATGTTCTGAAGCCATGTGTGCTTTTAAAACATCTTTATTTTCCCATTGTTCAATCATAGTAAGTACATTTTCATCACTTTCAGATTGATACATTCCATAGCTTATACATCCATTTTCTTTTAATGTTTCTTGAACTAATTCTTTTGCAAGTACTAATACTTGTTCAACTTTTCCTTGTTTAACAAAGTTTTTTGCTATAATTTTTATCATAATGTAACCTCTTTCATTTTAATTATATTATTTCCAATTTTCATAATGAACTTTCTTTTCATCAAATCTATCAA
Source organism: Clostridium acidisoli DSM 12555 (assembly GCF_900176305.1). Taxonomy (GTDB): domain Bacteria; phylum Bacillota; class Clostridia; order Clostridiales; family Clostridiaceae; genus Clostridium_I; species Clostridium_I acidisoli. Next base: position 95,665 of record NZ_FWXH01000009.1, read on the forward strand.
TAAATGTGTTCTTTTGATCTGGGTATCCAACTGCTATTACTGCAAAAGGCAGTATATTGTCAGGTAATTTAAAAAGATTTGTTACAAATTTCATGTTTTCTTCAGATACAGCTGTTCCAAGCCAAACTGCTCCAAGTCCTAAATATGAAGCCTCTAGAAGTAAATTTTCTGTAGCCGCACCTAAATCCTGCTGCCATGCTGTAGCTACTTTAAAGTTATCCTTATTAGCTGCTACTACGAATGTAACTGCAGAATTTGAAACCATTTTTGAATATGGACTCATCTCAGATAATTTATTAAGTGTATCTTTATTCTCAACAACTATAAACTCCCAAGCTTGCTGATTTGCTGCTGATGGTGCTTGCATTGCTGCTCTTAATAACTTTTCTATCTTCTCTTTTTCTACAGGTTTGTCTTGATATTTCCTTATACTTCTCCTGTTAAAAATTGTTTCCATCCTAATCACTCCCAAATAATTTTTTATACCATATATAATATTATTCAAGTTTTGAACAAGTATTATTTATTAATTTCGTGAGTTTAATATAATCGTCTTTACCAATATGTTTTTCATATCTTTCATGAAGATTGTTCCAAGCTTTATTTATATCTTTTTGAAGTTCTCTACCCTTCTCTGTTGAATAGATATAAGAGTTTTTCCCTTGAATTTTTCTTTCTAAATACAATCTACCTTCTAATTTATCTATGAATCTAGTAATTGTTGATGCAGTTATATGAAGAACTTCTCCAAGTTCCTTTTGACTAATCCCATTTTTCTCATTAACAACACTTAATAAAAAAGCATAAGCTGGAGAAAGTCCTGTTATTCTAAATTCCTCATCCGCCATTTTTCCCATTATTCTAGATAATTTATTATTTGAAAAATACAAACAATCACATAAAATCTCATTTACATTTGACATTATAAAATTCCTCTCTAAATACAGTTGTTTGTACATACAACTATATATTATAAAATGTATACTGTCAATAGTGTATTATATACATTTTAACTCTGGTTTAAACCAGCACTTTATTCCATTTTAGCTTTAATTATAAGCCTATGAGTAGCAACTCTAATAGGTGTGCAAGTTACAAGTGTCATAGTTGCATCTTCAGTGGAATTTAACACATCTGTTTCTTCTGGAAGAACCACTTTTGTATCATATACCTTGTATTTAAAATCTCCATTTATTGTTTTTACAGTTATTTCGTCTCCAATTTTTATTTCGCCTAGTCTATTAAAATACTCTCCAAAAGTATAACTTCTATGTCCTGCTAAACAAAAATTCCCTTTTTGTCCAGGCATAGCTGTATTTTTAAAATGTCCTACTGCGTATTTTAAAGTTTTAAGGTCCGTTCCTTCTCCTATTGCAACTTTTAAATCTATTTTAGGAATAACAAGAATCCCAACAGTTCCATCGGCTATTGTTTCCTTTTGTGCTGCTTGCTTAGCAATTTGCTTTTTATGCTTTACATCTTCTATTTTTTTTTCATAGTTTTTTACCATATTGTTTTGTTTATATTCAGTCCAATATTTTGCTCCAAAAGCGTATGCAATTACTATGATACCTATTAATACAAATACACCACCTAATATTTTTAGCTTACTCAATAACACTCACCCCTACATTAATAATATTACTACTAAGAATAGAATAAATCTATTCTTAGTAGCAATAATTTCCTTAGTCTTTATGAATTAAAACATTATTTATTTAATAACCTAAACTTTTTTGAAACATCATAAATAGATTTTAAGCTTATTCCCTTTTTCTTAATTAATATTATTGATGATCCCCCAGCAATTGAAAGCATTCCTAGGGCTATTAACATATTAAAGTCGAAAAATTCACCAGTTTTAGGAAGAGTGCCTGATGCTGTGCTTACATTAGTTGTATTTTGTGGTGCCTTTTGTGAAGTGCTTGTTGCTTGTGATGATGCATTAGCTGCTTGCGCTTTAAGGCTCGCTATAGTATTTTCAGCATTAGTTAATTTATTATAATTATTAACTAATGCTTTTTGAGAATCCGATAGTGAATTATAAGCCGTTCTTGCATTAACCACAGTTGCTTCATCAGTTAAAGAAACATTTTGAGGAATAGTATTTATTTGCCCAATCACATCACTAGCTGCTTTTTCATCTGTAGCTTGTTTAGTTTGATTATTAATATCATTAATTTTATTTTCATCTTGTATTAATTTATCAATATTCGTAACCAACTTTTGTTGATCGCTGCTTAATGCATTATAAGCAATTCTAGCATTTTTTATATTATCAGCGTCATTTGTAGTAACTGCATCTACGTTAGGTAATTTATTAATTTGATCTATAACATCTGCAGTAGCCTGCTGAGGTGCTGTGGATTTAACTAACGTGTAACTGTCAGTTTCTGTCATTGTATCTGTTCTATAAGTATTAATTTGGAAACTGTTACTTGTTACATTTACACGTGAAAATGTAGGAACATGAATTTGTTCTTTTTTTGCTTCATAATTATTGTTTTCACCAGGATATCTAATTTCATAATATTTACTTCCACTAGCCGAGTTAGCTGTTATATAGACTGTTCCTTTAGGATCAATCACTCTTCCTTCAGTATCAACATTTTGATCCTTAATTGCTTGTCCGCCTTTCATCTGATATGACCTTGTATAGCAGTGGTCATGACCATCTAATACTACATCTATTCCTAATGAATCAAAAATTGGAGGCAAATCATTTCTTCTCTGAATAATATCTGAATCAGTTTCATGATTTGCAGAGCTATAAACTGAATGGTGTAATACTGCTATTTTCCATGTTGCATTTGGATTTTTAGCAATGGCATCTTGCATAAATTGTTTATGCTCTTCTTCATTCATATCGTTACTGTTTAACATTAAATATAATGTATTTCCATATGTGAAATAATAATCTGTTCCTGTTGTAGGTTCAGCGCTAAAAGCTCCATATTTATCAGATAAGTTTGGAGCGTTAAAATGAGTATTATGTCCAGGGCCATAAGTTTCATGATTTCCAGCAATAGCTGCAATTGGTAGTGTTTTTAACTGTTCTGGTGCAAAATATCCACTGTATTCTAACTCATTACTTGCACCATTAAGTTCACTGCCATTGTTTACTTGATCTCCAACAGAAATCATAAAGCTACTGTCTGAAAACTGCTTTGTGGCCTTATTCAATGTATCTGCCCATCCAGCAGAATCTTTACTTATGTCTCCGCCTGCACCAATTTGCGGGTCACCTGCAAACAAAAAGCTATATTGACTTGTCTTATAAGTATTATAGTTATATGTTTGACTCCAGTTAGTTCCATCGCCTAGACGATAAACATATTGCGTTGACTCATTTAAGCCATTTACTGATACTTTGTTTGATGTAAAGCCATTATTTCCAACTGAAGTTGTTCCTTTGAAGCTGCTTGCTTTACTTACTGGAAAATCATTACCGTTTGCATCAGACTTTAATGCAATTTGTACCATAGGTGTTACTTTACTATTGCTTGAATACCATGTAAAATTCAATTCACTAGGATTTCCACCAGGTGACAGTGCTATATCATCAAAATTAACATCTTTAGCAGAACTTGTTGATGATACACCTACATTATTTTGAGAGTTAGTTGCAGCTGTGATATTTGTAAATGTTATTCCTGATACAATAACAGATAACCCTACAGCTATAGCAATTAGTTTTTTACGGTTTTTCACTGATTACCACACTTCCTTTTCAAAAATATATGAATAATTTTCATTACCTTCATAATATTAGCAGTGAAATTTAATTTTCGCCTGCTTTTTTATGTAAATTTATGTAAATTTAAAATAATATTACTTTAACTTGAATTTTACATATATTTAACCATTTATATACATCAACATTATATAATTTTATAAGATTGTATAATATGGGAGGAAAAACATGTTTAAGGGTTTTAAAATTTCGAGAGTGATTCTCTCAATAATTGCTTTAGTGTTATTTTTTATTTTTATATATTTTTTTAATATTAATCATCCGGTAATTTTTACTTCTGATAATGGAAAGGCTAATGTGAAATATGAAAAAGCTAATGTATTAGAAGTAAAAAATGAAAATTTAAAGAAAAGTGTAAGTTTAAAGAACATATATTTTGGCAGTCAAAATGTTACGGTTAAGATTCTTACAGGTGAACATAAAGGTGACATAAAAATAGTGCCAAATTATTTAACTGATATTCACAACGTATTCATTAAAAAAAACATGACAATAATTATTGAAATTGATACAGTAAATAAGAATACTTATAGTGCCACTGTCTATAATTATTATAGAGCACCTATTCAATATTTTTTTCTAATCATATTTTTTATAGCATTATGCATTATAGGAGGCAAACAGGGCTTGAAGTCTATATTAGGACTTGCCTTTACTTTTATATGCATTATATTCTTATTTATACCCATGCTTTATAATGGTTATTCTCCTATTGTTTCATGCCTTTTAATAATAACGTTAACAACTTGTATTACTTTGATTTTATTGTGTGGTTTTACCTTTAAAACACTTTCAGCAATACTTGGAACTTTACTTGGAGTTTTTATTGCCGCTATAATTGCCATAATCTTTGGTAATCTGGCTCATTTAACAGGTCTTAATATAGAAAATGCAGAACTTTTAAGTTTAATTTCAAGTAAAACTGGTATGCAAGTTCAAGGTTTACTCCTTGCCTCAATCTTAATTGCATCTTTAGGTGCAGTTTTAGATTTAAGTGTATCCATTACTTCCTCAATACAAGAAATATATACATCAAATTCTAAACTTAGTTTTAATGAATTATTTAAATCTGGCATGAATATAGGCAAAGATATGATGGGAACTATGACTAATACCCTCATCCTTGCCTTTACTGGATCTTCATTAAATATATTAATTGTAATATACTCTTATAATGTTAGTTTTACTCAAATCATGAACATGGATATGGTAAGTGTTGAAATAATTCAAGGTATTACAGGAAGTTTAGCTGTAGTTCTTACTGTTCCTATTTCAGCATTAATTTCTGCAAAACTAATTCCTCTACTTTCAAAAGATTTTAATTAGTTCTATCTGCTTTTACTTTTTTATTATAATAAAAAACTACTTTTCCACTTTCCTTTAAAATAATAGTAAACAGAAAAAATACATCCGATTGTCCAACCTACTGGGAATGCCCACCATATTCCTGCATAACCTAGTATTTTTGCTAAAACAAACGAAAATATAACTCTTAAAAATAAATCCATAAATGTAGTTGTCATAAATTCTTTCATGTCTCCTGCACCACGCAGAACCCCATCTGTTATAGTTTTAATTACTACAACAACGTAGAAAGGTGTAACTGTACACAAAAATGCTAAGCCTACATTTATTACCATTTTCCCCTTGGATACATCTACAAATAAACTAATTAAATTTTTTCCAAAAATTAATATAATAAGGCTGACTATTGAGTAAAGAATTAACATCATCACTAATAATGATTTATAACCTTTACGAACTCTTTTTAGCTTTTTTGCTCCCATGTTTTGTGCTGTAAATGTGGATAATGCACTAGACATAGTTGTAATTGATGTAATTATAAAAGTATTTATTCTAAACGCAGCAGAATATCCTGCAACCACAATATCACCATAGCTATTTATTAGCCCTTGTACACAAAGTTGCCCTACAGAAATAAAAGATTGCTGCATAATACTTGGTATTGCAATTGTACTCATATGTTTCAAAAGTTCAATATCAAATCGCTTGTATTTTCCAATTACTTCTATTTTGCGAATTCTATATATAAGACAACCCATAGCTAAAATTGAAGATATACCTTGTGCTATAAAAGTAGGCCATGCAACTCCTGCTATACCCATATGTAAAACAACAACAAATACAATATCAAGAACAATATTAAACAGTGAAGAAAACATCAAAAAATATAATGGAGTTTTTGAGTCGCCAAGTGCATTAAATATTGCATTGGCAGTATTATAAGTAAATAGAAAAGATACTCCTAAAATGTATATACGCAAAAAAAGTTCAGAATTGGATAAAATGTTTTTAGGCGTATTCATAAGGCTCATAATAGGATTGCATATTATAAATCCTATTATTGTTAGTATTATGCTAAGGACAATAATAGATATTATTGCTGTGGAAATAGCAGATTTCATTTTCGTATATTTCTTTGCACCGAATATTTGTGAAACCACAACCGAGCACCCAATGCTAGCTCCAGTTGCAACCGCAATAAACAGTACCGTTATAGGATATGATGCACCAACTGCAGCTAGTGCATCTACTCCTATATACTTACCTGCTATAATGCTGTCTATAATACTATAAAGCTGCTGGAACATCACGCTAATTAACATAGGTATTGAAAAATTCCATAATATTTTAAAAGGTGAACCCACAGTCATATCGTTGAGTGACTTTACTTTCAATTCATTTTTATCTACTGTACATGTGTTCATATAATGAAACAACTCCTTAATACGATTAACTACAATTTTATCCATTCGCTACCATCCGTAAGACTCCCACTTCGACCTAAAGGATAAAGTGATTCACAACAAATCAAGATTTGGGTTCTCTAGTTTTTCAAGTGTAGAGTTAACGGCTGCTACGCGCTGTATTAGTTCAACTAACACTCAGGTGTGGTCAAAACCAAAACCCCACCTGAGTGCAAATTTCACTTTATTTATAGAAATAATAACAACTTACATTTTATCACTTATTATTTCTATTAAAAATAAATATTCTTGGTATTATTCATAGTTTATATCTATAAATTATGATAAAATATTTTTATCATTACTTTAAGGAGAACTTTAGATGAATTTAAATCAACTTTATTATTTTGAAAAACTTGCTGAATTAGAACATTATACAAAGGCAGCAGAACAGCTATCTATTTCTCAGCCTTCCCTAAGTCATGCAATTTCCTCACTGGAAGACGAGCTAGGGATATTCTTATTTGAAAAGCAAGGTAGGAATGTTAGACTAACTAAACATGGAAGGATTTATTTGTCATATGTAAAAAATGCATTAAATGAATTGAAATTGGGTAAAAATCAAATTAAGAAACTAACTAGCATTTCTGAGGGACATATTGATTTAGCATATATTTCTTCTATTGGAGCATATTTTATTCCTAACTTAATGTCTTCATTTTTAAAAAACAAACAATACAAGAATATACGCTTTTTGTGCAATGAAGGTAGCACTACAAAGCTTATTACTGGATTAAAAAAAGAAAAATATGACCTTGTTTTTTGTTCACATGTACATAATGAACCACATATAGAATTTGTACCAATCTGTGAACAAAAATTAGTTGTCATTGTACCCAAAAATCATCCGCTAGCTAATAATGATTATATTAGTCTAAAAGATACACTTCCTTATAATCTTGTCTATTATACAAAAGAAAGTGGACTTAGATCTATTGTTGATGATCTGTTTACCTCAATTGGAGCTAATCCAAAAATATCGAGCGAAGTAGAGGAAGATAATTCTATTGCTGGTTTAGTTGCCGCAAACATGGGAATTGCCGTAGTAACCGACAATCCAACAATTAGAAACTTTGATTTAAAGATATTACCTTTAACGTCTTTGCCCTATAAGCGATACGTTTATCTTGCTTTTGTTAAAAATAGATATCTTCCCCCTGCCGCACAAGAATTTAAGAATTACACTATTAATACTTTTTCTCATAAACATTTTCATAAAAGTGATATATTATTTTAGATACAAAACAACTACTACCTCACAAGATTTCAATGTAAGTGTTGTTCCGAAGGGCAATGATTTTCTTCCCATATTAGATAATAAAACTTCCTTATTCTCTTTTTCTAATTCTAAAGCAACATCATCCTGTCCAAAATTAGCTGCTACCAATATTTTTTTATCATTTAGCTTTCTGTAAAAAGCGTATACTTTATCCTTATCTAAATAGGCAGGACAAAAATCACCATAAATAAATACTTCACCATATTCTTCAGATTTTCTAAGCGAAATCAATTTTTGATAATATTTCAATATGGAATTCTCATCATTTATTTGTGCTTCCACATTGATTTGTAAATAATTAGGATTAACTTTCAGCCACGGATTTCCTTCAGAAAATCCAGCATTTTTCTCCATGCTCCATTGCATTGGAGTTCTTGCATTGTCCCTACTGTTTACATAACAGACATCTAGTGCCTCTTCATTACTTAATCCAGCCTTCAGTGCACTATAATACTGGTTTTTTGTATCAATATCATTATATTCTTCTATATTTTGCATGTGGCAATTTCTCATACCAATTTCCTGTCCTTGGTAGATAAATGGAATACCACGAAGCAAAACACTTGTAGTTCCAAGCATCTTTACACCAGCATCATTCAATGCGTATTCTGGAAGATAACGACATATTCCTCGAGGCTCATCATGATTTTCAATAATATTAGCTAGAAATCCTATTCCTTGACATCTTGTTTGTGATTCAAATATAGCGCTTCTCCATGAATTAAATTCAATAGGTTTGGAATCATACCAACCATGTTCTCCAAAAGTAAGTGAATGTGCTGAAAAATCAAACATAGTTGAAAAATGCCCATCATCACCAATAAAATCTTCTACTTCGTCTTCTCTCATATTGAAAACCTCTGCCACTGTAAAAGCATCATATTTTTCAAACGTTTCATGTTTCATTTCTTGTAGCATATCTCCAATGCCACTTGATTCTTCTATCATTTTAGTTATACTTGTAAGTCCATCATTTCCATCCACTTGGTAGTCAGGGAAGTCCAAATTCTTTTTAATGTTCATAATAGCATCAATTCTAAAGCCTGCAAGTCCTTTATCAAGCCACCAATTTATCATTTTAAATAGTTCTTTTTTTAACTTAGGATTGTTCCAGTTAAGATCTGGCTGCTCTTTAGCAAATGAATGTAAATAATATTTATCCGTTCCTTCTATTGGTTCCCATACACTACCACCAAAATATGAACGATAATTACTTGGTGGATTTCCATTTTTACCTTTTTCAAAATAGAAATACCCTGCATATTCACCATCTGGCTCAGATAATGCTTTTTGAAACCATTCATGCTCATTAGAGCAATGATTAATTACTAAATCCATTACAATATACATGTTTCTTTTTTTCGCTTTTGCAAGTAATTCTTCAAACTCCTCCATTGTACCAAACGCTTTGGCTATACTATAATAGTCTGAGATATCATAACCTTGGTCCACGAAAGGTGATTTATAAATAGGAGAAATCCATATAATATCAATTCCTAATTCCTTTAAATAGTCTAATTTTTCGATGATACCACGAATATCTCCAATACCATCACCATTTGTATCATTAAAACTTTTAGGATAAATCTGATAAGCTATTTTATTATGCCACCACTGTTTTTTCATAAGAAACCTCCATTCAAAGTGTGTTTAATTATATTATATATACTTTGAATAGAGGTTTCTTCTATAATTTTGATAAAACATTGCACTATTTTGACTTTGTTTGTCTTCGATATTCTGATGGAGACATATGTTTTTGTTCTTTAAAGCGTTTTATAAAATATCCTATATTTTCATACCCACAGGATATTGCAATATCTATAATTTTATCTCCAGTTTCAATTAAGCATTCGGCAGCCTTCTCAATACGAATCTCATTTATATATTCCGTAAGTGTTTTACCTATAAGCTTTTTAAAATACCTACAAAAATATTGTGTATTCATTCCAACTAGGTCTGACATTTTATTTAGTGAAATTTTCTCACTATAATTATTATGGATAAAAGTAAGAACCTTCTTCACATTTTTAATTTTATAAATATCATTTTCCTCAATATTATCTGCATTTATAAAACTATTGTTTTCATATAAGCACGCAATCAGTTGATATAAATATGACTTTACTTTCATGTAAGAAGCTAATTCTTTGTTATTAGCTTCACCTATTATACTCTCATATAGCTTTTTAACATCTTGCCATATCTTATCTTTCTCAAACACAAATTGAGGAAATTGCATCTTACTTTCAAGTAGTGGCCTAATAATCTTATATTGTATACCATCAAAGTATTCAAAGCTAAGCATTTTTAAATCAAATACAATAGCAGATTCTCTACACCCTTCTTCACTAACAATTGAATGAATATCTCCAGAATTTATAAACATAAAAGCAGGAGCACTTATCTTATATTCTCTCATATTAATGTTTACACTAAATAATCCTGTTTTGAAAAATACTAATTCCGTTTCATTGTGCCAATGTAATTTAACAAAAAATTGTGTATCCTTATCCCATCTATAATTAGCTAAAGGGAAACTAACTGTACCATGCATAATGTTTTCTTTTAATTTTTCCTTTTCCATTATCACAGTCCTCTCAAACCAAAAATTTCAAGCCTAACTTATACTTGTAGCTATCCCCTCTACATTATGCACCTTTGCAAGTTTAAAGTTATTTATTCCTAACTTTCTTAAAGCGTTTCCCGTTATTGGTCCAATGCATATTATTTCCTTAGCTTCTAATATTGATATATCTTCTCCTTCAGCCTTCAATGTGTTTACAAAACCGTTAATGCAAGAAGGACTTGTAAATGTAATTACATCAATATTATCTAACACATCTAAAAGTTCACCCTTATGGTACCTTGGAGTTGTCACATCATATATCAATTTAACATCAATATGTGCGCCTATTTGTTCTATTGTTTTTGCAATGGAGTTATGAGCAATGTTTGACGTTGGGAACAAAACCATATCTCCTGCTTTAACCTTACTCCTCAGTTCTTCAGCAAGTTTTTCAGATTCAAATTCTTTAGGTGTTATGTCCGCCTTTAAATAATATTTATTAAGAGCTACTTTCGTGGCACTTCCCACTACAGCTATTTTTAATCCAGTTAAAACTCTTATATCTAAAAGATTGTCCATTAAACCTTTCATAAATATATTTACTGCATTTTCACTAGTGAATACAAGCCAATTATATTTATGTATATTTTTATACATATCTTTAATTTCTGTTTTTAAGAGATTATCACTTATTTCTATCATTGCCATAGAAATAGGCTTAGCACCAACCTTTTCTATTGCAAGTTCCAGTTTTTCTGCTTGCCCTTTTGATCTTGTTACAAGTACATTTTTTGCTTTTCTACCCTCAAACCAATTTAAAGAGTTTTTAAGTGAAACTACATTTCCAACAACAATTAATGCAGGTGCTTCCATTTCATCTTTTAAATTAACAATATTCTCTAAAGTTCCGCATACAGTCTTTTGATTTTTTAAAGTTCCATTTGAAATCACTGCCACAGGTGTATTTTTTTCTTTACCGTATTTTATTAGATTCTCACATATACTATCTAAATTGTTTAATCCCATAAAAAATACTAGTGTTCCCGTTAATTTTGCAATTACAGAATAATCTATTGCCTTATCATTTTTTGTTGGGTCTTCATGTCCTGTTATTACATGAAAAGAACTACTTATACCTCTATGTGTAAGCGGGATTCCTGCAAAAGCTGTAACTGCATTAGCAGCTGAAACTCCTGGTATAATTTCAAAATCTATGCCATGTTTTAAAAGTTCTAGTGCTTCTTCACCGCCCCTTCCAAAAACGAAAGGATCTCCACCTTTTAGACGTAGCACATTTTTGCCTTCCTTTGCTTTCTCACATAGAAGTTCATTTATTTTCCATTGAGGCATTGTATGATTATTAGCTCTTTTGCCTACGTCTATTTTTTCCGTATTTTCTTTAGCATAGGATAAAAATTTTGCGTTAGCGAGCCTATCATAAACTATGACATCAACATCTTTTATACACTCCATTGCCCTAAGAGTTATTAACTTTTCATCACCAGATCCTACTCCTGCTATGTATACTTTTCCCTTCAAGTTTATTCACCAGCCTTTTGCTTCTTTAGTTTTCTTCCAAGCTTTATTCCTATGTCTTTATATTTCCCTGCTTCTCCAAATACAAAATCTCTAAAAATAACTTTATTATCATCACTGCATACAAAACCTTCTAATTTGATTTTTCCTTCTTCCTCAGCAGCATGAGCTCCAATAGCAATAGTGCAACCACCATCCATTTCCTTTAAAAAAGCCCTTTCTGCTAATACACATCTAAGTTCACTAGTGTTTGTAAGCTTATTTACCATATTAAAAATCTCTTCATCATTTTTTCTTATCTCAATACACAAAGCTCCCTGACCAACTGATGGAATACACTCACTAACGTCAAGATATTCGGTTATCTTACTTTGAAGCCCCATTCTGTTTAGTCCTGCTGCTGCAAGAATTATAGCATCAACTTCTCTATCTTCTAGCTTTTTTATTCTCGTATCCACATTGCCTCTTAGAGGTTTAAATTCTAAATCCTTACGAAGATTTTTAAGCTGAACAATTCTTCTTAAACTACTTGTTCCTATAACTGATCCTTTAGGAAGATTGGAAAATTTAATATTATCTCTACTTATAATCGCATCACGCGGATCCTCTCTTTTAAGTGCCGATAAAATACTGAACTCTTCTGAAACAGAATTTTGTACGTCTTTCATACTGTGAACAGCAATATCTATTTCATTACTTCTTAGTTTATTTTCAATTTCTTCTATAAATAGTCCCTTACCACCAATTTTACTAAGGCTTTTATCTAATATTTTATCGCCCTTTGTCTTAATTACTCTAATCTCAAATTCTAGAGAAGTATAAATACTTTTTAATTTGTCTATTACCATATTAGTTTGTAGAAGTGCTAATTTACTTCCGCGACTTCCGACTACAATTTTTGATCTCATATGCTTACCTCTTCTTTAAATATATCTTTTGTTATATTGTTACATCCATTAAGCTCAATACCCTCATGGTTTATCCAGTCTATATATTTTATTACGTCTTCTTTAACAAGTTCCATTCCTTTGTTATATTCTACAAGACGTCTCTGCTCATTTTTTTGGGCTATTTTCTTTATATCATCTATTACATAAAGTGTAACACCTTTAATTTTGCCTATCTCCGGTTCTATGTCTCTTGGCAATGCTAGATCCAACATACATAATTTTTTTTCATTACAATTCTTCTGAAATTCACCTTTATGAATTACAAAATGTGGAGCACTAGTACAACTTATTATTATATCAACATCTTTAAATACCTTATGTTTATCTTTAAAATCTATACCCTCTATATTATCTGCAATACTCTCAGCATCCAATATCTTTGTTTTTGTTCTATTTGTAACGTATATTTTTTCGATTCCTTCAGACAAAAGATACTGAAGTGAAAGTTTACTCATTTTCCCTAGACCTACTACTAAAGCCTTTTTTCCTTTAAATGACTTTATGCATTCATGAATAAGTTTTATTCCTATAGCACTTACGGATATTGATGTATTAGTTAAAGAAGTTGTTGTTTTAACTTTTTTTGCATCTGTAATTGCATTTAAAAAAAGCCTATTTAATATCTTTCCACTACCCTTGTTTAAAAGTGCCTCACTGTAAGCATCCTTTACTTGACCTAATATCTGGTCTTCTCCAAGAACCATTGACTTGAAACCATTCGCTACTTGAAACAAGTGATAAATGGCATCAAACCCCTTTCTACAGACAATATTATCCTCAGCCTCTTTTTTGTCTATTTTAAAAAAAGAAGAGTAGAAATTTCTAAGGTATTCTTCTTCACTGGCTTCTTCTGAAATGCAATAAATCTCACTTCTATTACAAGTTGAAATTATTATAACTTCTTCTAAAATACCTTCAACTTTTATTTTTTCAAAAGCTCTTTTTATGGCACTCTTAGTAAAACTAACTTTTTCTCTTACCTCTAAGGCACTGTTTTCATAGTCAATTCCTGCCATAGCTAAATATTTCATTTAATTCACCTTCTAAATTTATAATATACCTAAAAAATAATGTATTTTAAAATACCTTGGATTGTCTCCAGTACATTTTAAAACACATTATAAGGTTATACTAATAATAAGTAATCTATATTCATAATAGTGAGATATTACGAAGCAAGGCCGTTAAAGATTTTCTTCATAGCTAAAGCTAGATGAAAAGATTAAAGAAATCCTTCGGCTAGATTGAAGAATTGAAGAGGCTAAAGCCGTCAAAGGTGAGAGAAGTTACTTACGTAACAAGTAAAGGAAAATTTTCTTCCCACGTCAGAAAAATAGTGAATTTAAATTTATATATCTTAGTATATAAAGATAGCTCTACAATATGTTTTAACCGTAGGTTTTGCTTTTAGGCGTAGCCTTATTCATATTATTAAGTTAATATGTTATAAACACTACGACCTTCGGTCAAAAAAATGAAGTACAAAATACTTTAGATTTATAAATTTAAGTTCAAAGATTTTTC
>NZ_FWXH01000025.1 GCF_900176305.1 Clostridium acidisoli DSM 12555
CGGATTACTCCTTTAATTATTGCTTCATGCGAAGCTACAATGTTATGCGGTATTAATCTTCCTTTCGGAAGGCTATCCCCCACTTTGAGGCAGGTTACCCACGTGTTACTCACCCGTCCGCCGCTAGAAACCCGAAGGTTTCTCGCTCGACTTGCATGTGTTAAGCACGCCGCCAGCGTTCGTCCTGAGCCAGGATCAAACTCTCAATTAAAAGTTTGATTAAGCTCATTTCGCTTAATTTATTATCTAATGTTATTTCTAACATCAAAAGAATTTGCTGGTTTACTTAATTCTTATACTCTGTTTAATTTTCAAAGATCACTGCGTCATCATCTGACGACTTTTATATTATAACACCTTGATTTTAATTTGTCAACATTTTTTTATTAACATTTAAATCAAAATTTGCTTGCTAAGTCATAATAACTAAGCAACGAGTTATATTCTATCAAAATTTATTATTTTTGTTTTTTTATCCATCTTATTTATAACAAGTTAAATTGAACATTCTACATTTTTCATCAATTTTCTTAAATTATCTTACACTGATACACGTGGATAATTGTACGTTTTTATATTAATTTTTTAATGTTTATTTTAATAAAAAAATGGCAATACAGTTTTAGTATTGCCATTTTAATTTATTGATTTTCTGTGTTATCTTCTTGTTCTATATTATCTTCTTCTAAATTTAAATTATCTTCTTCACTGTCTATCTTAGCTAAGGCAACAACCTGTTCATCTTGTGACTTTCTCATAAGTGTCACTCCCATAGCGTTTCTGCTGGTAGTTGAAATGTCAGATACATTTATTCTTATAACAATATCATTACTGTTTATAAGCATCATTTCATCTGAATCCTTTACCATTCTTGCACCTACAAGTTCTCCAGTCTTTTCAGAAACTTTATAAGTTATAACACCTTTTCCGCCTCTTTTTTGAAGTGTATATTCAGATATACGAGTTCTCTTTCCAAATCCATTAGCACTTACTACAAGAACTTCTTGAGTTGGATCTATTACTTCTAAGCTAACTACGATATCATCATCTCTTAATCTTATACCTCTTACACCTGCTGCATTTCTTCCTAGTGGCCTTGAGTCTTTTTCGTTAAATCTTATAGCATATCCTTGCTTTGTAACCATTAATATTTCACTATCACCAGTTGTAAATCTTACACCAATAAGCTCATCATCTTCTCTAAGGTTCATAGCATTCAATCCATTTTTTCTTATTGCTGCATATTGATCTAGCGAAGTCTTTTTAATTATACCTTTTTTCGTACCCATGATTAAATATCTGTCAGGATCAAATTCTTTTAATGTAATTACGGCTTGAATTTTTTCATCTTGATTTAATTGAAGAAGATTTATAACATTTGTTCCCTTTGCAGTTCTACCTGCTTCTGGAATTTCATATGCTTTTAATCTATAAGCTCTACCTTTGTTGCTAAAGAATAAAATATGTTTGTGTGTTGATGTTATAAATATATGCTCCACAAAGTCATCTTCCTTAGTTGCCATTGCCTGAATACCTCTTCCACCTCTTTTTTGTGCAGTATAAGTGTCTGCTGGTATTCTCTTTATGTATCCCGCATGTGTTAGCGTTATTACAACATCTTCATCTTCTATAAGATCTTCTATATCTATTTCATTCTCAACACTTTCTATTTGAGTTCTTCTCTCGTCGCCATATTTTACTTTTATGTCATTAAGTTCATCTTTTATAATGTTTAACACCATTTGTCTATCAGCCAACACGCTTATTAAATACTCTATGTTTTTCATAAGTTCTAATAATTCTTCTTCAATCTTCTCTCTTTCTAAACCAGTAAGTCTTCTTAATTTCATTTCTACAATAGCTTCTGATTGCTTTTCTGAAAGATTAAATTTATCCATTAATCCTTGCTCAGCTTCACTTACGTTTTTAGATGATCTTATTATATTAATTACCTCATCAATGTGATCAAGTGCAATTTTTAAACCTTCTAATATGTGAGCTCTAGCTTTTGCTTTATCTAATTCAAATTGAGTCCTTCTTCTTATAACATCCTCTTGGAACGCTATATAATGTTCTAGCATTTGTTTTAAATTAAGATATTGTGGTTTTCCATCAACTAGTGCAAGCATTATAATTCCGAAACTGTCTTGAAGTTTTGTATGCTTATATAGCTGATTTAATAGAACCTGAGGATTTGCATCTCTCTTAAGTTCAATTACTACTCTCATACCATCCCTATCAGATTCATCTCTAAGATCTGATATTCCAGTTATTCTTTTGTCTTTAACAAGTTCAGCTATATTCTCTACTAGTCTTGCCTTGTTTACCTGATAAGGAAGCTCATGTACTACAATTTTATGTCTTCCATCAACTTCTTCAATTTCACATTTTGATCTTATAACAACCTTGCCTCTGCCAGTTTCATAAGCAGCCCTTATTCCTGCTTTACCTATGATACTAGCTGCAGTTGGAAAATCTGGTCCTTTTATCTTTGTCATAAGTTCAAGTATACTAGTTTCACTATTATCAATAAGCATAAATATACCATCAATAACCTCATTTAGATTATGAGGTGGTATGTTAGTTGCCATACCAACAGCTATACCAGCTGAACCATTAACAAGTAAATTAGGAAATCTTGATGGTATTACAGATGGTTCTTCTTCTTCACCGTCAAAATTAGGAATAAAATCAACTGTATTTTTATTTATATCTCTTATCATCTCAACAGCTATTTTATTCATTTTTGCTTCTGTATATCTCATTGCAGCAGCTGAATCTCCATCAACTGAACCAAAATTTCCATGTCCATCTACAAGTGGATATCTTAAATTAAAACTCTGTGCCATTCTAACCAACGCATCATATACAGAGGTATCACCATGTGGATGATACTTACCAAGAACATCTCCGACGATTCTAGCACATTTTCTATATCCTTTTTCAGGAGTAAGTCCTAATTCATGCATAGAATATATTATTCTTCTATGTACTGGTTTAAGTCCATCTCTTACGTCTGGAAGTGCACGATCTACGATAACGCTCATGGCGTAATCTATATAGCATTTTTTCATTTCATTACTTATGTCTACTTGTAAAACCTTACCTTCATTTTTATTCATATGACACACCTCTTTTACTGTGCTTATTAATATTAAATATCTAAGTTAATAACGTTTTTAGCATTTTGCTGAATAAATTCTCTACGAGGCTCTACCTTATCACCCATAAGAATAGTAAACACTTCATCAGCTTCTCTAGCATCCTCAACTGTTGCCTTTAAAAGTATTCTTCTCTCTGGATCCATAGTTGTTTCCCATAATTGCTCAGCATTCATTTCACCAAGACCTTTATACCTTTGTATATTTGTATTGTTATCTTTTCCACCAAGTTCAACTATAGCTTTGTCTAATTCATCATCTGTATAACAATATATTTCTTTTTTACCCTTTGCTACTTTGTATAATGGTGGCTGAGCTATATAAACATGTCCTCTCTCAACAAGATCCCTCATATATCTATAGAAAAATGTTAAAAGAAGTGTTCTAATATGTGCACCATCTACATCAGCATCTGTCATTATTATAATTCTATGATATCTTATCTTCTCCAAATTGAAATCTGCACTTATTCCAGCTCCAAAAGCAGTTATCATAGCTTTAATCATATCTGAATTTAAAATTTTATCTATTCTTTGTTTTTCAACATTCATTATCTTTCCTCTTAGAGGAAGTATTGCTTGAAATTTTCTATCTCTTCCTTGCTTTGCAGAACCACCAGCTGAATCACCCTCAACAATGTAAATTTCACATTCTGATGGATCCTTTGATGAGCAATCTGCAAGCTTTCCAGGAAGTGTAGTGCTTTCAAGTACAGATTTTCTTCTAGTAAGCTCTCTTGCTTTTTTAGCTGCATCTCTTGCCCTTGCAGCCACTAATGACTTATCTATTATTAGTTTTCCTATTGCAGGGTTTTCTTCAAGAAAAGTACTAACCTTTTGTCCAACGATATTATCTACTATTCCTCTTACTTCACTATTTCCAAGTTTTGTTTTTGTCTGTCCTTCAAATTGAGGGTCTGTAAGTTTAATCGATACAACTGCTGTTAAACCTTCTCTTATATCTTCGCCCGATAAATTTTTGTCATTTTCCTTAATAAATCCAAACTTTCTAGCATAATCATTTAATACCCTAGTTAATGCTGTTTTAAAACCAGCAAGGTGTGTTCCACCTTCCACAGTATCTATATTATTAGCAAATGAAAATAAATTTTCTACATAACCATCATTGTATTGAAGTGCAATTTCAACTGTGTAATCATCTTTAATTCCCTCAGCGTAAATTGGTTCTTTAAACAATGGTTCTTTATTTCTATTTAGGTAAGATACAAAAGATTTTATTCCACCTTCATAGTGAAATTCTTCATGTTTGTCATGTCTCTCATCAGAAAAACTAATTTTTATTCCTTTATTTAAAAATGCTAATTCTCTAAGCCTTTGAACTAAAGTATCGTGTTCAAATTCTAAACTTTCAAAAATCTCACTATCTGGTTTAAAATTTGTTTGAGTACCATGTTCATCTGTATCTCCTATCTTTTCAAAAGGACTTGCAACTTTACCTCTTTCATAAGATTGTCTCCATATATGTCCTTCATTTTTAACTATGACTTCACAGTTTTCAGATAGTGCATTAACAACTGATGCTCCAACTCCATGAAGTCCTCCTGATACCTTATATCCTCCGCCACCAAACTTTCCTCCAGCGTGAAGTATTGTCATTATAACTTGAACCGTAGGTATACCCATTTTATGGTGAATTCCTACAGGCATACCTCTTCCATCATCTGAGATTGAGACTGAATTATCCTTATGGATAACAATGTCTATATTTTTACAAAAACCACCTAATGCTTCATCAATACTATTATCTACTATTTCATACACAAGGTGATGAAGTCCCCTAAGTGACGTACTTCCTATATACATTCCTGGTCTTTTTCTTACAGCTTCAAGTCCTTCAAGTACTTGTATCTGACTCTCATCATAAACTCCATTATTTTCTGACATGGAAATCCTCCTATTCTAAAAAACTATCTAAGGTTCTATATTAAACATCTCACTTCTTTTACTCAAAGTTGAAGATGATATAGGTGATAAATAAACTTTACTCATTTTATTAACTTCTGCAATTATAAATGATTTTGGTTTGTCTTCTGTAATTCTCTCAACAAATCCATCTTCTTCTGCCATTCTTAAAAATTGACTAGTATCAGAACTATACATAGTGGTTTCTATATCAAATATCCCAATAATATCTTTTATTGGAACAACAACATTTTCACCTAAATGTAAAAACATAGCACTCCTCCTTATTTTAATTTACCTCATAATATTTTTCCGTCCTTAACATTAAATATTTTAAAACTGTTGTCTATGTATTTTTCTATATCGCTAATTCCCGTACATGTAATAATTGTTTGTATTCCATTTATTGAATTTAAAATATATCTTTGCCTTGAAGTATCAAGTTCTGATAATACATCATCTAGTAGCAATACCGGATTTTCACCTGTATGATCTTTTAAAATATTTATTGTAGCAAACTTTATTGTAAGAATAGCAGTTCTTTGTTGACCTTGCGAACCATAACTTTTTGTATCAGTATTATTTATACTTATACCAAAATCATCCTTATGTGGTCCAAAAGATGTGATGCCCCTATCAATATCTCTTTTTCTACTTTTTACATAATTTTTTAACAAATCACTTTCTATATTTTCAGATTCTTTAACACCTGTAATATACTTGAATTCTATATTTTCTTTATTGTTTGTTATGTCCTTATGTATAACACTTCCAAATTTATTTAGTTTTTCTAAATAATCCAATCTGTATTTTATTACTTGACTCCCATATTTCGAGAGCTGAATGTCATACACATCTAAAATATCATAGTTAGTGTAGCTTCTGTTTCTTAGTACAGCATTGCGTTCATTTAGCACTTTGTTGTACTGCACTAGATTATAATAATATTTATAATTTAATTTAGAAAGTTCTATATCAAGAAATTTTCTTCTTACACTTGGTGAATCCTTTATAATTTTTAAATCTTCTGGTGAAAAAATAACCGCATTAAAAACACCAAAAAGTTCAGATATTTTTTTTAATTTTATTGAGTTTATATTTATTCCTTTTTTTCCCTCTTTAAAAATTTTTATCTGTATTTTTTTATCAATTCTATCCTTACAGACATAAAGACTTATATATGCGTCACTTTTATTCCACAAAATAAGTTCTTTATCCCTGTTTGTTCTGTGTGATTTTCCTATACTACAGTAATAGATACTCTCAAGTATATTTGTCTTTCCCTGAGCATTATCACCAGTAAAAATATTCACACCTTTATTCATTTCAATGTTGAGTTTTTCATAATTTCTAAAATTATTTAATTCCAATGACTTTATATGCATAATTAAACACCTTATATATTATAACATAAGTATTTAAACTTATGGAGAAACTATTTATTTAAACTATTTTATAACTTTCACCATCAAATTCTACTATGTCACCCTTTACTAACTTTTTTCCTCTTTGAGTTTCAACATTGCCATTTAGTTTAATATCGCCATTTTTTATATAAAATTTAGCTTCCGATCCCTGGGTGGCAACACCTGACCACTTTAAAAAAGCATCAAGCTTTATTATATCAGTTTCTACTTTTATTTCTTTCATATCTATCCCCCCTTAGCTATTAATTATATCCAATTTTGTTATTTTAAATCTTATTTTTATTTTTGTTTAATTATTTAATAGTCTTACAGGCAGAACTAAATAAGTGCAATTGTCATCTTGTTTATTTTTTACAACACAAGGACTTACACTGCTAGAAAATTCCATATATATTTCTTCTTCATCCATTATTTTAAGTAGGTCAATCATATATTTTGCATTAAATGCAATTTGCAGAGGCTCACCTTGCAAAATTATATTTAATTCTTCTCTTACGTTTCCCAATTGAGAATTAGAAGTTAACACCATAAATTCATCGTTAATATCAAACTTGATCAAATTGGTATTTCCTTCCTTAGCAACAAGTGATGCTCTCTCAATACAATTCAAAATTTTATTTCTTTCTACTGTTATTTTTAAACTGTATTCTTCAGGAATTATTGAAGTATACTTTATAAATTCACCTTCTAGAAGTCTGGATATAATTTTAGTATCACCTAAATTTATTAAAATGTGATTAGAAGTAAATGTAATATTTACAACTCCTTCATCTTCTAAAATTTTAACAACCTCATTTAAAGTTTTACCTGGAATAACAGCTTTTATGGAGCCATCGCTATCTATAGCTTCACTTTTTAATGCCAATCTATAACCATCTAGTGCCACCAGGTTTATTCTTCCATCTTTTATTTCAACTAAAACACCTGTTAATATAGGTCTCGATTCTTCTTGTGCAATGGCAAATATAGTTCCTCTTATCATGTTTTTAAGTAATTTTTGTTCTATAGAAAATATATTCTTTTCATCGATACTTGGTAGAACCGGAAAATCATCTGCACTCATATGTATTAAATTAAATTTAGTTTTTTCACATATTATTTCTATAGAATTGTCTGTAGCTGAACTTATTTCTATACTGCTGTTAGGTAATTTTCTTACTATATCCCCAAAAAGTCTTGCATCTACAACAACCTTACCATTTTCTATAATGTTTGCATCTATCTTCGTTTCAATACTTAAATCTATATCAGAACCTGTTATAGTAATTTTTCCTTCTGATGCATCTATTAGTAAACCTTGCAATATAGGCATAGCTGATTTACCAGTTACTGCTTTTTGAGTTACTGAGATTGCTTCTTGTAATTTGTTTTTTTCACATATAAATTTCATTGTAAAATCCTCCTTTTTATCAACACGAATAGTAATTATATAGGTAGATTAGATAATATAATTATGTATAGTAATAGTAGTAGGGGC
Organism: Clostridium acidisoli DSM 12555; assembly: GCF_900176305.1. GTDB lineage: Bacteria > Bacillota > Clostridia > Clostridiales > Clostridiaceae > Clostridium_I > Clostridium_I acidisoli. The sequence goes on from NZ_FWXH01000025.1 coordinate 7,988, forward strand.
TGTTGATATGTGTATAACATTCATAACGCCGTATTTCAAACAATTTAGACGAAAAATAATTGTGGATAAGTAAATAACAAAAATTTAACTTTATCCACATTGTTAAGATTAATTTAATTTGCTTTTTTTATCCACAGGTAATTTTCTAGTTATTATAAACAGCTGTTATTATTTTTGATTTATTTTTTTAGTTATATCGCTTATAGCATTTTTTAGCGAATCGTCTTTTTTTAAGCCCTCAGATATTTTTTCATAGGCATGTATTACAGTGGTATGATCTCTACCTCCAAATTCCTCACCTATTTTTGGTAAAGACATATCTGTTAATTTTCGAGACAGATACATTGCAATTTGTCTTGGATAAGCTATGTTTCTGGTACGTCTAGCAGACTTAAAGTCTTCTATTCTTAAATTGTAGTAGTTTGAAACAATATCTTGGATTAGTCCTATAGTAACTTGTTTTGATTGCTTATTTGAGATTATGTCCTTTAAAGCTTCGGAAGCAAGATCTACACTTATTTCTCTATTGGTCAAGGAAGAAAAGGCTACAATTCGTATTAATGCACCTTCTAATTCTCTTATGTTAGATTTAATTTTAGTTGCTATGTAAACCATAACTTCATTAGGAATTTTTAAATTATCTACATCGGCCTTCTTTTTTAATATAGCTATTCGCGTTTCAAAATCAGGTGGTTGAATATCTGCAATAAGCCCCCATTCAAATCTAGACCTAAGTCTGTCTTCAAGTGTAGGTATTTCCTTTGGTGGTCGATCACTTGAAAGAATTATTTGCTTATTACTTTCATGAAGTGTATTAAATGTATGGAAAAATTCTTCTTGAGTACGTTCTTTACCTCCAATAAATTGAACATCATCTATAAGCAGTACATCAACATTTCTATATTTAGTCCTAAATTCCTCGTTTTTATCATCTTTTATAGAATTTATTAATTCGTTGGTGAATTTTTCCGATGAAACATAAACAACCTTTGCACGTGGGTTGTTTTGAAGTATATAGTGTCCAATGGCGTGCATTAAGTGAGTTTTTCCAAGTCCTACTCCTCCATATATAAATAGAGGATTATAGGCTTTAGCAGGAGCTTCTGCAACGGCCAAGCATGCAGCGTGAGCAAAACGATTACTATTGCCTATAACAAAAGAATCAAATTTGTATTTTGGGTTCAAAATTGAATGCATATCATCTTCAAAGTTTGCTGAATTATCTTGAGCATCATTTGATTCATTTGTTTCCGAAACTTCCTCTGAAATTATATTAAAAAATAGAGAATATTTCTTTGTAGTAATTAATTTTACGGCATTAGAAAGTAAATCCTTATATCTACTTTCTAATATTTCCTTAGTAAATTGATTAGGGACACCAAGTCTTATGCAATTGTTATCCATAGATAAAGGAGATATGCTTTTTATCCAAGTGTTAAAGCTAACTTCTGTAAGTTCCCCTTTTATTATGTTTAGAGTTTTTTCCCAGATAGTATCTAATTGGGTGCCCATATCTTATCCTCCAGTAAAAATTTTTTTTTTCTTTAAAGTAAACAGGTTATTAACAATAATATAAACATATTTATGTATACATCTTAGGTTGTTGACAAACTAAGTAAAAAATATTCACATGTTTATAATATTGTTAATTAATGAAATAGCATTAAAATTATCAACAGTTTAAAAAAATATATATTAACATATCTAAATTACACTAAATGGCCATTTTTTAATATAAAAATAAGAAATTATGTATAATATAATAATTTATCAAACAAGTTATGCACAAATTTGTCCACAACTTGTGCATAACTTTTATTCTTAAAAATAATTAACAACCCTTTTCTAATAATATCAAAAGACAAACAGCTATTCAAGAAGTTATCCACAAAAAATATGTTTTAGCTTTAAAAATATCAACAAAAGTCTTTATATTGACATTAATATAAGGTGAATATATAATATAAAAGTAAAACTGAAAATTTGTTAGTAAGGAATTGCTATATAAAAAATTGAACTGCACAAAGGAGGTGCATATGTTATGTTTATGACTTATCAACCTAAAAAGAAACAAAGAAAAAGAGAGCATGGATTTAGAAAAAGAATGAACACTCCTCAAGGAAGAAATGTTCTTAGAAGAAGAAGACAAAAAGGAAGAAAAAGATTGACAGCATAAGGGCCGCTTTTGTGGCCTTTTTCTGCAATTGCAGGAAAAAGGAGCAGTAGATTTTATTATGAAAGAATTCAAGGTAAGAAAGAATTCTGAGTTCAGAAATGTCTATAGAAATGGTAAATCTTTCGCCAATAAGCTTCTTGTTTTATATGTTTTTAAAAATTACAAAAATAAAAGTATTAACAGACTTGGAATATCTGTAAGCAAGAAAGTAGGAAAAAGTGTAATTAGAAGTAGGGTTAAGAGAGTAATAAGTGAAAGCTATAGATTGAACAAAGAATCGTTAAAAAGTGGTTATGATTTTGTGTTTATTGCTCGATATGCATGTAATGATAAAGGATATAAAGAAGTTGAAACTTCTATGAAAAATCTGTTCAAGAAGGCAGGTTTATATGAAAATAAAGACAATATTAATAAAATTGATAAAATTTTATAGAAACTACATATCGCCGCTAAAAAGACCAAGTTGCAGATTTTATCCTACTTGCTCTATGTATGCTATTGAAGCAATTGAAAAATATGGAGCATTGAAGGGTCTTTTTATGTCAGTTAAAAGAATATTAAGGTGCAATCCTTTTAGCAAAGGTGGATATGATCCGGTTAAATAAAATATAGGAGGATATGATTTTGTTTAAAATCCCTTTCTTAAATAATATATTTGTTGATTTTTTTCAGGCTATAAATAATACTATATTAAATATTTTTCCTGATAAAAATATTTCTTATGGCTTATCTATAATAATTCTTACAATAATAATAAGGATGGTGTTATTTCCATTTAACTATAAACAACTGAAATCATCATTTCTTATGACAAAAGTTTCTCCAGAAGTAAAGAAACTACAGGCAAAGTATAAAAGTGATCCACAAAAACTAAATACAGAAACTATGAAGTTGTATAAGGAGATGGGTGTTAATCCTTTAGGAGGATGTTTACCTCTTATATTACAGTATCCTATTCTTATAGCCTTATATTGGGTTTTTTCAACCTTAAAGATAAATGGAATTGGATTTTTATGGATTCATGATTTGTCAAAGACAGCTAGTTTTTCAGATTGGACATCGTTAATTCTTCCTATATTTTCAGGTGCAACAACATATATTTCTGGAATGTTAATGACTATGAATAATCCTGATAAAGACCAAGCAAAACAATCACGTACTATGAATTTGGTTATGTCAGCTGTGTTTTTATATATGAGTTTGAAATTTAATGCGGCATTAGTTCTTTATTGGACTGCTGGTAACCTAATACAAATGACGCAAACTAGAATTGTTATGTTTATGTTGAGTAAAAAAACTGAGGCAGAAGAGGATGATAAAAAAGCCATAGCACAAGCTAATTCTTCTGACGACAAAGATGATAAAAATACTAAAAAACCAAAACAACAAAAAAAACAAAAAGATATCTAATGATAACTAAAATTAGCCTGCCAAGGGGGTGTCTTAGGACATGAAATGTTTAGAATATGTGGGCAAAACTGTTGGTGTAGCAAAAGAAAATGCTCTTAGTGAACTTGGTGTCACAGAAGATAGGGTTGAGATTGAAGTTATTGATGAGGGTAATAAAGGTCTTTTGAGTATTATAGGAAGAAGACCTGCAAAAATAAAAGTGACATTAAAAAAAGATTATGCTACAGAGGCAAAGTCTTTTTTAAGAAATATACTCGATAATATGGGAATAGATGCAGAAATTAATATTACTGAAAATAAAAATATAATAAAAATTGTTTTAAATGGTTCTAATATGGGTATCTTAATTGGATATAGGGGTGAGACTTTAGACTCACTTCAATATCTTGTTAGTTTAGTTGTAAATAAAGAGCAAAGCGGAGAATACAAAAGAATCGTTTTGGATGCTGAAAATTATAGGGATAAAAGAGAAGAAACTTTAAAACGATTAGCAATGAGAATAGCTCATAAAGTTCATAAAACAGGTAAAATTATGAGACTTGAACCTATGAATCCTTATGAAAGAAGGATAATTCATTCAGCACTTCAAGAAGACAAATATATTAAAACTTATAGTGAGGGCGATGAACCTCATAGATATGTAGTAATCGATTTAAAGAAAGCCTGATGGCTTTCTTTTTACTTAGTAGGCTATAAGAGCAAAGAAAGGGGGCCAAAAGTTATTTCGAAATGTACATAAATAATATAATTATTAGCATTTTGGAACGACTTTTTATTCATATGAAAGAATTTGATACTATAGCAGCAATAGCTACACCAATAGGTGAAGGTGGAATTTCTATAATAAGAGTTTCAGGTAAAAATTGTTTAGTAATAGTAAATAATATTTTTAAATCAAAAAATCACAAAGATATTTTAGATATTAAGCCATATACAATGAAATATGGAAACATAATAGATTCAAATGGTGAAACTCTTGATGAGGTTATAATTAGTTTTATGAAGGGACCAAAGAGTTTTACAGCTGAAGATACTGTTGAAATTAATTGTCATGGTGGTATTTTGGTAACTAAGATGATTTTAGAAGAGGTATTAAAAAATGGAGCAAGGCTTGCTGAGCCAGGAGAATTTACAAAGAGAGCATTCTTAAACGGAAGAATAGATCTTAGCCAGGCAGAGGCAGTTATGGATATAATAACATCAAAAACTGAAAAGAGTATGAAAGCTGCTATGATGCAAGCAGAGGGAAGAGTTTCTAAAGAGATTAATAGACTTAGAACTAAACTACTTGAAATTATAGCGCATATAGAGGCTACTGTAGACTATCCAGAAGATGATCTTGAAGAGATGACATCTGAAAAGACATACGAAGAAATATCAAAAATTTTAAAAGAGATAAATGAGTTAATTTTAACTGCTGATGAAGGCAAAATATTAAGAGAAGGCTTAAAAACAGCTATTGTAGGCAAACCCAACGTGGGAAAATCTTCGTTATTAAATTCATTATTAGAAGAAAAAAGAGCAATTGTTACAGAGGTTGCGGGAACAACTAGGGATGTTATTGAAGAACATTTAAATATAGCAGGGATTCCCATTAAATTAATTGATACTGCAGGTATAAGAGAAACAGAGGATATTGTAGAAAAAATTGGTGTGGAAAAATCAAAGAAGAAGATAGAAGAAGCCGATTTGATAATATTTATGTTAGATTCTAGTGAAAGTTTGGATGAAAAAGATTTAGAAATAATTAAATATATTAAGAATAAAAAATATATAGTATTACTGAATAAAGTAGATTTACCTAAAAAATTAGACTTTAATGATTTAAGAGATATAGAATCAAAAAATATAATTGAAATATCAGCTAAAAGTGGTTTTGGAACACAAAAATTGAAAGAAAAAATTGAAAAGATGTTTTTTAGAGGAGATATTAAGATAAAGGAATATATCATCACAAATACTAGACATAAAGCTGCATTAATAAGGGCTAAAATTAATTTGGAAGATGCAGAACTTGCTATAAAAAACACTTCAGCTATAGATTTAGCTTCAATTGATATTAGAAATGCGTGGCATTCACTAGGGGAAATAACTGGAGATACTTTAGAAGAAGATTTAATAGATAAGATATTTAAAGATTTTTGTTTAGGAAAGTAGGTGTTTTAAGTGATTAGATATGATAGTGATAGTTTTGATGTAATAGTTATTGGAGCAGGTCATGCAGGCTGTGAAGCAGCATTAGCCTCAGCTAGAATTGGAGCAAAAACATTAGTTTGTACAATGAATCTAGATAGCATAGCTATGATGCCATGTAATCCTAATGTAGGAGGAACGGCCAAAGGTCATTTAGTTAGAGAAGTAGATGCTCTTGGTGGAGAAATGGGAGTAAATATAGATCATACTTTTATACAATCAAAAATGCTTAATTTATCAAAAGGTCCTGCTGTACATTCGCTTAGAGCTCAAGCTGATAAAAGAAGATATTCAGAAAGAATGAAGGAAGTTCTTGAAAATCAAGAAAATCTATATATTAAGCAAATAGAAGTGGTCAGTATCGACATACAAAATGGTAAAGTGAAAGGTATTCTTACTAAAAACGGTGCATATTTTGATACTAAAGCAGTGGTATTAGCTACTGGAACTTATCTTAGATCAAGGATAATAATAGGTGAAGTAAATTATAGCGGGGGTCCAAGTGGATTATTTCCAGCTAATGAGTTGTCCCAGAGTCTTATAGATGCAGGAATAGAGCTTAGAAGATTTAAAACAGGTACGCCTGCTCGTGTAAATAAAAGATCTATAGATTTTTCAAAAATGATTGAGCAGCCTGGTGATGATATAATTACACCTTTTTCTTTTATAAGTGAAAATATTGATAGAAACCAAATACTTTGTTATTTAACGTACACTAACGATAAAACACATAAAGTAATAATGGACAATATACACAGATCACCTTTATATAATGGAAGCATAAAAAGTGTTGGTCCAAGATATTGTCCATCAATAGAAGATAAAGTGAAAAGATTTCCTGATAAAAATCAGCATCAGATATTTATAGAGCCTGAAGGAGAAAATACAAATGAAATGTATGTTGGAGGCTTATCTAGCTCACTTCCAGAAGAAGTTCAATTGAAGGTAATTAGAACAATTAGTGGACTTGAAAATGCAGAAATAATGAGAACAGCCTATGCTATAGAATATGATTGTATTGATCCCACTCAATTGAAATTATCGCTAGAATTTAAAAATATAGAAGGATTGTTTGGAGCAGGACAGCTAAATGGAAGTTCTGGATATGAAGAAGCTGCTTGTCAGGGACTTATAGCTGGAATAAATGCTTCTTTAAAAATAAAAAATAAAGAGCCTTTAATACTTAGTAGATCAGATGCCTATATAGGGGTATTAATTGATGATCTAGTTACTAAAGGAACAAATGAACCATACAGAATGATGACATCTAGAGCGGAATATAGGCTCCTTTTAAGGCAAGATAATGCAGATATAAGACTTACTGAAATGGGATATAGAATTGGACTCGTAAGTGAAAAGAGATATGAAGTATTTACAAATAAGAAAAAAGCTGTTGATGAAGAAATAAATAGATTAAAGAAACTGCAAATCACTAACAAAAGAGAAGTAAATTCATTTTTAGAAAGTGTTGGTACTGCAGCGTTAAGAAAACCAATTAGTTTATATGAATTAATAAAAAGACCAGAATTAGATTATAGTATAGTAAAAGAATTAGATGAAGAGAGACCAAAGCTGCCAAAGGATATAACAGAAGAAGTAGAAATCATGACTAAGTATGAAGGCTATATTTATAAGCAATTAGAGCAAGTTGAACAGTTTAAAAAATTTGAAAATAGAAATATACCTAGTGAGTTGGATTATGAGATGGTAAAGGGGCTGAGAACCGAAGCAATTCAAAAGCTTAGTAAAATGAAACCCACTAATTTAGGCCAGGCTTCAAGAATTTCTGGAGTGTCGCCTGCAGACATATCCGTACTTATGATTTACTTAGAACAATATTTTAAATTAAAATCAAAGTAAATTATAAACACAAAATTGTATTTTAATTAAAGTATTTAGTCAAATAGGAGGTTATATGGAACATTTTGATATAATGAATATAGCATGTGAAAAAGTAAAAGTAGAATTCAATGAAACTAAATATAATAAATTTATAAAATATAAAGAAATGATAAAAGAGTGGAACGAAAAGATTAACCTTACGGCCATTACTGAAGATAATGATATAATTCAAAAACATTTTATTGATTGTATAGAAGCTTTCAAATTTCAATATTTAAAAGAGGCTAAAAACTTAATTGATGTTGGAACTGGCGGTGGATTTCCAGGAATTCCCATAAAAATACTTAATGATAATATCAATGTTGTTTTGCTTGATTCACTAAACAAAAGAATAAATTTTTTAAATGAAGTTATTAGTGCGTTAGAGTTAAAGGATATAAAAACAATACATGGAAGAGCAGAAGATTTTGCAAAGGATAAAGACTATAGAGAAAGCTTTGATATAGCTACATCAAGGGCTGTAGCAAATATGACGGTTTTAAGCGAATTTTGTATTCCATATGTAAAAGTTGGCGGATATTTTTTAGCGCTTAAAGGGCCTGCAATTGAAGATGAATTAAAAGAAGCTAAAAATGCTATAGGAACCTTAGGTGGTAAAATTCAAGAAATAATAGAAGTTGAGATTGAGAATAGTGATATAAAACATAACTTAGTTATTATAAAGAAGATAAAGGCAACGGATATTAAATATCCTAGGAAAGCAGGAATGGTTACTAAAAAGCCAATTAGATAAAAAATAAAAAACTTACTTATAAAAAAGAAGGATTTTATTGATTTATGAAGAAATGAACTATAATGAAATATTATATAAGGATGGTTTAATATGGTTAACGACAATATACTATATATAGAAATGGATTGCATTTATGCTAATAGATATCAGCCTAGAAAGTATTTTGATGAAAAGGCTTTAAATGAATTAGCACAATCAATAAAAAATTATGGTATAATACAGCCATTATCAGTAAGAAGAGATCAACTTGGAAAATATGAAATTGTTGCTGGGGAGAGACGTTTTAGAGCAGCAACTATAGCAGGATTAAAATCTGTACCAGCTATAGTAGTAGACATATCAGATAGTGAATCAGCAGCTATTGCATTACTAGAAAATCTTCAAAGAGAAGATTTGAATTTTGTAGAGGAAGCAGAAGCTTATTATAATTTAATAAAAGAACATGGATATACTCAAGAGAAGCTTGCATTAAGTATAGGTAAGAAACAATCTACTATTGCTAATAAAATTAGAGTACTAAAATTGGATGCTGAACTTAGAAAAATAATTTTAAAAAACTCACTAACTGAAAGACATGCAAGGGCATTGTTGAAATTACCAAATATAAAACTACAAAAGAAAATTTTAAAGACCATAATTAATCAAGGATTAAATGTAAAAAAAGCAGAAGAATTGATAGATAAAGAATTATTAAAAATAAATAATGCTGATATAGCTGCAGATGGTAAAAAAAGAATAAAGGGAATCTTTAGTCCTAAGGTATATATAAATACTATTAAACAAGTTTTTGATAAGTACGGAATTAATGCTAATTATAAATCTAGAGATTTAGATGATTTTATAGAAGTTACAATTAAAATTCCTAAAAATGTTGTTTCACGTGAAACAAATAAAAAGCAATAAAATTCATATCACCAAAAAAACAACTAGTTTTACTAGTTGTTTTTTTGGTGATGCAGCTATTTAAAGATAAATTTCTATATATTTTTTATAAATGTTTTGTAAAAGCTATTTATAAAGCAAATATATGATATTATAATGATATTAGAAGTTAAATGACATTTTAATAAATACTATAAAGAGGAAAGAGGTGAAATTGATGAAAATAGTAAGTATTTTCAATCAAAAAGGAGGTGTAGGTAAGACTACAACTAATATAAATCTATGTGCATATCTTGCAATGAAGGGATATAAGGTACTGACAATAGATATAGATCCACAAGGTAATACGACAAGTGGGTTAGGATTTGATAAAAAAAACATACATAAATCCATGTATGAAGTCATTACATCAGATGAAAAATTAGAAGATGTTATATTAAAATCTGAATTGATTGATAATTTTTATATAGCACCTTCAACACTTGAACTTGCTGGTGCTGAAGTAGAAATAATCAATGCTATGAGTAGAGAATCAATATTAAAAAACAAAATTGATGAAATATCTAAAGATTATGATTATGTATTTATAGATTGTCCCCCATCTCTTGGTTTACTAACCATTAATTCATTATGTGCTTCAGACAGTGTTTTGATTCCAATACAGGCTGAGTTTTATGCATTAGAAGGAGTAGGTCAGCTTATTAATACAATACATCTGGTAAAGAAAGCACTAAATAAAAACTTGGATATTGAAGGCGTTATTTTAACGATGTTCGATAATAGGACAAGACTATCAAATGAAGTTTTTAGTGAAGTGAAAAAATATTTTGATAACAAAATTTATAATACATCAATACCTAGAAACATAAGACTTGCTGAAGCACCTAGTTTTGGACTACCAATTTTGCTTTATGATGAAAAGTGTAGAGGCGCGCAATGTTACAATGAATTGGCTGAGGAGTTTTTAAGCAGGCAGAAGGAGTGATTTTATTATGAATAAAAAAGGTGGGTTAGGTAAAGGTCTTGGGGCATTAATAAATCAGAATATGGTAGAGGAAGAGAACTCTGGTGTAAATATTATACCGATTAATCTTATTAAACCAAATGCACAGCAGCCCAGAAAAAATTTTGACGATGAAAAAATCAATAATCTTTCAGAATCTATTAAAGAACATGGAATTATTCAGCCTTTAGTTCTAATAAGAGATGGCGATAATTATATTATTGTTGCGGGTGAGAGAAGATGGCGAGCTGCTAAAAATTTATCATTAAAGGAAGTTCCAGCAGTTATAATGGAATTAAGTGATAAGGAATTATTAGAAGTTTCACTTATAGAAAATATACAAAGAGAAGATTTAAATCCAATTGAAGAAGCTTTAGCATATAAAAAATTATTAGAAGAGTTTAAATTAACGCAAGAACAATTAGCAATAAAAGTTGGCAAGTCAAGAACTGCAATTACAAATTGCATAAGACTACTAAATTTAGATGAAAGAGTACAAGGATATTTAATTGATGAAGTTATCTCAGAAGGTCATGCAAGGACACTCTTAGGAATTGAAGATAAAAATTTACAATATGAGTTAGCACAAAAAATAATAGATGAAAAATTAAGTGTTAGAGAGACAGAAAGACTAATAAAAAAATTACAGGATAAGCATGAAAAGAAGACTACGGAAGGTGACAATCAAAAAATTCAAGTGTACATAGATGACATACGTGATAAATTAGAAGTAATGTTTGCAACTAAAGTTAATTTAAAGAATAAAAATAGCAGAGGAAAAATTGAAATAGAATATTATTCAAATGATGATTTACAGAGAATACTGGAAATATTAAAAATATAATGTTTCACATGAAACATTGGAATTATGAAGGGACGAATTTAAATGCAAAATATTTTACAATTGTATAATGAATTTGGAATATATATATCTGGAGGATTACTCCTACTTATTTTAATATTATTTATAATCATAGTTGCAAGTAAAAGATCAATTAAGAGAATTGATAATAGATTGAAAAAATTAACAAGGGGAATAGACAATACTAATATTGAAGAATTAGTTAAATCGTATATGGGTAAAGTAGAAGAGTCTGTAAGAGAAACGGATGAAGTAAAAAAGATGTATCTAGATATACAAGGTAAAGTCAATCAGTGTATACAAAATGTATCGATAATAAGATATAAAGCATTTGATGATGTAGGAAGTGATTTAAGTTTTTCAATAGCAATGTTAGATAATAATAAAGATGGTGTTGTTCTTACAAGTATATATGGAAGAAGTGAAAGTACAACTTATGCAAAACCTATTGATAAAGGAATATCAAGGTATGACTTATCATCGGAAGAAGAAACAGTATTAAAAAATTCTATAAATAAAATATTATAAAGTGAATATAAAAATCTCCTGTTGGAAATAATATACCATGGGAGGTTTTTTATTATGAAGATATGTATATCAGATGAGCTAAGAAATGTAAAATTAGAATTAAAAAAAAGAGGATATGAAATAGTTAGCATGAATTCAAATAATGAATGTGATGCTATGATATGTGATTTGAAAAATGGTGGTTTACAAAATATAAACTGTGAGAATAATATAAAAAAAGATGGTATTCTTATAATTGATATAGGAAGTAAAAGCATAGATGAAATAGAATATATACTTAAGAACAGAATATATTCCTCATTATTTTGATGAATAATAAATTTTTTAAATAACATTATTATATAAAATAAAAACTATTACTAATATTCCTGTTTTTTAGTAATAGTTTTTTATGTTATTTTAAATAAAGTTTTTAAATGGTAATGATGAACTAATACATTTATTTTTTACTCCAACTGTTTTAATTATAGAATGATAAATTCCTTTTGATATAATTTCGGCTAGATGCATAACTGTAAATAGTCTTGTATTTTGAAGTACCATAAATTCTAAAGCACCAGATACATTTACTATTCCGGTAATACTTAAGTCTCCGATAGGTGGAAGATTTTTATGAACTGCAGCACCTGGAAGAATTGGTTTACTCTCAACTATTATATTCCCTACGTTTTCAACATTGCCAAGGCATGCATCAATAGCTACTATATAGGGATTATTATATATTTTTTTTATCTTATCAACTGTGGAACATATATTTTTAGCATGTATCGGTGATTCTAAATTACCATATAAGAATACTTGATTTCTTACTAAAAAATTAAGTTTATCTCCAACTAACGGTCCAAGACTGTCACCTGTAGAACGATCAGTACCAATACATAAAAAAATTATAGGCCTTTCTTGCATTAAAATTTCAGAAATTTCCTTGGACAACAAATCTCGAAGTTTAGAAATAGAATTAATTTCATTAGAATTAACCACAGTTCTTTCAATCATAAAAAAAACCTCCTTTTTTAGATAATATCCAAAAAGAAGATTTTTTATACTACAATATATCCAAATTTTTAAATATTTTATAAAATAAAACTAAAAACATACAAAAGAATATACCGGAGATTCCTCCAGCTTCAAGACCTATAAATAAAGCAGCTAAAGCAGCAACTGGATGTATCCCCATGGTTGAAGATACAATCTTTGGTTCGATAATTTGTCTTATTATAGAGATTACAGCATATGCTACTAGAAGACCAACAGCTGTAAAATAGTTGCCTGAAATAAAGTAAATTACAGCAAGAGGTATATAAATAATGGCAATACCAACAATTGGGAGAAAATCGCAAATAGCTGTAATAATAGCCAATAATAAAACATAATTAACATTAAGGACTGCATAAGCTATAATTGTTTCAACAAAAGTTATACCTATAATTATAAGTTCTGAAAGCACATATTTTCCAAGCATCTTTTTTATATGAGTGAATGCATTAAGGATTTTATCTGTTTGATGCGTTGGAAGAGAGTCCGCAAATTTAACTTTAGCAGTAGATAAATCTTTTGTAAAAAAATATGTAGAAACAAAAGTGAAAATTATAACCATAGCGACATATGGAATATATGAAAAAAATGTTAAAATGTAAGACATAACTTTCCCAGAAATATTTACCGTTGTACTTAAAGTTTTTGTAGCATAACTAGAAAAATTTTGTTCAATAGTAGATGAAATAGATGGATCTAAGTTTTTGTAAAATGATTGCAAATTTGTCATTAACTTATTAATCTTAGGAGATATATCTGTTACATAGGTTTGAGCATTTTTTGTTAAAGTAACAATTTCATTAGTTACAGAGGCTATAGCAAATACAAATATCAGAATAATTATCGCTGAGAAAATTGTTGTTGTTATAAAAGCTGCCATTGAATTTTTTAACTTAAATTTTTTTATAAGAAAATTTGTTGGTTTTTGAAATGCAATTGCAAATATTAATGCAAGTACAAATGGTAAAGTATAACTTATTGTCTTGAAAAATACAACAAAAACAAGAGTATATATTACTACAAAAATTATTGTCTTATCAAATCTTTCTAGAAATTTATCCAAGTAAATCAATCCTTCCATAAGAAAATTTTTATGTGTATCCATAATGTGTTTAATATATGAAAATCAGAATAAATATAAAGTCCCCAAAATATAAATGCAAAACCGGTGAGAATTATACCCCACATCAAAAATGAAACAGTACCTTTGGTCTTTTTTGGTGATAAAATATTAAAACCTTTATATGCTAAAAAGTTTAGTAGAGCAAACCAAAGAATCATTCCAATAATTATAGAAATGATAAATACATAATATGCAAATTTATTTATATGATACCATGCTTTTAAAACAGTTCCACTCATGGTTAACCAAATGGATGGGGTCATGGGATTTGTTGCAGTTATCATAAAGCCAGTAACAAAAGAAAGTGAGGATATATTTGAATTCTTCATAAATTTTGTAATTAAATTTTCATTTCCGTTATGGTTTATTAATGAATTATATCCAATAAAAGATAACAATAAACCTGAAATAATCCAAAAGAAACCCTCAGTATGTCGATTTCTATTTAATAGGTTTGCTAGACCAGCATTTATTAGCAAAAGATAAAGCACATCAGCACTTATAGCACCTAGAGAAACCTTTAGTCCTTCCCAGTAATTTTTGGATACAGTTCTCTTCACAGATTCAATTCCACCAGGACCAATGGGGATAGACATTACAAATCCAGTCGCAATACCAATAACGACTGATTTGGTTAGTAGTATAAGCATGTTCATAAATTTACCTCATTGATGTTATTTTATATACACGTTAATAGATAGTTTAATATAATAACAAATATGTATATGGTGTATTATAACATAATTATAAACATGATTTCGTATATTAAACAAAATTATATTGATAGCTTAATTGTTATTGCTTACATATATAAAATTAGTAATACGTATACCACTTTTATAAGTAGTTTATATAAAATCTATTTTATGTTATATTATAATAAAAAAATATTAAGGCGGTTTTTAAATGTTAAGTAAGTTATCAATAACTTCTTTAGGAAATTTTGATTTGGGTAAAATTAGCAGTGAAAGTTTTAATATTAATAAGTTTTTAGATAATTGCCTACAAATAGTTATTATATTAGTAGTAATGTATATTGCAGTTAAATTAGGAAGCAAAATAATTGAAAAAACATTAAAAAAACAACAAATTATGTTTTCTATAGATGAAAAGAAGTCAAAAACACTTATAGCTGTTTTGAAGAGTATACTTAGATACACAGTATATTTTTTGGGAATAATGGGTATATTCAGTACGGTAAGTTTAACAGCAGCCAGTATTGGTGGAGTTACTGTAGGACTTGCATCGCAAAGTCTTATTAAGGATGTTATAAATGGTATTTTCATACTTTTTGAAAACCAATATACAGTAGGTGAAAATGTAACAATAGAACAAAAGGCAGGAATAGTTGAAAGCTTAGAGTTAAGGGTTACAAAAATAAGAGATTTCAATGGAGATTTACATATTATACCTAATGGATCTATAAAAAATGTTACAAACCATTCAAGAGGAAATATAAGAATAGCAGCCAATATATGTGTTGATTATAGTGAAAATATAGATAATGTATTTAAAATAATAAATGAAGCCTGTGAAAAATTTGCTAATGAGGCAGAGCAGGACATAATAGAGAAACCAAAGGTTTTTGGAATAACAGACTTTAAGGCTATAGGTATAAACGTGATGATAGTAGGTAAAGTTAAACCTTCAACTCAAGGAACTAATGAAGTTGAACTTAGAAGGTTTATTATAAAAGAATTAAATCAAAACAATATAAAATTAGCTTCTAATAATTTGGAAGGTACGGGGAGGTAAAAATGAAAAATTTTAATTTGGGTGATATAGTTAAAATGAAGAAACAACATCCATGTGGCATAAATGCTTGGGAGATAATAAGAACGGGAGCAGACATTAAAATAAAATGTACAGGTTGTGGACGTATAGTTATGATTCCAAGAAATAAATTTGAAAAAGATTTAAAACAAATTTTAGAATCAAAACAAGAAAATAATGAATAAAAGATTGAAATGTGTTAATAATTATGATATAATTAATTGTTGAAATCCCTGCTGTATAAAATATACAGCCGTAGACCAGGGGGAGGAGGTGAATCTAATGAGAAAGTATGAAACTCTATTTATATTGGAACCATCATTAGACGAGGAAGCTGTTAAAGCTGGCGTTGAAAAATTTAAAGGTGTAATTGAAAATGGTGGTGGAACAGTAGATAACGTTGATGCTTGGGGCAAGAGAAAACTTGCTTATGAAATAAAGAAAGTTAACGAAGGTTACTACACTTTAATAAATTTCACAGCTGATACTGAATTACCAAAAGAATTAGATCGTGTATTCAGAATTACTGACGGTGTTATAAGACACTTAATAATAAGAGAAGAAGAATAATTTAGTGGTGGTGTTAAAATGAATAAAGTTGTTTTAATAGGCAGACTGACTAAAGACCCAGAGCTTAAGTTTACTCCGGGAAGTGGAAATGCTGTTGCCACCTTTACTATAGCCGTTGATAGAAGACTTCCCAATAAAGATGGCGTAAGAGAAGCTGATTTTATCCCAATAGTAGTATGGGGTAAACAAGCAGAGTCTACAGCTAACTATATGAGCAAAGGAAAACTTATAGGAATTAGTGGTAGAATACAAACTAGATCCTATGAAGCTAAAGATGGCACAAGAAGATATGTAACGGAAGTAGTTGCTGAAGAAGTACAGTTCCTTGAATGGGGAGGAAACAAAGCCTCAACAGGAAGGGATGAATATCAATCTAATTCAATGAATAATGATATGAATCAATCAAGTATTGGAGCAGATATTACTCCTATAGATGATGGAGATATACCATTTTAAAATTTTTGGTAAGGAGGAGAAAAAATGAGCAGAGATAATGGAAATAGCAGAGACGGAAGAGATGCTAAAAAAGGCGGTCCAAGAGGAAGAAGAATGAAGAAAAAAGTTTGTTCTTTCTGTATGGAAAAGGCTGATCATATAGATTATAAAGACATAAACAAATTAAGAAAGTATATCACAGAAAGAGGAAAGATTCTACCAAGAAGAATTTCTGGAAACTGTGCAAAACATCAGAGAATGTTAACTGAATCTATTAAGAGAGCAAGAAACATAGCTTTATTACCATTCACAACTGAATAAAAAAGTAAAAAACCAGTTTTAACTGGTTTTTTTTATTGTAAAATTTAATTGAACTAAGATTAATTTAAAGGTTATTATTGCATATTTAATTTATAGGAATATAATAAAGTGTGGGATATAATAAATATCTCTACATTTAAACAAATTTTTATAAAATAGGAGTGGTTTATTCAATGGACAGTGGCCCCGAATTTAGCTTTATAAAATTAAATAATATTAAAAGGGTGTACTTACATACATAAACTACAGTAGTGCATTCTTTTGATGTAAAGAGGAGGATGTACTATGGAAATGAATAGTTTTTATTTAAGCAGAGTCCTAGGAAGTAAGGTTTTTAATAAGGATAGAGAAATCTTAGGTAAGATAAAGGATATTGGAGTTATAAATAAACTAAAAAATCCAAGAGTAGAGGCAATAAAAGTAAAAACTTCAAAGGGCATATTAAATTTGAAATGGAAAGATGTATTTGTAGAAAAAGAAAATGGTCAATATGTAATGACTATTAACAAAATTGAGGAAATTGATTTAGATGATGTTATGTTTTTAGGTCAACATGTATTGGATAAACAGATAATCGATGTAAATGGCAGAAAAGTTGTTAGGGTAAACGATATAAGGTTATTAAATCATGGATCCAGCGTTTTTGTTGTTGCAGCAGACATTGGAACTGAAGGAATTTTAAGAAGAATTGGCATTGCTAAACCTATAGTTAGAATGGGTTTTAAGATTTCTTCAAAGCTTATATTATGGAATGATGTAGAGACAATTTTTAGAGCAAATGAAAATATAATGTTATCAAAAACATATAACAAATTATCAATACTCCACCCATCAGATTTAGCTGATATTATCGAAGATTTTGATGAGAATACTGGTATGATGATTTTTTCAAGTCTTGATAATGCTAAGGCAGCAGATGTACTTGAAGAGATGGAGGAAGATAAGCAGCTTAATTTTATAAAAAGCTTGGATACTGATAAAGCAGCAGATATACTTGAGGAAATGCCGGCAGATGAGGCAGCAGATATTTTAGATGGATTAAGCGAACTTAAAGCTGAAGAACTTCTTAATAACATGGAAAAAGAAGCTTCAGAAGAAGTAAGGGGCCTTTTGGAATATGAAAGTGATGAAGTTGGAAGTCTTATGTCTACAGAAATTGTAGCATTGAAATACGATTTAAAAGTTGAAAAGGCTATTTCCATATTAAGAGGAATGAGGCCAAATGAAGACGAGATGTATTATATATATGTTGTTAATAATAGGAATAGACTAAAAGGAGTAATTTCCTTAAGGGACATCATAGTTGCTGACCCTAATGAAAGTCTAGAAAAAATTATGAATAAAGAGTTTCCATATATATATGATAAAGATGATTTACATGATTTAATAAAAATAATTTCGAAATATAATTTAATGGCAATACCAGTTACTGATATTGATAAGAACTTAATTGGCAATGTTATTATTAATGATATAGTTTATGAGATGTTAAAGAAAAACAAAAGAATAGGTTGAATTAGGAGGTAGAAGACATGGAATTAAATAAAAGAGATACAAGACTAAAAAAAATCCTCCTTTTTCTAAGTATTTTAGGCCCAGGAATTATTACTGGAAGCGTTGATAATGATGCTGGAGGAATCACAGCTTATTCAATTGCTGGATCTACTTATGGGTACAAACTTATATGGACTCTAATTCCAGCATTTGTTGTTCTTTTAGTTGTTCAAGAAATGAATGCAAGGATGGGAATAGTTACAAAAAAAGGATTGGCTGATTTAATAAGAGAAAATTTCGGAGTTAGGATAACTTTTTTTATATTTTTAGGACTCATAATTGCAGATATAGGTAATACAGCAACAGAGTTTGCAGGAGTAGCAGGGAGCATGCAAATCTTTGGGATATCTAAATATATCTCAGTACCAATAGGAGCTATTTTAGTTTGGTTTCTAGTTGTTAAAGGAACATATAAATCAGCAGAAAAAGTTTTTCTAATATTCAGTGTTTTTCTGTTGTTTTATATTATATCTGCATTATTATCGCATCCTGATTGGAATCAAGTTACTAATGCTATAGTAAAACCATCTATGGACATGAATGCTGCTAGTATAAGCACTGTAATAGGTATAGTTGGTACCACTATAGCACCATGGATGCAGTTTTATATGCAATCTTCAGTAATTGAAAAAGGAATAAAGATAGAAGAATATAAATATGAACTGGTAGATGTGGCTATAGGGTGCATAATCACTGTAGTTGTTGCATTTTTTATAATGATAGCTTGTGCAGCTACACTTAACAAAAATGGCATAACTATAAATGAAGCAAAAGATGCAGCCGTTGCCTTAAAACCGTTAGCAGGACAGTTTGCATCAGCAATTTTTGCATTTGGACTTTTAGTTGCATCAATATTTTCTGCTACAATACTTCCAATAGCAACAGCTTTTTATATTTGTGAAGCTTTTGGTTTTGAAGCAGGTATGGATAAAAGCATGAATGAAGCACCACAATTTTATACATTATTTACAGCTATAATGGTTATAGGAGTAATAATTATACTTATTCCAGGATCACCATTGATTCAAATTTCTGAAGCCACTCAGGTAATAAACGGAATATTACTTCCTGTTGTTTTAGTGTGCATGATGCTAATGGTAAATAATAAAGAGGTTATGGGCAAACATGTAAATAATTATGTTGTTAACATTATTGGATGGGTGACAATTATAGTATTAATAGTATTAACAGCAATGCTAGTTTTTCAACCCTTATTAGGAAAATTCTTTTAGATAAAAAAGGTGAGATGTATGTTATTTGATATAAATTTAGATGGTAAGACGCCAAATTATATACAAATAAAAAATTATTTTAAAGATATGATACTTAGAGGTATGCTTCAAAAAAGTGAAAAATTGCCATCTACCAGGGAATTATCATCGATTCTAAAAGTTAGTAGAAATACAATAATAACAGCATATGAATTTTTAGAGGATGAGGGGTTTATACACATAAAAAAAGGCAGAGGTGCCTTTGTAAATGAAATCCATATAAATAGATTAGATGAACTCACTATAACATGGGAAGATAAACTGACAGATTATGCGGTTAAAGCGGAAAAACTTGATATAATGAAGCATGAGGTTTTATATAAAAAAGGTATGATTTCTTTTAAAAGCATAGCACCCGATGAAAATTTATTTAATATGGAAGATTTTAAAAGAGCATTTTTAAATAGAGTTTCATTAGAAGGAAATAAAATTTTAAATTACGGCTATGCGCAAGGATATAAGCCTTTAATTGAATATTTAATTAAGTATATGGAGAGTAAGGGTGTTAACTCTCAAGGTAAAAGTATATTAGTCACAAATGGATTTACAGAGGGCATGGATTTAATACTGGCATCACTTACGAGCCCTAAGGATACTGTTATAACTGAAAATCCAACTCATAATACAGCAATAAAGCTTATGAAACTCCATGGGCTAAATATAATCGGAATAGATATAGATAAAGATGGTATGGATATAGAGTTACTTAAAGAAAAATTAAGAGAAAATACAGTGAAATTATGTTATATCATACCATCTTACCATAATCCAACTAGTATCGTTACACCTTCACAAAAAAGGGCTGAAATATACAATGCATTGAAGGAATTTGAAGTTCCAATCATAGAAGATGGCTTTAATGAGGAGCTTAGATTTACAGGAGCGCATATAGCACCAATAGCAGCTATGCAAGGAGAAGGAAACAGCGTAGTATATATTGGTAGCTTTTCTAAAATACTTTTTCCTGGTCTTAGAATTGGTTGGATACTTGGAGATAACAAACTTATTTCAATGCTTGAAAGTGTTAAAAGAAGTAGAAATATACACACCTCTTTTTTAGATCAAGCAATTTTATATGAATATCTTAAAGAAGGCAATTTAGAAAAATACGTAAAAATAATCAGAAAAGAATATAAAAATAAATACAAATTTGCACTAAATTGTGCTGAAAAATATATAAAATATAGTTCAATTTATGGTGAGGGGGGTATGCATATATTTATAAAATTAAAGGATTTAAATGCAAGAGATGTTTTAAATGAGTGTGTTAACAAAAATGTAATATTTACACCGGGAGATATTTTCTATGTGAATGGAAAAGGCAAAGATACCT
This sequence comes from Clostridium acidisoli DSM 12555, assembly GCF_900176305.1. GTDB lineage: Bacteria > Bacillota > Clostridia > Clostridiales > Clostridiaceae > Clostridium_I > Clostridium_I acidisoli. Next base: position 29,092 of record NZ_FWXH01000025.1, read on the forward strand.
TGAGGCTTGGAATATCAAGAAACTCCATAGAAGAAATTGAAAAAGGATTTAAGATTATCGGAGAAGTTATAGACAGTTTACATAAAGTACCATTGCACTAGAATAGTAAAATTGACTATAATAAAAAAGATTAAAAAATATAGGTGGGATATTAATGAAGAAGAGATTTATAATAAGCGTTGCGATAATTATGAGTGTTTCTTTAGTTGGATGTGGTTCATCGACTGGAAGTACTAAAAGTAGTACAAAAACAGTAGAAACAAAGCAGACGTCTACTGTAAACGATGAAGATATATTAAAACCAATTGAAGGAAAAGTAAAAGCTATAAATGATAAAAAAATTAATGATTACCTGTCTAGCTTCATAAAGGAAACCGATACATATAAATCAGAAAAAAATGAGATGACTAGGTATTTGCAAAACTATACAGTAAAGGCAAGTATTGAGGATGAAAAGGTACTTAATAGAACTAGTAAGGATGCACAGATACAATATGTTGTTAACACAGAAAAAGTTAAAGGTCCAAGTTTTCTTGATAGTAAGGCGCTTTATGTAAGCAATTTAGAAAATGTAAATGGTGAATGGAAGATAAGTTCTGAAAATATATTAAAAATAGAGTACAAAAATAATATTTTCAATACTGTATATGACAATATATCGGCACTTAATAAAAAAGATATAAATGCTTATATGGCAACAATAGACCCTACTGATACAAATGTGTATAGTAAATTTAAGGATGATCAGTTAGATAGATTTGATAAGAATGATTTAACATATACTTTAGAGTCAGCAGATATAATTGGATCACTTGATGACAAGGACACTGCAGTTCAAGTTGTAGAAACTGTTGTTAAAAATGATGATTCAGATTATCAGAATAACAGAACAACACTTATGTATCAGATAAAAAAGGTTCAAGGTACATGGAAAATATATAAGGTTGAAACAAAGAAAACAGAAAATATAAATTAGATAAAAAATGAGAGGATGTTTCAATATTTTGGGATATCCTCTTTTAATTATGATATGTTTTCGTATATAATTGGAACTAACTCACAATATTAAGAAATTGCGAAGTACCTGGTTAAAGATTTTTACTCTACTACGTAAGGTAAAAAGGTGAAAGATTGCCAGAGTGGCAAGATTAAAGAATTAACGGTAATGCCGTTAATGGTGAGAGAATTTGCTTTCAGCAAAAGGGTTAGGATGATTTTTCTTAGCTATGCTGCGAAAAATCTTTGAACTTAAATTTATAAATCTAAAGTATTTTGTACTTCATTTTTTTGACCGAAGGTCGTAGTGTTTATAACATATTAACTTAATAATATGAATACAAAAGGCTACGCCTAAAAGCAAAACCTACGATTAAAACATATTGTAGAGTTATCTTAGTATATAAATTTAAATTCATT
>NZ_FWXH01000020.1 GCF_900176305.1 Clostridium acidisoli DSM 12555
GGAATTGGCTATGGCATAATTAAATATCTTTCTAAGGATAAGATGGAATTTAAGTTAAAACCAGAAATATGCTTTAACTATTTGGGACAGTTTGATGAAGATATAAATAATGATATCTTTAATATGTCACCTTTAAGCAGTGGAAATTCAATAGGTTTAAATAATAAGGTATTATACTCATTAGATTTTTCAGGAATACTCATAGATAAAAAGTTAAATATAGATATAAGGTACAATGATAAGGAATATAAAGATGAAACAATAAAGAAATTAATTCAGGAATATAGAAATAACCTTATAACAATTATTGAGCATTGTATGAATAAGGATAAATCGGAAAAAACAGCAGCAGATGTAACAAAGGAAAATATAACCTTACAGCAATTAAAACCGTATTTAAAAGATATAGATAATATCAAAAATATATACCCATTAACACCAATGCAAGAAGGAATGTTATACCATACGTTATATGATAATAAGTCAGAAGCTTATAATGAAGAATTAGTAATAAAGATAAAAGGACAATTAGATATTAGTTTATTAAATGAAAGTTTTAATAGATTGGTAGAGAGGCATGATATTTTAAGAACTGCTTTTGATTATGAAAACTTTAATAGGAATATGCAAATTGTATTTTATAAAAGAAAAGCAGATGTCAGATATGTGGATATAAGTGATGAAAAATTTGATAAAGAAGACTATATAGATAAAGCAGTAAAGAATGATAAAAAGCAAGGCTTTGATTTAAACAAAGATGTCCTTATAAAATTGACAATAATTAAAACAGAAGAGGATGTATATAATCTAATACTTAATAATCATCATATTATAATGGATGGCTGGTGTCTCAATATAATAATGCTTGAATTATTTAAGATATATAATGAACTCAAGTATGGATACAAAGCAAATTTAAAAGAAGTAGTACCGTATTCCGAGTATATAGAGTGGCTTAATAATAAGGATAGAGATGCAGCAGAAGATTATTGGACAAATTATTTAGCAGATTATGATGAAGCAGCAATAGTACCATTTGAAAATAAAGAAAGTAGTAAGGAATATAAAAAAGAAGAAATTAACCTTAATATAGGAAAAGATATAACGAGAAAGCTTGAAGCAATAGCTAGAAATAGTAAGGTTACAATTAATACAATAATGCAAAGTGTATGGGCACTACTGATTCAAAAATATAACAATAGTAATGATTCTGTATTTGGATATGTTGTATCAGGAAGAAATGCAGAGGTTAAGGGTATAGAAAGTATGTTAGGACTATTTATAAATACTGTGCCTTTAAGAGTTAAAGCAGAAGGAAATATGACGTTTAAGGAATTACTGACTACTGTTAATAAGTCTTTCTTAGAAAGTAGCGAATATGATTTTTATCCTTTAGCAGAGATACAAGGGTTAAGTGAAGTTAAAGAAAAGTTAGTAAACAACATAATGATATTTGAAAACTATCCAGTTGACAGCGATGGCATTAATAATGAAGTATTGACTAAGAACAATCTAAAAATAATTGGCTGTAAATCACAAGAGCAAACAAACTACAACTTTAACTTAACTGTCATATATCAGGATACTATTTTAATAAAGTTTAAATTTAATGAATTAATGTATTCAAAGGATAATGTACTAAAAATTAAAAATCATTTCGAAAGCTTAATAAATCAAGTTATAGATAATGCAGAAGTACTAATTAAAGATATAGAAGTAGTAAGGAAAGAAGAAAAGCATAAGTTACTTATGGAGTTTAATGACACAAAAGTAGATTATCCAAGAGAGAAAACAATAAATGAATTATTTGAGGAAAACGTGAAGAAGGCTCCAGATAATATTGCTGTTGTATATGAAGATAAAAGGTTAACTTATAAAGAGCTTAATGAAAGAGCTAATTCATTAGGAATAACCTTAATGAAAAAAGGCGTAGGAGCAGATGCTGTAGTAGGAATAATGGTGCAGCGTTCTCTTGAAATGATAGTAGGAATAATGGGTATATTAAAAGCAGGTGGAGCATATATGCCAATAGACCCAGAATATCCAGAGAATAGAATAGAATATATGATAGAGAATAGTAAAACTGAAATAGTATTAACTCAAAGTAAGTTTAAAGAAAAAATAAAGAATGAAAAAATAGACGTATGTGACTTGGAAGATGAAGAGTTCTATAAAGAAGATCGTGCTAACCTAGGTAAGACTGCCAGTGCAAAAAATTTAGCCTATGTAATATATACATCAGGAACAACTGGAAAGCCTAAGGGTGTTATGATAGAACATTCAAATGTAACTAATTTAGTACATGGATTAAATGAAAGTATATACAGCAAATATAATGATAATTTAAAAATAGCTTTAGTGGCTCCATATGTTTTCGATGCATCAGTTAAACAAATCTTTTGTGCTTTATTATTAGGAAATACATTATATGTAGTTCCAGAAGCTGCTAGAAAAGAAGGCGACAAGTTAGTTCAGTTCTACTTAAATAATAAAATAGAGATAACAGATGGAACACCAATGCATTTAGCAATGATGGCTAATTCAGAGCTTCTAACAAATAGAAACTTAAAGCTTAAAAATTTGATAATTGGTGGAGATAAACTTACACGAAAAGTAATAGAAAAGCTATATAAGAAAGCTAATAATAAGGAGCTTATTATTAGTAACGTATATGGACCTACGGAGTGCTGTGTTGATGCCGCATGTAATAATATAACTATAAATAATTTAAAAAATTATTTAAATATGCCAATAGGAAAACCAATAGATAATGTAAGAATATATATAGTTGATAAGAACAATAAATTGATGCCAATAGGTGCAGCAGGAGAACTATGTATAAGTGGATATGGACTCTCAAGGGGATATTTAAACAATAAAGAATTAACCGAAGAGAAATTTGTAGCAAATCCATATGAACCAGGGCAAAAGATGTATAAAACAGGAGATCTAGCAATATGGCTGCCAGATGGAACAATAGAATGTTTAGGAAGAATAGATTATCAAGTTAAGATAAGAGGTTTTAGAATAGAAACAGGAGAAATAGAAAATACATTACTAAAACTAGAGGGGATAAAAGAAACTGTAGTAGATGCAAAAGGAAAAGAAGAAAGTAAGCACCTATGTGCGTATTATGTTGGTGACAAAGAATACAGAGTAGGTGAATTAAGGGAAGAACTTAAAAAATCTTTACCAGACTATATGCTTCCGTCATACTTTATAAAAATAGATAAAATTCCACTAACGATAAACGGAAAGGTAGACAGAAAGGCATTACAAGAGCCACAAGGAAAAATTAATACAGGGGCAGGGTATGAGGCAGCAAGAAATGAAATGGAAGAGAAGTTAGTTAAGATATGGGAAGATGTACTGGGAATAAGGAATGTAGGAATAAATGATAACTTCTTTGAACTAGGTGGAAATTCTATTAAATTAGTTGATTTGTTGGTAAAAATGAAAAAACAATTGGTTCTAAATGTTACAATGGATCAGTTATTTACAAACCCAACTATAAAAGATATTTGTAATTTATTATATTCTGGTTTAGGTGAAGGCGGAAAATTTGTTACAAGGCTAAGTTATAGTGGAGATAAAAATATATTTGCATTTCCACCAGCTATAGGATATGGATATTCCTATTTAAATTTAGTAAATAGGATAGATAATTATTCAATTTATGCATTTAGTTTTATTGATAATGCTAATATTATCGATGAGTATGTAAAAAGCATACTAGATACTCAAAATGAAGGAACGTTTATATTATTAGGATATTCTGGTGGAGGTAATTTAGCTTTTGAAGTGGCTAAAGTACTAGAAAAGAAGGGTTATGAAGTTTCTGATATTATAATGTTAGATTCGGCGGTAAAAAAATCAGTAAAAGACAATTTAACTTACCCTTCAAAGCATGAGGTTATTAGTATTATGAAAAACTTTTTTAATATAGACAATTTCCATGAATTTGAGGAAAATATAGCGGAAAGGGCTATGGTAAATCATAAAAAATATATACAGTACAATAATAAAAATATAACCAAAGAAAAAGTAAAAGCTAATATCCATGTTATATCAAGCTCTAGTACTAGAGAAGTAAGAGAACACTATGAATATTTATTAAATTGGGAGAACCATACAATGAGTAAGTTCGTTATATATGATGGGGATGGTCTTCATTTAGATATGTTATCAGGAGAACATTGCGATAAAAATGCAGATATATTAAAAAATATATTAGCTGAATAAAGTATATAAAACCAATGAATAAGTTTGTGTGAAATCAGAATAGGAACGTACATAGATTTGTGTAAACAAACATGGTACGTTCTTTTTTATGAATATAAATTATACATTTAATATGATATTATTAGATTGTAATATAAACTTTTTAAACAAATATGAATAATAAATACCTTGAAAATAACCACTTATTAAATGAAGATATAGCAAAAAAATATATAAAGATTAGGAGGTGCTTGATGAGTTTTTGGGAAAAACATATAATAATACGTATGAATATAGTTTTATATCCCAAAAATGAAAATTGAAGGAAAATATATGAATAAAAAGATATTTACTATATTACAAAATAGAAATGCTAGAAAACTTTTAAGTGCAAATTTTACTTCTGAAATAGGAAATGGCGTTAGATCTGTTGCCATACCATTTTATGTTTTTACTAATACAAATTCATATATTATGATGGCCTTAAATGCAATAATAATGATGATACCATCAGTAATTTTAAGTCCATACGCTGGAATATTTGCGGATAAGTATAATAGGAAAAAGATAATGGTAATTTCAGATTCCTTTAGATTTGCTCTAGTAAGTTTCATTTTAATATTTAATAAAAATACATATGCAATTTTTGCATTTAGTTTTTTTATGTCTATTGGTAGTGTGTTTTTTTCACCATCATCTGAGGCGATTATTCCACAAGTTGTTGAAGGAGATCAACTGGAGAATTGTAACTCGATGTTTAGTCTACTAGATAATATAGCTTCATTAATAGGGCCTGTATTAGGTGGGGTATTAGCATTTAAGGTTGCAATTATATTTGACAGTTTAACCTTTTTAATTTCCGGAATAGTAACTTGGTTTATAAAATATAAGTCGAACACTATAGATAGCAATTTAGAGGAGCACAAATTAAAATCTTCATTTAGAGAAGTTTTTAATGTAATAAATAAAAATAATAATCTAAGAATTGTAGTTACGATGGTTTGTGTTTTGTCATTTGCTTTTGGGATGATACCTATTATAATGCCTGGATATATAACAGAAGTTCTCAATCTACCTGAGAAATATTATGGAATAACTTTATCATTGATGACAGCGGGAGGAATATTAGGAGCATTTATCGTGCCAAATTTAAGTAAAAGAATTCATATAACTAGGCTGTTTATTTATTCGTATTTTATTTATGGACTTATGTATATTTTATTAGTTGTTTTTAGAAAATATTATATTGTTGCTCTATTATTTGCATTTCAAGGCGTAACTATGCCAATTATGGGCATAAGTTCACTTACAATAGAGCAGAAAACTGTTGACAATAAAATTATGGGACAGTTTTTTGGATTAATCCAAAGTATCCAAGCGGTGATAGTTATAGCAGCTAAAATTATTTCGGGAATTTTAGCAAATAAATATTCACCGTTATTAATTTTTATATTAGCATTTATATTAATGATGTTAGGGGCGCTTTGTGGAACATTCCGTAAATTTAATAAAAATAAATTTACGACATAACACCTGCATTTTTCAATTTTTTATTTCCTAAGTGACACACAAAAAACATGTAGATAACATTGATAATGGGCAATAAAATAACCATAAAATAAAAAACTCTACCCTTTTTATTTTGGACAGTTGCTGAAGTTATGCGAATAATTCCATTTATAGATGTTATAAATATAATAATTCCTAAAATTATTAAAGAAATTATGGCAAAAACTGCAATAACGTAAATTTGTGCAAGAGGTAGAAATAGTATTACAGCCCAAGTAAAAAGTCCAAGAAAAAAAGAGCCATCAGTTAATGTTGTTGAATGCATTATATGTACTATTCCTATAAATGTAGGAATAATATATAGTATATTTCCAAAAATTGAATAGTGTAGGAGTCTTATTCCAGCAGCAATGTTTTTAAGATTAGATTTTACATTTTCTTTATTATCAAGTATAGACGTAGGTGATATATTTTCTTTAATCAAAACAAAAACTACAAAGATCAAGATATTAAAACAATATATACCTCTTGGGACTGAAAGTATTAAATTTCCAAATAAGTAGTTTGGACTTGAATTAGGAGAAGCTAATGGAGGAACTAATACAGAGGGAACAATAAACAAAAAAATTGGAAACAAAATCAGGGAACTATATACAATTGCTGGACCGCCTTTTTTCTTTATTAGTAATTTAATAGCTAATATTAATAAAAGGATTCCTATACTTAATGCTAAAAAACTCATGATTAATAATTCCTTCATATAATACTCACCTTTCAATTTTATTGTTTTGTAGATATTACACAATATTTTATTATTCGGAATCAAATTTTTTAATATTATATCATAAGCAGCATATAATTCCTAATGAAAAAGAAATGAAGAATAAAAGTGCATAAATCATTGAACCGTTTAAAATAGTGTGGTAAAATTAGCTAAATGGTACGACCATAGTACCATGGAACAATAGGTTAATAATACAAAAGCATGAAGGAGAGGAAAAGTATGAATATTCTGTTATGTGTAAAACAGGTTCCAGATGATTCTGTTGAAATTCATTTGGATAACAAGACAAAAAAGCCTAATTTGAATGGAGTCAGTTTGGTAGCAAATGCGTTTGATACATATGCATTAGAGCTAGCAGTTCGGTTTACAGAAACTCATGGAGGAAATGTTAGCGTATTAACTATTGGAGCAGCTGATGCTTTAAATACATTAAAAAATTGTCTTGCTGTAGGAGCTAAAGGAGCATTCTTTGTAAAAGATGATTTATATGCAGATTTAGATGCTATTGGAGCAGCTGATGCTTTGGCAGACGCTATTCATAAAATTGAAAAAGACAAAGGTGAAAAATTTGATTTAATTCTTTGTGGGAAGGAATCTACAGATGAAATTACTGGTCAAGTAGGAGCAATGCTTGCTGAAAAATTAGGTACAGGCTTTGTTAGCAATGCAGTTGTAATCGATTTGAAGGATGATGCCTTGGAAGTTCATCAAGAAATTGAGGAGGGATATAATTTAGTTTCTTTAGAAGCTCCAGCCGTAGTAACAGTAAGCAAACCAAATTATGATCCACGTTATCCTACAATTAAAACTAAGATGGCAAGCCGTAAAGCAGTGATTCCAACTTATTCAGCTTCAGAAATTGGAGAGGTAAAACAAGCAAAAGTACGTTGTATTGAATATGTTGAACCTCCTAAGAAAGAGGCTGGTATAAAAATTAATGAGAAAGATGCGCTGCTAGCAGTAAGTGCTGCTATGGAGCAAATGAAAAAAGATAAGGCAATCTAATTAAGGGGGAAAACAAAAGTATGAAAGCATTATTGTTTATTGAGGCAGATGGAGAAAAAGCAATAGGTGGAAGCCTTGAATTGATTAGTGCAGTAAAATCATTAGATGCAGAAGGAACAGCGCTTATAGTAGGTAACAGGTCAGTGGCAGATAATATAGCTGCTTTGGGTATGCCAGCTATTTTCATAGATTCTGCTGCAGACTGTGACACTTTAACAGAAGTATTGTCAGAAATTATTAAGGAACAAAATCCAGATATTGTTTTACTAGCAAATACAACACTTGCTAAAGACATTGCACCACGTGTTGCAGGGCGTATGTGTTTAGGCTGTGTAATTGATGTAATAGGAATGAGTAAAAATGATGACAAGATTATATATACTAGGCCAGCTTATGGTGGTACAGTTCTAGAACATATTGAAGTAGAAGGCACTGCAGTAATTACAGTTAGAAATGGAAGCTTTGCAAAACCAGAGAATGCTTCAAATGCAGGTGTTATAGAGAAAAAAATAGAAATTCCAGCTAGTGCTGTTAAGGCAAAAATTATTGACACAGTAAAAGAAATTTCTGAATCCGTTAATTTAGAAGAAGCACAGGTTGTTGTTGCTGGTGGACGTGGAATGGGAAATGCAGAAAATTTCAAACTTGTTGAGGAATTAGCAGATGTACTTGGTGGTGTAGTAGGTGCAACAAGACCGCCAATTGAAGATGGATGGATTTCTCGTGCACATCAAGTTGGACAATCAGGAAAGATTGTAGCACCAAAACTTTATATTGCATGTGGTATTTCTGGAGCTACACAACATACATCGGGAATGTCAGGAGCTAGTTATATAGTAGCAATTAACAAAGATGAAGATGCTCCAATTTTTGAAATTGCAAATGTAGGTATTGTTGGAAATGTAACTGAAATTCTACCAGCAATGATTACAGAAATGAAGAAAGCAAAAGAAAAAATAAAGTAAAGTTTTCGTTACCTTAGGGTAAAAATGAAAACAAAATTATAAATAGATATTCTAAAGCTAAACAGTGTATTAATAACATAAATGATAAAGGGACTATGGTACTAAAAAATTAGTAGGATAGTTTCTGAATAATAAACCTCAATTCATAAAAAATAAAATTATTTATAAAATTTAATACTTAAAAATAGTATTAATAAAATAGGGGAAAAGTTATATGATCAAAATTTAAATGGTAGTTACAATAAATAAGGGATATTACCATAATAAATTGAATGAGGGGATAAAAAATGTTATTTTTAAAATTTTTAATAGCAATATTGCCCATTGTTTGCCTCATAATTGCATTGAGTGGGTTAAAAATGCCGGCGCATAAAGCTACTGCTATTGCACTTGTTATTACAATAGTTTTAGGTATTGGTTTTTGGAAACTGAATGCAGCATATGCCGCATCAGCTGTATTGGAAGGTATACTCAACGCCTTGTGGCCAATTTGTTTAGTTATTGTTGCAGCTTTGTTTACGTATAACTTAACCTTACGTACAGGCGCAATGGAAGCTATAAAGAAAATGCTTGGCGGAGTATCTACTGATAAAAGAGTTTTAACATTAATTATTGGATGGGGATTCGGTTGCTTTATGGAAGGTATGGCAGGGTTTGGTACAGCTGTTGCAATACCAGCATCTATGCTAGCTGGTATTGGATTAAATCCATTTGCAGCAGTTGTATCATGCTTGGTTGCAAATAGTACGCCAACTGCATTTGGGTCAGTTGGTATACCTTTGGTAACACTTTCATCAGTAACTGGCGTTGCATCTCATACTTTAGCAACAAACACGGCGATAATTGAGGTTATTCTTGCCTTTATTAGTCCATTTATTATGGTATGTATTGTAGGTGGTGGAATAAAGGCATTAAAGGGAGCATTTGGTGTTACACTAGTTGCTGCATTATCATTTGTAGTGCCTTGGTACATTACAGCAACAGTAGTTGGAGCAGAACTACCGAATATAGTAGGCTCTATTTGTTGTATGGCATGTACAGTTATCGTGGCAAGAATCTTTAATAAAAAGCCTGAAGCTGAGTATTCCATTGAAAATTTGGACAAGAAGGAACAGGAATCCATATCAGCAAAACAGGATGGAGAAGATACTATATCATTTGGTAAAGCATTAAAAGCATGGTGTCCATTTATTCTAATATTCATAATGCTGCTGTTTACATCAACTTTATTTCCAGTAATTAATCGTCTTATTGCACCAATTAAAAGTGTTGTGGTTGTATATGCTGGTAAAGGTGGAAGTAAGCTAGCTTTTAGTTGGATTAATACACCTGGTATTATCATTTTTGTTGCCGCAATTATTGGAGGCTTTGTTCAAGGTGCAAAAGTGTCAACCATGTTAGAGGTATTGTTTGCTACGTTAAAAGCAAACTGGAAAACAATTGTTACAATTTGTTGCGTTATGTCAGTAGCAAAGGTAATGGGATATAGTGGAATGATTGCAGATATTGCCAGCCTTCTAGTTGTGGCTACAGGAAGGGCATATCCGTTTATTTCTCCATTAATTGGAGCTATAGGAGGATTTGTTACAGGCTCAGGTACATCAACCTCTGTTTTATTTGGAGGCTTACAAGCAAAAACAGCCCAAAGTCTTGGACTTTCTCCAGCATGGATGGCAGCAGCAAATGTTCTTGGAGGAGGTATTGGAAAGATGATTTGTCCTCAAAGTATTGCAATTGGTGCAAGTGCAATTAATGAATCTGGTTCAGAAAGTAAAATTTTAGGGAATGTATTTAAATATTTCTTATGCTATGTAATTATAGGAGGCGTTATATGTTTCCTAGGAACATTATTTATAAAATAAAAAGGTATTTTTAGAAGGGAAGGATTTTTATGGCTCAGTATAATCAATTGACAGAAGAAATAGTCTCAAAGTTACAGAAGGTAGCTCCGGGACATATTTTAACAGGGGATGATATCAATGCAGACTATTGCCATGACGAAATGCCCATTTATGGCAAAAAGGCTCCACAAGTTGTATTAATTGCGCATTCTACAGAGGAAGTTGCTGCAGTAGTAAAAATATGTAATGAAAATAAGATACCAGTAACTCCAAGGGGTTCAGGAACAGGACTTGTAGGAGGAGCAGTTCCACTTTTAGGAGGAGTTTTAATTGATCTTACAAAGATGAATAAAATACTTTCTTATGACCTAGAAAATTTTGTTGTTCATGTAGAGGCTGGTGTTTTGTTAAAAGATCTTGCAGAGGATTGTGCAAAACAAGGACTATTATATGCTCCAGATCCTGGAGAAAAGTCAGCTTGCGTAGGTGGAAATGTTTCAACAAATGCTGGTGGAATGAGAGCTGTTAAATATGGTGCAACACGTGATTATGTACGAGCAATGACAGTAGTTCTTCCAACTGGAGAAATTACTCATTTTGGAGCTACAGTATCAAAAACAAGTTCAGGTTACAGCTTACTAAATTTAATGATTGGTTCAGAAGGTACACTTGGAATTATTACAGAACTTACTTTGAAAACTATGCCGGCACCAAAGGTAGTTGCAAGTTTAATAATTCCTTTTGAAAATTTAGATGATTGCATTGCAACTGTTCCTAAATTTAAAATGGAGCACATGAATCCAGAAGCATTGGAGTTTATGGAAAGAGAAATTGTTTTAGCTAGTGAAAGGTATATTGGAAAGAGCGTATTTCCACAAGTAGTTGATGGAATAACTGCAAATGCATATTTACTTGTTACCATAGATGCAAGTGATGAAGATGAACTTAATAATCTTATTGAACAAGCCAGTGAAGTAGTATTAGAAGCAGGAGCAATTGATGTTCTTGTAGCTGATACACCTGCAAAGATAAAAGATGCATGGGCTGCACGTTCTAGTTTCTTAGACGCAATTATGGCAGAAACAAAATTATTAGATGAATGTGATGTAGTAGTTCCAGTAAATAAAATTGCTTCTTACCTTGCTTTTGTAAATAAAGCTGGTGAAGAGTGCGGAATAACTATTAAGAGTTTTGGACATGCAGGAGATGGAAATCTTCACATATACCAATGTAGTAATGATTTAGAAGAAACAGAATTTAAAGCAAGGGTTAATAAATTCTTTAAAATTATTTATAAAGAGGCAACAAAATGTGGGGGCCTTGTTTCAGGAGAACATGGAATTGGCAGTGGCAAAATGAGCCATTTATCAGATAGTGTTGGAGAAGTGAACATGGAATTAATGAAAGGTATTAAAAAAGTGTTTGATCCGAATTCTATTATGAACCCAGGTAAAGTATGCTGCCCATTAGATGGCAACAACTAATAAAACACAATTGATATACACATATAAGAAAAAGAAAGGTGGAAATTAATATGAATTTTAAACAAGATGAAAATCATGAGCAATTACAAGAAATGTATCGTGAGTTTGCAGAAAATGAGGTGAAACAAATTGCAAAGGAAATTGATGAAAGCATGCGTTTCCCCAAGGAAAATGTAGATAAAATGGTTGAAATGGGTTTGCTTGGAATACCATTTCCAGAAGAATATGGTGGAGCTGGAATGGATACCTTAAGTTATGTACAATGTGTAGAAGAATTATCAAAATGTTGTGCTACAACAGGTGTCATAGTATCAGCACATACAAGTCTTTGTGCAACACCAATTTATAAATATGGTACAGAAGCGCAAAAAGAGAAATATTTAAAACCACTTGCTTCAGGTGAAAAATTAGGTGCCTTTGGATTAACAGAACCTGCTGCTGGAACTGATGCTTCTATGCAAAAGACAACAGCAGTACTAGAAGGAGACCATTATGTACTAAATGGTAGCAAGATATTTATTACTAATGCAGGATATGCAGACATATATATTATTCTTGCTATGACAGATAAGAGTAAAGGAACAAAGGGTATTTCAGCATTTATCGTTGAAAAAGATTTCCCTGGTTTTTCTGTTGGAGGTCATGAATTAAAGATGGGAATTCGTGCATCATCTACATGTGAGTTATTCTTTGATAATTGCATAGTTCCAAAGGAAAATCTTTTAGGAGAAGAAGGTAGAGGTTTTAATCTTGCCATGGCAACTCTTGATGGAGGTCGTGTAGGTATTGCTGCACAAGCTCTTGGTATTGCAGAAGGTGCAATAGATGAAACTGTTAAATATGTTACAGAACGTGTTCAATTTGGAAGACCTATTTCAAAATTCCAAAACACACAATTTGAACTTGCCCAGATGCGTGCAAATACAGAAGCAGCAAAACTTTTGGTATATCAAGCTGCATGCGCAGAGGATGAGAATGAAAGATTTTCACAGTATGCTGCTATGGCCAAATTAGTTTCTTCTAGAAATGCTAGTGATGTAACAAGACGTTGTTTACAATTATTTGGTGGCTATGGATATTCAAGCGATTATCCAATTGAAAGAATGATGCGTGATGCAAAAATAACAGAAATTTATGAAGGAACATCAGAAGTTCAAATGATGGTAATTTCCGGATGGATGGGCGTTAAATAATAGACAACTAAAAATTAATTTTGTGAAATTTAACATGACAGGTAAACCTATAGGCTTACCTGTCATTTTCATAATTAGCCCAATGTTATATAATGGTATTAGTGAAAAAGAGAATTAGAGATTATTAATTTAATTGGGGGGGGAATTAAATTGAAAAATGAAATAGAAAAAAATTGGGATGAAATGTCCAAAGCTTATGAAAACTTTACAGAAGATGAAGAATCATACAGTTATACGATTGAATGGCCATGTATAAAAAAAATATTACCTAATTTGCAAGGGAAAAGAATTCTAGATTTAGGTTGTGGTACAGGACGATTTGACTTCCTTTTTGAAAAAGAAAATCCGATTTCTATGTTAGGACTTGATATTTCGGAGGAAATGCTGGATATTGCAAAAGAAAAGTCAGTAAATAGAAATTCAAAAGTTGAGTTTATAAAAGGTGATATTAGTAATTTTAATACATATATTGATGAAAAATTTGATTTTATATTTTCATCTACGGTATTCCACTATATTAGTGACCTTAAAGGGTTATTTAATAATATTTATAATGCATTGAATGAGAAAGGCATTTGTATTGTTTCCGTAATGAATCCAGTGTATACAGCACAATATCCAATTGATAAAAATGGAAAATTTCCATCTGATGATGAATGGATTGTAAAATATTTAGATAAAAGTAAAAGGGCGTATATTCAGCCTTGGATAGAGTATAATGATAAAATTAAAGATTTTTTAAGTACAAGTTATCATCATACGTTTGGAGATTATCTTAATGCAATTATCAGTGCTGGGTTAAAGATTGAAAGAGTAGAAGAACCATATCCGCCAGAGAAATGGAAACAAAATAATTACGGTCGTTATAATTCCTTCATTGAAACTCCAAGTTATATGATTTTAAAATTATCTAAATAAATTCATCTCTATTTTCATTAAAGCTATTATGTTTGTCATGAGGTGATAAGGTTGGACAAGAAAAATTACAGTGTATTTAAAAATACAATTTTTACACACAAATACATATTGCAGGATTACAAAGTTAAGTATTTGCTTGGCGCAGTTATAGTTGTATTATCCAATATATTTACAACCTTTATGTTAACATTGTTGCCAGCATACGCGGTAAAATTATTGACAGAAGAAAGTAGCGTTTCACAGATTTTATTAAAGTTAACATGTTATTGCTTGATTTTGTATACTGTAACAATTTTCTACAAAAGAATTGAAATAAGTTTAAATAATGAAGTAGACACAATACGGATGTTTAAATGTTTGGATTATTATGACAATATCATGATGACAAATTATCAGAACATTGATACTTCAAAAGGCAGAGAAATTTTTAATGCAGGAATCGATTCATATATGGACGATTTTCATCAAGGTTTTACTCACATGATATCAGACTTTAGAACTTTATTGCAAGGTATATTAGGACTTATTGTGTATTGTATTTTTATTGCGAAAATAAACATTCTGGTTTCAGTGATTTTAATACTTGTATCGTCCATTTCCGTTATTGTTAATATTTTAGACGAGAAGTGGATAAATAAAAATAAAGAAAAATGGTTCAAAATCGATACAAAATTAAAATATTTATCTAGAGAGTCAATTTCTTTAAAAAATGCCAAGGATGTACGATTACACAACATCAAAAATTGGTTTATGGATACCTTTGAGTATTTAATTGGTCTAAGACAAAAATGGTCAGAGAAGGAGCTTAGAATATATTATTTAGTTAATATATCAGAACGAAGTTTAGCAGCAGTAAAATATGCTATTGCTTATTTTGTTGTATTTAACAAAGTAAAAAGCGGGTTAGATATAAGCCAATTTATTATGGCTATAGGGTTGATTTTAGGTGTTAACGGTTGGATAACAAGTATATTTGACAGCATAAAATATTTACAATTAAATAATGTAACTGTAAATAATTCAAGAACTGCTGTAGAAATGGATGATGTTAATTCGGAAAACAATGATGGGTTAAGTAATACGTATAAGCAAATACCAAAAGAAAAAACACATGAATTAAGATTTGAAAATGTATCATTTTGCTTTCCAGGGAGTAAAACAAAAACATTTGATAAGTTTAACTTGACAATTCATAGGGGGGAAAAACTTGCCCTTGTAGGTGTTAACGGAGCAGGCAAAACTACACTTGTAAAGCTTATATGTGGATTATATAAACCTACTGAAGGAAAAATATATTTAGACGGTGTAGATATAAGCACATATAAAAGAGAAGATTATTTTAAAGTAATTTCTGTTGTATTTCAAGACTTTCAAGTACTAGCTTTATCAATAGCAGAAAATATATCCGGCTGTATTAAGGAAAAAACCGACTATGATAAGGTTAATAAATGTATTGAATTGTCAGGGCTAAGTGACAGGGTGGGTAAACTTACAAACGGAGTTAATACAAATATGCTTAAAGAACTTGACGATGATGGTGTAGTTTTTTCAGGAGGACAAACTCAAAAGTTAATGCTTGCTAGATGTTTATATAAAGATAGTCCTATAATTATTTTGGATGAACCAACTTCAGCACTTGATGCATTGGCGGAAAGTGAGATGTATGAAAAATACAGTTCATTAATAAATGATAAAACAAGCGTGTTTATTTCCCATAGATTAAGCTCAACAAAATTTTGCCACAGAATCATTATGTTAAACCACGGAAAAATTATTGAGGAAGGGACTCACGATGAGCTTTTAAAAAAGAACGGAGAGTATGCAAAAATGTTTAATATACAGGCCTCTTATTATAAGGAGGAGGAGCCAAAAGTTGTTTGATAAAATATTGAAAAAGTTTGACTATCATAAAAATGGTTTTGAAGGCTTAAAAATGATTCATAAGATAGACAGAAGTATTATACCGCTATGTATAATGCAATCTTTTCTAGCTGCACTTTTTCCATATATAGAACTTTACATCTCAGCGTATATGATAGATGTAATTATAGCTAAAAATTTTGTAAAAATACCATTTTTGATTACAGGTTTAATAATATCTAATTTATTGATTGGTTTATTAATAGACCTTTTAAACAATACAAATAAGTATAAAGCAAAGTATGTTCAGAGAAAAATGGTTATGTTAATTAAGAAAAAGGCATTGGAAATAGATTTTGACATCATGGAGGATACTCAAGTGTTACAAAAAATATCTAATGCAGAATATACTATGGAGCATAAAGGAGGTTATGATGCATTTATAATGTATTACAGACAACTACTTGAGGCAATATTCAAAATCATAACATCTGTTTCCTTGGTTATATTATTATGTTTTATTGCTCCTTCAAGTAACAGTCATATAATTAATGTATTTGCTTCTATGCCGTTTTCCTTGGCTGTACTAGTAGTTTTAACTGCATTTAACATGAAATTCAATAAATACGTAGCAATAAAATCGAATAACCACAGTGCAGAACTATTTAAGAAAAAAATGATAGTTGAAAGGAAATTTGACTATTATACAGATCATGTATTCTTAAATTATTCCAAGGGAAAGGATATAAGAATATTCAATATGTTTGAAATGATTCACAATAATTATAATAAGCATATGCATGAAGCAAAAAAATTTTATGATATGTTTTATTATGAAAAAATTAAAAATAAAGAAACCTGCAATCTTCTAAGTAATTCAATTTATATGTATGTTGCATACATTATTGTGATTTTAAAGGTATTAGCAAGAAGCATTACAATTGGTGAACTTACAAAATATATAGGTGCTATAAGTATATTTAATACTGCGGTTATAAGCATAATTGATGTTAATCAGCTTATAAAGCTTCAAACTGAATTTATTAAAGTATTTACTGAATTTATTAATATGGATAATAAAAAACAAACAGGATCATTACAAATAGAAAAAAGAAAAGATAATGTATATGATATTGAATTCCACGATGTATCATTTAAATATTCAAAAACTGACGATTATACGCTTAAACATGTATCATGCAGATTAACTGTAAAAAATAAAATAGCTGTTGTAGGAAAAAATGGTGCAGGTAAAACTACATTTATAAAGCTGCTATGCAGACTATATGATCCAACAGAAGGGTATATAACTTTAAATGGCATAGATATAAAGCAATATGATTATGATGAGTATTTATCAATGTTTTCTGTTGCATTTCAAGATTTTAATTTGTTTGCATTTCCTGTACGTGAAAATGTTGCAACCAATAGAAATGTGGAAGATGATAAGGTATGGAAATGTTTAAGCTTATCAGGAATAGCTGACAGGGTGAAAGAAATGCCACGAAATATAGAAACTAATTTATATAAATATGATGAAGATGGAGTAGAAATAAGCGGTGGAGAAGCTCAAAAAATAGCAATTTCAAGAGCCTTATACAAAGATGCTCCTTTTGTTATACTTGATGAACCAACATCAGCACTTGATCCAATTAGTGAATTTGAAATTTATTCAAAATTCAATGAATTAGTGGAAGATAAGACAAGCATTTTTATATCACACAGAATGAGCAGCTGTAGATTTTGTGATGATATCATTGTATTTGATAGTGGCAAAATTATTCAAAGAGGTAACCATAATACCCTTATCAAGGATGAAAAAAATGTTTATGCAAGTTTGTACATGGCACAGGCAAAATATTATAAAACAGAAACTGAAAGTTATGATTTTTCCTGACAAGAACACAGGAAATTACTAAAATAAGTTGCATATAGATAAAAGATAATATATAATTTACATATAATACAAATATTTAAGAATAAAGGTGATATCATGAAATTCTTGACTACAGGAGAAAAACTAAAAAGACTGAGAACTCAATTAAATTTAAAGCAAGAAGATTTAAAAAGTGAAAATGTAACTAGAGGTCTCATAAGCATGATGGAAACTGACAAAAGAGATGTAACTTATTCTACAGCATTAAAACTTTCTGAAAAATTCAATGAAAGAGCTGAAGAACTTAATATCATTATGAACATAGATGAAGCTTATCTTATGCGTTCTCCAAAAGAAGATGCAAAATTATATTGTTTAAGAAAACTTAAAGATCCTGAGATGACAAGGGATGAAGTTGATGAAATTTTTGAAATAATTAAGGAATTTGAACTTATAGAGGTTAAAGCAGAGGCATATTGCAAACTTGGTGAAATTTGTTTTAAAGAAAAAGATTTTGAAGAGGCTTGCAATAATTATCAAAAAGCCAGAGAAATATACATAAAAATTAAAAAGAATGAAAAATTAGGTTATGTTTATTGGAGAATGGGTTTTTGCAAGGCAGAATCTCTAAAGTATGATACTGCAATTGAATATTATCAATTAAGTCAATATTACTGTTCTTTGTATAAAGATTCTGAAACAAAAAAATTGTGTTTATATTCTTTAGCAATGAGTTATAGGAGATTAGATAAAATAGATTTAACATTAGAAACCATCGAACAATTCTTATCTTTATGCGATGAAGTAAAAGATTATAGATTATATGTATTTGCTTATAACACAAAAGCAACCTGTTATAATTCTATAGGTGAATATGATAAAGCAATAGAAATATATAAATTTTTACTTACTAAAATTTTAGATGATAAAAGTATTCTGTTAGGATATGTGTATAACAACTTAGGATTAAATTATTGTGCCAAAAATCAATTTGAAGAAAGTATAAAGTATTTCGAAATGGCTGAAAAAATTATAAGTGAGATGGATAAAGAATTATTATCACATACTATTATAGAAAAATCCGAGGTTTTATTAAAACAAAATCTTATTGATGAAGCAATAAAAACAATAAAGCTAGGTTTGAAATATGCAAAAGAATATAATGATTTAGAGTATTTATTAAAAGGTAATTATTTATTAGCAGACATATATAATAAAACAAATGACAATGAAAATTTAGAAAAAGTCTACCTTGATATTGTAGCTTTATTAAAACCTACTAAAAATACTGAAAAGTTTAAAGAAATTTATAATGATTTAGCACTTATGTATTTAAAACAAGGTAGAACAGATGCATGTGAACAATATTTATTGTTATCAAAAAACTTAAAATAAATGGAGGTATCACTATGAAAAATAAAATATTTAAAACCATGACTTTAGGTTTAGGATGTTTAATGTTAACTTTAACAATATCTGCTGGTGTATTAAATAATAATACGAAAAATACAAATACGAACAAAAACTCTTATATATTTCATGTTGATATGGAATCACCAAACGGTTAATTAAAAAACATATTAAAAAAACCATATAAAATGATGTTTCATTCATTTTATATGGTTTTTTTAGTTATTTGTAAAAGCACAATAAATTTGCTAGAATGAAAATAAGGCAAAAAATTTCTTTTATTGCTTTTTTTATAAACATAGTGTAATATTTATATAGAACAGTAAATAAATATTATGGCGGTGAAAAAATGAAAGATAAAAAAATGGGTATGTGTATAACAGGTATTACTGTTATTTTATTTATAATAGACGCTGCAATTTGTTTTGTAGAAAGAGATATAAAAGGAATAAATATGTTAGTTATTTGTTTCTTATGTATTGTAATTGTAATTGTTTTTGAATATAAGAAGTTCTCGAAAACTAGAGATGATAAAAATAAAAAAATATAGCATGGTCATCCACACTATATTTTATGATAAAAAGTAAAACTAAATATAAAATATTTAAATTTTGCTTTTTGGGAAGGCACATAAATTTAATAATATTAAACTAAAGTTGTTCCATTTATTACTCTATTATAATTATCAATTGCTACCAAATTTTTAACTTTAATGTTTTCAAAGGATTTGCCCCTGTTTTGAGTGTAAAGCATATCTGAAAAAAGGTTATAGAAAAAAGTAGTAGGTACGTCACTTACACCACTAAAATCAAGAACTATAGTTTCATTACCTGAAGTCTTAAAATTGCTTTTTAGTAAAATTGCATCAGCACATGTGAAGTTTTCACCAATAACGTTTTTTACATTAATCACTTTTTCCATAATAAAATCCTCCTAATAACTTTTAATATTTTAATAACTGTATTACTTCTATGAAACTATTATATAACAGATACAACTGATTGTCAAACTTTTAACAATAAAATAACAAAAAATTTTTTAAAAAAATATGCAAATATTTGAAAACGAATTCAAAGAAACAGCATTTATTAGGTTAAATTTTGTTAATAACTTGATTTATTTTTCCATTTAGACTAAAATTTCAATTAGTGAAAACTTTAAAAACTTATATTGGAGGTTACATACATGGAAAATAATTTAAAATTGGATTTAAAAAATACTAAACCATATCTTAAGGAAAATGAAATTGATAATTTAAAAGCACTTGTAAACACAGCACACGACACACTTCATAATGGAACTGGTGCAGGAAATGAATACATAGGATGGATTGATCTGCCCGTTAATTATGATAAAAAAGAGTTTGCTAGAATAAAAGAAGCTGCTAAAAAAATAAAAAATGATTCTGATGCTCTTATAGTTATAGGAATTGGTGGATCATATTTAGGAGCTAGAGCAGCTATCGAAATGCTTTCACATTCATTTTCTTACAGTATAGATAGTGAAACTAGAAAAAACCCTGAAATATATTATTGTGGAAATAACATCAGCTCTACTTATTTAACAGATTTGTTAGAAGCTGTTAAAAATAAAGATATATCTGTTAATGTTATATCAAAATCAGGTACAACAACTGAGCCTGCTATAGCATTTAGAGTATTTAGAGAACTTCTTGAAAAGAAATACGGAGTTGAAGAAGCAAGAAAGAGAATATATGCAACTACAGATGCTGAAAAAGGTGCATTAAAAACTTTGGCTGATAAAGAAGGATATGAAACATTTGTTGTTCCAGACAATGTTGGTGGAAGATTTTCAGTATTAACAGCTGTTGGCCTCTTACCTATAGCAGCTGCAGGAATAGACATTGATAGCATGATGAAAGGTGCTGCTGATGCAAGAGAGGTTTATTCAAATCCTGATATAACAAAAAATGAATGTTATCAATATGCAGCAGCAAGAAATGCACTTTACAGAAAAGGAAAAACAATAGAAATAATGGTTAATTTTGAACCAGCACTACATTATTTTGGTGAATGGTTAAAACAATTATTTGGAGAAAGTGAAGGAAAAGATAATAAGGGAATATTCCCAGCAGCAGCAGATTTTTCTACTGATCTTCATTCAATGGGACAATATATACAAGAAGGTTTAAGAAATATATTTGAAACATTTATAAATGTAGAAAATCCAAGAAAAGAACTTACTATTGGAACTGATGCTGAAAATCTTGATGGATTAAACTTCTTAAGTGGAAAAACAGTTGATTTTGTTAATAAGCAAGCATTTAGAGGAACTGTTTTAGCACATAATGATGGAGGTATTCCAGTAGTAGTTGTTAACGTACCAGAGCTTACACCTTATTATTTCGGACAGCTTGTTTATTTCTTTGAAAAAGCTTGTGGAATAAGTGGGTATTTACTTGGTGTAAATCCATTTAATCAACCTGGAGTTGAAGCATACAAGAAAAACATGTTTGCTCTTCTTGGAAAGCCTGGCTATGAAGATTTAAAGAGCGAATTAGAAGCAAAACTTTAAGATTAACAAAAAAAATAACATCCTGCCTCTAGGGGCAGGATTTTTAAGATGGTGATTAAATTTGAGGATAATAGTTGATGCAGATGCCTGCCCAGGAAGAGATCTAATAGAAAAAGCAGGAAAAGAAAACTCTGTTGAAGTTATAATGTATTGTGATATTAATCATGTATTAAAAAGTGATTACAGTACTATTATTTATGCAGACAGTGGATATCAAAGTGTTGATATGAAAATAGTAAATGCCGTAAGAAAAGATGATATTGTAATAACTCAGGATTTTGGGGTGGCAGCTATGGTTTTGCCTAAAAATGCCTATGCAATAAGTCCTAAAGGAAATGTATATACGGATGAAAATATAGAAAGACTACTTTTTGAAAGACATATAAGTCAAAAGGTAAGAAAAGGTGGAGGAAAAACCTCAAATCCTAAAAAAAGAAAAAACGAAGACAATCAGCGTTTATATGATTCATTAATTAGGATTATTAATGAGATTTCTCTTAAGACATATTAAAAATTGTTATATAACACACTGACACTTATACCTTCTGCAAAAAACAATCCATTATGTGTACTTATAGGGTTATTACTAATACCATATTTGTTTCCTATAAGATTCCAATTGCCAGAAGGTAGTTTTATTTGCTCAGAATATTTGTTAGCATTATAAATTACAACTATATTTTTAAAGGAATCCTCATTAACTTTATTTCTTATAACAAAAGCAACGGTATTTTTAGAAGGTATAAATAAAAATTCAATACTGTCTTTTATTTCATTAAGGGAACTTAACCTAAAAGAAGGATGATTTTTTCTTAAATTTATAAATGATTGTGTATAGTTAACAACTTCCTCATACTTGTCTTTTCTGTCCCAATCAACAGAATTAAGAGAATCTGGTGAGTCAAAAGAGTTATCAAGTCCATTTTTAGTAACTAAAAATTCTAAGCCGGAGGAGAGCATAGGTACACCTTGAGAGGTAAATAAAATTCCGATTGCAAATTTTACTCTGTCTATTTTTTCTATCTCGGATTCAAGGCTGTTTGTAAAATTTAATTTGTCCCAAAGGGTGTTATTGTCATGACAAGTAATGTAATTTATGCTTTGTGTTGGAGAAGAAAAAGGACCACTTATGAAATCAGAATATTTAATGCAGCCTGTAACTGCAAGCATTACCCCATTTTCAAGCCCTTCCTTTCCATTTATGAAACCTTCATCGTATCTAGAAAATACACTTCCTTTTAATAAATCTCTAGTTATATCATTAAAGAAACCTATATCGGGCATATCTAATGAGTTAGATATGATTGCTTTCTTTTCTTTAGGAAGATTTGTACCAAGATCCCAGCCTTCTCCATAAACCATTATATTTTTGGGTAGTTTATGCTTTATAGTATTTATAGTATCAATGTCATGAATGCCCATTAAATCGAATCTAAAGCCGTCAATATGATATTCCTCATGCCAGTATAAAACGGAATCAATGATAAATCTCTTCATCATAAGGTTTTCAGAAGCAGTATCATTTCCACAACTAGTACCATTAGATAAAGAACCATCATCATTATACCTGAAATAATATCCAGGGAAAATTAATTCAAAATTACTTTCGTTAACATTAAAAACGTGATTATATACCACATCCATGTTAACGCAAATACCATTTTTATGAAAGGAATAAATCATTTCCTTTAACTCTTTTATCCTACAACAAGGATTGTATGGATCTGTAGAATAACTGCCTTCAGGTGTGTTATAATTTTGTGGATCATAACCCCAATTGTATTTAATGGGGTTTTTTTCATCTGTGCTTTTAAAGGAGAAATCAAACATTGGCATTATCTGAACATGAGTTATACCAAGATTTTTAAGATAAGCAAGGCCTGTTGGTCTCATATTGTGTGTATGGGTGTTTTCCTCAGTAAGACCTAAAAATTTTCCTTTATTATTTATAAATGAGTTTGGATTTATACTAATGTCTCTTACGTTTAATTCGTATATTATGGCATCAGTATAATTCTCATATTTAGGGGATACATCTTTTGAGAAAGAAGCAGGATTTGTATCTTTTAAATCTATTATAGCACCTCTTTGTCCATTTATCCCTACAGCTTTGGCATATGGATCAACAACTTCATTAACGTTATTGTATACATCTACCTCATAGGTATAGAAACTTCCTTTTAAATCTTTATTAACACGTGCAAACCATATGCCATGAGCTGTTTCTGTCATTTTTATCCTAACTCGAATGGAACTTAAATCTGAAGCATCACCATCTTTATATAGTAGTAGACTAACTGAAATGGCAGCAGGAGACCAAAGCCTAAAGTCAGAATAACTTTCATTATAGTCAAGGCCAAGAGTATCTAGCGTAAAAAAACGACCATTAAATTCTTCGGAAGAAAATAGTTTAAAATAATCACAATTGGTAAAAATATTATCATTATAATATAAGGTAGATTTATATTTTATATTTATCTCCTCTGACAATAGAAGAGTAATTATGTTATTATTATTATAATGAAAATTAATATTTATATATTTATTGCCATTTTTTAAATAAAATTGTGTTGAATTAAAATCTGATATATTATCTACAACGCAGTTTACAGTTTTAAAATTGATTATAGATGCTTTAAATATATTCAAATTAAACCCTCCTGTATTTTAGAAGAATGAACGATTTTGCTTCAAACTCCGCATATTTATATAAATATAGAAAATTCTGATATATATGTCTATAATTATATTAGTAGAAAAGAAAAGAAATGTAAATAAAAAACTTGTTACAGATAATGGAAATATAGTATAATGAAAAAAGATTATAATAACAGGGGATGAAGATTTATGAATGAGTTTGAAATTAAATTTAATATAGAAAGTCCTCAAAGTTCTAATGATGAGATTGTAATTTGCGTTGGAGATATATTGGAGGAGGGCCTGCTGTATAAATACTTTGTTGGATTAGGTGGAAAATGGAATCTTTTAAAAGATTTTTCTAAGGACACAGAAGTAAAATGGAAGCCTGAAGAAGATGGTATTTACACTATAATGATACAAGCACGTAAAGAAAATGAAAATAAACCTTTTAATTATCTAAGCAAAACTCAATATACAATTGGAAATATTAAAGACAAATTTACGGAACAGATAATTTTAGATAAAAAAGAGCTAACAGTAGGAGAAAAAATAACTGCTAAAGTGGAAACTTCGGGTAAAGGCATGTTATTTAAATATGAAATTAGGCAAGATAATAATTGGATACTACTTAAGGACTACAGTGCTGACGATATGATAACGTGGACAGTAACTAAAGTAGGAGAACAGGAATTAATTGTACAGTGCAAACAGATGGATTCAAAGGAAAAATATGATTATATCGAAAGCATACAATTTAACGTACTTCCTATAGATAAGATTGAAATAAGTGACTTTAGATGCCTTACAGAAGAGTTATTAATGGACACGGAAATTACATTTGAAGTGGATATAAAATATGATGATAGCAGACTCGTATTGTATAAATTTGTTAAAATTGATGCAGAGGGACATGCTGAATGCATACAAAATTATTCTACAAAAAGAAGAGTAAGTTACATAGAGAAAAGTTTTGGAGATTTCAAAATTTTATGTATGGTTAAAGATATGTACTCCCCTGCAGAATATGATGAGAGAGCAATAATAGTATATAATGTGAAAAAATATAGAAAAGTTAAGGTTAAGAGTTTTACTACGGATGTTTCCTCGCCACAATCCACTGAAAGTGAGATAAATTTTAAAGCAATAGTTAATGGCGGAAGAAATCTTTTGTATAGATATGTCATACAAGGACTGGAGAGTAAGGATTCTGGATATATAAAAAAGGACAGTTTTACATGGAAACCTAAGGAAGCAGGTGCCTATAAAATCACACTAATGGTTAAGGACGCAGCCTATGAAGGTGACTTTGAAGATAAAGCTGAGATGGATTTTGATATTGATGAAATTAATTATGATCCAGTAGTTATAAAAGAAATTATAAAAGACAAAAAATCTAAACTTTTAGTTGGTGACACTATAAACATAAAGGCTATAGCAGAAGGTGGAAGTGACCTTAGATATTCATTTAATGTAAAAGATGCAGAAGGAAAATTAGAAAAAATATCTTATGGAACATGTAATTGGGTTAATTACACTGCTGAAAAGTCTGGTGCTTATGAACTTGAGGTTAGAGTTAAGGACAAATTCTCTAAAAAAGAATATGATAGCCATAGCTTTGTATATCTAGAGGCACTTAATTACATACCAGCAAGTATTGATTATATACTGTTACCTTATAACGATCATTATATGGTAGGCGATAAAATAGAACTTACTGTTATATCGGAGAATACAAGAAATGTTATAAATAAATATACACTGAAAATAAATGATAGGATAGTTGAAGAAACTCAATATATAAGTGATACAAGGTATATATTTACACCTAAATTTGCTGGATTTTACGAAGTTGAGATATTCACAAAAAATAAAGGTAGCGACAAGATTTTTGATTGCAAAAAAAATGTAAAGCTTAGAGTGTTTGATGCGTTACCTATAACTAATACTTCAATAGAATGTGATAAACTTAAGATAATTGTCAATGAAAGTATTAATTTCAGCGTTTCTTGTGATGGTGGAAGAGAAGTTGGATATGAGTTTTATTTGTTTGAAAATGGTGAATGGAGTCTTGTACAAAAATACAGTAGAAAAAGTTATTATACATTTATACCATTCAGCACTGGATATTATAAGATTCTTGTTTTAAGTAAAAGCCAATTTAAAAAAATTGCATATGAAGATTATACTATTTTGGAATTTGAGGTAGAAAAATAGTAATAATAATTGTATAATTAAAGAATATGAATAAAATTTTATAGCAAAAAGTAGGGTGAGTTTATGGAAACAAATAATGTAACGAGTACACTTCAATTAGAGATAATGAATGAAATGCTTAAAATTTTATCTCAAAATAATTCATCAAGTGAAAATAACTCTGATTATAATTCAGATGACTTTAATAGTGTTCTTGAAAGTGCATTAAGTGGTAGCCAAACTGAGAATCAAAATATTGATTTAAGCAAACTTCCGCCACTAAAAAGTAGAGATGCTATTAATACAGATGTTAAATATGATGTTAGTGTAGGAAATTTAAGCATAGATCAAGCAGTTGACAATGCTTCAAAAAAATATGGAGTAGATAAGAATCTTATTTTGGCAGTAATAAAACAAGAGTCTTCCTTTAATCCAAATTCTACATCTGGAGTTGGTGCCATGGGACTTATGCAGTTAATGCCAGAAACTGCAAGTGAACTTGGTGTAAAAAATGCTTATGATGTAAATCAAAATGTAGATGGAGGAACAAAATACCTAAAAAGTCTTTTGGATACGTTTGGTAATTACAAAATGGCTGTAGCTGCATATAATGCTGGACCAGGTGCGGTTCAAAAAAGTGGTGGGGATATTAGTAAACTTCCTAGTGAAACTAGAAACTATGTTACTAAAGTTTCAGGTTATTATAATAACAATACTAATGTTTAGCTAATTTAACGGAAAGGGCGGAATTCTTCCATCTTCTATGAGTGGGAAGATGGATAGCCCTTATTATTTTTTATGTACGCTTATCCCTTTGTTATTTCAGCAAAGGGATATTTTAATTATATAAGGAGATGTGAAGATTATATGGAAAGATTAGATAAAGTATTATCAAACTCTGGTTATGGCTCAAGAAAAGATGTGAAAAAACTAGTTAAGTCAGGAAAAATAGAAGTAGATGGCATAAAGGTTAAAAATAGTGATGTTCAAGTTGACATAGAAAAAAATAAAATACTGGTTAATGGAGAGCAAATAGTATACAAAAAATATGTATATTATTTAATGAACAAACCAGATGGTGTTGTTTCAGCTACATTTGATAATTATGATAAAACAGTTATAGATTTGTTAAGTGAATTTGATGCCTCATTTGCCCCTTTTCCTGTAGGCAGATTGGATAAAGATACTGTTGGACTGCTAATACTTACCAATGATGGAGAGTTAAATCATAGATTAATATCTCCCAAATGGCATGTAGATAAGGTATATTATGCTGAAATTGATAAGGCTGTAGAAGAAGATGATATTGCAGCTTTTAAGCAAGGTATAGAGCTTGATGATGGGTACAAATGCAAACCAGCAGTGCTTGAAATAATAGAATCTGATAATAATGGAGCTAAAGTTAAAGTTACAATTCAAGAAGGTAAATTTCATCAAGTAAAAAGAATGTTTATAGCAAGAGGGAAAAAAGTAGTTTATTTAAAAAGAGTGAAATTTGGAAAGATTTCATTAGGAGAAGATCTAGCAGAAGGAGAATATAGAGAATTGTCTGAGGCTGAACTTGAAATTCTAAAACAAGTTTAATGTAATTATAAATTTATAAATATGTAGGATAATTTATAAATTATGAATGTATTCATGTCATAAAATATTAAATATAAAATTATTTTTGCAAATGGGACTTGCTTTTTTTCTAATAGTTATATATAATATCTTTTGTAAGATAAATAAAGAGAAGAATAGCCCCCTTTTTATTTATTATAAACAGCTCTGCCCCAAGGGCTGTTTATTTTTTATATAAAATTTGCAGGTAAAACACCATAAAATTAAAATTATGAAATTTAAATTGCATAATTGGATATTATAGATTTAATTTAGAACAAAATGGATTAATAGTGTAGAATATAGTTATAATTAATGTTAAAATTTATATAGTGGTCTTTAAAGAGGAGTGAATTTTAATGGCAAAATTTGAATCCAAACTAGAAAATGAAAATGCAGATTTATTATGCGACGCTATTTTAAGCTTAAAGACAAGAGAAGAATGTTATAGGTTTTTTGAAGACATATTTACTATAAATGAAGTTAAAGCAATAGAGCAGAGATTACATGTAGCTAAAATGTTAGTTGAAAAATATACATATTCAAAAATAGGTGAAGAAACTGGAGCCAGTACGGCTACAATTAGTAGAGTAAATAGATGCCTTAATTATGGTAGTGATGGATACAAAATAATTTTAAAAAGATTAGGCATAGATGAAAAAAAATAAAATTAATACATAAATAATGAAATTAAAACGAGATATAAATTTTGTATCTCGTTTTTATATTTCTTGAAAATAAAATTTCACTTTAGCATTGGAAATTTCCAAACCTCCGTGAACTATTTCGAAATTCAGTTGGAGTCATACCTCTTTTAGCAGTAAATTGTTTTATGAAATACGTATCATACTCAAATCCAGTAGCACGCGCAATTTCGTTTAAGTTCATACCTGTATGTGTTAGAAGACTATCTGCAACATTTAAACGATATGACAATAAATATCCAATTGCTGTACATCCGTATAAATCCTGAAACATTCTATTTAGTGACACACGATTAAAATGAGCACAATTGTGTTAAGTCTTTTAAACTCATTTTATCAGAATAGTTTGTATGTATATATTCTAAAACTAAATCAACAGGTGATTCTTCATTATGGCGGCTTAACTCTTCAAGTAACCCCAATATTTGTATTAGGTACTTTTTTATTCTACATACCCAAAGAGAATTACTTTGTGCATATACTTCTGTTCCCATAACAAAAAACCATTCATATAATTTTGGATAAACCTTCTCAGTTATAGAATATACTCCAGTATGAATATTATATTTTTTAAATAGCGAAAGACCTGTTTCTATTTTTAAATTGCTTGACATATATCCACTGGTTTCAGAAAAGTGAGCTGTATTAAAAAAGTCAGGATGAAAACAAAAGGACTGTGAAGATAGATTGTACTTTTTAGAAACCTGTATTTTGTCATCCATATTTAAACAAAGAATACTTGGAGCCACAATTTTTATGGGATGATTATTCAATTGTAAATCAATGCTTACATTTGTAATAAAAATTATGGTGAAGCGATTTTTATAAGGGAGCTTAATAAAATTTTCAGTAGCAACAAATTCAATATATACAGTTCTATTCTTGTGGCGGTCCATTTGTGGCATAAATATTCCTCCATTAACAAATAGTATAGTTTAAAGTTTCAGTTATCACATTGTATCACATTTCTATGATGATAAACTATTACTAATAACTGAAAATGTTATGTACAATAAGCTTATATGAAAGGGGAATTATTATGTCTATTTAACGCTTCAATATCCAAGTATTTGATAAAGTACTTGATGATTTAAAATACAGGCTGGGGCATGTACGCTGGCCTGATCAGCTAGAAGGCTTAGGTTGGGAACGAGGTACAGAAATAAATTATTTGCAATTACTGGTTTCATATTGGTGCAAACAATTTGATTGGCGTAAACAAGAAGCCGAATTAAACCGCTTTTCTCAATTTCGTTGCAATGTGGATGGGATAGATGTTCACTTCATACACCAGAAGGGTAAGGGACCTAATCCTATGCCAATTATCCTTACTCATGGATGGCCTGACAGTTACATACGCTATCAGAAAATCATCCCGCTTCTTACTGATCCTGCAAGTTACGGTGGTGATACTAAAGACTCTTTTGATGTAATTGTCCCTTCACTACCTGGATTTGGTTTCTCCAGCCCTTTTAAACATAGTGGTATGAACAATTATCGTGTTTCTGAGCTTTGGGCAAAACTAATGACTGAAAAACTTGGTTATAGTAAGTTTACTGCTGCAGGCGGAGATGTTGGGTCTGGTGTTACAAGATATCTAGCATTAAATCATCCAGAACTTCTAATGGGAATCCACATAACAGACATCGGTATCATTAGGGATCTAATGATTTCTCAGGATAATGCAAAACTTTCAGAAGAGGAATTAAACTACAGGAAAAGTGCCGCAGAATGGATTCCCAATGAGGGAGGTTATATGTCTATTCAATCCACAAAACCACAGACCATTGCATACGGACTTTCTGACTCACCAGTAGGTTTGGCTGCGTGGATTATTGAAAAATTTCGTGGATGGAGCGATTGCAATGGTGACCTAGAGCAAAAATTTAGCAAAGATGAATTACTGACTAATATAATGATCTATTGGGTTACAAATACCATAGGATCATCAGCGCGTATATATTATGAAAACATGCATTCCTTGCCCGCAATTGGACGTATAGATGTACCAACAGGCATAGCTCTTTTTCCTGCTGATATATTGTTACCACCCAAAGAATGGGCTGAACGCAATCTGAATATCACTCGCTTTACTACAATGCCTAGAGGTGGACATTTTACTGCCATGGAAGAACCTGAACTTCTAGCTAAAGAAATTAGAGCATTCTTCAGACCATATAGAATCAAAAACAAAAACCAATAGTAACTAATCAGCTCAGTAGTTATTTTCAAATCTCTTTCTGCTTGTTATTGTAATGTTTTAAAAACAAGCAGAAAGAGCAATTGTTACGTAAGTAACTTCTCTCACTTTTGACGGCCTTGGCATCGTCAAAGCTTTCATCTAGCTGAAGGCTTTCTTTAATCTTTTCATAGAGTTTTAGCTATGATGAAAATCTTTAACCCTTACTTCGCAATCCCTTAATCTTAATATTAAAACTCTACTTATTAAGTAAGCTAATAAAAAATATGATATAATAATTTCTGTAAATATTTTATACTGTGAATATAAAATATCAAAAGGGATATTAATTTAATATAGATGTATAGTCTAGGGTTATACTAGGAGGAAACATAATATGGATTTAGAAAAACTATTAAATACCGAACAATATAAGGCAGCTGTTGCAGTTGATGGACCATTACTTATTTTAGCAGGAGCCGGATCAGGAAAAACAAGAGTACTTACATATAGAATTGCACATATGATAAAGGATTTAAACGTATATCCATCTCAAATATTAGCAATAACTTTTACAAATAAAGCAGCCCAGGAAATGAAAGAGAGAGTAAGAGCATTAGTTGGAAATGAAGCAGACAGTATGTGGGTTTCAACATTTCACTCAAGCTGTGTAAGAATACTTAGAAGAGAAATAGACAAATTAGGTTATAACAGAAATTTTACAATATATGATGGTGCAGATCAGAAAACACTTATAAATCAATGTATTAAACAAGTGGGAATAAATGATAAGGACATAACAGATAAAGAGATAATTTCAAAAATAGGAGATCAAAAAGATAAACTTATTTCAGCTCAGGAATATAAGATTAAAAATGAAAAAAACTTTAGACTTAATAAAATAGCTGATGTGTATCTTCTATATCAGAAAAAACTTAAAGAAAACAATGCTTTGGACTTTGACGATTTAATATTTAAAACGGTGGAACTTTTTAGAAAGAATAAAGAGGTTCTAGAGTTCTATCAGAGAAAGTTTAAATATATAATGATTGATGAATACCAAGATACAAATAAAGCTCAGTATGAATTTGCAAGACTCCTTGCAAAAGAACATAACAATCTATGTGTTGTGGGAGATGATGATCAATGCATTTACGGCTGGAGAGGAGCAGATATAAGAAACATCTTAGATTTTGAAAAGGACTATAAAGATGCCAAGGTAATAAAACTTGAAGAAAATTATAGATCTAAAGGAAACATACTAAAGGCTGCAAATGGGGTTATAAAAAATAATCCTCATGAAC
The DNA here is from genome assembly GCF_900176305.1 of Clostridium acidisoli DSM 12555. Taxonomy (GTDB): domain Bacteria; phylum Bacillota; class Clostridia; order Clostridiales; family Clostridiaceae; genus Clostridium_I; species Clostridium_I acidisoli. The sequence continues at coordinate 32,224 of NZ_FWXH01000020.1, forward strand.
ATTTTAAAACTCTTAGGACAAGAAGTGAGGATGGAGCAAAAATTAAAGTTTATAGAAGTTATTCAGATATGGAAGAGGCACAGTTTGTTGCAAATGAGATAAAAAAAGGACTAGAGAGTGAAAATAAAAATTATAGAGATTTTGCAATACTATACAGAACTAATGCTCAATCTAGATTATTTGAAGATGTGTTCATGAAAAGGCATATACCATATAGAATAATCGGTGGTTTAAAATTCTATGATAGAAAAGAAATAAAAGATATAATGGCATATTTAAAACTCATATGTAATCCACTAGATAACATAAGTTTAAAAAGAATCATAAATGTACCTAAAAGAAGCATAGGTAATACTACAGTTGAAAAAATAGAAAAATTTGCAGATGAAATTGAAGAATGTCTCTACAGCTCACTTTTAGATGCACAAAACATACCAGGATTAACGGCTAGAGGTGTGTCTTCTATAAATAAATTTATAAGTATAATAAATAGTTTTATGATACGAAAAGATGAAATAAAGATTTCTACATTAATAGAAGAACTTTTAGAACAAACGGGTTATTTAAAGGAATTAAAAGATTCGGATGATTTACAAGATGCTACAAGAATAGAAAACATACAGGAACTTGTGTCAGCAGCTGTAGATTTTGAAAATAGTTCTGAGGACAAGTCACTAGCAGCTTTTCTTGAAAAGACAGCACTTGTGGCGGATGTAGATAATTATGATGAGGATGCGGATACAGTTGTTATGATGACGGTGCATAGCGCAAAAGGACTTGAATTCCCGGTGGTATTTATGGTTGGTATGGAAAACGGAATATTTCCGGGAACAGCATCACTTGGCAATCTTACTGAAATGGAAGAGTCAAGAAGACTTGCATATGTGGGAATTACAAGAGCAAAAGAACAATTATTTATGACCTCTGCGCAGACTAGAATGGTTTTTGGAAGAACAGTTGCATATGGTGAATCTGATTTCATATTGGAAATACCAAAGGAGCTTAGAGAACAAATCACATTAAATGAAAAAAACAAAGGAGCAGGTGTAAGAAAATTTAGCACTATAGGGAATGAAAGAGGTTTTAGTGAATTTTCACAAAGAGACATCCCACCTAGAAATATTACTGCTGGTTTTGAACAAAAAAAATCTGAATCAGTGCTAGATTACAATACAATGAGTGCTGCAAAAGAAGTAAAAGTGCTTAGTGAAGATGAAGCAGTTATTGGAAGAAAAGTTAGACACTCGAAATTTGGTGTTGGAACTATTGTAATGGTAAATAAAAAGGAAGGAAAAGTAAATTTAACCATTGCTTTTCAAAACATGGGTATTAAAAATTTAAGACTTGATTTAGCACCTTTGGAAACTATATGAATGGAGTAATTTTGTCATGGATAATAAATTAATTAAGATGGAAGAATTAATTAAGGAACTTAATAAATATGCATATGAATATTATGCTAAGGATAGTCCTACAATTTCAGATGCACAGTATGATAAGAAGTATGATGAACTTAGAAAAATAGAAGAAGAATCAGGGGTAGTATTACCATATTCACCTACAGCAAGAGTAGGTGATGTAACACTTCCGGAATTTAAAAAGTATACTCATAAGGGTAGACTTTGGAGCCTTGATAAAGCACAATCACTAGAAGAAATTATAGAATGGCACAATAGAAATGTAAAATTTATAGAAGAATATAATTCTTCTAGTGAGGAGAAGTTGCCTAAACTAAAATATATAATAACCAAGAAATTTGATGGGCTTACAATTAATTGTACTTATGATGAAAATGGAATACTTATAACTTCAGCAACAAGAGGGACAGGTGTTACTGGAGAAGATGTTACTATGCAAGCACGAACAATAAAAACATTGCCTCTAAAAATTGATAATTTTTCCACTATAGAAGTACATGGTGAAGCAATAATGACAAGGGAAGCTTTTGAGGCATATAACAGCACAGCAACTGTTCCACTTAAAAATTTGAGAAATGGAGCTGCTGGAGCACTTAGAAATTTAAATGTGAAAGAGACCGCAAGAAGAAATCTTTCGGCATTTTTTTATGATGTAGGTTACAACCAGGGTGAACCTTTCAAAACTTATAAAGAAATGATGGACTTTTTAATTGAAATGAATTTTCCTGTAGATAGGTATATAAAAGAATGCACAACTATAGCTGAAATAGAAAAGGAAATAGAATATATTAAAGAAATAAGATCAGATTTAAACTATGATATTGATGGTATAGTAATTGCAATAGATGACATTAAAACCAGGGAACTTCTAGGATACACAATAAAGTTTCCTAAATGGGCAATAGCGTTCAAGTTTGAAGCAGAGGAAGCAACGACAAAATTATTAAAGGTTGAATGGAATGTAGGTAGAAGTGGAAGAGTAACGCCTACAGCACTTTTAGAACCAGTTGAATTAGCTGGGGTTACAGTTAAAAGAGCAACGCTTAACAATATGGATGATATTGAAAGAAAAGGCGTTAAGATAGGCAGTAATGTTCTAATTAGAAGGTCTAATGATGTTATTCCGGAAATAATGGGAGTTTCAGAAAACAATCCTGATGAACAGGAAATAGAAGCACCTAAAGTTTGTCCGTCTTGTGGAAGCGAACTTGTACAAGATGGTGTTCATTATTTTTGTGAAAACACTTTATCCTGTAAACCTCAAATGGTTAAAAGCATAGTTCATTTTGGAAGCAGAGAAGCAATGAATATTGAAGGGTTTAGCGAGAAAACTGCTGAGCAGCTCTTTGAAAAGTTGGATATAAAAGCAATAACTGACTTATATAAGCTTAAAAAAGAGGAGCTTTTACAGCTAGAAAAGTTTGGTGACAAAAAGGCACAAAATCTTTTGGATTCAATAGAAAAAAGTAAAAACCCAGAATTAGCATCATTTATATATGCACTGGGAATACCAAATGTGGGAAAGAAAACAGCACAAGATATAGCTAAAAAGTTCAAAACACTTGACGGCATAACAAATGCTAGTTTTGAAGAACTTATTTCCATTCAGGATGTTGGAGAAATAGTGGCAAATAGTGTTTTAGAATTTTTTAAAGAGGATAAAATAATAGATAGTATTAAAGAACTTCTTCAAGTTGGTGTAACACCACATTATGTGGAAGAGGAAATTGTGGAAAATGAATTTATTGGAAAAACAATAGTTGTAACAGGAAGTCTTGAAAATTTCAGTAGAAGTGAAATAAAAGACAAAATTCAAAGTCTTGGAGCTAAGGTATCTGGTAGTGTAAGCAAAAAAACTGATTATGTTCTTGTTGGTAAGGAACCAGGTTCGAAATATGACAAAGCATTAGAACTTGGAGTTAAAATTATCACAGAGGATGAATTTAACAAAAAAATAAAGAATTAGAAATCATTTGTTCAATAAAACTGTTTACAAATTGTAGAAAATGAATTAATATTATTTTTAGAGCGAAATAGGAGGATGTAAAATGAGAAAAACAGTAGATGCTTTAGGGTGGGTATTTGTATCACTTACGATGCTAACTTTAATCTTCACAGTGCTTTCTACATACATATATGTTCGACAGATAACTTATTTTAATTCATATAACACGCTACAAATATGTATTGTTATTACAATGATTACCTGGGCAATAAAAATGAACATTGATAAAAAAGAAAGATCTGAAAACAGAATGTGTTCTGTTGTATGCACATTAATTGCAGCTGGAGCTATGGTGTTTATTTACCTTGGTGTATTTTAACAGTAGTGGATTGAATTTTTTATTCTTATATTGTATAATTTACTTAAATTTAAGAGAGTATTATGATAGGTTACCAATAAGGTAGCCTATTTTGCTATGAGTAATGCCTATTAAAATGATATAATATATTGTATAATTTAATATGTTAATTTATTTCAGGTAAAGAAGAGAGGGATAATATGTCAGTTTCAAAGAAAGATGTTGAATATGTCGCAGAACTTGCAAGACTTAGCTTTACAGAAGATGAAAAGGAAGAGCTAATAGGAGATCTTAACAGTGTTCTAGGTTATATAGAAAAACTAAATGAGCTTGATACTAAGGACACAGATATAATAGTAAATCCTTATTATATTGAAAATAAATTTAGAGAAGATGAAGTTGAGCCATCATTAGAGCTTAAAGCTGTTTTAGACAATGCACCAGACAAATTAGAAGAGTACGTTATAGTGCCAAAGATAATTGAGTAAAATACACAAAAAGATTAGCAGTTAATGATAAAGGGAGGTTAAAAAATGGAATTACATAAGCTTAAAGCTCATGAGCTAAAGGACCTTATAAATAATAAAGAGGTAAAAGTAGAAGAAGTTACAGAATCTTTTTTTAATAGAATAGATAAAGTAGATGACAAAATTGGAGCATATCTATACAAAGCAAAAGAAGAAGCTATAAATAGTTCTAAAGAGTTAGATGCAAAGATTGAAAGTGGAGAAACGTTGCAAGGGCTTGGTGGAGTACCTGTAGCAATAAAAGACAATATAAGTGTAAAGGGAATGCAAAATACATGTGCGTCTAAAATATTAGAAGGATATGTCTCTCCTTATGATGCAACTGTAACACAAAAGATAAAGGATAGTAATGGAATAATTCTTGGTAAACTTAACATGGATGAATTTGCAATGGGCTCATCTAATGAAAATAGTGCTTTTAAAAAAGCAGTTAATCCTTGGAATGTAGAGTGTGTTCCAGGAGGATCGTCAGGAGCTTCAGCAGCAGCAGTTGCAGCTTTTGAAGCACCACTTACACTTGGAACTGAAACAGGAGGTTCTGTAAGGCAACCATCTTCTTTTTGTGGAGTTGTAGGATTAAAGCCTACTTATGGCAGAATCTCAAGATATGGAGTTACAGCTTTTGGATCAACACTTGATCAAGTTGGAACAATAGGAAGAGACGTGGAGGATTGTGCGCTGTTAACAGGAGCTATTGCTGGTGTTGATAAGATGGACTTTACTACAGTAAATACAGGAGTACAAGATTACAAAAAGAGTTTGATTAAAGATATTAAAGGTAAGAAAATAGGTATTCCAGAAGAATATTTTGGAGATGGACTTGATGATAGTGTTAGAAAGTGCATCGATGAAGCAATAAAGGTTTTAGAGGACAATGGAGCTATAGTTAAGAAAATATCACTTCCGCTTACTGAATATTCACTAGCTGCATATTACATAATTTCTTCAGCAGAGGCTTCATCAAATCTTGCTAGATTTGATGGTATAAGATTTGGTCATAGATCTAAAGACTCTAAAGATGCAGTGGATATATACATGAAATCTAGAAGTGAGGGTTTTGGTAAGGAAGTAAAGAGAAGAATAATGCTTGGTACTTATGCTTTATCAGCAGGATATTATGATGCTTATTACAAAAAGGCGCTTAAAGTAAGAAATTTAATAAAGCAAGATTTCGTAAAAACTTTTGAAGAATTTGATGTCTTAGTATCACCAACATCACCTTCAACAGCCTTTAAATTTGGCGAAAAAACAAAAGATGTACTATCAATGTATTTATCAGATATATACACAGTACCAGTTAATATTGCAGGACTTCCAGCAATTTCAGTACCTTGTGGTTTTGCAAACAATCTTCCTGTAGGACTTCAGTTCATTGGGAATTATTTCAGAGAAGATGTATTGTTTAACATGGCGTATAGTTATGAAAAATCAACAGACTGGCATAAAAAGAGCCCTGTAATAGAGTAAGGATGGTGAAAAAAATGGAATACGAAGTTGTAATAGGACTTGAAGTTCACACAGAACTTTCAACAAAAACTAAAATATATTGTGGATGCACGACAGAATTTGGAGGTCAACCTAATACTCATGTTTGTCCAGTATGTTTAGGTCTTCCAGGTTCACTTCCACATTTAAATAAAAAGGTAGTAGAATACGGAATAAAGGCAGGTCTTGCTTTAAATTGTTCTATAACTAAATATGGAAGAATGGATAGAAAAAATTATTTTTATCCAGACTGCCCTAAAAATTATCAAATAACTCAAGATGAATTGCCATTATGTAGAGATGGTCATATTGATATTGAATTAGAGGATGGAACAATAAAAAAAGTTGGGATTGAAAGAATTCATATAGAAGAAGATGCAGCAAAACTTCTTCACACTCCAGCGGGTACCTTAGTTGATTTTAACAGATCCGGTGTACCACTCGCAGAAATTGTTTCAAGACCAGATATGAGAAGCCCTAAAGAAGCCGTTAAGTACTTAGAGATGCTTAAGAGTATACTTTCAAGCACAGGAGTTTCAGATTGTAAAATGGAAGAAGGTTCACTAAGATGTGATGCCAATATTTCAGTAATGGAAAAGGGTTCAGATAAGTTTGGTGTAAGAACAGAAATTAAAAACATGAATTCATTCAAAGCTCTTGAAAAGGCACTAAACTATGAAATAGACAGACAGATTACAGCTCTTGAAGCAGGTGAAAAACTTACTCAAGATACAAGAAGATGGGATGACACAAAAGGTGAAACTGCTGTAATGAGAAGCAAAGAATTTGCAAATGACTACAGATATTTCCCAGAAGGAGATCTTGTTACTTTAAACATTGATGATGAGTGGATTGAACAAATAAGAAAAACAATTCCAGAACTTCCACATGAGAAGGAAGCTAGGTTTGTTAAAGAGTTTGAAATTCCACGATATGATGCTTCAGTGCTTACACTTACAATGTCAATGGCAGATTTTTTTGAAAAAACAGCCAATTTAAGTGGAGATTCAAAAGCAGCATCAAACTGGTTAATGGGTGATATATCTAAAATAATGAAAGAAAATGCAACTTGGGTAGAAGATTTAAAATTTACTCCAGAGCAGCTTTCAGAACTTATAAAACTTATAAATTCGGGAACTATTTCTAATGCTATAGGCAAAAAGGTTATAGTAACAATGTTCAATACAGGAAAATCACCTAAAACAATTGTTGAAGAACAAGGCCTAATTCAAAATAGTGACGAGGGAGCAATCCTTGAAGTTGTTAATAAGATTTTAGATGACAATCCTAAATCGATAGAAGACTTCAAAAATGGTAAAAATAGAGTGTTAGGTTTTATAGTTGGACTAATAATGAAAGAAACAAGAGGAAAAGCAAATCCGCAAATTGTAAATAAACTTGTTAATGAAGAAATAAAAAAGAGATAAATATTAAAAAATGGGCCTCAAGCTTAAAATAGCTAGGGCCCATCTTTTATAAAAATTTTAATATGTAAAAGAAAATCAAAGTTATGATTCTTTCTTATCTTGAGATAGAGTCCCAAAATCGTAAGCATTTATTGAAGCTTCCTTCAAAATTTTTTCATCATTAGCATCAACGTTATTTATTGATTCCGAAGCATCAGCATTTTCATCTTCAATGTTTTTATTGTCTTCAGATTTGTTAGTTAAAAAAAGATTATGGTTAATCTTTTCTATTAAGTAATTTTTATATTTTAATTGACCGTAAATTTTATTAAATATAATAAAACTCCAAATACCAATAAAAACAAATGTAAGCATTGACAAAATTCCGATTATCTCTACAGCTAAAAGCATTGTGCTCCCTCCATTAGAAAATTAACTTTAATTTATGTAAATATATTAACATTATACCATAAAACGAATTCTATACTCATTAAAATTTTTTACAAAACAAAATGAATGAAAAGGATTAATTTGGCAATAATATAGAAAAAGAATTAATTGTTATATGAGAAAAGGTTGTTAATATGAATAAATTAAAAAAAATATTTTGTATTGTTGTATTTATTATTATAGTTACAACAATGTCAGGATGTATTGAAAAAAAAGATGATATAACTACAGCTACTAATAATAAAAATTATTTAGTTTATGATGTAGAAGATCAACCTGAAGATTTAGTAAAACTAGATAAATATAATTCAAGAACTAAGGATTTAGCTAGTTCTTTGTTTGAAGGATTATTATATGAAAAAAGCGATGGAAAAATTGGATATGGACTTGCTAAAAGCTGTAATATATCAAAAGATGGACTCATTTATACATTTGTTTTAAGGGATGATATAAAATGGAGTGATGGGAGCAATATAACAGCCAATGATTTTTGTGATTTTTTTAAAGATATTCTTAATGTGAAATATAATAGTGAATATAGAAATGAACTAAAGGTTATTTTTGGTGAAAATGATTATATTAATGGGAAATCAGATTTTTCTTCAGTAGCAATAACAGCACCAGAAAAAAACTTGCTTCAGATAAGGCTTAATTATCAAGTACCTTATTTTTTGAAGCTACTAAGTCAACCAATATATTCACTTAGAAAAATTGATTCAAATTTAGACAATTGGAAAAAAGCCTACAAAAAAATTAAGTATACAGGACCTTTTAAAATTTCAAATATTTCATCAAATGGGGATATAAATCTGGAGCAAAATAACCATTATATATTTAAAAATCAAGTTAAAAGTAAAAACCTCGTATTTGCACAAGGTAACAAGGGAGGAGCATACTCCTTAGCAGATTTTGAAACAAATAACAATGTTGATATTTTTTTTAATCCACCAAAGGTTGAAATACAGAGATTAAAAAATGAAAAAGAGATAAATTTTTTTGACAGTTTTTCTATTAAAGCATTGTTCTTTAATTTTAATAGTGAAACTGCAGTTTCTAACTTAAATTTTAGGAAAGCTATAAATTATGCTATAGATAAAAGTGAACTACAAAATAATAGTATAGGTGACTGCGGAAAAATCACAAATTCATTTTTCCCAGATTCCATGAGTACAGAACTTAAAAACATGGAACTTCCAGGTAATGTTCCTATTAATGCGATAAATAGTTTAAAAGAAAGTAATTATAATAATGAAACTATAAGGATAGCTTATGTAGATGAAAGTAATAATAAGGAAATATGCGAAGATATAATAAAAACTATAAATGACAGTATTATAAAAGGCGATAATTCAAAGAATCTAACTGGGGATAAAATTAATTTTGAGTTAGATGGTTATACTAGTAAAGAAATAGATGAAGTTATAAAAGATAATGATTATGATATGTATCTAGGAGAGTATGATATCAAATATGATGATTCCATGGCTTTTTTAGAGTTGTGGCAGAATGATTATCCATCAAATATTTATGGGTATAATGATATTTATTATAATGATTTGATTTATGAGGCTAATATAACTTCAAATTTAATAGATAAAAATACTATTTATGATAAGTGTATTAAAGAACTTGAAGATAAACTACCAGTAGTTCCTTTATACACAAAACATATAGCTGTATGTTCAAAGTCTTATGTTAAAGGACTACAAGTAGATGAATACGGAAATGTGTCTACAGAGAACTTGTTTTTAGATAAAAGTAATTAAAAACTTTAATACTAATCGGTTCCTCGATTTTTAGAGCTATGTTTTTTCTGTTTATGAAAAATGTTATTATCATCATCTGTACCTCTAAAATTAGGCTTAAATAAGTATATAAAGAGAAAAAATAAGAACATGTTTTGGCTACTATAAAAAGAACTTTTAGGTCTAGAAAAGCATTGTTTCTTTTTATTATAAGTAATCTCTTTTAAGAATAATGGAAGTAATAAAGTAGAATCTGGAGTGCCAATGGAGTCTAGCTTAAAGTTTACTTCATCCAATAAGTTTTTAGAATCAGATGAAAAATTTTTATAACGTTCAGGACTATCTAAGTTAGGAAGATTTGGGAAACTGCCTATAATACCTAAATCCTCTATTATGTGTTTATACAGTTCAGCAGTTTCTTTGCATAAAACTCCAGATTTATCGGTATCGGAGGTAATCAAATTACTTATGAGAAATAATACTAAGTCTGTGGAAGTAATGTCTATTTCTTTTTTCGTGTTATTTCTTAAAAAGAGACCTTTATCTTTGTCATAGGATTTTTTTATATTTTCTAAAACGTTATAGGCATTATCCATATATTTTGTAAAATTCATATGTTTATACAAGAGCATGGAATTTATTATAAATAGGCATTGATTTGTTACTGATTCTTTTTCAGATGAATCTTTATCTTTAACTCCCTCAATATAGTCGTATAGGTCTAATAATAATGATAAAGCTTCTTTGTTTTTAGTATAGTCATAAAATAAATTTATACCAAAGCATATTTTCATGGCTTCACTATAAGGTAAATCATACAAAGAGTCTTTATAACCAATAAGCATATTTAATATGTCCAAGGAAAAATCCTGATATTGCTTACTATCTTTGTGTCTACAAAGGGTTGAGTAACTTCCAAAGGCAGCCATAGCAAGTGCCTGATCAGAAAATAAAAAATTCTTGGATTTATTTTCAAACTTAAATTCATGTTCATCAGAAATGTTTTTTTTATCAACAAATACACCTTCATTGTTCCTAAGATATGTTAAATAAAATTGTAATTGGTTTTCAGCAACATACATATATGTCTTAGAGAGACTATGGGAAACTGGATGCTGTTTTTCTAGAAGGGAGTAGTATTTTGAAAGTTCTAGTACAGTTAAAGTCATAAGTGTATTACTAAATATAATAACATCTTTTCTAAATTTATTATCATCAAGACATAATTTTTTATCAACATTTTGGAGCTTAATATCTCCTTTCTTAAAAATGCATAAAAGTGGAGAAAAAGCTTTAAATGTGTTAATATCATAATAAGATTTAAGAATAAATTCTGGCTTTTCAGAATCACTTACAATGCCAAAATTTGAATAAAATATAAGTATTTTTTCGCTTTCTTTAGCAAGGTGAAATAATTGATTTTTTATATTTGTTATACTTAAATAATTTGATTTTAAGAATGGTCCAATGTATTTCAAAATAACACCGCCAAAATATTACTATGTAACATTATATGAAATTACATTTTTAATTGTGTATAAATTAGCTCTAGAAAGGAAGATTTTTATGAAGGTAGGAAAGCTAGATTCCTATGAATTGAAAACAATAATAGATAATAATAGAGGAATTAAAAGAGATGATGTGAGAATTAGAGGTAGTATAGGAGAAGATTGCAGTGTTATAGAATTTGGGGATATGGAGTGTGTGGTATCTACAGATCCAATAACTGGTAGCAAAAATGGTAGTGGAAGATTGGCAGTACATATAAACTGCAATGATATTGCTTCTAGTGGAGTTGAACCTCTTGGTATACTAGTTACTATACTGGCACCAGAAGATAGCACTATAGACGATATAAGGGGCATTATGGAGGAAATAAGTGAAGAATGTAGAAAACTTAATTTAGAAATACTTGGAGGACATACAGAAGTAACAAGTGCAGTTAATAAAATGGTTATATCCTGTACGGCTATAGGAAAGACATTAAAAGGTACTGCAGTAAAAACAGCAAATGCAAAACCTAATGATGATATAATAGTCACTAAAAAACTTGCTATGGAAGGTAGTTTTATTGCTGCAAGTGACAAAAGTGAATATTTAAAGGATATATTATCAGAAGAAGAGATAAATGAGGCAAAATCATATATTAAACATATAAGTGTAGTAAAAGAAGGAAAAATTTGTGGTAGCTTTGGTGTAAACTCTATGCATGATATAACTGAAGGTGGAGTGCTTGGAGCACTTTGGGAAGTAAGTAGTTCTAGTGGCTGTGGATTTAAGGTATATGAAAACTTAATGCCTTTAAGTGAAGTAACAAAGAAGATATGTAAGAAATTTGATATAGATCCATTGAGATTTATTTCTTCAGGCAGTATGTTAATAACCTGTAAAAATGGAGGAGAACTAGTAAAAGAACTTATGGAAAAAGGTGTAGAGGCTAAAATCATTGGAAAGATAACACAAGACAAGCCTATTATGGTTATTGATGGAGTTGAAGAAGTAGTAACACCACCAGATAGTGATGAATTGTTCAAAATAGTATAATTAAACAAGTAGGAGAAAAGCATGAAAAAGTTAATTGTTGCAAGTAATAACCAAGGTAAAATAAAAGAAATAAAAGAAATTCTAAAAGATTTTGATTTAGAAGTAGTTTCACTTAAGGAAGCTAATATAGAAGCTAATATAGTTGAAGATGGTAACACATTTATTGAAAATGCATATAAAAAAGCTTATGAAATATATAAATTAACAGGAGAAATGGTGCTCTCAGATGATTCTGGGCTAATGGTAGACGCCTTAAATGGAGCTCCAGGGGTTTTTTCTGCTAGATTTGCTGGTGAACATGGTAATGATAAAAAAAATAATGAAAAACTTTTAAAACTATTAGAAGGCAAAAAAGAAGAGAATAGAACGGCAAAATTTGTTGCTGCTATGGTACTTATAATAAATAAAGATAAGATTTTAAAGGTTCAGGGTGAATGTAATGGGTACATAATAGAAGAAGGAAAAGGACATGATGGATTTGGATATGATCCATTGTTTTATATACCTAAATTGAACAAGACTTTTGCAGAAATTAGCAGTGCTGAAAAAAATTCTATTAGTCATAGAGGAAGGGCACTTTCAAAATTAAAAGATAAATTAAAGGAAGAATTGTCATAAGGAGGAATTTACATGCTGGTTGGAATAATAAGTGATACACATATGCAAAAAAATTATATTAAAAAAGCGGTGGATAAACTTAAAGAATGTGATGTAATTATACATTTAGGTGATAATATTGTAGATGTAAAAGATATAGAGAAATATTATAATGGAAAAATAATAAATGTTGCTGGGAACTGTGATTATTTTAAAGATGCGCCATCAGAAAAAATTGAAGTTATAGATAATAAAAAGTTTTTTATTACACATGGACATAATTACAACGTAAAAAGTACTCTTATGAATTTACAATATAAGGCGAGAGAAGTAGGAGCTGATATAGCCTTATTTGGGCACACACACATTGCTGTAGCACTATTTGAAGAGGGTATATGGCTAATAAATCCAGGTAGTGCAGGTATGTCTAGAAGAGGCAAAAATAGCGTTGCTTTAATAAGGATTGTGGATGAAAAAATACTACCAGAAATCATATTAATATAAAGTATTAAAAAAACTTTTGAAAAAAGTATTGACGAATAACCCATCTTAGTGTAGAATAATTTTTGTCGCCGAGAGAGCGGCAAGCAAAATTAAAAAAGACGGGGTGTGGCGCAGATGGGAGCGCGCGTGGTTTGGGACCATGAGGTCGCAGGTTCAATCCCTGTCACCCCGACCACATAAAAATATGCGGGTGTAACTCAATGGTAGAGTGTCAGCCTTCCAAGCTGATTACGAGGGTTCGATTCCCTTCACCCGCTCCAAAAGATGCGTTTTTAGCTCAGTTGGATAGAGCAACGCCCTTCTAAGGCGTGGGCCGGGGGTTCGAATCCCTTAAAACGCACCATTAAAAACTTATTAAATATTATATGCGCTTTTAGCTCAGTTGGTAGAGCACCTGACTCTTAATCAGGGTGCCCAGGGTTCGAGTCCCTGAAGGCGCACCATATGGTGGGTATAGTTCAGTTGGTAGAGCGCCAGTTTGTGGATCTGGATGTCAAGGGTTCGAGTCCCTTTATCCACCCCATTTAAATTAAATATTGGGATGTCGTCAAGCGGTAAGACACAGCACTTTGACTGCTGCATTCGTAGGTTCGAATCCTGCCATCCCAGCCAAAATTAAATATGGTTTACTAGCTCAGTTGGTAGAGCACATGACTTTTAATCATGTTGTCCGGGGTTCGATTCCCCGGTAAGCCACCAATGTGCAGGTGTGGCGGAATTGGCAGACGCACTAGACTTAGGATCTAGCGCCTACGGCATGGGGGTTCAAGTCCCTTCACCTGCACCAATTAA
>NZ_FWXH01000059.1 GCF_900176305.1 Clostridium acidisoli DSM 12555
TAACACCTCAACTAATCAGGCGGATTTGCCAACCTGCATGTCTTAGTGCTTAGACGCACATCCAATAGTGCGCACATCCTATCCTACTGCGTCACCCCATTTCTCAAAACGGAGTTTGGTGGTATCGGAATATCAACCGATTGTCCATCACCTACGCCTTTCGGCCTCGGCTTAGGTCCCGACTAACCCTGGGCGGACGAGCCTTCCCCAGGAAACCTTAGGTTTTCGACCACTAAGATTCTCACTTAGTTCTCGCTACTTATGCCAGCATACTCACTCCTGTACAGTCCACCGCTCCTTACGGTACGACTTCAGCCCATACAGGAAGCTCCTCTACCGCTCTTTCGAGCCCATAGCTTCGGTGGTAAGTTTTAGCCCCGGACATCTTCGGCGCGGGATCTCTTGACTAGTGAGCTATTACGCACTCTTTGAATGAGTGGCTGCTTCTGAGCCAACATCCTAGTTGTCTTAGAAATCCCACATCCTTTTCCACTTAACTTACACTTTGGGACCTTAGCTGATGGTCTGGGCTGTTTCCCTTTTGACCACGGATCTTATCATTCGTAGTCTGACTGCCGAAATAAAAGTATATGGCATTCGGAGTTTGATAGAGTTCAGTAACTGTTGTCAGCCCCTAGCTCATTCAGTGCTCTACCTCCATAACTCAATTAATCGACGCTAGCCCTAAAGCTATTTCGAGGAGAACCAGCTATCTCCGAGTTCGATTGGAATTTCTCCGCTATCCACAGCTCATCCCATGGTTTTTCAACACCAATGTGGTTCGGTCCTCCACGGAATTTTACTTCCGCTTCAACCTGGCCATGGATAGGTCACCCGGTTTCGGGTCTACAGCATGCAACTAGTCGCCCTATTCAGACTTGGTTTCCCTTCGGCTCCGTACCATAAGTACTTAACCTTGCTGCATACCGTAACTCGCTGGCTCGTTCTACAAAAAGCACGTCGTCACACATAAAAAGTGCTTCGACCGGTTGTAGGCACACGGTTTCAGGTTCTATTTCACTCCCCTTCCGGGGTTCTTTTCACCTTTCCCTCACGGTACTGCTTCACTATCGGTCACTAGTTAGTATTTAGCCTTGGGAGGTGGTCCTCCCAGCTTCCCACAAGGTTTCACGTGTCTCGTGGTACTCTGGATTAGATCTAGCAATTTTCTCTTTTTACCTACAGGACTATTACCTACTACGGTAGAGCTTTCCAGAACTCTTCGGTTAAGATATTATGCGTTTATGATCTATCCGCAACCCCAAGAACAAAGTTCTTGGTTTGGGCTCATTCCCTTTCGCTCGCCGCTACTTAGGAAATCGATGTTTCTTTCTCTTCCTCTGGGTACTTAGATGTTTCAGTTCCCCAGGTTTATCCCCATATACCTATGAATTCAGTATATGGTACATACCGTTAAGGTATGTGGGTTTCCCCATTCGGAAATCTCCGGATCACAGGCTATTTGCGCCTACCCGAAGCTTATCGCAGCTTGTCGCGTCCTTCTTCGACTTCTAGTGCCAAGGCATTCACCATGCGCCCTTTGTAGCTTGACCTTTTGTTACTTTTTAGATAAACTAAAAAG
>NZ_FWXH01000004.1 GCF_900176305.1 Clostridium acidisoli DSM 12555
TCTCACCATTAACGGTATCATCGTTAATTCTTTAATCTTGCCACTCTGGCAATCTTTCACCTTTTTACTCACGCAGTAGAGTAAAAATCTTTAACCAGTTGCTTCGCAATTTCTTTATACCAAGAAACAACATGGAGTCTAGTTATTTGGTTTTACAATTTATAATTTTACCTTTATACATATCTTTATGTTCTATTTTTATATTGAAAGTTTTTTCATATTTATTCAAAAGAGATAATTCATTAGGAGTAGCAATAGTAATAGCTAAACCTTCCTCTTTTTCTCTACCACATCTGCCAACTCTATGTAAATAATTAGTAGGATGTTCAGGTAAATCTAAGTTAAATACATGTGTTATACCCTTTATATCAAGTCCACGAGCTGCAATGTCAGAAGAAACCAAAAGTTGAATTTTGCCATTTCTAAAATCATCCAGTGCCTTTTTTCTGTGTTCTTTTATGTTTGTGCCATGAATTCCTTCTACACTAAGTTTATGATATTTTAATTTAGATGTAGTAATTTCGATGTCATCACTTTTATTAATAAAAACTAAGGCTTTTTGAGGATTTATTGCATGTACAAGCTTTCTTAAAACTTCTATCTTATCTCTTTTATCACATGTAAAATAATAATGAGCTATGTTAGAATTTACCTGGTTTTTATCTTCAGATGTTACAACAACAGGTTCGCTCATAAAGTTTTTTGCTGTAGCAATAGTTTTATCCGAAATTGTAGCAGAAAATAAAAGCAATTGTCTTTCTTTTAAGGTTGTTTTAATTATAGATTTAATTGTATCAATATTATTGCTATCTAAAAGGTTGTCAGCTTCATCTATTACTATGGTTTTTATTGTATGAGCTGAGAGTTTTCTTCTTTTAATTAACTCCAAAGTTCTACCTGGAGTACCAACTATAATATGAGGTTTTTCTTTTAGCTTTTCTATCTGTCTATTTATATTTGTTTCTCCTATGACAGAAGCTGCTTTGAGTTCAATACCAGAGGCATCAACTAATGAAGTTATAGTTTTATAAACCTGCATAACTAGTTCATGGGTAGGTGCTAGTATTATTGCTTGCATTTCTCTTTTAGTAACATCTATCTTTTCAAAAAGAGGCAGTAAGTAAGCTAAGGTTTTGCCACTTCCAGTTTGTGATTTAGCAATAATGTCTTTATTAGTTATAGCCATGGGGATTACTTTAGATTGTATATCCGTTGGCTTTGTAATTTCTAGTTGGGTTAAACCTTCTGGTAAAGGATGTTTTAATCCAAGTTCTTCAAATAAATTATTCATTTTTTAAATATCTCCTTATAATTACTATCAAGCTATTAGCTTACTACATTATATAGTATTTAACAATAGGGAAAAATTTTAATCTAATTAATATTTAATATTATCTAAAGTATAACTTTTAATGTGATTAAAAATATTAATTTTTAAAAAATAATATTTTTTAAAGGGTTTGTTAGTATAAATGTAGAATAATGAAGGTGAAAAGTTCCTAAACTTATATGTATTTTGTATTTAAGATGTTATAATTGATATTAATATTTTAATTATATTAACTACAGCAATTAAATTAAATACATAAATAAGATGTAAAGACCGATTACATTTTAAACATTTAACTATATTATAACAGGTTTTAAGAAACCCCTGTTAAATCTAAACTAAGGGGGTGATTTTTTATGAACAAAAGAAATCTAATAACAGTTTTATTAGTTATACTTGCACTAGCAATAGCTGGTGGATCTCAAGCAACTTGGGTATTTTAATATAAAGCAATCGGTCTTTATATAATTATAGGAGGAGAACTAATGAAAAAATTGCCACTAAAATTAAGGATATATATAATAACATTATATGTTATTACAGCTATTACCCTAGTGGTTTTTATAGAAACTAAATTTATATCATTAAAAATTGGCTATAAATACAGTGATATTTTGTTTTTTTCCATGATTACAATTTTTACAGAATCATTTACTTTATATTTTGAAAAAATATCGTTTAGTGTTACTTTTGTAGTAACTATAGCGACTTTTGTGTTGTTTGGGCCATTAGTATGTTCAATTATATTAATAGCAGGATATACTTTTAGAGTTTTGAAAATTGCTGGTAAAGGGTATAAACATTTTTTCAACACACCATTTTATGGAACAGTATTTAATTATTGTGTTTTAATTCTTCCAATTTATTTAGGTAATTTTATATATGTAATTACTGGTGGGAAAATAGGTGTTAGTGATATCTCTGATAGCTTATTGCAATTAATTTTATTTGGATTTATAAATTTCTTTATTAATACGTTTCTAATTTCAATAATTCAGGGGATTACTATGGGGAAAAATGTAATCTATTGTTTCTACAATGAAGTTAAACTGATGTCATTAAATATCCTAGCTATGATTCCATTAGGAATTATTTTGGAATATGTGTTTATTAATTATAAATATATTGGAGTTATAATTGTAATTTGTCCAATTGCATTAATCAGATATACATTTTCGCTGTATACTAAGTCAAAATCTCAATATGTACAAACTGTGGATGCATTGATGCGTGCAATAGAAGCAAGAGATAAATATACAGAAGGACATTCGCAAAGAGTGGCAGAAATATCAACTGAAATTGCAAAATATCTAAAGTATAGTGAAAAGAAAATTGAAAAATTAAATATGGCTGCTATGCTACATGACGTTGGAAAAATTGGAATTCCAGATGCTATATTAAATAAAACTGATAAACTTACAAAAAATGAATTCGATGAAATTAAACAGCACCCGGTTATAGGCTTCAATATCTTGAAGGATATTAGAAATTTACAAGGGTTTTTAGATATAATTTTACATCATCATGAAAGATATGATGGAAAAGGGTATCCTGATGGTAAAATAGGCGAGGAACTTAATATGGATGTATATATAATTCAACTAGCGGATTCTATTGATGCTATGGCAACAGATAGGCCTTATAGGAAGGCTCTTGCTTTAGATATTATTGTTAAAGAAATTAGAGAAAATTCAGGAACACAATTTCATCCTAAAGTTGCTGAAGCATATTTAAATATATTAAAAAATAAAAATTTGGTTTAGGAGATAAAAATGTTTGTATTGGCACTTGTAGCAGGGATTATACTTGGTTTTATTTTTAAAGGTAATTTAAAGAATTTATCAAATATTAAATTTAGAGGAATATATCTTATTATATTTGGATTTATTATTGAGTTTATAATAAACATATTGATTACTAGGGGAATAATAACTTCTAGTTTTTTTACATATTTGGCTGATGGTATTATGTATGTGTTAATATTTATATTCGTATTTATAAATAAAGAAAATCACTATATATTGAT
This sequence comes from Clostridium acidisoli DSM 12555, assembly GCF_900176305.1. Classification (GTDB taxonomy): domain Bacteria; phylum Bacillota; class Clostridia; order Clostridiales; family Clostridiaceae; genus Clostridium_I; species Clostridium_I acidisoli. The sequence goes on from NZ_FWXH01000004.1 coordinate 3,357, forward strand.
AATGGGTATAGGGTTCCTTTTGAATGCTATTGCTATATTTACAAACGGTGGAATCATGCCAGTTAGTGAGTATGCCATTAAGATAACAGGAATTACAAATAACATAAGTAAGGCAGGATTGTATGGAATTATGGATGGACAAACTCATTTCAAAATATTGTGTGATTTCATTCCGGTTAAATTAATAGGAAGTTTTGTAGTAAGTATTGGCGATGTTATTTCTGCAATTGGGATGATGTTTTTGGTTATAACTAGTATGAAAAAAGAGTATAATTAATACTTGTGATAAATTGGAAACTAAAGACCAAAAATCTTTAATTTTTAACATAATGATAATTGCAAAGCTTATTTTTTGCCATAAATATTGTATTTATCTATGATTTATGTTTAAATCATAATATATGATAGGAGTGGTTATGAAAATGAGCAATACAATAATAGTAGCAGAAGACGAACCAATCACAAGAATGGATATATGCGAAATGCTCACATCTGCTGGATATTATGTTGTTGGAGAGGCATCAAATGGATTGCAGGCAGTTGAATTATGTAGAAGATTCAAACCAGATCTTGTTCTTATGGATATAAAAATGCCCAAATTAGATGGAATCCAAGCAGCAAAACTTTTAATAAAAGAAAATGTTGTAGAGTCAATAGTAATTTTAACGGCATATAGTGGAAAAGAATTTATTGATAAAGTAAAAGAAGTTGGTGTTATAGGGTACATTGTAAAACCTATAGATGAAAATAGACTTATACCTCAAGTGGAAATTGCAATTTCTAAGGGCAAAGAAATTAAACTTATGAAGGAAAACATAAAAAATACTAAAGTTATACATGAGGCAAAAGAAATTTTGATGGAAAAATATAAGTTGACTGAAAATGACGCTTATAAAAAACTTAGAAAAATGAGCATGGATAAACAAGTATCAATATTGGAAACCTGTAAAAATGTAATTAAGTATAAGGCATATTAAAAAATAAACTAGTATACGTACTACTTATTTTTTAATATGCCTAGTAAAAGTGGGAGATAAAATTATGCTTAAAAAACTGTGCAGATTACATACAGATTTAACAGAAGAGGATATATTACAATTAGAAAACATTGAAAAATCAATATACATGTTTTCTAATCTCGTTAAAGGAGACATATTTATTGATTGCTTAACTAGAGATCCAGATACAGCAATTGTAGTTTCTGAGGCAAAACCAACAAATTGTAAATCGCTTTATAAAAGATGCGTTGTTGGAGAAATTGCATTAAGACAAAATGAGCCAGCCGCATTAAGAACATTAGAAATAGGAGTTGAAACTACAGATTTAAAGGCTACTACTCAAGAAAACATAGTTGTTAAACAAAATACCGTTCCAATAAAAAATAAGAATGAAAAAATAATCGGTGTTTTAATTATGGAGAAGGATATAACTGAAGATATAAGCCAAAGTCGTAATGTGGAAATCTTATCTGAAACAACAGAACAACTTTCAGAGACACTTATGAATATAAAAGATCCAGATTATGAAAATGCTGTTGCGTACAATTTAATTAATGATGCAATTTTAGCCATAAATGAAGTTGGTATCTGTATTTATTCAAACTATAAAGCAGAAGAATTATATAAAAAATTAGGATATAAAGACAAAATCGTAGGCATGTCCTTCGATAATATTGTATTAAATGAGATTAAATTTAAAGATATCATCAAAGAAAAAAAATCCATAGTAGTAGAGTCAAACGTAGGTAAATTAGTTTTACAAATTAAATATGCGGTTACAAAAAAATCAGAAGACATATATGGAATTATTATTTTAATAAAGGACTTAACTGATATAAAACAGAAGGAAAAAGAATTAATTTTAAAGGCAGTAGCAATTAGAGAAATACATCATAGGGTTAAAAATAATCTTCAAACAATAGCTAGTATATTAAGGTTACAATCAAGGAGAATAGATAATGTTCAGGCTAAGAAGGCCTTCGAAGAGAGTATAAATAGAATTCTAAGTATAGCTACAACTCATGAAGTATTATCACAAAAAGGTATAGACGATGCGGATATAAAAACTATATTATCAAAAATTAAAGACAATGCCATGAGAAATTCGGTTCAATGTAATAAAAAAATAAAAATAGAATTGAGGGGAGACAATTTGAAAGTAAATTCAGATAAGGCAACGTCTATTGCCATTGTTGTTAACGAACTTATAGAAAACTCCCTTAAGCACGCATTTAATGATAAGGCTCAAGGAATTATAGAGATAACAATAAACAAGGGACAAACATGCTCAAATATATCCATTAGTGATGATGGAAGTGGATTTGATGTAAATCTTTTAAAAAATGAAAGCCTTGGACTTAATATTGTTAAGAGTATAATAAAAGACAAATTGGATGGAAATATAAATATTAAATCTAATGATAATGGTACAAAATCAGTGTTTTATTTTAACAATTAGCAATAAAATCTATAAAAATTATTAAAATACAATAAAAATGGGGTTTACATTGATAAATTATTATGCTAGACTAGATTCATAAATTAGTGCAACGGGGCATTAGTTTAACAGTTCAATAGTGTAAAAAATTTTAATTTAATAGTAGTTTGATAGAGCAATGGAGCTTAAACATATATAAAAAAATGTTTGGGCTCTTTTTTGTTAAAAATTTTATGTAAAAAGGAGGAAGGTAAATTTAAGGTGAAAGAAATAATATTAAGTGTAGGAATAGATATTGGTACAGCAACTACCCAATTGATATTTAGCAAAATTACAGTTTGTAATACTGCAGGAGCATTCTCCATTCCCAATATAAAAATAACGGACAAAAAAATAATTTATAAAAGTAAAATATACTTTACACCTTTAGTTTCAGATGAAAAGATAGATTTTATTAAAATTAAGAAAATCATATCAGCCGAATATAAAAATGCACTCATAGAAAAAAAGGATATACGTACAGGAGCTATTATAATTACAGGGGAAACAGCAAGAAAAGAAAATGCAGAGGAAGTTTTAGCTGCTCTTTCGGAATTTGCAGGAGATTTTGTTGTAGAAACTGCAGGGGCGGATTTAGAAGCTATACTTGCAGGTTTTGGTGCAGGAGCTTCAGAAGTTTCTAAAAAAACAAGAGAAAAAGTTGTGAACTTTGATATTGGTGGGGGGACAACAAATTCAGTTGCTTTTAAGGATGGAGAAGTTATAGATGCTTTTGCACTTAATATTGGAGGAAGGCTTATTCGCTTTAATGAAGATTTTAGTATAAGTTACATCTCAAAAAAGATTTTACCTATATTGAAAAGCTTAAATTTGCATTTTGCAATTGAAAGCATACCAGATTTTAATGAACTTGTTAGAGTAACAAATTTTTTGGCTAGTACACTTTTAAAAATAGTAAAAAATGAAGAATTAGATGAAGCAGGAAGTAAACTTTTTATAGAACATAATAATAAGGTGTTAACAGCAGAGAAGGTTATGTTTTCTGGAGGAGTTTCTGAATTTGTTTATAGTTATAATGATGTAAATGAAATATCTGAACTTATGGAGTATGGCGATATTGGACCACTTCTAGGCTGGTCTATAAGAAATATTTTTCAAGAACATAGTCTTAAAATAATTGAACCTAAAGAAAAAATAAGGGCTACTGTAATTGGTGCAGGAAGTCATTCAATGGCTATAAGTGGAAGTACTATAGTTTTTGATGATGAAATTTTACCAATTAAAAATGTGCCTATTGTAAAATTGTCAGAAGGCAGTAAAGGAATTATTATAAATAATATTATTAATAAAACAAAGTTATATGAAAATTCAAATATAGCACTTGCGTTTAAAGGTGAGAAGTCACCATCATATGAAGAGGTGAAAGCTATAGCAAGTACTATAGTAGAGGCTTTAAAACATAGGAGTGATCCAATTATTGTTATAGTAGAAAATGATTTTGCGAAAGCTCTTGGCCAAACAATAAAAAACATTGTAAATGCTTCTAAAAAAGTAATTTGTATAGATGGAATTAAAGTAGAAAATGGAGATTACGTTGATATTGGTAAATCTATATCGAGTGTAGTGCCAGTTGTTATAAAAACATTAATATTTAATTTATAGGAGGAATTATTATGGCAAATGAATTAAAAAAGACATTATCACCCTTTCAGCTTTGGGCAATTATAGTTGGTATGGTTATATCCGGAATGTATTTTGGGTGGAATAATGCAATGACGTTTACAAGTCCTGTAGGATTTATAATTGCGATATTGATAGTAACTGTTTTTTATGGTGCATTTATGTTTAGTTATGCAGAATTATCAACGGCAATGCCAAAAGCAGATGCCTCAGGTGAATTTGCAGCAAGAACAATGGGAAGAGTCGGTGGTTTTTTTGCTGGGTTTTCATGTGTAATAGAATTTTTATTTGCAACACCAGCTATAGCAATATCAATTGGTGCATATGTTAATTTTATTGTTCCAACAATCCCCGTAACTGTAGCTGCACTTGTATTCTATGGAATATTTGTAGTGGTAAATTGTCTTGGAGTCAAAACAGCAGCCATTATTGAAACTGTTGTTACAATAGTAGCAATTATTGGACTTATAATTTTTGCTGGTGCAACTGCAGGGCATGTGCAGCCTGTAAAGATTTTTGGTGGAAATATATATAAAGGCGGTTTTACAGGAATTTTTAATGCTATACCTTTTGCTATATGGTTTTATCTTGGAGCTGAAGGCGGAGCAATGTCTGCAGAAGAATGTAAGAATCCTAAAAGGGATATACCAAAAGGTTTTATAATCGCAATGGCAACACTTATGGTTTTAGCTTTAGTTACTTTTGTCTGTACAGCTGGAGTACTTGATAATAAAACATTAGGTGTTACAAACTCACCTATTCCAGATACGTTAGATGTTATATTTGGAAAAGGGAACATACTATCGAAATTTATGAGTTTCATAGGTCTATTTGGTCTTGTAGCAAGTCTTCATGGATTAACAATAGGCTATTCTAGACAAGTATTTGCAATGTCAAGGGCAAACTATTTACCAAAATTTTTATCAAAGGTTAACTCAAAAGGAGCACCAGTTGCAGCAATAATATTTCCAAGTATTATAGGAATGTTATTTGTACTTTTAAATAATACAGCAACAATAATTGTAATATCTTGCTTTGGTACTATTGTACTTCATGCATTAAGTATGATTGCCTTCTTTATTTTAAGAAAGAAAGAACCAGACATGGAAAGACCATACAAGGTTTCAATTGCATTACCTGTAATAGCACTATTATTAAATGTTATATTTTTAGTAACAACAATATATTCAAATTTATCTACAATATCCTGGGTTGTATTAGCATTTATATTAGCATTTGTTTACTATATTGTATATTCAAAGCTAACAGCATCAAGGCATTTAGAAGAAAGCCAAGAGGAGGCAATCTAAGGCACATTAAAGGGCTAATCTAATTAAGTGAGACGGGTGATTTTCATGAATTTAAAGACAACATTATTTGGTAAAGTTTATGTATTTAAAGATATAAAAGATTTGCTGGCAAAAGCAAACGAAGAAAAGTCTGGTGATACACTTGCTGGTATTTCTGCGGGAAGTACTGCTGAAAGAGTTGCAGCTAAAATTGTTTTGGCAGATACAACACTTGAAGAGCTTAGGAAAAATCCTGTTGTTCCATATGAGAAAGATGAGATAACAAGAGTAATTCAAGACTCTATAAATGAAGAACAATACAAAAAGATTAAGTCTCTTACAGTTGGAGAATTTAGAGATTTTATACTTTCAAGTGAAGAAGCAGAAATAAAATCAATAACAGATGGCTTGACTTCAGAAATGGTGGCTGCAGTGACTAAACTTATGAGCAACATGGATCTTGTATATGGTTCACAAAAACTTTGTAACACTGCTACTTGTAATACCACAATTGGAAAGAGGGGAACTCTTTCAGCAAGACTTCAACCTAATCATCCAACAGATAATGTTGAGGGTATTATGGCATCTTTAATGGAGGGAATAAGTTATGGAATTGGAGATGCAGTAATAGGACTTAATCCTGTAGTAGATACTATAGATAGTGTATCAACCATACTAAGTAAATTTAACGAATTCACAACAAAATGGAAAATACCAACGCAAAATTGTGTACTTGCACATGTTACAACTCAAATGGAAGCACTAAAGAGAGGAGTGCCAATAGATTTAATGTTTCAAAGCTTAGCAGGGTCAGAAATTTCAAATAGAGCTTTTGGTATAAATGTATCATTAATAGATGAAGCGTATAAATTAATGTCAGAAAAAAAGAACTCTAAAGGACCTAATTTTATGTATTTTGAAACTGGTCAAGGTTCAGAACTTTCCTCGGAGGGACATAATGATGCGGATCAACTTGTAATGGAAGCAAGATGTTACGGTTTTGCTAAAAGGTATAATCCATTTCTTGTTAATACAGTTGTTGGATTTATCGGTCCAGAATATTTATATGATGGAAGACAAGTTATAAGGGCTGGACTTGAAGATCATTTTATGGGAAAACTTACAGGATTATCAATGGGTGTTGATACTTGTTATACAAATCATATGAAAGCGGATCAAAACGATCTGGAAAATTTGGCAATGCTGCTTTCAATGGCAAATTGCAATTATCTTATGGGTATTCCTGGTGGAGATGATGTTATGCTTATGTATCAATCTTCAAGTTATCATGATATTGCATCATTAAGAGAAATAACTGGTAAGAGGGCTATCCATGAGTTTGAAAAGAGAATGGAAGAATTAGAAATAATGAAAGATGGAAGGTTAACGGGAAAAGCTGGTGATCCTTCTATATTTAGATAGTGTGGTGAGTTTAATGAAAGAAAATGTAATGAGAATAGAAAATCCAGTTGATGAAGAAATGTGTAGGCAGCTTAAAGAGACTACTCAAGCTAGGATATGTATAGGAAGATCTGGGCCAAGATTTAAAACAGATACATTACTTAAATTTAGAGCAGACCATGCTGTAGCAATGGATGCAGTATGGTCAAGTGTAGATGAAAAATTAATTGATGAACTTGGATTTCTGAAAGTGCAAACCTTGGTTAAGGATAAAGAAGAATATATAACAAGACCTGATTTTGGAAAGAAGTTCTCAGAGGAAACTATCAAATATATTGAAGAAAATTGTATCCATTCACCCAAAGTTCAAATTATAGCGGGTGACGGACTTAGTTCTACTGCTATAAATGCAAATCTTAAGGATATATATTCAATAATTTTTGATGGATTAAGGTCAAAGGGCTATAAAGTAGGGACACCTATATTTGTTAAATATTCTAGGGTTGCAACTATGGATATTATTAGTGAAGTTTTAAATGCAGAGGTTACTATAATTTTTATAGGTGAGAGACCTGGACTTGCCACAGGTGAAAGCATGAGTAGTTATATGGCTTACGAAGCCAGTACAAAAAAACCAGAATCTCAAAGGACAGTTATTTCTAATATTCATAGGAATGGAACTCCACCAGTAGAAGCAGGGGCACAAATAGTACATCTAATAGATGTAATGATGAAAGAAAAGAACAGTGGAGTTAATTTAAAAATATAAAAAATACCATATTTAATTTTATGCTTCGCAGTTTCTTTATGTTAAGAGATTGCGAAGTTTTAGCGTATAATAACCTAATCTTAACATAAATCTAATCTTAATATAAAAAATATAAATTACAATATACTTGGATGTATTAAAACTTCAGAAGGAGTAATTTATATGAAAAAAATTGTTAAATATCTTTATGTAATTTCTTTAGACGGCTTATCTACATTAGACTTTGAATATATTAAAAATCTTCCTAATTTTAATGAATTTTTAAAAGAAGCTAGCTACTGCAAAAATGTTTATAGTGTGTATCCAACATTAACATATCCTGCACATGTATCCATAGTTACGGGTAAGTATCCCAAAAATCATGGGATAATAAATAATACACTAATGCAACCAAATAGAAATTCACCTGATTGGTATTGGCATAGAAAAAACATAAATTCAGAAACATTTTATGATTTGGCAGTGCAAGATGGAATGAAGGTAGGTGCATTTCTTTGGCCAGTTACGGCAAAATCAAAAATACAATACAACATGCCTGAAATATTTGCAAATAGACCATGGCAAAATCAAATTTTAATTTCACTATTAAATGGAAATCCTTTGTTTCAGTATGATATGAATAAGAAATTTGGATACCTAAGAGATGGTGTAAAACAACCTAATTTAGATAATTTTACACACCAGGCATTACTGGATACAATAAAAAATAAAGATTTAGATTTAAATTTAATACATTATACAGATTTAGATAGTATAAGACATGAATATGGTTTTAGTTCAAATGAAGCAAAACTTGCACTCAAAAGACATGACAACAGAATAGGTGAAATAATTAGAGCACTAAAGGAAAAGGGAATATATGAAGAAAGTACAATTATAATTTTAGGAGATCACAGTAGTATTGATGAGGATAAAGTGATTAATCTAAATGTAATTTTAAAAGATAAAGGATATATAAAAGTCAACTCAAAAGGTAAAATAACAAGTTATGAAGCAATAATAAAAAATTGTGACGGATCTGCTTATGTATATATAAAAAACAATGACGTTAAAATATTAGAAGAGATAAAAGAAATAATTAAAGAATTTAATAATGAAAATGACTGTATAGAAGATATTTACTCAAGAGAAGAGGCAATCGAATTTGGAGCGGATCCCAATTGTTCACTTATGCTTGAAGCAAAAAAATCTTATTATTTTCAAGATGAAATAAAAGGTGAAGTTATAAAGAAAATAACAAAAGATGATATTAAAAAGTCGTCTCATTATACACTGGCAACTCATGGATATCTACCTTTCAAGCCCGATTATACAACGGTTTTTATGGCATCAGGTAAAGGAATAAAAAATAAAGTAGCTATAGAAAAAATGAACCTTGTTGATGAAGGACCAACAATCGCTAGACTTTTAGGGGTAACACTCAAAGGTACAGATGGAAGGATTGTATATGATTTATTAGATGAGGGAGATGGGTATTGTGGGTAAATACAATAAGATAGAAAAAAGTTGGATATTATATGATTGTACAATATCAACTTATAGTATGATAATAATAACAACTATACTTCCAATATTTTTTAGAATGGTATTTGAAAATGCCGGTGGAGCATCAAGTATGGCTACGGTGTATTGGGGGTATATAAATTCTGCAAGTAGATTAATTATTGCAGTGGCTGCACCTATTCTTGGAACAATAGCAGATTATAAAGGGTATAAAATGAAATTTTTCAAAGTGTTTTGCATAATAGGAATAATATTTACAGCATTAATGGGAGTGGTTCCAGATTCCGCATGGATAATATTAATTATATTTTTTATTATAAGTTCTATAGGCAATTCTGGAAGTAATATATTTTATGATGCTTTTTTGGTAGATGTTACTCCGAAAAGCAAGATGAATATGGTTTCAACTATTGGCTTTGCAGCCGGATATTTAGGCAATATATTAGCTTTTGCAATATGTATGAGCATAGTAATACTTTCAGAATTTAAAATGATTCCAATATCTATTGGTGCTGCATGTAAAATCAGTTTTGTAATAACTGCAGTTTGGTGTACGCTATTTTCTGTGCCAATAATTAGAAATGTAAAGCAGGTATATGGAATAGAAAAGGAAGACAATATAGTTAAAAATAGTTTTAAAAGGCTTTCTTCAACTATAAAAAATATAGGTAAGCATAAAAATATAGTACTATTTCTTTTGGCATATTTCTTTTATATAGATGGAGTAAATACAATAATTACAATGGCAACTTCATTTGGTGCAGATCTTGGTATAAGCTCATCGAGTATGCTTATAGTTTTATTACTTACTATGGTAGTTGCTTTTCCATGCTCCATAATATTTGGAAAATTGTCAGAAAAATTTAAGGGTAAAACAATGCTATTTGTAGGAATAATAATATATTCATGTATATGTATATACGCAAATTTCATTCATAACATAATTGGGTTTTGGATATTAGCTATGTTAGTAGGTACATCTCAAGGTGGAATACAGGCTATAAGTAGGTCTTATTTTGGCAAAATCATACCTAAAGAAAAAAATAATGAATTTTTCGGATTTTACAATATTTTTGGAAGGTTTGCAGCTATTTTAGGGCCACTTATGATATCTATTGCAACTCAAATAACGGGAAAATCAAGTAGTGGAATATTTAGCATTTTGATATTATTTGTTTTGGGTGGTGCTTTACTTACCAGAGTTTCAAATGATTCTGAAGAAGATGTAGAAGTAAATTTGGAAAAAGATGTGATTTTATAGATTATAACTACTACGCAAAAATTTTTACAATCTATAGAAGATTTTAAAACAAAGGATGGTTTTCCTAATAAATTTAGGAAAACCATCCTTTATTTTCTATTTATAAAATATAAATAGTCATTATAAATATTATGTACAATTTATTATAACATATCATTGATAATAATCCAATTTTTAATAATTTAATTGGATTATTATGAAAAATAAATACATAATATGTATTTTAATTGTTTTGTTTTTAAGATAAATGTAATAATGTGTAATAATTTTAAAATAAAATTGTACATAATATTTATTTTGATTAAATAATAAAATAAATTAATTTTTTAAACAAAGATAATCCACCGGAGGTAAATTTTGTGAAAACTTCTAAGGAAATAAGACTAATAAATGCTAATAAATGCTATTTTTCAAGGGATAAGTACATTGATTTTTTTTACAAGCATAGTAAAGAAAAAAATAAATTTCATATTTTTATATTAGATATACAAAAATTTAGGTATTACAATTATGTTTACGGTTATGATTATGGTGATTTAATAATAAATAGCTTTTTTGAATCTATAAATAATCGCCTTAAATATGGAAGCGAAATTTATAGATTTAGTGCAGATAAGATAATTTTGCTAATTGAAGACGAAGAAAAAGAAAATACCATAAATGTTTTAAAAGAATTTGATGGTAAATTAAGTATAAATAATGATGAAATAAAAATAGAAATAAAGGCAGGCATATCAACATATCCAGACGATAGTGACAAACCAGATATAGTTCTTAAATATTCGGAGATAGCACTTAACTATGCAAAACAACAAACTAGAGAAAAATATAAAATTTTTAAAGAAAACATGTATAACTATGTTATAAAAACTAAAGAAGCAATAGATAGTATAGAAAAAGCAGTTGATCGTAAAGAATTTATTGTTTATTACCAACCACTAATAGATAGTAAGTTAAATATTGTTTATGGAATGGAAGCTTTGATAAGGTGGGACAAAAAGGAATTAGGGATTTTGTCACCAGCATATTTTATAGATATATTAGAGAACACAGGAATGATAATTGAGGTAGGTAAATTTGTTTTCGAAGAAGCTTGCAAAAAATTAAAACAATGCGAAGAAATTGGACATGAAGACTTATCAATTTCAATTAATGTTGCTGAAATTCAATTTGAAGAAAAAGACTTCCTGAGTTTTATAGAAAAAACCATTAAAGATACTAATGTTAACCCTAAAAAAATTATTATTGAAATAACAGAGAGAATTTTAATGAGTCAATCAGAATATGTGATAGAAACACTTCAAAAAATTAGAGAAAAAGGAATAAAAATATATATAGATGATTTTGGAACTAAATATTCATCTTTAAATTACTTGTTTAGGTTTCCAATAGATGGTATCAAAATCGACAAATCATTTATTGATAAAATAAATGAATCTAAAAAAGAATTAACAATTGTAAAAAATATAATTAATCTAGCAGAAGAAATAGGGATAGAAGTTGTTGCTGAAGGAGTAGAAGAAAAGCGGCAGTTAGAATCGCTAATAGATATTAATTGTAATAAAATTCAAGGATATATTTTTTCAAAACCAATTGATTCTAATGAGATTATAAACTATTTGAATAAATTCACATTGTAAATATTAGGTAAAGTTCGAACAAATTATTAAGCAATAAGCATTTAAAAATTTTTAAATGTTTAAAATATATTTTTGGAGGGAGTGTATGATTTGAGTTATTGTCAACTAGTTGTATTTAATTTAGGATTTGAAGAATATGCAGTGAACATCTCTTATGCGCAAGAAATACTTCGCATACCCAAAATAACCAGAATACCTAATGTACCAAATTTTGTGGAAGGAATTATAAATTTAAGAGGTAAGGTTATTCCAATATTCGATTTAAAGAAAAGGTTTGGCATCGATGAATCAGAAAGGGGAATTGATAGCAGATTATTAATATTAGAACTGGATGGAATTAGACTTGGAATAATAGTTGATGATGTATCAGAAGTAATAAAAATGGAAAGTGACTCAATTGAACATTTAGTGAATGAAATGGCAGGAATAAGTAAAAACAGCATAGAAGGTATAAGTATATTAGGTGAAAGAATAATAATTATATTAAATATACTAAAACTTAAAACAGAAATATTTAAATATAATCTACAGAAGGAGTTGATATAATGTTTTCAATAGATGGTTTAGAATACTTAAAATTATTTTCAGAAGCACAAGCAGAGATAATACCTGGTGGAGTTTTATTTTTATACATAGAAAAGGATATTATAAAATGGAGAAAGGCTTCAACCAAATTTGACCTAGACATTTTTAATATTGGAGAACAGATAAAAAGTGATAGTATAGCAGCTAAAGCAATGGCACAAAAAACAATATTAAAAGAAAATGTACCACGCTTATTATATGGAAGCAGATTTTATACTGTTGCTATTCCGATGAGTAATGAAAAAAATGAAGCAGTTGGAGCATTTTCAATGTTAATACCTAAATTACATCCTGTAGTAAAGTCATTTAAAGATTTTGCACCAATTATTTCAGAAATGTTTCCAGAAGGGGCTACAATGTTTGTAACAGATCTTCAAAGAATTCTGTATAAACAAGCTTCTGCTAAATTTGATATAGAAGATTTAAAAAAGGGAGATATACTTGCAGAAAATTCAATTGCAAAAAATGTAATAAAAACAGAAAAAGAAATAATAGAAGAACTAGACAGTTCAGTTTTTGGAATTGATGTTTTAGAGGCATGTTATCCTCTATTTGATGAAGATAATACAGATGAAATAGTTGCAACATTAACAATAATCACGCCAAAAGAAGTTGCAGCAAGTTTAAGAGATATGTCTGATAATCTTGAAAGTAATCTTACTGGAATAGCTTCTGCAATAGAAGAATTAGCAGCATCAGCATCACAAATACATGTAAATGAACAAGAACTTAATAGTGAAATTAAAGAAATAATAACACTTTCAGAAGAGATAAATGAAATTTCTGCTTTCATTAAGGAAATTGCTGATGAAACTAAAATGCTTGGACTAAACGCGGCGATTGAAGCAGCTAGAGCTGGGGAAGCTGGAAAAGGATTTGGTGTTGTAGCAGAAGAAATAAGAAATTTATCACAACAATCTAAAAGTACTGTACCTAAAATAAATTCAATCACTGAGCACATAAAAACAAAAGTAATGAGTGTAAGTGAAAAAAGTATGAATTCATTAGCTTCAAGTCAAGAGCAAGCATCTGCTACGGAGGAAATTACGGCCAGCATTGAAGAGATAACCGCATCCACAGAAGAACTAAATAATATTGCTAAAAAATTATAAGGTATATGAAAAAAACGTGTCATTACTGACACGTTTTTTTACTAAGCTCTATTTACTGATCCGAAAAGAACCATTTTTTCTTTAACTTTAGCTTTAATTGCTTCATAACCAGGAGCTAATAATTTACGTGGGTCAAAGCCTTTTCCTGATTTGTCTTTTCCATCTTCAATGTATTTACGAGTAGCTTCTGCAAATACTAATTGACATTCAGTATTAACATTGATTTTTGCAACTCCTAAAGTGATAGCTTTAGCAATCATATCATCAGGAATTCCAGTACCACCATGTAAAACTAATGGCATACTAGTACCAACAGTTTTTTCTATGTCTGCTAATACATCAAATCTTAATCCAGTCCAGTTTGCTGGGTATACTCCATGAATGTTACCAATACCAGCAGCAAGCATTGTTACGCCTAAATCAGCTATTTTCTTACATTCAGCTGGATCAGCAACTTCACCGCCACCGACAACTCCATCTTCTTCACCGCCGATTGCACCAACTTCTGCTTCTACGGAAAGTCCTTTTTCATAAGCAGCTTTTATAACTTCTTTTGTTTTTTCAATATTTTCATCTATGCCATAATGAGAACCATCAAACATAACTGAAGAGAATCCAGCTTCAATTACTTTAAAAGCACCTTCATAGCTACCGTGATCTAGGTGTAATGAAACAGGGACAGTTATTTTTAAATCTTCCATTAATCCATTAACCATTCCTACAACAGCGTGGTAACCACCCATATATTTTCCAGCACCTTCAGATACACCTAAGATTACTGGTGAATTGTTTTCTTGTGCAGTTAATAATACAGCTTTTGTCCATTCTAAGTTGTTGATGTTAAATTGACCAACAGCATATTTTCCTTCTTTTGCTTTAGTTAACATTTCTTTTGCTGAAACTAACATAAATAAACCTCCATAACTATATATTTATTTTTGTATATATATTTACTTGAAAATCTAGTATAAAGATTTCTCTTTATAGGAATATTATAATCCAAAATTGTTAAAAATGAAACAAAAATTTTATTATAAAAACACTCAAATACCATATAATACATATTTTAGATTAAATTATTTAAAAACTTCCACTGTATTTCGACCACTTTTTTTTGCAGAGTAAAGTGCGGTATCAGCTTTTCTTATAAATTCATTTATAGATATATCCTGGCTTGGGACTATAGAGGCTACTCCAATTGATAAAGTAACCTTATTTGAAGTCGCTGAAAATTCATGAACAATGTTCAATTTACTCATTTCATTTTTTATGTCAGTACCTAGTTTTACAGCGATTTCTAGCCTTGAATCAGGCAATATAACAACAAATTCATCACCACCATACCTTGCTACAAAATATTTTTCATTAACTAAACTAGTTATAGTATTGGCAACCAGCATTATGCAGTTATCACCTTCAACGTGGCCATAATTGTCGTTGAACTCTTTAAAATAATCTATATCTATTAATAACAAGGATATTTGTTTCTTTTCATTAATATTTTTATGCCATAAATGGTACAAGTAGCTATCAAACTTGCCTCTATTATGAACCTTTGTCATGCTGTCGTGCTCTGATAAAAACAAAAGTTTCCTGTTCAAATTTTCTAGCTCTTTAGACTTCAAAGCGTTGTTAATGGCTATGGCAGCATAAGAAGAAAGTGATCGAACCATTTCAATTTGATATGGACTAAATGCATTTTTTTCTGTACTTTGTATGGTTAATACACCTATAACTTTAGTTTTGATTAAAAGAGGCCAAAACACTAAAGAATTCAATTCAAAATTGTTTTTAATTGCAACTTCACTATATATTATTTCATCAATGTACTTAGAATATTCTTCACTAAGATTATTTATAATAATAATTTTATGTGTGTTTATACACTTAACAGCTAGGCTATTAGTATTGTTCATAGATGTACTATTTTTTGTGAATTTTTTATCATTGTTAATCACATCAAGATAGTTTATAAGGGATTGTTGTTCATCATATAATCCTATAGCAAAGTAAGCTAAATTCATGAAATTTTTTATACTGGAATAAAGTATATCTATTATTGAATCTAAATCCGTTATTGATGTAATGCTTTGTCCTAATTCACTAATAATAGAAATTTTCTCTACTATAGTCTGTAAATCATGGGATTTTCTCTTTAAATGCTCATTCCTTTTTTCAATTTTTTTCTTTTCATTTTCAATTTCATATATTTTATTTCTGATATTAAAATTTTTAACTAATTGATTGTTGAATGAAGCTAAGCGTTTATTACTATATTCATAATACAGTTTATAATAATTAAATGAATTTATTTTGTCATCAACTTTTTCATAAAAATTTGCGAGTAAACCTGAGGTTTCAGTAATTTTATTTAATATATTATTATTAAACGATAATTTAAAGGCATGTTTTAAAGCGTCTAAAGATCTATCAATTTTATCTTGAGATTCCAAAAATCCATAATAGGCTAAAAAGGTTTCAATTTCATAATAGACAGAAGCTTGCTTATGATTCATATTAATAGTAATTTCAAAATATTTTTCGGCATTTAAAAAATCATTTTTTTTCCAATAGGATAAAGCAAGTATTTTGTATGCATCCGCTACTGCTAGGTCATATTCGTAATGCTGTAAATACTCTATAGAAGCTAGTGCCAAAGTACTGGCTTTATCATAATCATCAAATAGGTAATATATCTCTCCTAAACTTAGGCAGGTTATACCTTTTGATAGACTAAAATCATACTCTTTATCAATATTGTAAGCAGTTGTGCAATAATTTAGAGCTTCCTTATAGTTTTTAAGAAATTTATAGTTTTCAGCAATATTATTTAAAGTTAAAACTATAGCTTCATTTTTAGAAAAGTTAATATTGTATTTTTTACCTAGAGCTATTTCATTTGCAGCAATTTGTGCACGATTGTAAAGATTCATACTCCGCACATAATCTCCAATGTCACTAAAAATAATGCCAAGGCAATTGTAACCCCACCACTCAAGATCATAGTAACCTTCTTTTATAATAAAATCTAAAGAATCAAAAAGTAATAGTATTGCATCTTCATATTTCCCCATGTTCCTATAAGCATCTGCTATCCTATAATTTGCAATAGCAATCCCTAGTTTGTAGTCAATTTCTTTACATAATTTTATTGCTTTTTGAGCAAGCAATATTGTTTTACTTGAATCACTTAGTCTAAGTTTATCTGTTTTTTCTAGTAGTTCATCAATTTCGGATTTTTTACTATTCAAATTCATTACAATGCTCCTTATGATTAGTAAATTTGTGGAAAAAATATTCTTAGCTTTAATATATCACAAATTAGTGTTATAGCCAACACAATATAATCATAATGATAAAAAAAAATGAAAAAAATTTATGATTACTCAATTAATGTTTAATGTTTCTTTTAATTAATTCCATAAAAACGTCAGGAGTTACTACTTTTATATTTTTGTTTTTTTGAATTTCATTAACTACTTCAAACACATTTTCCATGTTCTTACTCCAGGCATGAACATAAATCATTGTGTAGTTATCAGTATTAGTTACATCTATATTTTTGCTGTTTACTCTTGAATTAATAATTTTTATTAAAGCTTTTTCATCTTCAATATCTTTCCAAAGTAAATCTCTACAGGAGACTACTGGCTTACCATTAGACCAGATTATTTTACCATGATAATCATTTTGCTTTGAGTAATCAAGGTAGAACAAACCATTAATATTAGGATTTGATGTGTATTTATCAAAAAGCTTATCATTATTTAATGAATTAGAATCCAAAATTGCAACATACTTCTCATTTACTAACTTCATGTATTCATTTAATTTTTTAGTAAAGGACATTAATCTTTCAGTTGGAAATTTACTTGGATAAATGTATCCAAGGCCAGAAGGGGATACTATAAAATAATCTTTAATGGAATTTTTATAATATAACTTAAAGACTGTTGGTGCTAAATAGTACAAGGAAGGGCTTATTGACCAACCCATATTAAATTTACCTCGGAAGGGAGATCCATACCAATTGGGAGAACTATAATTATTACCAAGTTCCCATTGCTGGTTGTCACCATCTGACATAATAAAACTTACGTAATGGGAATTTCTGTCTGAAGGAATAGCTGTTTTTACATTTTGTTTCATTTCCATGCATGGAAATGAACTTAACACAGATAAGTTAAGGGACCAATCAGCTGGAATTAAACTTATGCCATGCTTTGAGGCTGTACTTACGTTTATAAATTCATCGGGTCCCCAGCCTAGACACAGACCATTTGGCTTCATAGATGAAAATATTGCTTCTCTTAGTTTTGTACAATTTTTATCAGCTTCATAAAATATTAGTGATTTTGTCATTATGGCATAGTCTCTTAAAGGAGAAGATTTATTTGGTGGAAGTTCTATAACTGTTGAATGATTAAGGCCTTGATTCCACAAATTTTTATATGCCCAAAATATATCGGTATTCCTGCAATCACCTATACAATTAGAAATTCCATGTGATTTTATTTTGTTTTCAAGTGAGGCATCAATTGCAATAGAAGATTTTAATGAAGCCAGTGAACATGCATTGTTTATTGAAGGGTCGTTTAATGATTTATTATTGTAAAGTATGTAACCATTAATTTGTTGTTTAAATATATTAATGAGTTCAAATGGATCAGAAATAATTTTGCAATTTACACCATAATTAATTTTTAAATCTTCTAGCCATAATTTATAATCTGGTTGTGAGGAATTTAAGATGTATATTTGAGAAGAACAATGGCTGACTAGCCCTTGAAGGCTAGAAACCATTGTTCTTTCAACTGAAGTCATAGAATCTTCAGAAATAACATATAATTTTTGTGGAATGCTTAAATTTTTTATAAATGAGCAATCATTTACTGTAGGTTTAGAACTTTTCCATTCATGCCAGCTTACATTAAAGGAATTTGAATTTTCTTTACAATAATCATAAAATTTGTTTAAAAACGCCATTCTGTTTTTATTTGGGAAGGAACTCATTTTTTTTGAATCAAAATTTGCAAGTAACATTTGTCTAGTAATAATATCATTAGCTGAAGCAACCTTGGAATTTTTCATCATGTCGTACATTATCATGAAAGTAGTTGTTCTTCCAATACCATGTTTGCAATGGAAATGAAGCCAAGTATTTTTAGAGTTCGATTTTACAAAATCTACAAAGAAATCTACCATTGCATCATTAGGGAGTTTAGTATCTGTAATTGGAACTCTTAAATAATTAACGCCATTAGACTTTACTAATTGCTCCTCATTTTGAACTTTTACAGGTATTATAGTTGTTTCATGGTGATTGGAAAAAGTAATAGGTTGATTTAATTTGATACTATTAAGTTTTTGGGTTTCATCCAATAAAACTTCATCACGGCTTAGAGCAGCATTTGCATTATTTTTATCACCGACCCAGCTAACAGGAAATTCATTAATGAAACCGTGAGATTCCTGTCTTAAGTCGATTACAGTTATTGGCAAATTTGTACCAATAGCATGTATGATATTAGGAAAATTACTACACGTGAATTGCTTGCTACCAGAAATATTTAAAGTGCTAAGTCCGGCAAGATTTAAATTCTTAAATCTATCATCAGTTTCTAAAGCATGTGAAGTTTTTCGAAAGTGTTTTTCTGGAAAACTATTGTCCGAGGAATCGAGGACAAGATTTACCTTTTTAGAAGCCTCGGGGGAACTTAAAGCATTGATTTTAGGGCATTGAAACATTAATAGAAAAACCATAAAAACAATAAAAAAATTTTGCTTTTTACGCAAGTGTATCACCTCCTAACAAAACTAAATATGAACTTAGTATGAACTTCAAAGTGATATTATATGCATATTTAATTGCAAAGTTAAATAGAAATATTAGTGTGAAGTTTGTTTTAGAAAGGAGAGTTTATGGAAACAAATATAATACTAATTGTAATATTAGCGGCAGCGTTATTAGGAAAAGCGGATTCTGTAGCTATAGCTGTGGCAGCACTAATTATAATTAAACTTTTAAATGTTGAAAAGTACATTTTTCCCATATTAGATCAAAAAGGAATGTTTTGGGCACTGGTGTTACTTATTGCCGCCATTCTTATCCCAATTGCAAATGGAAGTATTACTTTAGGTAAAATTAAAGGCAGTTTTATTTCATGGATTGGTTTAACAGCATTAATTTTATCATTTCTTACAACTTATTTAAGCGGACTTGGATTAAAATATCTAACGGTACAAGGACATGGAGAAATAATGCCAGCTTTAATTTTAGGATCAGTGGCTGCTGCTGCATTTTTAAAAGGAGTCCCTGTGGGTCCACTTATAACATCCGGAATGCTTGCTGTGGTTGTTAAGGTTTTTCATAAATCATAATTAATTGCTAGAAGAATCATTTTCTTCTAAAAAATCATATATTGACTTTACACCTTTTGACCAATTAGGATCTTCTGCATATTGCCTATTTATCCAATGGAAGGGTTCTTCATTTGGAGGTTTATCTTTGGACAAATTAATTACAGTTAAGGCGGCTATCTTACTTGCATCAGAAATGTTTGTATTGTATTCTTGCCAGCTATGGTAAACATTAAAAGGATTATTTGCAATTTTTTTTGAACTTGGATTTTGCTTAGGAACAAAAGACTGCTCTTGTCCTGTTATAGCAAATAAAATTAAAGGATTTAAATTATATTGCTTTGAAACTGAAATAATGGCTGAAAAATATGGCTCTTCAGCTAAAAGTGAATTTCTTGAATTTAAAAAAGACTTTAATTTTGATTTATTTATATCTTTGTAATTTAAATAAAAAGTTACATTATAAGAGTTTTGTTTTTTTACAACATTCCTTGATAATGAAACTTCCATAGTATTATTTTTATTAATATTTTGAATTCTAAAAAATACTAAGGAGGATGCTATTAATAAACAAGTAAAAAAAGCAGTCACTAATAAAGGTATTTTTCTGCTTATGTTATTATATGTAGTTTGAAAATTCTTATCAATTGTATAAGATATCGCAACTTCTTCAGGAATTATATTAGGATTACTTATATCATTTGTAGCTACTTCACTATAAATAGATGGTGCATATTTAGTTAAATCAGCTTCTGAAATTTTATTTTCAATATTTAAATTAATCCACTCAAGTAAAAGTTTAGGTAAATCTCTACAATTATCAGATTTATCCATACAAACCTTTAAAATATCACTTAGCATAATGGATTGTCCATTTTTTAATATGGTATTTTTTAATATGGATTGCTTTACTGAATTATCATAATGTTTATCTAAGTTACCAAAACTTCTAGATATAACCTGATAAATGGACTTGGATAGTATATCTGATTTTTGTTCCTTGGAATAAGTTGAATATTTTTTTGATATATATTGTTTTAGTAAGATGATATCTTCTTTAGATATAACTTTTTTTGTATTTAATTCTTCAACGAAGGTTTCCATTTAAAACTCCTAGTAAAAAAATAGTATCTATATTATAATTCTCCATTAAACTACAAAAACCTTCAAGAAGTATTAAAAATATAATAAATTATTAAAAAAATTTTAAAATTCACAATATAAATAAATATAATTTCAATAATATTTATTGCTAATATACTTACATTAATCTATAAATTTGTGTTATACTATTACTATGATAGATAATTATGTTAAGGTTTAAAAGGTTGTCTATATAAGGTGCGACAATTAACAATTAATTTTATGATAGAAGTATATAACACGTGAAATGAATTGCTCCACCTAGGGCGGGTGGATTTTTTAGATTATAAAAAAAATAAATCCATAGATGGAAAGAAAGAGTGATTACATTGGTAATGAAATATAGGAGGAAGAACTCTATATCAATAAAATCTTTTATAGAAGAGTTTGGAGAGGAATTTTCAGAACATGTTAAAGAAAAATTGATGGAGCTAGATTCAAGAACTTTTTTGACAAGGAAAGAATTTGAAAATAGACTTGATATTAAACATGTTGAACACCTAAAGTATGATTGCTCAAATGGTTTAGCTAATAGTGGTACAGCAAAACAAATGAAAGAATATTCATATGGTGAACTTGAGGTAGTAGAGGGTGCATTATACTTATCAGAGAAGTCTTTTGAAAGTAAGGAATTTGTTGAAGCACCTGGAATAGATGATATATACAGTGCACTAGGCAGTGAGGAAATGATAGAAGACAATGGTAAACAATTAAAAAAATTAGACGAAAATAATATAGACTATGTTGTAGATACCATATTGTCAATTTGCCCAGAAGTTTCCCAGAAGTATATTGATATTGTTAAAGGAATGGTTGAACGTTCCAATAATAGATAAACAAAAATTATAAATTTATAATAAAAGTTCAAAAATAAAATTGGAGGTGTCAAATATTAATAAAAATGTTAGTATAAACGAAGGAATAAGAGAAAAGGAAATTAGACTGCTTGATGGTAAGGACAGTAAAATAATTAGTACGAGAGAAGCTTTGATTTTAGCAGAGGAAAGTGAATTGGATTTAGTAATGGTTTCACCTACAGCAAAGCCACCTGTATGTAGAATAATGGATTATAACAAATTTCTATATGAACAGGCAAAGAAGCTAAAAGAAGCTAAGAAAAATCAAAAGGTAATTGAAATTAAAGAAGTAAGACTAAGTGCTACTATCGAAGATCATGATATAGAGATTAAGGCTAAAAATGCCAATAAATTTATTTCAAATGGAGATAAAGTTAAAGTCTCTATAAGATTTAGAGGAAGACAAAACAACTATAGAAGTATAGGAAACAAAGTTTTTGAAAGATTCTTAACTAAAGTTTCTGAAGATGCAGTTGTTGAAAAGTCTCCTCAATTAGAAGGAAGAAATATGTTTATGGTGTTAGGACCAAAGAAATAATAAATAAAACATATTAAAAAGCTACCTAATAATTTTTTTATTATTGGGTAGCTTTTTTGTTTCCTAAAATTTCAAATATGCTGAAGTGTCAATTACATTAAGATATTTACTTGCACTTTCTAGATATGTATTGAGATCTTCATTTAAATAATTTTTTAGTGTTGAACTCATAATTGTGTTGTTTTCAATTTGAATTTTTACATGGGCTTTTGTAGTATATAATAAACTTAATTCTTTTGGATTTTGTAAAAGCTTTGAACTATTATCAGCACTTATTAAGAACTTTAAAGCATTGCCGTAATCTTCTTTCTTTATATTTAACATGCACATAAGGGATTCTGCTATAGAACGTCCCCAAATCAAATCATAATGTTTATAAATATCTAATGCTTTTTTTAAATAATCTTCACATAAACTAAAATTATTGATTTTAAAGGAAGTTTGGCCAGCATTCACATAAAAAATAGCAAGGCTTGTTAATACGTTTTTGTCTTTACATATTTCAATAGCTTTTTCATAATAATTTAATGCATCAGAATATTGGTTAGTTAAAGTTCTGATATCACCAATGTAATTGTAAGCAGCAGCTATTGAGGCAGAATATTTATCATATACAGAACTATTAATACTAAGTTTTTTAATGGATTCATTAAGCATATTCTCAGCAACATCATATTCGCCAATCATCTTGTGATATTGACCACTTAATCTAAGGAATACCCCAAGCTCAATGTCATTATTAAAATTTGTTGCAATTTTTATACCCTCATTAATAAAGTCCAGCATGGTTTTTGTTGTATTTGTTTGGATGCAATAATATATAAGCTGCTTATAGCCTTCAATTATATATTTATAATTTGATGATTTTTTAGCTATATTTATCATGTTTTTAATTAATTCAATTCCTTCAACATAGTCTCCTTTTCGTATCAAGTAACGACCTTTTATATGCAAGACTTCAATTTCAAGAGTAATAACTTCATAATTATAAATTTCCTCATTTTTTATTTTTAGTATAAGAACTTCCAGTTTGTTTAAATATTTTTTTGTTTTTCTTTCATTAAAGTATAAATTATTATTAGTTTTATCTTTGAAATCAAGTATTGGGAAAAGTTCATGACTAAAGTTTAAATATATATTTAAATTTTTAATGATATATTTTAATGTACTTGTGTAGTTATTAGCCTTCTCAAAGTGATATATGAGTTTGTGATATATATTAATATCATTTTTAATATACACTTGTCGTTTCTCTAAATATTTTCCTACCAGGTTGTGCATAATTTTTTTCCTAGCTTGTGATAAATTCATGTAAATAAATTCTCTAAATTTTTGATGTGTAAATTTAAAAAATATACCATTATCTTTTGTAATTTCCTCAAAAATCGATTTGTTTTCAAGTTCTTCAATTAAGTCTATTATATAAAGTTCATCTTTTTTTAAAAGTTCCGTAAATATTTCGATTGGAATTTCATCGTCAAACAAGGAAGCTATGTCTAATATTTTTTTACCTTCAGTTGAAATTCCAATGAATCTACTTTTTATAATGTCTTTCATTTTTGAAGTCATTATATTTATATTTTTGTTTAGCTTTAAAAGATTAATATATTCCACAATAAAAAAGGTATTGCCTTCAGTTTCAGAATATATTTTATCTATAGTAGCCTTAGATAATTTATGTGAGGGTAAGGCTTTATTTAGAAAATTATACACACCATCGTAGTCAAAACGTTTAAGTCTAATACAATGCATTTTTTCATATTTGTTAATTATAGTAACAAATTTATCAACATCTAAATTATAATCATCTCTACAAGTCAAATAAAAAACAGCTTTATCAGTAGGTAAATCAAATATTAAATTTGTAAGAATGGAGAGACTTACATAATCCATCCATTGTATATCTTCAAAGATAAATACAAGTTTTTTATCAATAGATATTTCATTAATTAAACTAATTATTAATTCAGGGATAACTTCATATTTTAATATATTTCTGTTTAAATTATTAGAGTTAAGTTCTGGCAGTAAATTATTTACTAGTTCTAATAAGTTTTCAGACAAAACAATGTTACTATCTTTTGCAAAATTGTAAAGTTTTAAAACTAAATTTTTAAATGGCTTAAGGACATTTTCAGTATCAAACTCATAACAATCCACTTCAAACACAAAAGTTACTTCACTATCAATTAGCCCCTTAAAATTTTCAATAAGTTTTGTTTTACCGATACCCATTTCACCCTTAATAATTATAGATTTTGATATAGAGGTTTGATTTATAAAATTATTATAATTATTTTCTAAGAATTTGAGTTCCTCATATCGTCCGAAGAAAAACTGGTTTTCAGCTTGTTTTTTCCGTATATTTATAAGGTTTAGTACCTTGTTAAAAATAATATCTGTTTCCGCATCTGGTGTTATGGATAACTCTCGATCTAAAATAGAAGATAATTCGTTGTAGGTTTTTATTGCATCATTAATTTTTCCCTGTGCATAATAACTCTCTAATAAATTTCTGTAGGCACATTCATTAAGATTGTCTTGGCTTATTAATAAATTGCAATAGTATTCAACTTTAGAAAAATTTCTGCTTCTTTTTTCAATTTCTATACTAGCATTAATTTTTTCAAAATAGAGTTTGCTAATGTTACTTCGCATATCAATTATCCAAGCTTCATAGGTTTCACTATCTTTTAAAAAGAAACCTTTTAAGAATTCACCGCTATAAATATCTATAAACTTAGTATTGTTCATAAATTTATCTAAATCAGTTTCTATGATTATATCTTTACTAAAACATAAATTAGCTTTGTTTAAATCAGAGAAAATATTTATGTTAGTATGTCTCTTTATTAAGTATAGGGCATTTCTTAGATTTTTTTTTGCAATATGTTCTGGTTTATGACTCCATAGGAGTGCAGAAACCTCATCCCTAGTTACACATTTGTTTACAATTAAATATATAAATAAAGCCTTCACTTTGTTATAAGAAAATGAAAGTTCTGTTCCGTTATATGAAATACTTGAATTACCAAGAAACTTACCATATATATAGTCCATTAGAAAGTGTCTCCTTTAATAATTGATATATTATAATTTTTACTGAATTATTAAAATACATATTTATAATATAACAAATTAGTATTAAATCACAATGGTTTTAAATGAAATTATTGAAAGCTAACTAAATTAGACGCTTTAAAGATGTAAAAATTATATAATAAGGAGTAAGAAAGAAAGGTGAATATGTTGCTTATTAATGAGGTTAGAATAATAGAAAGATTAAATTTACTATCACAATTTGGACAAAATAATGGTGGTGGCATTGACAGAGCTTTTGGAAGTGAAGCAGATATAGAAGCAAGAAATTGGCTAAAAAACTTATGGGAAAATGAATTAAACTTTAAAGTTAAAATAGATTCAATAGCAAATATGTGGGCTAGAGTGGATGGAAATGAAAAACTTCCAGCAATAGTACTTGGTTCACATCACGATACTGTTGCTAGTGGTGGAAAGTATGATGGTGCTATGGGAATAATACTTGCCACAGAAATACTTCAGGTTATAAAAGAAAACAACTATAAACTTAGGCATCCTTTAGAACTGGTATCTTTTACAGCGGAGGAGCCCAATAAATTTAACCTATCTACATTAGGCAGTAGAGTTGCTTCTGGCAAATTAGAGCTTAGTTCTATCTCAGAGGTGGAAGGACTTAAAGAAGCTATAAAAAAAGCTGGAGGAGATTTAGAAAAAACAGAAAACGTAAAAATTTCAGCTGGTGCTATGAGTTCCTTCATAGAATGTCATATAGAACAAGGCAGAAGATTATTTGATAAAAAGTTATCACTAGCTGTTGTGCCAAAGGTAACTGGGATTTATCGTGAGATGATTAAAGTTGTTGGAGAAACAAATCATGCAGGAACAACAATAATGGAACATAGACACGATGCACTTATGGCAGCTTCAGAACTTTGTCTTGGCTTTGAAAAAATAGTTAAAGAAATACATAAAGATGACGTAGTTGGAACTGTAGGAAAGTTAGAGGTTAATCCTAATTCAGTAAACATCATACCTGGAGAGATAAACTTAGTAATGGAATTTAGAACTCCTAATTTTAGTGATGCAGAAATAATCTACAAGAAAATTAATGAATGCATTCTAGAAATTGAAAACGAAAGAGGAGTAAAAATAATAGCTAATACAATGCTTAAACAGATAGAAGTTTTAATGGATAGATTTATTGTTGATACTTTAAATACAGCTTTAGAAGAATTAAAGGAACCAAAGGTGGAGCTTGTAAGTATGGCAGGCCATGATGCAGTACATATGTCTAGTATTACAAAGACGGCAATGCTTTTTGTATCAAGCGTTAATGGAAAAAGTCATTGCGCAGATGAATACACTAAAGATGAAGATGTAATAAAAGCCGCCAATGCACTTTTAAAGGCAGTATTAATTTTAGATAAGGAGCTTGATTAATATGAAAGTTATATATAAACCAAAATTTTTATTTCAAAATTTAAGATTTTTAGAGAATAAAGCTGTACTAGTTGAAAATGGAATAATAAAAAAAATTGACGATTTTGAAAAAGTATATTTTGAGAATAAAGATGCAAAAATTATTAAATGGGATAAACTCACAATGATTCCTGGAACGGTAAATGTCCATAATCATTCATTTCAAAGTCTTTTAAGAAGTGTTGCAACGGATAAGCCATTTCTTGTTTGGAGAGATGAGGCTTTATATAAATTTTCGCCAATGCTTAAAGAAGAGGATATATATACTGGTGCATTTTTTGCTTTCACTGAGATGCTGCGTTATGGAGTAACCACAGTTTCAGATTTTTTTTATGTACATAATGATGGAATTAAGAGTGATGAAGCAGTAATACGTGCTGCAAAGGATGTAGGTATTCGTCTTGTGTTAGCTAGAACTATGTATGATTGGGACGGAGCGCCAAAGGGATATCAAGAAACAATTGAAGTTGCTAGCAAAAATATTAAAACTTTAGCAGCAAAATATCAAGGTGATAATATGGTAACAATATCTCCAGCGCCACATAGCCTTCATGCAGCATCTCTTGATATGATAATAAAAGGTCATAATCTTGCTAAGGAACTTAATACAAAATGTCATATACATGTTGCCGAGGAAATGTTTGAAGTAAATGATACGTTAAAAAATCATGGACTAAGGCCTGTAGAACTTCTTGATAAAATAGGAGTTTTAGATGAAAGGACAGTAGCAGTTCATTCTGTTTGGCTTAATGAAAAAGAACTTAGACTTATGGGACAAAGAAAAGTAAATCTTGCTTATTGCCCATCAAGTAATATGTTTTTAGCAGATGGAGTCACAAACATACCAGAACTAATTAAAAACGGTGTGACAGTTGGGCTTGGTACAGACGGAGCTTGTAGCAATAATCGTATTAGCGTTTTTGAAGAGATGAGGATGGTATCCTTACTTCAAAAAGTGAATAACTTAGACTGCACAATTATTAATTATAATGAAGCTTTCGCTATGGGAACTGAAAACGGTGGAAAAGTTCTTGGAATACAAGTGGGAAAAATAGAAGAAGGGTATATGGCTGACTTTGTTGGAATAGATGCGGATGATTTATCATTGCAGCCAATATACTCAGAGAATCAATCATTAATCCCAAATATAGTTTATTCAATGCAACCCAATGCAATTTCAAATGTAGTTGTTGCAGGTAAAGAAAGAGTTATTAATGGTAATGTAGTTAGTGTTAATGAAAAAGATGTAGTTAAAAAAGTTAAAGATTTAATTGGAAGATTAAACTGAATATGTTATTGAAAAAATTAGCCTCCAGATGTAAGTCTTGGAGGCATTTAATTTTAGTTTATCTTTTGTTTATATTTAGTTTACTAAAAATCAAGGGAACAAATTTATAATAATAGTATAGAAAGCTTTCTAAATATATAAAAAGGGGAAGGTAAAATGAAATTTAGTAAAAAGACTGTTATGGCTATAAGTTTTATGGTTGGAACGTTAATGTTTGCAACGACTGCATTTGCAGAAGTATCTTCTAAGAGTGGTTATGAGCAAGCTAAAGATGCATTAAAATACAGTGCAGATAGTTTTAGTAATAAGCTTCAGAGTTGTACAATTAATAGTTCAACAGTAATTAAGGACAATGGAAGTATTATTAGTGAAATTGACAAGGTTAATAAATATGATTTCTCAAAGCATGCAGAAGAAAATACAGGAACTGTAATCGAAGCTAATAAACCTAAAATTAACAACTATTATTATGCTGATAAAAACACTATTATTGACTATGATAGTAAAAAAGATGATTATAATGTTACAAATTACAAGAAACCAAATGATTTTACAATGGTAAGAAATCCTTTTAAACAAAAACAGGAACAAGATTTAGAAAAAATAGCGGATGCTATTGTAGGTAGTCTTAAGGATTCAGTGGTAGTAAACCCTAAGGCTGATGGGACAAAAGAATTATCAGGAAGTATTAGTGAAAGTCAAATCCCTGCAATCGCTAATGCACTAGTGTCCTACGAAGTGAAAAGTAACTTTAGTAGAAACAATAATGGTAATAACAACAATCAAAGTATATTTCCTAGTAACATAAGTGATGTATATGTAAAAAGTGCAAATGAGGATATGATATTAAACAAAGATGGTTTGATTCAAAATGCTTCAGTAAGTGTAGAAATTTCTTATAAAGATGATAAAGGTACTGCTCATAACTTAACTTATGAAGCTTTAATTAAAGTAGTGGATATCAATGCTACTAAAGTAAATAAACTAGACCTTGCTGGAAAAAAAGTTAAACAAAGTGATGTGCAAGGAAATGACAACAAAATAGACAATCCACAAATGTATGTTGGTACTTATAAAAATGACATAGTAATTGAAAAAGACGGCAAGTTTGTAAAAATTGGTGAAAGAGTGTTAGAATTAACAAGCGTGGATAATAAAAAAATCATAGGTAAATATCAAGAACAATATATAAAGGGTTATGAAGGTTATTCTTCAAATATAAAAGATGGTAATTTTACTGCGATTTTTAAAGATCAATATAATGCTAATTTTAAAATTATAGATTCAAAGGGAAACAAAATTGATGGAAATATGAGTATACCTATGGATTCGTCTATAGTAGACTTTGGATTTAACAATAGTCAAGATCAATCATATAATTGGCAGTATAACAGAGTATTTAATTAAACAAATTATTGTGAAATTGTTTTAATACAATTTATGGTATGAAGCAAGGATTAAAGAATTTTATCATAGCTAAAGCTAGATAAAAAGGTTAAAGAAAGCCTTCGGCTAGATGAAAGATTTGACGATTCCAATGCCGTCAAAGGTGATAGAAGTTACTTACGTAACAGGGTAAGGAAATTTTTCCGCCTACGTTAGAAAAATAATGAACTTAATTTTATACGTCTTAGTAATTAAAGATAACTCTAATATATATTAGATTATAGACTTAAGTTCAAAGATTTTTCGCAGCATAACAAAGAAAAATTATTCTAAACCTTTTGCTGAAAGCAAATTCTCTCACCATTAACGGCATTACCGTTAATTCTTTAATCTTGCTACTTTCTGGCAATCTTTAACCTTTTTACTTACGTAGTAGAGTAAAAAGCTTTAATCAGTTGCTTCGCAATTTCTTACTACTAAGATTTAATATAATTAATACAGCTTACAAACTTAATATTTGGAGGTATATAAATGGATAAGGTTATTGAGATTAAAAACCTTAACAAGATGTTTAAAAATGGACGAGGTATAAAAGATATAAATTTAGATATAAATAGAGGAGAGATTTTTGGATTTTTAGGCCCCAATGGGGCAGGAAAGACAACTACTATGAAGATAATGACTGGACTTTCAAAACCAGATAGTGGTGATGTGAAGCTTAATGGATACAGTGTATTAGAACAATTTGAAAAAGCCATTGAAAATGTAACTTGTATAATAGAAACTGCAGAATCATATTCCTATTTAACAGCTTATGAAAACCTTAAACAATTTGCAAGATATTATGACAATATTGATGATAAAAGAATAGAAGAAGTGTTAGAACTAGTAGGAATGTTAAAGTATAAGAATGAGAGAACAAAAAAGTTTTCTCTTGGAATGAAACAAAGAGTTGGAATTGCAGCAGCAATTTTATCAAGACCACAAATTGTTATTTTAGATGAGCCATTAAATGGTCTTGATGTTGAGGGAATGATAGATGTTAGAAACATTATAAAAAATCTTGCAGAAAAAGAGAAGACAACCTTTTTTATTTCAAGCCACCTTATACACGATGTGGAACTTACTTGCAATCGCATAGGGGTATTATACGATGGTAGAATGTTAAATGTTGACACTACTGAAAATATATTAAACAATTATGCATCCTTAGAAAATTATTTTGTGAGTGAGGTGGAAAGATATGGGAGGATTTAAAGCAACATTAATAAATGAAATTGAAAAATTGTATAAAAAGAAAAAGATTATAGTAGCAGCAGCGCTGGCACTTATTTTTATTATAGTTGGACAACTTGCAACCATTGCTCTAAGAAATGGTTTTGGAGTACGTACAGTTGGAAGCATGGAATTTCCGATACTTGTGCTTTCAGTGGTGGCCAATACAATTATACCGCTGTTTGCTGCACTTATAACCATTGACAGTTTTTCAGGAGAATTTTCTCAAAATACAATGAAGATTTCATTAACAAGGCCGGTTACAAGATTTAAATTTTTCACAGCAAAGCTTACGGCAATAATTTTATTTGTATTTCTAAACCTTATGTTTGTAATGGTGTTTTCTGTATTAGCAGGATTAATTTTTAATTCTAATACTTTAACTGCATATGGAATTATAAGAATTTTTATTTCTTATATAGTAACTATATTTCCAATGATAATTTTAGTAATGATGATTATATTTTTTTCAAACCTTATAAATAGCGGAATTGGGGTGTTTTTCTTGTCTATTATTGTTTTTCTTGGTTTTAAGGTATTAGGAATTTTATTTTCAGATTACTCCGGTATATTTTTTACTTCTATGTTAGATTGGTATAATTTATGGATAATGAGTGTTTTCCCTTTTATTAAAATTTTACGTGAGTTTTTGCTTTTATGCAGCTATGGTATAATATTATTTACAGGTGGTTTTTATTTGTTTGATAAAAAAAATTTTTAGGTGAAAAAAATGAAGATAAAAAAGCGGTTAGTTATTTCAAATACATTAACGGTAGTAATTCCTATTGTTATTACAATTACAGCAGCATTTATATTTATAATTATCTCCACAAAAGCTTTAAACAAAGATGTAAGTTATAATAATTTTAGAAGACTTACATCTATTAAGGCAGAAGTATTTGATATAGCCAGTGGAATATCCATGGGGGATAGCCATTCAATAGAAAAGGATCAATTTCAAAAATACTTAGAGCAGAGGCTTTCTAATTTAAATGGAAAATACATAATAATTAAGAACAATTCAGTACTTTCAACTTCAAAAAGTATAAATCAATTTGATGCCTATAGGTGTGCGGATGAAGTAAAAAAGCAAGCAGGTGAAAGCATG
Organism: Clostridium acidisoli DSM 12555; assembly: GCF_900176305.1. GTDB lineage: Bacteria > Bacillota > Clostridia > Clostridiales > Clostridiaceae > Clostridium_I > Clostridium_I acidisoli. The sequence continues at coordinate 35,506 of NZ_FWXH01000004.1, forward strand.
GTTCAAATTGATAATACAACGTATATTGTTGAAGTAGCGGACATTAAATTTCAAGATGGAATTGTTGGAAATGTAATACTACTTGCACCTATAGGAGAGAATGTTGATGTTTTTGAAATACTTATTTTAGTAATCCTCATAGTACTTATAATTTCATTTGTCATAGTAAATATTGTTAATTCATATTCCCTCTCAAAAAAAATAATTAAACCTGTCGAATTTTTAAAAAATGCAACAACAGAGATTAGTAGAGGAAATTTAGAGTGTGAGATAAATGAAGTTGGTGATGAAGAAATCATGGAGTTGTGTCGTGATTTTGAAGTTATGAGAATACAACTTAAAGATTCTATTCGTATGAGAGCTAAATACGATGAGGACAGAAAAATGCTTGTATCAAGTATATCACATGATTTAAAAACTCCAATAACATCAATTAAGGGTTATGTAGAGGGGATTTTAGATAATGTAGCTAACACGGAAGAGAAAAGAGAGTTCTATCTAAGAACCATTTATTCAAAAGCAGAAAATATAGATTTAATGATAGATGATTTGCTTTTATATTCTAAACTAGATTTAAAACAAATCCCATTTAATTTTGAAAAAACAGACATAGTGGAATATTTTAAATATTGTATTTATGAGGTTAAACCTGAATTAGAAAAAGTAAATATTGAAGTTAATTTAGAAAATAATATAACAGATTCAAAATATGTGAAGATCGATTTAGAGAGAATGAAAAGAGTTATAATGAATATTATTGATAACTCTCGTAAATATATGGATAAAGATCAAGGTAAAATTGATATAATGCTTAGAGAAACAAACTTAAGTATTATTATTGAAATAAGAGATAATGGTATTGGAATTGACAAAGATAAAATAAATAATATATTTGACAGATTTTATAGAGCAGATGCTGCAAGAAGTCAAACCAAGGGTAGCGGACTAGGACTTGCTATTGCAAAACAAATTGTAGAAGGTCATAAAGGTAGAATATGGGGAATAAGCCATGGAAATAAAGGTACAAGTATATTAATATCTCTAGCAAAAATAAGAAATGGGAGTAAAAGGTTATGAAAAAGATTTTGATAGTTGAAGATGATGTTAGTATTGCTACACTTCAAAAAGATTATTTAGAGTTATCTGATTTTGAAGTTCAAATATGTGAGGATGGCATGAAAGCACTGAATGAAATAAAAAGAAATAAATACGATTTAATTATTCTTGATGTTATGCTTCCAAACTTAAGTGGATTTGATATTTTAAAAAGTATCCAAGACTACAAAGACATACCAGTCTTATTAGTTTCAGCAAAAAAAGAAGAGATTGATAAAATAAAAGGCCTAAGTCTTGGAGCAGATGACTATATTACTAAGCCTTTTAGTCCTGGTGAATTAGTAGCAAGAGTAAAAGCACATCTTAAAAATTATGAAAGACTTAAAAGTAAGTTTGGCAAAAAGATTGAAAAGGATAATGTTATTATAAGAGGTCTTGACATAAGAAAGTCATCAAGGCAGGTTTTTATAAATGAAAAAGAAGTTGCCTTACCACAAAAAGAGTTTGAACTTTTACTTTACCTAGCTGAAAATCCTAACAAAGTTTTTGGTAGAGATGAGTTGTTTGAAAAAATATGGGGAATGGATGCTATTGGAGACAGTGCTACAGTTACAGTACATATTGCTAGAGTTCGTGAAAAGATAGAGTCCTCACCCTCAAATCCTCAATATATTGAAACGGTTTGGGGAGCTGGGTATAGGCTGAGGGTATGAAATAACCCTATATATCTTTTTTAAATCATATGTTATATTCTGAACTTTAGTGAAACTAACACTCAGATGGTGTCAAAATCAAACCACATCTGAGTGTTAGTTTCACTTTATTATATATTTAATTTAACTATCTTCTCAACACCATCTAAAAGCGTGCCGTCCTTCAAAAGTTCTTCACATTTATCTATTTCTTTATACATAATGGTATCCTCTTCAATAAAGGCTACATGTTCTCTTACAAGTCTATAAGCTTCAGCAGTTCCAACACCAAGCTTCAAGCCCTCTCTGAAGTCTATTGCTTGACAAGCTGCCATAATTTCTGTGGCAAGTACTCTTCTTACATTATTTACAATTTCAAGAGACTTATTGACAGAAATACTTCCCATACTTACATGATCTTCTTGATTTGCAGAAGATGGAATAGAATCCACGCAAGCAGGATGAGCAAGTACTTTATTTTCTGATACTAAGGCTGCAGCAGAATATTGTGTAATCATAAAACCTGAATTAAGACCTCCATTTTTAGCAAGGAAGGCAGGTAAATCATTTAAATTTGAATTTATAAGCCTTTCAAGTCTTCTCTCAGATATATTAGCAATCTCAGCAACGGCAATACCTAAAAAGTCAAAACTTAAAGCAATCGGCTGTCCGTGGAAATTACCACCGGAAATAACATCACCATTGTCAAATATAAGAGGATTGTCTGTGGCAGAATTCATCTCTATATCCACTGTTCTCTTTACATAGTTTACAGCATCTTTGCTGGCACCGTGTACTTGAGGAACACATCTTAGGGTATAAGCATCTTGGGTTCTTATTTCACCTTGATCTGTTACAAAAGTGCTGCCATCAATTAGAGAGAGTATATTTTCAGCAGTAACTGCTTGACCTGCATGAGGTCTAACATTTTGAACTCTTGGATCAAAAGCGGTTCTTATACCTCTTAGCGCCTCTAAAGAAAGAGCCGCTGCGATATCACTTAACTTTAGCAGGTTAATACTGTTATATAAAGCGATAACTCCAGCACCAGTCATTACTTGAGTTCCATTGATAAGAGCTAAGCCTTCCTTGGAAGTTAACTCAACAATGGCAATGCCAGCTCTTTCCATAGCGATTTTTCCAGGTAAAACTTCACCATTAAACTCAGCTTCACCTTCACCAAGCATTGGAAGAACCATGTGAGCAAGTGGGGATAAATCACCAGAAGCACCTAAAGACCCTTTTTCTCTTATAATTGGATGCACACCTTTGTTTAACATTTCAAGTAGGGTTTCTATAACACATAAACGTATTCCAGAATATCCTTTTGATAATGCATTTGCACGTAGAAGCATTACTGATCTTACAATTTCCTTTGGAAAATTATTGCCGGTACTACAAGCATGGGATAAAATCAATTTTCTCTGTAAATCCTTACATTCATCCTTTGAAATTGTTACGTTTGAAAATTTACCAAAGCCTGTATTTATGCCATAGGCTATTTTATTATTGTTAACTATGTCATCAACTATTTTTCTTGATTTTATAATTCCATCTTTTGCAGCTTCATCAATTTCTACTTTATAGCCATGAAAAGCTATATTTATAACATCTGTAATAGTAAGTTCACTACCATTTAATTTAATTGTATTCATATTTAGTCCTTTCTGATATAAGAATATATCTAAACAAGTTTTCCATTTTCCACGACAATTGAACCATTTTTTATGACTTTATTAACTGCATTGATTCCAAAATGATATAGTAAGTAATTTATATTCTTGGCATCGAAAATTACTAAATCAGCCTTTTTATTAACTTCAATACTACCAATTTCATCTTCCATGCCTATGGCATAAGCTGCATTTATAGTCATGGCATTTATTATTTCTTCAGGCAAAAGTTTTAAGCCAAAACATGCAAAGGTCATAGTGCTCTGAAGTGATTCTGTTGGAGAGGTACCAGGATTGCAATCAGTTGCTAGAGCTACAGGTACCCCAGCTTCAATCATTTTTCTAGCCGGTGCAAATTTATTTAGCATAAGGTAAAAAGAAGTTGTTGGGAGTAATACTGCACAAACTTTATTTTCTGCCATTGCTTTTATTCCAGCGTCAGTTGCTGCTACAAGATGTTCAGCTGAAGTAGCATTAAGTTTACCTGCAAGTTCAGCTCCACCTACAGATTCAATTTCATCTGCATGAATTTTAATTTTTAAGCCAGCTTTTTTGCCTGCAAGTAAAATCTTGCTTGCTTCATTAGTATCAAAAACTCCATTTTCACAAAAACAATCAATAAAGGTTGCTAGATTATTCTCAGCTATATAAGGAATAACCTCTTTTATAATGAAATCCATGTATCCATTTCTATCCGTTTTATATTCCTTTGGTACAGCATGTGCACCAAGATAAGTGGATACAATGTCTATTGGATGTTTTGTGTTTAAGTTTTGGTTAACCTTAAGCATTTTGATTTCAGTATCAAAATCAAGACCATAACCGGATTTACTTTCAATAGTAGTTGTACCATGTGAAAGCATCAAATCTAACCTTTTTTTAGTCTCAAGCTCTAATTCATATTCAGAAGCTTTTCTAGTGTTTTCTACTGTACTTAGTATACCACCACCAGCGTTTAGTATATCAATGTAATTCATGTTATTAAGCTTTAAAGGAAGCTCAAATTCTCTAGAGCCAGCATATACAACATGTGTATGGCTATCTATTAAACCTGGAGTTACAGTTTTACCTTCTGCATCTATTACAAAGTCATCTTCAGGTAAATATTTTTTATAGCCATCACCATGACCAACATCTATAATTATTTCGTTTTTTGTTACAATATAGCCATTTTCTATTATTCCTGCGTCTTTTAAGTTATCTTTAAGTTTTGGAAAATCACCAGCACAAGTCACAAGGCAGCCTATATTTTTAATTATCATATTTTCTCCTTAAAATATTTATCTACAACGTCATTTATTAAATTTTCATCTGATAGATAAGGTATTGTTACATGATCTGTGCCTTCATGAGTTTTGTTAAATTCTATTATGGTTTCTATTGAGTTTTCGTTTCTAGCCCAAGAACGTCTTGAAACTCCACCCATAACATCCCAGCTTATAGCAGATTTTATGATTTCGTCTACTCTATAACTTCCATCTAAAACAAGACCAAAGCCACCATTTATGGATTTACCAACTCCAACTCCGCCACCATTATGAAGTGCAACAAGGCTCATTCCTCTAGCAGCATTTCCAGCATAACATTGAATTGCCATATCAGCCATAACGTTACTTCCATCTTTTATATTTGAAGTTTCTCTAAAAGGAGAATCTGTTCCACTTACATCATGATGGTCTCTGCCTATCATGATTGGTCCAACCTCACCAGTTCTTACAAGTTCATTAAATTTAAGAGCAATTTTTATACGGCCAATAGCGTCTTGATAAAGGATTCTAGCTTGTGTACCTACAACCATCTTGTTTTTTTCTGCATCTTTTATCCAATTGTAATTATCTCTATCTTGATATCTTCTATCAGGATTTATGGAGGCCATAGCTGCATGATCGGTTTTAATTAAGTCTTCTTTTTTCCCACTTAGGCAAACCCATCTAAAAGGACCATAGCCATAGTCGAATAATTGAGGTCCCATTATATCTTCAACATATGAAGGAAATATGAAACCATCTTTATCATCAATACCATTTTTGGAGATTTCATTAACACCAGCATCATAAACTGCCTTCATAAAGGAATTTCCGTAATCGAAAAAATAAGTTCCTTTAGCCACCATGATTTTTATTAATTCAAAGTGTCTTTTAAGTGTTTTGTCTACCAAATCATTGAAGGCAGTTCTATCTTCCGCTAGAAGTTTAGTTCTCTCTTCAAAGCTGATACCTTGTGGACAATAACCTCCTTCATATACTGCATGGCAAGAAGTTTGGTCGGATAGTAAATCTATCTTCACATTATTTTTAACTACATATTCTAATAAGTCAACTATGTTTCCATGATAAGCAATTGAAATAGGTTGCTTTTTAGCTATATACTCTTTTGCAATGGTAAAAACTTCATCTAAATCAGAACATACTTTTTTAATCCAACCTTGCTGAAGCCTTGTGTTTATTCTTGATAAATCAACTTCAGCAAAAATTCCAACACCATTTGCTATTTCCATTGCCTTTGGTTGAGCGCCACTCATGCCACCAAGTCCAGAACTTACAAAGGTATGTCCACGTAAATCTCCATCATTTGGTATGTGAAGTTTCATTCTTCCAGCATTTAAAAGTGTGTTAAAAGTACCATGGACTATGCCTTGAGGTCCAATGTACATCCAACCACCAGCAGTCATTTGACCATAGTTTGCAACACCCATTTGTTCTGCAACTTCCCAATCTTTAAGATTATCAAACATACCTACCATTAACGCATTTGTTATTATTACTCTTGGAGCATTTGGATTTGATTTGAAAAGACCAAGCGGATGACCTGATTCTACTACAAGGGTTTGGTCTACTGTTAGCTGCTCTAAATATTTTTTAATAAGTCTATATTGCATCCAATTTTGACAAACACTGCCGGTTTCTCCGTAGGTAACAAGTTCATAAGGATAAAGGGCAACTTCAAAGTCTAGGTTGTTATCTATCATAACTTGGAAGGCTTTACCTTCAACACATTTACCTTTATAAGCATCTATTGGTTTACCATAAATTCTTCCTTCTGGTCTAAACCTGTAACCATAAATTCTTCCACGAGTTGTTAATTCAGAAAGAAATTCTGGTATTAAGACTTCATGATATTTTGGATTTATATACCTTAGTGCATTTTTTAAAGCAATTTCTGTTTGAGCAGGAGTTAAGGAAAAACCTCTATCAGGAGCTCTTCTTATGCCGCTAGTAAAGCTAGGCATATCAGGAAAACTGTCATCTAAGGTTATTTTCATGGTATTTTCAATATCTGAATTATTAATCATATAAATAATCCCCCTTAAGTGTATTTAATAATAGTATATTATTTTAGCGTCTATATAACGTCTATTAGGAGTTTTTATTATGCTGTTTACAAGCAGGAATGTTATGATATAATGATTTATATCATACAAAAGCTCGTATAATATCGGTAATGTGGTCCGAAAGTTTCTACCTGCTAGCCATAAAATAGCAGACTACGAGGTAATGTGTTTTGAAATGTATATATAATAGTGTACATTTTATTAAACTCAGTATCTCAATTTATTTTGAGGTGCTTTTTTTTATTTCTTATTAAAGTAGGACATGTATCTATGTAAGTGTTTATGTATGATTAAATTTATTTTTAGCATAGGAGAGAATACAACATGGAAAAACTAAAACAAGAAGATGTTAGTAATGAATTAAACTATGGAATTGAGGATAAACCTAAAACTTTAATACAAATTTTATTAGGTTTTCAGCACATATTTGCTGCTTTTGGCGGAATTATAGTTGTTCCAATAGTTGTTTCAGCGGCATTAAAGTTTGATGTAAAAACATCAACAGCATTAATTAGTAGCTCAATATTAATGGCAGGTATTGCTACTTTTATCCAGTCAAAAAAAGTAGGCCCAGTAGGTGCAAAAATAGCCTGTGTTATGGGAACAGATTTTACATTTGTGGCTCCAGCTATTGCAGTAGGTGCAAAGTATGGACTAGCTGGAATTTTAGGGGCAACTATTTTAGGTGGAATACTTGTAATTGTTTTAAGCTTTTTTATAAAACCTTTAATGAAATTATTTCCTCCAATTGTTACAGGAACAGTTGTTACATTAATAGGTTTAACGCTAATACCTGTGGCAATGGATTGGGCAGCAGGTGGAGCTGGAGCAAAGGATTATGGAAGCTTAAAAAATATAGGAATTTCTCTTTTTATAATGATAATAACTTTATTAATAAATCACTATGGAAAAGGACTTATTAGTAGTGCATCAGTTTTAATTGGAATGTTTGTAGGATATTTAATTTGCATTCCACTAGGCATGGTTAATTTTGATTCAGTTTCAAATGCAAGTTTAGTATCATTACCACAAATTTTAGCACATGGTGTAAATTTTAAATTGGATGCAGTGTTACCTTTTATACCAGCTTATTTGGTATCAACTATTGGAACTGTTGGATGTATTAAGGCAATTGGCGAAGTATCAAAAGTAGAATTAGATGATAAACGTATAGGTGCAGGTGTTCTTTCAGATGGTGTTGGTAGCATGCTTGCTGGTTTTTTTGGAGCAATGCCCAATACCTCTTTTAGTCAAAACATAGGACTTATACCACTAACTAAGGTAGCAAGTCGTTACGTTACAATGATGGCAGGAATTATACTGGTTATTTTAGGATTATTACCTAAGTTCGCAGCACTTATAAATATAATGCCACAGCCAGTTCTTGGTGGTGTAGGAATCGTAATGTTTGGAACGGTAGCAGCAGCTGGAATTCAAAGCTTAAGCAATGTAAAAATTACAAACAGAAACTTACTAATTATTGCCACATCAATAGGGCTTGGGCTAGGAGTTACTTTCCGTCCAGATGTTATTGCCAAACTTCCAGATGCATTGAAGATGATTTTTTCATCAGGAATTTCAACTGGAACAATAGCAGCATTATTATTAAATTTAATACTTAAGGAAGATACAAAATAAAAATTATTGAGGTGTAATAGATGAAGGCATTAAAAAAGCGCATAATTGAAGAAGGACATGCATTAAATGAAAATGTGTTGAAGGTGGATTCATTCCTTAATCATCAGGTAGATACAAATTTAATGTATGAAATAGGAACATATTTTAAGGACTATTTTAAAGAAAAGGGAATTACAAAGGTATTTACAATTGAAAGTTCTGGTATTGCACCAGCAGCTATGGCAGCAATGCAAATGAATGTAAAATTTGTAATACTTAAAAAACAAAATTCTAAGATTCTAAATGGAGAGGTTTATCAGACTACTGTGCATTCATTTACGAAGGATACGGATTATGAATTGACACTTTCTAAAAAATATATAGATAAAAATGATAAAGTTTTGCTTATTGATGACTTTTTAGCCAACGGTGAGGCTGCAATGGGTGTAGCGCGTATAATTGATGAAGCAGGAGCAAAACTTACAGGAATAGGCATTGTTATTGAAAAGTCCTTTCAACCTGGTAGAAAACTTTTAGAGACTAAAGGATATGATGTATATTCTTTAGCAAGAATATCTAAATTGGATAAAGATTTAGTTCAATTTATAGAATAGCTTTTTAATATGCTTTAATAAGGATGATTTTTCTATTATAATGAGAAAAATCATCCTTTATTTTTAGCTAAAACTAAGACAAAAAATCAAATTATTTATTCAACAATATCAATAAATATGTGTTAATATTATAGGAGAGTGTTAATTTAGTTTGGCTTTTAAATAATTTAGAATTATTTACAGACTCAGAGGAGTGCAGGAGGTTTTTACTTTGGAAGCAGAAAACCATTATAAGGAAGCAATTAAAAGAGGAAAAAAGGAGTATTTGTTAGAAGGTAAACTTGTATGTCTCGAAGAAATACTTAAAGATGAAGAAATAGTTGCAAATATAGAACTAGGGACTTTGGAAATACCATTAAAAAAAATTATTGGTACTTACTCACATCTAAGAAGTGTTAGCTTTTCTAAAAACTTTATGCCAATAATTGAAGGAAAATCTGAATTTAAGTCTAAATGGATTGCATTGTGCAATCATCACTTAGAAGAAGGAATAAATCAGCCAATTAAAGTATATGAATATTTAAATTATTTCTATGTAATTGAAGGAAATAAGAGAGTAAGTGTTTTGGAATACTTTGGAGCATTTTCTATTACCGCCGAAGTAATAAGACTTGTGCCAAAGAAAAAAGACCATGACGTTATAAATAATATATACTATGAATTTCTAGACTTTTACAATAAGACAAAGATAAACTCAATATGGTTTACCAAAAAGCACAGTTTTCATAAGCTTATGGCATTACTTAAAGAGTATAAACCAGAACTTAAAATTGGTGATAATAAATACAAACATTTCAAAAATTTTATTTATGATACATTCAGAGAGGTATATCATAGATTAGGTGGACAAAAGCTACCTATTACTACAGGAGATGCATTTCTAGAATATGTTTCGCTATACGGAATAAATGAAACTATTAATATAGATGAACTAGAAAATAGGTTAAAGCAGTTATTAAAAGAATTAGTTCATTTTCGAGATAAAAATATAGAAATTCAAACGGATTCAGAAAATGAAACTGGCGGTATGCTTTCAACTATATCCAATTTAATAAGTATTCCTAAAAAGTTAAAAGTGGCTTTTGTTTATGCAAGAACTATTAAGACTTCAGGATGGACATATGGACATGAACTAGGCAGAAGATATATAGATGAAAAGTTAGGAAATCAAATTATAACAAAGTATATTGAAAGTGTTCCTGAAAATGATCAGGATTATAATTATATAAAAACGCTTGCAGAAGAGGGAAACGATGTAATTTTTACAACTAGTCCTATTTTTAGAAATGCTACATTAAGATGTGCATTAGAATATCCAAATGTAAAATTTTTTAATTGTTCAGATGATAGACCTTATGAGCATATGAGTTGTTATTTTGGAAGAATTTATGAACCTAGATTCTTGACTGGAATTATAGCAGGGGCAATGACTAAAACTAATATAATTGGTTATGCAGCAACAAATCCATCTTCGGAAGTTATTTCAGGGATTAATTCTTTTGCATTGGGAGCTAAGATTGTAAACCCATATTCAGAGGTAAAGGTTGCGTGGACTAGGGAATGGAATAGTCATGAAAAATTTACTAATGCAGAAGAAAAGCTTCATAGTAAAAATTGTGATGTTATTTCAAATAGAAATCTTAAGGTAGCTAGAGATGAAACGGAAAGATACGGTGTGTATTCTATGCTTTGCAGTTTTGAAAATGGAAGTAAAGAGCCAAACAAATATTTGGCAGCTCCAATTTGGAACTGGGGAGTTTATTATGAAAAAATTTTGAATAATATATTGAATGACAGTTTCAAGTTTATAGTCGATATGTTTAGTCAAAATTCTAAACTAATCAATTTTTGGTATGGGATGTCTGAAGGGGTAGTTGACATATATTACTCTAAGAAATATGTGCCAGTGCCGGTGCAAAAACTTGTGCAGGCTATGAAGAAGATGGTTGTATCAAATGAATTTAATCCATTTACAGGACCAATTTATGATAATAAAGGAACATTAAAAATTGCTGAAGATGAGGAAGCAGCACCAGATGATATTTTAAATATGCGGTGGATGGTTGATAATGTTGAAGCAGAGGAATATGTAAAATAATCAGATTGAAGCATAATACAAAGAAATTGCCAATAATAGGTGAAGGGTTTATGGATAAATCCATAAAGGCTAAGGAAATTTTTCCTCCTTAGGTCGGAAAAATAATAAATTTAAATGTCCTAATATATGAAGATAACTCTACAATATGTTTTAACCGTAGGTTTTTTGCTTTTAGGCGTAGCCTTTGTGGTTATACGATGGTTAATATTTTAATAATACTTATACGCCAAACACCACGACCTTCGGTGAAAAAAATGAAAGGCAAAATACTTTAGATTGTAACTAATTAAGTTTAAAGATTTTTCGTAGCATGGCGGAGAAAAATCATCCATAGCTTTTTCCCACGGAAAACCCATCACCTTTGACCAGCAAAGCGCCCGTCAAACCCATCACCTCGACTTGTCGACCCTTCGCCTTTTCACCGCGAAGCATAGGTGAAAACCCTTCACCCACTTGCTATAATGAAAAAAATAAAGTAAGTATACAAGATTTCAATATTCTAAGATATAATATTCATATGCATTAATAATTTTTGTACTTTTATACATTGTGAGCCTTGGTTTTTTGCCATAATTCATATGTACGTGCCCATGTAGAAAATATTTTGGAGAAAACTTGTCTAAAAGTTTATTAAAACATACATAACCTTCATGACATAAATCGTTATCATCATTGATACCATTGGCAGGTGCATGTGTTACAAGTATGTCGAATCCTTTTTTTAAAAAGATTTTAAATTTGAGTTTGTTTATTTTATGGCACATCTGTTTTTCTGTATATAAAAATGGTTCTTCTTTGTATTTCATGCTACCACCGAGACCCAAAATTCTAACTCCATTGTAGACAATTAGCTTATCATCTATACATTCACAACCAGAAGGTGGATTTTTTATGTAATTGCTATCGTGATTTCCATGCACATAAAAAAGTGGGGCATGAATCATAGTAGTTAAATAGCTTAAATAAGTTGATTTTAAATCTCCACAGGATATAATAAGGTCTATATCATCAAATTTTTCTTTTTGAAAAAAATCCCATATATATGTTGATTCGTTATCTGAAACTAGTAATATTTTCATAGAGAAACCTACTTCCTTGTCCTTAGTATCAGTGTAATTGGTGAAGGTATATGAATAATTATAGCATAAATGGTATATATTTTAGGAATTTATTTATTGGAGTTTTGCATAAATTATTTTTCGATAAATTACTAAAACCTTTAAAATAAAGAGGTGAGAATATGAAAAAACTAATTGGACTTAGAACTTTAAAAACAGCATTAGGTTCAGCAATTGCCATTATCATTGCAGAGAGCTTAGGTTTAAAATATGCGGCGGCCGCTGGAATTATAACAATTTTAAGTGTGCAAAATACAAAGAAAACATCAATAACTATCGCGCTTCAAAGAATAGAGTCAACACTGTTAGCATTACTTATATCAGGTATTTTGTTTTGGATTTTTGGATATACTGCAATTGTATTTGGAGTGTATTTAGTAATATTTATTCCGCTTACGGTAATCTTTAAAATTACGGATGGGATTGTTGTAAGTTCAGTACTAGTAACTCATTTGTTAGTTGAAAAGTCTATATCTGTATTTTGGATAAAAAATGAAATTTTACTTATGTTCATAGGTGCGGGAATTGCAATTGTCTTAAATATATATATGCCTAAAATCGAAGGAAAAATAAAAGAAAATCAAAGGGACATTGAAGATTATATGAGAAAGATTTTATTTCATATGGCAGAAGATTTAAGGGGGCAGTCTGTACACATTGAAGAAGAAAAACTTTTTAATAGCTTAGAAATGACTTTAAAAGAAGGTACTGAAAGGGCATATAGGAATTTGAATAATTATATTATTAACGAAGCAAAATATTATGTTCAATATATGGAGATGAGAACACTTCAATATGAAATATTAAAATATATGAGAAAACATTTCGTAAAATTTTATATGAATTTTCAGCAAACAGAAATGGTAGCAGCATTTACAGAAAATGTAGCTTTAAATCTTAGTGAATATAATACGGCAGAAAAACTCATAGAGGAATTGAAGAAAATTATGGAAGCTTGTAAGATTCAAAACCTCCCTAAATCAAGGGAGGAGTTTGAAAACAGGGCAATGTTATTTCAATTTTTAAATGATATAGAATATCTTTTAGAGGTAAAGAAAAAATTTAAATATAATTTAGAAGAAAAAAACTAGTTAAAAAGGGAATACCAAAAGGGTATTCCTTTAAAAATAATAAACGGTATGGAGTAAAATTAATCTACTCGTACACCACCTACTGCAAGTGCAGCTATATTTGCATTTTGAATTTGAACATTTCCAGTATCTGCAACAAGTAAACTAGCAGCAACTACTTCAACTAGGTAAGTGCTTTCTCTTAATCTTATATTTTCTTCTCCGTAAATAAAGCTAAATGGAATAGAAGCTGTATTAATAGCAGCAGCTAAAGTTGGCAAAGATATTGTGTAAGTTTGTAGAGGCTCCTTTACAGATGAAGCTGAATATCCATAACGTATTCTACTTAGTTGGATAGTAATACTATCACCAACACCTAAAATTCCAGTAAGATTTATTAAGCTTGAAAACTCAATTTTTAAATTAGGAAAACAAAATCCTGTAGGATCTAAAGTAACTTGAGCGATTAAACGTGGTGTAGCAGCAGTTATGGTAGGTGCAATAGCAGCATTTATTAAGACTGAAGACCCCTTTCCAATCTCTAAAAGAGCACCACCTGGTATTGGATGTAACTCTTCATGTGATTTAAACTCACAATATTGTGGTGGGCAAGGATCAACACATCTTCTATGGTGTTCATGGCAATCTCCGTTGTTTGTATTTATAAGTGAATTCATAAAATAATCCTCCTCTATTATCTTAATTATAAAGTTAATAAATATTTGGGCTTAAATATTTGTTTCAATACAGTATATGAATTTTCTAACAAAGTGTGAAAAGCTTATATTTGCTAGCTTTTACTCACAAGTTTCATCATCGGGTTCAGAAAATAATGGAGTTAAATTTTGATCAGGGTAAAATTTAGGTACAGGTGCGGTCTTAAATTTCTCACATACATTTTCTTCTGGTTCAGGTTTGCAAGGCTCTTTAGGTACTGGGCAATAATCATAAGCTGGTATAAGAAGCTGTACGATAAGTTCACATTTTACAATGATGTAATAACCCAAGGTTATATCTAGAACATCGCAACAATCTTCACCTTTTGTAAGTAACCCTTGTAGTGCACTTGCAACCATTTCTAGTTTTATAATATTATTTTCAGACCCTTTTTTGTCACCGGGTATAAAGTCATTAGAATCTTGTGATAATGAATCAGGACAATAAAACTTTCCAATCTCATCAGTTCTGTTTATTTCAAAGAATTCAGTTTTGTTTACCGCAGCCTTGCTAATATAGTCTGAGTAAAAAGAAATAGTATAGGTAATAATTAATTTTTTAAAATCTGGATTATCAGTAAGAGGGATTTTTTCAACAGATAATAAATTTATTTTAAAATCTCTACTTCCGATGTATATCTTTGGATCATCTAATGGGTTACTTCTAAGCTCTGCATCTGTTGAATTTGTATCAGGACCTGGATCATAAACAAGACATCTTTTTATAAGACATTGGTCAAATACTTTAGGGACTTCTATGCAAACTAATTCTGAAGGGTCTGGCAAACGTCCTTGCTTATTTACAAGCCCCGGTCTAGGTACAAATTTATCAAAATTGATAGACATATACTTTCCTCCTTTTAGAGACTTTCAATTAGATAAAAATCTATATAATACTTACATTACATCATATGCATAAATGGAAAAATGGTGATGTTTAAGAAATTCATAAGTTATAAAATTGCTTGTGGCAAAATATAAATTTATAGAGGTGGAGTTTTATGAATAATACACATGAGTGGGTATATATTGATTTTATAAAAAATATATGGAAGTTTAAATTAAAAGAAAACGGCAATCTAGTATACGAAGTAATGTATGACAAATGTAAATGGACAAAAGAAAAAATTGTAGCAGATCATGTAATTAAATACAGCATTTATATAGAAGAAGACATCATCCATATAATTTATGCAAATGAGGGTAATGAGCTAAAGTATTGTACATTTAAAAATAAACAATGGTTAGGTAAATTAATTTATAATATTGATGATAAATTTACAATAGAAGACTTAAAGATTTTAATTTTTAATGGTAAGATGCACATATTTTATTTACTAAAAGTAAATAATGCCAATGATCATGGAATTTTAGTTGACTTTATTTGGAGTGGTGAGAAGATTGATATATATACTATAGAAAATATAATACTTAAAGAAGGTATTGAAGATTATTTTAGAACTGTGTCAATTGATGATAAACTGGAAATTTATTTTATTACAGATCAAGGTGATGGCCTTTCACTTAAAATAAGCATTTATAAAGATGAGAAATGGACTGCGGCTAATTGGCTTTATAATATACAAGGAAATAAAATAGAATTTGAAGTAATAAAGGACTTAAATGGAACAAATTTGATAAACAAATCCATTGAAAAAAACAAGTATATATTGGAACATGTATTTATTAATTTAAGTGGAAATATGAAAAGTTATACTATAATGGATAGCAAAAATGAAGTTATTGAACCAAATCTGTTTAATTATGATGATGCTCTTTATTCTAGTTGGATTGAAGAAGGTAAGATTTATTATTCAAAGTTTAAAAATGATAAGTGGAGTTCAGCAAAGTATTTAGATATAGATGCTTCGGCTAAAATTAAAACATGTTATTCATCCATTGTAGATGGAGAGGTTTATGTTAATACAATAAAAATATATTGCATAATGGAACCTGACTTTGAAATTTTATTTATGGATAAATTTATTAAAAATGATGAGGATGATTCTAATGATGAAGTTAATAATAAAAGTGGGGGGGAAATTAGTGACAAATTTGTTGAGGTGAGTGAGACCAATAAAAAATTGGAAAAAGAAATTGATTTCATTAATATACAACTTGAAAAAAAGAATAGGTTAATTGAGGAGTATGAAAAAGGCTATAAAAATAAATTAAGTCTTAAAAAAAATAAAATGTTTTTAGAAATACAACAAAGTATACAAAAGGAACTAGATAGAATAAATAATCAATTAATTCAGGAAAAAGCTATTACACGTAAACTTCAAGATAAACTAAAGGAAAATGAAGAAAAAAATAATATATTAAAAAAACAAGTTGAATTGTTAAATGAGGAGAATAAGAAATTGCAGGAGGATCTTATTACAGAAAAAAATCAAACAATTTTGAGAAAAATTCTTAGGAGAAGATCTAGTGATGTATAAATATTAATGGTAGTTAGGGGATGAGATATATTTTGTGGGAAAAAATGATTTTATATACTATATAACGTATATGGATAAAGGGTTAATTTTAGCTATGGATTGTGATGGAAAAATAAAAAAACAATATGATATTCCTAATAGCGGGAATATACAACTTGATTTAGAGCAGAAAAAAATATATGTATGCGATGTAGATAAAATATACATTTGCAATTTGGAAAATGGTAAGATAGCTGGAACTATGTCTGGATTTATGGCTATTAGTTGCATAAAACTTGATAAAATAAAAAAGAGACTATTTGTGTTAGACCTCTTATGTAAAGAATTGAGTATATACGATGTAACCTCTCTAAATTTAATATCAAGACACTTGAATATAGGACTAAGTCCATATTGTATATGTTTAGAAGATGATGAATATGTTTATATTGGAAATAAAGGAGGAAATACAGAAAAATATAGAAGTTCTATTGTTAAGTTAAATATATTAACAGGAGAAAACAAAGAAATATATTTTGAGAATAAGGGATTAATTACCTCAATTGAATTAGAAGAAAAGTTTTTGTATGCAATAAATTCCAGCTTGAATCAAGTTGAAATAATTGACAGATTTAATGAAAAAAAGGTTGGAAAAATACAGACTAATTTTAAAGAGATAAAAAAAATTTGTTTCATTGCTGAAAAAAATGTACTGTTAATAGTAGGAAGAGATTTGAATAATGAAGTTAAAATTTCTAATATAGATACTGTTTCAAATACAGTTACTGATAATTTTTTTTTACCAGAAATTAAATGTAAAAGCTTTGATATAGAAATAATTTATAAAAAAACGGATAATAAAAATGATTTTGTAAATCAGTCAATACACAGATGTACAGAAAAAATTCAGGATGAGGAATTAGAAACATGTTTAAGAAGAATATATTGGAGGATTCAAGAGGTTAATTCAGAAAAAATTAAAAATGAGAATCAGATATTAAAGCTTAAAGAGAATGTAGCTAGGCTACAGAGAGAAGTGGAACTTAAAAAAAAGCAAATAAAATATCAAGAAGAAAAAACTAATTTTTATATAAAAACTAATGAAAATTTAAAAGAAAAAAATGAATATTTAAGAAAGAAATTGTTTGCAAGTGACAAGGAAAACATAATTATTAAAGAAAAACTTGCGAAAAAAAGATAAGTATGATAGTTGAATGTTAAGTTTAAAATAAACATTAACCTTCAACTATCATACTCAATTTAGAGATTAATAAACTTCTATTTTTCAGGAGTATTGTTTTTAACAGTTGTAGTCCATTGATTGTCTGTTTCTGTCTTCTCTTCTTTACCTTTGCTAGTTGAAGATTTAAATGGCTTATTACTTTGTGATGCCCATTGATTATCTGTACTAGATTTTAGTTGCTTTGACATTATAAAAACACTTCCTTTAATCAATATTTTCTTGATTAGTTTACTTAATTTTTTTAAATATATTCATATCAATTAAACTATAGTATGCTTTTTGTAACTATATGAGTATAAAGTGCGTTATTGCTAAAAAGAATGTTTTAACTTATCATTTTATTGAAGTAGTAGATATTATTTTGGAGGAAAAAAATGGACAATATTTTTTCAAAAATTCATATTAAAAAACATACAATTAAAAATAGAATAGTAATGGCACCTATGGTCACCTTTAAGTACATAGATGAAAGTGGAGTTGTCACAAAAGAGCATGTAGAGCACTACGAAAAGAGGGCTAAGGGGGGCGTTGGTCTAATAATAACTGAGGCGGTCTGTATTAATCCTAATGGACGGCTAGCACAGAGACAACTCAGATTTTGGTCTGATGATTATATTGATGGAATGAGTAAAATAGCAGAAGTTTGTCACTTAAATGGATCTAAAGTTATAGCACAAATTCATCATGCAGGACTTAACAGCTCAAAGGATGCTTCAAAGGATATTGTAGCGCCATCAAATTTTGATAAGGATGGTATATTAGCGAGAGAACTTGAAGTTTTTGAAATACATGACTTACAAAAAGATTTTATACATGCAGCAAAAAGAGCTAAAAAGGCTGGGTTTGATGGAATAGAGCTTCATGGAGCACATGGATACCTTATAAGTCAGTTCCTTTCACCAGAAATAAATAAAAGAAATGATTTGTATGGTGGAAGTACAAAAAATAGAGCTAGGTTTGCATCAGAGATAATTGAAGCTATCAGAAGTGAATTAGGTGAAGAATTCATTATTTCAATAAGAATGGGGAGTAACGACGGCAGCTTAAAAGAAGCCATTGAAGTAGCAAAGGAATTTGAAGGTGCAGGAGTAGATTTAATAGATGTATCTTTTGGATTTAATGCTGCGAAGGCTAATGATATAGAAGTACCTGAAAATTTTGCTTATAACTGGATAGTATATGGTGGAACGGAAATGAAAAAGCAGTTAAAGGTGCCAGTTATAGTGGTAAATGATATAAAAACACCGGAGCAAGCAAATTATCTAGTGGAAAATAAATTATCAGATTTTGTTGCTTTAGGAAAGGCGCTTTTAGTAGATGAAGAATGGGTAAATGAAGCTGAAAAAAAAGAACCTATAAGTAAGTGTTTCGGATGTAAAAGGTGTAATTGGTTTATGGGAGGAAGTAAATGCCCAGGAATAATAGCCAAAAGTAAATAGATACGTGTATGAATCCATAATTTAAATTATGGATTCATATTGCTTAATGCCGAAATACCAGCCATAAGATCACTACAGGTTAAGGTGTAAGCATTACCTCTGCCACTATCTGATTTCTACCTTTGATTTTAGCAGCATATAATGCATCATCAGCACATTTTATAAATTGTGTTATGGTTATATTTTCTTTTGGTATAACAGAAGCTGCACCCATGGTTGCTGTAACTGTATTGCTAATCTTTGAATGAGCATGTGTTATACTTAAATTTTCTATCCTCTTAATAAGTTTTCTTCCAAAGTTTTCAGTGTCATCAATATTACTTTCAGGTAAAAGAATTACAAACTCATCACCACCAAATCGTGCAGCAATATAATTTTTAGGTAAAGAGCGTACAAGTTCCTTACTTATAGAGGAAAGGCAGATATCACCTTGAAGATGACCATAATTGTCATTAAATTCTTTAAAAAAGTCAATATCTAAAATAATTAAAGAAAGATTAGTTTTAGATAATTTAGCTTTTTTCCAAGCATGATTAATTACATGATCAAATTTTCGCCTATTTGCAATTCCAGTTAGACTATCATTTTCAGATAAATAAAGTAACTTATTATTTAATTTTTGAAGTTCATATTGTGCCTTTTTTCTTTTGCTGATTTCAGATTTTAGGTTCATAGACTTAACAGCATTATTTACTGCAATTGCTGCATAAGAAGATAAAGCCCTCATCATTTCTATACTATACTCATTAAATGCATTTGTGCCAGCACTTTGTACAGTTATAATTCCAATGAGTACGGTGCCTATTACAAGTGGTGAATATATAGCAGAGCCAATCCAAGAGTGACTCTTATTTTCAGAGAGATAGTCTGGATTTTTAACGTATTTTGAATAATCATTTTCAATGTCCTTTATAACTATAAATTCATTATTTCTAAGGCAATAAGCAGCTATACTGGAATTGCTTTTAACGCTGATATTAGGCATATTTATAGGCATATTTTTTTCACTACAATAATCATATTTAAGAACTTCTTCATCTTCATCGTATAGAGCTAGAGCAAAACTATCTGCATCCATAATATTATTTATTGTGGTTCCAAGTATTTCTAGTATCTTGTCCAAATCTTGAGTTGAGGTAATCTGTTGACCAAGTGCACTAATTATAGATATATTTTTTATGGTTTGATCAAGTTCCTCTGTTCTTTTTTTAAAAGTTTCGCTTTTCTGTAAAATGTTTATCTTTTCGTTTTCTAGCTTTTGTAATTTGGTCTTAATTTTCAAGGTGTTGGCTCTCTTGCTTTTAATGATTTTATTGTACTCACTTTCAAAAACAAAATACAACTTATAATAATTATAAGCTTCGTATGTATTACCAAGATCTTCATATACACTTGATATAATCTTACATATATCCATGCTCTTGGAAGTGATTTTGTTAGACTTAGATATGTCTAGTGCTTTTATTAAGTGATCTAATGCATTATTTGTATCTTTTCTGTTTATTAGGAATCTACTGTAAGCTATGAGTGAATCTATCTTATAATATAAATGCGAATTAGAGCTGTCCACATTTATTGCTTTAATAAAGTATTTTTTTGAATTTTTATAATCCTCTTTCTTTTCATAAATAGAGGCTAAAATTCTATAAGTTTCAGATATAACTATATTAAAGTCGTAGTGTTTCATATAGTTTATAGCTTCAATTGTTAAATTCTCTGCTAGATTATAATTGCCATTAATATAATTCATATCTCCAAGATTGCTTAGAGATATACCCATTGTTGCACTATAATCCACAAGTTTATCTAACCTTTGTGCCTCATTATAATATATAAGTGCGTTTTTATAGTCTCCAAGAGCTTTATAAACTTCAGCAATATCAGTACATGTTCTTGCCGAATACATTTCAAAGGATGAATTTTTAAAATAGTTTGTATTTTCATTTAAAGATGAAGTAAGCTTGTGTGCTAACATGTAGGAGTCAAAACTCTTTTCATAGTCACCTAAATCAAACAATATGTTGCCAATACATATTTGAGCAGTCACTTGCAGATCATATATATTATTTGCTTGAGAGAGCTTAAGTGAATTAAATAGGTTAGGGAGAGCCTCATCATATTTACTAAGTGTAGAGAGAGCTTCTCCTTTTCTTAGAAGCGATAGAGACATCCCGGCTTCATAACCAAGTTTTTTGCACAACTTAAAAGCTACATCAGCTATAGAAATTGTATCAATAAAATTTTTGTATTTGGTGTCTTCAAGATCTGATAAAATTTTTTTTGCCTCAGAATCAAGATCTATTTTTCCCATATAAAAACCACTCCAATATTAACTATATATTATATAAAAATATAGCAGTAAATCAAAATAATTTCAATTACAATTTAAATATAAATGTAAAAAAATGCAAAAAGATATAGAAAATATAAAAATCAACCTTAGAAATCAACCTACTGGTTGATTTTATTTCAATAATGAAGATATACAATGTGAACAAAGGAGTGATTTTATGAAATCAATTATAGAAATAAAAAATCTTGAAAAAAGTTATAAGGGGAAAAAAGCTGTGAACAATATAAGCTTTAATGTGAAAGAAGGCGAGATACTTTGTTTTTTAGGACCAAACGGTGCAGGTAAAAGCACAACAATAAATATTTTAGCAACGGCATTAAAGCAGGATAAAGGTGAAATTTTATTTCAAGGAGAAAAAGTAAATAAAAATATTAAAAATTTTAAAAAAAAGCTTGGAATAGTACCTCAAGATTTAGCTATATATGAAAACATCTCAGCAGAGGAAAATGTGAAGTTCTTTGCATCTCTTTACGGAATTCATGGAGAAGAGCTTATTAAATGTACAGATAAAGCATTAGAATTTGTAGGGCTTAAGGATAAGAAGAAGGATAAGCCGATAACTTTTTCTGGTGGAATGAAAAGAAGACTTAATATAGCTTGTGCCATAGCTCACAATCCCAAAGTTATAATTATGGATGAACCAACTGTTGGAATAGATCCCCAATCTAGAAATCATATTTTAGATTCCATAAAAAAATTGCAAGAGAGTGGAGCTACAATAATATACACTACTCACTACATGGAAGAAGTCGAAGAAATATCCACCAGGATAATAATAATTGATCATGGTGAAATGATAGCAATGGGAACAAAAGAGGAACTGAAAGCCAAACTAGAGGATGAAAAAATTTATAACGTTGAGGTAGAGAATTTAGGAGATTTAAATAAAGATGAATTTTTCAAAGTGGAAGGTGTAAAAAAAGTTGAGGTAAGCGAGAGTAATGTGGAAATAACAACACTAAAGGGCGTGGAAAATTTAGATAAGTTAATAACTTTATTAATGAACAAAAATGTAAAAATAAATAACATTACTAGTGTAGTAGCTAGTCTTGAAACGGTGTTTTTAAATTTAACAGGAAGAACTTTAAGAGATTAGGGAGGATATGTTATGAGCTTTATTACAGTATTTAAAAGAGATTTGAAAAATTTAACACTTAGTCCAATGCTAGTAATTTATAATACCCTATTCCCTTTTCTTATGGTATTAATTTTAGGCTATTTAACTAGTGGAAACTATGAAGGGGGGAGTGTTACTTCCTATGATTATTATGGTGTAAGCCTTATAATATTTACCGTTTTGTATGTTGCAATGACAGCTGCAAATAGTTTTATGGAAGAAAGGGTGAAGTCCAGTAATTTAAGAATAATGTATTCGCCAATAAATCCATCAAGCATTTATATGTCAAAAATAGCAGCAACTTTTGTGTTTTCATCGGCTTGCATTTTAGCTTCAATGGCAATTTTAAAGCTTTGTCTCAATGTAAATTATGGTGGAGAAAATATAGTATATGTAATTATATTATTAGAACTTTTCAATCTTTTGTCTTGTACAATTGGAATTCTTTTTTGCTGCATATTTAAAAGTGAACAATTAGCCAATAAGACACTCAGTCCATTTTTAAATATTTTTTCTATAATTGGTGGTGCATTTTTCCCAATTGCTAGTCTTGGAAAAACTGTAGAAAAAATATCATGTATATCACCTGCAAAATGGGTAAATGAAGGAATATTTAAAATTATTTATGATAAGGATTTTAGTTATTTTCAGCCTACAGTAATAATATTAATTGCATTAACAATAATATTTTTAATTGGATGTAAATTAACTTTTAAAGTGGAGGATTATGTGTAATGTCAAGAGTAATTAAAAATAATATATTAAGATTAAAAAATGATAAGAGTTATGTTATAAGTGTTTTAGTAATAACTATTGCAACTATACTTTTAGCAGTGTATTTCACTTCAAAGTTTCAAATTAAAGGAAATATTGCGTTAGTTACAAATTCAAATAAATTTGATGTGACATCAAAATATATAAATGTTAATGTTATGAAAAAGGCACCACAAAAATCGGACTTAGTAATGGGAAAGTATGATGCTATAGTAATGGATAAAGAAAAAGGTAACTTTGACGTAGTTACGTACAAAGGTGATGACTTTAAAAAATCTATTGAAGAAGCACTACAAGGTAAAAGGTCTATAAGTTTTAGCTCTGGCGGAACTAGAAAAGCAGGCACAAACATTTTAGGATATTTAACTATGTTTGTACTTATGGAAGGCACAATATTTATGAGGTATTTTTCTGAAGATAAAATTAATGGAACTTTTAAAAGAGTTTTAATTTCACCCATATCAATGAAAAGCTATTTGCTAGCACAATGTATTTTTAATTTTTTCATAATTTATATACCTACTTTTATTGTGTTAGTTGTGGAGAAGCAAATCTTAAAGGTGGATATTGGTTTTAACTATTTTCAGTATGCATACTTGCTAGCAATTCTAACCCTTATTTCAACAGCCTTTGGATTTTTTATGAGTACAGCTATTGAAAATACTGATGATAGTTCCATGATGTCAACTCTTATTATCACATTATCTTCAATACTAGCAGGTTGTTTTTATTCCTTTACCAATAAAAATAATGTTTTAGACAAAATTACAGATATTATGCCACAAAAGAATTATCTAAATCTAGTTCAGGGAATTGAAAATAAAAGTGCAATGTCTAATTATAGCGGGCAACTTATATATATTTTTGCCCTTTCAATTATATTGTTTATTATAGGATCAGTAATTTGCAATAGGAGGTATAGTGAAGGCAAATATTGATATTGACGGTTAATTTAGTATACAATTAATGTAGGGTGATGAAATGGAAAAGGATATAAAGTTCATATCTACAAAGTTAAAAATGCCTGTACCAAGAAAAAATTATATAAAGAGAGAAAAGCTTAGTTCAAAGCTTGAAAATATTTTGGATTATAAAGTTACTTTGATTAAAGGAGCAGCCGCTAGTGGTAAAACGACGCTAGTGACATCCTTTATAAAAGAAAAAAACTTTGAAAAGATTAAATGGATTAGTTTAGATAAAGGCAATGATGATTTATTTTCCTTTTGGTATTATGTTTTGGAAGCCATTAAAGACAGCATTGTAAATAGTGAGGAAGTATTTCATTTCTCTAAAATTATGTTAAGCAAAGAAGATATTGAGAGTTTAGTAACAATGCTTATAAATTTTATTTATACTGATGAAGAAATAGTAATGATTTTTGATGATTTTCACAATATTAGGAATAGATATTTACTTGAAACTATTGAATATTTCATAAAATACAGTGGGGATAATGTACACTTTATTTTGTTATCTAGAGAAGAAGCTCCAATATATTTTGGTGATTTAATTATGAGGGGCAGGCTTCTCGAAATTAATGAAGAAGAGCTTAAATTTTCTGAAGAGGAAAGTGAAGCTTTTATTAAAAATACTCTTAAAGTAAATTTTGATAATGAATTTATAAATAAAATAAATAAGCTTTCTGAAGGCTGGGTTGGCGGTCTTCAGTTAATTGCTTTGGCATCAAATAACAAAAATATAAGTAAAGTTAATATAGTGAACAAATATATGGTAGAATACTTATCCAAAGAAATATTAACTGCTCTTACAGAGGAAGAAAGAAATTTTTTAATTAATACTTCCATTTTAAGCTATTTTGATGAAAAAATTTGTAATAAACTTTTAAATATTTCTGATTCAGGTGAAATTATAAATGCACTTCTAGATAAAAACTTATTTTTAATTAATATAGATGAAGATAAAAAAATTTATAGATATCATAATATTTTTTCCGAGTTCTTAAAGCATGAATTGATGAAAAATGATAAGAAAACCATTGAAGTTATACACATAAAAGCAGGAGAGATTTTTGAAGAATTATATGATTTGGAAGAAAGTTTAAATCATTTTTTAGCTATAGGGAAATATGAAAGGTCACTTAAAATAATTGAACAGTTTGGTGAAAATCAAAAAGGTTGGCCTTTTTTAAATAAAATTCCAATAGAATTTATATTAGAAAATCGAAGTCTCATGGTGGAGAAATTTTTCCATCATTATTGCAATGGAGAAATAGATAAATGCAAGGATATATATGATAAAGTATGTATGAGAAAAGATTACGATGATATGAAAAGAGTATTAAAGTTTACTTTGCAACAGTCACAAATTAATTTTGGTGAGAATGATTTGTTAGAATTTGATGTAGAGATTTTTGAAGAAATAGATAAACTCAATATTAGTGATGTTTCCAAAGCAATTCTTTTAGTTATGTCCTCTCTGTTAGCTTTATATGATAACTATGAAGATGCAGATGTTATAATTAAAAAAATAATTAACATTGAAAAAAATTATAAAAATCCATACATTAGATATTTTTGCCTATTTCAAAAAGCTCAAATTAAAGAAGATTTTGGTGATCTTAATGAAGCTGAAAAAATATACGAAGAAATATTTAAAATGTATGAAAAATATCCTATACTGGAAAAAATTAAGGTAAATGCTTACATAGGTATAATTGGTATATATTTAAGAAGATTTCAACTTGAGAAAGCAGAGGAATACTTAAAAAAAGCAAAGGGTGCAATGTACATAAGCAATTTAGGACTGGAAGCAGCATATAATGGTAATTTAATTGCATATAAAATAGCTACTAAAGATTATAGGGAAATAAAAAAAATGATAGATAGACTTTATTTTTTTGTTGAAAGTAAACAGTTTGTTTATCATGCAGCAGTGATAAGCTTATTGATTTCAGCTAAGAATGTTACAACACAGCAACTCCAAAGCTTTGTAATTCAATGTGAAAGTAAAGAAAAATTATTTATATGGGATAAAATAACATATGCAAAAGCTCTAATTTGTTTAAAGAAAAAGGCAAAAGCTTTAAAGGTTATAAATGAAGTTTTAGAAGTTTTAAGAAAATACCATGTAAAACCGAGATTGATACAAGCCATAATTTTGAAAATTCAAATATTAAAAGATGAATTAAAAAGTAATGAAAGAGAAATCTTTAATCTATTAAAGGAAGCAATATACTACAGCTATGAAAATAAAATCATAGATGTATATATTTTAGAAGGTGAAGGCTTAGAAAATTTATTACTGAATTTTAAAAATGAGAAAAGCAATAGTATAAATCAAAAAGAAAAAGATTTTTTAAATGAAGTTTTAATGTATATGAATAAGGAATATAAAACTGAAATGCTCAGTGAAAGAGAGAAGGAAGTACTTACAGTTTTAGCTAGTGGAGCTTCTAACAAAGAAATAGCAGAAACTTTATGTATATCTGTAGCCACAGTTAAAACCCATATTATTAATATTTATTCTAAGATTGGAGTTTCTAATAGAGTGGAAGCTGCAAAGAAATTTAGAGAAGGCTAAGCTGTTAGGGGATACTTTTAGTGGAGGATTAGATGGAAAATAGTATAAAGTTCATATCTACAAAATTTAATATGCCAATTCCAAGAAATAAATATGTAAAAAGAGAACAGCTTTTAAGAAAACTAAATGAAGTGTTTAATAACAAAATAATACTTGTTAAAGGAAATGCTGGAAGTGGTAAAACTACACTAGTATCGTCTTTTATAAAAGAAAACAGGTTATCTAAGGTAGTATGGATTACATTAGATGAAGACAATAATGATATATATTCCTTTTGGGCTTATTTTTTAGAAGGAATAAAGGATTATATTATAGATGATAGTAAAAATATTTTACAATATTTTGAGGCTCTCATAAAGGAAAATGATATTTATGATATATTGACATTGCTTATAAATAATCTATGTAAATCAGGTGAATTTATAATTGTATTAGATGATTTTCAATATATAAAACAAAAAAAATTAGTAGATACATTAAATTATTTTATAAAGTATTTCCCAGAAAATATTCATATAATCATCATTACAAGAAATGAACCAACACTTCATTTAAGTGAACTTTTAATGAAGGATAAAATTCTTAGGATAGAAGACAGCGAACTTAGATTTTCACAAGATGAAGAGAGGGCATTTTTAAGTGAAACTGTAAGTATGGAACTTGATGAAGAAGCTATGAGCAATATATTAAAATCTACAGAAGGTTGGATTGGTGGACTACAACTTATTACTATTGCAATAAATAAAAGTAACAATAAAGTAATAGGAAACATTAGAACATTAAATAAATATATGATAGATTATTTGTCACGAGAAATATTAGAGTCTATACAAGATGATGAAAAAGAGTTTTTAATAAAAACTTCAACGTTAAGTTATTTTAATATGGATATAGCTAATAAACTTCTAAAAATAGATAATAGTAATGAGCTTATAAATAAACTTATAGATAGTGATATGTTTATTGTAAATATAGGTGGAGGCAAGTACAGGTATCATTCTATATTTAAAGAATTTTTAAAACTTCAATTTTGTAAACTAAGTTATAAGGAAAGAGAAAACTTTCATTTACAAGCATATAAAATTTATGAAGATATAGGAGATTTAGAAGAAAGTTTAAGTCATCTTATGATAATAAAGGAATATGAAAAAGCACTGCTTTTAATTGAGAACATAGGGCAAAATCCTAAGGGATGGACATTTTTAAAAAAGATCCCACTAGAATATATTGCTAAAAACCGTGATATGATGTTCCAAAGAATTTTTTATTATTTTTGTAATATGGAATTAAGTGAGTGCAAAGATGTGTTATACAAGTTAAAAAATATAGTTGAGGATGATTTTTCAACTAAAATATTGGAATTTTCAATAGCGTTAGTAAGCAATAATTTTAAGGATGCCATAAAAGTAGAACCTTTAAAGTCAGAAGAAATTAAAAATATGAATTTAAGTAATGTTACTAAAGCAATAATTCATATAATAAGTTCTATGTTTTTAAGACTTGACGATAGATATGAGGAGGCACTTCAGTGCAATAATTATGTATTAGATATTGAAAAAGACATGGATAATATCTACATTAGATACTTTGTACTTACATTTAGAGCACAATTATTAGAAGAACTTGGAAGGCTTAAAGATGCACTTCTAATATATAAAAGAGTATTTAAAATGCATGAAGATTTTATAGTTTTAGCTTCACTAAAAGTAAATACCTACATTGCAATTGCTGGAACATATATTAAAATGAATAAATTGGACGAAGCAGAAAGATATTTAGAGATAGCAGGTAAAGCAATTGATACAAGCAATGCTGAGCTAACCTTTGGATATGAATACAACATTATGGAACTTAAGATACTAAGAGGAGAGAAGGAGCAGGCAAGGCAAATTATAGAAAAAATTTTTAATTTAGATGAACATCTAGAGAATAGCGTTTATAAATTTATTATATTTAAATATCTATTGTATTTACAACTTTTAGGAGAAGAACAATTGAAGCAGGCAGTGATGTTTTATGAGAACAATTCTAATACTAAGAGCAGGCGTTTAGATGATAAAATTGTATATTGCAGAGCACAATATATGTTAGGAAAAATGGATTTAGCACTTCAAATTGTTCATGAAGTATTAAAAAAGGCAAGAGAAGAAAAGTTAGTAATGGAGATTATATATGCATCTATTTTAAATGTGGTAATACTTTTAGAAGACTTTAATACAAATAAGAGGGAAATATTGAATCATCTTAGAGAAGCAATATATTATGCTGCTGACAACCAGATATTTGCTCCATTTATATTTGAGGGGAAGAAGCTAATAGAACCATTATCAATATTGCTTTTAGAAAGATATAACAATATGAGCAGTGATGAAAGAGAATTTCTTAGAAGTATAATTAATTCTAAAACTCATAATAATGAGGAGGGAATTCTAAGTAAACGTGAAGTAGATGTTATCACTGAGCTTTCCACAGGAGCTTCAAATAAGGAAATTGGTGAGAGACTTTGCATATCTGTCTCAACAGTAAAAACTCATATTATAAATATATACTCAAAGCTGCAAGTAAATAACAGAATAGAGGCAATAGAAAAGGCAAGAAAGGTTAAAATTATAAAATAGATATTTTACAATTGATTTTTTTTATTGTATAATCAACTTAATAATTAAATAATAAATAGTTGCTAGGGGTGCCGAAAGGCTGAGAAGGATTTTTCCTAACTCTACGAACCTGATGTGGTTAAGACCACCGTAGGGAAGCATAGGTTTTATTTTAAAATATGCTTGCTTTTTGCAAGTTTTTTTATTTAAGTCTTTAAGATAACGACCAAGTGTAGTCTCTACATTTGGTCGTTTTTTATATTATTAAAAATATGGAGGTAATGTTAAATGAAGTATACAACTCAAATGGATGCTGCTAAAAAAGGCATTGTAACAGATGAAATGAAAATTGTTGCGAAAAAAGAAAATATGGCTGAGAAGGATTTGCTTGAACTTATTGCAGAAGGAAAGGTAGTAATTCCAGCAAATAAAAATCACAAATCACTAAATCCTGAAGGGGTAGGAGAAGGGCTAAAGACAAAAATAAATGTAAATTTAGGTATATCACAGGATTGCTGCAACATTGAAAAAGAACTTGAAAAAGTTAAACTCGCTATTGAAATGAAAACCGATGCTATAATGGATTTATCTAATTATGGAAAAACAGAACTTTTAAGAAAAGATGTAATTGGGATGTCTACAGCAATGATAGGGACAGTTCCAATGTATGATGCCATTGGTTTTAACAATAAGCAGTTAAAGGATTTAACAGTTGATGACTTTTTTAGGGTTGTAGAAAAACATGGTCAAGATGGTGTTGATTTTGTGACTATACATGCAGGACTTAACAGAGAAACAGCAAGAGTAATTAAGGAAAATCCAAGATTAACAAGTATTGTATCAAGAGGTGGAAGTCTTTTGTTTGCATGGATGGAACTTAATAAAGAAGAAAATCCATTTTATGAGCACTATGATAGACTTTTAGATATATGTGAAAAATATGATATAACAATATCATTAGGAGATGCGTGTAGACCAGGATGTATAGAAGATGCTACTGATGCTGTTCAAATTAAGGAACTAATAACATTAGGAGAACTAACTAAAAGAGCATGGAAAAGAAATGTACAAGTTATGATAGAAGGTCCAGGACATATGGCATTAAATGAAATCAAGGCTAACATGCTTTTGGAAAAGAAATTATGTCATGGAGCACCATTTTATGTTTTAGGACCATTAGTTACAGATGTTGCACCGGGTTATGATCACATAACGGCTGCAATAGGAGGAGCTATAGCAGCTTCAAGTGGAGCAGATTTTTTATGTTATGTCACACCAGCGGAACATTTGAGGCTTCCATCTATTGAGGATATGAAGGAAGGTATAATTGCATTTAGAATTGCAGCCCATGCAGGTGATATTGCAAAAGGGATAAAGGGAGCAAGAAATTGGGACAATGCCATGAGTAAGGCAAGAGCAGATTTAGATTGGGAGGCAATGTTTAGTCTTGCTATTGATAGTGAAAAAGCACGTAAGTATAGAGCAGAATCATCACCAGAACACCAAGACACTTGTACTATGTGTGGAAAGATGTGCTCGGCTAGGACCATGAAGAAAATACTTAATAATGAGGAACTTAATATATAAATTTTAGAATGTTCATTTTTGAAAATATCATAAATACTAAAATGCAGAAGGTGGTGTTATAGTTTTGATTATTAATGGTGAAAAAAAAGATTTTCCAAATGGCATAAACGTTGAGAGATTATTGGAGGAACTTAATATTGATAAGGACAGAATTGTTGTTGAAGTTGACCTTGAAATTATATCAAAAGATGATTTTGAAACAAAAAAATTATCAACGGAGTCAAAGGTTGAGATTATAAGGTTTGTAGGTGGAGGCTGAAGTTAAATCATAATAGTTAGAAATTGCGAAGCAATCGTTAAAACCCTTCACTTTGCTTCGCAATTTCTTTATATTATGAATAAACATAAAATTATTATTCACTAACCTAAAAAAGATTGGAAGTAGATAGATATGAAAGGAAAACTATTTATTGTAACAAATAGAAAACTTATTCCAGATGGCGATTTATGTAGAGTAGCTAAGGCATGCGTTCGTGGTGGGGCGGATGCGATAATTTTAAGAGAAAAAGATTTAAATAAAGAAGAATTGTACAAACTTACAATTGCTATTAAAGAGGCTACAAATGGAAATATTCCAATTATTATTAATGGTAATTATGAGGTTAGTATTATAGCAAAAGCAGAGGGAATACAGTTGAGTTATAATGACTTTTTAAACTTTAGTCAGGCTTGTGAGAGCATAAAGGGAGTATCTATACACTCAGTAGAGGAAGCAAAAATAGTAAATCTAATGGATGCAAGCTATATTCTTGCAGGCCACATATATAATACTGAATGTAAAAAAGGACTTGAAGGCAGAGGGCTTAAATTTTTAGAGGAGATAACTAAAAATGTAAATATACCTGTAGTTGCAATTGGTGGTATTGATTTATCAAATGCTTTAGAAGTTATAAAAAGTGGGGCTCAGGGCATAGCAGTTATGTCATCTGTTATGAAATCAGATGATCCAGAAAAACTAATCAATAGTCTAAAACAGACAATAAATTATTAATTATGCAATAAAATTCATAAATAAAGATTAATTTTACATTGATTAGTACAAATGTATTGTGTTAGAATATCTTTAATAACTTAATACTTCGAATGAAGATAGTGGAATTTATAAACCGTTATTGGACGAAACTCTGGAGAGACTCAAAAGAGCACCGAAGGGGAAAACTAATTTTTAGTGAAACTCTCAGGTAAAAGAACAGAGACATTTTTAAAGAAATGGGTATATGCTATAAGTGTTATAGCAATTAGTGCTCTTTTGCTTTATTTGTTTGTATTTCAGAGACTAATTTTTTTAGTCTCTTTTTTATTAATTTATTAGGGAAATATTGGTAAAATATTATTTAGGAGGAAAAGGTAAATGAAAGCATTTATAACTGTAATTGGAGAAGATAAAGTTGGTATTATTCAAGGTATCACAACTGTGTTAGCAAAAAATAAAGTTAATGTAATGGATATAAATCAAACACTTTTACAAAATTATTTTACAATGATTATGTTAGTGGATTTAGGGGAAAAAGAAGTTGAT
Source organism: Clostridium acidisoli DSM 12555 (assembly GCF_900176305.1). GTDB lineage: Bacteria > Bacillota > Clostridia > Clostridiales > Clostridiaceae > Clostridium_I > Clostridium_I acidisoli. The sequence continues at coordinate 68,080 of NZ_FWXH01000004.1, forward strand.
TTTAAACAGCTAAATGATGAAATTGGAGAAGAAGCTAAGAGACTTGGAGTAACTATAAAGCTTCAAAGACAAGATTTGTTTAAAGCTATGCATGAATTATAATAAACATATAGATTAGGAGAATAAATATGATTGATAACAAAAGTATAATAGAAACAATTAAGATGATTGAAAAAGAAAAACTTGACATTAGGACCATAACCATGGGTATATCTTTATTGGATTGTGCTGATGGGGATGGAGCAAGGTCAAGGGAAAAAATATATGATAAAATTGTTAGAAAAGCTGAAAATTTAGTTAAAATTGGTGAACAAATTGAAACTGAGTTTGGAATACCAATAATACATAAAAGAATTTCTGTAACACCTATAGCCCTAGTGGCACAAAGCAGTAGTGATACTAGCTATGTAGAATATGCAAAAGTTCTTGATAAGGCTGCAAAAACTGTAGGTGTAAACTTTATAGGCGGATTTTCTGCATTAGTACATAAAGGCTGCACACCTGGAGATAGGATACTTATAAATTCAATTCCAGAAGCATTAGCAGTTACAGACCTTGTATGTTCATCTGTAAATGTTGGAAATTCTAAAGTCGGAATAAACATGAATGCTGTCAGAGATATGGGAGAAATAATAAAAAGAGCAGCATATCTTACTAGAGAAAGAGAAAGCATAGGATGTGCTAAACTAGTTGTATTTGGAAATGCTGTTGAAGACAATCCATTCATGGCTGGAGCATTTCACGGCGTTGGAGAGGCTGATTGCGTAATTAATGTTGGAGTAAGTGGTCCTGGAGTTATAAAATCAGCATTAGAAAACGTCAAAGGAGAAAGTTTTGATGTAGTTGCAGAAACAATTAAGAAAACTGCATTTAAGATAACGAGAGCAGGTCAACTAGTAGCTAATGAAGCTTCAAAGAGACTTGATGTTCCTTTTGGAATAGTTGATTTATCACTTGCACCTACACCAGCTGTTGGAGATAGTGTTGCTAGAATACTTGAAGAAATGGGTCTTGAAATGTGTGGATGTCATGGAACTACAGCAGCACTTGCTATGTTAAATGATGCAGTTAAAAAAGGTGGAATAATGGCATCATCACATGTAGGTGGGCTTAGTGGAGCTTTCATACCTGTTAGTGAAGATGAGGGTATGATAAAGGCTGTAGAAGCAGGAGCATTAAATATTGAAAAACTAGAAGCTATGACTTGTGTTTGCTCAGTTGGACTTGATATGATTGCTATACCTGGAGACACACCAGCATCAACAATTTCTGGTATTATTGCGGACGAAGTTGCTATAGGAGTTATTAACAATAAGACAACAGCTGTAAGGGTAATACCTGTATATGGTAAAGGTCTTGGAGATAAGGCTGTATTTGGTGGACTTTTAGGTGAGGCTCCAATAATGAAGGTAAGTGATTTTTCAAGTGAAGATTTCATAGCTAGAGGTGGAAGAATACCATCACCAGTTCATAGTTTTAAAAATTAAAAAATACTAAGTGTTTATTAACGTATAAAGTAATAGGTGAAAAACCCGAAATATATGGTATAAGCAAGAATATTTTAAATTTCTTGTAATGAGGAGGGTTATATTTTGGACTATGAGGAATATTTTAACGAGAAATTAAACGATGATGAAATACTAAGGGCATTTTCAGTTGTAATGCCTTATCTTAATAAACTGGTTAGAGATGATATGGCATTTGGTCTGTCAGATTTGAAAAAATATATTAGTTACGAACCAGCTGAAGGTTTTGACTTAAGAGTGCAGTATGGAACGGATGTAGTGGATAATATAAAAGCTTCTATAAGAAGTGGAAACATAGAAAAAGGTGATCTTCCAGCTGACGTCTTAGGAAAAGAACTAAAAGTTATAGTGGTACCTATAAAAAATTCAGACGGCAGAATTATTGGTACAATAAGCAACGGAATTGATGTTGAAGATACTAAAAAGCTGGCTTCTAATGTAAAGGAGATATTAGAATCAACTTCTCAAGTAAAAGATAGTATAACACAAATGGCCAACTCCTCTGTTAAATATGCCCAATCAGGACAACAGGCTATAGAACTTGCAAGAGAAACTATAGAAACAGCAAAACAAACTTCAGAAGTACTTGATTTAATAAAAAGCATAGCAGATCAAACTAATTTACTTGGTCTTAATGCAGCTATAGAATCATCAAGAGCAGGTGAACATGGAAAGGGATTTTCAGTAGTAGCTACTGAAGTAAGAAAACTTGCTAAACAGAGCAAGGAATCCGTATCTAACATAAAGATGATTATTGATAATATGAATTCTTCAGTTGAAAAGATTGCTAAAGCTGTTAATGAAAGTGCAGAAGTTAGTGAAGAGCAAGCAGCTGCAACAGAAGAATTAAGTTCTAATGTAGAGACTATAAATGAAAGATTAAATAATTTAGATCAATTTATGAAGAGATTTGAATAAAACACTAAAACTTAAAGGTTTAATAATAAAGGGTTGTTGAATAAGTAATTAATTATTCAACAACCCTTTATTATTATAGAAATTTTAATCTAAATTTAACTTAGTACATTTATAATGAATTGAAAAGGAAAAATTAAATTAGAATTTTTACATGTGTATTCTCATTGAATTAAAGGGGCAATGGGGTGAATTTATACATTTGCTAGCATCTATAAGATTTCAACATCGGCAAGCATTGAGTTAACGGTTGCTGCCAGCTAGATCATTTCAACTATGAAAAATATTATAGACATGAATATAATCACAGGTTTTTTCACACAATAAGTTTATAATTCTTAACTTAACTAACGTTAGTTATTGTGTGACTATTTGAGAGGAGCGTTATTATGAAAAAAAATATTCTTATTATTTCCTCAAATCATACTGGAAATGGACATAAGAGTATAACTGAGGCTTTGTGTGAAAAATTTAAAATGAGAGAAAATGTAAATGTTCATGTAGTAGACGGGTTCTCTCTTGGAGGGAAGCCGCTCATAGCAGTAGGAAAATCCTATGGAGTTATTACTAGAAATGCTGAAGGATTATGGGATCTTATATTTGATGTATCTTCAGTTAAGCCTGAATTAATAAATGAAATAATTGAAATAACAATTAAAGAAAAATTTATTAAATTAATTGAAGAAATCAAACCAGACTTGATTTTATCTGTGCATCCTAATTTTAATGGTTCAATAATAAATTTATTAGATAAGTACAACTATAAAATCCCAGTTGTAACACTAATTGCAGATCTTATAAGTATATCTCCACTTTGGGCTGATAAGAGAGCAGAATATATAATAAGTCCCACAGTTGAAGCAAAAGACAAGTGTTTACAATACGGAATTCCTAACAATAGAATAAGGGTATTAGGTTTGCCGGTAAGATCAAGATTTCATTATAACAATATAACAAATTTAAAACAATCTAAGGAAGATAGAAAAAGATTAAACTGTTTAATTATGAGTGGTGGAGAAGGTGTTGGCAATATGAAAAAAGTTGCCAATATACTTTTAAAAAATTTTGATTGTAACGTAAATATTATAGCTGGTAGAAATAAGCAACTTAAAAAGAAACTTGAATTATCTTTAACTCATATTTATGGGGATAGAGTTAAAGTTCATGGGTTTGTAGATAACATTCAAGAATTAATGATTACTTCAGATATTGCATTTACAAGAGCAAGTCCAAACGTTATGCTAGAAGTAGCTTCATGTAATGTACCGTTCATTATAACTGGAGCACTACCAGGCCAAGAAGAAGGCAATCCATACTTTGCTGAAAAGTATAACTTGGGAATATACTGTAACAACATAAAAAATATATACAATGTAGTTTGTGAGCTTGAAAAAAACAATAATGAAAAATTAGAAGAGATAAAGAGAGCTCAAAGAAAATATATTAATTTTAATAGTGCTGAAGATGTAGTTGATTTTATAGATAGTATACCTGTGGATAGAAGTAAAATATCAGTTTTAAGGTCTGTTTAATTGAAAGGAAAAAGTCTGCCAATTGGTGGACTTTTTTTATTTACTACTTGTAACTTTCTTAAAATGTTAATAATTTTATTTTTCATAAATATCATTATACGATATAATGATATTTATGAAAATGATTATTTAAATCATATTACCTGGCAATTTCTTTCTACTATGAATTTGAAGGCTACTTTATACATAAATTACAAGAAAGTATGTGAACGTGAAATGAATACTAAAAAAAGAAATATAATTCTATCAATAATGGTGGCTATGTTTTTAGGAGCGGTTGAGGGAACAGTTGTAACTACCGCTATGCCAACTATTGTTAAAAGTTTAAATGGGTTTGATAAAATAAGTTTAGTTTTTTCTGTTTATTTATTGACCTCAGCAATTTCAACACCAATATATGGGAAAATAGCTGACTTATATGGAAGAAAAGCTGCACTGCTTACAGGAATTTCAATATTCTTAATAGGAAGTGCACTATGTGGTATAAGCATGAATATGTACGAGCTGATTTTATTTAGAGGACTTCAAGGTATTGGTGCTGGTGCGATTTTTACAGTGTCATACACTATAGTTGGTGATGTTTTTGCAGTTGAGGAGAGAGGAAAGGTTCAGGGATGGATTAGTTCTGTATGGGGGATAGCTAGTCTACTAGGTCCCTTTTTAGGAGGCTTCTTAATTGATTATATGTCTTGGCATTGGATATTTTATATAAATATTCCATTTGGAATTTTTTCCATTATACTTCTTCAAAAAAATTTAGATGAGAAGTTTGAAAAAAAAGAAAGCGCTATTGATTATTTAGGTATAGTGACTTTATCCTTTTCTATAATAATATTTTTGTGTACGATTTTAGCAATTAATGAAAATACTAAAATATACTCTTTTAAAATAGTAACTCCAATAATTTGTACAATTGTATTGTTAATTGTGTTTTACATTGCAGAAAAAAGGGCAAAGGATCCATTAATGCCTTTTGATATTTTCTCAACTCAAACCAATATTGTTAATATTATAAGTTTACTTATTTCCGCTATATTGATAGGAACAGATGTATATTTGCCAGTGTACATACAAAATGTTTTGGGATTTAGTGCTACTATATCAGGAATTTCATTAGCATCAATGTCTATATCCTGGATTTTATCATCCTGGATTTTATCAAAAACCATACAAAAGTATGGAGAGAAAATAGTTGTCTTTATTTCAACTTTTATTATTTTTATAAGTACTGTACTTATGTATACACTAAATGTAAAATCATCATTGGTTCTAGTTGTTATATATGCTTTTATTATTGGATTTGGTTATGGTGGAACATTGACTACTCTTACAATAGTAATTCAAGAAGCTGTGGATTATGAAAAAAGAGGGGCTGCTACAGGTGCAAATTCCTTGTTAAGAACTATAGGACAAACTGTTGGCGTTGCTGGATTTGGTGTGATATTTAACTTAAATATATCAAAATATCTAGGCAAACTTAACATTATAAATGTAAATGCTAGTAATTTATATAGTTCAGGTAAATTAAGCAATAATATTCCCATAGATAAAGTTAAAGAATCACTTAATTATGGAATACATTCATTGGTACTTATATTTGTAGTTCTATCAATTATATGTGTTGTAATGTCACTTGTAATGTCAAATTCACTTAAAGCATCCTCAAGAAATAAATAGAAGGTATATTAGAATAGGAGGACATTTTATTTTGGGTTATTTTAAAGTATATATTCATAAATATGGCAAAGGCTTTTGCACAGCGGTATTTTTTGTTATGATGGAAGCTTTTTGTGATTTGTTACAGCCAACCATCATGTCGAAGATTGTTGACATTGGGGTTGCAAACAAAAATTTGAATTACGTTATAGAATTGGGAGGAGTAATGCTTCTTGTTACAGCTATTGGTGCAATAGCTGCATCTATTAGAAATGTAGTATCAAGTAATGTATCTCAAAAATTTGGAACAGAGCTTAGATCAAATTTATTCAAAAAAATTCAGAGTTTTTCCTTTGAAAGCATTGATAAATTTGAAGGTGGATCATTAGTTACTAGACTTACTAATGATGTAACACAGGTACAAAATTTTGTAAATGGATTGATGAGAATATTTGTAAAAGCTCCACTAGTAGGTATTGGAAGCATAATAATGGCTGCTAAACTGAATTTGAGGCTTTCAGTTATTTTATTTGCTATTGTTCCTGTTGTTGCTATTCTCATATACATTAATATGAGACTTGGATATCCTTACTTCATTAAAATGCAAAAATCAATTGATAATGTTAATGCAACTATACGTGAATATTTATCTGGGGTGAGGGTAGTTAAAGCTTTTAATCGATTTGATTTTGAAATACAAAGGTTTGAGGAAAAGAATGATATATTAGCAAACACCTCTACAGTAGCTATGAAAATAACTTCTGTTTTTACGCCAGCAATTGCACTTATGGTGAATTTAGGAATAGTGTTAGTTATATGGATAGGTGGCATAAATGTTAATAAAGGAACTATGCATGTAGGGGAAATAATTGCATTTACAAATTATATGACTCAAATATTATTTTCACTTATGATGGTTACTAATGTATTTACAATGTTTGTTAGAGCTAGAGCATCTTCAGAACGTATAGGAGAAGTTTTTGCTGAAGAAAGCAGTATGGTTAATGGAAAGCACAGTTTAGACAATACTAAAATTAAAGGAAGCATAGATTTTGAACATGTATATTTTTCGTATAATAAAGAAAAGGAACCTGTCCTTAAAGATATATCGTTTAGTTGCAGTAAAGGAGAAACTGTTGGAATAATTGGTTCAACAGGTTCAGGAAAAAGTACACTTGTTAATTTAATTCCTAGATTTTATGATTGCTTAAGTGGAGAAGTGAAGGTTAATGGAATGAATGTCAAAAATTTAAAAGTTGAAGACTTAAGAAAGAAAATAGCCGTAGTTCCACAAAAGGCGTTACTGTTTTCCGGTACTATAGAAGAAAATATGAAATGGGGAAGTGAAAACGCTGAATTTTTTGATATTGAAGAGGCAACTAAAGTGTCTGAAGCCTATGACTTTATAGAGAAAATTCCAGAGGGTTATAATGCAAGAATAGGACAAGGCGGTGTTAATTTTTCTGGTGGACAAAAGCAGCGTTTATCCATTGCACGTGCACTTATTAAGAAAGCAGAAATACTAATTCTTGATGATGCTACTAGTGCAGTAGACACTGATACAGAAGTAAGAATAAGAGAAAATTTAAAGAAATATTCTAAAGATATAACTTGTATTTTAATTGCTCAAAGAATAACGTCAGTAATGGGGGCAGATAAAATTATAGTTTTAGATAATGGAGAAATAAAAGGAATAGGAAAGCATGATGAGCTTTTAAAAAGTTGTGATGTTTATAAAGATATTTTCCTTTCTCAAATCGGAAAGGAGATGGTATAAATGGCAGATAACAAATATAAAACACCAGAAAATATGAATATGCCATTTCAAGGAGCTAGAGGCAGAAGAAGAAATATGGGACCAGTGGAAAAACCTAAGAATTTTAAAGGCACCATAAGAAGGCTTTGGAGTTATTTTGGTGCTGAAAGAAAGACTTTTATAATAATATTTATATTTACAATAGTTGATTCTTTAGTTTGTCTTTTAGGGCCATATTTAATTGGACGTTCTATTGATGCAATGTCTGGTAAAGGAAACAAGGTTAACTTTAGTCTTTTAACTATAACTGTCTTAACCCTTCTACTTTCATATTTAGTAGATGCAGGAATAACTCTATTTCAAGGTTTTGCAATGGCTAGTTCCAGTCAGAGAATAGTTAAAGGAATGAGAAATAAGCTGTTTTTTAAGTTGCAAAAGCTTCCAGTAGCTTTTTTTGATACAAATAGTCATGGGGATATTATGAGTAGGCTGTCAAATGATATAGACAATGTAAGTTCAACTATTTCTCAAGCAACTATTCAGCTTATGTCAGGTGTTATAACTGTAATTGGATCATTCTTTATTATGCTAATATTAAGTCCTCTATTAACCTTAGCGAGTTTAATAACAGTACCATTAGTGTTTTTGCTAACACGAAATATTGCAAAGAAAACAGGAAAGCTATTTAAAGGGCAACAGGCAGAGCTTGGAAAACTTAATGGACATATTGAGGAAACTATATCTGGAATCCATATTGTTAAGGCTTTTAGCCATGAAAGCAAAACTGTAGAAGAATTTGACAAGATAAACGAAGCTTTATGTGAAGTTGGATTAAAGGCACAAATATTTTCTGGTTTTTTAATGCCAATTATGAATGTAATAAATAATATTGGCTTTGCAGCAGTAGCAGGTGTAGGCGGAGTACTTGCAGTAAATAGCATGATAACAGTAGGAGTAATTGCTAGCTTTTTGAGCTATTCAAGACAATTTGTAAGACCTCTTAACAACATCGCAAGTATATTTAATACCCTTCAATCGGCAGTAGCAGGTGCAGAAAGAGTATTTGATATATTAGATCAAGAGGACGAAAGAGCAGATGTAGAAAATGCTAAAGAGCTTAATGCACCTAAAGGTCATGTCCGATTTGATAATGTATACTTTGGATATAGGAAAGACGTAGATATACTTAAAAATATTAATTTTGAAGCAAAACCAGGTGAAAGCATAGCACTTGTAGGTCCAACTGGAGCAGGAAAGACTACAATTGTAAATTTACTTACAAGATTTTATGATATTACTGCTGGCAATATATATCTTGATGACGTGGATATAAGGAATTATACAAGGGACAGTCTTAGAAATTGCTTTGGTATAGTTTTACAGGATACGTATCTATTTACGGGAACAATAAAAGAAAACATAAAGTATGGAAATCTTAATGCTAATGATGATGAGATTGAAAATGCTGCTAAAATGGCAAATGCACATGAGTTCATAAAAAGGCTTCCCAAAGGTTATGAAACAGTACTTTCTGAAAGTGGAAGTAATCTTAGCCAAGGGCAAAGACAACTTCTAGCTATTGCAAGGGCAATTTTAACAAATCCATCTATATTAATATTAGATGAGGCCACAAGTAGTGTAGATACTCGAACAGAACTAAAAATACAGGAAGCAATGCTTAAGTTAATGGACGGAAGAACTAGCTTTATTATAGCGCATAGACTAAGTACTATTAGAGATGCTAACAAAATAATGGTAATTGATGATGGGCAGATTATGGAAATAGGAAATCATGAAGAGCTTATAAATAAAAAAGGCAAATATTATAATATGTATTTTAATCAATTTAACAATAGTGAAGAGTAGAAGTTTATAAAAATGAATTATTATTATCATATTGTTTTATACGGCATAAAATAATATTGGATAATATTATCTAATATTATTTGAAGGAGATTTTTGTATGAGCTACAACAGTAATGATGATACAATGATAAACATCTACAGACGAAATATAGGTTTGCCGGAAGATTATGATTGCGATCAACCAAATAAAAATCCATGCAAGAAGCATCCATGTTGTGGACCAACCGGCCCAACAGGCCCAACTGGAGCAACGGGACGAAGAGGTCCAACGGGTCCAACCGGACCAACAGGCCCAACTGGGCGAAGAGGTCCGACAGGCCCAACCGGCCCAACTGGACAAAGAGGGCCAACAGGTCCAACCGGCCCAACGGGAGCAACAGGAGCAACAGGATTAACGGGAGCAACAGGTCCAACAGGACCAACAGGAGCAACCGGATTAACGGGAGCAACAGGTCCAACGGGAGCAACCGGATTAACAGGAGCAACGGGTCCAACAGGACCAACAGGTCCAACCGGAGCAACAGGAGCAACCGGATTAACGGGAGCAACAGGTCCAACAGGCCCAACGGGAGCAACTGGAGTAATAAATTTTGCAGACTTTTTTGCATTGATGCCTCCTGATAATAGTGCCACAGTTGCTCCAGGAACAGATGTAAGTTTTCCTCAAGATGGACCTAATAATGGTTTGTTTATTTCTCGTACTAGTGCTAGCACATTCAACTTGTCTTTAATTGGAACTTATCAGGTATTGTTTCAAGTAAGTGTGAATGAACCAGGTCAATTAATTTTAACTCTTAATGGTGTAGACTTAGCCTATACGGTGGTTGGACGATCAACAGGAACTTCGCAGATAGTAGGAATAGCTCTTGTGAATACCACAGTCATTAATTCACAACTAACTGTGCGAAATCCTGCTGGAAATTCAACGGCACTAACAATGACTCCGTTTGCAGGCGGAACAAGGCCTGTTTCAGCACATCTTGTTATCACTCAAATTGCATAGAGTAATAGCATATTGAGTTAAGTATTAATGAACAGATAGTATTGCTAAATTATCTATGAAAAAATTAATTAAGGCATGTGTCGTGATTAAATTTATAATATAAAAAAGGGGAGTATAAGTTAATTTTATACTCCTCTTTATAATTTATTAATAAATTTGCTCTCTATTATTGATAAGTTATTAATTAGCCGGGTGTCATTAGGGCTAAATGAAAGTGCTTTTTTTGCACAATTGAGAGATTTTTCATACATGCCAAGCCAATAGCAACTTATAGCTTCCAAGTCATATGGTGTGTAATCCCAGCAATATCCCATATTAACGTACGTTGAGGACTTTTTTTCTATTTTTAGAGCTTGTTGTACCATATAAAATACCATTTCCCAATTTTCTAATGCATAGGCTATTTTAGCACATTCTATATAAGGATCCCTCATATGAGAGCATTCAGAAATAGCTCTGAAATACCAAATATATGACTCGGTATAATTTGAAAGCTGAAAGTATGATTTTGCAATCCATCGCATTGAAGCACAACGTTCTTCTTTCCATACAGATGATTTTAGAGATAAATGTCTTTTTAAAGTATCAATACATTTTTTCCACATTCCACTATACATATACTCACGACCAAGATAATAATTAACACGATCATCTTCTGGTAATTCAGAAGCGGCCATTTCTAATAAGGGAAGATAGGAGGTTCTTGGTTTGTTATTATCAGGATAATGGTTAAGAACCATACCATTAGCGAAGACTACTTTTTCAGGAGGTGTACCCATATACTTTAAACATTCATGTATAGGATAGCACCATTTATAACCATATCTACAATGAACTTTAAAATAGTTGAATTGTATGTCAGGTGTACCATCTTCTTTTAAGCTCCAATTGTATAAATAACTAGCCATTTTTGTGCCAGGCATCCAGGAATCTTCAAGACATTTTCTCCAGCCGGTTTCAAAAATCTCATCTAAGTCGGTACAGACACAAATATCAATGTCTTTAGGTACATGATCAAGTGAAATGTTTCTTGCAACATCAAATCTCCAGGGTTTTACTTCATTTATATATACAATAGCACCGTTTTCCCGAAGTTTTTCTACAGTGCCATCATTAGAACCAGTATCAGTAACTACTATAATATCAGCTTCACTCATAGATTTCATCCATCTATCAACAAATTGAATTTCATTTTTACATATAGCATAAACACATATTTTATACTTACTCAAATTATCACCTCAAAGCTTACTTTACTTTAAGACTTATTAAATAAAGATTATTTTTAAGACGTTCATTTTCTGGAGACATTTCACAAGCTTTTGCAGCATATTTATATGACTTCTCATACAATCCAAGTCTATAATTACTAATAGCAGCAAGATCATAAAGGGTATAGTCCCAAGAAGAAATCTCTAAAAGGTAGCTTTCAGTTCTAGTATTAATCTTTAGAGCCTCATTTGTCATAAGTTTTACAAGAGGCCAATCGCTTTCTAAATATCCAAGTTGGGCCATATCTAGATATGGTTCGCGAACATAGTGACATTCGGCAATAGCCTTATAAAGCCACATTCGAGCTTCGTGTAAACTCCCTATATTTTCATAGTCCCTAGCAATAAATCGCATAGCTGCACAACGTTCTTCAGCCCAAGTAGCAGTTGGCATGTTTAAATATTTTTTTAGAGTAGAAATACTAGCATAATATTTTTTATAATACATATATTCTCTTCCAAGCCAAAATACACCTCTATCATCATCTGGGTTTTCTTTAGCGGATAACTCTAATAAGGATAGGTATTGACTCCTTGGCTTTGACAAATCAGGATAGTGATTTAAAATTATCTCTGGAATCCAAATAGTGTTTTCCTTGGCAGTTCCATTATATGCAAGAATTTCGTGTACAGGATGTATCCAATTGAATCCCTTGCGGCTATGAATTTTCTCCATAGGAAACTGCTTATTTGGGCTACCATCTTCATGATAACTCCAAGTGAAAAGGTAACGAGCACGTGTACAGTTAGGATTCCAAGCTTTTTCAAGTTTTTGTCTCCAACCAGCTTCAAAGACTTCATCAAGATCATTAGATACACAAATATCTACGTCTTCCGGAATATGATTCATAGCAATATTTCTTGCTACATCAAATCTCCAAGGTTGTATTTTTTCTTTATATACTATTGCACCTCTGTTAAGCAGTTTTTTAACAGTAGAATCAGTAGAACCTGTATCAGTAACAATTACAATATCCGCTTCGGTAACAACATTCATCCAACGATCAACAAATTGTTCCTCATTTTTACATATAGCATAAACGCATATTTTATATTTATTCAAATTAAATCAAACTCCATTCAATCTTTGCATAGTTATATAAATTTGCATTATAATTAAGCTATTCATATTATATGAAATTGAGATGTAGCTTGACACTATAATAGGATGAATCTAAAAACAAAGGTAATATTAAAATTAAGGATATAAATGGTGCTTAAAATCCTTTTGTTACAAGTCTTTATTCTCAAAAATATTTATGGAAATTATAATGGATACGGTATTAAGCACAATGATAAAAATAAGTATCCATAAAATAATTATGGAGTTTGGAGTATATTGCAAATTTGCTAGAATACTGTTTATAGGTTTTTTTAGGTAAGGATACAAGATTCCAGGTAAGAAGAAAGCAGCAAAAAACAACATAATATTAAAATATCTTGACTTTAAGTAACCAAATTTAAAGTAGACGGGGAAAAATATAGAACATAATAAAGAAGCACATGTCATGGAACTTAATATAGGAATCAATATGTCCTCCAAAGCATTAAATTTATTAATATTTAGTACTGTTAATAAGACTATAGAGATTATAATTCCGAGTACGAGAAAAATAAAAGCCGATAAATATTTTCCTAAAACAATATCATTTCTTTTTATAGGAAGACTTGCAAATAATACATTTGAATTATTCTTATCATCAATAGAGCATGCACCCATAATTGAAGTATATGCAATTACTATAGGAACAAAATTCATCAGGTTTATAGTTGAGTTAGTAAAAGTAATTAGTAGAGCATAAGCAATTATAAAAATAATTGTTACGAGTATAATTTTTTTTTGAATAACAATATCTTTTAAAGCTAAATTAAACATTTTCACCACTCCTTACTGAATACACCATAATATCTTCTAAGTTAGCATTTTCAATCATTACCTTATCGCCAAAAATGTTTTCTATTTTCTTTTTATTATTTGTCAAAGCTTCAAAACCAAAAATCCCAGTTTTTACACTTATAAACTCTTTTTTATTTTCATTCGTAAGGATATCGTTACTACCTTTAATTATGGCGTATTTACCTAAAATGTCATCCTTTTCTTCTGAAAATATCAAATTACCGTCATTTATAAAGGTAATGTAATCAGCCACTTTTTCTAAATCAGTAGTGATGTGTGTTGAGAAAAAAATAGATTTGTTTTCATCTTGAATTATTGATAATAATATATCTATAAGTTCACTTCTGAATATAGGATCAAGGCCAGAAGTTGGTTCATCCATTATAATAAGCTGGGCATTATGAGAAAGACATATAGCAAGAGAATATTTTATCTTCATGCCTTTTGATAACTCTTTTATTTTTTTATTCTTACTCAGATCAAATTGAGATAAATACCTATTAAAAACCTTATCATCCCAATTTTTATAAAAGGGAGCAATGATGTTTTTCATCTGCGATAACGTGAGGTCAGCGTAAAAATAATTTTCATCATATACTAATCCTATTTTTTGCTTGATTTCTTTTTCGTTTTTTATATTATCCATTCCAAAAATTTTGATTTCACCACTGCTTTTTTTTATTAAATTCATAATGAGTTTTATGGTAGTACTTTTCCCAGCACCATTTGGACCAATAAATCCCATAATATACCCAGGTTTTAAATTGAAACTTATATTACTCAAAGTGAAATCTTTATAGCTTTTAGTTAAATTTTTAATTTCTAAAATATTATCCATAATGTCCTCCATATTATTTATTATTGTATAAGATATCTAACATTTCTTTTAAGGTTTCAATAGGAAGTTCAATTAATTTACTTGCATCAACTGCTTCTGATAGCTTATCCTCAATAATTTTTATTTTTTTTTCTCTTAAGATTTCCATGTTTTGAGCAGATACATAGGAACCCTTACCTGGAAGTGTGTAAATAAACCCTTCATTTTCAAGTTCTTCATAGGCTCTTTTAGTAGTTATCACACTTATCTTTAAATCTTTTGCAAGGCTTCTTATAGAAGGAAGAGATTCACCTTCCAGTAGCTCACCATTAAAAATAAGATTTTTAAGCTGGCTGCTTATTTGTTTATATATTGGTTCTCCGGATGAATTTGAAATAATTATATTCATTTGATTAACTCCTCTTTGCAAAGTGTAAGCATCAATACTGTATATGAACAGTATATACAGTATACACATGGCTGTCAAGTAAAAGTAATAAAATATATATTAACATATACTTGAAAAAATGTTAACTGTATAGTAATATATATTAAGATGCAATCGATTGCATCTTAATATATTAAAGGGGGGGATATATTGAAAAAACTTAAAAAAGTACTAAGTTTGGTAATTACCTTTTTTCTCTTGATTACTTTTGTACCAAACATTAAAACGTTTGCGAGCACAACTGTAAACGTTTCACCTACATTTCAAAGTATTACAGTAAATGCTGACAGAACTGTGGTATTTAAATACCAAGGAGATAGTAGTACAACTTCTGTATCTTTAGCGGGGGATATGAATGGGTGGAGCAGCACAGCAACTCCTATGACAAAAGGTGATAATAATATATGGAGCATAACAACAGGAGTTCTAGTACCAGGAAAACACGAATATAAATTTGTAGTTAATAGCAGCAACTGGATTACGGACCCGCAAAACACGAATACGTCTTCAGGAGGTAATTCACTGGCATATGTTCCAGGATTTTATGCAATAAATATTGCTGGACAAGTTCAACAAAATGAAACAACTAATGTAACAGCTATTAAATTAAATACTGATGGAACCGATGCAGAAACAACTGGTGTTAATTGGAGTACTTCACAAAATAGTTTAGCTACAATTGATGCTAATGGAGTACTAAAAGCAAGTGCTTTACCAGATGGAATTGATAGTAAAACAATTTCAATAATGGGTGAAAAGGATGGTATAACAGTAACTAAAAACATAGAAGTAGTTAGGAAGCTTACTGAACAACCAGGTGGAAAAGAAGTAGTTCTTGCTGGTGACATTCAAGCTGCTGTTGGAGCTAGCTCCTGGGCACCTGGTGATACAAAAACAAGAATGTTATACCAAGGAAATGGATTATATAAAATAACTTTAAAAAATGTACCTGCTGGAAATTACCAGTATAAAGTAGCCATTGGAGGCTCTTGGGCAGAAAACTATGGAGCCAATGGGGTAAATAATGGTGGGAATATAGCTTTATCAGTTACAAATACAAAAGATGTAACCTTTTATTATTCAGATACTACACATGTTATAGTTGATACAACTACATATGTGGTGGATTCTCCAATATTATCAGGAACTGATGTACCAGCTAATACTATTCTTTTAGATTATGGATTAACAGGGGTATATAGCTATAAAATAACATTAAGTAAAGGAACGCACAGCGATTTACTAATAACAGATGGGAGTAAAACAATCAAGGTTCCTACTATAGATATTACTGAAAATTCTAAGGATGTTACGATAAGTTATGATGCTGTAACGGGAATAATATTTAATGATTTATCAACTAATAAGATTGATACGGCAAACATATATTTTAATTCTAAGGATGCAAGTTTTAAGTCCATATATGGGGCAATACCAACTAATACTAATGTAAAGTTTAATTTACAGGCTAAAAAAGGTGATTTAACTGGTGCTAAGCTAATTATTTTATCAGGTTCGGGCACAATGGTTTTAGATATGAAGAAGAATGGTACCTTTGCTTCAGATAAAAATAACCAGTTTGATAGATGGTCAGTAGATTTTAATCCAACTACTATAGGTTTGTATCAGTATTATTTTGCTGTAACGAATGGCTCAGATGTTAAGGCTTATGGTGATGATGATGGATATTATGGTGCTGGGAAAGCAGATGATATTGGAAAGGTTGGAAAGTACGATTTGACTGTATATGATCAGAACTTTAAAACTCCTGATTGGATGAAGAATGCAGTTATATATCAAATATTCCCGGATAGGTTTTTTAATGGTAGTACAAGTAATGATTATGCTGATACCACTGCAAGAGGAAATACTCTCTATGAGTGTGTGAATAAATGGTATTCCATACCAGAAGATCCAAACTTAGAGTATGAGGAGGATTTAAATGGAAACATTATTAAGGATGCTGCTGGAAAACCTATTGTAAGTCCTGATTATAAGGGAAATGTTGGAGATGGCATATGGAATAACGATGTCTATGGTGGGGATTTAAAGGGGATTCAAGACAAACTTAACTATCTAAAATCCTTAGGAGTTAACACTTTGTATATCAATCCTATATCAGAGGCTAGTTCAAACCATAAGTATGATACTAAGGATTATTCACAGGTTGATCCTATGCTTGGTAATATGGATGATTATGTTAATCTGATAAATGAAGCACATAAAATAGGTATGCATTTAATTCTTGATGGAGTATTTAACCATGTTTCTGATGATTCAATCTATTTTGATAGATATGGTAAATATGTTGAAAAAGGCAAACCTATAGGGGCATATCAATATTGGTCAAGAGTTTACGACTTAATGAATAAAAATGCTAATATGTCTCAAAAAGATGCAGAAGGTAAAGTACAAACCGATTTAACAGCAATGGGTATAACAGATTTTCATTATAAAGATTGGTTTATAATCAGCAATCAGAAAGATGCCTCAGGAGTTTATAAATATAACGGTTGGAATGGAAATGACTCCATGCCAGAAATTCAAGCACTAAACAATTCAGAACATAATGTTACATCTTGGGCAAATGATATAATAGATGGTCCAAATGCAGATTCAAAGTCCTGGCTAAAATTAGGTACAGATGGCTGGAGATTAGATGCTGCAGACAGTGTTTCTGATGATACTTGGCAGCACTTTAGACCTGCAATTAAGGGATTAAATTCTGATGATGTAATAATTGGTGAAATTTGGGGCGATTCATCAAAGTATCTTCTTGGAAACATGTTTGACTCTGTAATGAACTATAGGTTTAGAGGAGCAGTGCAAGAGTATGTAACTGGTTCAGGAGATGCCGTGAAAGCTATGAATGACCTTGAAAAAATGAGAGAACAGTACCCAAAGGAGGCTTTTGAAGCTCTTATGAATATTGTTGATTCTCATGATACTGAAAGAATAATTTCAGATTTTGATGGTATTGGTAATGATAGCAAATCAATAGCTCCAAATCCTTCAGAAGCAGATTTTGCAAAGATGAAGCTAGTGCCATTTATTCAAATGACTTATCCAGGGGCACCTACTATTTATTATGGTGATGAACTTGGAATGCCTGGTGGAGCCGATCCTGATGATAGAAGAGCTATGGAATGGGGAGAAGGAAACCAGACTTTAGTTGATTGGTATGCAAGACTTGCTAACATAAGAAATGCATATCCGGTTTTAAGAACAGGAGATATAGTGCCGCTTCAAGTTAATGATACTAATTCTAGTGATGTATTAGCATATACTAGAAATGATACATCAAATCACGCAGTGGTTGTAGCAAACAGAAAAACTACAAACATTAGTGGATTACAATTAAATGTTCCTGATATTGCAGATGGAACAATTTTAACAAACGCTTTAAATAATAGTGAGAAATATACAGTTGAAAATGGTACCGTAACTGTAAATGTACCAGCTCAGTCAGGTACAATTCTTGTTGCAAAATATACAGCTGCTGATATTAATGAAGCGGGGTTAAAAGATGCCTATAATCCAAGCTTTGTAGTTAGTGATAAAGTTAGGATAACAGGAGTTTCTTTGGATACATCAAAATCTTTAGAAGTTGGTGAGAATGTAACACTTGTTGCTAACCTAGAACCTAATAATGCCACTTTAAAGGATGTAACTTGGACTTCAAGTGATGACAATATTGCAAAAGTTGATAAAAACGGAGAAGTAACGGCTGTAGGTGAAGGAACAACAGATATATCTGCCACCACGGTAGATGGAGGCTTTACAGCCAAATGTAAAGTAACAGTAGTTAAACCTAGTAACAATGGAACTGGTAGCAGTGGAAATACAAGTTCAGGTGGAAATGGAGCTTCTGGAACTGGCAGTAGTGGAAACGTAAGTTCAGGTGGAAATACAGGTTCTGGAGATAGTGGTACTAATACAAAACAAACAAATGGTATACAACTGAAAAATAATACTAGTGACATCATTGCTAAAATAGACGATGCTAACATTACAGCATTAGAAATTGATGCAAGAGAAAATCCTATAATATCTAAAGATGTATTTAATGAAATGAAGGGTAAGAATAAGACAATAACCTTTGTAACGGCAAGTGCTACTTGGGTATTTAATGGAAAAGACATTACTAGATACACTACAAGTGATATAGATTTATCATTAAAGAATGTAAGCTACAAGCTCAGAGACAAAGAAGAAAATAAAGTTAAATCTATCTTAGGAAAAGATATAAATATAGCTTCTTTTTCTTTCAATTATAATGGAATACTTCCTGGAACAGCAAAGATAACTTTATCATTAGGTACAGACTTTGCCAATAAGACAGTTAATATTTACAGATATTTTGCAGATAAAAACACCTATGAAATAGTTACGGAAGCTACAGCAGATGCTAATGGATATATAACAATATCCCTAAATCATTGTAGTGATTACTTTGCAGCTCAGAAAACTATTGCTGCAAGTCTTCCAAAGACAGGTTCAGTTATTGACGAATCGGTACTTCTTATATTTGGAGTAATTATGTTAATGTTTGGGGCAGGGGTTATTTTATTATCAAGAAGAAAACAAAAGTAAAATAAAGATTATAAAGTATTAAAAAAATGGGTATTTGAGTTTAGCTCAGATGCCTATTTTTGTTTGGATTTTTTATAAGGTGTAAGCAAAAAGACTAAAGAATTTTACTCTACTACGTGAGTAAAAAGATTAAAGATTGCCAGAGTGGCAAGATTAAAGAATTAACGGTAATGCCGTTAATGGTGAGAGAATTTGCTTGCAGCAAAAGGCTCTAAAAACAAAACCTACGGTTAAAACATATTGTAGAGTTATCTTTAGATACTAAGATATATAAATTTAAATTCACTATTTTTGTGACGTAGGAAGAAAAATCTCCTTTACTTGTTACGTAAGTAACTTCTATCACCTTTGACGGCTTTACCTAGTCAATTCTTCCATCTAGCCGAAGGCTTTCTTTAATCTTTTCATCTAGCTTTAGCTATGATGAAATTCTTTAGTCAATACTTTTCAATCTATTTGTATTAAGTTTTAATGTGATTTTCAAAATAGTTAAAATTAGCATAGTGTAGAAAATTTAATCTAATCCGAGATATTCCATGATTATATGGATAAAGCGAGGCTTAAAGTTAAAATTGCAAAGAATTACAGCGATTTTAAAAATTGATTTATAATTATAGCTGTTATATATTATGTATAACAGCTATAACATATTATCTAGTTGGAGGTGTTTATGTTTATAAAAATTGATTTTAGCTCAGATGTACCAATATATACACAGTTAAGACAACAAATTATTGAAGGTATAGCAGCTGGAATTTTAAAAGAAGGGGAAAGTTTGCCTTCTGTAAGACAGATGGCAGAAGACATAGGAATAAATTTACACACTGTTAATAAGGCATATGCTATTTTAAGAGATGATAATTTTATTCTTATGGACAGAAGGATAGGAGCTGTTATAAATTCAAAACAAAATATGGAGTTAAATGATTATGAAAGTAAATTTGAGGAGGATATAAAACCTATTATTGCAGAGGCATATTGTAGAGGCATGAAGGAAGAAGAAATAATAAAAAAAATAAAAGAAATATATATAAAATTTGCAGAGGCATGAAGGAGTTATGATTATGGATTATACGAATTGGACTTTGATATTAGCTTTTATTTTCATATTGATGCTTCTTGTTTTGAAAATATCTACACCACTTATAATGCGAAGCGAAATTTTTTTTGGAGTTAGACTTCCGAGGAAGTTAATTAACCATGAAAAGCTTAAGGAATTTAAAAAACTTTATATAAGAAACAGTATTTTTGTGTGTGGAATTTATGTAGTATTTTTGTGTTATATGTTATTAACTCATCCAAGCAATATTGTTTTATTAATAGGTATTATAGCATTTTTTATTTTATCTACGATTATATATTATTTCTCTCATAAAAAAGTAAAGGAATTTAAAAAATTTAACCAGGATAAAACTTATAAAAAACAGATAGTTGTTATAGATACAAATTTTAGAAATAATAAAAAGCAGAGACTTCTGCCACACAGACAATGGTTTTTAATTCCAATAAGTATAGTTTTGTTAAATATAATAATAGGATATTTAGTATTTGATAGATTACCTATATTTGTTCCAGTACATTGGAATGCCAGCGGAAAAATTGATATTACTACAATTAAATCTTATGGAGTAATATTTGAAGTCCCACTGCAGCAGATTTTTATAACTATATACATGTTTTTAATTTACCAAATTATAGAGAGGTCTAAACAGCAAATAAGTAGCTTTAGACCAGAATATTCAAGAGAAATAAATAGAGTTTTTAGATATAGATGGGCAGCAAATATAATATTTCTTAATGTGTTAATTTTAATTGAAAGTACTATTACAAATTTATTTTTGCTAGAAGTTGTAAATATAAACTTTAAATTTTTGGTTTTATTAAAGCCTATAACTGTAATTCTTATTTTGTTAGATATTTTAATTATATCCTTATGGACAGGGCAAGGAGGAAGCAGAATTAAAATTGATGATAATAATATAGATACAAATAGCTGTGATAATCTGGATGATGATAAATATTGGAAACTAGGACTTATCTATTTCAATCCAAAAGATCCAGCATTGTTTGTAGAAAAAAGATTTGGAATCGCCTTTGGACTTAATTATGGGAAAATAAGAACTTATGTGTTAATAATAGCAGTGATAGGTTCAATTATATTATTAAATGTACTTGAGTATATCTTACTACTTATGTACAACATTTAAGGAGGAAAAGACTAATTATGAAAATAAAAATTATAATGTTAGCCTTATCAATTTTTATATTAGTTGGATGTTCACAGAAAATAAGTGAAAGTGGCACTAAATTTGCGAATAGTACTGTGGAAAATATGCTTATAGCACAAAATAATAATGACTATGATAAGTTTGCAGAGAATTTAAGTAGTGCCACTAAAAAAAATTTTACTAAGGATGAGATGGATAAACAAAATAAAATTGTAAATACAAAAATAGGTAAATATATACCTAATTCAAAAAAGTTTAAACAGGGAACGAAAGTATCTCAGAACGGTAAAAAATATATTGTGATTGTTTATGATGTGAAATATAAAAATGAATCAGGAGAAACAACAATTACAGTTACATTTGATGATGATAACAAACATGCAATAGAAACCTTTATTATAAGTTCACCAAAACTTATGAAAAAGTAGCTTTAGGGGGCATTCATATGAATTTAATGTATTTTATTTTTATGGCCGTTGGAATTTTTATATTGGTTCTTGGTTTTATATTGTATAAATACAAAGCCATTGAGATGCTTAATGGATATGATCCAACAAAAAAATATGATAGGGAGGGGCTTGCAAAATTTAATGGAAGTAATCTTATGTATATGGGGGTATCTATTGTCATTATAAATGTCATATTTGTAGCAATTTCAAAATCACATACTATTGCCTCCATATTGGATATAATCCTCTTTTTTGTGGACGTGATATATTTTTCATTAAAATGTGCAATTTATTCTAAGAGATATGAATTATCAGAAGGGGCTGAAAAATCAAAGACACAAAAATATTATAATAAAACGTCTATAATAGCGGGTAGTGTATTGTTAATTATTGTGTTTGGCTTAATAGGTGGTTTTATGATAGAAGAAAGTATTCAGAGTACAACCCTTTCTGTGGATAACAAAGAGTTAAACATTAAAGCAGGTGCAGTAGAAAGATTTTACGATACAAAAACCATAAATAAGATATATATAAATAATACAATACCAGACCATTCAAAGTCTTCTGGAGAAGGTATAGGCAGCATTGAACGTGGCACATATGATGTAAATGGACTTGGAAAGGGATCAGTATTCTTAGAAAGTGACAAAGGTCCATATTTATATGTAATTATGGGTAAGGATTTTGTAATCATTAATAATAAAGATGCTTCAAAAACAGAGAAATTTTATAAGGAACTTCTAAAGTACAAAAATAATGGAGGAGATTTACAATGATTAAAATAACCAATCTTTCTAAAACCTATAGAAATGGTAAAAAAGCAGTAGATAATTTATGCATTGAAATAGAAAATGGTGATATGTATGGTTTCATTGGCCATAATGGAGCAGGTAAGACAACAACAATAAAATGCATTACGGGAATACTTGATTTTTCAGAAGGCGATATTCTAATCGATGGTAAATCTATAAAAAAGGAACCATTAGAATGTAAAAAAATTATGGCGTATATTCCAGATAATCCTGACATTTATGAAAGCATGACAGGAATACAATATCTTAATTTTATATCAGACATATTTAATATATCTAAAGATATTAGGCAAGATAGGATAAAAAAATATTCTAATGGCTTTGAAATCAGTAAAAATCTTGGTGATTTAATATCCTCATATTCACATGGAATGAAACAAAAATTAGCTATAATAGCCGCACTTATTCATGAACCTAAAATTTTAATACTTGATGAGCCTTTTACCGGGCTTGATCCTAAGGCCATTCACACGTTAAAGGAATATATGAAAGAGTTATGTGAAAAAGGTGCTGCTATATTTTTTTCTACACATGTTTTAGAAGTTGCAGAAAAACTTTGCAATAAGGTAGCAATAATAAAAGCAGGTAAACTTATAAAATGTGGAAAAACAAAAGAGGTTACTGGGGATGAATCTCTTGAAAATTTATTTTTGGAGTTGGTAGATAATGAATAATGTTTTTTTGCTCATAAAAATAAATATAATGAATTTTTTTGGTATAAATGAATTTATAAATACAAAATCAAAGGCTGAAAAAGCTAAAAAAATATTGATAGGAATTGTTATTGTATGGGCATTTACAGCAGTTTTAATTGGAAGTTTTGCATACTTTTTTATGATGGCCAATTCGTTAATCATGATAAATAAATTAAACATGCTTATTGTTTTTGGATTTTTATTTGCTAATGGATGTACACTGATTTTTACAATATTAAAAGCATCAGGGTATTTATTTTCTTTTAAAGATTATGATATGCTTATGTCGCTTCCAATTAAAACCTCTTCAATTCTTATAAGTAAAATTTTCTTTTTATATATAACTAACTTTATAGGTGTAATTGTATTCGGGATGCCGCCACTTATTGTATATGGAATTACAGCTAATAGTAATGCATTGTATTATATAATAGTAATTGTTTTATTGTTATTTGTTCAAGTTATACCTATGATTATAGGCTGTGTTTTATCTCTTATAATAGCAAAAATATCATCAAAAAATAAAAGAGGAAATCTAATTTTATCAATTGGAACCTTTGTAGTAATAATTGCTTTATTTATAGTAACGAATAATATAAAGTTAATATCAACAACTCAAGTTCAAAATGTAGAAGCTGTATTTCAGAATATAACAAATATATATTTTATAACAAAAATATTTTTAAATGCTACCCAAAATATTAATCTTATATCTTTTTTTATGTTTATAATTATAAATACATTAATATTTATGTTATTTACAATATTGTTCTCGAGGAGTTTTAAAAATATTAATGCAGATATGAATGAGAACTATAAAGTATCCAAGTATGATATGTCAAGGCTTAAACAGTCGTCAATATTAATGGCACTTTATAAAAAAGAGATAAGTTTCTATTTTTCATCTTTTCCATATTTTATAAATACTGGATTTGGAGCTGTTATGATGACCTTTGTTGCATTTGGTACAGCTATATTTGGTAAAGATACAATTCTTAAAATACTAAAAATTCCAGAATTAAAAGGAATCATAATACCTATGTTTGCAGCAATAATGATATTTTCTATAATGTTAACATTTGTTACGGCACCCTCTATATCATTAGAAGGAAAAAACATTTGGATAATAAAGACCTTACCAATAAAATATATTGACATTATTAAGAGTAAAATACTTCTTAGCTTAACAATAAGTGTTCCTGTTTTTATTATAGACATTACAGTTTTAAAATTTGCATTAGGAATTACATTTATAGAATATTTTGAGATTGTACTGGTAGGTATTTTGAGTGCGATTTTGTCTTCAATTACAGGAATAATTGCAAATTTGTTGTTTCCTAAATTAGAATGGCAATCTGAGACCGCGGTTGTAAAACAAAGTGCAAGTGTTTTGATTTCATCATTGTTAGGGTTTGTATATATGTTTATTATTGGAGGAATTTTTTATTTAATGAAACCTAATAATTTTACAGTATTTTTGTTAGTAGTGATTATTACGCTTTTCATATTAAATATTTTGCTTTGGAGAATAACTAAAACTAAGGGTGAAAAAATCTTCTTAGAAATTATGGGGTAAACTTATAAGGAAAGGAATAATTTTGATGAACGAAAATTTAATAAAAAAGATAAGTATAATTTTTTTAGTGATCACAATTATAATTAATGTCGCTACTTATATGTATCTACCTGTAAAGATTGGGATGCATGTAAACAATAATGGAACTATGGATAACTATATACCCAAAATGTTATTTGTTTTAGTTACACCTGTGCTAATTATTGCTATATGGATATTTTCATTCATATATAAAGCTAGTAATAAATTTAAAGTAATTATAGTAGAAACGGTATTTTTTATAGCTAATATATGGATAATATTTTCTCAGTTAAAGATATGATTTTAAAATTTAATATTAAGAGATTGCGAAGCAACTTTAAGCTTAACAAAAGCGTCTTCGCAGTTTCTTAATATTATGATGAGTTAAAAGTTTAAGAACTATAAATCATTTGCATTTAAATAATCATAGGCATATTGTGCATGTAGGGCACTAGAAATTTGAAGGCAATCTTCATCTACAGTAAATTTTTCATTGTGATGAGGATAAATTGCTTCTTTTTTTTCATTACCAGCACCTACAAGTGCAAATATACCTGGTACTTTGGCAAGATAAGAAGAAAAATCTTCTGAAATCAATAATTTTGTGTTCTTTAATAGGGCGTCCTTTGATAAAATTTTTTCTGCAGCAGCTTCACCAATAACTGAAAGCTTAGAGTCATTTATAACAGGAGCTACAGCAAAATCATATTCAAGCATTGCTTCTGCACCATAAGCTTTTGCCGTATTTTCTATTATTCGTTTCATAATTTCAGGAATTTTTTTTCTGACTTCATTATTAAAACATCTAGCAGTTCCAGTCATTTCAGCAGAATCAGCTACAATGTTATATTGGGTTCCAGAAATTAAGGTACCAATTGTAACTACAACGGGTTCTAGGGGATCTATTTCTCTGCTTACTAGTGATTGCAGATTAAGAACTATAGATGAAGCTGTAACTAGTGCATCTGTCCCTTGGTTAGGTCTTGCTCCATGACAGCCTTTACCTATAACTTTTATTTTAAAGTTATCTGCTGAAGCCATTCTAGGTCCAGCATCGATTGAAATTTTACCGCATTTAATGTCACTTATAACGTGTATACCAAATATGCTATCAATTCCATCCAAAAAACCTTGTTCTATAAGTTTTTCAGCACCTTTTCCCATTTCTTCACCAGGCTGAAATATAAGTTTTACTGTTCCAGGTATATCATTTTGTATATCCTTTAAAATCTTTGCAGCACCAAGAAGTGATGCCATATGAGCATCATGACCACAAGCATGCATAGAGCCTATATTTTCTGATTTATATTCTAAATTTGTACATTCAGTAACTTTTAGTGCATCTAAATCAGAACGTAATGCTATAGTTTTTCCTTTTTTAAAACCCTCAATTGTAGCAAGTATTGCGGTATTATTATCGCCAGACTTATAGGGTATACCCATTTTGTCTAGTTCTTCTTTTATTTTTTTTGATGTAGCATACTCCTGAAAGCTTAATTCAGGGTGTCTATGAAAATATCGTCTGAGTTCAATCATGTAGTCTTTATATTTTAATGAAAGTTCTTTAATGTTCATATAAATTATGCCCCATTTCTCTCTATATTTTATGATGCTTAATAAATTAAGTTCATTCATAACAGTTAAAGATTGCGAAATACAAGTGAAGGGTTTTCACCCATGCTTAGCGGTGAAAAGGTGAAGGGTCGCCGTGGCGAGGTGATGGGTTTGACAGGCGCTTTGCTGGTCAAAGGTGATGGATTTTCCGTGGGAAAAAGCTATGGATGATTTTTCTCCGCTATGCTACGAAAAATCTTTGAACTTAAAATATATAATCTAAAGTATATTTACATTCATTTTTTCACCGTAGGTCTCAGTGTTACATGAATAAGTGTTATTGCATATTAAACTATTGTAAAAACACCAAAGGCTACGCCAAAAGTAAAACCTACGGTTAAAATATATATTATAGTTATCTTTAAATAGTAAGCCATATAAATTCATTATTTTTCCGACCTAATGAGGAAAAATTTCCTTAGCCTTTACTGATTTATCAGTAAACTCTTCACCTTTTATCCGCGAAAAGCAAGGATAAAACCCATAACCTCGCCCTTTGGCGACCATTCACCTTTTAACGGGCGAAGCAATCGTTAAAACCCTTCACTTTATTTAGTATGTACATACATCAACCCAAGAAGCATTAGTAAGCTCCTCTATTTGGGAAGGTGAAATTTTTAATGCTGTGTTTTTTGAACCAGCAGCGGGATATACATACTCAAAATCTCGTATGGATTCGTCAATAAAAATTTCTACATCATCTTTGACACCAAAGGGACATACTCCTCCAACAGGATGGCCTATTGAAGATTCAACGTCTTCAGAATTTATCATTCTAGCTTTTGTCTTAAATAATTGCTTGAATTTTTTGTTATCAACTCTAGCGTCTCCCCTTGTGACAACCAAAACCTTTTTTTCCTTAACATTAAAAGCAAGAGTTTTTGCAATAAATTCTGGATTTACACCTATAGTTTCGGCAGCAAGATCAACAGTTGCACCACTCTCATCTAAGGTAAAAACAGGATCCTCAAGATTCCTATCTAAAAAAAACTTCCTTACATTTTCTACACTCAATACTAGCCCCTCTTTTCTTAAATATTAAATTTAGTAAGATAAATAACAATTTTTAATTCTTAAATTTGGGAATATGCTAACATTAAAGAAAAGTCTTGTCAATATATTTTGTTAAATAAAAATATAGAATATATAAATAAAGGAAGTACATTGACGTTTATTAAATGAAATTATATATTTAAAACATAGAAAAAATATGTAAAAGAACAAGAGAGGACTAGTGTGTAATGAATTATAAAATTGAAATAATAAAAAAAGAAAATTACAATGTATCAAAGTGGTCTGGTGGAAGAACTACAGAATTATATATATATCCTAAAACAGCTAAATACAATAATCGAGATTTTAAGTGGAGGATAAGTACAGCAACAGTTGAAGTAGAAGAATCAATATTTACAAGGCTAGAAGGCTTTTCAAGAAAACTAATGGTTACAGAAGGAAAAACAGTTTTAGCTCATGAAGGGATGTATAATATAACTTTAAATCCATTTGAAAAGGACAGCTTTATGGGTGATTGGACTACTAAAAGCTATGGAAAAGCTTCAGATTTTAATTTGATGACAGCTAAGGAGTGCATTGGAGCTTTAGATGTATTAACTATTAAAGCGGAAAGTGAAGTTAGTATAGAATTTCAGCGTACAGATACGGAAATATCAGATTTTTTTTATATTCTTGGCGGTAATATAGAAATATTAATGGGAAATGAAAAGTTTTATATTGAGGAAAAAGATTTATTTTGCATAACTTATGTATCCATTTCTGAAAAAATTGAATTTATAAATAAAAATTACAATGAAATAAAGATTATAAGGGCTAAAGTTACAGATAAGTTTTAAGTTATTAATTAACAAAGCATATGATATAATTTATATTAAATAAAGGTGGGTGGAAAATGAGTAATGTAATTTTAGTTACTGGGGGAGCTAGGAGTGGTAAAAGTTCCTTTGCAGAATCATTATATAAAGATAGCAGTGATGTTGTATACATAGCTACGTCAAAAATATATGATGATGAAATGAAAGAAAGAGTTGAGCTTCATAAGAGTTCTAGGCCTAGGGAATGGAAAACCTTCGAAGGAAATTATGAACTTTATAAAGCTGTTACAAACTCAAAAAAATACATATTAGATTGTCTTACTATAATGACTTCAAACATTATGTTTGATATTACTAGAGGTGTTGATAGAATAAAGAGGGATAAGCAAAAACAAGTTGAAGATAAAGTCGTAGCTGAAATAGAAAGTTTAATTAAGAGTATAAAAGAAGTTGATGGAACACTTGTGATTGTAACAAATGAGGTTGGATGTTCTATTGTACCAGAAAATCACATAGCTAGAGTGTACAGGGATATAGTTGGCAAAATAAATCAGAGGGTAGCAGCAATTTCATCAGATGTGTATTTAGTAACCTGTGGAATACCGCTTAAGGTAAAGTAAGATGGTAAAGGCGTTAATACTTGGACTTCAATTTTTAACAAGGCTTCCTGTAAATATAGAAGTTGATTATAATAGAGAAAATTTAACTAAAACCACATTCTTTTTTCCATTTATAGGAATGCTTGTAGGTGTCATTGCAGCAACTTTTTATTACGTTTTTAGTTTTATAAGCAGTGATATAGCTTCAATATGTGCAGTCTTAGCTCTGGTAATTACAACAGGTGGGTTACATATTGATGGACTATCAGATACGGCAGACGGTTTTTTTTCATCTAGACCAAAAGAAAAGATACTTGAAATAATGAAAGACAGCAGGGTAGGTGCCTTTGGTGTAATAGCCATAGTACTTGATATATTATTTAAATATGTTGTTATTAAAAGCATGGAACCTAAAATGGCGGTTGCTTGGATTATATTATCAAGTGGAATATCAAGAACAATGGTGGCTATGTTATTTTGTTTTGGAAAATCAGCAAGAAAAGGTGGTATGGGAGATATGCTTATGAATAAAGATTCAAAAAAGTATTTTATACCAGCCACTATAATATTTATACTAATAAGCTTGTATATTTGTAGGTTAAACTTTTTAATTACATTTGGCTTAGCCTTGATTTTTACGTTAAGTCTTATGAAATATTCGTATAAAAAAATAGGAGGATTAACAGGAGATGTGTTTGGAGCCAATGCAGAATTATGTGAAATGTTATCAATGGCAGCATTTCTTGTAATAGCAAAATGGATATAGTTTTTGTAAGGCATGGAAGTACATTATTAAATGAGAAGGGAATTTATGTTGGAAAGACTGATACAGGTATATCACAAAAAGGCAAAGATGATATAAAAAAGCTAGTTAAATCTCTTGATGGTATAAAATTTGATAATGTATATTCAAGTCCTTTAAAGAGAGCAATTGAAACTACTGAAATTATAGTAGGAAAAAATTACACAATTGATGCAAGACTTAGAGAAATAGATTTTGGAATATTTGAAGGGCTATCGTATAAAGATATAAATGAAAGATATCCTGAAGAAAGCAAAGCTTGGACTAACGACTACTTGAATTATAAGGTTCCAGAAGGGGAACGCTTAAATGATGTTTTTTCAAGAGTAGAAAAATTTATTAAAGATATAGAGGGAGAAAATAATACTGCTTTAGTAGTTACTCATGGAGGAGTAATTGGATGTGCATTATCACTTGTATTTAATAGTAGAGAATATTTTTATAGATTTAAAATATTACATGGAACAATTAATGTTATAGGTATAGAAAATAATTATATGTATATTAAAGGGATAAATTGCATGGATACTAATGGATTGATATAAGAATTGTACAGAATAGTTAGAGATTGCGAAGCAAGAGTGAAGGGTTTTAACGATTGCTTCGCACGTTAAAAGGTGATGGGTCGCCAAATGGCGAGATGATGGGTTTTATCCTTGAGAGGCTCGGATAAAAGGTGAAGTGTTTATGAATAAATCCATAAAGGCTAAGGAAATTTTTCCTCCTACGTCAGAAAAATAATGAATTTAAATTTGTATTTCTTTATATACAAAGATAACTCTGATATATATTTTAACCGTAGCCTTTGTGTTCATAAGCTTTTTCCCACGGAAAACCCATCACCTTTGAACAAGCAAAGCTGATGTTCAAACCCTTCACCCGTACTTCGTAATTTCTTAATATTATGAAAAAAATATAACACGATATAGTTGACTTATCAACTATATCGTGTTATATTTTTTTATGGGAATTCTAAAAGGAGGTTGTATGGATAATAATGCGAAAAGTCTTATAAAATTCACATCAAAGATATATAGGTGTACTCAATGGTATTTAGATAGAAAACTTGAAAAATTTCATCTTTCGGCAGGAACATATCCCTACTTATTAACTCTAAATAATAATGAAGGCATATGCCAAAATCAAATAAGTAGAGAACTTAATGTAGATAAAGCTATGTCTGCAAGGACAATAAAAAAACTTATAGAAATCGGGTATATTAGAAAAGAAGAAGATAAAGAAGATGTAAGAGCGTATAAGCTTTATATTACAGATGAGGGAAAATCTGTAGTGCCCAAAATTCATAAGATAATTGATGAGTGGATTGAAATCTTGATTGAAGACAGCAGCAATGAGGAAATAAATACATCAATAAATTTTTTGAAAAAGGTATTAAATAATGGTAAAAAACATAAAGAAAAATGTTGTGAAGGGATGAAGAAAAATTGAATACGACAGAAAACAATGTGTATAAAAACAGATGGATTATTTTGGTTAATGTTTTATTGGCAACTTTTATGGCAACGCTAGATGGAAGTATAGTAAATGTAGCATTGCCGGACATGGCCCAGAAGATGCATGTAAGCATGGCGGCTATAGAATGGGTAGTTACTAGCTTTTTAATTGCAGTAGCTGCTACAATTTTAATATTTGGAAGAATAGGAGATATTATAGGTAAGACAAGAGTATTTAAATTTGGAGTTGTATTATTTACAATAGGTTCACTTCTTTGTGGATTTACAAATTCCCTTCCATTCCTAGTAGGGGCAAGAGTTATACAGGCAATAGGAGCAGCTGCTACTATGGCTACAAACCAAGGAATTATTACTCAAGTTTTCCCGGCTAAAGAAAGAGGAAGAGCACTTGGCGTTATAGGTACCTTTGTAGCGTTAGGAGCTATGGCTGGTCCACCACTTGGCGGAATAATAGTTTCAGCAGTAAACTGGAAATATATATTTTTAATAAATGTACCTATAGGAATTATAGTATTTTTAATGACTTTAAAAATATTTCCAAAAGCTAATGAAGTAAAAGATGAAAAATTAGATGGTAAAGGTGCCATATTATTTACAATTACAATGGTAGCTTTGTTTGGAGCTGTTGAGCAAGGACAAAACACAGGATATAATAGTCCGTTAATAATAGGAGCATTTATTGTTGCAATTATTACGTTTATATTATTCATAATTGTTGAAAAAAAATTAGAAGATCCACTTCTACAATTAAGTATATTTAAAAACAGCTTATTTTCAATAAGTATTTTATGCGCATTCATATCATTTATAGCTATAAGTGCATCAAATATTATATTACCATTTTACTTTCAAGATGCAAAACAAATATCTCCAGCAATAACGGGATTTTTTATGATGATATCCCCAATTGTTTTATCTGTAGTGGCACCATTTAGTGGTTATCTTTCAGATAAGATTGGATCAGAGATTCTTACACTTGTGGGACTTATACTTACGAGTTTTGGTTTAATATTAATAGGTACTTTAAATGAAAATTCTTCACTGATTTTTCTTGTAATATTTATTATAATAATGACAATTGGAAATGGAATGTTCCAATCTCCTAATAATTCGCTTATTATGTCTACAGTGCCAAAGGATAAACTTGGCATAGCAGGAAGTGTAAATGCACTGATAAGAAATATTGGAATGGTTTCGGGTACATCATTTGCAACATTATTGTTATACAATAGAATGAGTCATAAAATAGGGTACAGAGTTATAGATTATGTAAAAGGTAGAAGCGATGTATTTATGTATGGAATGAGATATGTGTACATTTGTGCAGGAATAATGTGTGTTATTGGAGCAATAATAACAGCTGTAAGATTTTACAATAGTAAAAAAAACAGTTCAACTGAAAATTTAACACAGAAAAAGTATGCTAAATAATGTTTTTTAGGTAAAAGATTGCTTAAAATTAGAGTTAAAACTAATTTTAAGCAATTTTTTTTATTTATTTATCATGTTAGTGGTGTCTCTTATCATATATTTTTATAAGCAAAGTTTTAAACAGGTGTATAATTCACATTTGTTATAAATTTATTTGGGGGGCAGATTATGGATTTTAAGGAGTTAATAAAAAGTGATAGAGAGAAAAGTGATAAATTTAAATTTGAAGGTACATTTTTACAATACCTAGATATTGTTAAAGAAAAACCTATTGTAGCAGAACTTGCACATAAGAGGATGTATGATTTAATAATTAAAAATGGATTTGAAGTTTTAAAGCCAGAAGAAAACCAAAGAATAAGAAAGATATATGGCAATGATGTTATCAAAAGATATAATTTTTTTAAAGAAGATTTTTTTGGAATTGATAAAGTTATTATGAAAATTGTTAATTATTTCTATTCCGCAGCAATGAGAGGTGAGGAATCAAGGCAGGTTTTATATTTAGTTGGACCAGTAGGAGCAGGAAAGTCATCTTTAGTGGAGGCATTAAAAAAGGCACTAGAATGTGCAGAGCCCATTTATTATTTAAAAGGTTGCCCAATGCATGAAGAACCGTTACATTTAATACCAAAACATCTTAGACAAAAATTTAGTGAGGAATTAGGCGTAGAGATTGAAGGAGACTTATGCCCTATCTGCAAACATAGACTTACGCATGATTACAATGGTGAATATGAGAAATTCATGGTAGAAACAACGTCTTTTTCGATAAGATCGAGAAAGGGAATTGGAGTTGTACCTCCTGTTGATCCCAATAATCAAGATACTTCAATTTTAACTGGTTCAGTTGATATATCAAAAATGGATATGTATCCTGAGGATGATCCAAGAATATTTTCCTTAAATGGTGCCTTTAATGTTGGAAATAGAGGTATGGTAGAATTTATAGAGGTGTTTAAAAATGATGTAGAATATCTCCATACAATTATTACGGCAACTCAAGAAAAATCAATTCCATCACCAGGAAAAGGTTCTATGATATATTATGATGGAATAATATTAGCACATTCTAATGAATCAGAATGGAATAGATTTAAATCAGATCATACAAATGAAGCCATATTGGATAGAATTGTTAAGGTTGAAGTACCGTATTGCATGGAGCTTAATGAGGAAGTGAAAATTTATAAAAAGATATTAAATAAAAGTAATTTTAAGGCACATATTGCGCCTCATACAATTGAAACAGCAGCTAAATTTGCTATACTAACAAGACTAAAACCATCAAATAAAGTTGATCCTCTAACAAAATTAAAAATCTATAATGGAGAGGAAATTGTTGAGAAGGGAACGACTAAAAAAATTGACATAATAGAACTAAAAGAAGAGGCTGGTCTAGATGAAGGAATGACTGGAATTTCAACTAGATTTATTATTAAAGCAATAGACAATGCGCTTTCAGTTTCAGAATTTCATTGCATAAATCCATTAAGTATTATGGAAAGCATCATAAAGTCAGTTAAAGATCTTGATATTGCAGAAGATGAAAAAAAACGATATTTAGGATTTATTCAAGATACAATTAGGAAAGAGTATAATTCTATACTTGAAAAAGAAGTAACAAAAGCCTTTATAAATAGTTTTAGAGAGCAGGCAGAAAGTTTATTTAACAACTATCTTGATAATGCAGAAGCTTTTGTAAATAAGACAAAACTCAAAGATAAGTCAACGGGAGAAGAATTAAATCCAGATGAAAAATTTATGAGATCTATAGAAGAACAGATTGTTATATCTGAAAATTCAGCTAAAGGTTTTAGAAGTGATGTAACTTCATATATGTTTTATGTTGTGAGAAAAGGTGGAAAAATTGACTATACGTCGTATGAACCATTAAAAGAAGCAATAGAGAAGAAACTTACAAATTCTGTTAAAGATATATCCCGAATAATAACTAAGTCAAGAATAAGAGATAAAGAACAAGATCAGAAATACAATTCCATGGTTATGCAAATGGAGGAAAACGGATATTGCGATCATTGCTGTGATGTAATACTAAAGTATGCGGCTAATAATTTGTGGAGGGATTAATACAGTGGCAATATTTAAAGAACATAATAATAGTTCCATCGGAGGAGATAGAGCAGTAGAGGATAGAAGAAGGCATAGGCAACTTGTTGAGAAATCAATAAAAGAAAACTTAGGGGATATATTATCTGAAGAAAGTATAATTGGGCAGAGTAAAGATAAAAAAATCAAGATACCCATTAGGGGAATAAAGGAATATCAATTTATATATGGTAAAAATTCACCTGGTGTTGGAAGTGGTGAAGGGGATGAAAAAAGAGGTCAGGTGATAGGAAAGGATAAATCAGATGAAGGAGGAAATGGAAACAAAGGTGCAGGCAATGACGAAGGTGAAGACATTTACGAAACAGAAATAACACTAGAAGATGTCCTTGGTTATCTGATGGAAGATTTAGAGCTACCAGAGATGGATAAAAAAAAATTTTCTAATATAGTAACACAAAATGGGAATAAAAAAGCTGGATATCAAAAACATGGTATAAACCCAAGGCTTGCCAAAAAAAGAACTACAATTGAAAAATTGAAGAGACAGCAAAATAAAAAAAGGGCATTAAATGAGGATGGAATAAATGAAGAAATTGAAAGATTTCCATTTAATAATGATGATTTAAGATATTATAGGATAAAAAAAACCTACAAAAGAGAAAGTAATGCCGTTATTTTTTGTGTTATGGATGTTTCAGGATCTATGGATAGTACAAAAAAATATTTAGCGCGATCTTTTTTCTTTATTCTATCTCAATTTGTGAGTACAAAATATTCAAATGTTGAAACTGTTTTTATTGCACACTCAACCGTTGCTAAAGAAGTTAATGAATTTGAATTTTTTCATAAGGTTGAATCAGGTGGAACATATATATCAAGTGGATTAAATATGGCGCTTAATATAATTGATAAGAGGTATAATCCAGAATATTGGAACATATATACTTTTTATGTTAGTGACGGAGACAATTGGTCTGAAGATAATGAAAGAACTGTCACAGCTGTTAAGAAGTTATGTGAACAATGTAATATGTTAGGATATGCAGAAATAATGAGTGGATATTATACCACCAATATAAAAGATAGACTTATGAGAGAAGTTGAAAGCAAAAAATTTATTGCAGTTTCTATAAAAAGAAAAAATGAATTATGGAGTGCACTTAAAGAAATGCTAAAAAAGGAATAGCTAAGGGGTGGTTGAGGCTTTGGAGTACACATTAAAAAATATAGAAGATTGGAACATAAAAATCGAGCAAATAGCTAAAAGCTTTGGATTAGACTATTATGAGCAGGAATTTGAATTTGTTGGATATAAAGATATGCTTGCCTATGAAGCATACTTAGGTATGCCGTCTAGATATCCACATTGGAGTTTTGGGAAGGCATATGAGAAGAGCAGTACTATATATAAATATAATTTAAGTGGTCTTCCATATGAAATGGTTATAAATTCTGATCCTTGTATAGCATATCTTATGAAGGAAAATACTTTACTTTTGCAAATACTCACTATAGCTCATGTGTATGGACATAATGATTTCTTTAAAAATAATAGGTTGTTTAAGGAAGGAACACGTGCTAGCTACACAGTCGAAATGTTTAAAGCACATGCAGATGCCGTTAGAAGATATATAAATGATCCAAGTATTGGATATCAAAAAGTTGAAAGAATACTGGATGCAGCTCATGCAATTAAACTTCAGGCAAGTAGGGTTATTGGAGAGATAAGAGTTAGTGATGAAGAATTAAAAGAAAAAATAATTGAAGATTATGTAAATTCAAATCAAAGAAAAAGTATAATAGAACCATATGAAGAGAAAAAAATAATGGATTTAAATAAAATACCACTAGAACCTGAAGAAGATATATTACTCTTTATAGTGAAATATGGAAATTTACAAGAGTGGGAAAAAAATTTGTTAGAAATAGTTAGACAGGAAACTGCATACTTTATACCTCAAATTGAAACAAAAATTATGAATGAAGGATGGGCTAGTTTTTGGCACTATAATACATTAAAAAAACTTAATCTTAAAGACGAATTGTATTTAGAGTTTATTAAACGTCATAATGATGTTATTGCACCAGGA
Source organism: Clostridium acidisoli DSM 12555 (assembly GCF_900176305.1). GTDB lineage: Bacteria > Bacillota > Clostridia > Clostridiales > Clostridiaceae > Clostridium_I > Clostridium_I acidisoli. The sequence continues at coordinate 105,054 of NZ_FWXH01000004.1, forward strand.
ATAGGTTCTATAAATCCATATTTTATAGGATTTAAAATTTTTAGTTTTCTTTATGAAAAATATGGAATTGAAAAGATATTTGAGGTCAGAAAATTAGATAGAGATGAATCATTTATAAGAAGATATCTTACGGAGGATCTTTGTAGGGAATTAAATTTGTTTAAATATGCAAAAGAGGCCGATAAGTATGTAATTAAAGATGTGGCGGATAAAAGTGGATGGATTAATATAAGAAATACATTAAGTTCTTCTTGTGGAATGGGATCAGTTCCTGTTATAAAAGTTGTAGACATGTCTAGTTATGATAAATCTTTAATTATTGAGCATGTGTACGATGGAAGAGAACTTAATGCTACGTATGCAGAGCAAACTTTAAAATATATATATGAACTTTGGGGACATAGAGTTGTTTTGAAAACAAAAGATGAAGAGGGTGACATAAATATAATTTGTGATGAGAAAGATAAAATTATAAGAAGAAGAGAATAATTTTTGTTTTAGTTAACGTGCATAGAATTGTGTAAAGCAAAGCTACGTACGTTTTTTGTTTCTATAATTATTAACATTTTTGGTAAGTTTATATTTAAGGATAAAGTAGTGCAAATAAGGAATAATAAAAGCAGAATATTAATAAGGAGTATTTTAAAAATGAAAAAAATAATTGTATTATTAATAAATATATTGATTATTTGTAATTCCTCAATTTCTGTAAATGGAGAAACTAGTAAATATAAAGAAACAATGAAACAAGATATACTGTGTTTAATGCTTGCTTATCCTGAAAATATTAAAGATGTGCTTCATGATGACAATGGGAATGTATATATTACCATGAATTCAAGTAAAAAAATCTTATATGACGATAAGGTAAAGAAAAGTGCAGAACAGAAGTTTCAAAATACTGATTTGCAAGATATGATGGAGGAGAAATATCCTCTAGAAACTACAAAAAAGCTTATGGAGAAGGACCAAAATCCTGGTAGATGCAGGGTTTACAGCTTATTTGATGATGTATACGGGAATAATAGAAGTTCAATAGAACACAATCTTAAAAACACTAATCTAATTTATAGAAATCTACAATTTAATAATAAAAACCAAGCATCGAATTCGCTGCATGATGTATTTAAAGAAATTACTGCAATAAAAAATAAAAATAATATATATTCAGCGGTATTTCCCTTAAATGGAACTTATAATTATAGGTTAATTGCAGGCACAGGGAAACTTAGTCCGCATGCTTATGGCATTGCTATAGATTTAAACAGGGATAAAAGAGATTATTGGAAATGGGCATCAAGAGAAGAGGGACAAAAGAGATTAGATATTTATCCTAAAGAGGTAGTGGATATATTTCAAAAGCATAATTTTGTTTGGGGAGGTAAATGGGGGCATTTTGATACCTTACATTTTGAATATCGTCCTGAAATAATTTTAAAAGCTAAATATTTTGGAGATAGTAAGGAAAGAAAAATTTGGTATGAAGGGGCACCAACAGAAGATTTGTTAGTTAAAGATTGTATTAAAAAAATCGATAGTGCGCTGGAGTAAGAGAAAAGGAGAAAAATATGAAGTATTCTTTTTTTAAAAGTGATAGGTTTATAATAAAAGTAATATTGTTTATTTTTATATCTATATCTATATATATAAATCCTTTTATGATTACTAAAACAAAAGCGGCAGAGATTAACAATAAGGAAGAGGTAGAAAAGGCAATAAATTTAATATTTGAAAATAGAAACAAGGCACTTATAAATGGAAATGCTGATTTAATAAAAGCTATTTTTGATACTAAAACAAAGTATGGTACGTGGGCATTTGAGCATGAAAAGAAAAAAATGCAGTATATTCATAATTGGCAAGAAAAACAGGGAATAAAATTTACAAATATAACCCATCAGATAGTAATTAAAAGAATAAGAGAGAAAACTAACAATAACTATTCAGTAAATCTTTTATGCTCTACAGAATACAAATACAAATATGACAATCAAACTGATAAAGAAAACAGTTCAAGAATTGGGACTTATCATGTACTAAACATTGAAAATAGAGGTGGTGAATGGATTATAACAAAAGAATGGTATAAAGATCCTTTTGCAGATTCATTATACTTAGATAATACTAAAGCTTATTCAAGTAAGGAATATATATTATTACAAAATGAAAAAGATGTTAGTGCGTTAGGAGAAAGAAGATTAAAAGCAATGGAATATGCTGATCAATTTTGTGGGGCAGCTAGTGAGAAAAAGTATGGATTTAAATACAATAATAAATATAGGGATTACAATCCGCAAGGAGGAGATTGTGCTAATTTTGCATCTCAAATTTTATTTGAAGGTGGAAAATTTAAAAAGAATGGGTCATGGAATTATGATAGAGCAGGTGCGACAAGGGCTTGGCTTAATGCTGACGGATTTAAAAATTATATGATTAACAGTGGAAGGGCATCATTAATTGCTCATGGTAGTTATGATAAAGTTTATAAAGCTTCATATAAACTTTTACCAGGTGATTTTGTTGCTTATGAAAAAAAAGGTGACATTACACATATTTCAACAGTAACAGGAAGTGATTCAAGAGGATATGCTTTAGTTAGTTGCCATAATACGGATAGAAATAAAGTTCCTTGGGATCTTGGCTGGAGCGATAAAAATATTAAATTTTGGCTTGTACACGTTAATTATTAGATAGGTGAAAAAATAAAGTGAAACTTGCACCCAGATGTGGATTTGGTTTTGATCACACCTGAGTGTTATTTAATTTAGGTTTGTTATTGCTTTTTTATATTTTTTATTTAGTCAAATTTCAAAAATTTAATTAAGCTTTCGTTTTTTAAAAGATTTTTAAACACGGGGTAACCGATACAAGTCACCACCACAAATTCACCTATAGCAACTTCTGCAAAACTTAATAAAAAAGGAAGTTTTGATATAAAATAAAGTTCTAATGCAATTATTAATCCATTTACAAGGCTAGGCCATATAGTTGAAAGTAAAAGATTTTTTGTCTTGCCTACCATTATTACGGCAATTAAAGTTGCTACACTTCCAAAAACTACGTCAGCTATGCCAAGTGGACTAAATAAATTTGCAATTACACATCCTAAAACAAGTCCAGGAACATATCCAAAATCCACAAATGCAAGTAGAACCAAGATTTCAGTCAATCTAAATTGTATAGCACCGTAACTAATAGGGGCAATAAAAAAAGTAAGTGCACCATAAACAGCTGCTACCATAGCTGTTTTAACTAAGTTTTTTGTTGTAAAGAAATTTTTCATTTTATGATCTCCTCTTATAAAAATTTCTCCATGTTATAAACATTTTAATCATAAAAGCACAAAAAAAGACCGCACAAAACAGCCTTTTAATCTAAAATTATAAATAAATATAATAGGTATATAGATTTAAGTGCCGTAGTTTTGTTTATAGACAGGAGGCTTACGAACTGTCTTACTGAGATAGTGTATCAGATTTTTAAAGGATTTTCAATAAATAGTTTGTTATTCATAATATAAAGAAATTGCGAAGTAAAGTGAAGGGTTTTAACGATTGCTTCGCACGTTAAAAGGTGAAGGGTCGCCAAAGGGCGAGGTGATGGGTTTTATCCTTGCTTTCGCGGATAAAATGTGAGGAGTTTATGGATAAATCCATAAAGGCTAAGGAAATTTTTCCTCCTTAGGTGGGAAAAATAATGAATTTAAATTTACATATCTTAGTATTTAAAGATAACTATTCTATGTATTTTAACCGTAGGTTTTGATTTTGGCGTAACCTTTGGTGTTTATATAAAAGTTAAAAAGTTAATATGCTAATACTTATTCATGGTACGCCACGACCTACGGTCAAAAAATGAGGGACAATATACTTTAGATAATAGATTTAAGTTCAAAGATTTTTCGTAGCATCGTGGAGAAAAATCATCCATAGCTTTTTCCCACGGAAAACCCATCACCTTTGACCAGCAAAGCGCCTGTCAAACACTTCGCCTCGCTTTAGCGACCCTTCGCCTTTTCACCGCAAAGCATAGGTGAAAACCCTTCACCAGTACTTCTATGGACCTAATTAATATGGAGGTAATAAAATGCATTTGACTCATAAGCATTTTTTGTTTATCATTTAGTATTAATATTAGTAAATAATATAAGGAGTAAAAACATGAGTGTTGAGATGAAACAAAAAAGAATAAATTTAGCAATGAAAAGAGAAAAAGCAGACTTGGTAATTAAAAATGCCAATATTATAAATGTGTTTACAAAGGAAATTATAAGAGGTGACATTGCAATTTATAAAGACCAAATTGTAGGAATCGGAAATTATGATGGATATAGGGAGATAGATGCTGAAGGAAAGTATGTTTGCCCAGGTCTTATTGACAGTCATCTTCATATAGAATCTTCAATGGTAACACCAACAGAATTTGCAAAAGCAATAATACCTAAGGGAACTACAACTATTATTGCAGACCCTCATGAAATAGCAAATGTATGTGGGATAAATGGAATTAATTTTATGTTAAATCAGTCTAAAGATGTACCCATGAATATTTATTTCATGATGCCATCTTGCGTTCCAAGTACTCCATTTGAGAATAATGGGGCGGACTTAAGTGCTGAACTTATTGCATTACATTTAGCTAATGAAAGAATTTTAGGGCTTGGAGAAGTTATGGACTACACTTCTGTAATTAATGGTAAGGAAGAAATTCTTAAAAAAATTGATTTGTTTGATGACAAGATAATAGATGGACATTCACCAAACCTTAAAGATAAGGAGCTAAATGCATATAGAGTGGCAGGGGTTATGACAGATCATGAATGTTCTACAGTAGAAGAAGCTATTGAAAGACTAAGACTTGGAATGTATGTTCAAATAAGAGAAGGTTCTGGAGCTAAAAATTTAGAGAAACTAATAAAAGGTTTGATTAAATATGATATGAACTTTGATAGATGTGTGTTTTGCACAGATGATAAACATTTAGATGATATACGTAAAGATGGTCATATTAGTTATAATATAAAAAAAGCTGTGAAATTAGGATTAAATCCAATAGAAGCAATATGTATGGCAACTATAAATGCCGCTAACTGTTATAAACTTAAAAGGCTAGGAGCTGTTGCACCAGGATATTCAGCAGATCTGTTAATTTTTGATAGTTTTGAACAGTTTAATGTTGATAAAGTATTTTATCGCGGTGATTTAGTATATGAAAACAATGAAATTAAAACTGAAATGCCCAAATACATCAACGATAGAAATGTACTTAACACAGTAAGAATAGCAAATGTAACAAAGGAAGAGTTAAAAATAAAACTTAGCAGCAATAAGGTTCCGGTAATAAGTTTTAGTGCAAATGAACTTCTTACTAAAAAGGAATTTGCAGAGGTTAATATTATAGATGGAGAATTTGTTCAAGACAATATATTTTCAAAAGTTGCAGTAATAGAGAGGCATAAGGCAACGGGTAATATTGGACTTGGAATTGTTAAAAATTTCAATATAAAAGGCGGTGCAATAGCAAGTACTGTTGCTCACGATTCGCATAACCTTATTGTAATAGGCGACAATGATAGAGATATGCTTGTTGCAATAAATGAATTAAAAAGGGTAAATGGTGGTTATACCGTAGTAAATAATGGAGAAATAAAAGGCACATTAGAGCTTAAAGTTGCAGGACTTATGAGTGATAAGTCTTCTGAATATGTAATGGAAACTTTAAACAAAATGCTTAAAGAAGCGAGAAAATTAGGTATTAATGAAAAAATAGATCCATTTATAACCTTATCTTTTATTGCTCTTCCAGTTATACCGGAAATAAGAATTACAGATCAGGGGTTGTTTGATGTTACAAAATTTGAATTCATAAAATATTAAAAATAATTGAATTTTTAGCGCTATTGAAATAGAATTAGAGAATAGTAGAAATTTTATAAATGAGGTGTAAATATTGAATAGCATTGCAGGAAGTGGATGTGAACTTATAACTCCGTTGTGTGATAGAAAGCCAGTGGAAGAAATAGAGAGAAGTATTATAAAAAAATACAGAAAAAAAACTTGGACAAAATTTATTAAAGCTATAAAAGCCTTTAATTTAGTTGAAGAAGGAGACAAAATTGCAGTTGCTGTTTCAGGTGGCAAAGATAGCCTTTTAATGGCAAAAATGTTTCAAGAATTAAAAAGACATTCTCAAATAAATTTTGAAGTTGAATTTATTGCAATGGATCCAGGATTTCATGAAAGTAATAGGGAACTATTATTAAACAATTGTGAGTATTTAAACATTCCAGTAAAATTGTTTGAATCTGGAATATTTGAAATTGTAGAGAATATAGCAAAAGATTATCCTTGTTATATGTGCGCAAGAATGCGAAGAGGTGCATTATACAGTAAAGCTAAGGAGTTAGGTTGCAATAAACTTGCATTAGGACATCATTTCAATGACATTATTGAAACCACTATGCTAAACGTGCTTTACTCTGGAAACTTTAAGACTATGAAACCAAAGCTTAAAGCAAAGAATTTTGAAGGATTAGAGCTTATAAGGCCGTTATATTACATAGAAGAAGAGGACATTAAGAGATTTGTTAGAAACAATGGACTTTCTACAATGAATTGTGGTTGTATAGTTGCTGCAAACAAAACATCTAGCAAACGTAAGGAAATTAAAGATTTAATTGCAGAATTAAAGAAAACTTTTAATGATGTAGATAAATCAATATTTAATGCTGGACAAAATGTTAATATGGATTCTATTGTAGGCTGGGAAAAAGACGGAAAGAAATACTCTTTTTTAGATGTTTATGATGAGGAGTAGAGGGTAGGTAGTACTACATAATATAAAGAAATTGCGAAGTAACTAGTTAAATCTTTTTACTCTACTACGTGAGTAAAAAGGTGAAAGATTGCCAGAGTGGCAAGATTAAAGAATTAACGATAATGCCGTTAATGGTGATAGAATTTGCTTGCAGCAAAAGGTTTAGGATGATTTTTCTACGCTATGCTGCGAAAAATCTTTGAACTTAACTATATAAGCTAAAGTATATTGCCCTTCATTTTTGACCGAAGGTCATGGTATTCAATGCATAAGTATTTATTGCAATACTAACCGTAATGTTAGCACCACAGGCTACGCCTAAAAGCATAAACTGCGGTTAAAATATATATTTGAGTTATCTTTAAATACTAATATATATAAATTAAGTTTGCTATTTTTCTGACGTAGGAGGAAAAATTTCCTTTACCGGATACGTAAGTAACTTCTCTCACCTTTGACGGCTTTAGCCTCGTCAATTCTTCCATCTAGCCGAAGGATTTCTTTAATCTTTTTATCTAGCTTTAGCTATGATGAAAATCTTTAACCCTCGTGCTTCGCAATTTCTCAATATTGTGAAGATAAAAACGACAATTTGGCAAGCTATAAATTTATATAGGATTTAGGTTATTTATAGTATAATATAATTAATATCAATATAAGGCAGGTTAGATTTATGTTTGCTGCTATCTTATTTTTAAAAATCCTATTAGCATTACTTATTGTTTTTATTTTTGTTTTGATTCTAGTTCTAATTATTCCATATAGTTACAATATAAAGTATAATGTAAATAGTGGAATATGTGGTCATGTAAAAATTAAAGCTTTTTATGGATTAATCCAAATTGAACATGAAAAATTAAACGATAGCTCTAAATTAAAACTATACATATTTAAATTTTGTATTTATTGTAAAGGTAATGAAACTGATGAAAAAGTAGATAAAGATTCAGAAAAAACTGAAATTCATAAAAGTAAAAAACATAAGATGAATTTTAAGTGGATTAAAAAAAAGTTTATTAAAAGAGTACTTGAATATTTATATGAAATTGGAGGATTAATAAAACCAAAATCATTTACAATTAGTGGAGTGTATGGATTCTATGATCCGTCGGTTACAGGACTTATATCTGCAGTTATTCCGATGATTCAAGTTATTGCTCCAGCTGTTAATATAGACTTAAATCCAGTTTTTTTAGAAGATATAATAGATATTCAAATTATGTGCTTAGGAAAGATAAGTCTTCTTGTGGTTGTTTTTAAAACTGTAGTGTTTGTATTGGATAAAAACATAAGAAATGTTATATTTAGGCATAGTAAACAAAATAAAAATGTGTTGTAGGAGGAATTAAAATGGAGAATAACTCTTCAATAAAAGAAAATGTAGATTCATTGTTTAGTAATTTAGAAAAATTTCTTAAAACGGAAACTGTAGTTGGGGAACCAATAGTAGTAGGAGAAACTACATTAGTTCCAATAATAAGTGTGGCATTTGGATGTGGAACAGGAAACGGACAAGGTGGTGACAAAAAGGAATCACAAGGTGGTGGATCTGGACTTGGTGTGGCTGCTAAAATTACACCAAATGCAATAGTTGTTATAAAAGGTGATAAAGTTAATTTACTACCTGTAAGCGGTAAAAATAGTTTAGATAATTTGATTGACTTGGTACCGGGGATAGTTTCAAAAATAAAACCTAAAAAAGTTGAAAAAAACAGTTCGAATATAAAAAAAGCAGATTAAAAGTTATAGATAACATTGAACAATCAATACTATTTTGGTATAATGATTTAAAATTATAAAGGCTATGAAGAGGAAGAGTAGGCAATATTATAATTCAAAGAGAGTTGATTTAAGGTGAGATGTCAACAATATGAATTGCAGAAGGCAGCCTCTGAGTTTCTTATCGAGAAATAAGAATTTTTTAATTCAAAGAATAGAGAAAGACGTGTCCTCACGTTACAGAGGAAAGGGATAAAAAATCCCTTACTAAGAGAGAATAGAAATATTCTAATTAGGGTGGTACCGCGAATAACATTTTCGTCCCTTACAAGGATGAAGGTGTTTTTTTTATACAAAAATAATGATTAGGAGTTGGATTTAATGGAAGAAATTCTTGAGATTCTTGAAAAAAATAGTAAATATACAGTGGAAGAAATTGCAAAAATGACAGGTAAAACTGAAAATGAAGTGAAAAGTGCAATAAAGGAATATGAAGATAAAAATGTAATAGCTGGATATTCAGCTTTGATAAATTGGGAAATGACTAGTAAAGAGACAGTGCTTGCACTTATTGAAGTTAAAATAACACCACAAAGAGGCGAAGGTTTCGATAAAGTTGCAGAAAGAATATATAAATTTCCAGAAGTTAAATCATGTTACCTTATGTCAGGTGGATTTGATTTAACAGTTATAATAGAAGGTAAAACCATGAAAGAAGTAGCTCTTTTTGTTGCAGAAAAACTTGCAGTTCAAGAGTATGTATTAAGCACTTCTACGCATTTTGTATTAAAAAAATATAAAGATAAGGGAACAATATTTAAAGAAAAACCAGAAGATGATAGGGAGGTAACATTTATATGAAATTAGAGGATATGATATTAGAAAACGTAAGGAATATGCCTCCATCTGGAATAAGAAAATATTTTGATATGATACATGAAATGGATGATGCGATATCACTTGGAATTGGAGAACCAGATTTTGTAACGCCTTGGAATATAGTAGAGTCAGGAATATATTCTTTAGAGAAGGGGCATACGCATTATTCCGCAAACTCTGGTTTTATTGAACTTAGAAAAGAAATATGTAAATCATTGAGCAGAAAATATGGACTTAAATATGATTATAATGATGAGGTTATTGTTACAGTTGGTGGAAGTGAAGGCATTGACATAGCATTAAGAGCATTAACTGGTCCAGGAGATGAAGTTATAATTCCAGAACCAAGTTTTGTAGCATATAAAGGATGTACAGCATTTACGGGAGCAACATCAAAGGTTATTAATTTGAGAGAAGAAGATGAATTTAAACTTACACCAAAGTTATTAGAAGAAGCTTTAACACCAAAAACAAAGGTTGTAATAATTCCATTTCCTAATAATCCTACAGGTGCTATTATGACAAGAGATGAATTACAAAGTATAGTGAATGTATTAAAGGATAGAGATGTAATTATATTATCAGATGAGATATATTCAGAACTTACCTATGAAAAGGAGCACGTATCAATAGCAAGTTTTCCAGAAGTTAGAGATAAGACCATTGTTATAAATGGTTTTTCAAAAGCTTATGCAATGACAGGTTGGAGACTTGGTTATGTCTGTGGCGATAAAATTTTAATAGATGCCATGAAAAAAATACATCAATATGCAATAATGTGTGCACCTACTAATGCTCAATATGCTGCCATAGAAGCACTTAAAAATGGTGATGTGTCTGTAAATGAAATGGTAAGTGAATATAATAGAAGAAGAAGGGTAATTGTATCTAGTTTTAGAGATATGGGCCTTAAATGTTTTGAGCCATTAGGGGCATTTTACGTTTTCCCGTCAATAAAATCTACAGGACTTACATCGGATGAATTTTGTGAGAAATTATTACAGAAGGAAAAAGTTCTTGTTATACCAGGTAATGCCTTTGGAGAATGTGGTGAAGGTTTTGTAAGGGTTTGTTATTCTTCATCTATGGATAATATATTAGAAGCTATGAAAAGAATGGAAAGATTTATAAAACAATTGTGATAGAGAAGTATAAAGTGATAATATGTATATAAGGTTTGTATGAGAGGAGTAATTTATGGGAGAAGATAAATTAAGTATATTGAAAAAAAATTTAAGAAACTTAGAAAGTATTGCCATAGCATATTCCGGTGGTGTTGACAGCACATTCCTTTTAAAGGTGGCATGCGAGGTATTAGGTGACAAAGTAATTGCAATAACAGCAAAATCTTCAACATATCCAGAAAGAGAACTAATGGAGGCAAAAAAATTTGCTGAGGAAATTGGTGTTAAACATATAATAATAGTATCAGAAGAATTGGATATTGAAGGGTTCGCCAAAAATCCTACAAATAGATGTTATTACTGTAAAAAAGAATTGTTCACTAAGATACAAAATATTGCAAAAGAAAACAAAGTGAAACATGTGGTTGATGGATCAAATATGGATGACACAGGGGACTATAGACCTGGAATGATAGCTGCTAAGGAATTAGGTGTTATAAGCCCTTTGAAGCTTTCCAATATGACTAAAGACGATATAAGAAACTTTTCAAAACAATATGGACTCAAAACATGGAATAAACCTTCTTTTGCATGTCTTTCTTCAAGAGTTCCTTATGGAAGTAATATTACTATAGGAAAATTAAAAATGATAGAAAATGCAGAACAATTCCTTCTTGATTTAGGATTTAGACAGGTAAGAGTAAGGCATCATGGAGAAATAGCAAGAATTGAGGTATCACCTGAAGAAAGAGAAGCTTTTTTTAATTTAAATACAATGGACAAAGTTTCCGAAAAGCTTAAAGAAATTGGATTTAAATACGTTACATTAGATCTCTTTGGATATAGAACAGGAAGTATGAACGAGGTGCTTACGGACAAGCAAAAAATATTAAATCAATAAGGATAAACCTGTCTATTGCATTTTAAATTTAAATATTGCATAATGTATAGGGATTGGGTATTTAAAATTAAATTTTATTATTTATTCTTTAATAATAATTCAGTTATCCCCATAAAATAAGGAGGAGAAATCGTGAATATACTAATTATATCTTCGAATAACACTGGATCTGGACATAAAAGCATTGCGGAAGCTTTATTAGAGCAGTTTGATAAGCTTGAAAATGTCAACGCGAAGGTTATTGAAGGATTTGACACAAATGGTACTTTGGGAAATACTGTAAGTAAATCTTATGGATTTTTAACAAGGAGAGCAAGAGTGTTATGGAAGGCAGTTTGGAACATTTCTTTAAAAAAACCTGAACTTATAGTTAAAATTACAGAAAGAACAATGGAGAAGAATTTTTTGAAGGTTTTAGAGAATGAAAAACCTGATTTGATATTATCGATTCATCCAAATTTTAACGCATCGGTTTTAAATATATTATACAGGAATGGTTACAACATACCATTTGTTACATTAATTGCAGATTTAATAAGTATAACTCCTCTATGGGTTGATAAGAGAGCGAATATGATTATATGTCCTACAGATGAAGCTAAAAAAAGGTGTATAAATTTTGGTGCAGATGGATCAAAAATAGAAGTGGTGAAATTTCCTGTTCGTTCTAGATTTTATAGTTCAAAACATAGAAATGATATTGTTATTAGTGATAAGCCTGAAAATGCACTCAAATTCTTACTTATGAGTGGTGGAGAGGGAGTTGGAAACCTTGGAAGCATTGCAGAAATATTATTAGAGAATTTTAACTGCAATGTAAAGATTGTTGCGGGAAAAAATGCGACACTTAGGAATAAATTGCAAAATAAGTATAGTGCAAAATACGGTGAAAAACTTGAGGTATATGGCTATGTAACTAATGTAAATAAATTAATGGATAATGTAGACATATTAATTTCAAGGGGAAGTCCTAATGTTTTAATGGAGGCAGTGGCATCAAACTTGCCTACAATAATAACAGGAGAATTATTGGGACAAGAAGAAGAAAATTCTTATTACATTGAAAAAAATAAATTAGGAATCTTATGTAGTGATTATAATAATTTAAAAACTTCCGTGGAAGAACTTGTTAAAGACGATGGTAAGCTTATAAATGACATAATGAAGGCACAAAGGCAATATAGGGATGTTGATTCAGCAAAAAAAGCTGTAGATTCCATAGTTAAGTTAGCTATTGAAGCTAGTCAAAATGAACAATATACGGATAAAATAGGATAGCTCTTATTTTAACAAAAACACTACCAGTTTAATTTAAAATGGTAGTGTTTTGTAATTTATTTTTGATTATAAGTAGATAAAATTTAAATAAATTTAAAATTGCATAAAAATGCAATCGTGCAAGAATTATTTCATAATACGTAGAAATAGGGCAAAAATTAAAGGAACATTGTATTATAATCGTTTACAACTGTCAATAATAAGCAATATATCATATTGAAGACAAAAAAATAGAGGAATATAATTAAAAGGTATGGTCTATATAAATAGTAATGAGATACAAAATTGAAATTTATATTATGGAGGGGTAAAGATGAAGAATAACGATAGTGCTCTAATTGAGGCAATTGAGCATATTTTTAAACAAACTGAAAAAAACTTTAATGTTGAGTTTTGGAATGGAGAAACTATCAACTATACAGATAGCCCAAAATTTACTTTAAAATTTAATGACAAGGATGCTTTTAAGAAAATAATGACTAAACCATCAGCAATAAGTTTTGCTGAAGCTTTTATCGATAAGACATTTGATATAGAAGGAGATGTAATAAACGCTCTTACTCTAAAAGATCAATTAAATGATGTAGAGATATCAAATTCAGACAAACTTACATTACTTTTAAAAGGAACATCAATTAAAGAAGCTATAAACATGCATACAAAGGAAAAAGACAAAGAAAATATAGCACACCACTATGATATATCAAATGATTTCTATAGATTATTTTTGGGATCAACTATGACTTATTCATGTGCGTATTTCAAAAATGAAGATGATGATCTAACAACAGCTCAAGAAAATAAAGTAGATCATATATGTAAAAAATTAAGATTAAAACCTGGCGAAAAATTATTAGATGTTGGTTGTGGTTGGGGAAAAATGATTATGTGGGCTGCAAAACATTATGGTGTTGAAGCTCATGGCGTAACTATAAGTGAGGAACAATATAAATACGTTACAGAAAAGATAAAAGAAGAAAAACTAGAAGATAAATGTTTTGTTGAACTTAAAGATTATCGTGACATAGAAGGAGAAGGTGTATACGATAAGATTGTAAGTATAGGTATGTTTGAACATGTTGGTAAGAAAAATTTACCATTGTATTTTGATGATATGTTTAGATTACTTAAGGAAGATGGATTATTTCTTAATCATGGAATAACTCATTCTAAAAAGCTTGTAGTATCAAAAGAAGAGAGTGAATTCATAGAAAAATACATATTCCCAGGTGGTGAACTTCAAACAGTAAGTGATGTTATTACATTTATGGAAGATGCTAATTATGAAGTTTGTGATGTAGAAAGTTTAAGAGAACATTATAGTAAAACATTGGTGCTTTGGGTTAATAATCTTATGAAAAACAAAGACAAAGCTATAGAATATTCATCAGAAAGAACATATAGGACATGGCTTTTATATATGATCGGTTGTGCACTTAATTTTCATTCTGGATCAATTTCAATATATCAAATATTGTTAAGCAAATCACCTAAAAAACCAATTTATAATATACCGTTAACAAGAGAATATATGTACAAATAATTTAATGTGAAATTAAAAATTTTTAATGGGCTATTTCAATAATTTTGAAATAGCCTATTTGTATGCTTGAATAAATGATATTTACGTGATAAAGTAATTTTTAAAAGGATTTATCCAAATGTTTTATACTAGGAGGGAAAAATTTTGAGAATATGGGGAAAGGTTATTAAAAAAAATAAAATAATAAAAGAAATTATTGTTACTTCAGATATAGATGATTCGTATCAAGAAAACTTAAAAGCATGCATTAAGGAAATTTGTTATAAACTTGATATTTCCAAACCTTATTGGTTGCCTCCAAATGTAGAAGAATATAATAATAGAAGAAAGACAACTTTTAATCAAAATCATTTTATTGATGAAATAGATTTCGATAAATTCATAATACAAGAACTAGATTCTATTTAAACGAGAGGTATAGTATGAGAAATACGTATGCGAAAAAAAAATTTGCATTGGATAAATTTTTTCATAAATATTTTTATTTTATAGCAGCAGGTATATTAGTTTTAGCTAGTGTTAATTTGTTTTATAAACTAGGAACAACAACTGTACAGGATTGGGATGAGGCTAGACATGGAATAACAGCATATGAAATGATAAAAAATAGCAATTATCTAATTACTACTTATGGGTTTAAAGTTGATTATTATAATCTAAAGCCGCCACTACCGATGATTATAATAGCAATGTCATATAAAATTTTTGGGTATAGCATATTTGCGATGAGATTTTTTTCTTCCTTTAGTGCTCTAATCACAATTATTTTTGTAGGAAAAATTCTAAAAGATAATATAAGTAAAGTTTCTGCAATTGTAGGTATGACTGCACTATCAACAAATTATCTTTTCATAGTATGGCACGCAGGAAGAACCGGTGATGTGGATGCTATTTTTACCCTGATTTTTACAATAGTAATATATTTCTTAATGAAAATAGAAAAGAATATAAAGTATTTATATTTATGCGGAATTGTATACTCAATTTCATTTTTGTTAAAGAGTTATGCCTCTATACAAATTATTGCAGTAGTAGGACTCATACTGATTTGTACTGGATCTTTATTTAAATTAAAATTAAAACAGCTTTTAATTTTTTTTGCTTGCAGTTTTATCCCAATTTTCATTTGGATGGCAGCCAGATATAGTTTTGATGGATTTACCTTTCTAAAGAAAATGATTACCTATGATGTTTTGGCTAGATCTACTAGCACCATTGAGGGACAAAAAGGTAGCATTTTGTATTATGTAGTGTATTCAATAAGTTACAATTTTCATTGGGTTGTCTACATTAGTATTTTATTAAGTGTGTATCTTATAATAAATAAATTTAAACTTAACTTTAAGAATAATAAATTCTTAAAATTAACTACAATAATTTGGGCGTTAGTGCCCTTTATATTATTTAGTTTGTCTAAATCTAAGCTTGTTTGGTATATAAATACTGTATACCCTGCTGTTAGTATATTAATTGGATGGGTTACATATAGTATATATATAAATAGCCACATATCGAAAAAGTTAAAAAATGTAATTTTAATCCTATTTATAATATGCTCATTATTTGGAGAAACTAGAATACTTCTTAAAATAAAAAATGAAAATATTCCAGATTCACAAAAAATATTCATAGAGTTAAAAAACAAGGTAGAGAGTAAAAATATTAACATTTATTATGGTAGTAAATGGACACAAGCAAATAGATTTATTGTAGAAGTGCTGGATAATATGAATCCAAAGGAAGAAAGTAAAGAAAATTTCTTAAGTAAAAATTTAAAGGGAATATATGTATTAGATAATAATAAAGAAAACAGGAGATTCATTATAGAAAATAAAATAAAGCCATTATGTAAAAATGAGAATTATATAATTATAAAATAAAAAAACATTTTATGTTTTATTTTAGTACAAAGTTTGATAAAATAGGAAATGGTGGAATTTAAACAAAATTATTTAATGGAAGTGTTACATATAATGCATAATGTTTTATTTTTTCTAATAATGTTGCTGGTTTATGCTGCATTAGCTTTGATTTGTATTTCTTTTAATATAATATACAAGAAAAAGTATCTAAATTTGATATCTATGAGCCATATATTTGGAATATTAACTGTATTATTTTGCATATTTAATACGATTATTTTTGGTAATTATGTTATTAAGATTTTTTCGGTAACGTTTTTTTTATGTGCAAATTTTTTGGGAATTTTAGCATTGTTAAGTTATTTTGAAATTAATGTAAAGGCATATTACAAGTATATAGCAATTGCATTGATAATTATTGACGCTTATACATGTAATAACGAGCCTAATATTAGTGTAATTATACACAAGGATATACTGATGCTTGTTTATATAGGCATAGGTATATTTATTTTAACAAGCAAACATAATAAACTTAGTAGCAAAATTTTTGCAAGTGTAAGTTTAATTTTTCCTAGTGTTCAATTTATATTTCAAATAGTTATTATGTTTACAAGATTACCGATTCTAAAAATATTACCTAATGTTGATTTGGTTTCTTATGAATTGCAGGCACTTACATATTCATTTTTCATTATTTTTATTACAATAGAGGATGCTAGCAAAAAATTCAGTAGTCATGTAAATGTTCTTCAAGAAGAAGTAAAAGATAAAGAGAAGAAATTAACTGAATATGTAGAGCTTGATAAATTGAAATCAGAATTTTTGGCAAATATTTCTCATGAACTTAGAACTCCTATAAATGTAATATTTAGCAGTGTTCAACTTTATGAAATCAATTTAGAAAAAAGTAACTGTAAAAGCGATAAAAATTTAAATAAATATATAGACATAATGAAGAAAAATTGTTATAGATTAACTAAATTATCCAACAATCTAATCGATATGAGCAAGATAGATGCAGGAATTGTAGATTTAAATTTGCAAAACGTTGATATAATAAAAATTGTTGAAGATACCACATTATCAGTTGTTCCATTTGCTGAGTCGAAGGATATACAAATTATTTTTGACACAGAAATAGAAGAGTTATTAATGGCTTGCGATATAGATAAAATAGAAAGAATAATTTTAAATTTACTTTCTAATGCAATAAAATTTACTCAAAATCATGGGGAAATTAAAGTATATACATGTTTTTCAAAAAATAAACTTCAAATCAACGTTGAAGACAATGGACCGGGAATATGTAAAGATATGCATGAAAAAATATTTAATAGATTTACTCAAATAAGTGACACATTTATAAGAAAAAACGAAGGTAGCGGTATAGGATTATCACTTGTTAAATCACTTGTTGAAATGCATAATGGTAAGGTTTATTTGGAAAGTGAGGAAAACAAAGGGTGTAAATTTAAAATAGAATTTCCATATAGACGATTAGATATTAATAATAAAAATTCTGAAGACTTTAGTGAAATTAATATGAAAAAAGTAGAAATAGAATTTTCAGATTTATGAAAATGAATATTGTTTTATATATAGAATAATATTATTATAAACAGCTTGTTTTTGTTATTGTTTATATGATAATATAATGCTGAAATATTATAAGAAAAGGTGAATGAATTGTCAGTAACGGATAATAACAAATTAAAACTTTATGGATTTAACAATTTAACAAAATCGTTAAGCTTTAATATTTATGATGTTTGCTATACTGAAACCGATGAAGACAGAAAAAAATATATTGAATATGTTGATGAACAATATAATTCTGAAAGATTAACGGGAATTTTAAAAAATGTAACAGAAATAATAGGTGCAAAAGTACTTAATATAGCAAAACAAGATTATGATCCTCAAGGGGCAAGTGTTACATTATTGATTTCTGAAGAGGAAGTACCTGTGTATGTATTGGATCCATCTTGCAATAGAGGAGAACTTGCACCAATAAGAGAGAATATAGTAGGACATTTGGATAAAAGTCATGTTACGGTACATACTTATCCAGAAAGCCATCCACAGAACAATATAAGCACATTTAGGGTAGATATAGATGTTGCAACTTGTGGACAAATATCGCCACTAAAAGCATTAAATTATCTTATAGGAAGCTTTGATTCCGACATTATTACTATAGATTACAAGGTAAGAGGTTTTACTAGAGATATGGATGGGAAAAAACATTATATAGATCATAAAATAAACTCAATACAAAATTTTATAGACAAAAATACCTTATCTAGATATATGTTAACGGATATGAATATATATCAAGCTAATATATTTCATACTAAGATGAAGCTTAAAGCTATTGAACTAGAAAATTATATATTTGATATTAAAGAAGAAAATTTAAGTATAGATGAAAAGGATAAGATAATAGAGTCTTTACAAAAAGAGATGACAGAGATATTTTATGGTATAAATGTAAATTAAAAATATTATATAGTATAACTAAAAAATTTACAGGTGACCTAAAGCCGCATTATAAAAACTTTTGATCGCCTGTTTCTAAATTTCATTTACAAGAACATAATTCAGAATGAAGTGCATTAATTGCACTGCTTGCAAGGTTTGTTTTTACAAGACACCATATTGTCTCATGTGAATCAGCAGTCTGAAGAACATTAATTTTTTCATTTCTTAATATTTTTATTATTTTAGCCATAACACCGGGTTTTCCAGCCATTCTACTGCCTATAAGAGAAATTTTACTGCAATCTTCTTCATAGGTATAATTTAAATTAAGTGATTTTGAAATAGCATCAAATTTTTTAAAATCTTTTTTATCTATAGTAAATATATTTTCTTCTGGAAATACATTTATAAGATCTATACTAATGTTATTTTCAGCTAATATATCAAGTATGTCGGGATAATTTATATTGTCTTTGTTAACTTTAGTTGAAAATTTTATTTGAGTTCTGTTATCAATTTGTGTTATGCCATCAATAACATTAGTGTTATTTGTGTTTCCAATGTTATTGATAAGCGTTCCAACGCAGTTGTTAAGGGTGTTTTTAACAACTAGAGGTATATTAGCTCTTGCAGCAATTTCAACAGCTCTTGGATGTATAACTTTTGCACCTTGGTCTGCAAATTGAAAGACTTCGGTATAACTAATTTCTTCAATTAAGGCAGCATCTTTTACTACCCTTGGATCTGCAGTCATTATACCATCTACATCTGTATATATTTCTACTCTTTCAGCATTTAATGCACTTCCAAGAAGTGAGGCAGTAACATCGCTTCCACCTCTGCCAAGGGTAGTTAAAAAACCATCTTCACTTAAACCTTGAAAACCTGCAACTACAGGTATTTTTCCGGATTTCAATATTTTTATTAAATTATTAGCATCCACTCTTAAAACAGAGGCATTATTAAATTCATTATCTGTTATTATTCCAGCTTGACCGCCTAAAA
Source organism: Clostridium acidisoli DSM 12555 (assembly GCF_900176305.1). Classification (GTDB taxonomy): domain Bacteria; phylum Bacillota; class Clostridia; order Clostridiales; family Clostridiaceae; genus Clostridium_I; species Clostridium_I acidisoli. The sequence continues at coordinate 124,665 of NZ_FWXH01000004.1, forward strand.
GTGGCACTGCATCAATTGATTTTTTATTTAAGTCATTACTCATGATTACGGTACTAATAATTTCACCACAACCCATGAGCAGGTCGCTAGCTTGTAAATTGTGATTTTTAAAGTCAATATCTATTAAGGATAAAAGGGTATCTGTAGCATAAGGGTCACCTTTTCTACCCATTGCTGAAACCACAACCACAGGTGAAAAGCCATCTTTTATAGCACTTAATACCTTTTCTATTACTAATGCTCTTCTTTCTTTTGACGAAACAGAGGTACCTCCAAATTTTTGAACTATTACTTTCATAATTTCCTCCAATATTATAACTGATAATTAAATTGTCCTTATATTATTATATATGTAAGTTTTGCAAAAGAGGTTGTATAAAATGCTATAAATATTGCAAATGTTGCTTTTAGGAATATAATTTAGATAATGAAATAAATACTTAGGGTAAAACATGTCCTATTGAAGTAATTTGATTTTTGTTCTATAATTTGAAACAGATGCTAAAAATAGTTTGAATTTTGAAAGGAGAGGGAGCCTTATGCCAATAAACATACCTAATGATTTACCTGCAACTGAAATTCTAAATAATGAAAACATATTTGTTATGAATGAGGTAAGGGCATCTCATCAAGATATAAGACCCTTAAACATTGCAATAGTTAATTTAATGCCAGTAAAGACAACAACTGAAACTCAGATATTGAGACTTTTATCAAATTCTCCAATACAGGTTGATATAACGTTAATACATACTAAAAGTCATTTATCAAAAAATACATCAGAAGAACATCTTATAAAATATTATGAAACGTTTGAAGATATAAAGGACAAGAAATTTGATGGAATGATTATAACTGGAGCACCAGTAGAACAAATGAAGTTTGAGGATGTTGATTACTGGAATGAAATAACAGAAATTATGGAGTGGAGTAAATTCAATGTATCTTCAACTTTTCACATATGTTGGGGAGCACAGGCAGGATTATACTATCATTATGGAATACCTAAATATGAATTGCAGCATAAAAAATTTGGAGTGTTTAAGCATTCTATAAACAAAAAAAACGTTAAGCTTTTACGAGGTTTTGACGACAGATTTTATGTTCCACATTCAAGGCATACAGAAGTTAAAAAGGAAGATATTATAAAAAAAACTGAACTTGAAATTTTAGCTGAATCAGATGAAGCAGGGATTTATATTGTATCAGCTAATGGGGGACGTCAAATTTTTGTGATGGGGCATTCTGAATATGATCCACTTACATTAAAGGATGAATATGATAGGGATATTTCTAAAGGTCTTAAGATGGATGTACCACAAAATTATTTCCAGGACAATGATCCAAGTAAAGAACCTATAGTAAAGTGGAGAGGCCATGCTAATTTGTTATATTTAAATTGGCTAAATTATTATGTATATCAGGTAACGCCGTATGAGCTTTAGTAAATACATTAAGTATACATGCTAAACCCTAAATATCTGGGGCTTAGCATGTATAGCTTAATTAAAAATAAACACACCAAAACTTTTTAAATACATTGGTTTTAAGGTATATACCCAAAACAATAAGCAATATTGATAAAACAACAAATGTAAAGTCTTTGATAGTTAGAGGTTTTCTATTATACCAGGTTCTTTTTTTATATTTACCAAAACTTCTAATCTCCATAGCATTTGAAATAACATCTATTTTCTGAAGTGATGATAAAAGCAGTGGAAACAAAACAGATATATAGTTTTTCATTCGTACGAAAAAATTTGCTTCACCACGTCTAAAAGCTAAACCTCTAGCCTCTTGTGCATTTATTATGTTTCCAAGTTCACTTTTTACATCAGGTATGTATCTAAGAGCTATGCTTACGGCATAAGACACCCTATAGGATACATTTAGACGATTAAGACTACTTGCAAAAGTTCCAGGCTCTGTTGTAAATATAAACAAAATTGTTAGTGGAGCCATACAAATGTATTTAAGTGAAAGTGTAAGTGCATAAAAAAGTGTTTCGTAAGTTAATTTAATATTAAAAATGTTTAATGCTACACTATAGTGACCTGACAGTTTAGAACCATAATCAGGCGTTATTATTATAAGGAATATGGAATTAAATATTGTAAACACAATTATAAAAATTATAAGTGGAAGAATAGATTTTAATGGTAAACCTGCTATGTAGACCATTAAAAAACCTACAATAATCATAAGTGTAAAAATTCTAGCATCCATAAACATGAAAGTAAAGATTGTCCAACAAATTAACATTAGAAGTTTTATACTTCCATCTAATTTATGAAAAATTGAGTTACCTTTTATGTATAGAGAACCTGATTTACTCATATTTCTCACCAGCCTTTAATAAAGTGGTAAAATAAGCTAAAAAGTTTTCCTTGTCTTTTAATTCATAGATTTCAGCTAATTTTGATATTGAGGTTTCACTTAAATTTGCTCGATTCATAATATCTGAATTTGAAAGTATATTGTACACCAGGTCATCTGCTATGACACGGCCATCACTAATAACTACAGCTCTATCAGCGTATTCTAAGGCAAGGTGCATATCATGTGTTATTATAACTATACTTATATCACGTTTTTTTAGTAACTCAAGAAACTTCATAAATGCCACATAATTTCGATGATCTTGTCCAGCAGTAGGTTCATCTAAAATTATCACTTTTGGATCCATAACAAGTATAGATGCAATAGTAACTCTCTTTTTTTGACCATAGCTAAGTGCAGAAATAGGCCAATTTCTATAAGCATGTAAACCACAAATTTTTAAAGTTTCTTCAACTTTTTCTGAGATTTCTGTATCGCTAAAACCTGAGTTTTTTAATCCAAAAGCAACTTCATCAAAAATCAAATTTTTAGTTATCATATGATTTGGGTTTTGCATAACATAACCTATTGCTTCAGCACGTTTTTTAATTGATAATTTGTTTATGTTTTTACCATTTAAAAGCAAGTTACCTTCTTTGTTTTTGTTTATTCCACAAATAATTTTCATAATGGTAGATTTACCAGCACCATTATTACCAAGTACCGCTAAGAGTTCACCTTTATTTATATTAAAGGAAACATTTTTTATATTATATGGATCATCCTTATAATACTTAAAACTTATGTTTTCAAGGCTTAAAATTGGTGCCTTTTTTATAGATTTTTTTTCGGTATTTAGGTTAGAGTATTCCTTTAATAAAATATCTTTGTACTTTATGGAGTTCTCAATTTTTGAGATTTTATCTTCTTTAGTTAGTTTAATTCCACATTTTTTTAGCACTTCTAAATATAGAGGTTCTCTTAGCCCATATTTTGGCAGCAAATCTGAAGCAAGAATATCATCAGGAGCTCCAATTGCTACAATTTCACCTGCTTCCATTAGAACAATCTTATCATAGTTATGAGCAACTACATCTTCTATTCGATGTTCAACGACAATTACTGTTTTTTCACCGTTATTATGTATAGAATCTATTATATCTAAGGCTTTGTTTGTACTTGCAGGATCAAGGTTTGCAAGTGGTTCATCAAACAACATAATATGAGCATTTGTTGTAAGTATACCAGCTATAGAAACTTTTTGTTTTTCACCACCACTTAAACTGTGAGGAGTTTCATTGATAAAGGGTAACATTCCAACTCTATTCAGAGCATTTTCTACTCCAGAGTGCATTTCAGCTATTGGAACATTATTGTTTTCATAAGAAAAAGCAACATCTTCTCCTACGCTTAGGCCTACAAATTGAGCATCTTGATCTTGCATTATAGTACCAACATAGTTGCTTACTTCATAAATACTTTTTTCATATGGTTTAAAACCTTCTACAACAAGTTCACCATTTATGCTTCCCTTATAAGTGAAAGGAATTAGCCCATTTATACAATGGGCTAAAGTAGATTTTCCACTTCCACTAGGACCAGCAATAAGTATTTTTTCACCAGATTCTATATCTAAGTTTATATTTTTTAAAGTATATGATTTTAAATTCTCATACTTAAAGTTAAAATTCTTAAATGATATTATAGACAAATTGCTGCCCCTTTCTACTTATCTAATTCTAAATTGTTATTTTTACTTCTAGATTTGGCAATTGCAATAGTAACGGGTATACCTATTACTGCAATTACAATTAAGTTAGAAACACTTGCTAAGGTAACTTGCAATAGTTCCTTTGATGAAGATTCTCCATAGAAAAACACATCGCCTGCATATGCAATAACATTTCCAACTACCATGCCTACTATTGCAAGTACGTATAATTTTATATAATGTTGTTTTGAAATTTTTCCAGATAATACGTCGAATTTTTTATCAAATGTAATAAAACCTGTAAACAGACCAATTGAAGCAGATAGGAAAACCCAACTCCACCATACTGAACCACTTGTAAATGCATCGTTTAAGGCGTGTCCTATAAAGCCAGCCAAAAAACCTACAATTGGTCCAAAGATTGCACCTAAAATAGGCAAAAGTGCAACAGCAATTCTAAAAGATGTATTTGGGCCTATAGGAATAGATATCACTGATAATGCGCCATATAGAGCAGCACCTATACCTATGGCTACTACACTACGAGTTGATAAAGATTTTCTACCCTTGGCAAAAACGATTAATGAAGCTATAATTGCTATTATTATTGATACAATACCTTGCCAAGACACTACGGATGTAAAAAAGTTGTTAATAAATTTCATTTTGGTCACTCCTTTTAATATATTTTATAAAAAAAATTATATAGTTTACATATATGTTTTGTAAACTATAAATATTAATACAAGAATAATTATAACACATGAGAAAGATTTGAATATAATGTTTAGTGAAATATAAGATATTTTATCAAATAAAAATTACATAATAATAAAAAAAGGAGTGTTTATCATAAGCACTTATAAAAAATATATAGAAGATTTTGATTTGAATTTATTACAGTGTACATTTTTAGGAATGGGACATAATGGAGTTGTATATTTATTACCGGATGGCAAAGTGATAAAAGTTTGTTTTACAGAACATAGCTGTAGGGGGGAATACTATATTTTAAATAAGGTCAATGGAAACAAATATTTCCCAAAGGTATATGGCATGAATGGAAACTATATGATTAGAGATTATGTTGGAGGGATATCACTAAGAGATTATATAAAGGAGTATGGATTTAATAAAGAGTTAGGTAGTAAATTGATTTTGTTATTGGAGGAATTTGATAAGCTGAAATTTACTAAAAGGGATATAAGGTGTAAAGATATATTTGTTGAGCCAGATGGAAATTTAAGAATTATTGATCCTAAAAAAAGCTTTTCAAGGGAAAGAGATTTTCCAAGACATCTTTCAAAAGGATTAGAAAAATTAGGGGTTCTAGAAGAATTCATGGAAATACTAAAAGAAAAAAGACCAGAGAAATATAAAAAATGGTCTAAAAAGATATATGAATATTTAGATAGCATTCAATAGGAAAAATTAAGTTTGGCAAGAATTTTGCACCTCATTTTTGACCTAAGCCAATTTTAAAAATAATGTGACTTAGCATTATTTTTAAAATTGGCTTTTGCTTAAATAAGTCTGCTTGTTTTTAATACTTTTCTCATACTTAGGAATTGCTAAATAAAACTTTTCAGGAATAACTTCATCCTTATAAATCTTATATCTTACGTAAGAACCTTGCTTAAAGTCATAAACTTTCGTAACTCCTGTTGCTTGAAATCTATGTCCGTATTTTTTACCATTTATGCTAAAGACAACTGAATATTTGCTTTTAAATAGCGTATATTTAATTGCAGGTGCAGTATAAGAAGGTAGAAATTTAATTTCACGTTCCATAGCCCTAATTTTCTTTTTTAACACAATGCAGATAACTATGAATAATATCGCTATAACTATTCCAATTAATGAAACCCTGAAATACATAGTTTTGCTATAATGAAAAAGAGAATCTGTACCTCTTCTGCCTTTTAGAAAACCCATAAATGGCATCCCAAGTCCAATCCAAACAATGATAGTAAAAAAACTGAGTAAATTATTTAGTGTCTTGTACATTTACCATCCCCCATTACTGCAGGTATAATTCCATCAAAATTGTCTCAGAATATTAACATTTCTTCGTTTATTTTTGAAGTTCAAGCCATTCTGGATATAAAAGTCCATAAAGGTACATATCATATTTTTTACCATCTCTTTGCACAAATTCTCTATAGGAACCTTCTTTTATAAATCCAACTTTTTCATAAAGTGCTATGGCAGGAGTATTATAACTTAAAACATTCAGTTGAATTCTATGTAAATTAAGTTCATGAAAACCAAATTCTAATATGAGATTCATAGCCTCAGTTCCATAACCTTTACCACGTACATTTGGAGAACCTATACCAATGGATAAATTAGCAACTCTATTGTTCCAAGATATACCATTTAAATCTATATATCCGATAAATTCATCAGTTTCAATAGATCTTATTGCAAACATATAGTTTTCATTTGATTCTTGTCTTTCTTTTATCCAAGTTGTTATATGTTCTTCACTATAAGGGTAACTAGGCATAGTATCGAATAATCTTAGTGAGTAAGTGTCATTATACCATTCACATATCTTTTCTATGTCATCGTTTTTTATTGAAGTTAAATTAACTTTATTTCCTAGCAATAAGTTATTAATAAACATTTAATCATCTCCATACTTATGTATATTAGATTAATATTAAGGCATATTAAAAAAAATAACAAGTTAGTAAAATGTATGTTTAACCTTCAGTTTTAGGATTTTGCCTTAATGAGAACATATTTGTTCCCCAAACACCAACAATTATTAAAAAAGAACCTATTAATTGAAATAATTTAAATTGTTCATTAAGGAAAACAACACCTGCAACAATTGAAACTATAGTTGATAAATTGGAAAAAGTAGCTGATATAGAAGCTGGAACTTTTGAAAGTGTGTAATTTGTCAAAAAATATGCAACTATTGATGAAAGAATTCCAAGATAAACAACAGAGCTTAACAGGTCTTTGTTAGTCAAAACATTAAAATATGTATCTAAATTATGATTTTTAACATGAAGTATAATGGATATACAGTTAAAAAATAAGGCAGATAAAAACATCATGTAATAAGTTATTTCAATGGGGGTAAATATCGTTGAAAGCTTCCTAGACAATATTGTAAATACACCAGCAGTAACAATGGCACCAACAAGAAGCAAAATACCAAGTTTACTATTTTGACCTTTACTAGATGTATCCATAATTCCAATTAATGTTACTCCAGCAACTGAAATTATAATGGAAATAGTTTGCTTAACAGAAAGTTTCTCCTTTAAAAAATATGCACTAAGTATGGCAACTGCAATTGGTATAAGAGCTATCATAAGTCCAGCTTCTGATGAAGATGAAAATTTTATACCATAATTCTCAAATATAAAATAGGTTATTGGCTCCATTAAAGCTAATAAAGTAAGGGTTAACATAGGTTTTCCTTTATAACTTATTTTTATAATCTTAAAAACAGCTAATACAGACATTATAATAAAGGCTATTAAAAATCTTAATGATAAAAGAGTAAAGGGATCAGTTATATTTAAAGCTTTTTTTGAAAAAAGAAAACTTAAACCAAAAATGCTTGAAGATATAAGTGACGAAATATAAGGTAAAAATCTTTTTTTATGTTTCATTTAAATTCTCCATTCATATTAATATAGCAATTTATTATAACATTAAAAGAATGTTATAATAAATAGAGACTATATGTTCAGCAAGAAAAATTATAAAGTCTGTTCAAAAACATAATATTTTATTATAATGTTTGTATGGTTTAATTACAGTTGAAGTTATAAACGATTTAGGAGGATTTATAAAATGAAGGTAATAGTAACTGGAGGAGCTGGATTTATCAGTTCACATGTAGTTGATTTACTCATAGATAATAATTATGAAGTTTGCATAATAGATAATTTAACACATGGAAGTATAAAAAATATAAACAAAAAAGCTAAGTTTTATGAAATGGACATAAGAGATACTAAACTTAAAGAAATATTTCAAATAGAAAAACCAGATTACGTAATACATAATGCAGCACAAATAAGTGTTCCAGCATCGGTAGATGATCCTATGAATGATGCAAGCATTAACATTATGGGTACAATAAATGTACTAGAGGCTTGTAGTAGCGTCAATGTAAAAAAAATAATATACCCAGCATCAGCAGCAATTTTTGGAGAACCATCATATTTACCAATAGATGAAGCACATCCACTTGAAATGTTATCGGCTTATGGTGTAACAAAACATACCGTAGAGCATTATCTTAAGGTTTATAAAGGTTTATACAACATTGACTATGTAGCTCTTAGATGTGCAAATGTTTATGGACCGAGACAAGATTCTTCTGGAGAGGGTGGGGTAATAGCAATATTTTGCGAAAAACTTTTAAAGGATGAAATTCCATATATATATGGAGATGGTAATCAAATAAGAGATTTCGTCTATGTGAAAGATGTTGCAAAAGCTTATTTAATGGCACTTAATTCAGATATAAGTGGAATTTATAATGTTTCTACAAATGTAAAAATAACTATAAATGAACTTTTTAAAATTATAAATAAATTACTTGATAAAAATATTTCTTGTATCTATACGGATGAAAGAAAAGGCGATATAAGAGAAAGTTACATGACTTATGACAAAATAGAGAAAAAAATTGGTTGGAGACCGGAAACAAGTATTACAGAAGGGTTAAAAGAGACTCTTAGTTATTATGCAAATATAAAATAGTATATATAAATAAGAGCCCACTCTTTAAATTAAAGAGTGGGCTCTTAAACGCGATTAGAACCACCAAAAATTATTTACACTTAACCCACCAAAGAAAAGTAATAGACCAGCAGCAGCAACTAGAGATCCAAAAGTACTATTTACATGCCCTACATAGTGCCTATTAGCATCATAAACCTTATAATTATTTAAATATCCAATAGGGTATCCTGAGCTACTATACACAACATTTCCATCAATGTAACCTGCTAATTGGCCATTATTATAATAAAAGCCAGATCCATAAACGAAACCTAACTGCTTATTTTTTTTGCAATAAATCCTATTTCCTTGAAAATATCCACAAGTGGAGTTTTTATGATCATAGATTCTTTCCAATGAATTCACACTCCTTGGTTAAATTATTTTCTTATCCAATACTAATATATGCGTATTTTCATTACATGATATTGTTTTTAAATTTAAGAAAAATTTTTTATGCAATTGTTGTAAATTTTTTGTTGTCTATAGCTTACATAAGGTATAGATATAATAAAAATAACACATCATAAGTATAAAAAATTAAGAGGGGATAATATGAAAAGTAAAAATATAATAATTAAGATTTTATTGATTATTTTTTCAATTAATGTGATTACAGGTTGCACTCAAAATAAAAACAATACAAAACCAAAAGAAGAAAAGAAAAGTAAGAACTTAAGTGGTGATATTGAAATTACAATATCAGACGATAGATTTGGAGAATTCCTTAAAAATAATATAATTCCTGATTTTAAAAAAGATAATCCTGATGTTAATGTAAGTTTAAGTAGTGACAATGATATAAATTCAAGAGTTATGAATGGAAAAGTTCCAGACATATATATTGGAAATAATGTGTATGAGGCTATGAAGTATGGAGATATGAATAAGTTATTGGATTTTCAAAAAGTTAATGGATTTAAGAATGATCTTTATAAAAAAATTAGTAAAAAATTTATAGTTAAAAAACAAAAAACTAATGAAATATATTGTATACCTTGGTTTGTAACAACACAACTTATGGCATATAACAAGACATTATTTAGAGAAGCGGGATTAGATGAAAAAAAGCCACCAAGTACATTTGACGAATTTATAAACTGTGCAAATAGGATATACGCATTACCTAATCGTGCTGACGGAAGTAAGATATATGGAGTAGCAGTTCCTAATAATGACATATCTAATCCGATTTCAAATTGGGAAAATGTAAGCCCGCTATATTATAATATGAATGATAAAAAATATGGATTGTATAACAATACAGGTACGGATGTGGTGTTCGATAAATCAGAAGCAAAATTAAATGATTTTTTTGTATTTGTATCAAAAGTTCAGCAGGTTACGTCAATGAATTTAAAAAACGCTGATTTAAACAATACAGGAATGTGGCTACAATATGGAGATGAAGAAAATATTAATAAAGATGACATAGGAATTTCGAATATACCAGCAAAAGATAAAAATAGTATTAGCTATTCAAACTTAAAAGAAAAGAATATAATGATGTTCAAAACTGATACAAAGCGACAGGATTTAGCTTGGAATTTTGTAAAATACATTATGGAGGAGCAGGAAAATCTGAAAGCATGTAAAAAACTTAAAGAGTTGCCAGTATTGTCAAAGCTTGAAAAAAATGATTATTTTAAAACAACGGAGAACAAAAAGTATATGGAACAGCTAAAAAATGCTATTCCAATAGAACCATATCCGTCTATTGAAAAGGTTACAGCAAATTTACAACAAGCATATATAGATTATGCTGTTAATAAAAAAGTACCATTGGACCTTTCTATAAAGAATGCAGCTGATAAATCCAGAAATATAATCAAAAATACAGGGGAGTAGGTTTATTCAAAAGGAGCCATTCCTAAAGACTTATATAACTCATAATTTATGTTATGAGTTATGTTTAATTTGTTATCCATTTCAAATTTTATTATAGCTTTTTTTAGGTTATCTCCATAAATTCCATCTAAGGAATTAGAATAATAACCTCTGCTCTTTAAAGTTTTTTGGACCTGAAAGACATCACTACCAGTGTTGCCTGGCAATAAAACTCTTAAATTATTATATTGAAGGCCAAATGGACCACCATATACAATTACCACAGTCCCTAAACTTACTTTATCATATAAATCTTCTACATCATTATTGTTCATTCTTATACATCCCATAGAGGCAGGAGAACCTATACTCTGTGGTTTGTTTGTACCATGAATGCCATATTTTCCCCAAGGGACATTAAGCCCCATCCATCTTGTGCCAAATCCATTTGACCAAGCACCTTTATCAATTATTTTCCATGTTCCAATAGGTGACGGTGTTGATTTTTTACCTGAGGCAACTGGATATGACTTTATAATTTTTTTAGAATTATTTTTTATTAAAAAAAGCCTATTTTCATTCAAATCTATTAAAATAACATAAGTTTTGTTATAAGGACTATTTATGGTGGCAGCATTTACATAAGTACAATTTATAAGCAAAAAACATATTGCAAGTATAAATATTTTTTTAAAATTCATTATGAACACACCTCTCAGAATAAAATACATGTTTTATTGTGCCCACAGTGTTTTTTAAATATGTAAAATAAAGATTAAACGGTGTGAAGTTTGTAAATTCGTAATAGTTAGATATTGCAAAGTACGGGTGAAGGGTTTTCACCAATGCTTCGCGGTGAAAACCCTTCACTTTGCTTCGCAATTTCTTTATATTACGTTCTAAACCATTTTAATAAGAAAAAATCATCTTATCTATTGTAATTGCTACTGGTTTAGCTCTAAGCCATGTATTTGTTGCGGAATTATCAAAATAATAAAGAGCACCATAGGTTGGATCATTGCCATTTAAAGCAGCATAAGCAGCTTTTATTGAATCAGCATCAGCAGGTTTATTTATCCATCCATTTAAAACAGGGGTAAATTGATAATACTGACCATTTTTTTCATATATTACATCTTTTATTGTTTTTGGGAATAATGGACTCTTAACCCTGTTCATAATTACAGCACCAACTGCAACTTTTGCACTATAAGGCTCACCTTGAGCTTCTGCAGTTATTAATCTTGCTAAAAGATCTACTTCACTTTGAGTATATGAATAATGAAACGGGACATAGATAACTTGTCCAGAATATAAAGTGTTTGTCCAAATATTATTAACTTTTCTTAGCCAATCTATAGATGTATTAAACTTTTGTGATATTTTGTATAAGCTGTCACCAGATTTTACAGTATAACTAGAAGCTGGTACATTAAGTTTTTGACCAGAGTAAAGTGAAGGTGAAGATAAATTATTGTTTATCATCAATGTGTTATAAGATTCATTAAACAATTTTCCGATTTTAAATAAAGAATCACCTGAAGTTACATTATAAGTTGCAGCCTGTGCAGTGCTAGAAATAATTAAAGATAAAGTTACAGTAAAAAACAGTGTCTTTAATTTGTTTGATTTTAACATATGTTTACCTCCTAGTTTTATTAATATTAATGGGGGTAAGCCCATGTGTTTATGGTAGGCTTGTTTATTTTATTCTAGCAGAGACTTTTGCTTGAATTCCATATGAATGCACTGGAAGTTTTTGAAGGATGATCATTACATGGAAATTAATACATTGTAAACAAAATATATATACAAATTTTAATGTATACATTTTCACTTATTTGCCATAATATTAAAGAAAGGATTGATAATTATGCCAAATAAATCAACGATAATTAAAGTAAAAAAGAATTCCTCAGGTGATATAACTGCTGTTATGTTTGGAGATGAGAGTGTACATTCAATAGAAGAGGCAATAGACATGGCTAAAAATGGTTATATAGAAAGTGTTAATGTAGGAAAAGCTAAAAATGGAAGAGAATATCTGAGAAGTAATCCTAATGGAACTGAAGGAGATAATTTAGACACTAAACCTACATTTTGAAATTAAGTAAAAAAAATCTGTGTAAACACAGATTTTTTTGTTTGAAAAGCTTATTAAATTTTCATATACAAGCTTAGTTTTAAATTTCAGTGCCATAAAAATTTATTAAACTACCAGATAAAACAATCTTTTTCTCATCATCAGTAAGATTACTGATTTTTAGCTTGATTCCTTTTCTTGTATTAGAACTTATAAGTAGAGCATCTATCTCCTCATAAGAATTTTTTATAGCGTCAATGATACCTTCAACATAAACATAATCTCCAACATTAAATTTAATATTAGCAGAAGGATCAATTGTAAATGGAAGCATACCCCAATTTACAAGATTACTTCTATACCTTTTAGTAGCATATTCCTCAGCAATGTTTGCTAGACCACCTAATACTTTTTGAGAGGAAGCAGCTTGCTCTCTAGCTGATCCATCACCAGGTTTTATAGCAAAAATTACGCTTCCAAATTGTATATTTTTAGCTGTATTAGTCAATAAATCATCATCAAGTGAGTCGCTATTAATTTTTTCGATAACTGCTTTTATTTCGCTAATATCAGCTGAATTATCGTCTTTTAAAAGTTTTTGTCTATTATTTTCAACAGATTGTACATCCTTTGTTCGCTGTACATAATTAGGGTCTTTTCTAGATAAAGCAAATTCTGCAAGCTTTAATGGATTAGAACGATAAGATGAAGTTTCTCCTGATGGTATAAGTTCATCTGTTGTTGTAACTGGATCCATTATTACAGAACACATTTTTAACAAAATTTTATCTTGTAAAGGAAGCATTTCTGGCCAATCTGTTATATTTGGACCGTATTTTAATTCACTTTGTTTCTCAGGTTTTTTATATCCATTGTAAACTCTATTTTTGTAAACAGAAGAATCAAAGTGATATGAAACATTAACTTCTGGAATTGAAATTTCTGTAGCAGGCGTTAAAATTCCACCATTAATTGCAGTAGCAGCAATTGACTGAGCATCCATAAGGGCTACTGAAGAAATTTGACCAAGACCAGGCTTAGAACCTTCTCTGCTAGGAAAGTTTCTAGTAGTATGTCTTATACTTAAAGCACCATTAGATGGAACATCTCCAGCTCCAAAACAAGGCCCACAAAACGCAGTTTTAACTACGGCACCTGCTGACATTAATTTTGCTATGGCACCATTTCTTATAAGCTCTAAATAAATAGGTTGACTAGCAGGGTACACACTAAGATTAAAATAGTCATTTCCTACTGAATGATTATTAATTATTTCTGATGCTATACATATGTTTTCAAAAGTTCCACCAGAACAGCCAGCGATTATACCTTGATCTACTTTAATTTTACCATCAACTATTTTATTTGTTAGGTTAAAGCAAGCATTAGGATTATCTATTTTTTCCCTTTCTTGTTCTTCAATCATACTTAATATTTGTTTTGCATTTTTATTTAATTCAGCTATGCTAAAAACGTTACTAGGGTGGAATGGAAGAGCAATCATTGGCTCAATTTTTGATAAATCTACTTTTACTAAACCATCATAATAAGCCACAGCTTTAGGCTCTAATTTTTCATATGCATCAGTACGGCCATGAATAGCATAAAATTCTTTTATCTTGTCGTCTGTGCACCAGATAGAACTAAGGCAAGTTGTCTCGGTAGTCATAACGTCAATTCCAATTCTATAGTCTGCTGAAAGATTAGCTATTCCAGGTCCAACGAATTCCATAATTTTGTTTTTTACAAAGCCGTTTTTAAATACAGCTCCAATAATTGCAAGGGCTACGTCTTGAGGACCTACTCCAAGCTTTGGTTTTCCTTCTAAATATATTGCGATTACTTCAGGAGAGTCTACATCATAGGTTTTACTTAAAAGTTGTTTAACAAGTTCTGGACCACCTTCACCGATAGCCATTGTTCCAAGTGCACCGTATCTTGTATGACTATCTGAACCTAAAATCATACTTCCGCATTTACTCATCATTTCTCTCATATATTGATGTATAACTGCTTCGTGTGGAGGAACATATATACCACCATATTTCTTGGCAGCAGATAACCCAAATACATGATCGTCTTCATTTATTGTTCCACCAATAGCACAAAGACTGTTATGACAATTGGTTAAAACGTATGGTATTGGAAATTCCTTTAGACCACTTGCTTTAGCTGTTTGAGTAATTGCAACATAAGTTATATCATGGGAAGCTAATGCATCAAATTTTATTTTTAATTTTTTAGGATTGTCAGAAGTATTGTGACTAGTTAAAATGTCGTAGGAAATAGTATTTTTTCGTGCTAAATCTTTATTGAGAATATTGTTTAAATTTGACGATATTTCTCCTTTTGCTATCAAAAATGAAGTTATATCATCAGTATTTAAATTGTCATCATAACCAAGAATAGCTTGATTTTTGTATAAATATGCACCTTTATTAATAATTTCTACCATTAGTTAACCTCCGTTTTAGTTTTCTTAAGTTTGATCAGATAAAGTGATAAATATGACTAAAATCAATAAATAATAAAATAATTTATTGACTACTATGTTATTATAATATATTTTTTTTGAGGTTTTGTAAATTTGTTTTTGAAAAAACGAATAAAATTAAGTTATTAAAATATAAATTAATAGAAAATTCAATAAAATGATAAAAAGTATTATTTAGTATGCACATTTTGAAAGGCTGATGAATAGACTAATAACATGAGTTTAAAATTTTGGGGGGAAAGAGTATGATTCCACAGTACTATTTTAATTCTTTAAGTAGAGAAACACCTTTATCAGCGGAAACTCCAATATTACCACTAGAAAATGATGACGAGATATTTGATAATAGGCAGATGCCAGGAACAACAACACCTAATATTCCTGGTGGGACAAATCCTACACAACCAAATCAAATGATTGATTATACACAAGGGTATTTGCAAACTCAAATTGGAAAAAGGGTAAGGATACAATTTTTAATTGGAACCAATGCACTTCAGGATAGGACTGGAATACTAACAAAAGTAGGAATAAGTTACGTAATCATAAAAAATGAGGATACTAATACTTTAGAATTAGGCGATCTTTATGCAATAAAATTCGTTGATATTTATTAACATTTATGAGGTGAGAAGATGTCTTATTCAAATAGAGAATTATTGGCGAGAATAATAAAATGTGAGGCAGGTGGAGAAGGCGAAAATGGCATGAAGGGGGTTGCAACGGTTATCATGAATAGGGTAAGAGTACCCTATGGTGAATATCAAAGAGTAAACCAAGGAGATATAAGAAAGGTTATATATCAAAAAGGACAATTTGATTGTGTAAGATCTGTTTTAGGAGGGGTTGCAAATCCACAAACTATATGGGCAAATCCACCAGAACAAATACATTATAATATAGCAGATTGGGCACTAGCTGGTAACAGATTATACAATATTGGATATTCTCTTTGGTATTTTAATCCTTTCAATCCAACATGTCCATATACATTTCCTAGTAATGGTACAGGGAGTTTTCAAGTTAGAGTAGTTCAACATTGCTTCTACAATCCAACAGAATTGTATGCACAAACATAATTAATTTTATAAAGGAGATAATTTTAATGATACCAGAATATTGCAAACAGTGTGTTAATAGGCAAATGAATCCTTATATACCAATAGACTTTGAAGCTAATCCAACTCCACATTCATTAGGTATAAATGAAGAAGAACCAAGACAGATGAATCAAAATAATATAGCAAATGTACCTAATGTAAGTAATAATGACAGTGATTTTCCAATAGCTCCAGGTTCGCCAACTGTGCTTGGAATAGAGTATACTCAAGGTTTCTTAAGAACAATAATTGGGAGAAGAGTTAGAGTTACTTTTTTAATTGGAACAGATTCACTGACAGATAGAACTGGGATACTTGAGGAAGTTGGTATAAGCTATATTATCTTGAGAGATGTTAATACCAACGTAAAAACTTTATGTGACATATATTCAATAAAATTTGTTGTTATTTTTAGTTAAAATATGTGTACCGTTCTAGTCTGTATTAAAATATAATATTAGTAAATTAATTATTAAGGTTATATAAATGTGCAAAAATTACTATAAGTCAAAATATAGAAACTTAATTGTTGGTGTAGACACTAAGGTACCAGTCAACAATGGTAAAATAGTAACTGCTATAAATTTTGATAATGCTGCCACAACCCCTCCATTTATATCAGTACTTAAAGAAATTTTTGATTATGCTCCTTGGTACTCATCAATTCATAGAGGTAGTGGATATAAATCATTAGTATCGTCAAAATTATATGAGGAGTCAAGAAAAATAATATTAGATTTTGTTGGAGCAGATGATAAATTAAATACGGTTATATATGTTAAGAATGCTACTGAAGCTATAAATAAATTAGCAAATAGACTTTTTGATAAAAAGACTAGATATGTTGTGCTTTCGAGTTATATGGAGCATCACTCAAATGATTTGCCATGGAGAAAAGATTATAAAGTTGACTATATTGAAGTAGATGAATGTGGACGAATAGATTTAAACAGTTTGGAGAGACAATTAAAAAAGTATAGGGGCAAGGTAAAACTTGTAGCTCTTACAGGTGCATCAAATGTCACAGGATATATAAATCCTATATTAGCTGCAGCTAAAATTGTTCATAAATACGGTGCAAGTATACTGATAGATGGAGCACAATTGGTACCACATACTAATGTTAATATGAAAAACGAGAACATAGATTTTTTAGTCTTTTCTGCACATAAGATGTATGCACCCTTTGGTATAGGTGTGCTAATAGGACCAACCAAAACTTTTGAAAGAGGAGCTCCAGATTATGTTGGAGGTGGTACAGTTAATTTAGTAACTCATAATTATGTTGAGTGGAACTCACCGCCTAACAAAGAGGAAGCTGGTACACCTAATATTATGGGCGTAGTTGCTTTAGTGGCAGCTATTAAAACTTTAAACTTACTTAGGAGAAGTGAAATTCAGCAATATGAAAATTCGCTAACTATATATACCATAGATAGTCTTAAAAAAATTAGAGACGTTAAACTTTATTGTATAGACAGTGATGTTTTAAGGGTAGGGATTGTTCCGTTTAATATAGAAGGTGTTGAACATGGAATTGTATCAGAAATACTTTCTAATGAAGCTGGAATTTCAGTTAGAGATGGATGTTTTTGTGCTCAACCGTATATTCGTAAATTGTTAAAGTTAGACAGCAATAATATAGATAGAACAAGAAATAGGCCTGGAATGGTGAGGATTAGTTTTGGTTTATACAATGACTATAGTGAGGTGGATAGACTGGTTTGGATTTTATCTAAAATAGTTAACAACAAGGAGTATTATAGGAATAAATACTATAAAAACTATCTCGAAAGATAAGATAAATATCTTTCGAGATAGTTTTTTATTTCATTATTTTAATAGAGAATGGATAAAATAAGAAAAATGAATAATAGTTAAATTATTGCTAATTATAATAAGAGATTTAAAATCAGGAGGGTTGAATATGGAGAAGAAATTAAATTTATTAATGTTTAGCGGGGATTACGATAAGGCGTTAGCAGGGCTTGTTCTTGCAAATAGTGCAAAAAATATTGGAGCGGATGTATCCATATTTTTTGCTTTTTGGGGATTATGCATAATAAGAGATCCAGAAAAAATTGATTTAAAAGATAAAACTGCATATGAAAAAATGTTCGAAATGGTTACCCCAAAAGGAGTGGAGGAATTGCCATTATCTAAAATGAATATGAGCGGAATTGGCAAAAAGATGTTAGTAAAGATGATGGGAGATGCTGAAAAACCTAGCCTTGCTGCATTTTTAAATGGAGCAATAAAAAAAGGAGTTAAATTATATGCTTGTAAATTGTCAGTAGAAGTTATGGGATTCAAGGAGAATGAGCTTATTAGTGAAGTTAAAATTATAACAGCAGAAGAATATTTAAAAGACGCATTTAATTCAAATATTCAATTATTTATATGAATATTTATATATGTAAATGTCAAAAATTAATAATGAAATATAATTTTGACATATTATATATAAAGTTTAGATGGGAGTTTTTTATATGAAAATAGGAATACCAAAGGGACTTTTATACTATAAATATTATACGTTTATAGATAGTTTTTTAGAAGAACTTCAGGTTGACTTCATAACATCGCAAGATACAAATAGAGAAATATTGGATTTAGGTGTGAAAAATTCAGTAGATGATGCATGTTTACCAATAAAAATTTTTCACGGTCATGTGGCCTCTTTAAAAGACAAGTGTGATGCAATACTAGTTCCGCGTTTTATGAGTACGTCTAAAGGAGAATATATATGTCCTAAATTTTGCGGCTTGCCTGAAATGGTAAGTAACAGCATAGAAGGTTTACCTAAATTAATAGTTGAACCAATCTATGGCTTGGATCAAAAACATTTATATAATTTTTCCAATAAGATTGCAAAAAAGATGGGTTTTAATAATCATAAAGTAAGGGAAGCATTTATTAATGCACTTGATAAGCAAAGAAAATTTAACACACAAAAATCAATGCCCCAAAATAAATATAAAATTGCATTAGTGGGTCATCCATACAATGTTTTTGATAAGTATATGAATATGGATATAATAAATAAATTAAATAAGATAAACATTAGTGCTATTACAGAGGAATATGTTGAACAAAAGACTATTAATGAGGAGATAAAAGATCTGTTTAAAAGACCTTTTTGGTATTTTGCAAGAAATTCATATGGCTTTGCTTCTTATGTTTCAGAAAATAAGTTAGTAGATGGAATAATATATATATCCTCTTTTGCTTGTGGTATTGACTCAATAGTTATAGAACTAATAAAGGATAAGGTAAGAGATATTCCTATATTAGTGCTTAAGATAGATGAACAGACCGGAGAAGCAGGTTTTGATACTAGAATAGAGGCATTTACTGACATGCTTGAAAGAAGGTGTAGCTAAAATGAAGATAACAATTCCACATCTAGGAAATGCAGACCTGGCAGCAAAAACTTTATTTAATGATCTTGATATTGAATACATAATGCCTGAATTTAGCAATAAAGATGCTCTTGAACTGGGAGCAAAGTATGCACCAGAAGATATATGTTTACCATATAAAATAATGCTTGGGAATATAATTTTGGGCTTCAAAGCAGGAGCGGATACAGCACTTATAACTGGAAGTTGCGGACCATGTAGATATGGAGAATATTGTGAGCTTTTTAAAAATACATTTAAAAGACTTGGATATGATGTAAAACTAATTGTTGTTGATTATCCAAAGGATATTGGTGTAAAAGAACTATTTGGAAGAATAGGAGAAATATCGAATGCAAGTAATAAAACTTTAGAAGAAAAGCTTCATGCTGTATATAATGCTTTAAAGGTTGTGAAACTTATAGATTATATAGAAACAAGGGCCAGGTATTTAGCTGGATATGAAATAAAAAAAGGAGAATTTAAAAAGCTTATATATGATTGTAAAGATAGTGCTTATAAATGTAAAAGTGGAAGTGAGATGATTAAAACTTTAAATGAATACAAAAGAAAACTTGAACACATAAAAGTTGATATGAATAAAAAACCAATTTCAATTGCAATAATAGGAGAGATATATACGATATTGGAACCTTTTGCAAATCTTTATGTGGAGGATAAACTTATAGATTTTGGGGTCTCAGTAAAGAAGGGAATAACACCAAGCTGGTGGATTAAGGATGCAATGTTGACTCCATTTAAGGCTAATTCAGTTGAAATTAGATTGTCATCTAAAAAATATTTACCATACTACATTGGTGGTCATGGAAGGGAATGTATAGGTGAAGCACTTATTGCAAAAAGACAAGGGCTTGATGGAGCAATTCAGATATTTCCACTTGGTTGTATGCCTGAAATAGTAGCAAAAGCAATATTGCCTAAAATTTCTAAAGATAAGGATTTTCCGATTATGAGTCTTGTAGTGGATGAGATGACTGGTGAAGCTGGTTTTTCAACAAGAATAGAAGCATTTTTAGATTTATTAGAGAGGAGAAAAGAACAAGATGTATTATATAGGAGTTGACGTTGGATCTGTTAGTACTGATATAGTAGTTTTAGACGAAAATATGAAGGTTAATGAATCGATGTATCTAAAGACAAAGGGTAGACCCTTAGATATTATAAGAGAAGGTTTTAAGAAGTTAAGTTATAAATATAAAGACGAAGAAATAAAAGCTGTTGGGGCAACAGGAAGTGGAAGACAAATATCTTCTTTCTTAATAGGTACAGATGCAGTTAAAAATGAAATTACGGCACATGCAATAGCAGCACTTGATGCGGATAAAGATTTAAAGACTATAATAGAAATTGGTGGTCAAGATTCAAAAATCATCATAATTAGGAATGGAATAGTTACAGACTTCGCTATGAATACAGTATGTGCTGCTGGAACTGGATCATTTTTGGATAGGCAAGCAGAGAGACTATCTATTCCAATTGAAGAGTTTGGAAACCTAGCTTTAAATTCTAAAAATCCTGTAAGGATAGCGGGCAGATGCGCTGTTTTTGCAGAATCAGATATGATACATAAGCAACAAGTTGGTTATAGTGAGGAAGATATAGTAAGAGGTCTATGTGAGGCTTTAGTGAGAAATTATTTAAATAATGTAGGTAAAGGAAAAGAAATAAAACCTAAAATATTTTTTCAAGGAGGAGTAGCTGCAAATAAAGGAATGAAGCTTGCATTTGAAAAAGAACTTGGAATGGAGCTTTATGTTCCTAAAAATTATAATGTAATGGGAGCTATAGGAGCGGCAATTATAGCAAAAAACTCTGTAGAAAAAAGTAAAGATGTTACAAAATTTAAAGGATTCAAAATGGTTAGCGGAGATTTCAATTCAAAGAGCTTCGAGTGTGATGGATGTTCTAATAGATGTGAAGTTGTGAAAATCATTGATAGAGAACAGTGTAGCGGATTTTTCGGTGATAGGTGTGGAAAATGGAGTAATTGCAGTTAATATATGCGTGCATATTATTGAATAAATTAAAAACATTTTTGAAAGTGTACAGAGGAGAAAATAATGGTAAATTTAGGATTGGTTCATTATGTTTATGTAGCTTTTATAGCATTAATAATAATTGTAATGTTCTTGAAAAAAGATGTTATTTTACCATGTATTTTAGGAATATTAGTTATAGGATTTATATATAGCGGGAATATAATTTCATCAGTTCAGATTATATATAGATCAGTAGTTGTTTCTAGCAGAGAATTTATAGAGATTGTAATAATAATAGCTTTAGTTAATTCAATGTCAAAGGCACTTAACAGTGTTGGGGCAGATGAAGTAATGATAAGACCCATTAGCAAACTTATGATTAGCCCTAAAATTGCTTTTGTTGTATTAGGATTTACAATGATGATATTTTCTTGGTTTATATGGCCGACTCCTGCAATAGCATTTATAGGGCCACTAATGGTTCCAGCGGCTATCAGAAGTGGACTTGAACCAGTATGGGCAGCTGTAAGTTTAGATATATTTGGAAATGGAATTGCATTATCAAGCGATTATTTTATACAGGGGGCACCAGCAATAACGTCAAAAGCTGCAGGTATAGAGAGTCCTTTTGCAATAGTAAAGGCAGGTTTCTTTATGTGGCTTACTATATCTGCTATAGTAGTAGCTATTTCTATAATTATGATGAATAGAAATGGAATAAATAAAATTAAAAACACAGAAAAAAAATACACTTATAAAACAAGTGACTCCAAAAGCAAAATTGTTGCAATGCTAACATATATATTTTTTTTAATAGATATAGTAATTTTATATTTCTATAAATTAAAAGGAAACGATGCTACATCTTTAATTGGAGGTACTGCTGTAATTGTTATGTTATTGTGCGTTTTAATAAAAAATGATATAAAAGCATCATTGGGGGAAGTTACAACACTTATAAGAGATGGATTTATGTTTAGCATTAAAATTTTTGCACCAATAATAATAATAGGTGCATTTTTTTTCCTTGGAAGTAAGGAAACAGCACAAGAAATATTAGGCTTAGGAACTAATGGACTTTTAACTGATGTGGGAGTTTACATATCGCAAAATATAAAATTGAATAAATTCTCAGTAGTATTAATTCAATCATTTATTAGCGGACTTTTAGGTGTAGGAGGTTCTGGATTTTCTGGGTTGCCACTAATTGGAACATTAGCACAGGTGTTTTCAAAGGCTATAAATATTAATAAAGCTAGTATTGCGGCACTGGGTCAAATAATCACGATTTGGGTTGGAGGGGGAACGATAATTCCATGGAGTATAATTCCATCAGCAGCTATTTGTGAAGTAGAACCATTTGAAGTAGTTAAAAGAAATATAATTCCTGTAGCATGTGGAATAATTTCTATAGTTTTAATAGCCATGTTTATGTTATAAGTTACTAGTAGTATGCACATTTGGTATAGCCTTTCATATATTATAAAGTGTTATAAATATGTAGAGGTGTAATTTTTGATAAATTATATAGTTAGACAAGGAGATTCACCGTGGTCTATCGGCAAAAAATTTGGTGTTAACTACAATGATATTATAACTATAAATGGATTACAAGATAAAAGAAACTTAGTGATAGGAGAAAGTCTCCTTATACCAATAAATCAACAAGCAAATAAAGAAGCTATTGAAGTAAATGGATTTATTATCCCTACGTCTAATGAAAGAGATAGAACTTTGGTTAGAGAAAATCAAAAATATTTAACTTATATAACTCCATTTAGTTATCATGTTACTGAAAATGGAACATTGACAAATTTAAATGATGAAGCCATTTTATCAGCAGCTAAGTTATATGGTGTTGCACCAATGCTATCAGTTTCTAATATATCTGGTAGTGGATTTGATACACAACTTATAGGAAAAATATTAAATAATAAAAGCACACAAAATACATTAATAGATAACATAATTAAAACCATGAATAATAAAGGCTTTAGAGGAGTAATAGTTGATTTTGAAAGAATACCACCTAAAGATAGAGAAAACTATAACAATTTTTTAAGAGAACTAGTAAGTAGAGCACATTCTAGCAACTATTTAGTTGGAACTGCTTTAGCTCCAAAGACATCAGCTGAACAATCAGGGCCTTGGTATGAAGCCCATGACTATGAAGCACACGGAAAAATTGTAGATTTTGTAATATTAATGACATACGAATGGGGATGGTCTGGTGGGCCACCAAGAGCAGTAGCACCAATAAATGAAGTTATTAAAGTTTTGAACTATGCTGTTTCTGTAATACCTAGTAACAAAATATTAATGGGAATTCCTTTTTATGGGTATGATTGGAAACTTCCATTCGTACCAGGTGGGAAGTTTGCAGAGGCTATAGGAAATCAAGAGGCTGTTATTAGGGCTGGAAAGTATGGAGCAAATATAAAATATGATAATATTTCTAAGTCACCGTTTTATAATTATATAGATGAAAATGGGATTAGACACGTGGTTTGGTTTGAAGATTCTAGGAGCATGATGGCAAAATTTAATTTGGTGAAACAATATGGACTTAGAGGAGTCAGCTATTGGGCTTTAGGAAAGCCTTTCCCTCAAAATTGGGCTTTACTTCAGGATATGTTTACAATAACAAAACTATAATAATAAATGCAAACTTCATCTTTTATAGGTGAAGTTTTTTATTGTGCAATAATTAAATTGTTTATTGAAAAGCTTGACATCGTTTTCAAATGATTATATAATGTAATTAAATTAAATATGTATTAGGATTGTTACTCTCTTAGAGGCATTACCCAAAAGCAACTATTATTAGGCTGTTTTTTGTGGAATATCTAAGGGAGTTTTTTATTTGATTAAGGAGGGAAAAGTATGTTTGAAATGTTTAAGAAAAAAAAAGATAATGATTTATACGCACCAGTAACTGGAGAAACAATTAAATTAGAAAATGTACCAGATAAAATGTTTGCTGACAAACTCATGGGAGATGGAATAGCATTTAAATTTGATGGTAATATGGTGTGTGCACCGTGTGATGGGGAAATTTCAATGATAGCGAATACTTTACATGCATTTGGAATTACAGCTGAAAATGGTGTGGAAATTTTAGTGCATATTGGTCTTGATACAGTAAATTTAAAAGGTAATGGATTTAAGGCAATAACAAAGGCAGGTAAAAAAGTTAAAAAAGGGACACCGATTATAGAGATAGACAAAGATATTATGAAACAAAATAATGTAAATTTGATTACGCCTATGATTATAACGAATTGTAATAATTTTAATATTGATATTGAAAAAGGTGATATGCATGTTATAGCAGGAGAGAGCAGAGTGATTTACTTTAGATAATAGGAGGATTATTCATGAAAGCTGTCAAAAAAATCAATAATAATGTAGCTGTTTGTTTGGATAATAATGAAAATGAATTGATTGCTTTTGGAAAAGGAATTGGGTTTCCGACGATGCCGTATAAAATAGTAGATCTTAGCACTATTTCTATGACATTCTATAAAATGGATGAAAGTTTTTATAACCTTCTAAAAGAAATTCCAGAAGAAATATTTGAAATATCAGCTATAATTGTTAAAAGAGCACAGATGACTCTTGATTGTAATTTGAATCCAAATATTTTGCCGGGACTTGCAGATCATATTAACTTTGCAATAAAGCGTATGAAAAAGTATAAAGAGATGAAGATGTTATTTTCTTATGATATAGAGAAATTGTATCCAGAAGAAACTTCTCTTGGGAGATATGCTGTTAAATTAGTTCAAAAAAAATTATTTGTGAAATTACCGGAGAGTGAAATAACAAACATAGCAATGCATTTTGTTAATGCAGAAGAAGAAAACATTAATGAAAATACAGTTCTAGATGTAGAGCAGCTGATTGAAGAAATTACAGGCATTATTGAGATGAAGTTTAAAATTAAAATTGATAGAAAAGGTTTTAATTACAACAGATTTGTAATACATTTGAGATACTATTTAAAACGAATTGAAGAAAATAAGCAATTTGTAGATGATAATGGTGAGCTTTTTAAGGCTATGCAGGAAAAGAACCCTAAAGTTTATGAATGTGCAGAGCTTATCAGCATTATTATAGATGAAAAATTAAATTCAAAAATTACAGAAGATGAAGTATTATATTTGATGATACACATTGGTAGAATTTTAAAAAATAATACAATAAATTAAGGATTGTAACTCGTAATGGAGGCATTACCGAAATTGGCACGAAGATAACTGTGTCATTTCGGTTTTTTTATTTTATGATAATAGCAATTATTTAATGATTAGTTAGTTAATTTTTATAATATATAAATAAAAATAATTAAAAAGAGGGGATAAAAATGGCAAAGAAAGAAAAATACGAAGAGCTTGCAACAAAAGTTTTAGAACTTATAGGAGGAAAGGATAATATAAGTAGTTTTGTACATTGCATGACACGACTAAGATTTAACTTGAAGGATACCAGCATTGTTAAGCTAAATGAAATTGAGAAAATAAATGGAGTAATAGGAGCACAATGGTCAAATGATCAACTGCAAATTATTATAGGCCAATCGGTTGGAGACGCATATAAGTTAATCTGCAAAAAGGCTGAATTTAAGGTCGAAAAAGGTATAGATGAAAATTTAGATAATAAAAAGAAATTTAGTTTTGCAGCAATTATTGATGGAATTTCTGGAAGCTTGATACCAATATTACCATTATTGATTGGCGCTGGTATGTTAAAAGTCGTTATAATTTTGGGTGGAATGTGTGGTTTGCTTACTCCTAAGATGCCAACATATACAGTATTAACATTTGCAGCTGATGCTGGTTTTTATTTCCTACCTGTATTTTTAGGGGCAACAGCAGCAAATAAATTTAAAGCTAACATGGGATTAGGAATGCTTCTAGGAGCAATTTTAATACATCCAACTATGGTAGCAAATGTTACTCAAAAAGTACCAATGTCTATTTTTGGTATTCATATTTATGCAACATCTTATGCAAGTACTATTTTTCCAATAATTATGGCGGTATTTGTAATGGCATATGTTGAAAAGTTTTTTCAAAAAATTTCTCCTGATTCAGTTAAAGTTATATTAGTACCACTAGGAACTATTTTAGTAATGCTACCTTTGACGTTGTGTCTAATTGGACCAGCAGGTTCATTTTTAGGAGTATATTTAGCAAAGGCTATTATGTGGTTATATCATACAACAGGTTTCTTTGGAGTTGCACTTTTAGCAGCAGTATATCCACTATTGGTAATAACAGGTATGCATGGAGCTTTAGTTCCTTATATGTTCCAATCTTTTGCTTCCTTTGGATATGAGCCAATAGTATGTACTGCAGGTGTGCTATCTAACATTAATCAAGGAGCAGCTTCTGCAGCAGTAGCCTTAAAGTGTAAAAATAAAAAGATGAAATCAACGGCTGCTTCTAGTGCCATTACGGCAGTTATAGGTGGAGTAACAGAGCCTGCAATGTTTGGTGTTAATCTAAGATTGAAGAAGCCACTATATGCATCAATGATTGGAAATTTTTGTGGAGCGGCTTTCGCTGGTTTAATGAAAGTATATTCTTATGCATTTGCAGGAAGTGCAGGTATTTTTGGTATAGCAGGATTCGTAGGACCAGCAAAAACGAATGTTATCTATATGGCAATAAGTGTGATAATTGGTTTTGTCGCAACATTTATTATAACTATGATTATATATAAAGGTGACGAAGTATATTAAAAAATGGAGGGAAGAAAAATGGATTTTCCAAAAGATTTTTTTTGGGGAGGAGCTACTGCTGCAAACCAAGTTGAAGGTGCATGGAATGAAGATGGAAAGGGCGATAGCGTTTGTGATCATATGACAGGTGGTGCTGTAGATAAACATCGCTATTTTACAAATAAAATACAAAGTGACGCTTATTATCCATCACATGAAGGAATAGATTTTTATCACAGATATAAAGAAGATATTGCATTATTTGCAGAAATGGGATTTCGTATGTTTCGTATCTCCATTAATTGGACTAGAATTTTTCCTAATGGAGATGACGAAAATCCTAATCAAAAAGGATTGGATTTTTATAAATCTGTTTTTGAGGAATGCAGGAAATATGATATTGAGCCATTAGTAACAATTTCACATTATGAGCTTCCATATAATTTGATGGAAAAATATGATGGATGGACAAATAGAAAATGTATAGATTTTTATATTCGATACTGCAATACATTGTTTACTGAATATAAGAATTTGGTTAAATATTGGCTTACGTTTAATGAAATAAATTGTCTCACAATGAGCGTTGGCGACATATTGTCTGGTGGATTTAAGTGTGAAGATGGACCTGCACAGGTAATGGGACTTCCTGATACAAAGGAACAATTAAGAAAAAGATATCAAGCATTGCATCATCAATTTATTGCCAGTGCAAAAGCAGTAAAATTAGGTCATGAAATTAATTCAGAATTTAGAATTGGATGTATGATTGCAGGAGGATGTGTTTATCCATATAATTGCAATCCTGATGATGTACTATTAGCACAAAAAGATATGAGGATGAACTATTTTTGTGGAGATGTACAAGTAAGAGGAGAATATCCTTATTTTACAAAACGCATGTTTGACGAATTTGGAATTTCAATTGCTATAGAAGAAGGCGATATAGAGATACTTAAAAATGGTAAAGTAGATTTTTATAGTCTTAGTTATTATATGAGCACTTGCAGAACAGTTGATGAAAAAGCACTAAAAACTACTGGAAATGTTATTATGGGAGTTAAAAATCCATATTTGAAAGCAAGTGATTGGGGATGGCAGATAGATCCTAAGGGATTACGATATCTATTGAATGAATTATATGGAAGGTACCAAATTCCAATTATGGTAGTGGAGAATGGTTTAGGAGCAATTGATAAGGTAGAAGTAGATGGCTCCATTCATGACAGTTATAGAATTGATTATTTACGTGGTCATATTAAGCAGATGAAAGAAGCAATAAATGATGGGGTAGATTTGATTGGATTTACTCCGTGGGGATGTATTGATTTGGTTAGTATATCCACTGGTGAAATGAAAAAAAGGTATGGATTTATTTATGTGGATAAAGATAATGCTGGAAATGGAACCTTGAATAGATCGCGAAAAGACTCATTTTACTGGTATAAAAAAGTAATTGCATCTAACGGACAAAATCTCACTTAATTATTAAAAAAACTAAGAAGCTATGATTGGAAACCTATAATTGAATATATTCACATAATCCTGTCAATAATTAAGATATAAAAAATTATAGGAGGATTTTCTTGTGAATAAAGTTGAGTTAGTAGGAAGAATGGTTAAGGATCCGGAACTAAAGTGTATTGAAGATACGGATAGAAAAGTATGTAATTTTACAATAGCTGTAAATAGAAACTTTGTAAACTCAAATGGTGAAAGAGAGGCAGATTATATACCAATTGTTGTTTGGGGAAGAACTGCTGAAAATCTATGCAATTATATAAAAAAAGGAAAACTTATTAGTGTTATTGGAAGATTACAAATAAAAAGATACGAAGCAAAAGATGGCACAAAAAGATATATTTCAGAAGTTGTTGCGGAAGAGGTATCATTTCTTGAGTCAGTAAAGGAAAAGGCTGAATAAACTAATATAAAGGCATATTCTCAAAATAACTAGTCAGTCTGCTAGTGTATTTTGGGATATGCCTAAATTTAATTTAAATGTATTTTTAAAATTAAATTAATGTTTCCCATTCTTCATAAAGTTTTTCTAGGCTACTTTGTAATTTATTTATTTCATTGTTGATTTCTTTGCTTTTATCTGGATTTGAGTATACTTCCTCTAAACAAAGATCGGTTTGAAGTTTTTGTATTTTGGTTTCATTATCCATAATAAGTGCTTCAATTTCTTTTGATTTTAATTTCTGCTTTTTTACTTCTTTTTCTAGCTCTTTTTTCTTTCTTTTTTCAAGGTTAATTTGTGTTTTTGTTTTGCCACTTGCAGGCTCTTCCTCATCTTCAAATCTATTGGGATTTTTTTTCTTTTCAATGTAATAGTTATAGTTACCTAAGTATTCTTTTATTCCAGTTTCTTGAAGCTCATATATTTTAGAAACAACTTTATTTAAAAAATATCTATCATGTGATATTACAAGAACTGTACCATCATAACTTAAAATAGCATCTTCTAGAGCTTCTCTAGAAACTATATCAAGATGATTTGTTGGTTCATCTAAAAGCAAGAAATTACTTTTGGATAACATAAGAATAAGTAAATTTATCCTGCATTTTTCTCCACCACTTAAAGTTGATATTTTTTTGAAAACATCATCACCAGTAAATAAAAATGCTGCAAGTGCATTTCTTATTTTGGTTGTAGTTAAGTCTGGAAAATGATCCCAAACCTCATCTATTATAGTTTTATCATCATTTAGATTTGATTGCTCTTGATCATAGTAACCTATATGAACGTTTTTACCTAAAACCATTGTACCAGCATCACTATTAGTATTCCCTAAAAGTATATTAAACAAGGTTGTTTTTCCACGTCCATTTTCACCGATTAAAGCAATTTTCTCACTTCTCTTCATGTCTAGGGAAAGTTCACTAAAAAGCTTTTTTTCGCCAAAACTTTTTGATAAATTCTCAATGTGAAGTACATCATTTCCACTTTTAATAGATGCTTCAAATGCTATTCGTGAAGCTTTTCCTTCATCAGAAGGGGCTTCTATTCTTTCAATTTTATCTAGAGCTTTTTGCCTGCTCTCTGCGGCTTTTATACTTTTTTCTCTATTAAAAGATCGATATTTTTCTATAATTTCTTCTTGCCTTTTTAATTCAGATTGCTGAAGTTTATATGCTTTCATTTGAACTTCAAAGTTTTTCTTTTTCAATTCTAGAGCAGCAGTATAATTGCCATTGTAAGTATAAATCTGTCCGTTAAGCATCTCTAAAGTTTTTTCTGTTACAGCATCTAAAAAATATCTATCATGTGATATCAGAACTACAGTACCCTTGTAGGAGATAAGATATTCTTCAAGCCATTCAATTGCATCTAAATCAAGATGATTAGTAGGCTCATCTAAAAGCAATATATCAGGTTTAGTAAGAAGAAGTTTACAAAGAGCCACTCTTGATTTTTGACCTCCACTTAAAATATCAATGTGCTTATTAAAGTCATTTTCTAGAAAACCTAAGCCCCTGAGAACCCTGTTAATTTCACCCTTATATATATATCCGCCTTTATTATTATATATTTCAGTAAGCGTGGTATAGTCCTTAATTACCTTATTATGATAATCTTCATTTTCAGGGTCATAAGGAGAATCCATAATTAATTCTAATTTTTTTAGCTTCTTTTCAATGTTAATAAGCTCACTAAAAACTAATAGAAGTTCCTCATATATTGTATTTGAGGTTTCAAGAGATAAATTCTGAGACATATACCCTAATACTTTTCCTTTTTCTATAAACAACTCACCAGTGTCTTGTTCAAGTTGATTTGTTAAAATCTTAAATAAAGTTGACTTACCGGTACCATTTGCACCAATTAGACCTACTTTCTCACCTTCATTAACGTTAAAACTTATATTCTTTAATATGATATCAATACCATAAGATTTTTGTATATTTTTTGAGCTTAAAACAATCATGAAATCACCAGCCTTGTATGTTATCCTTCATATTTTAACATTTTAATAAGATTATATAAAGAAAAAGCTTATAAAATATGAAATTTTATTGTATACTATAGATTGTGTGAATAATATTTAACAAAAAAATAATAAAAAAATGTTTATGTAATAATATAGATATAGTATTGAATTGAGAGGTGCAGCAGTTGGATAAGAAAAAGAACATATCTATGGCAGTAATCAAAAGGTTGCCAAAATATCAAAGATATCTTAGGGAGATGCTTAATAATGATATTGATAGAATATCTTCAAAGGAATTAAGCGAAAAGATTGGTTTCACTGCTTCTCAGATAAGACAAGATCTTAATTGTTTTGGTGATTTTGGACAGCAGGGGTATGGTTACAATGTGGCAGATTTGTATAAAGAAATTTGTAATATACTAGGGCTTACAAAACAGTACAAAACAATTATTATTGGAGCAGGAAATATTGGTCAGGCCATAGCAAATTACACTAATTTTCAAAAGATGAATTTTGATTTAGTTGGAATTTTTGATACAAATCCTAAATTGTGTGGCTTAAAAATTAACGATATTGAAATAAGAGATATTGATCTTCTAGGAGAATTTCTTAAGGAAAATAACGTTGATATAGCTATAATTTGCGTTCCAAGTAGAAGCGCACAGGGAATTTGTGATATGGTTGTAAAAGGTGGCATTAAAGGAATATGGAATTTTGCACCTATAGATTTATCAATACCTAAAGAAGTAATTGTAGAAAATGTTCATTTAAGTGAGAGTTTACTTACACTTAGCTGCCTAATGAATGGAGCAATCTAAAATATAGTTTTTTGTATTGAAAATGGTTTGACAACAAGTTATAATAGTAAATAGAGCGTCATGCTTTAAAAATTTTTTAAACTTCATTGTTATAATATTAACAATGAATAAAAGTTTAGGAGGATTAGTCATGAACTTAAAAAATATCATCCTTGAAAAAGAAGGTAAAATTGCTTTAGTTACACTTAACAGACCCAAAGCTCTTAATGCACTTAACAGTGAAACTTTACAGGAGCTTGACATTGTCATTGAAGACATTGAAAAAGATTCTTCAATATGCGCAGTTATAATAACTGGTGCAGGTAAATCCTTCGTTGCAGGAGCAGATATTTCAGAAATGAAAGACATGAATGTAATAGAAGGTAGAAAATTTGGAATACTAGGAAATAAGGTATTCAGAAGACTTGAAAACTTAGAAAAACCTGTTATAGCTGCACTTAATGGGTTTACATTAGGCGGTGGATGTGAACTTGCTATGTCGTGCGATATTAGAATTGCATCAACAAAAGCTAAGTTTGGTCAACCAGAAGTAGGTTTAGGAATAACTCCTGGTTTTGGAGGAACTCAAAGACTTGCAAGACTAGTTGGAATGGGAGCAGCTAAAGAATTAATATACACAGCCAAAATGATTGATGCCACTGAAGCTTATAGAATAGGACTTGTTAATAAGGTGTTTGAGCCAGAAACTTTAATTGAAGAAGCAAAGGCACTTGCAACTACTATTGCTAACAATGCACCTGTTGCTGTAAAACTTTCTAAGGTAGCAATAAATAAAGGTATCCAAACAGATATAGATACAGCGTTATCTTATGAATCAGAAGTGTTTGGAACATGCTTCTCAACAGAAGATCAAAAAGAAGGTATGGATGCTTTCTTAAACAAAAAAAGTTTAGTTGGCAATTTCAAGAACAAATAAGGAGGTATATTAAATGAATTTTTCATTGACTAAAGAACAAGAATTAGTACAAAAGATGGTAAGAGAATTTGCTGAAACAGATGTAAAGCCAATTGCAGCTGAAATTGACGAGACAGAAAGATTCCCTATAGAAAATGTTAAGAAAATGGCAAAGTATGGTATGATGGGTATCCCATTCTCTAAAGAATATGGTGGTGCCGGTGGAGATACATTATCTTATATAATTGCTGTAGAAGAATTATCAAAAGTATGTGGTACAACAGGAGTAATCCTTTCAGCACACACTTCATTATGTGCTTCATTAATTAATCAATTTGGAACACCAGCACAAAAAGAAAAATATTTAGTACCACTAGCAAAAGGTGAGAAAATTGGAGCATTTGGTTTAACTGAACCAAACGCAGGAACAGATGCAGCTGGACAACAGACAGTGGCAGTTCTTGATGGAGATCACTATGTTATAAATGGTTCAAAAATATTTATAACTAACGGTGGAGTTGCAGATACTTTTGTTATATTTGCTATGACAGATAGAAGCAAAGGAACAAGAGGAATAACAGGATTTATAATTGAAAAAGGCTTTAAAGGTTTCTCAATTGGTAAAGTGGAAGATAAGCTTGGAATAAGAGCTTCATCAACAACAGAACTTATATTTGAAGATATGATAGTACCAGTAGAAAACATGATTGGTAAAGAAGGAAAAGGCTTTGGTGTAGCAATGAAAACTCTTGATGGAGGAAGAATTGGTATAGCAGCACAAGCATTAGGAATAGCAGAAGGTGCTTTCAATGAAGCTAAAGAATATATGAAAGAAAGAAAGCAATTTGGAAGAAGCTTAGACAAGTTCCAAGGATTGGGTTGGATGATGGCTGAAATGGATGTTGCTATAGAAACAGCAAAACTTCTTGTATATAAAGCAGCTTGGAATAAAGATCAAGGACTTCCATACACTGTTGAAGCTGCAAGAGCAAAACTTCATGCTGCAAATGTGGCTATGGATGTAACTACTAAAGCAGTTCAATTATTCGGTGGATATGGATATACTAAAGATTATCCAGTAGAAAGAATGATGAGAGATGCTAAGATAACTGAAATATACGAAGGAACTTCTGAAGTTCAAAAAATGGTTATTTCAGGAAACATATTCAGATAATAAGGAGGGTTAAACACATGAATATAGTTGTTTGTTTAAAACAAGTTCCAGATACAACTGAAGTAAAGATAGATCCTAAAACAGGAACACTTATAAGAGAAGGAGTCCCATCAATAATAAATCCAGATGATAAAAATGCTTTAGAAGAAGCATTAGTAATAAAGGATAATACTGGAGCAAAAGTTACAGTAATATCTATGGGACCTCCACAAGCACAAAATGCTTTAAGAGAAGCATTAGCAATGGGAGCAGATGAAGCTATTCTTGTAACAGATAGAGCATTTGGAGGAGCTGACACATTAGCAACTTCAAACACACTTGCAGGAGCACTAAAAAAACTTGATTATGATATAGTATTTGCTGGAAGACAGGCAATTGATGGAGATACTGCACAAGTTGGACCAGAAATAGCTGAACATCTTGGAATTCCTCAGATTACATATGTTGAAAAAGTTGATGTAACTGGTGATAACGAGTTAACAGTAAGAAAAGCTTGGGAAGATGGATATGAAATAGTAAAAGTTCAAACTCCAGTGTTACTTACTGCAATAAAAGAATTAAATGTACCAAGATATATGAATATTAAAAACATATTTGGAACATTTGACAAAGAAATTAAAATGTGGACTGCAGATGATATTGACGTAGATAAATCCCTTCTTGGACTTAAAGGATCACCTACAAAGGTTAAAAAATCCTCAACTAAAGAAGCTAAAGGTCAAGGAGAAATTATTAATAAGCCAGTTAAAGAAGCAGTTAGTTATGTAGTTTCAAAATTAAAGGAAAAACACTATATTTAGAATGATGTAGGAGGGATTTCAAATGAATATATCAGATTACAAAGGCGGCGTATGGGTCTTTGCAGAACAAAGAGACGGAGAACTTCAAAAAGTTTCATTGGAACTTTTAGGAAAAGGTAAGGAAATAGCAGCACAGTTAAAAACTCAATTAGTAGCAGTATTACTTGGAAGCGATACTGATGAATTAGCAAAAGAATTATTAGCATATGGTGCTGATAAAGTTTTAGTTGCTGATAGTAAACTTTTAGGACATTTTACAACTGATGGATATACAAAAGTTATTAGTAAATTAGTAGATGAGAAAAAGCCAGAAGTATTATTTATAGGAGCTACTTTCATTGGAAGAGATCTAGGTCCAAGACTTGCAGCAAAACTTTCAACAGGTTTAACTGCAGACTGTACTTCACTTGATACAGATCCTGAAAATGGCAATCTTCTAGCTACAAGACCAGCATTTGGCGGTAATCTTATGGCTACAATAGTTTGTGCTGATCACAGACCACAAATGGCTACTGTAAGACCAGGAGTTTTCTCAAAACTTGAGAAAGATACTTCAAAGGTTGAAGCATCAAAAATAGAAAAAGTAGCATTTGATTTAACAGAAAGTGATATTAGAACTAAAGTTCAAGAAGTTGTAAAGGTTGCTAAAGAAGTAGAAGATATATCAGAAGCAAATGTTATAGTTGCTGGTGGTAGAGGTGTTGGAAGCAAAGAAAACTTCTCTTTATTAAATGAACTTGCAGAAGTTCTTGGTGGAACAGTAGCAGCTTCAAGAGCAGCTATAGAAAAAGATTGGATCGATAAAGATTTACAAGTTGGTCAAACTGGTAAAACTGTAAGACCTACTGTTTATATCGCTTGCGGTATTTCAGGAGCTATTCAACATCTTGCTGGAATGCAAGACAGTGATTACATAATAGCTATTAACAAGGATGAAAATGCTCCAATAATGGCTGTAGCAGATCTTGCTATAGTTGGAGACCTAAATAAAGTAATTCCTGAATTAATAGCACAGGTTAAAACAGCTAAAAACTAATTTAAAAATTAAAAATAAATTTTGGGAGGTCATCATAATGAAAAAAGTATGTGTACTTGGCGCTGGAACAATGGGAGCAGGAATTGCTCAGGCGTTTGCAGCAAAAGGTTTTGAAGTAGTACTTAGAGACATAAAAGATGAATTTGTTGAAAGAGGATTAAAAACAATCGATAAAAATTTATCAAGACTTGTTTCAAAGGAAAAAATAACAGAAGAAACTAAGGCTGAAATACTTACAAGAGTTACTGGAACAGTTGACCTTGAACAGGCAGCTGATTGCGATCTTGTAGTGGAAGCAGCAGTTGAAAACATGGCTATCAAGAAACAAATATTTGGAGACTTAGATAACATATGTAAACCTGAAACAATTTTAGCTTCAAATACATCTTCATTATCAATCACTGAGGTTGCCGCTGCAACGAAGAGACCTGATAAGGTTATTGGTATGCATTTCTTCAACCCAGCTCCAGTAATGAAACTTATTGAAGTTATAAGAGGAATGGCTACTTCACAAGAAACATTTGATGCTGTAAAAGCTCTTAGCACTGAAATTGGAAAAGAGCCAGTTGAAGTTGCAGAAGCTCCAGGATTTGTTGTAAACAGAATATTAATACCAATGATTAATGAAGCAATAGGAATATTTGCTGATGGAGTAGCTTCAGCAGCAGATATTGATACTGCTATGAAACTTGGTGCTAATCACCCAATGGGACCTTTAGCTTTAGGAGATCTTATTGGACTTGATGTATGTCTTGCTATAATGGACGTTTTATATAGTGAAACAGGAGATACAAAATATAGAGCTCACGCATTACTTAGAAAATATGTAAGAGCTGGATGGCTTGGAAGAAAATCAGGAAAAGGTTTCTTTGATTATTCAAGATAAGTAAAAACTAAAGGAGTACTGCGTTTTTGCAGTGCTCCTTTAATTTTTATGTTTAAGTTTAAATATTCTATTCACTTCGTCAACTTTACCATAAAGCAATATATTATCACCTTTTTCTAGTACATAATCACGTTTTGG
Source organism: Clostridium acidisoli DSM 12555 (assembly GCF_900176305.1). GTDB lineage: Bacteria > Bacillota > Clostridia > Clostridiales > Clostridiaceae > Clostridium_I > Clostridium_I acidisoli. Next base: position 161,765 of record NZ_FWXH01000004.1, read on the forward strand.
AAAACCTATAAATTTGTTTCCTTTATCTATATTTAATATTATTACATTATGTGGTTTTAAATTTGAATTCATTAAAGATACATTAATAAGTGGAGAAGCTTCATCTAATGTAATATTGAAAACACCGTAACCTTTTGCTCGATTTATAAGCTTGTACATTTTATGTGGGGATTTAAAAGGTCTTTTTAAAAGAATTCTTTCGATTATATTGTCTAAAAACTTTAGAAATATTTTGTTTTTTAACATAAACAAGGTTATTATAAAAAAAGTTAAAAGTATTAAAACATTTTTAAAGGATAAAGAAGTTCTAATTATATTGATTAAAAATGAAATACCTGTTAAATATCCGATATAACCTATAACCATAACGTATTGTGCCAGTTTTCGTCTTGAAGGATGTTGAGTTATAAGCTCAGATTCTTTAGTTGTAAAACCAGAACTTGTAAGAAGTGATATAACTTGAAATCTAGACTTTTCTTCTGAAAGTCCTGTAAGCTTAAACATAACAGTCATGATTTCAATTATTAAGAAAAATATTAAACATAATAACAAAAAATAGATTACCATACATACACACACCTTTGCTGTAAGAAAATTAGAATTAATTTATATAACTATATAATAATTAAGAACTTTCTCTAATTACTAAATCTGGACGAACTAGTATATTTGATGTTACATTTTTCTTTTCTATAAGATCATTTAATAATTTGACACTTAAAGAACTGGTTGTTTCCACTTTATTATCAACAGAAGTTAATTCAGGGTAACAGCATCTAGCAAATGTAGAGTTGTTAAAACCTGTTATAGCAACGTCTTCAGGCACGTTAAGATTCAATTCTCTAAGCTTCTTTATAGCACCAATTGCAGTAATATCTTCACCAAATACAATAGCAGAAAAATTTTTATTTAATTGCATAAGTTTTTCCACTGCTTCATAGCCACCATCTAGACCATACTTAGTAGTTATTATAGAATTATCGTCTATTTTTAAACCATGCTTATTCATTCCAATTATAAAGCCATCCTTTTTTTGATTTGCACTGTAAGTATCTGAATCTTTAACATAAACAATATCCGAATGACCTTTATTAAACAAATGATCAACACAAAGGGTTATACCATAGGCATCATCTACTAATACAGAATAAGTGTTTTCTATATCTAAAAGTCCATTTTGCAGTACTAAAGGAATATTTTTAATACAAGATGAAATTGAAGACTTAACAACATCATTACTAAATACTGAACCCATTAAAATAATTCCATCTATATTTCTTTCGGATAACATTTTAATGTAATTTATGCTCTCCTCAGTTTTATCTCCAGTATTACAAAGAATAACATTATAACCTAATTTATTAAATTCACGTTCTATTATGTAAGCAGCATTAGCGTGGTGTATATCTTTAATATTTGTAGTTACTACACCTATGGACTTCATAGACTTTGCAACCAAACCTCTAGCTATAGCATTTGGGGTATAATTGTATTTTTTTAATATATATTCAACTTTATCTTTAGTTTTTTTACTAATATTTTCTTTATTATTAAGTACTCTAGATACAGTGGTTATAGAGACGCCTGCTTCTTTGGCAATATCATATATATTCATATTTATTCCTCCGTAAAATTTTAAAGTCTAATATATGCAAGTAAAAATTTTAATTTTGAAAGCGATTGCAATTAATCTGATATTATACATATAATCATCATAACAAGTGATTAAAAATTAAAATTTTAAAATTGTTTATTATTAGGATAAATTAATTATATTTATTAATTTGAACAATGTCAAATTAATAACAAACTATATGTATATCAATGCTCCTGGAGGAGTAATGACTGGAATACAATACATGAACAAATTAACTATATTAATAAAAAACATACATATAATGTGTGAATTTAAAACAAAATTTTATAAAAATAAATATTGAAATCTTTTAAAAAGTATAATATAATAAAATCATAGAAATTGAAAGCGCTTTCAATTTCTGCAGTTTACTTTAGGTAAATGAAAATTACTATTAAAATCAATAGGAGTCTAGGAGGTTTAAAATTATGATATTCGGTGATATAAATAATCTTAATGATATGGAAAAAGTTCTTCCTAAAGTTATAAGTAAGGCGATTAACTATTTAAGAAATAATAATTTTATGGATATGAAAACAGGAGTTTATAAAATTGAAGGTAAAGACATATATGCACAAGTAATAGATGCTACAACAAGGGAAAAGGATGATGTAAAACCTGAAGTCCATAGAAAGTACATTGATGTACAATTTTCAGTGGAAGGTAAAGAAAAAATAGGCTTTGCCAGAGATACTGGTAATAACAAAATTTCTGAGGATTTAATAAAAGAAAAAGATATTAAGTTTTATGAAAATGTAGAAAACGAAATAGATTTAATAATGAAAGCAGGCGACTTTGCTGTGTTTTTTCCAAATGATGTTCATAGACCGGCGTGTGCATTAGGAGAAAAAGGCACAATAAGAAAAGTTATTATAAAGATAAACACAGAAATAGTTTAAAGGAGGGACCTTTGTGAAAACGGTTTATCTTGAAAGTCCCAATAATATAAAAATTAGACAGATTGAAGAACCGGTAAGAAAAGAAAATGAAGCACTGATAAAAGTTAAAGTATTGGGAATATGTGGATCAGATATTGGAGCATATAGAGGAGTTAATCCGCTGGTTTCTTATCCAAGAATAATAGGACATGAAATAGCAGGTGAAATTCTAGAAATAGGACATAACAGTAAAGGCATAGAAAAAGGAGAAAGAGTTATTATAGATCCTTATATTTACTGCAGTAGATGTTATCCTTGTAGTTTGGGCAGAACGAATTGCTGTGAAGATTTAAAAGTATTAGGCGTTCATATAGATGGAGGAATGACAGAATTCTTTACCCATCCATCTGAGTTATTGTTCAAAGTTCCAGAAAATATTCCTTGGGAGCAAATACCTATGGCAGAGCCACTTACCATAGCATTGCATGCAATTCATAGGACAAAAGTAAAAAAAGAAGAGCATGTTGTTATAAATGGAGCTGGTGCCATAGGTATACTGATAGCATTATCAGCTATGGCTTATGGTGCTATTCCAATAGTTATTGATATTGTAGATGAGAGGTTAGAATTTGCAGCTAAATTGGGAATAAAAAATACTATTAATATATCAAGGCAAAATGCAGAAGAAAAAATAAGGAAGATAACAAATGGAAGAATGTCAGAAGTAGTAATTGAAGCTTCAGGTGCTAATGCTGCTATAAGAAATTCACTTGATTATGTATCCTATGCAGGAAGAATAGCACTTACAGGTTGGCCTAAAAAAGAAACAAGTATTCCAACAGATATTATAACTAAAAAGGAACTTGATATTAGGGGTGCGAGAACAAGTGCAGGTGAATTTGAAGAAGCGTTAAAGTTAATGTCTGAAGGAATTGTAGATGTAAAGCCATTAATCAGTAAAATAGTGTCTATAGATGAAGTACCAATGATTCTAAAAGCAATTTCAGATCATCCTGAAAAATACTTAAAAGTTAATGTTGTTTTATAAGTTATAATAACTAATTTTAAAGGAGGGCAAATTATGCAGATGACGTTTAGATGGTATGGCGATGATGACAAGGTAACATTAGAAAATATAAAGCAAATACCAGGTGTAACAGGAATAGTGTCCGCAATTTATGACGTACCAGTAGGTGAGGTGTGGCCTATGGAAAAAATAATAGCCTTAAAAAAGAAAATAGAGGATCGTGGGTTTAGTTTTGATACCGTAGAAAGTGTACCAGTTCATGAGGATATAAAAATGGGACTACCTACTAGAGATAAACTTATAGCTAACTACTGTGAGACTTTAAAAAATTTATCTAAAGTAGGAATAAAGGTAGTTTGTTATAATTTCATGCCAGTATTTGATTGGACTAGATCCGATTTGGATTATGAATTAGAAGATGGATCAACTGCTCTTATTTACAGGCAGGAAGATGTAGAAAAAATGGATCCTTCAAAAGGAGAATTGTCCCTTCCAGGATGGGATTCAAGCTATACAAAAGAAGAACTTAAAGGACTGCTTAAGAAGTATAAGGAAATTACGGAGGAAACTCTTTGGGGTAATTTAAAGTATTTTCTTGAAAAAATAATTCCAGTGGCAGAAGATTCAGATATTAAGATGGCAATACATCCGGACGATCCACCTTGGTCAATATTTGGACTGCCAAGAATAATAACCTGTAAAAAAAATCTTGATAGGCTTATACACTTAGTGGATAGTCCTAGTAATGGAATAACTCTTTGCTCAGGTTCACTTGGGCCTAATCCTAATAATGATATACCAGATATGATTCGTTATTTTGGAGGTAAAGGTAAAATCCATTTTGCTCATACAAGAAATGTTAAAATTACAGAACATAAGAGTTTTGAAGAAGCACCACATAGGAGTATAGATGGTTCTTTAGATATGGTTGAAATTATGAAGGCTTACCATGATGTAGGATTTGACGGTCCAATGAGGCCAGATCATGGAAGAATGATATGGGGAGAAACAGGGAGACCAGGATATGGTCTTTATGACAGAGCACTTGGAGCAGTTTACTTAAATGGAATATGGGAAACGCTAGAAAACCAAGCTAAATAAAATTATAAATTCAGAATAGGGGGAATATTTAATGGAATTACCATTTAAAATTGATTTAAATGACAAGGTTGTAGTGGTAACGGGTGCTGGTGGAGTTATATGCAGTACTTTTGCAAAAGCATTGGCACAGTGTGGTGCAAAAATAGCTATAGTAGATAGAAATGAAGAAAGAGCCAGTGCAGTGGCAAAAGAGATTAATGAGAGTGGAGGCATAGCAATCAGCGTTCCAACTGATGTTCTTAAAATTGAAAGTCTACAAAAAGCTAAAAGTATAATAAATGAAAAGCTTGGAACATGTGATATTTTATTAAATGGTGCAGGTGGCAACAATCCTAAAGGAACCACAACTAAAGAATATCTCTTTAAGGAAGATATAGAGAACAAAAAAGATGGTGAGATAACTTTTTTTGATTTAGATGAAAAGGGAGTAGAATTTGTGTTCAATTTGAATTTCTTAGGTACTCTTCTTCCGACTCAAGTTTTTGCACGTGATATGATAGATAAAAAGGATGCAACTATAATAAATATATCTTCTATGAATGCATTTACTCCACTTACAAAAATTCCAGCTTATAGTGGCGCAAAAGCAGCTGTGTCAAACTTTACTCAGTGGCTTGCGGTACATTTTTCAAAAGTAGGAATAAGAGTAAACGCTATTGCACCAGGATTTCTAGTGACAAATCAAAACAAGGCAATGCTATTAAATCAAGATGGTAGCTATACTGAAAGATCAAAAAAAATATTAAATGCAACGCCAATGGAACGATTTGGAGAATGTGAGGAATTGCTTGGCACACTGTTATGGCTTGTAGATAATAAAGCATCAAGTTTTGTGAATGGCGTAGTTATTCCAGTAGATGGAGGATTTTCAGCTTATTCAGGTGTCTAATCTATTTTAAAACTCTAAGATTCAGAAAGTTATTTCTATTTTTACTGAATCTTAGAGCACACAATATACTTTAATTAAGTTTATATTATATTTCATGTCTATTTAAAAAAGTCTTTAAATCTTAACATCTAGTTTCATCCAATCAAAAACCATATCAAGTAAACGTTTTCTGCAAATAATTATTAATAAATTTAAAAATAGGGGTGCATAGATATGAGTGAAAATGTAAGTTCAAAAATAAATATTCCTAATAAACGATGGATACACATTATTCCACCAATTCTTTTAGTATATATAGTAGCCTTTATGGATCGTACTAATATAGGTTTTGCAATGGCAGGAGGAATGAGCAAGGAACTTGGTATGACTGCTAGTGTTTCAGGAATAGCTGCAGGTATATTTTTTGTAGGATATTTGTTTCTTCAGGTTCCAGGAGGTCAAATTGCAGAACATGGAAGTGCTAAAAAATTTATAGCTTGTACTATAGTAGTATGGGGTGTTCTTGCTATCTTATCAGGGTTTGCAAAGAATACAACTCAATTACTTGTCCTTAGATTTTTGTTAGGTGTTGCAGAAGGTGGTGTTATGCCGGCAGTACTTACAATTGTTCGTCATTGGTTTCCAAGCGAAGAACGTGGTAGAGCCACAGCTTTTGTTATAATGAATAATCCAATTGCTTCAATAATAACAGGACCACTTTCAGGATTTATTTTGTCTAAATATACGTGGCATTATGTATTTATAATAGAAGGATTAATATCACTTGCATTAATTTTAGTTTGGTTACCATTAATTAGTGACAGACCAGAAACTGCTAAGTGGATCAGTAAAGAAGAGAAAACTTATCTTGTTAAAAGATTAGAAGAAGAACAGAAGTGTTTAGATGTAACGCAGAAAAAAAAGACATCGTTAAGACAAATTATATTAAATAAAACACTATGGAAATTAATACTTATATTTTTCTTTTATCAAACAGGTGTGTACGGATACACATTATGGCTTCCAACAATTATTAAAAATTTGACTAAAACAGGTATGGGTCAAGTAGGCTTTTTATCAATATTCCCATATATAGCAACAATAATTGGACTACTTATTTTTCCTGCTATTTCAGATAAAACAATGAAGAGAAAAAAATATGTTATATTACCTCTAATAGGATTTGCAGTCTGTTTATATTTATCAGTAAGGCTTCAACAATCAATATGGATATCCTTTGCAATGCTTACTGGCTGTGGACTATTTTTACAGGCGTCTTCAGCAGTATTCATGACAATTCCACCAGCAGTATTTAGTGCAGATGTGGCTGGCGGTGCTACTGGAATTATAAATGCATTAGGCAATTTGGGAGGTTTTATAGGACCATTTTTAGTAGGATTGTTAATGCAAATGTTTAGTTATAATATGAGCATATACAGTTTGGTATTGTCTTTAGTAATTGCAATTTTAATTACAACCACATTGCCAAAAGAAAAAAATGATTGTGCGTATCAAGTTGTGCCAATAAAATTAGATGAGTGAAACAATAATTCTATTGAATGTTGAAAAATTAGTTTAAGTATAATATAATAAATGCAAGGAATGAAAGCCCTTTCATAAAGCCTGTTATAAAATTGTAATTAAAAATTTAGGGAGGTGTAATTATGGTATTTGGGAACGTTAATAATATTGATGAAATGGAAAAAACTTGTTCTAAATCAATAATTAAAGCTATTAATTATTTGAAGAACAATGATTTTGTTAATATGAAAACTGGCATATACAGTATAATGGGAGATGATATTTATGCTCAAGTAGTAGACAAGATAACAAAATCAAAATATGAAGCAAAAGCCGAAGTACACAGAAAATATATTGAAATTCAATTTTCAGTATACGGAAATGAAATAATTGGTTATGCACGAGATACAGGTCATAATATTGTGACTGAAGAATTGTTAGAAGAAAAAGATTCTATTTTTTATGATAATGTAGAAAATGAAATCGATTTAAAAATGGAACCAGGTAGTTTTGCAGTGTTTTTTCCAGAAGACGTACATAGGCCTTGGTGCGCTTATAATGAAAAATGTAAGGTTAGAAAGATTAATGTAAAGATAAATAAGGCAGTAATTTAATAATATAAGAATTAATATTAAATAATATAGCTTTATACGAGAGGAGAAATAATATTATGAGAGTTTCTTTTGAAGAGATGAAAAGTGAATTTAAGAGGGTATTGATAAAGAAAGGTTTTAGTGAAGAAAGGGCAGAGGCATCAGCACAATTATTTACTGAAACTAGCTGTGATGGAGTATATTCACATGGATATGTTAGATTTCCAAGAGTAATAGAATATATAGATAAAGGATATATAGATGTAGAAGCTGTTCCAAGTAAAATTGAAGGAATGGGAGCTTTTGAAAAGTGGGATGGAAATCTTGGAATGGGAAATTTGAATGCTAAATTTTGTATGGAAAGAGCAATTGAATTGGCAAAAGAAAATGTTATTGGATGTGTGGCATTAAAAAATACTAATCATTGGATGAGAGGAGGAAGTTATGGCTGGCAGGCAGCTGATGCAGATTGTATTGGAATCTGTTGGACAAATACTCTTCCTAACATGCCAGCTTGGGGTGGAAAGGATAGGAGAATAGGAAATAATCCACTTATATTATCTGTACCAAGAGAAAATGGTCACGTAGTTGTAGATTTAGCCATGGCTCAATTCTCCTATGGTAAAATTGAGGTGACTAAATTGAAAAATGAGCAGTTACCAGTACCCGGTGGCTATGATTCTGATGGAAATATTACAAGCGATCCAGCAGAAATTGAAAAAACTTGGAGGGTTTTACCAATGGGTTATTGGAAGGGATCAGGTCTTTCAATATTATTGGACTTAATAGCAACTACCCTGTCTAGCGGAAACTCGTCTTATGATGTAGGTAAAATTGATGGAATAGCCGAATATAAACTTTCTCAAATATTCATTGCTATTGATGTTAAAAAAGTATCAGACAAAGATTTTATACAAAAAGCTGTAGATGAAGTGGTTGATAATGTTAAAGCATCAGAAAGAGTTGAGGATAATGGTGAAATTTTTTATCCAGGTGAGAGAACATTAAATACTAGAAAGAAAAATCTAGAATATGGAATACCTGTGGATGAAAACATATGGGCAACAATAAAAAATATGTAAATACAATACTGAGTCATTTATATTACAATTTAGTACAATTTAATATTTATTAAGTAAGAGTGAGAGAGGGGAATTTTAATTAGTTCTTCTTTCTTACTTTTAATTAACAAATTGGGAAGGATTATGTATTACACAGCATAAACTTTGGTTTGACTAAACATAAAATAATGTTTTATAATTGACTAAAAATCATTTTGTTTAAATGAAGGTTATTATGATACAAAGTGAATAAATATGCATTGCTATATAAATTTATATGTGTGGAGGGTTATATGTTTAAAATAATTAATAAAATAAATGTAACAGGTGATGTATACATAATTGAGGTAGAGGCACCAAGAGTTGCAAAGTCAATATTACCAGGTCAATTTGTAATTATAAGAGCAGATGAAAAAGGAGAAAGAACACCTTTTCCAGTATGTGACTTTGATACTAACAAAGGAACGGTTAGTGTGGTCTTTAAGGCTATAGGAAGCACAGCTATGGAACTCTTAAAGCTAGAGGCTAATGACACAATAATGAACATTCTAGGACCGATAGGACAGGGGTCTTGTATAGTATCAAAGGATAGTGACAATTTGAAAAATGTTCTTTTTGTTGCAGATGATTTAGGTTTTGCAAGAATTTACCCTGAACTTTTGTGGCTTAATAAAAAAGATATAGCAAGTGATGTTATAATAAACTTTCAAAGTAGTGAAGAAATAAAATTTAAAGAAAAAATAGTAGAGGTTTCAAGAGAACTAATAGAAGTGAAAGATGACATTATAGATGAATTAAAGAAAACTTTGAATAAAGGCGTAGAATATGATTTAGTAATAGCAATGGGTTCTACAGAGATGATGAGAGAAGTTTCCCTAATTACAAAAGAACATAATATAAAAACCATAGTTAGTCTCACAACATTAATACTTGATGGAACTGGCATGTGTGGAGCATGTAGAATCACCGCTAATGGCGATGTTAAATTTGTGTGCCAAGATGGACCAGAATTTGACGCATGGACTATTGACTATGAAGAAGTTCTAAGAAGGCAGAAATTTTATTCTTCATTTGAAGCCAAAGAAAAATACAGAAGAGAAAATGATAAAAAGAATGAAGCAGCTGCAGGATTGGAGGTAGAATAATTATGGATAGAATGAAGAGAACTCCTGTGCGTGAGCAGGATGTGGACAAAAGGATAAAAAATTTTAATGAGGTTTCTCTTGGATATAATGAAGATGAAGCTATTGAAGAGGCAAATAGATGTCTTCAATGTAAGAAACCTATGTGTGTTGGAAAATGTCCTGTAAATAATAAAATACCAAGTTTCATTAAGGAAATAAAAGAAAGAAATTTTGAAGGTGCTGCTAAAATTATAGCTGAGACTAGTACACTTCCAGCAATTTGTGGAAGAGTATGCCCACAGGAACTCCAATGTGAAGGTGGTTGTGTGCTTGGAATAAAAGGTCAACCTATATCAATTGGAAATTTAGAAAGATTTGTTGCTGATTGGTGTAGAGAGAATGACATTGATTTTAGCACTAAGGCAAAAAGCAATGGCAAAAAGGTAGCTGTAGTTGGAAGTGGACCAGCAGGAATAACTTGTGCAGGAGATCTTGCAAAGCTTGGATATGAAGTAACCATATTTGAAGCTTTACACGAACCGGGTGGAGTTTTAACCTGGGGTATACCAGAATTTGTTCTTCCAAAGGAAACTGTAGTTAAACATGAAATAGATAATGTAAAAAAATTAGGAGTAAAACTGGAAACTGACGTGATGATAGGAAGAACACTTACTATTGACCAATTGCTTACAGATGATGGGTTTAGTGCAGTATTTGTTGGAGCTGGTGCTGCGGTACCAAATTTTATGGGAATACCAGGTGAAAATTTGAATGGAGTACTTGCGGCAAACGAATTTCTTACTAAAAATAACCTAATGAAGGATTATAGGAAAGATTACAAAACACCATTAGTTATTGGTAAAAAAGTTGCTGTTGTTGGTGGTGGAAATGTAGCCATTGATGCTGTTAGGTCCGCTATTAGACTTGGAGCTGAAGCATATCTTATATACAGAAGGTCAGAATCAGAGTTACCTGCAAGAGTTGAAGAGGTAAAATTTGCTAAAAGCGAAGGCGTTGAGTTTCATCTTCTTACAAATCCAACTGAAATATTAGGTGATGAAAATGGATGGGTAAAAGGAATAAAATGCATAAAGATGAAACTTGGAGAGCCAGATGAATCTGGTAGAAGAAGCCCTATAGCAATTGAAGGCTCAGAATTTACACTTGATGTGGATATGGTAATCATGGCCATTGGATCAAGAGCGGATAGTTTAATAAAAAACACTACTGATGGTTTAAAAGTAACAAGAAAAAATCTAATAGATGTGGATGAAGAGACAGGAAGAACGTCTAAAAAGGGTGTATATGCAGGTGGAGATATTGTTTCAGGACCTGCCACAGTAATACTTGCAATGGGTGCAGGAAAGAAAGCTGCAAAAGCAATTCACGAAGATTTAAGTTCACAAAATTAAGCGAGGTGTATCATTTGTTTTTGGAATATATTGAAAAATACTATAATAAAAAATACGATTTAAATTGTGCGGAAACTATTATTTATGCAGCAAACGAAGCCTATGACTTAAAGCTTGATAAAAACACACTAAAAACCATGTCTGCTTTTGGAGGAGGCATGGCTATTGGAGATGTATGTGGAGCAATAACAGGAGCATTAGCTGTGCTAGGTATTATGTTTACTAAGGACAGATCACATGAAAGTGACAAAGTTAAAAAATTGACTTCAGAATTTTTTAATAAGTTTAATGAAACATTAGGATTAAAAAATTGTAATGAACTAAAAGAAAAATATTTTGATGGTAATCAAAGGTGTAGTAAAATGTTGTATACTTCAGCTGAAATTTTGGAACAATTAATAAAGGAATATAAGGCAGCTTAGATTAATTATGAAACTATGAATTTATGCTAAGTGACCTAAGATGAAAAAGAGGGAAAATATGGATTTTGAGACGGTAGAAGATTTTAAGGATTATGTTGTAATAAAAAATATAAAAAATTTTGAACTCGACCATGTGTTTGAATGTGGACAGTGCTTTAGGTGGAATAAAACTGAAACCGGAAGTTTTATAGGAGTTGCTTTTGGTAGAGTAATTGAAGTTGAGAAGCAAAATAATGACTTAATTATTTATAATACTAATAAGGAAGAGTTTAATAATATTTGGTTTGAATACTTTGATTTAAATAGAGACTATACAAAAATAAAAGAAGAACTTAGTAAAGACGAACTCTTAAAAAAATCTGTGGATTTTGGAAAGGGAATAAGGATATTAAAGCAGGAACATTTTGAGCTTCTTATATCATTTATAATATCATCAAATAATAGAATTCCTATGATAAAAAGGGCAATAGCAACTATAAGTGAAAAATGGGGAGAAAAGATAAAATACAAAGATAAAGTATATTATTCTTTTCCTACAATTGAAAAACTTTATGATAAAACTATAGAAGACTTTGAAAAATGCAGTACGGGATTTAGGGCAAAATATATAGCTAATACGTGTGAAAATGTTTATAAGAACAATGGGATATTAGAACATATATTTAGTTTAAATGACGATGAATGTCATACAGAACTTCAAAAGTTTACAGGAGTAGGGCCTAAGGTTGCAGATTGTATTATGTTGTTTTCAATGCAAAAATATTCAGCGTTTCCTGTAGATGTATGGGTAAAAAGGGCAATGATGCATTTCTATGTAGCACCGGATGTATCTCTAAAAAAGATAAGAGAATTTGGAAGGGATAAGTTTGGGAATCTTTCTGGATTTGCTCAGCAATACTTGTTTTATTATGCAAGGGAAAATAATATAGAAGTGTAGGAGTCAGTACATTTAAAAAATGTTGTTCGTTTGGAAAACCGGAAATTGTTTAATAAGTAGCAGGGAGACTTATAATTTTGTAAAAATATCATGGGTTTCTCTGCTACTTATTTTTTAGTTAAGCTATGTTTTAAATCAGTATTCAAAATGGATCTATATTAGAAAAATAGGTTATAATATAGGTAGAATAATGTGGGGAACAAAAATGGGAAATAACAAAGTAAAATTAAGAACACCTAAATTTGAGGAGTTAGAATATAGAAAAAAACTTTTGTCAGATATGGAAACAATGTTTTACAATATAGGATATGGAGATAATGATGGAACAGGATGTATAGAATTTCACAAAAATGCTTGGAAAGATTGGTTTTCTCGATGGGTTAATAATGTGCCAGAAAGATATTATGGATATATTATCAATATTGACGAGAATATACCTGTTGGTGAGGTTGCTCTACGATATGTCAGTGATAAAAATTCTTTCTGTGTAAATATAATAGTCGAAGCAAAATATAGAGGAAATGGATTTAGCGAGCAAGCGTTAAGATTGTTAGTTGATACTGCTTTTAGTGAGTTAGGAGCAGATAAGGTTTTTGATGATTTCCCAAAATCAAGAATTTCGGCAGAAAAAGTGTTTAAGAAAGTTGGATTTAAAAGAGTTTCAGATGATATTGTTGAATTAACAAAACAAGATTATTTAAGAAAAACAGAGGATATAATCTAAGTCACAATTTTCTTATATTGAGTATTATAGGTAGACAAGCTCACCTATAATTTTAAAGGCTTATATTTCAACATTATATTAAAACATAGCCTTTAATTAAAATTGGGGGTGCTCCTTTATATAATGATTATAAATCTTGTCACAATTAAGAAATCTTCTTCAAAATGATTGCTCCAATAACTGCCAAAATAAAAAGCCAAGAAATTGGATTTGCCCAGTTGATTGTCCAACCGATTCCATATGTTTTTGGAACAAGAAAATTAGAGTCTTCCTTATTACAATAGAAAAAACTACCGTGTGTTTCTCTATACTCTTTAATTTCTTCGTTTGTCCATTTTCTTTTGTTCATACTTATATCGTCCCTTCTATAATTATCACTTAAAATTTTATCCATTCGCTACCATCCGTAAGACTCCTACTTATGCAAGCATTGAGTTAACGGATGCTACGCGCTGGATTTGTTCAACTAACACTTAGATGGTGTCAAAACCAAAACCCCATCTGAGTGCAAGTTTCACTTTATTCTACTGTGTCAAAACTAAAACCTTGAGATTTTAAATAATCAATTACCTGTTGAAGAGCTTGTACAGTGTTTTTCTTTGCGCCTGCATCGTGCATTAAAACTACTACCACATTCTTACCTACAGTATTTTTCTTCAATTGGTCTAATAGATATGGGACACTAGGATCTAAGCTTTCAGAATCATTAGTTTCATCATTCCAATCTATATAACGATAACCAGCTTTTGTAGCGGCATCTCTAAAAGAAGCTAATCTACCAGGATGCATCTTTCCATCAAAGGAACCTCCAGGAAATCTAACCAGTTCTGAAGTATATCTATTACCAAGTATTGATTTTAAAATTCCGTCACATTTATTTAAATCTTTAACAAAATTCTCTGGACCTTCCTTATAGTTTAATTGATGACTATAGGTATGATTTCCAATAATTTCACCATCGTCTGCTTCTTTCATAACAAGGTCAGGATATCTTTCTGCATTTGAACCTATTATAAAGAAGTTAGCTTTTATTTTGTTTTTATCTAAAATTTGTAATATTGAGGTGGTATTTATAGATGGACCATCATCAAATGTTAGATAAGCCATTTTTCTACCATCAGTTCTCTTAACATTCCATGGAGCTACTTCACCTGGTGTCATTTTCACATTTTTAGGAGGAACAATACTTTCTCTTTTACTTATAATTGAGTTTTTATGTCTTTCATGGTGACTTCTTTTTATATTATCATTATGTTTGTTTTTTGTAAAAACAATAAATATGGCTGTTAGTATTATAAGAATAATTAAACTAAATAATATAATTATTTTTATTCTATTTGTTAATATGTTTTTGTTCTTAGTTTTATCAAGATTCAACATAAAATTACCTCAACTTTCAAATATTCCTTATAAGCGCCTTTTTATTATAAGCCATAATATTTACCTATTCAAGTTAAGTAAATGTATATTTAATATGAACAAATATTATTGAGAAATACCTGATTGCATTAATCTTATAGGGATATATCCTTGCTTTATTAATCTACGTTTAGATCTAACATCTTCTCTTGCTAAGGGCAAAGGTTCAAATGGTATTAAGGTTTGTACATTTTGTTCATATACATTTAATTTATCACTATTTTTATTATCTGAATTGATATATAACATGATATGTCCCTCCCCCTTACCATTATCAGTAAGAAGTGCATCTCCTGGTTGTAAATCGCTCCACGAAATTTCATTAACAAATTTTCCGTCAAAATTACTACCATTCTTAACTCCATTTAATAAAGTTAAAGTAGTTTGTCTACTTATTCCCCATGCAGCACTTACGAAACCAGAACAATCATTTCCATATAACATTTTACTATTAGTAATCTTTGATAAGAAATCATTAGCTGAAGATGCTTGATCTAAATCCATGCTATAGGGTATTCCAGAATAAGTTTTACCCTTAATAAAAACGTAGAGACCATATTTATCAACTATATTGTATTTAGGAGTCCATTTAACTTCAACCATTGATTTAGCTCTATTAAGTATTTCTCTACGCTCAATATTAGAAATATTTATAGTTGAGGCTTTTATATTTAGTTTTGTAGAAGTAGCATTTTTATTATAATCAATATTATTAGTATTTAAGTGGAAAGAACTTATGGTATTAACATTACCGCTTGAATTGTTTATGTTATTTGATCCAGGCTTAATTATAATAAAAATTGCTATAGTTATTAATAACACTAAACCTATAACAGTATTTATTGCAATTTTAATAGCCTTAATTATAATTGACATTTTTAATACCCCACTTTCACATATACATTATAATTATATATATGTAACAGGATATATTTTAAATAACATTTATATTATTAACATGTTATGAACACTGTCACTTTGACATTTATTATCGCCTATTCATTTTTAAGAGATTCAATATACTTGTCTCCCCAAACTTTGAACTGTTCTAATACTGGATTGAATGCCTTTCCTAACTCAGTTAAGGAATACTCCACCTTAGGTGGAATTTCCGAATAAACATATCGACTAACTAATCCAAAGTCTTCCAGAGTTCTTAATTGTTTTGTCAATGTAGACTGAGTGATACCATCCAATCTTTTTTGAAGTTTTCCATAACGTAGTGCTCCGTAATTCAAATGATACATAATTAAAATTGACCATTTTCCTGAAAAAACCTTTTGTGCTGTAAAATATGGACATTTTCCATAAAGACTATTATTTTCCATTATATCTCCTCTTATAGTATCTATTCGATACTTACATCGTATAAAAATCGTACTTGCTATTGTAGTTGTACATGATATTATTGTTATATAATGAATTTTAACATACATATATGAGAGGAGCAATAATTATGAAAAAAGCATTAGAATTTTTAAAGGAAAGTGAAGTTTTTTATTTAGCAACTATTGAAGATGACCAGCCAAGAGTTAGACCGTTTGGAGCTGTATTTGAACATGAAGGAAAGTTATACATTGCCACAAACAATACAAAAAAATGTTTTAAGCAAATGTTACAAAATCCTAAGGTAGAAATTTCTGCTATGAATAAAAAAGGGCAATGGATTCGTGTTACTGGAGAAGTTGCAAATGATGATAGACGTGAAGTAAAAAAATTAGCACTTGATTCTATGCCATCTTTAAAATCTATGTATAATATAGATGATGGAATTTTTGCAGTTTTATACTTCACAAAAGGAACAGCTACTATTTCTTCCTTTGCTGCTGAACCTGAAACATTTTCACTATAATACATAAGTCAATACAACCTGTTAGTAGTTACAATTAAGCTATTTCAATCTCTGATATTGAAATAGCTTTTTTCGCTTTAAAAATAATCATTGATAATTATGCTTCAGGACGTAATTCATATTTTTGCAATTGCTTGTATTTTTTAGCAATATAGAGTAGCATTGAATAATACGTTGATGTTAAATGTTAACTGAGGAGTGATATTATTATGAAAAATGTTGGATTTCCAATAAACTATAAAGAAAATGAAAATAGGAGAGCGTTATTGCTGGAAAATATTAATACTATAAAGAATAAAGGAAATCTATATTTTGAAAAGGGTTACGGTGCAATCTTAGGTGTAAAGGATGAAGAATTCATAAAAGAAGGAGCTCACATTGAAGAAAGAGGAGAAATATTAAAAAAAGATATTATTTGTGATGCTAAGGCTGGAGATTCTGATTATATAGATGGATTAACTGATGGTCAAATTGTATTTGGGTGGATACATGCAGTACAGAATAGAGATATAACGGACAAATTTATAAATAACAAGCTAACGGGTATAGCCTGGGAGGAAATGTTTGAAGAAGGTAGACATGTTTTTTGGAGAAACAATGAATTGGCAGGGAAAGCAGCTATATATCATGCATTTCTTCTATATGGGAAATTACCACAAGATACTAAGGTTGCGATATTAGGTAGGGGAAACGTTGCAATAGGTGCATATAAGATGCTTACGGCTCTTGGGTCAGATGTTACAGTTTATAGTAGAAAGACTGAAAAACTTTTTAATAAAGAAATTGGTGAGTATGATGTGTTAGTTAATGCAATTACATGGGACACTGATCGTAAAGATCATATCATTTATAAAGAAGATTTGAAAAGAATGAAAAGGGATTCTATGATAATAGACATTAGTTGTGATGCAAATAGCGGAATAGAGACAAGCAAACTAACTTCTATTGATAATCCAATATATTTTGTAAATGGTGTTTTGCATTATGTTGTTGATCATACACCATCACTATTTTATAAATCCGCATCAAAATCTATAAGTAGAGAAGTGTGTAAATACTTAGATTATATTATCGAGGGTAGACAAAAAGAAACATATATTCTGAAAAATGCCATTATTATTGATGATGGTAAACTTATTGATAATAAAATAAAGCTATTTCAAGGAAGATAAATAATTCGAGGAATTCAGATGTACTATCTTAAATTTCTACATTAATATATATATTATAAGATTTTTTAGTTTATAGAGTCCTTGTGATTTTTTTGTAAAGTACTAAATAAAAACCACCTAATAAAGTTGAGAAAGTAACTATTAGCATCATGCAGTGCATAAAAAATTGTTCTGGGAGTATAAGTATTATAGGATCAGTTTTTGGATCAAATAACCAAAGGTCATTTCTAAACAAGATTTTGTGAAAAATAGTAAAAAGTTTGTCAAAATCTAAAAAGGATAAAGGAATCAATATTAAAGGAATTAATATTAGGATAATTCCAGCAATTTTTAAATATAAAAAACTCTTATTTTTTTTAAAAATTATAATGAATATGCAAATAAATAATATGCAAAGCAACAAAATATAGTCCATTTCTTTAAAAATCCTTTTAACCTCAGTAAAATGAGTTGCGCCACTAGAAGAATAACTTAATGTTGGAAGAGCAAATTTATCTGTATTATTTTTATTTAAATAATCAATAATATAATTATAGTTGGATTTTATTGAAGCAAGATCTAAGCCGGATGAATTCACAATATTAAGTTTATCCACATCATAATAGTATAGTTGTTTAAAATTATAGGTTATTTTTGTGGAAACAATAACAGTACATAAAACTAGTGCAATAGCAACTATAAATTGTAATAAAAAATGATTACTTTTCAATAGAATCACCTCCAAAGTACCTATATATAATTGTTGACAAATTTACAAAATTTAATTAAAATTGACCATTTATTTTTATTATACATAAATATGCAGGAAATTTAAAGCAATATATAGTAAATGGCTAATATAGTGATTTAATTTGATTTTAAAAGGATATACTGCTATAATTAGCTAAATTAAGCAAAACATTAAGTTTGATTATATAAATGGTATTAATTATTATAATAATTGTATTAGCACTCAATAATGATGAGTGCTAACAGGATGTTATTTAAATTTTTCAAATATTTTAGGAGGGTTTAGAGATGAAAATTAGACCACTTGGAGACAGAGTTGTTATTAAAAGATTAGAAGCTGAAGAAACAACAAAAAGCGGAATTGTTTTACCAGGAGCTGCGAAAGAAAAACCACAAATGGCAGAAGTAGTAGCAGTTGGACCTGGCGGCTATGTTGATGGAAAAGAAATTAAAATGGAACTAAAAGCTGGTGACAGAATATTCTTTTCAAAATATAGTGGAACTGAAGTTAAACTAGATGGCGAAGAGTATTTGATATTAAAACAAGACGATGTATTAGGAATAGTAGAAGAATAATTAAAAAAATAATAAATTTTTAAAATATTATTGGAGGGATTTTGAGATGGCTAAAAGTATATTGTTAGGTGAAGAAGGCAGAAGAGCTATGCAAAAAGGCGTAGATAAACTTGCCGATACAGTTAAAGTAACCTTAGGACCAAAGGGAAGAAATGTAGTACTTGATAAGAAATTTGGATCACCATTAATAACAAATGATGGTGTTAGTATAGCTAGAGAAATTGAATTAGAAGATCCATATGAAAACATGGGAGCACAACTTGTAAAGGAAGTTGCTACAAAAACAAATGATGTAGCTGGAGATGGTACTACTACAGCAACATTACTTGCTCAAGCAATAATAAGAGAAGGTTTAAAAAATGTAACAGCTGGTGCAAACCCAATACTCTTAAGAACTGGAATAAGAAAAGCAGTTTTAGCTACTGTAAAAGAATTAGAAGAGTTATCAAAACCTATAAATGGTAAGGAAGATATCGCTAGAGTTGCAGCAATATCAGCAGCTGATCCAGAAATAGGAAAACTCATTGCAGATGCAATGGAAAAAGTTGGCAATGAAGGCGTTATTACAGTAGAGGAATCAAAGTCAATGGGAACAGAACTTGACATAGTAGAAGGTATGCAATTTGATAGAGGATACTTAAGCCCATACATGGCTACTGATACTGAAAAGATGGAAGCAGCTTTAGAAGACCCATATATATTAATAACAGATAAAAAGATATCAAGTATTCAAGAAATACTTCCAATATTAGAACAAATTGTTCAACAAGGAAAGAAACTTTTGATAATAGCTGAAGACATAGAAGGAGAAGCTCTTGCAACTTTAGTAGTTAATAAGTTAAGAGGTACTTTCACATGTGTTGCAGTTAAAGCACCAGGTTTTGGTGATAGAAGAAAAGATATGCTTACAGATATAGCTACTTTAACAGGTGGAGAGGTTATTTCTGAAGAACTAGGAAGAGAACTTAAAGATGTAACTTTAGAGATGCTTGGAAGAGCTGAAAGTGTTAAAATAACTAAAGAAAACACTACAATAGTAAATGGAAAAGGTGATAAAACTGCAATACAAGACAGAGTATCACAAATAAAAACTCAAATCGAAGATACAACTTCAGATTTTGATAAAGAAAAACTTCAAGAAAGACTTGCAAAACTTGCTGGTGGAGTTGCTGTAGTTAAAGTAGGAGCTGCTACTGAAACAGAACTTAAAGAGAGAAAATTAAGAATAGAAGATGCTCTTGCTGCAACAAAAGCTGCAGTTGAAGAAGGTATAGTTCCTGGTGGTGGTACTGCTTATATTAATATATTGCCAGAAATCAAAAAACTTTCTGATGAAGAACCAGATATTCAAGTTGGTATCAATATAATAATAAAAGCTCTTGAAGAACCAGTTAGACAGATAGCTGCTAATGCTGGACTTGAAGGTTCAGTTATAATAGAAAAAGTAATAGCTAGTGAAAAAGGAATTGGTTTTGATGCATTACGTGAAGAATATGTAGATATGATAAAAGCAGGTATAGTAGACCCTACTAAGGTTACTAGATCAGCACTTCAAAATGCAGCATCAGTTGCTTCAACATTCTTAACTACAGAAGGAGTTGTGGCAGATATACCAGAAAAAGCTGCTCCAGCACCAGGTGCTCCAGGAATGGGCATGGGAATGGATGGAATGTATTAATCCGTAAATATAAAAAAGTGTCTTGCAAAGATTTCTTGCAGGGCACTTTTTATATTGATATAATTAATGTATTATAAATAATGTAAAATATAGTTTATTATGAGGTGGGGCTTTGATAAAATTTATACGAAATAATAAAATTAACGCTTTTTATATTATCTTAATATCATTTCTAGGAATAATATTAAGATATAAATTATTAGAATACAAAAGTGATGACCTTATAGAGTTTTTAAACCCTTGGTATAATTTTATTAAAACACATGGTGGTTTTCATGCATTAAAATATAGCTTTGCGGATTACACTCCACCATATCTATACATAATGGCAGTTGGTACTTATTTAAAACTATCTTCAATTATATACTTGAAAGCAGTCTCTATAATATTTGATTATATAGCAGCAATAACAGTGGCCCTTATTGTCAAAAAAAAGTATAATAGTGCAAATATTTACCTAAGTGCATACACAATAATATTGTTTTTGCCTACGGTTGTTTTAAATAGTTCATATTGGGCACAATGTGATATAATATTTACTACTTTTATTTTATTGTCCATTTATATGTTAGCAAACAATAAAATAACCTTATCAACTATATTTTATGCTGTTTCCTTTACATTTAAACTTCAAGCTATATTTATAGCACCACTATACCTAATCCTCCTATTAAAAAAGAAATTTAAAATAAGACATTTAGCGGTATTTGTTGTAGTATACATTTTTTCTGTTTTACCAGCAGTATATATGGGTGGATCGTTAAGCAAACTTTTAACAGTATACTTAAATCAATCTTCGGAGTATACATCCTTGACCAAAAATGCTCCTACATTGTTTATGCTGTATCCACAAAATGTAAATCAAGAGCTTGCCACATATATGGGAATTGCATTTACCATGTTTTTAGTTTTAAGTTTATGTTTAATTCAAATACATTATTTAAAAGATATAAGTTACGAAAATATAATTGAATTGGCATTTATATTTGTGCTTGTAGTTCCATATTTTTTACCTAGAATGCATGATAGATACTTTTTTTTAGCAGATGTATTTTCTGTGATATATGCATTTTATTTTCCCAAAAGAAAAATTGGAGTTTTAATTGTACCAGTAGTGTCTTTATTTGTATATATAAATAGTCTATTCCATATACGATATATTCCATTTAGAATTTTATCTGTTGTATTATTTTTAACTATAGTATATGTCCTCTTCAAATATTTTCAGAGAATTCGTAAATCATATTTATATCTTCAATAAAATATGAACTTTTCTTTTCAGCTTTTACTTGCTTTTTTATATGGGCTATGTATTTTGAAATATCATCAGCGGCTGAAAAATTTTTAAAGTTACCATACATGCCTGCAATTGATATTGATGTTAATGAGAACACGTCCTCATTGCCTTTTCTATCATGTGCAATAATATAGCCATTTGCTCTATCTTTTTCATTAAAAAATTCTATAATAGCTTTGTCAAAGCTATTAATAAAATCTTTACATAGCGCAACGCAGCTCTCAAATGGGCCTTCAAAGATTGATACAAAATCATCACCACCAATATGACCAACAAAGCTATTAAAAGGGAAACAATGTTTAATAGACGTTTGTATTATATCTGCGGTAAATTTTATGACTTTGTCTCCATTTTCAAAGCCATAGGTATCGTTATAAATTTTGAAGTTATTTAAGTCAAAATAAAGAATACAAAAATTTTTTTTACTTTGAATTACTTCATTTAATACATTAAAAATTATTGTATTTCCAGGAAGACCAGTTAAAGGATTTAATTCCTTTGCATAGTTTCTTTCCAAGGTGGTTGTATACTCTAGTAATCTTTTAATAGTAACTATCCCAGAATACTTATTTGATTTTGTAACAATAACATAATCATAAAGTCTACTATCATCACGTTCCATAGCAATTTTTGAAACTGTGCTAATAGAGGTATTAAAATCTACAATTAAAGGATTCCTATCCATTATTATAGAAACCGGTCTTTTGCCAAAAACAGCATTTCCATATTGTGTTGCAAGGTTTGAATTTAAGGTATGTTCCATAATAAGACCTACAGGTGAGGCATTAGCATCTACAATGCAAGCACCTGTAGCTTTTGTTAGTGAAAAATAATCCTTCATAAGTTTGCAGGAAACTGCCTCAGTAAAGGAACTTTCCCCTGAGATAATTTGTCCAATATAATGTTTGTTAATTCCAAAGGAATAATCAAAGTTTTCTTTAATGTCTATTATCATGTCCTTTATATTTAAAGGTATTTCGTTAAATATTGGAGAAGGTTTCTGTAAAAAAAAGCCTTGACCAGCATATACGTTTAAACTAATTAAAGTTCTAAGTTCAGCCTCTGTTTCAATCCCCTCTGCAATCAATTTCATATTTGTATTTTCAGATAATGTCACAAAAGTTTTAATTAGAGCTTGTTTAAATGTATCTTTATCTATGTTTCTTATAAGTTCTATATCAATTTTAATGAAGTGAGGTCTTATTTCACTTAAAGTTGTTAAACCAGAATATCCAGAGCCAATGTCATCAATGGCAATTTTATAACCTTGTTCAACGTAATTGTTTATAACATTTTTAAAGTTTTTATAGTCACTTATAGAAGTTTTCTCTGTAATTTCAAATATAACAGATTCAGGAGTTATGTTATGTTTTGCTAGAAATTCTTTTGTAAAACCTTGCTTAAATTTTGAATCCTTTATTATTAGAGGATCTACATTTAAGAAAAGATATTTGTTTTTATCTAAACCATAAGAATTTTCTAAGGCTTTCATTCTACATAATTGCTCTAAGTCCCAAATAAGATCAAAATCCTTAGCTGTTTCAAATAGTTTGTCGGGAAAGAAAAGAGGAGAATTTAATGGACCACGACTTAATGCTTCATATCCGATGACTTCACCATTTTTTAAGTTTACAATAGGCTGATAAAGCGTAGTGATTGATTTATCTTTTAATATTTTGTTTAGTTCATTAATATTTTTCATTTGAACACCCCATATCTTAGTATCCTAATTTAATTATAGTTACTATATAATTTTGTATGTTAAATGTATTTTAAGTTTTGATTAATTTTTAAATATATATGTAAAAAATATTATTTTGGCATAATAATCGGTATGAGTTTAATATTTATATAAAAAATATTGCGTTTAATAGATAAAATGATAAAATAAAAACCTAGCTAAATGATGTAATATGTATATATGGCAAAATTTGCAATTGACAAAAGTGCTTATTTTAAATAAAATTAGTCTTAATATTAAGGTAAGAATCTAATAAACAACTCGTATATCCCTTGGATTGGCAAGGAGTTTCTACCGGAAGCCGTAAATTTCCGACTATGAGTGATTTTTATGTATATCTTTTTGTGTCATTATTAAGGTGTGCTAATTTTCACTCCGTGGAATTAGTACGCTTTTTTGTTTACTTAAAATTATAAAAGAGAAAGGAAGTTATTAAAAAAATGGCTATTATTTTAAAACAAGCTTATACTTTTGATGATGTATTATTATTACCTAACAAATCCGAAATTCTCCCTAAGGATGCAGATCTTAGAACTAACTTAACTAAGAAGATAAAATTAAACCTTCCAATTATGAGTGCAAGTATGGATACAGTAACTGAATCTAAAATGGCTATTGCTATGGCAAGAGAAGGCGGAATAGGAATAATTCATAAAAACATGAGTATTGCTGAGCAAGCATCTGAAGTTGATAGGGTAAAAAGACAAGAGAATGGAGTAATAACAAATCCTTTTTCATTAGCACCAGAAAATACAATTGAAGAAGCACTAAAGCTAATGGCTAGATACAGAATATCTGGAGTGCCAGTAACAGTTGAAGATAAATTAGTTGGAATAATTACTAATAGAGATATTGTATTTGAAACAAATTTTAAAAGATTAATATCTGAAGTTATGACTAAAGAGAATTTAATAACTGCTAAAGAAGGTACAACTTTAGATGAAGCAAAAAAAATATTAAAAGAACATAAAATTGAAAAACTTCCGCTAGTTGATAGTGATAATAACTTAAAGGGACTTATTACTATAAAGGACATTGAAAAAGTAAAGGCATTCCCAAATGCAGCTAAGGATTCCCAAGGAAGACTTCTTTGTGGAGCTGGCGTTGGTGTAACTAAAGACATGATGGAAAGAGTTGACGCTCTTGTAAATGCACATGTAGATGTAATAATAATAGATACAGCTCATGGACATTCTAAGGGAGTAATTGAAGCAGTTAAAGCTGTGAAGGCAAAATATCCAGAACTTCAAGTAATTGCAGGTAATATTGCAGTAGCAGATGCAGCAAGAGATTTAATTGAAGCAGGAGTAGATGCAGTAAAAGTTGGTATAGGACCAGGCTCAATATGTACAACTAGAGTAGTTTCTGGTGTTGGAGCGCCACAACTTACAGCAGTTATGGATTGCGTGGAAGTTGCTAGAGAATATGGTATTCCAGTTATTGCTGATGGAGGCTTAAAATATTCAGGAGATATAGTTAAAGCACTAGCTGCAGGAGCAAAGGTTACAATGATGGGTTCAATGTTTGCTGGATGCGAAGAAGCACCAGGTGAGATTGAAATGTATCAAGGAAGAAGTTACAAAGTTTATAGAGGAATGGGATCACTTGCAGCAATGGCAAATGGTAGTAAGGATAGATATTTCCAAGAAGGTAATAAAAAATTAGTTCCAGAAGGCGTTGAAGGAAGAGTACCTTTTAAAGGATCTGTTTTAGATACAATTTATCAACTTGTTGGTGGAATTAGATCAGGAATGGGTTATTTAGGTGCAAAAACTTTAGAAGATTTATATGAAAGTGCTAAATTTGTGGTTCAAACTTCAGCAGGTTTAAGAGAAAGTCACCCTCATGACATATCTATAACAAAAGAAGCACCAAATTATAGTGTTAATCAATAAGGTAAATGAAAAAATAATATTTTTGAATATGCCTAAAACATACCTTAGGAGGAAATTATGGAAAGAGAACTGGTTTTAGTTATAGATTTTGGAGGTCAGTATAATCAACTTATAGCAAGAAGAGTTAGAGAAAACAATGTTTATTGTGAGATAATACCATATACTTATACCCTTGATAAGATTAAGGAAAAAAATCCTAAAGCTATTATACTTACTGGTGGCCCAAACAGTGTATATGGAGAAGGTGCTGCAAGAATTGATAGTGAAGTATTTGAACTAGGCATTCCTGTGCTTGGAATATGTTATGGTCATCAACTAATAACACATACACTTGGCGGAAAAGTTCAAAGTGCAGAAATAAGAGAGTACGGAAAAACAGAAGTTGAGATTACTGGAGATTATAAATTGTTTGAAGGTATTGAAGGCAAAAAAACATGCTGGATGAGTCATACAGATTATGTTTCAGAAGTACCACAAGGTTTTAAGATAATTGCACATTCTAAAGAGTGTCCAGTTGCAGGAATGGTAAATGAAGAAAAAAACATATATGGAGTTCAATTTCATCCAGAAGTAGAGCATACTGTTTTTGGAAGGGAAATGCTTTCAAACTTTCTTTTCAAAATATGTAAGTTAAAAGGCGATTGGTCAATGTCTTCTTTTGCAGAAGAAAAGATTAAGGCTATAAAGGAGCAAGTAGGAGATAAGAAGGTTATATGTGCACTTTCTGGTGGCGTTGATTCTTCTGTTGCAGCAGTACTTGTCCACAGAGCCATAGGAAAACAGCTTACTTGCGTATTCGTTGATCACGGTCTTCTTAGAAAAGATGAGGGAGATCAAGTTGAAAAGGTATTTAGAGAGCAATTTGATATGAACCTTATAAGAGTAAATGCTAAGGATAGATTTTTAGAAAAACTTAAAGGTGTAAGTGATCCTGAAAAGAAGAGAAAGATAATAGGGGAAGGTTTCATAAGATTATTTGAAGAAGAAGCTAAAAAACTTGGAGAAATAGCTTATCTTGTTCAAGGTACAATTTATCCAGACGTTGTAGAAAGTGGAACGGATACTTCTGCTACTATAAAAAGTCATCACAATGTTGGTGGACTTCCAGAGGACATGGACTTTAAACTTATTGAGCCATTAAGAGAATTGTTTAAGGATGAAGTTAGAGCTGTAGGAGAAGAACTTGGAATCCCACATAAACTTGTGTGGAGACAGCCTTTCCCAGGACCAGGTCTTGGAATAAGAGTTTTAGGAGAAGTTACAGAAGAAAAACTTGAAATAGTTAGAGAAGCAGATGCTATTTTTAGAGAAGAAATTGCAAATGCAAAACTTGATGAAAGTATATGGCAATATTTTGCTTGCCTTCCAGGTATCAGATCTGTTGGTGTTATGGGAGACGAGAGAACATATTCTCATTTAGTTGCATTAAGAGCCGTAACAAGCTCAGATGCTATGACTTCTGATTGGGCTAGAATACCATATGAAGTTTTAGACACAGTTTCAAGAAGAATAGTTAACGAAGTTAAAGGAGTAAACAGAATTGTTTATGATATAACTTCTAAGCCACCATCTACTATTGAGTGGGAATAAAACATAAATATAATTTGAAATGAAAAAGCCTATTTTACAGCGTTTATTATGATTAATAATCTGTAAAATAGGCTTAATTTTATATCAAGTGGGATATTTGAATGGAAGAAAAACCATATCTATTTTTAGATTTTGATTGTATTTACAATTCCTATATGTCCTAATTTCATAAGAGTAGTTTACGTATTTTTTATTTTGTGATTATTTGTAAATTATAAATATATTTATAATTTAACTACTTATATTAAAAGAAGTTGAAAAATGTAATTTCATACAGTATAATAAATTTATTGGTAAAATCCGTATAGAACAGAATGAATATTGGATGATATAAATGGAAGTGTATCTAAATTTTGTTTTAACATATCTCATTCCGGTGATTATGTATTATGTGGTGGTGTTGATAGCCCTATAGGAATTGATGTTGAAGAAGTAAAACATATTGAATATGAAGAGATATCTAATTTTTTTCAATAAATGGGTTTGAGTATATTGTTAATCAAGACTTAAAATTTAAATTAGATAGGTTCTATGAAGTATGGAAATTAAAAGAAAGCTATATTAAATGCTTTGGACAAGGAGTGTCAATATCTTTAAAGTTATTTGCTATAGAGTTATGTTATAAAGTAGCTGCGTGTTCATTAAGTAGAGAGATTTTTAATAACATAAGAAAATTGGATTAGAACTGTTTAATTAGTAAATATATTGGATTTAATCTTTAATAGATAGGAGAGATAGTCTAATGATATTATTTTGTTTGCCATATGCAGGAGGATCAGAAGTTATATATTATAAATGGAAAAAGTATTTAAATTCTTCAATACATATAGAGCCCATAGAACTTAAAGGAAGAGGAAAACGGTTTAATGAAAATTTTTATGAAAATTTAGAAGAGGCTGTTGAGGACATATTTGAAAATATAAAAGATAAGATATTAGAAGATGATTATGCTATTTACGGACATAGCATGGGTAGTCTTTTAGCATATGAGTTATATTATAAAATATACAATGGAAATGTTAAATTGCCTAAACATATATTTTTTTCAGGGTATAAGTCTCCTAGTATACCCAGAAAAAGAAAAATACATTTATTACCGGATAGGGAATTTATTAAAGAAGTAATTGAGTTAGGTGGTACACCACAAGAGGTAGCAGACAATGAAGAATTAATTCAGTTGTTTACACCAATTCTTAGAAATGATTTTAAAATGTTAGAGACGTATCTTTACAAAGAAAAGAAGGATAAAATTCAATGTGATATTTCTATTTTAAATGGAAAAAAAGATAATATAACTTTAGAAGAATTATTAGCATGGAAAAATCATGTAGATAAAGGATTTAAAGTTTACAATTTTGAGGGAAATCACTTTTTTATAAACGATAATGTTGAAAATATAACAAAAATTATAAATATTACATTAGTTGAATAGAAGGCATAGCAAAATAGGAATAAAAATGAGAAAAATTTAAATAAATTTTAAAAAAATCAGCTGTGGTCAACAGGCTATTTTGTGCAACAGTAGGAGCAGTAACAGAGGAAGTGATAAAGGAATATATAGAAAATCGGGACAAAGAAGATATGAAAGATATATTTACAATTGAGGATAAAAAACTAGAAAACGTTGAGAACGTCCATAGGTTTGTGTAAATTAGAATAGACAAGGCTGATTATAATTAGAAATTACTATAGGTAAAATTACCTGTAGTAATTTTTATTTGCTTTGATAACCACTGGTTATGCCCAACATCATAAACTTAAGAATTTTTAGATATTATTCTTTATCAAAATGCATGTCATACAATTAGCAACTATACAACACTGAAAGGAGACAGTTATTACAGCGAAAAAATATTGGATGACTACGTATCCCATGCCGAAAATAGAGCAGAAAACAAAGATATATGTAGTGGTTATTTTAGATTGTTAAAGTGTATTGGTTGGATGCTGAAATCTTTTGCAATTACTGGGGAAGAATATATAAAAAATCAGATACAAGAAGATTTGGCATATGGACAGATGAGTTTGAAAGAGTATATTGACCCGTTTACGGGTAGTTATGATTTTGTGATTATTTTTAATATGATTAATTTTTAATAAGTATAAGTAAAAATATTTATACTAGTTTATTTCAAATAACTTCAATAAAATCAAATAACTTTACTATATAGACATTATATACTATAATAGTAAACATGTAATGATTAATTAAAAAATAGCATAATAGGTTAAAATTAGGAGTAAATGAAAACGTTTAGTAGCTATTTTGTCATAATCAAATTATTATTGTGTAAATTAGACAATGGGGGTATGCAAAAAATGCTAAAAGAGCAATTAGATAATCAAGAAGTGGAAAAGTATCCTTTAACATCATATCAAAATGATGTATGGACCGAACAATGTTTATATAAAAATAAGCCAATATACAATATTGGCGGTTATGTTGATATTAAAGGGAACATTAATTATTTAAGTTTCCAAAAGGCTGTACAAAAACTCATTGGAGATAATGATAGTTTAAGAATTAGAATACAGGAACATGATGGTAAGGCATTTCAGAAAGTATTGAAAAAAATAGAATATAAGGTTCCTTTTTATGATTTTTCATCAAAAGAGTATTCTGAAAAGTTTTCATTAGAATGGATGCAAGAAGAATTTCTAAAACCATTTGATTTCAATAGCAATGATAATCTATTTGAAATTATGCTTATTAAAGTAGATGAAAATAGATATTTTAATTTTTTTAGGGTACATCACATAATATCAGATGGATGGGGACATTCAATTATAGTTAGAGAATTAGTTAGTAATTACAATGAAATAGATAATTCTCAAAATTACATAGAAAAACATTCTTACTTGGAATTTATAAGGGATAATAAATCGTATAGAGAATCTGATAAGTATTTGAAGGATAGAGAATTTTGGAAAGATAAATTTAAATGTATTCCTCAAAATATATTTGTTAGAAATATTAAAAGTAATAAACTGGTATTTAGTAATAGAGAAAGTGTAACAATAAAGAGAAATACATATAATCAAATAATGGAATACTGCACCAAGGAAAAATGTTCTGTATTTCATTTTTTCCTTGGTGTATTAGGTACATATTTTTCAAGAGTTTCTAATTCAAAAGAGGTAGTAATTGGAGTTCCTATATTAAATAGAACAAAAGCTAGTCATAAGCAAATAGTAGGTCATTTTGCCAATGTTATACCTTTAAAGATAGAAGTATCAAAGGAAAAGAGTTTTTTGGAATTAATGAATGAAATAAAGATGGAGCTAAAGGCATGCTATAGACACCAAAAGCTCTCCTTTGGAGAAATTTACACAAGTATTTCTAAAGATAGAGATCAGAAATTGTTTGATATAACCTTATCTTATGAAAATCATAATTATGCAGCAGCTTTTAATGGAACAAAAACAGATATAAGAACATTAAGTCATAGGCATGAAAGAAATGCTTTAGCTGTGTTTATTCGAGAATTTGACGAGGATAAGGATGTTGAAATTAATTTTGATTATGCCATTGATGCATTTGAAAAGTTCATACCAATAGAAAATGTTGTTACTAATATAAAACATTTAGTTGAAAGTATTATAAAAGATAGTGACAAAAATATTAATGATATAGAAATAATAAATGAAGAAGAAAAGCACAGATTATTAGTAGAATTTAATGATACAAAGGCAGATTACCCAAGGAATAAAACGATAAATGAATTATTTGAGAAACATGCAGAAAAGACACCGGATGATATTGCAGTTGTATATGAAGATAAAAAGATGAGCTATAAAGAGCTAAATGAAAGGGCAAACTCTTTAGCAAGAGCCTTAAGAGAAAAGGGAGTAGGTAAAGATGTCATCGTAGGAATGCTTGTAGAGAGATCTGTCAATATGATAGTAGGAATAATGGGTATTTTGAAGGCAGGAGGAGCATATATGCCAATAGACCCAGACTATCCAGAGGACAGAATAGAATATACGCTTGA
>NZ_FWXH01000047.1 GCF_900176305.1 Clostridium acidisoli DSM 12555
TTAAGTTCAAAGATTTTTCGCAGCATAGCTAAGAAAAATCATCCTAACCCTTTTGCTGAAAGCAAATTCTCTCACCATTAACGGCATTACCGTTAATTCTTCCATCTTGCCACTCTGGCAATCTTTCACCTTTTTACTCACGTAGTAGAGTAAAATTCTTTAGTCCTTGATTCGCAATTTCTTAATATTATGAACCTCCAATGATTACTTAGTATCAAATCCTTGCTCTTTAAGAAACTCTTTCATATATGGTCTTTGAGGTTTCATAAATGAATTTGAAATTTGCTGTGTCCATGTATCTTCTCTTTTTCCATTTGTTCTATCTTTATAATACTGCTTTATTCTATCATCATACCCCTTAATCCTGTTAGCATCATCTTTTGTGTTATATTCTTCTACTTTAAACACTACCTCCATCGGTAATCTTTCCTTTTTACTTGGATTATCATCTGGATAACCAATACACATTCCAAATACAGGATAAACATTTAATGGTATATTTAGCAAACTACATATTTCTCTAGGGTTATTTCTTATTCCGCCTATATAAACTCCTCCAAGACCTAATGCTTCTGCTGCAATAAGTGCATTTTGAGCTGCAAGAGTAGCATCAACAATGGCTGTGATAAAAGTTTCTGTATAACTACCTTCAAAGTTTTTATTGTTAATGTCACATGCTGTTTTATTTCTATTTAGATCAGCACAAAAAACCAAGAATAGTGGACATTCATTAATGTATGGTTGGTCTCCTGATAGGTGTGCTATTTTATTTCTTTTTTTCTTGTCATTAACCCTTATGATTGTATATGCTTGAATAAAATTAGATGTTGATGCACTTTGAGCACATTCTATAATAGCTTTTACCTTTTCATCCTCAACCTCTTTATCCTTATATTTTCTTATGGACCTATGTGATTTTAATAAATTTATGATTTGATTTTCTTCCATTCTTATCTACTCCCTATTATTATAATTTCAAAAATTCTTTTTTAAGCATGCTATAAAAGCCTTCATTGCTGTATTTAGCCACTTATTTTTATGATAAAACACTTGCGTAACCATATTAAACTTATCTTTACCTAAATTAAGTGCTATTAATTTTTTACTTTTCAATTCATCAGTTACAGTCATAGCTGGAAGTAGTGTTATTCCGAGATTGCCCATGGTAAAAGTTTTAATTGCTTCAATACTCCCAACCTCTAAAGATACATGAGGTTTAAGTCCTTCTTTTTTAAACATCTCCTCAAAAACATTCCTATAACTGCATCCTTTTTCAGTTAGAATCAAAGGCTCATTTTTAATATCTTTAATATAAATTTTATTTTTACCTGTTAACTTGTTTTCTGGAGAAGCTAAGAAAACCATCGGTTCCTCAAAAGCCATACATAAAATAAAGTCCTTTTCATCTATTGGCTTGTCTAAAATAAACATTAAATCCACCATATTATTTTTTAACATATTTCTTAAGTCAGAACATACACCTAATTTAATTATTATCTCCACCTCAGGATAACTAGCATGATAAATCTTTAGAACTTCTGGCAATCTAATTGTGCAAAGTGATTCAACAATTCCAATTCTTAAAACACCCTTAGGCACATCATTGTCATTCACCACTTCCTTAGCTTCATTTGATAGATTTATCATATTTTCTGCATATTTTAAAAAAATCATTCCCTTTTCTGTGAGTTCCATTCTTCTGCCTACTCTTTCAAACAGTTTTATCTGAAGCTCTTGCTCTAACATCTGAATTTGGGTTGTAATTGTTGATTGCGCATAACCAAGTTCTTCTGCCGCCCTGCAAAAACTTTTTAAATGTGCAATTTTACAAAATGTGGCTATATTTCTAAGTTCCATATTGCTCCCTTTCATTAATTCAATAAAATTGAATTATTTATTCAATTAATTCAATTTTATTAATCTATAATCTTATGTTAGTATAAAATCATGCTGAATTCAAGAAATTTATGTAAACTGTTCATTGAATAAAGTTAGTTGTTAATATAAAGAAATTGCGAAGCAAGAACTAAAGAATTTTATCGTAACTAAAGCTAGATAAAAAGATTAAAGAAAGCCTTCAGCTAGGCAAATTCTTTCACATTTTTACTCACACAGTACAGGAAAAATCTTTAACAGTTTGCTTCGCAATCTCTAACTATTACATAACAAAGCATTATTCAAACAATAATTAGAAGAGAGATGATGATTTTATGGAAAGCAATAAAAATATTGGTATAATAACCCTTTGTGGGCTTATAATTGGCCCTATATTAGGCTCTGGAATTGTTTTATTACCACCACTTGCATTTCAAATGATAGGTTCTTGGTCAATACTTGCATGGATATTAATAATGATACTTGGAGTTGTTTTTGCATATGTATTTATATTTTTAAGCCTTGAGAGTCCTGGAAATGAAGGAGTTTCAATTGCTGTTAGAAATACCCTTGGTGAATTTTGGTCCGAACTAACCTCAAATTTTCTATCTGTTGCAGTTTGTTTTGGGCCAACTGCAGTATTACTTACTGCCTCTAGTTTTTTAAAAAATTTCGGTATTTTTTCAAATGTAAATATTGGACTAATTTCTTTGGGTCTGGAGTTTATTTGTGCCTCTATCTTAGCCGTTGGGATTAAGACATTTTCAAAATTGTCACTTATTCTTACTAGTTCTACTGCTATACTATTATTTTGTGGTAGTATTTATAGCTTGCTTTTTTCTTCAAATGCACATGTTTCTAATAGTCATTTTTCTTACTCAAAATTTGCTTATACACTTTTACTTTTGTTCTGGGCAATAATCGGTTGGGAAATTGTTGGAAATTACATTGAAGATATTAAAAATCCCCAAAAAACTTTGAAAAAGGCAATGAATATAAGCTTAATTGTCATTGTCATTCTTTATATACTTGTTGCAATATCCCTTACACGTGTATCTAATAATGACTACTCCGTAATATCAATCATGACTCCTCTGTTTGGATACTTTGCTTCCCCAATAATAAGTATTATTGCCCTTGGACTTTGTGTATGCACATATCTTATGGTTGTTGGTGGAGCTTCACGAATGAATGCCTCTCGTGCAAAAAAAGGAGCTTTGCCAGCTTTCTTTGGATATTTAGGTAAAAATGGAAGCCCAATTATCATCTTAATAACCTATTTATTAATACATTCCTTTATTTACGGTTTAGTTTTTATACATTTTCTAACTATTGACAAGCTTGTTACCTGTGCTAATGTATTTTTTCTGTCAAATGCATTGATTGGTTTAATTACAGGTTTTAGACTGCTCAAAAACATAAAGTTAAGATTTGCAATAATAATACTCATTGCATCCTTTTCCATACTTTTATTTAGAGCAGCCCTTTGGAGTCTTATCCTTTTAATCCTTGTTTTCTTATTAACTTTATATAAGTCATACAATAACCTCTGAATCGGCTTTACTAATATCTTGTTCTTTTTTTGAATTAAACGGTACTGCTATGAGTCCAAAAATTGCTATTATCCCAATTATTAAAAAGCATTTATTATATACTTTATTACTTTCATTATCTTTTATAATTTTTCCCTCATTAACAATGTTGTAAACTTCGCTTTGTTGGGCTGAAAATTCTTTAATAACTAACGGTCTTGCCTTGTAAGGAGTATTACTTAATACAATTTTCTCCTGTTTTTCAAACAAATTTTTTACTGTTTCTTTTGAAAATCCAGCCTGACTACTATTATTTGATGTTCTTATTTTTGAATTAATAGTAGTCTTTATTTCAGGTTTAAGTACCGTGCTTGCGTTAACTTTGTTAATAATTTGGTCTTTTGTATTACTAATAGCTACTGTAGTATAATGGCTGCTTAAAGTTGCCACTAACGCAATAGCTATACATGCTGCTAACTGCCTCAAACTATTTAATATACCTGACGCCATACCATTTTTGTCTAAAGAAATTTCCTCAAAAGCAGTTTGGTAAAGTGGTGTTATCGCTCCAATACCAATTCCAACAATAATAACTGCAACATAAATTATTTTCATGCTGTTCGTATTGTTCATAAATACAAATGTTAAATCCCCTAAAGTTACAAACACAATTGAAAAAATTGATGTTAGCTTAGGTGAAGTCTTTTTAGTGATTATGGAGAATACTGGTGCCATAACAAATGATGTGGCACTGGTTATTCCTAGTATTAGACCTGCTTTTAGCACTGAATATCCTAGTTGATTTTCAAGATAAAAATTCATTAAGTACGAAATTGGCATATATGCAAAGAATATTACTGCAATTAAAATAATTGATGCCGTAAAACTTTTTGTTTTAAATATGTTAAACTCTATCATTGGATTTTTTACGGTTTTTTCATAGATCATAAACACAATTATTGATGCTATTGATGTTATTATTAATGTTATTATTTTAGCACTTCCCCATCCATAATCACTACCTTTTACAAGGAAAAAGGTTAATGCTCCAAGTCCATAAGCTAAAAATACAGATCCAATTAAATCTACTTTCTTTTCTATGGTTTTATCATAACATTCCCTTACATATTTCCCTCCTAAAATTAGTGATATTAAGATAAATGGAATGTTAACATAAAATATTGCCTTAAATCCAAAAGCTTCATTTAAAATTCCTCCTATAACTGGCCCCGATGCTGCAGATATTGAAATAATCATTCCAATAATTATAGCTAATTTGCTCATAGCTGACTTTCCAAATAATTCTATAGCTAGAGGGATTGCTAGTGGCGTTAAAATTGCTGCACCAATTCCTTGAATAATTCTAAAACTAATAATCATAGGTAATGAGGTTGAAAGACCACAACATATAGAAGAACCACCAAAAACTATAAGTCCTATTAAAAACAACTTTTTTCTGCCATAAATATCTGCTATTTTAGAAAAATTAATAAGCAATGCCGAAAAAGGAATCAAATAAGCTGTACTAACCCATGATATTCCTGTTATATTCGTATTAAAATAATTTGCCATAGTAGGTAGTGATACATTCACTATAGTGCCATCTAATACTGTTAAGAAACAAGCTATTGCTAAAGATATGAATGCTAAAATTTTTTCTTTTTTATTCATAATAACCTCCAATTTTTATAACATATAATATGAAATCAACTTCATATTCATATACTAGCAATAAATTTCCAAAAAGTCAATAACATGAAATGAATTTCATGTTATTGACTTTTATTTTATCTTGCTTTAGTATTATGTTAGGTGATTAATATGGACAGAAAAATAAGAAAACCAACCCAAAAAAGATCTTTGGAAAAATTTAATAGAATTGTTGATGCTGCCTTTAAACTTTTTAACGAAAAAGGGTATTATAATACAACCACGGCTGATATAGCAAAAGAAGCTAATGTGGCTACAGGTTCAGTATATTCTTATTTTCAAGACAAAAAAGACATATATATTCAAGTTTTGGATAAAATTAATAGTAGTTTTGACTATCCAACAAAAGATTTCTGGTTAAAAAACAATACTGAGCCAATAAACAACTATATTGTTTTTAAAGATATTTTTAGCGAATTTTTAAAAATAATGATATTATGCCACAATTTTTCTAACACTTTCCATGATGATATGAAAGCTTTAGAACTTTTAGATGAAGATATCAGCTCTGCTATCAATGAAAATGATCTTATCCGAACACAGAAAATATATGAAATTTTTGATATCCTTCATATTCCGTTTAAAAGTGAATTTGACTCAGATATTTTTATGCATTATTCAAACTTATTAGTAGACGATGTGTGTCATAAGGTTGTATATGATAACACTTCAAAAGACATTGATTTATATATTGATAGATGTGCAGAAATGTTATATTCCTTATTTAAAGCTAGTACCACTTACAAAGAATAATATATTCTTACTTAATTCTTAGACATTATTCTTTTTATATTTTGTACTTTATATGGATAAAATTATCAACATATCTTATCGTTAAATGGGCAGAATATTAAATGTACTTGATATACCTAATTTAAATAAAAGAAAAAAGGGAGAATGGATTATGTCTAACAATTTAGAAGAAACAAAACAATTGAATAAACAGTCTGCAGCAAAAAAAGGTATTAGTGGTGCCTCTAGTCTAACTAACAGTGCTTCTACAAGCAGTGCTGAGGATGCTAGTTTACAAGAAGCAAGAGCACTAAATGAACAATCTGCTCAAAACAGTAGTGCTACAAGCACAGCATTTTCTAGTGTTTCTTCAAGTTCTGGACTTTCTAATATTTCCGATAGTTCTAATTTAGAAGAAACAAAACAATTAAATGCCAAATCCTGCAAAAATAAGGGCATTAGTAAATAAAAATTAAATTAAAAAATCAATTTAGTTAATTCTAAATTGATTTTTTAATTTAAAAATAAATTTTCTTACTTCTGTTTAAAGAACATTTTATTTCCAGTTCACATCTGCTTTTTTTCTTGGTGTTGTTCTTAAATATTTTACAGCAGGATATCCTATTATCATACACGTCACAATTGACTTGCCATCCTTAAGTCCAATGAAATCCATAATTTCTTTGTTTCCTTGAGCTGCTCTTACAAAGAATCCACTAAAAAATGTTCCAAGGCCCAAAGCATTGGTCATAAGCTCCATATTTGAAGAAGCTAAAGCTCCATTTACCTCTGAATTTGCTGTAACAACTATTACTGCTGGAGCATTAAAAAACAATTTATCATTTTTAGGATTTTCTTTATATGCCTTTTCCATGTCTATCCACATTTCAGCATATCTTTTATATACAGCCGTCTCTGGTGTTAAATTGGCTAACATATATTGTCCTATATTCTTTAGGCTTTCAAAAGTTAGAGCCTTTAACTTTTCCATACCTTTTCTTATTACTGTGTAAGATACATCTTGCATATTGCTTCCAGTTTGAGTGAATCTTCCTGCCTCTATGATTTTAGCAAGCTTTTCCTCTTCTACTTCTTTATCTTTAAATTGTCTTATTGTTCTTCTAAATTTAATAAAGTTTAATAATTTGTCAGCTTCTAATGAAAACTCGTCTTTATTATAGTTCTTTACTTCTGTCATATCGTATTCATCTGTTGATATTGCATCTTTTGGACATACTGCAATACAATGTCCACACTTAAAACAGGCTACATTGTTAATTTTAGCTTTACCATTGATTATCTCTATATCTTTTGGAAAACAATCTTTAACGCATTGTCCACATCCTATACACTTTTCATTATCTACTTTCATCATATAATACTCTCCTTCTCATACCTTTAATATTTTTGACTTATCCATAAATAAAATTTATAATATATGTAATCTTGTTTATGGGTGAATATAATTATATCACCAAATAATAAATTGTGTCCAATTAATTATTTTCACATATTTATAACTTTTAGTTATGTCAAATGCATATAGATATAAGGAGATTACTTATGAATTTACAACAACTTGAATATTTTAAAAGTATAGCGCAAACTGAAAATTTTACTGCTGCTGCTGCCTTATCTTCAGTAAGTCAGCCTGCTCTAAGCAAAGCTATCTCGAACTTAGAGTCTGAATTAAATGTGCCTCTATTTGAAAGAAAAGGTCGTACTATTAAATTAACTTCTTTTGGGTCTGCATTTTTAAAACATGCTGATACTGCACTTAGAGAAATTGATAATGGAATTCAAGAGTTACAAGATATGATTAATCCTAATAAGGGAAGCATTTCTATTGCATCTACCTATTGTATCGGTACATATTTTATGCCTTTTTTAATTAGTGGTTTTTTAAATTATTGTCCAGAAACTAAATTTCAATTTAATCATGAATCTACTCCTGAAATACTAACAGGCTTAATAAATGGTAAAATAGACTTAGGTTTTTACGATAATATTGAAAATATTCCTAATCATAGTGAAATTGAATCCATAGCTGTAAGAAAAGAAGAATACGTTCTTATTGTTCCCAAAAATCATCGTCTTTCAAATGAAAAAGAAGTTTCTCTAGGGGACTTAAAAAATGAATCATTTATTGTATTCGGTGAAGAAAACAAGGCTAACCTACTTTCTTATTCCAAATTTATAGATTATACACCTAAAATTTCTGTAGAACCTAATGAATTTAGTATGCTTGGAGGTTTAATAGCTGCTGGTGCTGGAATTACCATTGCTTCAAATACTCCACTTATTAATACAAATGTATTTTCTATTATAAGAATAAAAGAAGACATTGGCTATAAAACCATTTATATGGGATGGGTTAAGAATTCTTATGTTTCTCCTATTACAAAGAAATTTAGAGATTATACACTTAATACACGCTTAAAAAGTAGCAAGTCAGCATTATGATGCGACCCCAATAAGTTAGACTTTATTGCGTAGTAGTTTTTAACTGCTACGCAATTATTTTAAGCAGCCAAGAGGCTGAGCCTGTATTCTACAGGACTCATCCATCCTAGTTTCTCTTTAATTCTTTTCTCGTTATAATACTTTATATATTTATCTATTGTCTCTTTCAGTTGCTCATAGCTATAGTAAACCAAACCATAATACATTTCTTGTTTCATAATTCCAAAGAAGTTTTCCATTACTGAATTATCATGGCAGTTTCCTTTCCGGGACATACTTTGGAAGATTTTATTTTCTTTTAGCTTATAACAATAAGCTTTCATCTGGTAAGCCCATCCTTGATCCGAATGA
>NZ_FWXH01000007.1 GCF_900176305.1 Clostridium acidisoli DSM 12555
AGCCCTGTGGAAGAGTAGGTCGTCGCTGGGTCAATGTTCCGCGATAGCTCAACGGTGGAGCACTCGGCTGTTAACCGATAGGTTGAAGGTTCGAATCCTTTTCGCGGAGCCATTATTATAATAATATTAACTTAGATTCTATTTGAATCTAAGTTTTTTTATTATTTTTAGAAATATTTTTTAATATTTCTGTGGGATTTACGTTCTTAATAACGTCAATATATATGAAAATAAGGTTAATTAATGTAAGGGGTGAATCTGCAATGAGAAAAGTTGGAACAATTTCATTATCCTTAGGGTGTATTTATTATGGAGTATGGCTAGCGTTAAAAAATATAAATCCTAAAGTGGCTGAGGAAATATTTAAATGGTGGCCAATGATATTTGTTATATTAGGTGTAGAAATATTATTAAACGCTAGAATAAATTCAGAAACCATGAAGAATAATTTTAATATAGGCATAATATTTATCATACTTATATTTTTATGTACTAATGTTTATTATGGAACTCATGAATTTATAGAAGATGGAATTTCAAATTTAAATAATGGTAGGGTACAAATAAATTATGATGGTAATACGAGAAGTATAGATTCAGAAAAGATTATTACCGGAAATAATAAAAAATTTAAATTTACAACTAATAATGGAGTCTTAAATATTAAAAAATCTACTGACAATAATATAAGACTTCAGTTAGAAGTAAAGGTAAGTGATGATTTTAAAGATAACAAATACGTAATACATGATGAAAACGAAGGAGGTATAGATACTGTAAGTATAGATGATAATTATGTTAAGGATGTACGTGGAACAATGTACGTTCCAGATGGAATATATACAAATTTAGTAGTTGATAATTGCGACATTACTACTTATGATAATCTTTCAAACAATACATTAGATATAAATTCTAAAAATTCAAAATTCAACATACAAAATCTTGCTGCTGTAAACATTGAAACAGATAATTCTGATGTGAATATAAAAGATGTTAATAGTGTAAAAATAGAAGGTAAAAATATAAAAAACGATCTATCAGGAAATATAGAAAATGTAGATATTGATATGAATAATGGAAGTACAGATATAAATAATAATAATTTTAATTCAATAAAGATAAAAGCTGATAATTCACTTGTGAAAGTAGACACCAATGAAAAAAATATAGGAGCATCTCTTACTTGTAGTCTAGGAAATATTAGATTTAATGATGAAAAAATAAATAATGGAACGTTAACTAAGAGTATAGGAACAGGCAAAAACAATATGGATGTAGATATAAAA
The DNA here is from genome assembly GCF_900176305.1 of Clostridium acidisoli DSM 12555. Lineage (GTDB taxonomy): Bacteria > Bacillota > Clostridia > Clostridiales > Clostridiaceae > Clostridium_I > Clostridium_I acidisoli. The sequence goes on from NZ_FWXH01000007.1 coordinate 1,290, forward strand.
TTAGGTTCTATAAAGGTTAATAGTCAGGAGTGAAAAAATTGGATGACCAGGATTTAATGTCCAGAATCAAGTGTGGAAATCAGGAAGCTTTTATAGATTTAGTCAATTGCTATAAAAAGAGAATTATAGTTCTATGTTATTCTTACACAAATGATGGTTATGAGGCTGAGGATTTATCACAAGATGTCTTTATCACCTTTTATAGAAGTGCAAATAAGTTTAGAGGTGAATGTTCAATAGCAACTTATTTGTATAAGATAGCGCTTTCAAAATGCAAGGATTTTAAAAGAAAAAAGAGTATAAAATTTATGTTATTTAATGGATTTAGCAAGGAAAAAGGAAAAATTGAAGAATTAGATGAAAAATTATATATTAGAGAATGTATAAATGAACTTCCAAACAATATAAAAATACCTATTGTACTTTATTATTATGTAGGCTTAGATCAGAAGGAAATAGGTAGAATATTAAATGTTTCTGTAAGAACGGTGGAGGGTAGAATATATAGAGGTAAAAATAAGCTGAAAAATATATTTTCTAAGGAGGGAATTGTGTATGCAGGAAAAATGGGATTACACAGATAAGATTATTAAATCAGCTGAGATAGAATTTAAGGTCTCAGATAAATATAATTATAGGTTGTTAGAAAAACTAAATAAGAAGAAAAGTAGAAGAAATAAAAATTGGCTTCTTAGCAGTAGACCGGCTGCTTCAAGTTTCATCCTTAGCGGCATAATTATAGGGCTTTTGAGCATTAACCCTGTGGCATACAATTTTATTAATTTAAAAGGTAAATTAATAATTCAGGAGTCAATTTACAAATATGAATATCAATATAAAGTAAATTTTTTTAAAAACGAAATTGGAGAGTGGTTTTAATGGATAGAAGAAGTGAATTTGTTACATTTTTAGCATCACTATTACCAGGAGCAGGATATATGTATTTTGGAATGATTAGATTTGGAATAGAGACAATGTTATTGTTTTTTATAGTGCCTAAAATACTTCATCTAGTTGGTTTAGGGTTTATAGCATATATATTTTCAATTCCATTTTGGCTATACACATTTTTTGATACCTATAGAGTAGCTCATAAGTTTGACAGGGGAGAAATTATTGAAGACAAAAGTTGGTTCTCTAATAATAGCCTTGGTGAAATCAATATATCTAATAAGGGATGGACTAGCTTTGCATGGGTTCTCATTGTAATTGGAGTGATCGCCATTTTAAATAAAATTTTTGCAAGTTATGATATATTTTATTCTGTTAGACTTTATATTGTGCCAGCCATATTTATTCTTATAGGAATTTACCTTTTATTTAAAGGAAAAGATAGAATTTAATCTACTTGAAAAAGAATATACATGTGGGTATAATTAGTATGCGTGACATAAATTAAGGAGGATAAAAAATGTATATTCTAAAATATATCTATTGTATTATAGTTATCATATTAACGTTGTTTTTAAGACTATATTTATTTATAATTAGAAGAACGAAATTAAGAGAAAAGTATGATTATTATTTATATAAAATGGTAAATGGTTGGGCAAGGTACACCTTAAAAATAATTGGTGTAAAAGTAAACATAAAAGGCCTTGAAAATTTGCCAAAAGAAAATTGTTTATTTGTATCAAATCATCAAGGAAATGCAGATTTTTTAGTTTTGATGTCTGAATTAGATAAACATTTAGGCTTTTTAGCTAAGAAGGAAATATTAAAAATACCTGTAATACGAACCTGGATGAAAGAAATGCATTGTGTATTTATTGATAGGGAGAATATAAGGGAATCTTTAAAAGCAATAAATAAAGGAATTGAAAATTTGAATAATGGATATAGTATGCTTATATTTCCAGAGGGAACTAGAAGCAAAAGCCATAAGCTTGGAGAGTTTAAAAAGGGAAGTATGAAGATGGCATTAAAGGCTAGTGTACCTGTAGTACCATTAGTTATAGACAATTCATTTAAAGTTTTTGAAGAAGGAAAAGGAAAATTAAAAGCTTCTATAATTAATATGTCTATATTAGAACCTATTAATGTTAACGATTTGACAAAAGAAGAGAAAGCTAATTTAGCGGATATTATAAAAAATAAAATTGAAAAAGAATTACAAACATTACATTAATAAAAAAAACATCATAAAAATAGAAGCTTAGCCTAACAGCCTAGTTTCTATTTTTTTATGGATAAAATACAAAAATTAATGTTTATAAAATGAAAAATCTAAAGAGGTATAATTCATAAAAATGAATTTTTATGTTTGCAGTATGCAAAATTGTATGATAAAATACATGTATAATTATATTAAATAATGTATTTTTATTAATCTATTGCAATATTGTTCACAAAATGTAGCAAACGTGGTAGAATAATTATTAAATTATAAAGTATAATAAATAAACCTATATGAGAATAATTGCATTAATAGGTTGTAAAACTTGCAAATCAGTGTTTATGAAGGAGTGGTATTATGATGGAGTTTCATCTCGATGCTGATAAGAAAATCAGTAAATTTAATTATGAAGTAGAGGATGTCAATGAACCAAATCTTTATAGAGAAATTTTTCCTTATTCAGAAGTGCCTAAGGTTAAATTTGATGGAGATTCTGTTGTTATGGACTTACCTAATGATATTTATATAACGGATACTACTTTTAGAGATGGTCAACAATCCATGACTCCATTTAAAGAACATCAAATAGTAGATATATTTAAATATTTAAATAAGCTTGATAACAATTCAGGAATTATAAAACAAACAGAATTTTTCACATACACTAGCAGAGATATTAAAGCTATCGAAAAATGTCTTTCACTAGGGTATAAATTTCCAGAGATAACTACATGGATAAGAGCAAATTTAGATGAACTTGAGATAATAAAAAAACTTGGCATAAAAGAGACTGGAATTCTTATGTCATGTTCAGATTATCATATTTTTAAAAAGTTTAAATCAACTAGAAAAGAAATTTTCAATAAATATGTAGCTGTTGCTGCAAAAGCTTTAGAATATGGAATTGTTCCAAGAGTACATCTAGAAGATATAACGAGAGCTGATTTTTTTGGATTTGTAATTCCATTAGTTAATAAACTAATGGAGATGTCAAAGCAGGCTAAAATACAGATAAAGATAAGAGCCTGTGATACACTTGGTCTCGGAGTTTCTTATCCCCAGGCAACTCTTCCAAGAAGTATTCCAAGAATTATAGCAGGCCTAAGAAAGTATGGAAATGTACCAGCTGATGCTTTAGAGTGGCATGGACATAATGACTTTTATCATGTAGTGCCAGGAGCTGAATCAGCATGGCTTTATGGATGTTCTAGTGTAAATACAACTTTGTTTGGAATTGGTGAGAGAACAGGGAATTGCCCACTTGAGGCAATGGTTATGGAGTATGCCCAAATCAAAGGAAATACTAAAAATATGAATCTTAAAGTAATAACTGAGATTGCTCATTATTTTTCAAATGTTATGGGATATGAAATACCAGCGAGGACACCTTTTGTCGGCAGTGACTTTAATTTAACAAGAGCTGGAATCCATGCTGATGGAATGTTAAAAGATGAGGAAATCTATAACATTTTTGATACTAGTAAAATTTTAGAAAGACCAATTTTAATAGCAGTTAATGAATATTCTGGGCTTGCTGGAATCGCAGCTTGGATAAACACTTATTTTAAATTAAAAAATGAAGATAAAATAAGCAAAAAAGATGAAAGAATAGCACAACTTAAAAAGTGGGTTGATGCTGAATATGAAAGTGGTAGAAATTCAGCAATAAGTAATAAAGAGTTTGAACTTGTTGTTAAAAGTGTGTTTCAAGAGCTTATATGTGTAGAAGGAAGTTACGCAGGTTAAGAAATTCATATAATACAATAAATGAAAGTTGTTCATAATATAAAGAAATTGCGAAGTAAAGTGAAGGGTTTATGGATAAATCCATAAAGGCTAAGGAAATTTTTCCTCATTAGGTGGGAAAAATAATAAATTTAAATTTATATGTCTTAATATTTAGAGACAACTCTACTATGTATTTTAACCGTAGCCTTTGGTGTTAATATGAATGATAATACTTATTCATTGAATACCACGACCTACGGTCAAAAAAATGAATAGCAATATACTTTAGATTATAAATTCAAGTTCAAAGATTTTTCGCAGCATAGCGTAGAAAAATCATCCATAGCTAACCCATCACCTTTTCACCGTGAAGCAAAGGTGAAAACCCTTCACCCGTACTTGGCATTTTATCACTATTATGAATTTACATGTTATATATCTAATAATATAAAAAAATAAAAGAAATGAGGCTTTAATTGTGAGTAAAGAATACAATATAACACTTATACCAGGTGATGGAATAGGACCCGAAGTTACTGAAGCAGCAGTGCATGTAATAGAAGCAGCAGGAGTTAATGTTAATTGGGAGGTAGTAGAAGCTGGTGAAAAGGTTATTGAGAAATATGGAACACCTCTTCCAGATTATGTTTTAAATAGTATAGAAAAAAACAAAATAGCACTTAAAGGACCAATAACAACACCTGTAGGTAAAGGATTTAGAAGTGTTAATGTAGCACTTAGACAGAAATTTAATTTATATGCAAATGTAAGACCTATAAAGACTTATAAAGGTATAAAATCTAGATATGATAACGTGGATTTAGTAATAGTACGTGAAAACACAGAAGACTTATATGCAGGTATTGAGCATAAAATTGGTGATTATGCAGCTGAAAGTATTAAAATAATCACAAAAGATGCCAGTGAAAAAATAGCAAAGTTTGCTTTTGATTTAGCTAAGAATGAAGGCAGAAAAAAGGTAACGGCAGTTCATAAGGCAAATATAATGAAATTTTCAGATGGATTGTTCCTAAATACAGTAAGAGAAGTTTCTAAGAATTATGAAGAAATTGAATTTGAAGATGTAATTGTAGATGCAATGAGTATGAAATTAGTACAAACACCAGAAAATTATGATGTATTAGTTATGCCAAATTTATATGGAGATATATTATCAGATATGGGAGCAGGTCTTGTTGGTGGTCTTGGAGTTGTGCCAGGTGGTAATATTGGAAAGGATATAGCTGTTTTTGAATCTGTTCATGGATCAGCACCAGATATAGCTGGCAAAGGTATAGCAAATCCACTTGCAACAATTTTATCATCAGTAATGATGTTAAGATACATAGGTGAAAATGAGGCGGCAGAAAAAATTGATGCTGCTATAGCAAAAGTATTAGAAGAAGGAAGTAAATTAACTGTTGATTTGGGTGGTAGTGCTAGTACTAAAGAATTTACAGAAGAAGTAATAAAAAAATTAAAATAATTTAAGTTTATTCTCACTAGGATGAACTGAAAAAAATAATATTGATGATAAAAAACATTTCAGAAACTAAAGTTATGAAATGTTTTTTTTACAAATAATTATGTATATTTATAAATAAATATTGCATAATTATAACATTAGATATATAATAAATATAGTTAATTAAGTGTTTAAAATAAAAAAATATAAATAAATGTGTATATTTATTATGTGAAAGGATGATTTCGTTATGAAAGATAAAGTTGTTTTAGCATATTCAGGAGGTCTTGATACTTCTATTACAATTCCATGGCTTAAGGAAAACTATGATTTAGATGTAGTTGCTGTATGTGTAAATGTAGGCCAAGATGATGATATGAAAGCTGTTGAAAAGAAGGCTATTAGTTCTGGATGTTATAAAATTTATATTGAAGATGTTAAAGAGGAATTTGTAAAAGAATACCTATTTAAGGCAATTAAATCAGGAGCAGTATATGAAGGAAAATATCTTCTAGGAACATCCTTTGCAAGACCATTAATTGCGAAAAAACTTGTTGAGATAGCACATAAAGAAGGAGCAAAATACATTTGCCATGGTTGTACAGGAAAGGGAAATGATCAAGTAAGATTTGAGACTAGTATAGCAGCACTTGATCCATCTATAAACATAATAGCACCATGGAGAATATGGGATATAAAATCAAGAGAAGATGCTATAGATTATGCTGAAAAAGTTGGAGTAGAAGTTCCAGTAACAAAGGAAAAGATATATTCAGAAGATAAAAACATATGGCATATAAGCCACGAAGGCGGAGATCTGGAAGATCCTAAAAATGAACATAAAACTGAAATATATGAGATGATAGTTCCACCAGAAAAAGCAAAAGATGAGGCAAGTTATGTAAGTATATATTTTGAGCAAGGAATTCCAAAACTTGTTGATGGGAAGAAACTTGATCCTGTAGAGATGCTTCATGTTTTAAATAAAGTTGGTGGAGAAAATGGTATTGGAGTAGTTGATTTAGTTGAAAACAGACTTGTTGGAATGAAATCAAGAGGAGTTTATGAAACACCAGGTGGTACAATTCTTTATGCCGCACATGAAGAACTTGAAAGCCTCACTATGGAAAAAAACTCTTTCCATTATAAACAACTTGTAGCTCAAAAGTATGCGGAATTAGTATATGATGGACTTTGGTTCACAAATTTAAAAGAAGCATTGGATGCATTTATTGATAAAACTCAAGAGAACGTAACAGGAACAGTAAAATTAAAACTATATAAAGGAAATATTATGGTTGCAGGTATTGATTCTGATAATGCACTTTATGATGAAGGCATATCTTCTTTTGGAGCTAGTGATCTTTATGACCATAAGGATGCAGAAGGATTTATAAAATTATTTAGTTTACCATATAAAATAAAAGCACTTAAGGATAAAAAGGCAGGTAAATAGTTATGAAACTTTGGGGCGGAAGATTTGAAAATGCAGAAAGTAAGCTTATGGAGGATTTTAACAGCTCCTTGAGTTTTGATAAAACTTTATATCATGAGGATATAGTTGGTAGTATAGCCCATGTAAAAATGCTTAAAAAGTGCAATATACTGAATAAAAAAGATGTAGAGGAAATAATAGAAGGATTAAATTCAATACTACAGGATATTGAACATGGAAAACTTAAAATAGAAGGGGACTATGAAGATATCCATAGTTTTGTAGAAGCAAATTTAATTGATAGAATAGGCGATGCAGGCAAGAAAATGCATACAGCTAGAAGCAGAAATGATCAAGTTGCTTTAGATACAAGATTGTATTCTAAAAACATGTCAAAAAACGTAATAGAAAATCTAAAACAATTGATAAACACTATCAAAAAACTTGCAGAAGAAAACAACTTTATAATGCCAGGTTATACTCATATGCAAAGGGCACAAGTTGTTACCTTTAAACATCATATGATGGCATATTATAGTATGTTTCAAAGAGATGTTAAAAGAATAGAAAATGCAATAGAAATTATGGATTTAAGTCCACTGGGCTGTTGTGCACTTGCAGGCACCACCTATGAAACAGATAGAAAATTTACAGCTAACGAATTGGGGTTTAATGGAGCAGCAGATAATTTTCTTGATGGGGTTAGTGATAGAGATTATTTGATAGAACTCATGTCAGATTTTTCACTTATTATGATGCACCTTAGTAGACTTAGTGAAGAACTTATAATGTGGAGTACAAAGGAATTTGATTTTGTGCAAATTAGTGATGAATTTTCTACTGGAAGTAGTATTATGCCACAGAAGAAAAATCCAGATGCTGCAGAACTTATAAGAGGTAAAACAGGACGAGTTTATGGAAGTTTAATGTCTCTTCTTACAACAATGAAAGGTATTCCTCTTGCTTATAATAAAGATATGCAGGAGGATAAAGAATGCTTCTTTAATGCTCTAAATACATCACTTAGTTGCATTAAGGTTATGAATGGTATGCTTGGAACTTTAAAAGTTAAAAAGACATCTATGTTTAAAGCTGTAAAGAAGGGTTTTCTTAATGCTACAGAGGCTGCTGACTACCTTGTAAATAAAGGTATGCCGTTTAGGGATGCTCATGGTGTTATTGGACAGATAGTGCTGAAATGCGAAAGTGAGGATAAATCAATAGAAGAGCTCACAATAGAAGAGCTTAAAGGGTTTAGTGAACTTTTTGGAGAAGACATATATGAATTTGTAGACTATGAAAACACAATTAGCAGAGGAATAAAAAAAGAAATGAAATAGTGAAACACCATATACATGAAGAGTAGGATATATTGTCCTACTCTTTTTGTGAAAAAATTTACATAAGTAGCACAATTATGAATATATTAAAAATATATCGGTATTTTTGCTAAATATATATATATTATTCTAAATATAAAAATATGAAGGAAGAACAGTGAAAAATATTCATTTTTATGATATAATCACATAGTAAACAGTGAAAAATGCAAGAACTTCAATATCAAACTTTCACATAAATCAAAAGGGGGGCAATTAATGGTTAAGGATTTTTCATTAAGTAATGATAATGCAATGATAAATTTTACTATTAAATACTGTACAACACATGAGGAACTTTTAACAAGTAATGGCTTTAAAAAGGTTACTTTGGCATATCTAAAGTCTCTAGAAAAAAGAGGTTCTAATATATATAAATATATTAGTGAAATAAACACAGACTACAATAATAAGGAGATAACTGAAAATGTTATTAACTTTTTAAAGTTATTGACCATAATGGACAAAGAATCTATCATTTCAATGGACGAAAAATACAAAAACATATTTGAAGATAAAGGAATACTTATAAATTTTATAGAAGGACTTTATGGATTTTGGAGAAGGCTTGAGAGATATACTTTTATAGAAAATGTGAGTGTAAATGAAGGTCTTGGAAATGTAAGTTTTATAGACGCAAATGCAAAATTTTCAAACCTGATATTGTCTACATATAGAAAGATAGAAGAAAATATTGAAGGACATAAACCAAAGGTATATAGACAGCTGCCAGCAGGTGGAAATGTAGGAGTTATTGTAAATAAGATAAAATTTAATTTATCAGAGGAATATGAGTGCTTAAAGGCAATTCCTTTTGTTGACTCAGTTTTAATTGATCCGCCTTTTATAACATATCCGAAGAAAAACACGCGAGATGGGTTGTTTAGTGAAGTAAAAGAAAATCCCTTGAAGTATTGTTCTCTAAAAAAAGAACACTTTTACTGTTTTCCAGTAAAGGTTGGAGAGCTTTTAGCATTTATATATTTTCATAGAGATTTTATGAGTCATGGGGTTTCTTTATGCAATTTGTTTGAAATGGCTAGACGTGAGGAGTATGAAAATAAAAAACCTGATATTGTCTATGTATTTGGAGCAAAGGACGAAGCTGAAAAAGTAAAAACAGTATTTTATGATGATGTTGAAAATAATATAATGCTTGGATATGTAAGTTATGGTGAAGAAATTGATTATTTTGGGTATATGAAAAAAATGACATTAACGCTTCATAACCTAATTATGATAAAAAGAGGCTATTTGCCAATTCACGGAGCAATGGTTAATATAGTTACAAAAAATGGAAAGACATCAAATATAATTATAATGGGTGACAGTGGTGCTGGAAAATCTGAAAGTTTAGAGGCATTTAGAGAGCTTAGTGAAGACTATATAAGTGATATGACCATAATATTCGATGATATGGGCGTTGTTAAACTTAATGGGGATAATAGACCTCTAGGCTTTGGAACAGAGATTGGTGCCTTCGTAAGGCTTGATGATTTGGATCCTGGTTATGCCTTTAGAGAAATAGACAGAAGTATATTTATGAATCCAGATAAAATAAATGCTAGACTTGTAATGCCAGTAGCAACTTATAATGACATAAGAAAGGGCTACCCGATAGATTTATTTTTATATGCCAACAATTATAATGATGGTGAAAAGTTAGAATTCTTCAATAATGCAGATGAGGCATTGGATACATTTAGAAATGGTGCAAGAATAGCAAAGGGAACAACTACAGAAAAGGGTCTTGTTAAGACCTATTTTGCAAATCCGTTTGGTCCTGTCCAGAAAAAAGAAGAAACTGATAAACTTCTAATAGAGTATTTTCACAAGTTTCAAGAGAGTGGCGTAAAAATTGGCCAACTTAGGACTTGTTTAGGAATAAAAGGAAAAGAAAAAAATGGTCCAATGGAAGCAGCTAAAAAACTTTTAGAAATTGTGAAAACAATTTAAGAAGTCTAACTAAAAATTAATAACAAAGTATAATGAGCTGTCTTAAAATGATTAAATATTTTGAGACAGCTCATTATAATTATCTTTCTGTTGTTCTTTCTCTGTCTCTTCCGAAAAAAGAAATTGCATATAAACCAGCAATACCAACTAAAGCATAAATGATTCTAGTGAATGTTGACATGTTGCCAAATATAGATGCAACCAAATCAAATTGGAAGAAACCTATCAGGCCCCAGTTTATAGCACCAATAACAACTAAAACAAGTGAAATAATATCCAAGCTTCTCATAAAAAGCCCATCTCCTTTATTGAAATTTACACTTCTATTATGTGTAGTTTGCAATAAATTATAACCAGACAATAAGAAACTAAAAATTATTTATTTTTGTTTAATTAAAATTGTATGTTTCTATCAATCGGTTGAGATAGTGAAATAAAGGTATTAGTTCTTTGAACACCTTCAATGCTTTGTATTTTAGTAATTAATAATTCTTGTAAATCCGCAATGCTTTTACAGATTACCTTTGCAAAAATTGAGTAATCTCCTGTAGTATAATGAAGCTCAACTATCTCATTTATGGTTTTTAGTTTTTCAAGAACATTATTGTAGGAAATAGCTTTGTCTAAAAATATGCCTATAAAGCAACAAACATCGTAACCAAGTTTAGAATTATCAATGATTAACTTAGTCCCTTTAATTATACCCATATCTTCCATTTTTTTCATTCTAACATGAATAGTACCACCACTAACATGGCACATTCTAGCTATTTCCAAATAAGGTGTCCTAGAATTTTTAACTAAAATATCTAAAATTTGAATATCAAGTTCATCTAAACCACTAATATTAAAATTCATTCAAACCAACTCCTATGTTTAACAATCAATAATATTATACCAAATTTATTGACGATTTATCAAAACAAAAATTTGCAATTGCATATAAGTTTCGTAATCTCTAAATATATCGCAGTATTATTGATATATTATCAATAATAACACGATATATTATTATTATTGCACTTTTTATGGGAAAAATATACACATAGTTTTTAAATAATTACTACAGTTTGAAAAAATTTAAAAGTAGTGTATAATTTTTATTGACTAAAAGAACAATTTGGGGGATTTTTATGTTTGGATTAGAAAGAGATTCAAAGCTAACTTTGGATAATAAAATTTTGGACAAATACAATATGAAAAGTATAGCATATTTTGATATTGAAACAACAGGTTTTGATAAAGAAAATGATATAGTAATGTTAATATCTTTAGGATGGTTTAAAGAAAATGGAGATTTGCATATAAAACAGTATTATGCAGAAGACGAAGAAGATGAAAAATCTCTACTAGAAGCTTTTAAAGATGATATTAAAGGATACAATATATGGTGTTCATATAATGGAAAGGCTTTTGATGAACCTTTTATAAAAAATAGAATGATAAAAAACAAGATTTATAAATTTGTTCCTCCAGAGGAGCATTTAGATTTATATAGATTAATAAGACCGTATTACAAGCAGTTAGGATTAAATAGATGCAATTTGAAAAGTGTTGAGAAGTACATAGGAATTAATAGGCTTGATAAAATTGATGGTGGAAAAAGTGTTGAATTATATGAAAAATATTTAAGTACAAAAAGTGAAAAGATAAAAGAAGTAATTATGCTTCATAATTATGAAGATGTTTTAAACCTTCCTAAAATATTTAAAGTAGTTTTTCAAATAGATACAGGATCGGATTTTGCAAGAGAAGACAGTATAACAGAGAAACAACTTAGCTATTTGAAATATTTGTTAGATAAAAATAAAATAGGCATAGAAATAAATTTTAACAAAATCTCTAAAAAAGCAGCTTCTAGAATAATAGATAATTTAATTAAAGGTATGTATGATGAAAAAAAATTGCTGGAAATTGCAGAAAACAGCTATTAACATATAATCAATTGTGCTTTATATATTATAGATGGTATAATAAGTTAAAGGGGATGGTTATATGAAAGTAAGAGAAATTATGCATACAAAATATTTTTATGTTGATGAAAATGAAACTTTAAATAAAACTTTGCAACTTATGAATGAAAAAGGTATTAATGGAGTTCCAGTAGTAAATGAAAATTTAAATTTGAATGGAATTGTGGTTAAAGCGGACATATATAGATTTTTAGTTGAAGATGGTCATTATGACACTTATCCCGTAAAATCAGTTATGTCAGATAAGGTCATTAGTGCTAATGAAGACGAAGAAGTAGAAGAAGTTGCAAGAAGGCTTAGAGAAAACGATATAATGGCTCTTCCTGTTGTTGAAAATAAAAAAGTTATAGGAATAATTGAGCTTGAGGATATAGTAGATTATTTTTTAGGTAAAAACTAGAATAATGAAATGAATTAAATTTATATAGGATAATATGATAGGAGCGTACAGAGTTGATTAATTCTTTTGCTCCTATCATACTATAATGATTGAAATATTAATAAATATAAGCAAAAATATTATTAAAATGACATTATACCAAGTTAATATATAAGAATTGTATGAAAATATATGATTCGTATTGACTTTGAAAATAAATAAAACTATAATTTATACATAAATTAGAAACGTAATTAGTGCACTTATCAAGAGAGGTGGAGGGACTGGCCCTTTGAAGCCCGGCAACCAGTACTGAACATAGAAAATAAGGTTCAGTATAATGGTGCTAATTCCTGCAGCGCTAGCTGAGAGATGAGAAGGATATTGGCAAAAAATGCCTGAGTTCATTCTCGGGCATTTTTTTATTTTCAAATACACAATATTACTTATAATTTATATTATATTGACAAAAAAATATACAAGGCAGCTTTAGAAAGCAATGTTTTCTTTCATATGCCTAAACAAAATTTAAGGGGGTTTTCAAAAATGAAAAAATATTTAGGAGTAATAGCAGTTGCTATAGTAGCGATGCTAGCAATAACAGGATGTGGTGCAAACAAAAGCACATCTACTAGTGATACAGACAAAAAAACAATAATAGTTGGTGCTTCACCAATTCCACATGCTGAAATATTAGAAAAAGTAAAACCAATACTTGCAAAAGAAGGTTATACGCTTAAGATAAAAGTGTTTAATGATTATGTTCAACCAAATAAAGCTTTAAATGATGGAGATATTGATGCAAACTTCTTTCAGCACATACCATATTTAAATACATTTAACAAAGAACAAAAAACAGACTTAGTTCCTACAGTTAAAGTTCACATCGAGCCAATGGGAGTGTATTCAAAGAAGATAAAAAGTTTAAAGGATCTTAAGGATGGAGCACAAATAGCTATACCAAATGATGCAACAAATGGTTCAAGAGCACTACAACTTTTAGAAAAAGCAGGATTAATTAAAGTTAAAAAAGTGGATTTACCAACTGTAAGTGACATTACTGAAAATAAAAAGAATTTAAAATTTACAGAACTTGATGCAGCTCAGCTTCCAAGAACACTTGATGATGTTGATGCGGCTGTAATAAATGCAAATTATGCACTTCAAGCTAATTTAAATCCAACTAAAGATGCATTATATTTAGAAGCAAAGGATTCACCATATGCAAATGTAATTGCAGTTAAAAAGGGAAATGAAAACAAAGCTTATATTAAAGCTTTAGATAAAGCTATTAATTCGCCTGAAATTAAGAAATTTATTGAAGACAAATATAAGGGAAGTATTGTACCAGCATTTTAGAAAATATTCTGACGAAAAAGCACTCTTCTAAGTGATAGAAGAGTGCTTTTTTTAACTACGTTAAAATTTAAATAATAATGTAAAAAATATTGGAAAAAGATGTTTTTTTGCAAATGGAGATGATATAATGTTAAATATAAATAATTTCCTATATAGGGAGAAGATAAAATGGCAAGAGAAATTAAGAGATTAGGAGATTTATTAGTTGAATTAGGTAAAATAACTGATAGAGAACTAAAAGAAGCACTTAATAAACAAAAAAATACAGGTAAAAGGCTTGGCGAAATCTTAACGGATGAGGGGTATATTACCGAAGAAGATATAATTGATGTCCTTGAGATACAACTTGGCATACAAAGAGTTTATTTGGATTTTGTGGATATTGATTTTAAACTTACAAAGCTTGTGCCTGAAAGGCTAGCAAGAAAACATACACTTGTGCCTACAGCTATTATTGGGGATAAGATTGAAGTTGCAATGGCAGATCCATTGAATATATTTGCGCAAGATGATGTAAGAATCAGTTCGGGCTATGAAGTAAATCCTTTAATTGCAACAAGAGATGAGATTGTAAAAGTTATAGACAAGCTTTACTCTGGAGAAAAGGTTGAAAGGGCAGCAGAAGAATTTTCTAGGGAACATAAACTTAAAGTTGAAAAAGAAGAAAATGAACATCTAAATGAAATTGAAGACATAAGTAATGCGCCAATAGTAAAACTTGTAGATTTAATTTTAAGTGATGCTATTAATTCAAAAAGTAGTGATATACATATAGAACCTTTTGAAAAGTATATAAAAATTAGGTATAGAATAGATGGAGTTTTGTATGAACAAAAAAGACTTCCTATTGAATCTCAAGGAGCACTTATAACTAGAATAAAAATTTTATCTAATATGAACATAGCTGAGAAGAGAATACCTCAGGATGGCAGAATGAAAATTGAATACAAAGGTAAATATGTGGACTTAAGAGTTTCTGTACTTCCTACAATAAATGGGGAAAAGGTTGTTATAAGAATACTTAAAAACGATAGCGTTACTGTTGGTAAAGAAAAATTAGGTATGAATGAATTAGAGATTAAATTACTAGAAAATATGATAAAAATACCGTATGGAATTATTCTTGTAACAGGACCAACTGGAAGTGGAAAGTCTACAACGCTATATACTATTTTAAATGAATTGAATGATAATTATAAAAACATTATTACTGTAGAAGATCCAGTAGAGTATATGCTAGAAGGGGTTAATCAAGTTAATGTAAATAATAAAGCAGGACTTACCTTTGCATCAGGTTTAAGATCTATATTACGGCAAGATCCAGATATAGTCATGATTGGAGAAATGCGAGACAATGAAACTGCGGAAATAGCTGCAAGAGCTGCTATAACAGGACATTTAGTTTTAAGTACAATACATACAAATGATGCTCCTTCTTCAATAATGAGGTTAATTGATATGGGCATTGAACCATATCTTGCAGCTACGGCCCTTGGAGGAATTATTGCACAAAGACTGGTAAGAACTGTTTGTACAAATTGCAAGGAAAGTTATGATGCAAGTAACTATGAAAAAGAAGTTTTAGAAATAGATAAGAATGAACAAATAAAATTATACAAAGGAAAAGGATGTCCGCAGTGTCATGGAACTGGTTATCATGGGAGAACTGGTGTATATGAAATGATGGAAATAACCAAAGAACATAGGGAACTCATAATGAATGGAGCCAGTGCAGATGAGTTAAAAAAACTAAGTGTTGAAAACAATATGCAAACCATAAGGAAAGCCTGTGAGAAATTAGTAATTAGAGGTATTACTACTTTTGATGAACTTGTAAAAACTGCTTTTCTTAAAGAATAGAGAAGGAGGACAATATTTTGCCTGTATATGAATATGAAGGTGTTACCAAGCAAGGTGCACTTAGAAAAGGTAAGATGGATGCAGCCGATAAAAATGAAGTAACTAATTCGCTTAGAACAGTTGGAGTTTTTCCTACAAGTATAAATTTAGAAAAAAAATCAGTTTTAAATATGGACTTGTCACAATTTGAAAAAGTTACATTAAAGGATATTTATATTTTTAGTAGGGAGTTTTCATATATTATAGCTTCAGGAATGGGAATTGTAAGTGCATTAGATGTATTACAGGATGAAACTGAGAATAAAAAGTTTAAGGCAATAATATCCAATGTAAGTGATAGTGTTAAAAAGGGACAACTTCTATCTAAGGCAATGGAGGAATATGACGAATTCCCTGAACTATTTGTAAACATGGTTAAGGTGGGAGAATCCACAGGTAATCTTGATGACGTAATGATAAAAATGGCCGATAACTACGAAAAAGAGTATAAGCAGCAGCAGAAAGTAAAACAAGCTCTAACCTATCCAGCTGTAATTTGCATTATAGCATTAGTAGTTGTAAGTATTCTTGTAATTAAGGTTGTACCAATGTTTACCAGCATGATACTTCAAAGTGGAGGCAGTGCTTCCAATATACCAGTGCCAACTAAAATAATAATGGCTATAAGTAATGGAATAACACATTTTTGGTGGTTATACATTGCGTTTATTATATTAATAATAATAGGTTTTAGGTATTTAACAAAGATAAAAAGGCTCCAGTATGATAAATTTAAAATTGATTTACCAATAGTGGGAAAAATAAACAAAAGGTTAATTGCTGCAAGATTTGCCAGAACATTTGGAATAGTAATAAATAGTGGACTAACTGTAATGACAAGTATAGATATAAGTGCTAATGTGCTTAACAATGTTTATGTGAAAAATATTCTTATAAGTACTAAAGAAGAAATGCAAAAAGGAGCAAGCCTTGCAGATACACTCACTTCCGTTGGAATATTTCCAACCATGCTTACTCAGATGATTAAAATTGGTGAAGAGACAGGAACACTTGATTCAGTACTCACTAAAACTGCCGAATTTTATGACGGTGAAATAGAAGTGGCAACAGCTCAGCTTACTGCATTGATAGAACCATTAATGATTGTAATCTTAGGAGTAGTTGTTGGTTTTATAATTATTTCGATTATGCTACCTATCTTTCAAATTTACAGTTTGGCAGGTAAGTAAACATATAAATTTTATATTATATTTAGGAGGAAAAAAATGAATAATCCAAAAAACAAGAAGAAAAGAAAGGGTTTTACACTTATTGAACTTATCATTGTTATTGCGATAATAGGAATATTAGCAGTAATGATTATACCACAAGTAATAGGTTATACAAGCAAGGCAACAACAGCAAAAGAAAAATCTGATGCAAGGACATTGCTATCTGCAATAAAAGCATATGATGCTAGTGCAAGTTCAACAATTCCAGACACTACAACTATAAGTAGTCTTGGTAGTTTTAATGATGCAACAATTAATGATGCTGTAACTCAAATAACAGCACATGATACTGCACTTTCAACTCAAACTGTTGCAAATTTAGACAGCATAGCAACAAACGGGATTAATAATACAACTGGCAACTAATGGTAATGCAAAATTATTCAAAAAATAAGTATTAACTATAACCTGGTTAATACTTATTTTAAAATTCATTAATGAGAAGCTAGAATTTTGGACATATAAATTTGAAAACAAATATTATGAAATATTTTATATAAATAAAGGATAAATAATCAAATTAGGAGGAGCTTCATGAAGTTTTATGGAAAAGAACTTATAATAATTAAACTTGAAGATAGATTTATAAATATTGTTCATTCCAAAAATAAAAAAATAGATTCAGCACATAAAATATCCATACCAGAAAATATGTTTAAAGACAAAGAAATAATAGATGTAGATTTTATTGCAGATAAAATCAACGGATACATATTTGAAAAAAAATTGTCTTGCGATGGAGTTATATTTGTTATTAGTGGATCAGATATTGTAATTAGACATTCTGAAACGCCAATAATGGAAGAAAGCAAAATTTTAGATGCAGCTAAGTGGGAAATGACTCAATACTTACCAGAGCAAGGGGAAGAGCATTACATAGATTATGAAATACTAAACAAACAAAATAATGAAGAAAAGAAAGTATTTAATGTATTAGTTTGTGCTGCTCCTAAGAAAAAATCAGAAGTATATAAAGAAATTGCAGATAAGATTAATTTAAAACTTATAGCAATAGAAGTTGAAGCAAATAGTATATCAAAATTATTTGAACCTGTTTATTTGAAGGATAAACAATTTCAGGATATAGGTATAATAAAGATTGATTCTAATTCTACAAGTTTTATAATTTTGCAAAACGGAAAATTGTTTTTCCAGAGAGAAGTACCTTTTGGAAAAGAAAATATTGTAAAACAAATAAGTAATAGTTACAGAATCACAGAAGCAGAAGCTTTAGATATATTAAAAAAATTTGATTTGGATTTGCCCAATGAAGAAGATGAAAAAAATCAAAGAATTAAAAGATCAATAGATAACATAATAGCTTCTTTTGAAAAATTTATTCAATTTTATTTTACTGGTAAAACAAAAAAAAATCTTGATAAAGTTTTTATAATAGAAGAGGAAGTTAAAATTAAGGGACTAGAGCAATATACTAGTGATGCATTAAATACTGAAGTTGAATTGTTTAATTTTGAATTATTTAAGTCACTTGGAATTATATATAATAATAATATTCACATAGATAATTATATTTTTTCATTAGGAACAATTTTAAAGGATGATAAGAAAAAATACATAAATCTAATTCCGTATTCAATGAAGGAAGTCTCAAAATCTAAATTAAATAAAAGCATAATATATATGGCTTCAGGTTTCTTAGGACTATTGATAATTGTATTTTTAGGAATGTTAATATATTCTTTCAAGCTAAATGGAGATAATTCTGAAGCTAAATTGAAGGTAGCGAATTATGGAGTAGTAAAGAATAAAAATGATAAGTTAGCAAAAGAAGTTAATATGGATAGAGAAAATATAGAAGAATACAATAAACTTAAAAATAATGATGATGTTACTACTGAATGGATAAAAGGGCTTCAAAACTATATGCCAGCTGATGTAAGCCTAACTACTTTATCTAGAGTAGGCAGTACTTACAGTATAATTGGCAAAGCAACACAGCCAAATTCACCAGGAGTATTACTTGCTAATTTACAGCAAAGTGAAAATTACTCAAAGGCCACTTTGCAAAGTGTTACATTTAGCGATGGTGCTTATAAATTCACAATCCAAATAGGAGGTGGAAATAATGGACAAACTAAGTAAAAGAGAAAAAATAGAAATTGCAGCTATTGTAGTTATACTAGTAGTATTTGTCTATTTCAAATTCATTATTTCGCCTATTATGCAAAAAAATTCAGAGTTAGGTTCTAGTATATCAGCACTAAATGATAAGTATAATAATATTCTGGCATTAGAAAATGAAAATGGAAGCTATAACACTGCAATAAAGAACATAAAGTCAAAGTATAACACAAGTGTTAAAGGGATACCAATGCAGCTTAAGGATGCAGAAATTGAAAATACTCTAAGCAAATTTTGTACTAAGGAGCAATTAACTTTAAGCAGCATTAATTATAACTCACAAAGTAATCAAACTAGTGCAAGTAGTAATAAGAGTGACAATAAAAGTGATAATAGTATAGTAGTTAAATTACCAGTGTCTATTACCATAAGTGGTAGTTATAAAAGTATATTAAATCTAATTAGTGATATGGAGAAGGACACTAGGGTATTTAAAGTTGGAGATTTTTCCATTACTAGTGGAGAATCTTCAGGTAGTGAAAAAGCAACAATTTCAGGAGTTTATTATTATATTAATGGCAGCACTAAACCGGACTATGATTTTAACAATGGAAACTATGGAAAAACTGATTTATTTAACTAGCACCTTAGAGAGGCGGAAAAATGAAAAAATTAAGTAGAAAAAAAGGCTTTACATTAGTGGAACTTATTATTGCAATGGCAATTTTAGTAATTGCATCAGGAGGAATTGGACTTGCAGTTGAGACATCAAGTAGTCTATATGGGCAAAATACTAGTGATTTAAAAAGCACTGAGTATACAGATAAAATACTAGAATGTTTTAAAGGAAAAGGCCTTAATAGTTTAAGCTCTATGTATAATAATAGCACAAGAGTAAATGGTGAAGATGCAACTACAACAAGTACAACTAAATATTTGTATTTATATTTTAACAATGATGACGTAAATGATAATACAGAAGATAGTTTAAACTATATACTTAAAAACACAACTAATTTCCAAATGGTTGATGAGGGAATTAATGGAGCTGCTAGTTATGCAGACTGCAGCAGCAATAATACATCAAATTATAAATATGGAGCTATTGTTACACTAACAAAAAACTATGACTACGATTTAAACGATAATAGCACTGGGGCCGCCGCAGCACAAAGATATAATTTTTATACTTATAAAATTGATGTAAAATTATATGATTTTGAAAAGGGACAAAATGTTCAAAGTGAATTGAATGTTTTAGTAAGCAGGTGATGTTCTTGTGAAAAAAAAAGGGGTAACATTAATAGAAATGATAATTGTTTTGGCCTTGATGTCCATTATTGGGTTGGCTGCTATGAATTTCTTTTCTGTAGAGCTAAATATATATGGAGATCAAAATAATGAAGCTAATATAAAAAACGATGAAAGAACTGTAACTAATTATCTTACTCAAGATATTAGAGGAACAGATGCAATGAATTCTTACAATTCAACTGCAAGCAGCTATACTAGTAACATTATTTGGAAAAGTAGTAATGAAATAAGCACAACTTTAGGTCTAACCAGCATAAATAACAATTATAAGATGTTTTTACAGAAGAAAAACAATACAGCGGTACTATATGATTTGGAAAGTGGAACCTTAAAGAGAATTTCTTATACAGTAAATTATTCCTACAGCTTTGACGCTACAACAAAAAGTCAAATTTCCAATAATGATAGCAATTTGCCTTACATTAAAGATTCAACTATAAAAACTGTAGTTGGATATGGTGATAAGGAAAATGTACAAGATTATCTACAATATATTAATGATTTGAATTCTCTAAATAATGGAGCTGAGGTATATGTAGATGCAATATTTAATAGTACGGGTAGGATAATTATGGTCTATCATATAATAGATAGCAATGGAAATAATGTTTATTATCAAATACCACTTATAGCAGGCAATGTTACTTATTCTAATCCTAAGGAGACAGATATAGCAAATAACGTATCGAATTTTGAAGTTAACGAGCTTGGCGGTACTGCTACAGATGGGCTTAACTCAATTAATACTAATCCAACTTATAGCGTAACAATTACTTTTAATAAAAAAGATGGCACAACTGAAAACATAGATGTAACTGAAAGTGAAATTAACTATGGAGGCGACCCCTTATGATACAAATTAAAGTAAATATGCAAAAACATAAGGGAGTTACCTTAGTTTATGTAATAGTTGTGATTGCAATGTTAATTGCCTTTACAGGAGCAATACTTACACTTATGGTGTCAAATATAACTTTAACGGCTAATATGAAAAATAATTATAAAGCACAGCTAGCAGCAGAAACAGGTATTCAAAGAGGAATAGAAGTATTGAAGAACAAAATTATAAATGATTCAAACAACCAAAATACATATGCAAATATGGAGGAAGATCCTACTAATACTGCTTATAGGTATGAACTGCCAGCTACAGTTCAAGGTACTAGTGGAAATCCAACTATAAGTTTTAGCTATAATGATGTAAATGGGAATAGAATAATAAAGGCTGGAAGATATGCCATAGATATAAATTCTACGGTTACGGTTAATGGTATCACGAAGACAATAGATGCATATGTGGATGAGAGGAATATAGAGAATAAATACTTTTTAAAGCTGTTTCAAACAGATGCTGGCAGCAATGAGGTGGTATCAACTACAGATGACAGCTATAAGATACTGAGCTCAAGCAATGTTGGAAGCTGGCCAGGAGTTGTGGCAGATGGGAATTCTATACCGGCAGGCAGTGAAAATAGTAGTTCTAGCTTTAAGGTGAGTACGGTTCCAGGCAGTGCTTCAGCAACATTAGTATCTGCAACCTATAAAGGTGGAAGTGGAACTAGTGCAGTGGAATTAACAGAAGCCTTCAATACTTTTTCTAGTTTTATAAAAAGTGGAACCAACGGCGTCACAGTACCTTCAATTATAACTGCTAATGAACTAAATGGACTTCTTGGAAGTGACTATTACAACACGCAAACTGTAGCAAATAACTTAAATTATGCAGGAATATATAAAATTATATTAGTTCATGGAGATGCAGATATAAGCAATTTACAGCATACTCTTGTAAATTATATTATTTATGTAGATGGAACGTTGACAATAAATGCAAACAATCCAAAACAGATAAATCTTGTAAACTGTTCAGTTTATGCAAATAATTTTGTAAATGCTTCAAACGGAGCTACTGCGATTAACATGACGGGAATGAAAAATAGCAGTACAAATGAAACACTTTTAGAGAGTTTAGTTTCAGATGGAACCAACTTATCTCAAGATCAAATAAATAAAATTAAACAAAATATAAGCTCCTTGCCGGCTAGCTACAGTGGAGCACAGTTTACGGCAAATGAAAAGGGCGTAATTGATGACGAGTTAAACAAAAATTTGGACAATTATTATAATGGACTAGAATTTAGAATTTTAGATTGGAAAGAAAGATAATAATTAGGGAAAAAATTAGTTGAAATAGCATTAATAAAATTATATTATAAAATTAGAAGATTATAGTAGTTTGGGGGGAAAAATATGAAAGGAAAATCAATTAATAGGTTAATTAGCTGTTTTGTTTCAATTTGCATTATATTAACTACTTCAATATATATTAAGCCTATTGTTGTAAATGCAGATAATACAAGTGTAAATACAAGTAGTGATCCTAATAATGGTAATTGGAATTCTGAAAATCTTACATTGAAAGACACTAGTGAAGCTGACGTAATGACCAGAGTTGGTGCTATTGATAACTTTGGGTTTGGATGGAATAAGACTACTACAAGTGGATATGGATGGTATTCAACTACAACCACAACATTTATAAATCCATTTTCAGGGGCAACTATAGGACATAATTTTCCGTTCCCAACTAAACAGCAGGATACACCACTAGGTATTAATACTATTATGGTGAATTCTGGTGCTTATAATTATATTGAGAATCATATGAGTAGTGCAGGATCGTTATATAGCAATGGTTATACTGATGGATATTCTGTTAGTAAATATCCTAATGGCTATTCCGCTTCAAATTATCCACTTTCGGTAGCACAAAATGGAAGTTACTTTGGAAGTGGATTAAGTAGTAGCAACCAAGCTTTTACTTCTGTACAACCTATAACAATAGATTACAGCAGTAATCAAAATGAATATAATTTTACAGATCCTACAGCGGCTAACTATAAATATATTAGAAATGCAGTGCTTCAGCTATTTGTTGATGACTTTCAAGCAGGTCCTACATCTGCTTCTACAAATCCAAATGCAAGTACTCATAGGTTTACGGGAAAATATCACTTTACTATAAACGGCACGGAAATACAAGAATTTAGTGATGCAATTAACTCTCTAAATCAATCAGGACCAGTGGGACAACTTATTACGCTTAGAATTCCAACTCAATATTTAAATTTACTTAAAACTGGATCTATACAGATAAAGATAGATGATCCAACTACAAGTAATGCTGCAGATGGATATGCTATAAATTTTGCTAAACTTCTTATAAATGATAAAGCTATTCAAGACTATGGAACTGTAACAGGAAAGGTTACAAGTTCAAGTGGTACTGCTCTTGAAGGTGCAACTGTATCAGATTCCTTTGGAGATACAACCACAACAGCAGCAGATGGAACTTATACGCTATCTGATGTACCAGCAGGTTTAGGAATGCTTACAGCTTCACTTAAAAACTACCAAACTGCTCAACAAAATGTAAGTGTTACTGTTGGAAATAAGACAACAGCAAATTTTACATTACAGCCTAACACAGTTCAGCAGCCTACTATAAGTGAAAGTGCATCAAGTAACTCAAATGCAGATACAAATAGTCCAAGAACTATTACAGTTAATTATGCAGATCAAAGCAAAGTTCCAGCGGGAACAAAAGTGTTTTATCAAGGGCCAAGTGATACAGTTCCTTTTTGGCATGACTACACAGGAGCTTTTACAGTAAGTTCAGATCAGACAATAAAAGCCTATGGCATGAACAGTGATGATAGCTTACGAAGTAATACTACTCAATATGACGTTAAAGATATATTGCCAGAAAAGCCAACTTTTACGGAAAATTCAGTGGATGGAAAGCATAAACAGGTAACGGTAAATTTTCCTAATAGCAGTGGGGTAACGACTTCAGATGAAGTTATTAATTATCAAGGACAAGGTGATAGCACACCAACAGATCATCATGTTACAGGAACTTCAGTTACTATTGATATATATAACAATCAAACAATTTCAGCAATTACAAGCGGCAACTTTAATGGATGGGATGGAAGCACTAGTGCAATAACAAGTAAAGAATCTAGTTTTACTGTAAGTGATGTTGTTCCAGATAAACCAACAATAACTTATTCAGACGATGGAGCAGCACAAGAAAAGGTAACTATAGATTTTACTAATACTAGTGGAATCAGCTTGAATGAATATGATATAAGTTATGTAGATGAAAATGGTGTCAGTGGGAATCATGTTATAACAGGTTCAAATATGACTTATCCTAAATACACTTTTGATGTTAATAAGAGTCAAACTGTATATGCGTATAGTAAAGATACAAAAGGTAACCAAAGTGAAACAGCATATAAAGTAGTTAATATTAAACCGCCAGTACCATTATTTTCTGAAGCAGCAGCAACGGACAACCCTAATAATAAAATAATTACAATTGACTTTGGAAATTCTTCTAAATACAGCTTGCAAAATGAGCATGTTACTATTCAAGCTAATGGAGAAAACAGTGAAACAGATCATGTAGCAGCAGTAACTCCAAATGCACAAGGGGAATATATAGAAACCTTTGAAGTAAGTAAAGATCAAGCAATAACAGCTTATAGTATTGATACTACTAATGTGCAAGGAAACACTGGAAATTATGAAGTTACAGATATCAATCCAGGAGATCCAGTTATAAATGTTTCCCCAGCAGCAGATGGAAGCACCCATAAGGTAGTAACAATAACTTATCCTAATAGCAATGGTGGAAGCTTAATTGCACAAAATTACAGTATATCGGATTATAGCAAAAGCAATATAGGTTTACCAAGTACTGCTTATGCAGGCTCCTTTACAGTTTCAAAGGATGAGAGAGTTAATGCACAAAGCGAGACAAGTTATGTTTCAAGCAGTGGAGTTCCTGATAATGAATATAGTAATGTAGTACCTGAGGATATAACAATAAATCCAGATAAACCAACTATTACACAAAATAGTAGCTATATATCACCAGCAGGTTCAAGTTATAAAGAGATAACTGTAAACTTTGCAAATAACAATGGAGAAAATTTAACTGATGAATATATAAATATTACAACGGTAGATCCAGTTAGTGGAATAGAGACGCCTGAAACGATACACAAAACAGCAAGTGATACTGATTTTGCAACTTATTATACATTTATTGTTAAGTCGTCACAGACAATAACAGCTTCTGATAAAGATGCTGTAGGTACTAGCAGTGATACTGGAAGCCTTGACTTTGCTAGGCAATCTAATATTGATACACCAACAATAAGTGAAACAAAGGATACTGCAGGAACAAGTGCACAGGCAGTAGTTAAATTTACAAGCAAAAGTGATGAACCTACGGATAAAGTTGTAATTAACATTCAAAATACATCAGGTAACATGAACTACACTAAGACATTGTATGCAAATGATATTAGTGGTCTAACACCTGTAAGTACAAATGATGGAGTTACAACGTATAGTTATACTTTAAGTGATACAGCCGCTAAAATTACATTAAATGGAACAGTAATAACTGCAACAGCTTATGACACAGCAGACAATGAGCAAAGTAATCCAGCGCCATATACAGTTACAGATATACTGCCAGCTGCACCAACTATAGAAAGTATTACAGTTTCAGATGATGAGAAGAGTGCAATAGCAAGCATTAGTTATCCAAATACAAATGGAACGGATGTTGTAAAGGAATTGTATAGGATTGTTTCAAATCCAAAGGATCCATCACTTTCAAATGATCCAAAGGATGCATCTTGGAGCATATATCCATCAGATGGAAGTGAAATAAGCATAACGCAAGGTGGATATCTTCAAGCTATAGCTGTAGATGCAAATGAAAATATAAGTGCTATTACAACTTCTAGTTCAATACAATTAAATGATTATAGTTTGCAGGCTTCTAGCAATATAACTTATGTGGCACCTACAACAGGAACTAGAACAGATGATACAGGAAATACGGCTACAATAGATTATTCTATAATGGATAATAATTCAGTAGTAGCATCAAAGACAAATGAAAATAATAGTTTAAACATTACATTTACAGTTGCAGATAATAACATTAAAATATTAGACAATTCTGGAAATGAAGTTAGTACAATTACTGTAGCTGCAGGAACTCCAATTAAAATTGTAAGTAGCACTGGAAATTCTGTAACAACAAGTATAAAAGCCTCTCTTTCAGATGGTAGCCATACTGTAACCTTAGCATCTATTAATGTTCAGGTTGGAAATGACGTAAGTTTAAGATAGAAAGAAAAACATAACATTCAGATGGAAATTACTTCTGTCTGAATGTTATTTAAATTATATATGTTTTAAGGAAAGGAAAGACTTATGAAAGACAACAAAAAACTGAGTGAGTTACTTTTTAAAGATCAAGTAATAAAGAATTCAACATTTTTTTATTACCTGTGCCTATTAATAATTATAGTTATGGCATTTATTTATGGCTTAAGTTTTACAACTATGAATGATGGCTTTTGGCATATCAAAGTAGGAGAGTATATTTTAAAAAATAAAACGATTCCCCATTATGATATTTTTTCATGGTATGGAAAGAGTCAGCACCTTTCATGGATAAATCATGAATGGTTATTTGGAATAATTGCATACTTAGTATATTCAATAGATGGATTTTTTTCGGTATCAATATTTATGGGAATAATAAGTGTGTTAATTGCTTTGCTTTTAAACAAACTAGTATTAATTAGAACTAAAAATAAGTGGATTGCACTTTTTTGTACAAGCTTTTATATTCTTATTTTGAATCATGGATTTAGTGTAATGTACAGACCTATCATGATTTCTTGTGTAATTATACTGATAGTAAACATTTTGTTTGAAAAAGAAAAGTACTTATGGGCATTAGCAATGACTATAGTGGGTATAAATGTACATGGTGGCATTTATCCAGTGTATATTATGTTATTTGGATATTATACTATTCTTAAAAAGTCTAAGTGGTTTTTTGCTTGTTTATCAGGAATTTTAGTAAATCCATATACATATAATTTATACATTTATACATACAAAACTATGAAAGAACTTCAATTAAACAAAAAATTCATATCTGAATGGCATACAGTAGCATTATTTGATTATAAAATTCCATTAATAATTATAGTAATAACAGCTTTAACATATGCACTAACAAGACTTAATTTAAGGGAAATAATATTTTCGGGTGCATTTATTTTATTGTCAATATCTTCTTATAGACAATTAGTATTTCTAGTAATTGTAGTTTTACCAATGGTAGCACCGTATATTAATAGTGCAATAGATGAACTTTTAAACAACTACGTATTTAAATTTAAATTATTTCAAATTAATAAGTTATTTAGAATTGAAAAATCAGTATTTTTAAAGAGTTCTAGTTCCATAATAATATTAGTGATTTTATCTTTTAGCAATGTTAAGTATTGCTACAATTTTTTTGATAATGGAATGAATATATTTAAAGTTGAAGCTGCTACAAATCCGATTTATGCAGTAGATTATATAAATAAGCATCCAGAGATAAAGAGTAGTAAATTATTTAGTCACTATAATGATAGTCAATATTTAATTTTTAGAGGAATTCCAACCTTTGTAGATAGTAGAGAGGATTTATTTGATCCTGAATTTAACAGTAATACTACAGTACTATATGATGTTATTTTACATATAATAGATGGATATAATCCACAGGCACTAATTACAAAATATAAAATAAATTATATATTAATTAATAAATCTTATTCAATTTATAATACTTTTAAATCATATAAAAACTTAGGTATAATATACCAAGATAAAAATTATTGTATATTCAAGGTAAATTATTATGTAAAATAAGAGTAAAAACATAATTCTATATTAAAATTTAATGAATTTATAAAAATTGTACAGTAAAAAACGGATTCTTATGTTATTATAATTTTATATTGGAAATTTTATGGAAATTGATAGGAGAAGTTTTTTATGTACGAAAACAAACATGTGGTAAAGAAAATCATATTTCAAAACATACACTTATTGATATTATTAGTCCTATTGTCCTTCGCTTTCATCTACGGCTTAACCTTTAAGATAGTAAATGATGGCTTTTGGCACATAAAGGTAGGGGAATACATTATAAAAAATATGGCAATCCCATACCACGATATTTTTTCTTGGTACGGGAAAGGTATGAATCTCAAGTGGATTAGTCATGAATGGTTATTTGGAATTGTGGCGTATTTTGTGTATTCCATTCATGGCTTTTTATCCGTTTCTATTTTCATTGGAGTTGTGAACACTATAACATGTATTTTGCTTTATTCACTTGTAAATATTAGAAGCAAAAACAGATGGGTTTCATTAATTTGTACAAGTTTTTATTTAATTTCATTGTATAGTGATGTAGGACTTGCCTTTAGACCACTTACAGTATCCGTTCCAGTAATTCTTTTTTTGTGTATTTTATTAGAAAAAAGGAAGTACTTAATTGGTCTTATTGTTTTAACAGTAGGTATTAATCTTCATGGTGGTATATATCCTATTTATATCATTATATTTGCCTATTACACGCTTTTTAAGAACTATAAATATTTCATAGCCTCACTACTATGTATCTTGATAAATCCATATACATATGACATATACATGTACACGATAAATGCTATGAAGTCAATGTCAGTTGAAAAAACATATATTAACGAATGGAAGGTTACTGCACTATACGATTATAAGGCCTCCTTAGTAATTGTTGTATTTATTGTATTTATCTATGCATTTAATAAAGTTAAAGTTAAAGATATATTGTTTTCTGGAAGTATTATACTTTTAGCTTTTTCATCAAATAGACAGATTATATTTTTATCAATTTTAGCCTTACCAATTTTATCGCAATATGTATCAATTGGAATAGAATATATAATTTCGAGTTTCCCGGTTGAAATGAATATTGTAAAGCCCTTAAGAGGGATAATAACTAAAAACTTAGTAAGAGTTGCTATTTTTGTAATGGTTCAAGCAATTTTAATAATACCTAATGTTTTCTACACATGTGATTTTTTTTCAAATAAGGTGACACTATATAAAGTAAATAATAGTGATGAACCTGTTTATGCAGCTAATTACATAAATAATCATCCGGAGATTAAATACAGTCACTTATTAAGCCATTATAATGACAGTCCATATCTTATATTTAGAGGGATTCCAAGTTTTGTGGATAGTAGAGCAGATTTATTTTTGCCAAGTTACAATAAAAATACAAATGCATTTTATGATTTTATGAGAGGTTTTGTGGACGACTATGAACCGGATAAGCTTATAAAAAAATATAAGATAAATTATATATTAATAAACAAATCATACACAGTATATGATACTTTGAGGGATTATAAAAACCTTTCAGTAGTTTATGATGATGATAATTATTGCATATATAAAGTAGATTTTTACTAATAAACATATAATATATCCACTGTAGCTGTGGCTTATTGTTAACAGATTAGGTTATAATGTTATTATAAATTATTTGTTTAGGCATTTTTAAGGTGATTTGTTTTTGCTTAAAGGAAAGAGTGATGTATGTGATTATAAGGAATAATGTTATAAAAGTTGATAAAATTGATTTAGAACAGGTTTTTAGTATTGGTGATGAAAAATTGTTGTATGAGGATGCACTTTTTTTCGATTTAGAGCATTATGTTTATAAAAAGCCAATATGTATTGGAGTGTTTGGATGCTCATATTATGATAAACTTTCAAATTCCATTTGTGTAACCCAATATATGATAGAAAATAAAAATGATGCTTCAAAGATTATTAAAATGTCAAATAAATATTTTAACGAACAAAATGAAAAGTATGGTAAAAAATATATTGTCACTTTTTCAGGCAATAATGATTTTACAGTTTTAAGATACTTGTATAATAAAATGGGTATAGATTATAAAGTAGAAGAAATTTTTTTGCAAATTGACCTGCAAAAAGAATATGAAAAAGAAAAAAAAGAGGGAATAGGTCTTAAAAAACTTGAAAAAATATTTGAAATTGATAGAGAAAGTGAGCTCATTAGCGGATCTAACCTTGCAAAAACTATAAATAAAATAATATGTGATGATACTTATTTTGATAGAATGCCTGTTGAAAAAAAAGATAAGATATTGTTTTATAATGAGCAAGATGTAGTAAGTTTATTCTACATTATGACAAATTGGAAAAAATATATGAAAACTGAAGATAAAGAAAAAAAAGAATTTGAAACAAGTGATTAATTTATGTGATTTATGTCAAACATCATGATATGTGCAAGTTCGTTGTACAAATATCGTAATGGAGATGTTTATATAAAACATGAATAAAAATAAATTTATGCAACAAGGAAAAAGAAAATCTGGTTTTACACTTATTGAAGTAATTGTTGTTATTGCAATTCTTGCAATACTTGGAGCAATTCTTGTACCCAATGTGCTTGGCTATAGAGAAAAAGCTGAAAAATCTAACATTCAAACTAGTGCAAAAACTGTTGTTAGTGCAATAGAGGCATATAATTCTGATAAAGATAGCAATGCTGATCAAATAAGTGATGCTGCTGATGCAATTCAATATCCAGCAGGAATCACAGATTTGGTTTCAGAAAAAGTATTAGATGGAAGTAAGATACCAACTTGTCTTGATGGAACTCATGAAGTACAATCCTTAGCGAATTTAGAAAAGGTAGCAGATGGAGATTTTTCTGTAAATGCCATGAATGGAGCAGCATCTACAATTACTATTCAATAAACTAAGGTTAATTATTATGTAAGGGGTTATGGTGATATAGTAATGAATTTAATAATTAGTTTATTTGTTTTTATCACAGGGTTAATATTTGGAAGTTTTTTCAATGTTTGTATTTTTAGAATTCAAAAGGGAGAGTCGATTTCATATCCTCCCTCCCATTGTACTAGCTGCAATAATAGATTAAAATGGTATGATTTAATACCAATATTAAGTTACGTTTTCTTAAAAGGAAAATGTAGATATTGTAAAGAAAAAATATCACTTAGATATCCAACGGTAGAATTAATAACAGGAATTTTATTTTATTTGGTGTATTTTAAATATGGACTAGCTATTTTGACGATAAAGTTTATTGTGTTTATATCAATTCTTATAATCATTGGTATGATAGATTTTGATACAACAGATGTTTATTTTAGTACTACGTTAACAGGTGCTATTTTTGGGGTAGTGTTTATATTAGCAGATGTTTATTTTAAAAATAGTATAACTACATATGTACTTGGAGGTATTATTGGAGGAGGAGTTATAGCACTCATTATAATAGGATCCAAGATAATCATTGGTACCGAGGGTATGGGCTGGGGAGATGCTGAGATATGTTTAGTAGTTGGACTTTTCCTCGGATTTAAACTTACAATTGTAATGCTGATGATTTCCTTTGTACTTGGAGGAATAATAGGAATAGTGCTTATAGCTATGAAAATAAAAACTAGAGAGGACTATATACCCTTTGGTCCATTTATTGTACTTGCAGCTATATTAACCACATTTTTTGGACAAGATATCATAAGCTACTATTTAAATATGTTAATAAGATAGGTCTCTAATATATGTATATTCATGTAAGTCGAAGTGGGAGGCTTACGGATGGTAGTGAATGGATAAGTTAAGGAAGCTTCTTCTGGCTTTGCCAGAAGAAGCTTCCTTAACTTTTTGCTGAAAGTAAATTTTTAATTAAGACTCTAATTTAAGCTAGAGCAGCTTCTAATTTTTCAATTCCAACTTTTATTCTTTTAATTGACTCTTCTTTACCAATTATATCGGCAATTTCAAAAGCACCACCTGGTGTGAACTGTTTTCCAGAAAGAGCAGTTCTTAAAGGCCATAAAATTATTCCATTTTTAACCTCTAGTTCTTTTGCAAGTGCCATCATAGAATCATGAATAACATCAATATTCCAATCACTTAAGGCTTCTAAAATTGGAAGTGATTTTTTTAGGCTAGTAAGTGAGTTCTCTGTATTTGTCTTCATCTTTTTATGAGTATATATAGCTATATCATACTCAGGAAGAGTATCAAAAAAATCAACCATTTCAGGTATTTCACCTAAAACTTCAACTCTAGTCTGTAAAAGTTCACTGATTTTTAGAAGGTCTATGTTTTTGTTTGTTATAACACCTTCATAATATGGAGAAGCAAGTTCATGGAATTTTTCAGGAGACATTCTCTTGATATATTCGCCATTCATCCATCTTAATTTTACAGGGTCAAATATTGCAGGGGATTTATTTATTGTAGCATAATCAAATTTCTCAGTTAACTCAGCAAGAGTGAATATTTCATTTTCACCTTCAGGATTCCAGCCAAGTAAAGCAATGAAATTAAGCACTGCTTCTTTTATATAACCTTTGTTTATTAAATCTTCAAAGGAAGCATCACCATTTCTTTTACTAAGTTTACTGTGTGCATCTTTCATTATTGGTGGACAGTGAACATATATTGGAACTTCCCATCCGAACGCCTCATAAAGTCTGTTATATTTAGGTGCAGATGAAAGATATTCATTTCCTCTCACCACATGAGTTATGCCCATAAGATGATCATCTACTACATTTGCAAAGTTGTATGTAGGAAATCCATCAGATTTTATAAGGATCATATCATCAAGTTCTGAATTATCTACTGAAATTTTTCCATAGATAACATCATCAAAGGTAGTTGTTCCAGTGGTTGGGTTATTTTGTCTTATTACATAAGAAACACCATCTTTAAGTTTTTGTTCAATTTCTTCTTTTGGAAGGTTTTTGCAATGTTTATCATATTTAAAAGGCCTTTTTAAAGCTTCGGCATTAACTTTTAATATGTCTAGTCTTTCCTTTGAACAAAAACAGTAATAAGCTTCACCTTTTTCAACTAACTCTTTTGCGTAATCTAGGTACATACCTTTTCTTTCACTTTGAACATATGGACCAACAGGACCACCTATATCAGGACCTTCGTCATGTACAAGTCCAGTTTCTTTTAAGGTCTTGTAGATAATGTCTACGGCACCCTCAACAAAACGCTCTTGGTCCGTATCTTCTATTCTTAATATAAATTTACCACCATCATGCTTTGCTATTAAATAAGTGTATAAAGCAGTTCTAAGGTTACCAATATGCATATAACCAGTAGGACTTGGTGCGAATCTAGTTCTAATTTCTTTTGAAGACATTTTACTCACTCCTATGAATATAAAATTAAAGCCCCCCACCACTTTAAGATGAAAGGCATTTATACTAAAACACTATCCTTATAATAATATAATAGAAAAATGGTGTCAATAGCTAAATACAAAGCGCAGTGTCAAATTATATTCATATTACAAAATTAAAATCTTAAATAAGAATTACCATCTAGAGGGATAACAACTTTTAGAGGTGGTTTATCGCCCACAAGACCTATTGAATAAATACTGTAAAATCGATTTTCTCTTAAATTTATATTGGGCACATTTAAAAGTAAATTTCCATTCTTGGTGTCTTTTATCTGAAAATTGTATTTATTTGGGTTTAGAGGAATGTAGTCTGTTACTCCTCTGTATGGTACATTAGTAAAAAGTTTTCTACCATTTATAAGTGATAAATCAACAGGTCTTGAATTTGGAGATAAATTAACAAACCTTAAAAATAGTTTTCCAGGAATAATGGGACCCTTTGGCTCAAGTATTGTTTGCAAATCTATTTTTGGAACATAGCCTACTGCAGCAATTGTATAAATTGAAGAATCATTTATGTTTATGTTTTTTGTTAATAATGTTTTATTTGGTTGATTAAATGGAGTTAGTTTAACATTATATGAACCTTGTCTTAATGGTAAATATTTTGTGAAATCTCCATAATGAAGATTTTGTACAACTCTCCTATTATTTAAATAAACATCAACGGCAGGTGCATTTGGAATAGAATGAAATATTCTTGCATTAGAAAGCGAAGGTTGTAATCTAGAATCATTGGAATATGAATCAAAATACATATAAAGGTCACCTTTCAAATATTGTTCTTTATTAGTATATGTTCATAATTGTTATATGATAATAATATTATTCATAATTATAAAAAGAACTGCTTTAAAATCATTTTAGTGATTTTGAAACAGTCCTTTTAAAGTAAAGGAACTTAAAATTATCTTCGTTACAACCTACATACATATTTACACACCCATTAATAATCTTTCAACTATTAAAGAGCATCTCAACACATATATAAATCTTGGCTCGACTGTATAAAATACTTTAAAAACTATATAAAATCTTTCGACCTTATATAACCTTTATATATTAAAAATTAATATAATAAGCAATCTATACAGTCTCAGCTCGACTATTATACATAACTACAAACCACGTATACACCTTTGTGGCATATAAATAGCTATACGCCACATATAATAATCTTCCTCCGGCATATAAACAGCATTTTCATACCATTTATACACCTTATGTCGAATATTTTACAACCTATTTTTTTATAAATCACAAAATACTCTTCGCACAACAAATTTAAATCCTCTTTACGTTATTTATGATAACCAAATTGAAAAATTTTATTCCATAATTAAAAAAAATCTTTATAATTAAAAAAATGTGTTGATATATAGCGTTTATTGCGGATAATATATAGGTATGAAATAATTTATATATTATAAATTTTTAAAATACAAAAATTTGGTAATAATTAATTATAATGAGGGGTGTTAAAATGGAATTAAGTGATAAAAGTATTATAGTTCTCGCAGAAGATGGGTTTGAAGATATGGAGGCTATTTATCCTATTTTAAGATTAAGAGAAGAGGGTATAAAGATAACTGTAGTTGGAACGGGAAACAAAGATAGTTATACAGGAGAACATGGATATACTTTAGATGTAGATGATTACCCAAGTGCTGTTAATCCAGAAGAATACGATGGAATTATTATACCGGGTGGTTTATCAGCATATAAACTTAGAAGCAACATATATATAAAAGATATTGTCTCTAAAATCAGTTGTAGCAAAAAACTTGTTGGTTGTACAGGACTTGGAGCTGCAGTTTTAATTTCTGCAAAAGTTATAAGCGGATATCAGATAACTTGTCCAGAAGAGATTGTTGACGATATAATAAATGCAGGTGGTGATTATACCAACATTGGAAATTACGTTGATAATAATTTAATAAGTGCAAAAATACCAGGAAATTTGCCACAATTTATGAATAATATATTTGAATTTTTAAGCAGTGAAAGTGGTGAATTAACAAATAAGTAAAGGAAGAAAAAATAGTTTATGGGAAAGATATGTTACAGTGTTAACTATGTAAATAGAAATTTGGATCAATTTATTAATTTATTAAAAAAGTATCAAATTAATTGCATTATAGATATAAGAGAAAATCATAATATTGAACAAATATATTCTTCGTTTAAAAGAGAAAGCATAAAAAAAAGTCTTAATAACATTGGCATTTATTATATAGATATGAATAGAGAGTTTAGCTTAAAAAATGGTAAATATTCCTTTGATGATATTGTGGTTAATTTGGATTATAAAAGAGGAATTGAAAGAATTATATCAGGAATAGATAAAGGATATAAAATAGGATTATTGTGTGAGGAAAATACAACAAAAAATTATGGTAAAGCAAGTTTCGTTGCATATGGACTTAAAAAAAATGATGTTTATGTAGAAAATATTATTGATGAAGAGCATGTAAAGTCTCAAAAAGAAATTGAAGAAACTTTTATGAAAGTATATAAGATTAAGTTAATTAAAAAAGTAGCAGAATTGTCAATAAGCAATATAATGAAAAACATTGATTTAGATATGGATGAATCAGACTTTAAGGCAGAAATGCTAGAAGAAAGTTATGAAATTAATTATAAGCTTCTTCTAGAAGCATTATGAAATTGTAAAGTCATGATGTTTTTTATTTCATAATAGTTGATATGGGTGAAGGGTTTTCACCTATGCTTCGCGGTGAAAAGGTGAAGGGTGGCTAAAGCGAGGTGAAGGGTTTGACGGACGCTTTGCTGGTCAAAGGTGATATTTTTTCCGTGGGAAAAAGCTATGGATGATTTTTCTACGCTATGCTGCGAAAAATCTTTTAACTTAAAATTATCCCATGACTACCATACCGTAACACTAAAATCTTTTTTAAAGTGTGGGATAACGGCTGCTACGTCTCTTTGTATAGTAATAAAAACTTAAGTAGATAAGGTTACATCTAAGAACAAAACCTATGGTTAAAACATGTATTAGAGTTATCTTTATATATTAAGGCACATTAATTTATTATTTTTCTGACGTAGGAGGAAAAATTTCCTTATCCTTTATGGATTTATCCATAAAACCTTCACCTTTTATCCGAGCAACGCAATCGTTAAAACCCTTCACTTTATTTCTAAGTTTCTTTATGTTAAAAATAAATCAAATTACAGTAAGTCTTTAAGACATTTAACTACATACATAACGTCTTCCTTCTTAACCCAATAATTAGTAACAAATCGCATTTCTCCGTCTTCTTCACCATTTATTTTTATTCCTTTTTCTAAAAGTGCGGATACAATAACATCACTTTTTAAAGGTGTATCTTTAATTGAGAAAAATACCATATTTATATGTATGTCATCTTGTCTAACCTTAATCCCAGGTATTTTTGATAATTCCGTTCCTAGAAATAAGGCATTTTCGTGATCATTAGTTAAATTTTCTCTCATATCCTTTAAAGCTACAAGTCCAGCAGCAGCTAAAAAACCAGCTTGGCGAAGACCACCACCCATAAGTTTTCGCTTTTTTTTAGCTTTTTTAATAAAATCATTAGTTCCAGCTAAAATTGAACCTACAGGAGCACATAAACCTTTTGAAAGGCAGAACATAACAGAATCGCAATTTCTTGTTAGTTCCTTTACATCTATATTTAAATAGGAAGCTGCATTAAAAAGTCTTGCACCATCTAAATGCACAGGAATGTTGTTTTCTTTAGCAATAGTGTAAATTTCTCTCATGTTGCTTAAAGGAATAACACGGCCATTTGAGTGAGCATTTTCAAGGCATATTAAACCTGTACTTGGAAAATGGATATCATCTTCACCAGATCTTATTTTGCTTTTTATATTTTCAGGGTTAAGTTCACCTTTATTGCTCCTTAGTGTCCTTAATTGTACTCCAGCAATTACTGAAGATGCACCAACTTCATGCATGACTATATGGCAGTCCTCTCCAAGGATCACTTCATCACCGCGATTACAGTGGGTAAAAAGAGAAAGCTGATTTCCGAAGGTTCCGCTTGGTACGAATATGGCAGCTTCTTTGTTAACAAGTTTTGCAGCGAAGGCTTCTAATTCTTTCATTGTAGGATCATCGTCATAAACATCATCACCAACAACAGCCTTAAACATAACTTCTCTCATTTTATCTGTAGGTGCAGTAACTGTATCACTTCTTAAATCAATATACTTCATTTTGTCAAAACTCCTTCTTAAAAATAATTTGAAATATTTTTATAATTAATTAAAACATTGCTTTATAAGAAGATTATAATATATTTATCAGTTAAATAAAATCACAGTTTGTTGTAAACTATAATTTTAGCTCATATAATAAAATTGGGGGTATTAATATGAGGTTTGTAGAAAATTTTAACAGTGATTTGGGGAAGCTTATTGGAGACAATACATCAAATTTAAGGGTTAAAGAAAATATACCTTTAGATTTAAAAATTGTTTCAGAAAAGGAATGTGAATTTTACAACAGAAAACTATTAAGGTATAGGATTTCTAAAGATGAATATGCAGATGCTTATGTCTTATTTCCAAAAGGATTTAATGGAGAATTAGGAGGAGTATTAGCTATTCACGGAGAAGGAAGAGAGCATTCATATAAAGTTGGAAAAAGTTCTTTAGCTATAGAAAATAAAGATAATCATCTAGCTTTAGGCGCAGAAATTTGTAAAAAAGGTAATGTTGTTATTTGTCCAGACAGATTTCCATATGAAAGCAGAAGTTTAGAAACAAATGAAGATTCCTCGCTAGAGAAAACTGATTATTATAGAATGTTAGTATGCAATAAATTATTGTATAATGGAGTAACAGAACTTGGAAAAGAATTAAAGGAAATGATTATAGCCGTAGATGTTTTGAGTAGCTTCAAAGAGGTTAATAATAATAAAATCAGTGTTATTGGATTATCTGAAGGTGGATTTTTAGCAGCAATGATTTTATATCTTGACCATAGAATAAAGTCAGGCTGCGCTATTAATATTGGGTACATGTTAAATGAAAGCAAAAAAGACATATCAAAACGAAAGAGAAATATATGTGATATGTTTTTAGCTATATCAGAAAATAAAAACATAAATGACGGACTTTCTGATGTTTTAGCTAGCATAGCACCTAAGCCATTTATATGGCTTGAAAATGAAAACAATGTATCAAAGAGAGAAGTAGACAGTATATGTGAAAAAGCAAAAGAAGTTTATTTAAACATGAGGGTTCCAAATAAATTTGTAAGTATAATTTATGTTAGCTCTATGTTTTTACCTAATGATATAAAGGAAAAAGCTTATCATTGGTTAGATAAATGGATGAAATTTTAAGTAGAGGTTGTGATTTTAATTGACTTTTCCTATTAAGTTTATACATGCAGCGGATATTCACCTTGGAAGTATGCTAAATGTTAGCAATGAAAATATAACTAATGAATTTAATATATTTAACGATGGAGTTTACGAGGCATTTAAAACAATAATTGATTATGCAATTATGTATAAGGTTGATTTTTTACTTATAAGTGGTGACTTATATGATAGAGATTCAATTTCTATACGTGCTAATAATTTTTTTATACATCAATGTGAGAGACTTTTAAAGGAAAACATAAAGGTTTTTATAATTGCAGGTAATCATGATTCATTTATAAGCAAAAAAGAATTATTTGCAATTCCGTCTAATGTATTTATATGTGAAAGCGAGAGTATAAGTCAATTTGAAGTTAGAAATGATAAATCAGAAGTAATAGCCAGAATATGTGGACAATCATATAGGGGGAAGGCAGATAGTAGAAAAATGTACAGTCACTATAATCCTCCTAAAGATGGTATATACAATATTGCATTGCTACATACAGAAATGGAATCAAAAAGCTTAAATTATGTACCTTGTTCACTTGATAATCTGAAAGCTAACGAAAAAATTGATTATTGGGCACTTGGTCATATACATAAAGCTAATGTGCTTAATGCAGAAAAACCAACCATAGCATTTTCGGGAGTTATTCAAGGTAGAGATATTGGTGAAAATGGAATGAAAGGATGTATTTTAGTAGAGGTTAATGAAACAGGAAATACAGATGTGAAATTTTTACCAACCTCTAAAGTTATATGGAATAAAATAGAAGTGGATATAAATAAGGATTCAGGGGATATTCCTAAAAATTTAACAGAGCTTATAAATTTAATTGAAAACAAAGCTAAGGTTTTAATACAAACAAAACTTAAAATTCCAAATGGATTTAAATATGAAGAAAATTTGGAAACCACAATTACAGGATATTCAATAAGATGGGTTATAACCGGAAAAGGAAAATTAAAAGATATTTTTGATGAAAGTACAGACGATATAGAAGAAATAATAATTGAAGAATTAAATTCAAGACTTATGAAAATAAGTCCTTTTGTATATACAGATTCTATTGATGTAAGACTTGAAAATTCATTTGAAGAGTATGAAGATTTAATTAATAACAATGCTACATTAAAAAAACTATCTGAAGTTATTGAAAAGATAGATGAAAATAGTGAATTTAAAAAAAATATTATTGAAAGTTTTGGTCAGGTTTGGGAGAAGGAATTTGATATAGAAAATATAAACAATTTTAAGGCTCAATTAGAGGACGAAGATTTCAAAAAAATTTTGAATAATGCAAGGCAGCGTATAGTTACGAGATTCATAAAGGAGAATAGGTAGATGCATATTAAAAACTTATATATAAGAGATTTTGGCATATATAGGAATGTAAATTTAAACAATATTTCCTCGGAAATTGTGGTTATCGGAGGTAATAACAGAGCTGGTAAATCCACATTGCTAAATCTTTTGAGATATTTTCCTTATGGTTTTTCTAAAGCTACAGACATTCCACCATGTAGTGTGGAATACGGGGTGGAATGTGAATTTTTAGATGAGAATAATAAAAAAATCACCGCAAAGATTAATGGATATGCAAAACCACATATTTATAATGAGTCTACTTATGAAAAAATAGGTGATATATATGATGAGGTTGATTCATTTACCTACAAAGAATTATTTACAATATCTTTAGATGAACTCAAAAATGCAGAGGGAGCAGATGAAAAACTTCAAGCAGTACTTTTAGGAGCAGGCCTTAAAGATGCTATTTTTATCCCTAAGATTATTTCACAGTTTGAAAAAGAAGCCGAAAAGATTGGTGGGAAAAATGGAAATCCTAAAACTAAACTTTTTAAAGAGAGTTTTAATGAGATTTCAGAAGGAATTGTACTTAAAGACAGAGCTATAAATGAAGTGACTCAATATAACAAGTGTGAAGAAAAACTTAAATCCGTTGAGAATAGCATAATAGAATTTGAAGATCAAATAGGAACAATAGAAGATGAAATCTTATTGATGGAAATTTTGATGGCAAATTATGAAACTTATAAGGAAATTGAAAAACTTACAGTAGTAATGGAGAATGAACAAAATAAGAAGACATATGATTATATTGAAGAAAAAAAAATTAATCTTGAAGCATGTTTAAATTTAAAAGATGAATATAGTGAAGCAATTGATAAATATGAAAAAGCCGCCATAAATTTTTTTAAAGGTAAGGAGTTTCAAGAAACAAAACTTAAAGTTTTTGATATGTATGGAAAAGAAATTAGAGACAAGGAGCTTATAATAGCTGGTCTTACGCAAAAGATAGAAAACTATAGGGAAACACTTAAGAACTGTAAAGTAAAAAAACAGGAAATACTAATTGATATTGTAGATGTTAATGTGGATTGGAGTGATGACTTTACAAAGATATTAGAAATTAATACAGAAGAAATCCCATATATAGAATTATGTGAAAATGTTGATGAATTAAAAAACATTGAAAATAAAATAAATGATAAGAAGACTTATATAGAGGAACTTGAAGAAAAATATACGGGATTAAGAAACAATTCAAAACTAGATAGCAACTTTATGAAATACATAGCAATAATAGTTGTGTTTTTAATTTTAGGGTTTATAGTGTACAACCAAAATAAAGTTTTTGGTGCATTGATAGGTATAAGTGGCATAGTTGTAACTTCCATTTATATTATAACTTCAAGTAGTCATAGATTTAATGGTGAAGATGTTAATTCTGTAGAGACTGAACTTAACAATAAGAAAAGGGAATTAATAGGTCTTGAAAAAACAAGAGGGAATTTAGCTGAAATTACTAACAATTATAAACATATATTAAAGCTTAGTTTAGACGTACCATCTTCAAGTATAAAAAGTTATTTTGTTTTAGTTAGAAATTTAAAAAATAAGGTTTTGCACTTAAAATATGAAGTAGATAATATGTGTGAAATGGAAGAAAGCATAAATATAGAACTTGAAAATCTTTTGAAATTTCTTTTGAAGTTTAATGCTTGGATAGAAATAGAGTCTATAAGGCGAAGTAACAAATTAATAGAAAACAGTGAATACTATTTTTCTAAGTTAGAAGATTTAAGTTTAATCCTCTGTGAATATGAAAAGTTAAGTGAGATAAAAACTTCAAAAAGAATAATTGAAGAAAAGATTAAAAATCAGATTAAATTAAAAGTAGAAGGAGAAATTTTATCAAAACTTAATGAAACTATAGAAGAGTGCAAAATTTATAACAAATATAAAGATGAAAAAAATAAATATGAAAATTTAATTTATCGGTTAATGCATGCTTTAAGTATGGAGAGAATAAAAAAAATATTGTTAAAAGAAGATAAAAATATTGAACTTGTGGATGCTTTTAACAATATGGTCCACAATTATATGAGTGTAGATGAAGTAGAGAAAAACGCTTATAAACTAAAAGCAAAATTAGAAGAGAACATAGAATTTCTTAATAAACTTAAGGATGAAAAAATAACATTAAAACAGGAAATAAAAAATTTATATAGTAGTGAAGATATAATAAAAGCTCATAACAAAATTGAAAAAGGTAGACATAAACTTAAAGGAATAGCAATGGAATATGCTATAAATAGAGCGGCGGAATTTATGCTTAAGTATTTACAAAAAGATTTCATGGATAATGCAGAAAAAACAATATTAAAGGGAACAGGGGATTTTTTAAGCAATATAACTAACGGAGAAATAAAGCAAATATTGGCAGGTGATGATCTTACAAAGGTGGATTTTAAGACCATAGATAAAAATGGAATTTTAAAGGATAGTTCTAAGGAATTAAGCAGAGGAACTAAAGAACAACTTTTTTTATCTGTAAGGCTCAGCAGGATTAGTGAAATTCACTCTAAATTGCCAATTATAATTGATGATTCATTAGTTAATTTTGATAGTAGACATTTATACAACTCAATAAAATTAATCAATGACATGTCTAAACATAATCAAATATTTTTCTTAACCTGTCATCCAGAAGTTATACAAACAATTTATAAGATAAATAAAAAAGCACAATTTTTTAAGCTTGAGGAAGGTAACTTTTATTTAAATACAGCTAACCAGCTTATAAATCATCTATCTTTAGATACATAAAATTAAAATACAAGGAGGCGACAAAGTGAAACATATTAAAACAGCAGCAATAATAATCGCGTATTTAGTTATATATTATGCACTTCAAATTGTAGATTTTATCGTTTTGGATATACAAGCTATATTTAAGGGCTTGAATCAAACACAAGCTGTAGACTATATGAACAAAAACATGGCATTTGTTCTAATACCAGCAATGATAATATCCTTTATTATATATTTCTTCATATTAAGAGCAAGAGGTAAGAATCTTCTTAAGATATGCAAACCGAAAAAGGTGAAAGTAAAAAATATAATGTTGATAATCCTTATTGTAGTAGGGTATAGCCTCACATTGTCCGCAGTATCGTTATATGTTGTAAAATACTTTCCGTCATACAATGATACAGCTAAAACTATAAGCAGTACGATGTCCTCATGGATAGGAATAACAGCAGTAGTTATATTAGCACCAATATTTGAAGAAATAATGTTTAGAGGGATTATTTTAACAGAAATAAGTGATAATATAAAAATTGTTCCAGCAGTAATAATTCAAGCAATTATTTTTGGAATATACCATATGAATATTTTTCAAGGCCTGTATGCATCTATTTTAGGGCTTGTTTTAGGATATGTATGCGTTAAGACTAAAACAATAGTCGGTTCTATAACGGGACATATAACGTTTAATATATGTGGCACTTTTGTTTTTCCTATACTTTTAAGTTATACGAGTAGATATGGCATAGGGTATATTATACTTGGAATAATAATATTGTGTGGAGCAACATTTTATTTTAACAAAACAGTAGAGGTTAGTAATTAAGTATAGATTGCAAAGCACGGCATTTAAAGTTTTTTACTCTACTACGTGAGTAAAAAGGTGAAAGAAAGCCTTCGGCGGCTTTCTTTCACCTTTTTATCTAGCTTTAGCTACGATAAAAAGCTTTAACCTGTACTTTGTAATAGATAGTTATTAATTATTTTTCTTTCTAACAATTAATGTAATTAATCCAATAATAATAATTACTCCAGCAGCAGTAGAGGCATAAAGTAATTTATTTTGTTTAATTAAATCACTAGAAGATAAAGTTGTATACAGGTCAAATTGCTTTGTTACGCCTCGTTCATTTAGGGCAAGGGTGCCAACAGAGGTATTTTTCTTTAAATCCCATGGGTTTTTGGTATTAAGGTTAATGGAAATAGATTTCTCTTTATCATTAATATCATTTTTATAATATTGAACGTCTTTATTTACTTTAAGAGGTACTTCTATAGTTTTTGTAGGACCAAAAAAGACTAGAGGTTTATAACTTAAAGTTTTAGTTACAACATTATTATTAGAAGAATATAAATTTGTAGGTTGTATTGAGTAACTATAATTTATCATTGCTTCCATGTCTTTGAAAGACTGGGTGTCAGCGCTATCACTATTTGAGTGCATAACAACACCTATAATCGTTCTGCCATCTCTATTAAAAATAGCAACTAAACAGTTTCCAGCTTCATTAGTAAAACCAGTTTTACCACCTATGCATGTTTTATCATATAAAGAAAGATTGTTTAAAATGAGTTTGTTCCTGTTTTCAATTGGAATTTGAATGCCATTTTCAGTTTTAAATACATAATTTTTTAATTTTACAGTATCAAGTATTTCTTTGTTTGCAAAAGCATTTTTACCTATAATACTCATATCATAAGCAGT
Source organism: Clostridium acidisoli DSM 12555 (assembly GCF_900176305.1). GTDB lineage: Bacteria > Bacillota > Clostridia > Clostridiales > Clostridiaceae > Clostridium_I > Clostridium_I acidisoli. Next base: position 46,014 of record NZ_FWXH01000007.1, read on the forward strand.
TGTATAGTGGTCAGGATTGTGAAGACCATTTGGAGTTTCAAAATGTGTATTTTTAAGACCAAGTTTAGAAACCTCATTATTCATTAGTACAGAAAATTTTTTATTTGTGTCACTTACACTTGAAGTAGTATCATTAACTAGGTTTCCAGCAATCATTTCAGCAATATCATTTGCAGAATAAATTAGCATAGACTTTAAAGCAGTATCGGCAGTTATTTTATCCCCAGGAAGGATTGGTTTTTTGTCCATATTTAGTGAGGCAGAAGGCTGCAGTTTTGCACTAGGTGTATATGTAAGAATATCATTTGGTTTCTTTAATTTAGTTAGTATTAAAGCTGTTAAAAGCTTTGTAGTACTAGCAGGATATACTTTATCATCAAGGTTTTTTGAATAAATAATTTCTCCTGTATTTGCATCTATAGCTACTGCGGCTTTTGCACTTATATTTGGAGCAGCGCTATTTTCAGCAGCAAATACATTTGAAGAAATAGATATGGATATTGTTAGTGTTAATATTAAAGATATAATTTTACGTTTCAATTTCATCTCTCCAATTTTTAAGGCACATGAAAAAATAAGAATAGCGTACTACAAGCTGCTATTCTATTTTTTCAATATGCCTAAGCTATTTTAAGGTTACAGGCAAAATATAAGCACTTAGCTAATCACATAAAAGCTTAAGTGCTTACATTGCTAAATGTATACCTCATCAACGTTTATTCTTAGTGTGAACTTTTATGTTAAGAAATTTGTTGAATATTTTTATTAGGTTAATATGTTGGTATTCGACGTAGGGATATTCTTCCTTAGTAAGATCATTTTTAACGCTTTCTTTTGAAACAGTTATATCAATTATTTCATCATTGTGCTTAAATTTTATGCTGTATATCTCTTCTAAAGCATTTGATTCATCAGGAGATAAGGTTATTCCAAAACTTTCAATATTTATTTTTTCTATAGATATAAGTTTAGCTTTTTCAGTTGGAACGTTAGTTAATATCTTAAATAATAATTTACCTATAGCCTTCATTAATATAAATAAAAGTAATCCTAATATTGTTAGTTTTAAATACAATCCTATGTACACTGACTTATCATAATAAAGATTATATTTGCTAAATTCAGAAGAATTTAAAATAAAATAAAGCAAAGCTGGAGCAATTAAAAAGCAAATTGATAAAATGATGACATAATTTAATAATTTCTTTTTCAAAGTACCATCTCCCTTTAAAAAAGTATAGATTATTTACTATGTAAAATTATATTCCAAATTAATGATTTTTTAAAGAGTAAATGTGAATTATTGATAAAAACTTCATAAAATAAAAATATTAATAAGCAATTGTGTTCAAATTTAATTAATACAAAAAAACTATTCATTTTTTTACTATTATAGTTTATAATGTATACAAAAGATATGTAAACATTATCACTAATTATAAATGAGAGGTGTAATTATGGAAATATGTTCATTTTTAACTACTTATGATGATAAGGTAAATTGCTTTAAAGATTGTCCATTTTATTGTGATGGTGGAGATAATTCAGATTGCCCATTTAAATCAGCTACAGGAAAAAGTAAACATAATGTGAAAAAATTGTACCAGTATTATTTCGCAGAAGATTACGGGCTTGGCTTTGATGAAGAGATAGAAGCTAAATTAATTGATTGATAATGTAAATAAATTATTTTGGTTAACTAATTACATTGAAATTTATGAAAAAAATAAGGTATAGAATAATAATATCATTGTTATTATTATTCTATACCTTTTTTATATTGTTTTAAATTACTATATTAACATCATAGCAGTATTATTAATTTGATTTTAATAATTATTATAATGATAATTTGAAATATGAAATTAAAAAGTATTATTTATTAGCATTGTCAAAAAACTTAGCTGACTTTATGTTTGACATAAAAAAATAACTAATATATTATATGTAAATATAAAACATATAAGAATGCTAAGAAATGGAGGGATTATTATTTTTGATTTTAAATATTTTTTAAATGCATTTCCTGATTTGCTTAAATATTTAGATTATACTATTTTAATGGCTGTAATTTCAACACTAATTGGCTTAATTTTAGCATTGATTTTAGCAACTATTAGAATATTAAAAATAAAGGTATTATCTCAAATTGTAAGTGTATATATATCATTTTTTAGAGGTACACCTTTACTTGTGCAATTATTTGTTTTTTATTTTGGTCTACCACAAATAATAAAGCCACTTAAAAATTTAACGCCATTTTGGGCTATGATTATAGGCTTAAGCCTTTGTGGATCTGCACTTCTTTCAGAAATTTTTAGAGGTGCTGTTATGTCCGTTGAAAAAGGACAGCTTGAAGCAGCTTTATCTGTTGGAATGACACATGGACAAGGTCTTAGAAGAATTGTTTTTCCACAGGCAATAAGAATAGCTATTCCAGGTATAGGGAATACTTTTGTGGATTTATTAAAAAGCTCTTCTCTAGCATATGTTTTAGGTCTTACAGAAATACTTGCAAGAGCCCAGTCCAATGCAGCTTCTAGCTTTAAGGTTCTAGAGAACTATTTAGCGTTAGCAATAATTTATTGGATAGTAGTTGAAATCTTTAACTTCATACAAAAAATAATAGAAAAAAAGTTTTCTAAGGCATATTAGGTGGTGTTTTTATGATTAAAGTAGAAAATTTACATAAGTCCTACGGTGATAATGAAATTTTAAAAGGAATAGACTTACAGATAGAAACAGGTAAAATTGTGGTTATAATAGGTCCTTCGGGAGCTGGTAAATCTACTTTTTTAAGATGCTTAAATTATTTAGAAGCTCCAGATATGGGTAGGCTTAGACTTGGCGATTTGGAACTTGATTTTAGTAAGATAAAGAAAAATCAAATTTTACAACTTAGAAAAAAGACATCAATGGTATTTCAAAGGTTTAATTTGTTTAAAAATAAAACCGCACTAGAAAACGTAGAAGAGGCCTTGATTATTGTTAAAAAATATTCTAAGTCTGAAGCAGAAAAAATAAGTAAAGATCGATTGATAAACGTTGGATTAAAAGATAAATTTGATTCGTATCCATCACAGCTTTCAGGAGGTCAAGAACAACGAGTTGGGATAGCCAGAGCAATGGCACTTGATCCAGAAGTTATTCTCTTTGATGAACCGACTTCTGCACTTGATCCAGAAAGAGTTTTTGAAGTATTAGACGTAATAAAGAGACTAGCAAAAAATCAGCAGACAATGGTTATTGTTACACATGAAATGAACTTTGCAAGAGAAATAGCAGATAAGGTTGTTTTTATGGAAGAAGGTCAAATTATTCAGACGGGAACGCCTAAAGAAATATTTGAAGATTCTACCAATGAACGAATAAATCAATTTTTAAAAAAAATAAACGTAAAATAAAAGCTACATAGGAGGAACAGAAATGAAAAAGAAGATAGGGGTAATTTTATTATCATTAGTTATAGGAGGAAGTCTTTTGGGCTGTGCAAGTAATTCTTCAAGTAGCACAGATAATAAAGAAGACAATACAATAAATGTTGGTACATCTACTGACTATAGGCCATTTGCATTTATAGATCAAGGAGAAGCAGCGGATAAAGTTAAAGGTATGGAAATTGATATCTTTAATGATGTAGCAAAAAGAAACAATTGGAAAGTTAAATATGTAATTGCAAATTGGAATGGACTTTTAGGTATGCTTGATTCTGGTAAAATAGACACAATAGCTCATCAAGTAACCGTAACTGATGCAAGAAAAGAAAAATACTATTTTACAAATCCATATGTTTATTCTGGAGTTCAATTAGCGGTTAAGAAGGACAATAATTCAATAAAAACTTTAGCTAATTTAAATGGAAAAACTGTGGCAGTAGAGTCTGGAATGAATTTTTACAAGAGCATAGAGGACTTCAATGCTAAAGGCGGAAAAATAAACATAAAACAATACAATGATTATAATTCAATTTTTTCAGATGTAAATCTTGGCAGAGCAGATGCACTTGTGGAAGATAAACTTGCTATTATGGACACAATTAAAAGATCTAATTATGATCTTAAAATAACTGGACAGCCAATTTCTACAATGGAGAATGCATATCCATTTTTAAAGAACGATAAAAACAAAGATAAAGTAACAAAGATAAATAAAACTCTTGATGATATGAGAAAAGATGGAACTTTAAAGAAGATATCAGAAAAATGGTTTGGTGCTGATGTAACTACTAAATAATATTAAGCTGGTTAATTTCTTTATTGGTAACATTAACAAATTATATATATGTACATATAATATTAACTATAGTATTTAAATTGGTGGGTAGTTATGAGAAAAAAAACATTTTATCCAATCTTTTTACTAATGTTAATATGTATATGTACATCTTTTTTTTATGGATGCAGTACTAATAATAAAACAGCTGTAAAAAAAATAAAGCTAAATGAAGTAGTAAGGTCGGTATTTTATGCACCATTTTATGTAGCAGTAAATAATGGGTACTTTAAAGAGGAAGGACTTGATATTGATCTTTCCATTGGTCAAGGTGCAGATAAAACTATGCAAGAAGTTCTTAGTAAAAATGCTGATATAGGTTTTTGCGGACCTGAACAATCAATTTACATTCATAATCAGAACAAAGAAGATTATCCAGTTGTATTTGCACAACTTACGCAAAGAGACGGATCTTTTCTTGTTGGAAGAAAAGAAGAAAAAAATTTTAAATGGGAAGAGCTTAAAGGAAAGACAATTATCGGAGCAAGGCCAGGCGGTGTTCCCGAAATGACACTGGAATATGTACTTAAAAAACATGGACTTAATCCGAAAAAAGATGTTAAAATTATAACCAATTTACAATTTAATGCCACTGCAGAAGCATTTAAAGCCGGCACAGGAGATTATGTTGCACTTTTTGAACCAACAGCAAGTATTTTAAAACAAACGGGTTCAGGATATATTGAATCTTCAATTGGAGCTGAAGCTGGTCCACTTCCATATACGTGCTATTTTACAACAAAGTCTTATTTAGATAAAAATAAAGATACCTTAGTTAAGTTTACAAAGGCAATTTATAAAGGACAAAACTGGATAGAAAGTAATAGTGATAATAAAGTTGCAGAAAAGATAAAATCATTTTTTCCAGGTACAGATGTAAAACTTATAGCCCAAAACGTAAACAATTATAAAAAAGTAAATGCATTTGCTTTAAATCCTAAAATAAATAAAGCCGATATAAATAGGCTAATGGATATTATTGAAGGCTATCAAAAGGACTTAATTAAGAAAAGACCAGCGTTTAATAAACTTGTAAATACAGATATAGCAGAAGAAGCAACTAAATAAAGTACGTAAAATAAATACCTTAGAGTGAGACATCATTTTAAGGTATTTATTTTACGTGTTTTACACAATAAACTAATGAACTTCATATAATAATTGTAGCTACAACAGAAATTATTTTGGAGAGTTTATAATGAATAAGTTAGAAATTAAGCATATATTTATGAATTATCACTCAATGCTTTCAGAAACCGAGGCAATAAAAGATATTAGCTTTAATGTAAACAAAGGTGAATTTGTAAGTATTGTTGGACCGTCTGGTTCTGGAAAATCAACACTGCTAAACATAATAGCTGGGCTTTTAGAACCATCTAAAGGAGAAATCTTAATGGACGGTAAAAAAGTAAAAAATTCAGATGGAAAATTTGGATACATGTTTCAAAAAGATGAACTTTTTGAATGGTTAAATGTTTATGAGAATGTTATTCTTGGACTTAAAGTACAACATAAAAAAACAAAAGAAAACATTTATAAAATAGAAAAAATGCTAAAGCAATATAAACTTATTGAATTTAAAAAACATTATCCTAATGAATTATCTGGAGGTATGAGGCAAAGAGCTTCTTTAATAAGAACTTTAGCTCTAAATCCTGAAATTTTAATTCTGGATGAACCATTTTCAGCACTTGACTATCAAAGCAGACTTCGAGCAAGTGATGAAATTTCCAAGATAATAAAACAGCAAAATAAGACAGTTATAATGGTAACTCATGATATATCGGAAGCAATATCAATGTCTGAAAGAATAATAATATTTTCAAAGAGGCCTGCAACAGTAAAAAAAGATATATACATTGATTTTAAAGATGATTCGCTTACGCCATTAAAAAAAAGAGAACATCCTAAATTTAGAGAATATTTTGATGTTGTTTGGAAGGAGCTTGAGATAGATGAATAATGTAAGCGTAGAACATAAGAAATTTATTAAAGATACTAAGAATAGAACTAAAATAATTATGTTTACAAGAATTTTTATTTTAATTGGTTTTTTTATGTTATGGGAAATAGCTGGTGATTTAAAGTGGATAGATCCATTTTTTATAAGCACACCTAGTAGGGCGTTCCAAAGTCTTATAAAAGTATATGAAGAAGGAACGCTTTTTACACATATAGGAATAACTTGTTATGAAACAATACTTGGATTCATAATAGGATCTGTACTTGGCATATTAATAGCTGTATTACTTTGGTGGTCGGATTTTATTTCAAAGGTTTTAGATCCATATCTTGTAGTATTAAATGCATTACCAAAGGTTGCATTGGCACCAATAATAATATTTTGGGTAGGAAATGGAATTAAAGCAATAGTTACTATTGCAATATTAATATCAATTGTAACAACAATAATAAGTGTATTAGACGGCTTTAATAGAGTTGATAAAGACAAAATTAAATTATTAAAAACTTTTGGTGCAAGTAAGTTTCAAATTCTTACAATGCTTATAATGCCAGCATCTATTCCAAATATTGTATCAGCACTTAGAATTAGTGTTGGACTTTCATGGGTAGGTGTGATAATGGGTGAATTTTTAGTGGCAAAGGAAGGTTTAGGATTTTTAATAGTATACGGTGGACAGATATCTCAGCTTGACATGGTAATGATGAGTATAGTAATTCTTGCAATACTTGCATATATAATGTATGAAATAGTTCTTATATTGGAAAATAAGATAAAATCAAGATTTTAAACTATGGGAAAAATAAATTATTATAGTAGTACTTTTTAATATGTGTTAGTTAGGAGTTTTATATGAAAGTTGATGTTGTATTTCAAGGTGGAGGAGTAAAGGCAATAGCATTTGCAGGTGGAATTCAGGCTCTAGAAGAGAAAGGATACACGTTTAATAAGGTTGCAGGAACATCAGCAGGAGCCATTACAGCAGCATTGCTTTGTGCTGGTTATAGTGGGAAAGAACTAAGAGAAATAATGATTAATATGGATTATAGAAAGTTTTTAAGAAACAGTGTATATGGCGATATTCCATTGGTTGGCAATGCTATGGAACTTATAAGAAGCAAAGGATTTTATGATGGGCGTGCAATTGAAGAATGGGTTTATAAACTGCTAAAGAAAAAAGGAATAATAAAATTTAAAGACCTTGGAATGTATGAAGGTAGAACTCTTAAAATAATTGCTGCAGACGTAACAAAAAGGAACATTGTAATAATTCCTGATGATTTAAAAAAATATGGCATTGAGCCCTCAGAATTTGAAATAGCAAAGGCAGTTAGAATGAGTTCAAGTATACCATTTTTTTTTAAACCAGTTAAAATAAAATATAATAACAACATAAGTTATATTGTAGATGGTGGCATAATAAGCAATTTTCCTATATGGATATTTGATGTAAGAGATACTCCAATGTGGCCTACCTTCGGCTTCAAGTTAAAAACTAATACGAATAAAAATATGAATAGTCATGGAAAAGATCTGTTTTCATATTTTATTGATGTTGTAGAAACAATGATTGATAGAAATGAAGAGGAATATTTACCAGATAGAAACGCAGTTAGAACAATTACAATAAACACTGCAGGGGTAAGAACCACAGAATTTAATATATCACGAAAAAAGTGCATTAGACTTTGTGAATCTGGATTTAATAGTACAAATGAATTTTTAAATAGTTGGAGTTTTCATGATTATATATCAAAATATAGGGTTTAGATGCAAAAAAATGTAATATTATTGCTATATCAATTGACATAAAAATTTATCAATTGTAAAATATAAATATAATTTTACGATTATTATGCAATAACGTAATTTATGTAATTTTTGCAAAGTGGGTAATGATTATGAGGAAGAAATTAAAACTAACTGTTTCGTTTTTAGTATTATTTTTTTGCATTTATGTTTCATACTATAATTCATTCGTCCAATATACAAATAAAATAAAAACTAACGCGTTTGTGAAAAAATATGTTAATTTATTAGATACAAATGATAATTCAGTACAGCAAGATAATTCAACTGGTGGAGAAACAAATGATAGTGGAAATTCTGGACAAGTAACACCAACGCCGGACCCAGCGCCAACGCCGGATCCAACACCAGACCCAGCGCCAACACCGAATCCAACGCCAGCACCGAATCTAGCACCAACGCCAAATTCAGCACCAACGCAACAATCTACACAAGAACCACAAAGAAGTAATGCAAAACCATCTACAATAACTAGAAGTATTAATTCAACTTCAACTAAAAACAAAACAACCCAAAAATCAAATACAAATGTTACTAATACGACAATCAATAAAAAGGCTACAATAACTACTAATAGTACTGAAAATACTGTGAATTCTGTACAAGCCAATGTTGTATCAGACACTAATAATACGACACAAAATATTAGTAGTAGTAATAATGTTGTTAAAGCTAATGAAAGTGATCAGAAACCAAATGTTAATGAAGAAACCTTAACTGGAAGCAATATAGATAATTCTATTCAGCGAAAAAAGGTAATTGGGTTTGTAATGATTTTTATAATAATAGTGGCAGCAGGTGTATACATAATAAAAAATATAAAATCTAATAAGATGTATTTTACAAATGTAGAAAACAAAAAAAGATTTTTAAAATTTAAACATAAAAATAAGCATTAAAATTTGTTATAAGGTAAAACTAGAAATTAATTTCTAGTTTTATTTTTATAGAATTTTAAGAATTATTTTATTGTGAATTTATAAATAAATTGTAAAATGTAATTATATCTAAAAGCAAAAAACGTGATATAAAATTTTAAAGGGGGTACGAGGCATATTATGAAGAAAAAATTTATAATAGGTATAATTGTTATAGTAGTTATTGTTGGAGCAATAGGATTAAGTAGAATGGGAAAAAATAAAGGGAATTTTATAACTGTTAAAACAGCAAGTGTAACTAAAGGAGATATAAAGGCTTATTTTTCAACAACAGCAACAATAAAGTCAAAAAACAGCAAGGATTATTTTGCACCATCACAAGCTAAGGTTAAAACTGTAAATGTAAAAGTTGGTGATAAGGTGAAAAAAGGACAGGTTTTGGTTACATACCAGGTTCAAGACTTAAATGCAGCAGTAAAGCAGGCTCAAATAAATTTAAGTACTGCCCAAAGTCAAAAACAAGATTTGATAAATACACAAAATTTAAATAATCAAAAACTTGCGGATACAAACAATCAGATTACAGATACTACAAATCAGATAAATAATTTGACTGCACTTCAAAAATCTAATCCGGCTGCGTATAGCGCTGCAGGTGGAGATAAACAGTTACAAACACTAAACTCTACACTAACAACTTTAAACAGTACAAAAGATCAAATTCCAGATGAAACAGAAAAATTAAAACAAGCGGATAATTCAATAAATTTAGCGCAGGTTAATTTAAATACAGCTAATGAAAATTTGGCAAACAATGTGGATTCCAATGTAGCAGACTTTGATGGCGTAGTTACAGCTTTAAATGCTCAGGTAGGAAATTCAGGAACAGGTAGTGTAGCTTCAGGAAGCGGTAGTAGTGCAGCGGTAACAATAGAGGATCAAAGCAGTTTAGAGGCGGAAGTAAACTTAGATAAATACAGTGCTAGTGAAGTTAAGGTTGGAGAAGGTGCAACATTAAACTTTGCAAATAAAAATTATACAGGTAAGGTATCTTATGTAGCGCCATCAGCAGAGACTTCAACAAGTTCTGGAACTCAAAGTACAACCCTTACAGCAGATGTAGATATAGATGCACCTCAAGATGGCTTAGTAGAAGGCTTTGATGCAGATGTAAATATATTAACAGGAGAAAGTGATAATGTTATAAAGGTTCCAGCTGAGAGCATAAAAACAGATAAGTCAGGAAATAACTATGTTTTTGTTATATCAAATGGCAAGGCATATAAGAAGGAAGTGCAATTAGGCTTGCAATCAGATACTGATGCAGAAATTAAAAGTGGACTTAATACTTCAGATAAAGTTATACTTAATCCAAGTGCATCAATACAAGATGGTACTTTAGTAAAAACTAATTAAAGGGGGCTACAAAATATGATTGAGGTTACTAATATTATTAAAAAATATGTAGCTGGAGATATAGATTTTACTGCACTTAAGGGCGTAAATTTGAGGATAGAAAAGGGAGAATTTACTTCAATAATGGGACCTTCTGGTTCAGGAAAATCTACTTTTATGAACATACTAGGGTGCCTTGATAAAATGGATTCAGGAAAATACATGCTTAATGGTCAAGATGTTTCAAATCTTACAGGCAATGAATTGGCACTTGTAAGAAATAAAGAAATAGGTTTTGTTTTTCAAGCTTTTAATTTATTACCAAGACTAACAGTACTAGAAAATGTTGCATTACCAATGGTTTATGCTGGTGTTCCTGCAAAGGAGAGAAGAGAAAGAGCATTGGAGGCATTAGAAAAGGTTGCACTAGGTGATAGAGTTAAACATAAACCAAATGAAATTTCAGGTGGACAAAAACAAAGAGTTGCAATTGCTAGAGCAATAGTTAATAGACCGAATGTTATTATGGCAGATGAGCCAACTGGAAATCTTGATACAAAATCAACTTTTGAAATAATGAAAATTTTTCAAGATTTAAATGATGAGGGCTCCACAGTAGTTATGGTAACACATGAACCAGATGTTGCCGTTTATACAAAGAGAATTGTAAGGTTTAAGGATGGTGAAATAACATCTGACGAAGATGTAAAAGATAGAATTAGGTTATAGCAATTAACCAATTCCTAAAGGATGCTTTGAAAAGGAGGGTAATATGAATTTTTTAGAGAGTTTACAAATAGCAGTTGAAAGCATAATAGCAAATAAGATGAGATCCTTTCTTACTATGTTAGGAATAATTATAGGAATAAGCTCCGTAATAGCAATTGTATCACTAGGACAAGGTGGTCAAAGTGCTGTTACAGATCAGTTTAATAAAATAGGTGCAACTACAGTAACTATAAGTTTAGATTCAACTAAAGCGCAGAAAAGTGATTACTTTACTTTAAAAGATGCTACAAAGATTAAACAAGAGGTAAATACGATAAAATATGTAAGTCCAACAGTATCGGAAAGAGGAACTGCGGTATCTAGTATTGAATCAAAAAATGCAAATATTACAGGTGCAACTACTGATTATGCAGATATACAAAACTACGATATATCCTATGGTAGATATTTTAATGAGTTTGAGGAAAATGAAGGAAAAGCCGTTGCGGTAATTGACGATAATGCAGCTAAACAATTGTTTGGCAGTGCTGATGCAGTTGGAAAAACTATGGATTTAGGTCCTATTGGTGCTAGTAAGAAAGTTACAATTGTGGGTATAAGAAGTTCTTCAGGTAGTTTTGGAGGTGGAGGCCCCAATGCATCTATATCTGTAGATGTACCAATTTCCTTTGCTGAGACCATGTATTCAACTAACTTTACAATTAGCAATTTAACTGTAGCAGCAGATTCTAAGGAAGATGTAGAGGATGCAGGTAACAGTGCAGTAAGTATATTAGAAAGTAGGCATAATAACAGAGGAAAAAGCATCTATACAGCAACTAATTTATTTAAACAAATGGATCAAATAAATAAGGTTTTGAGTATATTTACGGACTTTATCGGAGCAGTAGCTGGAATTTCTCTTATAGTTGGTGGTATTGGAGTTATGAACATAATGCTTGTATCAGTTACTGAAAGAACAAGGGAAATTGGCATTAGAAAAGCTATTGGAGCAACTACTCAGAACATTATGGTTCAATTTTTAACTGAATCTGTTATAATTTCTCTTATTGGTGGAGTTATTGGAATGATTATAGGAATAAGTGCATCTGAAATTGTAGGTAATTTTGTAAATGTAACACCTGTAGTTTCACCTGTAGTAGTTATAGCAGCTATATTATTTTCATCGGCGGTAGGAATATTCTTTGGAATATATCCAGCTAAAAAAGCAGCTTCACTAGATCCTATTGAAGCCTTAAGGTATGAATAAATTATCGCTTTTAAAAATGTCGGCAGGATTGTTTTGCTGACATTTTTAAATATGGAGGTACTATGTCGATAAAAAAGAGACTTATAATATCGTATATTGCAATGCTTTTAATACCTACTATTATATTTGTTGTAATCACATTTTTTACAAGTGGAATACTTAAAAACACTATAAAAGGTGTTTATAATGTTGGATTTCATGGTGAACCAGTAGAAAATATTATTGAAAAGGATTCAATAGCAATAAATAATATTAAAAATTATATGTTATCTCATAAAAAAGAATCAGAAAATGCTAACTTTTTTGAAAATCAGAATAAATATTTAAATGATCAAACGGGTGTGGCAATAAGAAAAAATAATAATATAGTGTATATGTCTCCATTCCTAAAAAATGGAGTTGAACATAATATATTGCCTAAATTCGGAGAATATGAAGGTGCAAACAGACCACATTCCATAGCTGAAAATAAATTTATGTTGTTAAAACAATATGACTTTTATGTTGAAGATGGCAGCAAAGTATCGATATTTTTGTTTTTAAATGTGTCATCTGCGGAAAATATTTTTTACAGTTTTTTTATAATTGAGGTTATATTGTTAGTAATAATATTTGTATTAACAAGTAGTATTTTGACATTTATAATGTCTAAAAGTATAGTAAAGCCATTAGAAAAACTTAAAGATGGGGTTATATTAATAAAAAATGGAAATTTAGATTTTGAGATTAATGTTACATCAAATGATGAAATTGGAGAACTAAGTACAGCATTTGAAGAAATGAGGTTTAGGTTAAAAAAATCCTTAGAAGTACAACTTCAATACGAAAGTAATAGAAAGGAATTAATTTCAAATATATCCCATGATTTAAAGACACCTGTAACAGCGATAAAAGGTTATGTTGAAGGTATAAAGGATGGGGTAGCAGATACACCAGAAAAAATGGACAAATATATTAATACAATATATATAAAAGCTACAGATCTAGATAAGCTTATAGATGAACTTTTTTTATTTTCTAAACTAGATTTGAAAAAACTTCCTTTTAATTTTGAAAAGGTAGATATATTAAATTATTTAAGAGATTGTATAGAAGAGCTTAAATTTGATCTTGATAAAAAAAACATTAATATAAAACTTCAGTGTAAACTTTTAGAAAAAATTTATGTGACGGCAGATAGGGAAAAATTAAAAAGGGTAATTATGAATATTATTAATAATTCAGTAAAATACATGGATAAAGACATAGGAGAAATATTTATCAATATAAAAAATGACAAAAACTTTTGTACAATTAGTTTTAAAGATAATGGCATGGGAATTTCAAAAGAGGCAATACCATATATATTTGATAGATTTTATAGATCAGATTTTTCACGTAATTCAGAAACAGGAGGAAGTGGTTTAGGGCTTGCTATTTCTAAGAGAATAATAGAAGAACATGGCGGAACTATATGGGCAGAGAGTGAAAATTATTATGGGACGAATATAATATTTAAATTAAAAAAGTGGAGAGATGACTATGGGAAAGAGGATATTAATAGTTGAAGATGAATTAAGTATAGCAGAACTTGAAAGGGATTATCTTGAAATAAGTGGGTATGCAGTTGATATAGAGTGCAATGGAAGAAAGGGACTTATTAAAGCTAAAGAGGACCAATATGATCTTGTAATATTAGATTTAATGCTGCCGGATTTGGATGGATTTGAAATATGTAAGCAAATAAGGAAAGTGAAAGAAATCCCTATAATTATGATATCTGCGAAAAAGGAGGATATAGATAAAATAAGAGGACTTGGATTAGGAGCTGATGATTATATAACAAAACCATTTAGTCCTAGTGAGCTTGTTGCTAGAGTAAAAGCACATTTAGCTAGATATGATAGATTAAGTGGAATTGAAGAAAAAAAAGAAGAGATTAAGATACGAGGCCTTTTAATTGATAAAGCATCAAGGAGAGTTTTTCTTAATGAAAAGGAAATTATATTTACCACTAAGGAGTTTGATCTTCTAACGTTTTTGGCTACTAATCCCAATAGGGTATTTACCAAAGATGAAATTTTTGTTAAAATATGGGGTATGGATTCTCAAGGAGATTTGTCAACAGTAACAGTGCATATAAGAAAAATAAGAGAAAAAATAGAAATTGACCCCTCGAATCCCCAATATATAGAAACTATTTGGGGGGTTGGTTATAGATTTGAAGTTTGATTTTGAGGTGAGTTTAAATGTTAAATCAAGACAAAAGAATGACAGAGATTGTACAATATATTAAAGAAAATAAATATATTACATTAGAGATTATATGTAAGTTATGTGGTATTTCTAGATATACCGCGAGAAAAGATTTATTAAGTTTAGAGAAACGTGGAATTTTGACAAGAACTCATGGTGGAGCGGTTTTACCAATTTTAAATAAAGAGGTTAAATGTTATAAGGATAGACTTAAAAGTTATTCAAATGAGAAAAAAATTATTGGTAAAATGGCAGCAGCACTTATAAAGAATGGGAAAAAAATTATCTTGGATTCTTCAACTACTGTGGAGGCGTGTGTAGAATTTATTAATGAAAAAAATTGTTATATTATAACTAATTCAATCAATTTAGCGGAATTAGTTATAGAAATCGAAAATACAGATATATTTTTATTGGGAGGAAAGATAAACAAGGAGCACAGATATTTATATGGACCATCAACCATAGCAGAACTTTCAAATTATTGTGTAGATAAGGCGTTTATAGGCACTGTTGGAATTTCTGAAGATGGATTAACGGTAGCACAAGAAGAAGATGGACATGTAGTGAAAAAAATGATAAAGCAGTCAAATCAAGTAATCGTTTTAGCAGACCATTCTAAATTTGGTAGAAAAGGATTCTTTAAGTGTGCAGATATTAGTGATATTGACGTAATTATAACAGATAAATTACCAGATAAGGATTTAATGGAGATTTTTTATTATAATAGGGTTGAGGTAATGGTAGCAGAAATTGAATAAGAAATAACTACTATAGTAGTTATTTCTTAAAGTTACATCCACTGCAGCTGCCGCAGTCACTTCCATTATTGCCACAATTTGAACATGATTTGTTTTGAACTAAAGGTTCACACTTAAGTAGAAAATTTGAGTCTCTATAGATTAAATTAATACTCTTAATCTTTTCTTCTAATTCTTTTGAATATACAAAATTGATGTTTTTAATTTTATTTATTGAATCGTTAGGGGCTACTTCATCTAAAATTACATCTACAGTAGCATTTTTACAGCAAGAACTTAAATGTGAAAAACGAACACAATTATATTCATTATGCTGCTTGAGTAAAGTATATAAATTTGAGTATGCTTCACTAGATACATCTATATCCATTTTGGTCTCCTTATTCTTCGTATATTTCAGAATAACTGTGGAGTAAGTTTTGTTTTAAATTCCAAAGCTTGCTAGAAAGATCTACATAATAATTATGAGGATTTTCAAGTCTTAATACTTCTGGCCAAAGTTTGTTTGTTTCTTCTTCAGCAAAAGATTTTATTTCGCTTACAGCAGGACTTTCATATATAGGTTTACCATTTTTAAATATTTGAACATGCAGGTCTTTAATATAATAATTTTTTAGTTTTTTCTTTTTCCAATTATAAATTGGGTCAAATATTTCAAGTGTTTTTGTTTCATCAATTACTTCATCATTAAGGGTAATTAGGTCAGCAAGAGCCTTATTAGTAGTTTTATCAAATATTCTATATATCTTTTTAAAACCAGGGTTAGTTATCTTTTCTTCATTTTCACTTATTTTTATTTTAGGTACAATAATATTATTGTTTTCAATTGCTACTAATTTATACACACCACCAAAAACAGGCTCTGATTTTGCAGTGATTAGTCTTTCACCTACTCCAAAGCTATCTATTTTAGCACCTTGTGCCAAAACATCTGTAATAATATGTTCGTCTAAAGAATTTGAAATTGTAATTTTAGCATCAGGATATCCTGCATCATCTAATATTTGTCTGCATTTTTTAGTGAGGTAAGTTATGTCACCACTGTCAATTCTAATTCCAACAGGTCTAATTCCCTTTGGTTTTAGAACTTCATCAAATACTTTTATTGCATTTGGTAGTCCAGATTTTAAAACGTTATATGTATCAATTAATAGAAGGCAGTTGTCAGGATAAACATTTGCCCAAGCTTTGAAAGATTCATATTCATTATCAAATAGTTGAACCCAAGAATGAGCCATTGTACCAATTGCAGGTATGCCAAACATTTCTTCTGAAATTGTACAAGCTGTAGCACTACAACCACCAATTACAGCAGCTCTAGAGCCATAAACAGCACCATCATAACCTTGAGCTCTTCTTGAACCAAACTCCATAACAGGTCTTCCATTTGCGGCTCTGCAGATCCTATTTGCTTTTGTTGCAATTAAAGTTTGATGATTAACAGTTAAAAGAATCATAGTTTCTACAAATTGGGCTTGGATAGCAGGCCCTTTTACTGTAACTAAAGGTTCATTTGGGAAAACTGGATTTCCTTCTGGAACTGCAAAAACATCACAAGAAAATTTAAAGTTTCTTAAATAGTTTAAGAACTTTTCAGAAAAACAACCTTTATATTTCAAGTATTCAATATCTTCTTCTGTAAATTTTAGACTTGATAAATATTCAATTAATTGGGTAACACCAGCCATTATACAATATCCACCATCATCAGGGACTTTTCTAAAAAACATATCAAAGTAAGCAATCTTATCACCTACACCATTTTCTAGATATCCATTTCCCATAGTGAGTTCATAAAAGTCTACAAGCATTGTAAGATTTCTTTCATTTCTTACATTAAAATTTTTATTGAGTTCCATAATAAAAACTCTCCTATCTTTAAATTGTATTAGAAACATTTTTCAAAATGCATGATTTTGTAGAATATTTCTTAATTCCATAAAATTAACCTAAGAATAATTACATTCATTTTATTACTTAATTATATATTATACAATATTTTTTTTATTTGTGGAAATAACGGTGTTTTAATATAATTTTTTTGTTAAGTAACTAAAAAAGTTGTACAATATATTGTATTGTAAATTAGAAGGAGATGATTTTTTGAATTCAGATGTAATAAATCAGGTGTTAATTTTGTTTCTAATGATTTTTGTAGGGATATATGCGAGAAAAAGGAATTATATAAATAAGCAAATAAATGATGGACTTAGCAAATTGCTTTTAAAAATAACGCTGCCACTATTAATAATAAGTTCTTTTAACACTAATTTTTCAAAAAGTATGATAGTTAATGCTGAAAAACTATTTATGTATACAATAATAGTGCATATCGTAATTATAGTATTTTCTAAAATAGTTTATTGTAAAGTGCCAATAAATAAGAGAGGTGTAGCAAAATTTGTAACCTTATTTTCAAATTCTGGTTTTATGGGTTATCCAGTGCTTAAAGGATTATATGGCAACCCAGGTGTATTTTATTGTTCAATTTTTGGAATAGTCTTAAATGTTTTTATGTTTAGCTACGGAATAATGGTATTAGATGTAGAGGGAGGAAGCTCCTTTAAAGAACTAAAAAAAATAATTTTAAATCCGGCTATAGTGGCTATTATAATAGGAATAATTATTCTTGTTACAGGTATAAAGATCCCATATGTATTGTCCTCAATGATTAGTTCTGTTGGTTCAATGACCTCACCATTATCAATGATAATAGTTGGAGTTATGCTTGCTGACACGAAGGTTAAGAATGCAATTAGTGGTAAAACAGTATACATAATAAGTTTTATAAAGCTTATTGTTGTACCAGTGTTAACCTTTTTTACATTAAAACTTGTTGGTGCTCCCACATTAATAATTGATATAATAGTGTTACTCGAAGCTATGCCTGCAGCATCTAATGCAGCAGTTTTAAGCTTTCAATATGGAGGGGACGAGCTTTTAGCAATAAAAAGCATATTTGTAAGTACAGTACTTTCAATAGTGGCAATTCCTGTAATTATTAAGTTATTATTATAGGAAACTTGTCAATAATAAATAGTAAAAGGATTTTTTTATTTAGGTGGTTAAATGATGGAACAGCAATTAACAGAAGAATTTTGCAGTTTAAGAGATAAAATAATAGAGAATAGATACAATAAGCTTGATAATTCTCAAATTAATGCGGTATTAAACAATGATAAAAATTGTATAGTAATAGCTTGTCCAGGTGCTGGGAAAACCCAGGTTATCATAAATAGAGTAGATTATTTATGTACTTTTGGACCTACCTATAATACAAAGCTTATTCCAAATTCTATAACAAAAGAACAAATAGAAGTTTTGAAACGTTATTTTAATAATGATGAAAATGTTATACCAGATGTACTTAGATATTTTGCAATTAAAGCTGAAAATATAGTTGTAATAACTTTTACTAGAGCTGCAGCAATAAATATGAAAAAAAGATATAAAAATTTATTTAAGACTATAAATGAACCGTTTTTTGGTACTTTTCATGGTTTGTTTTACAGGATATTAAGGAGATACAAAAATTCTATTAATATAATTGAAGCATATGAAAGTTATAGAATTGTTAAACATGTATTATTAAAATATATGGATGAAGTAAGCGAAGATAAATCAAGAGAGGTTATAGGTGATATATCAAAATATAAAACTTCAAGAAGGGTCTTCGATGAATTTCAACCATCAATTGAAAAAGGCATATTTAAGGAATGTCTAGATAATTATGAGGGATATAAGAAAGAAAAAGGTTTAATTGATTTTGATGATATTCAACTTCAATGCTTAGAACTCTTTAAACATAATGAAAATTTGTTGATGGGGTATGGAAAACTATTTAAATATATGTTAGTTGATGAGTTTCAGGATTCAGATTTACTACAAATAGAACTTCTAAAACTTTTAAATAGGGAGAATAGTATATATGCCGTAGGAGATGAAGATCAATGTATTTATGGATTTAGAGGCTCGAGACCTGACTGTATGGTAGAGTTTAATAAAGTATTTATTGATGGACAAAAGATATATCTAAACAAAAATTATAGGAGCAAATGTAATATAGTTGATATTTCAAAAAATCTTATAAAGAACAATCTAATGAGAAACGAAAAAGCCATATATGCAAATAAATCTGAAGAAGGTAATATAACTGTACTTAATAATGCAAATGAAAATATGCAGGCAGAAGAAATTTATCAGAACATTATAAAGCTGAAAGAAGTAAATGAAGAGAAGTATAGTGATTTTGCTATTCTTTATAGGACAAACGTTGAGAGTAGAAGTCTTATAGATAATTTCATAAGAAGGGACATACCATTTAGACTTTTAGATAGGGAATATAATTTCTTTGAACATTTTATTTGCAAGGACATTCTAGCATATTTAAAACTTAGCATTGACAGCACAGATAAAATTAGCTTTTTAAGGATAATAAATAAGCCATTTAGATACATCGGAAAGGTGAATCTTGAAAAAATAAAATCCTATAGGTTTAAAGAAGATTTATTTGAAGTTTTAAAAAATGTAGATGATTTGCCTCTTTTTCAAATGAAAACTGTGGATAAACTAAAGAATTCAATTCAAAGATTAAATAAAATGTCACTTACAGGAGCAATTCAAACTGTAATTTTAGAACTTGGATATCAAGATTACATAACTGAATACTCTAAAAAATTCAAAGCAGATGTGAATGAATTGCTTCAAATTATTGAAGAATTTAAAAAATCATCAGAAGAATATAAGAGTATAATTACTTTTTTAGCACATGTAGAAGAGGTTGCAGAAAAACTTAAAAACAATAAAAAAGATTTAAGCAAAGATGCAGTAATACTTAGTACTATACACGGTGTAAAAGGAATGGAGTTTAAAAATGTATTTATAGCTAACTGCTGTGAGGAAACCATACCGCATAAGAACAGTATAGAAAACAACCTAGAAGAAGAAAGACGACTTTTTTATGTTGGAATAACTAGAGCAATCGATAGTTTATGGATATGCATAAGTAGAGATATAAGGGGAAAATCAAAGGATCCATCAAGATTTGTAGCAGAATGTGGACTTAAGTTTAATAGCTCATACACTGGTAAATATGAAGTAGGTGAAAGTGTAAAACATATGTCTTTTGGCCGTGGAAAAATAACAGAACTTAATGATAGTGTTGTTGAAATTGAATTTGAGGGTGGAGTGAAAAGAAAATTTGACCCTGTGATTTTGGTGAATAATAGGCTTATTGAGAAGATTATCTAAACTAAATTTCAATTGGATTAAAACCCAATATATTGTAAA
Source organism: Clostridium acidisoli DSM 12555 (assembly GCF_900176305.1). GTDB lineage: Bacteria > Bacillota > Clostridia > Clostridiales > Clostridiaceae > Clostridium_I > Clostridium_I acidisoli. Next base: position 66,594 of record NZ_FWXH01000007.1, read on the forward strand.
AATATATATAGTTTGTTATAATGGCAATGGTTAAGTTATATATGTCATTGAAACTACATATGGAGGGGTAAAATGAAAAAAATTAGAAGTATATCAATTACAATCTTATGTGTACTGATTTTAGTAGTTCAGTCATCAATAGTATTTGCAGGAACACCTTCTACCAAAGCAGGAGGATATGGTTCAGGATCGTTTAGTAAATCAAGTAGTACAAGTAGTAGTTCAAAAAGCACAGGTAGTTCGAAAAGTACAAGTAGTTCAAGTAGTTCAAAAAATTCGAGCATTTCCAAGAGTACAAATACTTCAAGTAAAGCAGGAGGATATTCAACAGGCTCATTTAGTAAATCAAATACTTCCAAAGGCACAAGTACTTCAAGTAGCTCAAATAATGCAAAGAGAACTAGTAGCACAACAGCTACTCCATATAGTTCAACATTATCAAAATCAGGAAAGCCAACAAATTATTATAGATCGGCAACAAGTAGTGGCTTTTATTTTTTTGGATTTCCTCACAGAACATATTATTATGACAGTACAGGACATGAATATTATTACAATGCAAAACCTTCTGCAGGCGGTGTAATTGTAGATATATTAATTGTGATAATAATAGCAGGAATAATAATAGCTGCATTAAGGAGAAAGAGATAATAAAATGAGATATTTTATATTGTTGAAATATGAAAAATGGGACGAAAGTGGATATCTAAGTACTTTTTATAATACGCCAAGACCAATAGAAGGACATAGGAGTATTCAGGAATTACTTGATATAATCATAAGAGATAATGGATTAAGAAGTGCAGCTGTAGTTACATTTGAAGAAATGCCAGAGCAATTTATAGCAGGTGATTTCGTATATTTTGTAAGTTATATGTATTATGATATGGATGGGTGTGAAATTCATGATAGTGGAATTACAGAGATTGATCACCAGATATTTAACGAAAGAGACATAGAAGAAATTTGTAGAGATTTAGAAAGAGAAAATGGTTACAATAATATATGTATAACGGGAATCAAATTGCTATAAAAAAAATATGTGAAAAGGATGACTTTTACATTGTGTAGAAGTCATTTTCTTTAACATTAATGCATTCTATGGCTTTATATATAATTATAAATACAAAAACTCTTATTAAAATATCTCCAATGCTCATTATACTATAGCCAACATCAAAGATGTCAGTTAAAAATTTAAATTTTGTTGTAGAGGTTCCAAGCATGTGTATATCGTTAACTTTGCTAAAAATATCAGCTTTTGCATAACCTGTGAATTTAGATAAAGATATAAATACTGGCATTTTACCACCATTAGATTTCATTGCTACATAATTACACAAACTTCCTAATAAAACAAAAACCGATCCAATAATAGAATTTATATACAGATTGTATTTAACTACTAAAATAAATACAGATAAAAGCAGCAGTAATTTAAATTGGCTTGAATATTTTACAGGGGAATAAACTCCTTTAAATATCATAAATTCCAATATTATATACAAAAAAGCCATAACTAGCATTGGATAAACAGTCCAAGATTTAAACAAAGGTTTTATTTTATATTTTTTAATTTTTGCGGCTAAAATAGCTATAAATATAGTCTCAATCATATTTTTACCTCGTATATTCTTTCATTATAATAATATTAATAAACGTCAAACGTTTGTATATATGTCTGAAAATTCTATGCTTATTCTATCAGTGTTGGTTTCGTATATTATGTTTTGATATTTTTCAGGATGTTTAAGAATTTTAGCGGGTAAAATAATAATAAATTCACTACCCTTTCCAAGTTGACTTTTTAATTCAATTGTCCCATTATGCATTTCTACAAAAGACTTAACTAAAGATAAACCTATTCCGCTCCCTTCACTAATACGTTTTAATGTTCTATCAACTTGTCCGAATCTTTCAAATATCAGATTTTCTTTGTTAGCTGGTATGCCAAGACCTGTATCCTTAACTGAAATTGAAATTTTATCTCCAATATCATTTAATGTTACTAATATTTTTCCATTTGCTTTAGAATATTTAACAGCATTTGAAAGTAAATTAAGCATAATTCTTTCAATTTTATCAGGATCAAAGCCCATAATTTTCTCTTCAATATCAGTATCAAATACAAGATTTAAATGTTTACTTTCTACATATGGTGCTACAGATAAAGTAATATCCTCTACTATTTTTACTATATCATAATTTCCAAGATTTAATTTTAAAAAACCAGAATCAACCTTAGTAATATCTAAGAAGTTGTTAATTAATCGCATTAGTCTATAACAATTTTGCTTAATTAATGCTACATACTCGTCAATTTTATGTTCAAATTTTATGTTGTCGGTTTTATAAATGTCCAGTACTTGAATAGCTGAAAATATTACATTTAGGGGAGTTTTTAGTTCGTGAGAAATGTTAGCAAATAATTCAATAATAGAGTTATTAAATTGTTTAGTTTCATTTAATAATTCCACTTTTTTTTCTACATCTTGTTGTAATTGTTTTACCTGAATTTCTGAAGAAATATCATGTATTATACTTAATATTGCAGGTTTACCCTCATATAAAAAATAATTTGAAATATATTCAACTGTAATTAGCTCACCACTACTATTTAATAAATTAACTTGGAATTTTATTAATGTTTTTTTATTGTTCAATTCTTGTTCAAATATTTTTTTTACGTAACGTTTTTTTTCATTGCAAATTAAATCATAAATAGATTTTGTTATTAATTCGTCCATATTAAAATTTAGTAGTTTGGTTGCACTTTCATTTGCAAAAATAACTTTATTATCATCATGAACTAAGATTACATCTTTTGAGTTTTCAATAATCATACGGCAACAAACTTCATTTTTTAATAAATTTTCTTCAATACGTTTGTTTTTATTGTTTTCGTTCATCAATTTCTTATTAAGCTCATTTAATTGTAGGATTTTTCTATTTATATTTTCTTCTTCAATTTCAACATAATAACCAAGTGGCCATGCAGTTAAAATAAATACTCCAGCAATAATTAAATCATTTTCAAAATATATATTAAAGCTTAAATTTTTAAAAGAAAACAAGTCAACTAATAATATTACAATTGAAGAAATAGAAGCTATTAAAAGCCCATGCTTTTTTCCAGATTGTAAAGTTGCTGTAATAATTATAAACATAAATAAAAACTTATATTGATAAATATAAGTGCCAGAAAGGAGGATTAATAAAGAAAATATGCAGATAAAAATGTAATTTTCAATATGATATATTTTGCCTTTATTTTGATGCTTTTCAAATATTTTTGTAGAAAATGACCATAATAGATAAACTAAAATAATGCATAAGGAGAAGAAGCCAATTCTATTTAAATAAAAATAGTTAAGTTTTGGATGATTTTCAAATGAATTGTAGCTTAAATCAAAATTATTATTAATAATTAATATACTAAATAATAATGAGGCAAGCTTTATTACATATATAATATCATTTACATTTTTCTGATTATTTTCTTCAAATTCAAACAACGTAATTTCACACCCATCTATAAATAATATAATTTTTTAGTATTTAAGGACCGATTTCTCGATCCTTAAATGTTAGTCTTCTATAAGACACTTTGGTTCTTCAGGTTGATATAGAACCCAAAAACATGCAGAAACAGCTGTACTTAAGGCAAACAATGTTAGAATACTAGCAGTTACACCTAATAGTTTTTTTGATAACTTGTCCTTCATTTTTATTCCACCTTTCATAATTTTATTGATATAGAATCTATTTTGTGTATAAATTTATGACCTAAATATGTTAAAGTAAATGTTTGCCATGTAGTCCCTATAGAGATGCAAAAAGCATAGATTAAAAAATTAATATTACTACTATTTATATATAACAGAAGTAAAATACTTATAATTCCATATAATATACATACAATTATTAAAGATGATTGCTTTAATTTTTGTCTTTTTAAGATGTTATTTATTGGCTTTGCAGAGCTATCTACTGGGGCATGTTTATGAATATAATAATAGGAATATATAAAACTTATAATAATTAGCAAAAATATGATTGTAAGGGGAAGAGTTTTCAAAATAAAAATTGTGAATAAACTAAAAGATACACAAACAAAAGTTCCAATTAGAGCACAACGATTTGGAGAACAGGAATGTACCCCACCAGAATATTTTCTTAATATACTAATAGAAAAAGAGATAACCAATGATTCAAAAAATACATGAAAGAGAAAACCAAATGTCATAATTAAAAAAATTGAGAAAAATGTTTGGAGTAGTCCAAAAGCTCCATATGTTAAAATTTCTTCATGATTGTTATCTAAATTTAATCTAATAGCAACAGTATGACCAATTTTAATGGATAATCGTTCTAATAAGAACATGCTAGTTTTCTCCTTTCGCAATATTTTTATTAAATTTATTAAAAATCAGAATAAAAATTGCAAATAGCACTAATGAAGGCATATAAATTAAAATTTTTTTTGAAGGAATATTAACTAAATTTAATATATCAATATTAAATAGATGTATTAGTAGAACAGAGTTTATAAACTCACAAATGGATAATAACGTTATTACAATTAAAGATGAAGATATGGCTCTTGTTAATGGTAATTTAATAAAATAGTTTGTACTAATAATAAGAAAAACAACAGTTATAAGAGTATGTACCCCAAACTGTATGGGTAATAATCTTACCATGTATACAATTATAGACAAAAAAATACTTAATAAAAGCCATACTTTTTTGCTGATTTTTTTCATATTTATCAAGCTTATAGCCCAAATAAATAAAATAGATTCTGGAAAACCTCTAAAAAATAGTTCTAAAAACGACACTTTCAACATAACATTACTCTTTCTTATAATATTTTTAATTATTTTACACCATTATTATACCATTTGATACATAAAATGTATCAAAAAACAATTCGATTTATTTATGTATTAAATTACTTTTTATGACAAAATATATATTTTATGCGGCATAAGCATTTATAAAAAGTTACATTATAAAATGAATTTATTTGATATAATATTAACGATACAACATTAAATTTATATATAGAAAATGGAGGTTGTCGTTACTATGGAAAATAAAGTTATCGAAACAATACAAAATCGAAGAAGCATTAGAAGATACAAACAAAATCAAATAACAGATGAAGAACTTGATAAGATAATAGAAGCAGGTTGTTATGCACCTAGTGGCGGAAACAATCAAAGTAGCCATTTTGTTGTCATTCAAAGTCCAGAAACACTAAATGAATTAAAGGCGCTAGTTGTAGAAGAATTTTCAAAAATGGAAATTAAAGAAGATACTTATAAAAGTTTAAAAGCATCTATATTGCAATCTAAAAAAGGAAATTATGACTTTACGTATCATGCACCAACACTTATATTGATTTCTAATTTAAGAGGATATGGAAATGCTATGGCAGATTGTTCAGTTGCCTTAGAGAATATGATGCTTGCAGCTACGTCACTTAAAATAGGTTCATGCTGGGTAAACCAATTGAAATGGCTAGCGGATAACTATACTGTTAAAAACTATATAAAAAAATTCGATATTAATGAAGATGAAATTATTTGTGGTGGAATTGTTTTAGGATATTCTGAGCAAAATAATTTGCCGCCTATTGAAAGAAAAGGAAACCATGTTACGTTTATAAAATAATAAGAAAATGCAAAAAAAGTTAAAGATTTTCATATGAAAGAATAAGTGAAAATCTTTAACTAATAAGTTATTAAGAAACCTTTTCTTCTAAAGACTCATTAGAATATTTAGATTTAAATATATTATATGAATATATTAATATAAGCAAAATAATAAATATAGCGGAAAATCTATACATAAATCCATAACTCTTTTTTTCAGCAACAAAACTTAATAGTATAGAACCAAATGTGTATGCTAAATCCATAGAAGATAAGAAAGTACCGTTAGCTGCACCTTTTCTATTAGAAGGTGAGCGATTTACTGCCCAAGCTTGAAGTGAAGGCTGTACAGCTCCGTATCCAACACCGTAAAACAAAGAAGATAATAATAGTATTGGAACAGATGCTGCATAGGATAATATAATAAGTCCTATAATCATACAAATGGCACCAGGTAGTATTACAACTACATGTCCTTTTTTATCAAATATCTTTCCTACAGCAGGTCTAGTTAGCAGTACCATAGCAACATATCCTACAAAGTATATCCAAATACTACTTATTTTAAGTTCTTTCCCGTACAGCATAATATAGCTCATAATTCCACAAAGAGTAACTGTAAGTAAAAAACATAGAAGTGAAGGTAAAGCAGCCTTTTGTTCAAAAGCATCCTTTAGGTTGATTTTTTTCTTTGAATTTGGAGTATTGGTTAGCTTTTTATTAAGATTTACACCTTGTAGAAAAATAGCACCAACAATAACTAAAGCTATTGAAATAATAGCAATGTTTTTAAAACTGTATAAATTCATAATAACAATTGCAACTACAGGTGACAAAGCCATGGATATTATCATTGAAAGGGAATAATATCCCATACCTTCACCACGTCTTTTTTCAGGAATGATACTAGAAAAAATTGCAGCAGCACCGGTAGAGGCAAGTCCCCAACCTATTCCTTGGACAACACGCATCAAGATAATTGCATCTAAAGGAAGCCAAATATAAGATAATGTACTTGCAGCTAGGATTATTGTGCCAATTAAAAGGAGTGGTTTGATTTCAATTTTGTCCATAATGTTTCCTGTAAAAAGTCTAATTAGTAGCGAGGTTATAGAAAATGTACTAACAACAAGACTGCTTTCTAGGCTGCTTCCGCCAGACAATTTTGCATAAGCTGGAAGTGTAGGGGTTAACATATAAAAACCTAAGTAAATAAATAAATTTGATAATAGCATAAAAATATAACCTTTTGTCCATAATTTTTGTGAATGTTCCAAGTTAAATCCTCCTTATTTTAAGTTATCAATATTTTTGTTTATTTGTAATAAAACGCATATATATATATTTAAATCTTCAGGAGATATTCCTTTAAGGATATCCCTAAAAAGGTTTTCTATAAATGGAAGTATATTTTCTTTAAGAATTAGCCCATTTTCTGTTATATGTAAAAGAAAGGAACGTCTATCTTCTTTACTTGAATGTCTTTCTATTAAATTTTTACGTTCTAAAATGTCCAATATTCTAGTTAAAGTAGGTTGGTCTTTATTTGTAATTTTAGCTAATGACTTTTGACTTATTTTATTTTGATTGGACAAATTAAAAAGCACCGTCCATTGCTCAGTGGTAATGTTGAATTTTTCAAGGTTTTTGTTTAAAAAGTGTAATAGATTTTTATTTGTAATATTAGTTAATCTTCCGATGGATTCATCATAAGATTTAATCATAAGGTCACCTCCATATATTTTTGTTATAACAATAATTAGTATAACAATTAATTATAAACATAAAATTATGATAAATTCAACTAAAAAATGATATAATTTGATTATAGGATTACAATTACGATTGAAAGGAAGTGAATGTTTAGAAGTCTAAGCTATATTTTGAGTAATACATCTTTGCTTAGATAACTAAAAGAATATGAGATTCGTTACCTATAGTTATAATAAAAGAGAATATTTAGGAATACTTAAGGAAGCTGGTGTAGTAGAATTAAATTCAGTCTTAAGTCAAATTGGAAAAACAAGAGTAAATTCTATGAATGAATTTATAGGAATTTATTATGATGAGATTAAAGTAATTGAAGAAGATATGAAGCATAAAAAATTCGATATAATACCATTGGATAAAATAAAAATACTCGCACCGATTAGAAATCCCCGTAGGAATATTTTATGCCTTGGAAAAAATTATGTAGAACATGCAAACGAGGTTAAAGCTACAGCTATATCTAAGGATGGTATACCAAAAGCACCAATATATTTTACTAAAGCAGTGAACGAATGTATTGGAAATGATGATGAAATAAGATTTTCAACTGAAGTTACAAAAAAAGTTGATTATGAAGTTGAACTTGCAGTTATAATTGGAAAAAATGGGACAAATATTAAACCAGAATATGCTGAAGAGTATATTTTTGGATACACAATAATAAATGACGTTTCAGCTAGAGATTTGCAATCCACTCATAATCAATGGTTTAAGGGAAAAAGTTTAGACACTTTTTGCCCAATGGGACCAAGCATTGTGCATAAAAATGAAATACCTTTCCCTGTTGAACTTGATATAAATTGCAAAGTAAATGGCGAAGTAAGACAAAGTTCAAACACAAAAAAATTAATTTTTGATATACCATATATAATTAGCGATTTATCAAAAGGATTTACGCTAAAAACAGGAGATATAATTTCAACAGGCACCCCTAGTGGAGTTGGAATGGGATTTAAACCCGAAAAATTGCTGAAAAATGGAGATGTTGTTGAATGCAACATTGAGAAAATTGGAAAACTGACAAATAAAGTTTGTACATTATAGGTTTATTGAATATTTTGTAATATTATTATATAATTTTATTAGGCTCATGTTCTTTAAAGAATATGAGCCTTTAGATTATACGGTGAAGAGGTAGGAATATGATGTCTGGAAATATTAATTCTGATGAGGCTTTATTTTCTTTAGATATAGGTACTCGTACGGTTATAGGTACAGTTGGTGTAGTAAGGGATAAAAAATTTCATGTTATTTCCGAGAAGTTTACGGAACATGAAGAAAGAGCTATGATAGATGGACAAATACATGATATAAGTTTAGTTGCAAGGGCAGTAAATAAAGTAAAAAGTGAGCTTGAAGAAGAACTTGGATTTAAATTAGAAAAAGTTGCAATTGCAGCAGCAGGAAGATTTCTAAGAACAACTACAGTAAAGTCTGAAATAAATATTGATGACGATAAAGAAATAGATAAAGAATTAATAAGGAGCCTTGAACTTACAGCTGTAAAGGTAGCTGAAGAGGAAGTAAATAAAAATACAGTTGGAAAACTTTATTGTGTTGGTTATAGTGTGAAAAATTATTTTTTAAATGGATATGCTATTTCCAATTTGTTAGCTCATAAAGGTCAAAATATTACAGCAGAAGTAATTGCAACTTTTTTACCAAGATCAGTAGTAGATAGTTTGTATGCAGTTACAAAAAAAGTAGGGCTTTCAGTTACAAATTTAACACTTGAACCTATTGCAGCAATGGAAGCAGCAATACCTCAGAATTTAAGACTATTAAATTTAGCATTAGTTGATATTGGAGCGGGTACTTCAGATATTGCAATAAGTAGTAATGAGACAATAAGTGCTTATGGAATGGTTGCCATGGCTGGAGATAAAGTAACAGAAGCTATTGCTAGAGCTTGTCTTGTAGATTTTAATGGAGCTGAAAAGATAAAAAAACAAATGGATTCAAAAAAAGAAGTGGATTTTGTTGACGTGCTTGGAATAGAAAACACAGTAAGTTACGATGAAATAATTAAAATAATTAAACCAGTGGTAGAAAAGTTGTCTGAAGAAATTGCAAATAAAATTATTGAATTAAATGGCAGTAAAGCTCCAAATGCAGTATTTTTAGTTGGTGGAGGTGCACATACTCTTTTATTAAAAGATTTATTAGCAGAAAAGATAAACATACCTGAAAAAAGAATAGCTATAAAGGGTAGGGAATCTGTAACAGATTGTGTATGCATTGATAATAATCTTGGAAGTACGGGTGTAACGGTTTTAGGAATAGCTTTAGTTGCTATAAAAAAATATGGTGGAGATTTTATTGACGTATTTTTAAATAGTAGTGTTGTCAGCCTTTTTAATTCAAAAAAAAATACAGTAATGGATGTTATAATGCAGGCTGGTATCAATCCGAAAGTGTTAATTGGAAGAAATGGAAATAATATAAGATTTAAGCTTAATGGGTCTAAACGAGTTTCTTTTGGAAAAATTGGTAAAAGTGCAATTATAAAAATAAATGGCTTATTAGGAAGTATGGAATCTGATATAAGAGAGAATGATAAGATTGAAATAGAATTTTCACAAAATGGTGAAAATGCAAAAGCTGTGATCAAAGATTATGTTAAAGACGTTAATAGTATAGGATTTTATTTAAATGGTGAAATTCAAAATTTAGAACCAATATTTATAGCCAATGGGGAAAAAACGGATATTAATTACGAAATCTTGGATGGAGATGATATTAATACAATATTTTCTCAAACTATAGGTCAATATAAGAGATATGTAAACAATAATATTAATGTTGAATATTATATAAACGATGAAAAACTTTCAGATGATTACATCATTAAAGAAGGCGACAAAATACAATCTAAAGAAAAATTAAACGAAAATATGAACGTTAAAACAATAGATAATGAAAAAAATACAAGTATAGAAAATAAAAATGAAATTTCAAGTGAAGTTTTAAATGAAGAAAAAGTTAAGTATGGAGCAATTGAGGTAGTTGTAAATGATAAGAAAATAATACTTGAGGGTAAAAAAGAGTATGTATTTGTAGATATTTTTAATTATATTAATTTTGATCTAACAACCCTAAAAGGTCGTATAGTACTTAAACTTAATGGAGAAAAGGCTGGTTATAACAACATTTTAAAAAACGGGGATATTATTGAAGCAAGGTGGGAGTAAGAAGATTTTAATAACATGAGAAGGGGTAGGTATTTTGGATTTTTTAAGTGAAGCAAATAAAATAAAAGAAGAACTTATAAATTGGAGGAGAGATTTTCATTCACATCCAGAACTTGATTATGAGTTGTTTAGGACTAATGAGAAAATTACAGAATTTTTAAAATCAGAGGGTATTGAATATACTATTACAGCTAAAACTGGAATATGTGCAATAATAAAAGGTGGAAAAGATGGGAAAACAGTTGCTCTTAGAGGTGATATGGATGCACTTCCTTTAATTGATCAAAAAACATGTGAATATTCATCAAAAAATGATGGAAAAATGCATGCATGTGGTCATGATGTGCACACAACTATACTTATGGGTACAGCAAAGCTTTTAAATAGTATAAAAAATGAAATCCAAGGGAATGTTAAGCTTTTTTTCGAACCAGCAGAGGAAACAACTGGCGGTGCAAGGCTAATGATAGCAGATGGGGTTTTAGAAAATCCACGGGTAGATGCAATTATTGGATTACATGTAAACGAATCTATTGAAGTTGGAGAAATAGGTATAAAAGAAGGAGTGGTTCATGCTGCTTCAAATCCATTTACAATAAAAATAAAGGGAAGAGGCGGTCATGGAGCACATCCTGATACAACAATAGATCCAATAGTTATTGCTTGTAATTTAATCAACACACTTCAAACAGTAATAAGCAGAGAAATATCGCCTACAGATCCAGGTGTATTAACAATAGGTTATATTCATGGTGGGACCGCTCAAAATATAATACCTGAAGAGGTTAAAATTGGCGGCATTATAAGAACGATGAATACTGAGCAAAGAGAATATGTAAAAAGGAGACTAACTGAAATAACTGAAGGCGTTGTAAGCAGTATGAGAGGACAATCAGAAGTAACAATTGAGGAAAGTTATCCTTGTCTTTATAATGATGATAATATAATAAAATTAGTTAAAGATGCTGCCCAAAGCCTAATTGGTAAAGAAAAAGTTAATATACTTCAAAGTCCTAATATGGGAGTAGAAAGTTTTGCATATTTTTCACTTGAGAGACCCTCAGCTTTTTATTTTTTAGGTTGTAGAAATGAAAAAAAGGGAATAATAAATCCTGCACATGGAAGTTTATTTGATGTTGATGAAGACTGTATTCCTATAGGAGTTGCTATCCAGTGCGAAAGTGCAATTAGAATTTTGAAATCAAATTTTTAACTTACTATTTCAGGACTTAATTGCAATTAGTAATTATATCGTAGTATAATAGAAGCTTGTTATTAAGCTGTTTAATAATTGGTAATTTTAATCTTAAATAGTAAAAAAATACGATGTAAGGGTGAAAGGTCTTAATTATAAACAAATATTAAGCTTTATATAAACTTGGAGGAAAATATGAAAATAGTAATCGGACCAAATGAAGCAGGACAAAGAGTGGATAAATTTGTAAGGAAATGGTTAAAGGATGTTCCACTAAGTGCAATTTTTAAGTCTTTTCGTAAGGGAGATATTAAAGTAAATGGAAAAAAGACTAAAGAAAAATATTCACTTGTAGAGGGTGATGTATTAGAGACGTACGAAATTAAATCAAAACCTGAAAAGAAAAAATTTGAAAGAATAAATAACAATTTTAAGGTAACATATGAAGACAATAATATGCTTCTTTTAGAAAAGTGGCCAGGAGTGCTAGTTCATTCTAATGGTGATGAAGGAGAACCAACCCTTACAGATTATGTTTTATCATATTTATATGATAAAGGAGATTATGAACCTGAAAAAGAAGTTACTTTTACACCGGCTCCATGTAACAGACTAGACAGAAATACTTCTGGAATAGTGATATTTGGTAAAAATTTTGAAGCTCTTAAACTTATAAATGAAATGATTAGGGATAGAAGGATAAAAAAATACTACATTAGTCTAGTAAAAGGAAGAATAAATGATGGTATATATGATGCATTTATATATAAGAATGAAGATGCCAATATATCTAAAGTATTTGATAAAGAAATGCCAGGTACAAAAAAGATAGCTATGGAAGTAAAAAATATTCAAAGCTGTGGAGCATTTTCACTTATAGAAATTTATCTGATTACAGGAAGAAGCCATCAACTTAGAGCACATTTAAGTCATTTAGGTAATCCAATTATAGGTGATAGTAAATACGGAGAAAAGAAACTAAATAATTTCTTTAATAATAAATATGGTTTAAATTATCAGTTTTTATATGCATATAAGGTTGTATTTAAAAACTGTCCGGATAAACTTTCTTATTTAGAGAACAAAACAATAGCAGAAACACTTCCTCCAATATTTAAGAAAATAAAAACAGATGCATTTAAATTTTAGTGTAAAAAATAGTTAGCTAATAACGAAAGCTAAATTTATAATAAGAGGTATGTTATATGAAGGAACAATCTACTTCTAAAGGGTTTGCGATACTTTCAGCAGCAACACTCTTGACAAAGGTTTTATCTTTAGTATATAACCCTTTTCTTGTATGGGTACTTGGAAGCACAAGAGGGTTTGGTATATATTCAGCAACATATCAGATATATGTATTTATATATGTATTAACAAATACAGGTATACCTAGTGCAATATCAAAACTTATATCTGAATATATAGCTGTAAAAAATTATAGGAGTGCAATTAAGACTTTTAGAATTTCAAGGACATTATTAATAGCATTAGGAATATTGATGGCGATAATAATGTTTTTATTTGCAGCACCAATAACTTCTACAATGGGATTCCCGGAGGCAAAGAATTCTGTTTTAGCATTATGTCCAGCGTTAATTTTTACAGCAATGGGATCTGCTTATAGGGGATATTTTCAAGGTAGGGGCAATATGAAACCAACGGCCATATCCCAGGTATTAGAACAAATTATAAATACAATATTCTCACTATTATTTGCCTTTGTTTTTATAAAAAAGGGAATTGTTCAAGGTGTAGTAGGGGCAACGGTAGGTACTACTTTAGGAGCACTTGCATCTTCCTTATTTCTGATGGCTATTTATGAAAAAAACAGACATGAATTAAAGGTGCGAAATACTGTTAATACAATTAAACATACAAATAAGCAAATAATGAGAAAAATAATAAAGTATAGTGTGCCAATAACTGTAAGCATAGGTGTTACTAATGCAGGTACGCTTATTGATACAACTAATACGGTTAGTAGACTTAAATTTGGTGGATTTTCAAGCGTAGCAGCACAATCGCTAAGTGGAAGTTATGGGCTTTTTATTACTTTAATAGGTGTACCTATTGCTATAATATCAGCCCTTGCAGTAAATATTTTACCAGCTGTATCTAGAGCGGTAGCCTTAAATGATAAAAAGTTAGTAAAGAGGAAGATAAATTTTGCATTGAGAGTATGTTTTCTAATAGCAATTCCATCAGCAGTAGGTTTAACTGTTTTAAGTAAACAAATCTATATGTTACTTTATTATAATAGGCCTGGATATCAGTTACTTATCTATGGAACAATTATATTAGTATTAATGTCTTTAGCACAGATACAAACAAGTATATTGCAAGGACTAGGCAAAATTTATACTGTTACCATTTACTCTATTATAGGTATAATTTTGAAAATATCAATAAACTATGTACTTATAGTAAGACCAAAAATAAACATATATGGAGCTATTGTTGGAAGTGTAGTTGGATTTTTGATTCCAATATTATTAAATACAATTTACATACGTAAAAGATTAAGAATAAAGATTAAAATAATAAGTCATGCTTTTAAGCCTTTAATATGCTCAATATTTATGGGAGCTGTACTTTGGGTTGTTTATAATGTATTTAGCACATTGATTGGTTTTGTTATAGTTGGACGTATAAATAATGCTATTTCAGTTATAATTGCAATGGTTGCAGGTATGATTGCATATTTTTATTCTTTGTTAATGATAAATGGTATATCAAGAGATGAATTAGACATTATACCATATAGATTAAAAAAACGCATTCCTAAGAAATTGTTATTAAGTAGACGATAACTTGGTTCTGTATAGTAATAGATTTCGAATAAAAGACTAAAGAATTTTATCTAGCTTTAGCTATTCTAAAATTCTTTAGTCTTTGTTTTGCAATTTTCTTGTATTATCAATAAAAGTTTATCTCAAGATAGCTTCCTTTACTGTTAGAGTCAAATATATGTATAAAACAAATCCAATAATGATAATAGTTACATTTTTTAAAATGAAAAACGAATTTGGGATAATATTATTTATTATCCCTAGAATTAAAAATAATAATATAGCAAACAGAATATCTAAAAATATAGTTGTAAAAGAAAAATGTATATTGCACATCTTATTTATTTCATGCATGTTTAAAAAATATGAAGTTAAACTTGTAATAAACAGTGTTATGGCATAACCGTAAATATTTATAACTGGAATGCCAGTTAAAATATACAAAAGAACAATCTCCTCAATAGAAACAAGTAAAGAATTAAAGAGTATTTTTGTTTGCTTCTCCAGACCACTTAATACTGAGTATGTTGATGCAGCTGCATAAGTTATTGGGGCACAAATGGAGCTAGTGATTATAAAAGAACTAAGGTCACTTCTTCCATAAAAAAGGCTACCTAAAGCATTTGGTATACACAAACTAATAATCATTGTTGAGATGCCTATGTAAAATGATATTTGAATTACCTCAGTAATCCTTTTTTCCATGGAATAAAAATCTTTTTTATTAAGATTTTTAGATATATCTGGTACTAATAATGTGGACATAGACATAATAACAACCATAGGAAAGAAGGTTATATTTAATGCCATACCTGTAAATTTACCTATAAGAGAAAGAGATGTAGCATAGGTTAGTCCAGCAAAAACTAATCTTCTTGGAACAATTAAAGTAGAGGCAGCATTTAATAATGAAGATAAAAATCCATTTATACAAAGAGGTACTGAAACTGTTAAAGTGTCAAATAAAATTTGACCAGTACCTTCTAAAATTTTATTAGTACTTCTGTATTTCCCTTTGTACATAATATAGGCTGCATATAACATTAAAAGGCTTATAAGCTCACCAAAGGTTAGTGCAGCGTATACTGCACTTATAGTTTGTACAATATTTTTAAGTAAAAACATGTTAACTATAAGAATAACAACCCCTATCCGTATAGCTTTTTCAAAAATATCAATATAAGCAGGTATTTTTGCTTCTGAAACCCCATAAAAATAACCTTTAAATACAGATGAAAGGGCTATGAAAATAAGGGCTGGACAAATTATTTCGATAGAAGAAACGGTTCTGATATCTTTTACAAGGAAGGTACCCAAAAAATTTGAATTAATAAATAATAATACAGCTATAAATATTGACCAAAAAATTTCGAATAATAAAGTAGTATGTATAAGTTTATATATATTTGAATAATCTTCATTTCCAACAAGTATAGATGACTTTCTAGATACTGCAACTATTATACCACCGCATACAACACATGAAAATAAATCGTATATAGGCATTATAAGTGAATAAAGGCCTAACCCTTCTGGACCTAACTTGTTAGAAAGTATTATTGAAAAAACAAATCTTAAAATTCCGGTGGCAAGGTTAGAAATTGTTAAAATAACAGTATCTTTATAAAATTTATCAAATTCCATTTAAGTCTCCTATAATAGTGTTTATATGTAATGTTTATGAGGGGACATGCTTTAATATTCTATATTAAAAAATTTTAGAAATTTTAACATTATTAACGAAAATTTAAAATAATATTGAATTTCTTAATATAATTTGTTAAAATTAACTTGGAATATCTATTAAAAATTGGCTTAATATGCAGTGGAGGGAAAGTGGTATGTTCAATTCGACCATTGATGAAAATAGTAATTCATTGTTTGGGGGAATGCTTAGAATAAAATTTAGCTTCGCAATGAAGGAATGTAAAAAATTAAAAGATTATGTAAAAAGTAATTCTGATTTAACCAAAGACGATTATAGGTATAGCTTACTTATTACATCTAAAAATGGAAAAAGCATAGAAAAAAAATATTTTATGTTCAAAGGTTCACATTTGGATGGCAGATTAAAGAAATTAAAAAAATTTACCTATGATGGTAATGTAATTAAACGTGTAGACGAGAACATTAAATTGAAGATATTGGCAATAGATGCCTTTTCTAAAAACGTATTCATGTATGAAACTAGAGAAGATGACAGCTATGTATATGGAAAAGCTATAAATAAGATAAAAGATAAAAAATACTCTAGTATAATTTTTATGGTAACTAGAGACGATGTTAAGGTACATAAAAAAAATATAAATACAAAAACAATGTTTGATGACATAGAAAGTTTAATCGATAAATATGGATATTAACATAACTTACATAAGCCACTCTAATATGGTATATTATTATATAGGGGGTGCAAGAACGTGGGAAAATATAGATGTATAATTTGCGGAGCTGAGATTAACGAAATTAATTTTGGCTTTAATAGTGTTGCTTTTACTGAGAAAAATAGTCAGGATCATATAATTAAATGCCCATTTTGTGGAGTTGGCTCTGAATTTTTAAGTAAAAGTGAAGATGTGATAAGAATTGGAAAAAATTTTTTAGATGAAAAAACAATAAAAATTTTAGACCATGCCGTAAAATTAGAAATTTTTAATGGAGAATTTTATAAAAGGGCATATAAAATGGCTAAACAAAGTGATATAAAAGAATTATTTAAAGCTTTAGGTAATGTAGAGATGATGCATGCAAAAATTCACTTTAACATAGGTGGATTTGAAAAAATGCCTACATTAGTTAATGTGAATTATGATAAATATGATAGTGATAATGCGCTACTAGAGTTAGCCAATGCAAAAGAAGAACATGCTGTGAAATTTTATGAAAAATATATTAATGAAATAAATAATAAAGACATTGTACGAATATTTGGAGCCCTTTGTAATGTTGAAAAAGAGCATATAGCTCTTACAAGTAGATAAATACATGCATATCCTCTTACCTTATTAATATAAATAGGTAAGAGGATTTTTTAGTGGAGGAAAATATGAGAAAAAAATTTTTAACTTTCTTGTCTATACTAATATTGCTGTTTTTAGGTCTTAAAGTATCAAGCATGAATGTCTATAACAATAATTATAAAATAGATTTACAAGATAAGAATAAAAAAGCTTCTGTGATTTTAAAAGGATTAAAGGATTCTAAAGATTTTATAGAGGATGGACAAGGTAATTTGTATGTAGCTTTTAAGAATAGAGTGCAATACATTAATATAAAAGGAGAAAGTTATGATATAATAAATAATAAGAGTCTCAATATATATAGCATTGAATATTATAAAAATTCAATTTATTACGCGTCAAATAACAGTATATATTCATATAATACAATTGATAAAAAAACTAAAGAATTAATTAATAGCATACCTAATAGTGGAGATTATAAAGACTTAAAATTAAAGGTGTATGATGGAATATTATACGCAGCTATAGGTGCTGCAACAAATTCAGGAGTTGTTGGGCCAGACAATGTATGGCTTAAAGATAATCCATTTATATATGATATGTCACCTAAAAAAATAATATTAAAGGGTCAAAATTTTCAATCCAACAAGACAGGGGCATTTTCGCCATACAATACAAGCAATGTAAAGGGTCAAATTATATCTGAACACTTTCCAGGAAATTCTTCAATTATAGCAATTAATTTAAGGACTAAAAATGCTAACACTTTTGCATATGGAATAAGAAATGTAAAAGGAATGGATACTACAAGTAAAGGAATATTAGTAGGAACTGTTGGTGGCATGGAAGATAGAGGTTTAAGGCCAGTAAAAAGGGATTCGGATTATGTTTTTAATATAGAAAGTGGTAAATGGTATGGTTTTCCTGATTATAGTGGAGGAGATCCTATAGATTCTCCTAAGTTTAGTAAAGGTGTCAAATCAAAACTTAGCTTCATATTGGACAAACAACCAACAACTAATCCACCGGCACCAATATACGAGAGTAAGTATGTGGATTCACTTGGTGCGTTAGCAGTAGATAAGGAAGGGTGTATTGGAGAAAAGGATAGCATATATTTCTATGATAATAAAGAAAAAACAATAAATTTTTTAGATGACCAAGGCGTGTGTAGAAAAATAGCTAGTTTTAATAATACGTCTAATATAACAAGCTTAAAATTTAATAAAAATGAACTTTTAGTATTGGATTCTAGAAATGGAACTTTATCATCAATCGCAAGTGTTAGTATAGATAAAAATTCTAGTGGAAACAATATAATGATATATATAATGTTTTCAGGAATAACAATAAGTATAGTAGTT
Source organism: Clostridium acidisoli DSM 12555 (assembly GCF_900176305.1). Classification (GTDB taxonomy): domain Bacteria; phylum Bacillota; class Clostridia; order Clostridiales; family Clostridiaceae; genus Clostridium_I; species Clostridium_I acidisoli. Next base: position 85,529 of record NZ_FWXH01000007.1, read on the forward strand.
ATACTTGTACTTGAAAAAATAAAAATTAATAAAACTAGGTGATAATATGGAAAGAAAAATTGAGAAGCATTATGGTAATGCTGTAAGAAGTGTAATGTCAAAAGTTAATCCCATAAAGAAACTTCTAATTAAAACCAATTGTACTGTGCATAAATATATTAATATAAGAGCAATGGAAATTTTAAAGGAAGAAGGAAATGAAGAGGCATATAGGTTTTTTTTGAAGTATATATCTCAGCTTAATAGTGGAGTAGTATATGCAGACCAAGATTTTAAAAGCACAAATCATTTTTATCATTATTTAGAAGGTAGAGGTTTGTATGGATTTTCAAATGCATTAGTTGAATGTGAAAAATATTATAAGAAGGCAATTAACTATTCAGATGCAGGAGATATATCAAAAGCAGTTTTTTATTTTGGGGCAGCGTGTCATTTAATTCAAGATTCTACTGTTCCACATCATGTAAATAATAAGTTATTAAAAAGTCACAGATCTTTTGAAATGTGGATTTTAAAGAAATTAGTTAGTGGATATCCTTTTACTATGTCAGAAACTAGTAAAAGATACGAGGATATAAGTAAATATATAAAAGCAAATGCGTATATGTCAAATGATATATATGTTAAATTTAAGAATATTGCTGATACAGAAACAAAATATAAAAGAATTTCCAATGCTATAATTCCAGAAGCTGAAAGTACAACAGCAGGGTTTATGTTAGATTTCTATGAAACCATAGTTTTAAAAAAAAGGAAAGAATAAATAAAAGTGATAATTTTCCATATTATGGAGGAATTATCACTTTTTTATAGAATTAATATTATGTATGAAAATCCAATAATTCAAAAGGAATACAAGGTGATAAACATGAGTAAAGAGATATTTATAAACCTTGAAAAGGAAGCTTTTTTAGGTAATGTGCTGGACATTGGAACCGAAAACCATGGTATTGTATATGATCTTTGTAAGGGTATTGATGATAATATAACTATTGATTATATTAGTGGTGAAGAGGATAAAGGAAAAATAGAAAAAGATTTTTTTGACAGTTGTGTGATATTTTTTTCGTTATTTGATATAAAAAGCACCTACAGGAAAAATAATCTAATTAAAGATATATGCACTTTTTTAAAAAAAGATGGAATTTTATATCTATGGGATGTGGACAAACCTAGATTTAAAAGCATATATATTAAGCTTAAGGTTGTGGTTCCAAGTAAGGGTTTTAGGCAGGTTAAGATAAATGCAAGAAATCCACTAGTGGATGCCTCTTGTAAAACGACTTGTAAATTATTAAAACAATATTTTAATATAATTGATTTAAAACAGTCAGATAATATATACTATATAAAGGCACAAAAGAAAGGATGTATTTTAAGTGAAAATATTGTTGACAGCCATTAATTCTAAATATATACACAGTAATTTAGCAGTTAGATATTTAAAAGCATTTACAAAAGATTTAGATTGTGAGTGTACAATAAAAGAATTTTCTATAAATGATAGAATTGAAAAGATATTTGAAAAAATAATTGAGGAGAAACCTAATGTAGTTGCATTTTCATGTTATATATGGAATATCGAATATGTGGTAAAGCTTTCAAATCTAATTAAAATCTTAGATGAAAAAATAGAAATACTTTATGGTGGGCCTGAAGTTTCCTATGATGGAGAAAAATTTTTGTCACAAAATCCAGGTGAGTATCTTATAGTAGAAGAAGGAGAAGAAACTTTTAGAGACTTTATAGAATGGAAATTAGGAATAGGCAATTTGAAAATAAATAATATTAAAGGTTTGTATTATAAAAATGAAAAGGAAATAAGTTTTGATGGGGAAAGAAAACCAATGGATCTAAACAAAACTGTATTCCCTTATGAAAAAGATGATGAACTTCATAATAAAATTGTATATTATGAAAGCAGTCGTGGATGCCCATTTAAGTGTAAATATTGTCTTTCATCTACAACACATGGTGTAAGATTTATGGATGTAAGTAGGGTAAAAAAAGAGTTGCAGTTCTTTATCGATAAAGGAGTAAAGTTAATTAAATTTGTGGATAGAACCTTTAATTGTAATCATAGATTTTCTATGGATATATGGAAATTTTTAATAGATGCAAAAACAGACGCTACTTTTCATTTTGAAATTTCCGCGGATATACTTACAGATGAAGAAATAAATTTATTAAATACAGCACCAAAAGGTAGAATTCAACTTGAAGTTGGAGTTCAAACAACTAACAATGAAATTTTAAAAAATATTGATAGAAATATAAAATTTGAAGATATTAAAGAAAAAGTTTTAAGGCTCGAAAAAAACAGAAATATAAAGCAGCACCTTGATTTGATAGGGGGACTTCCAGGAGAGACTTTCGATATGTTTAAGAAATCCTTTAATGATGTTTATTCAATAGCACCAGAAGAAGTTCAACTTGGGTTTTTAAAACTTCTAAAAGGATCTTCAATGAGATTTGAAACAGAAAAATGGGGAATGGTATATTCACCATATGCACCTTATGAAATTTTAAGCACAGATAGTATAAGTTATGATGAAATATTAAAACTTAAAAGAACAGAAGAAGTAGTCGATAAATATTATAATTCTCAAAAATTTGGTAATATATTAAAATATTTTATGCCTAAATTTGAAAGTCCATTTGATTTTTTCTTTAAACTTGGTACATATTTTAAGAATAAGGGTTATTTAGACCGAAATATATCTTCAGCTGATTACTATAGAATATTTATGGACTTTACAGAGGAAATATTAAATGAAAATACAGAAATTTTGTCTGAAATAATAAAATACGATTATTTAAAGTTTAATAAAAAGAAGTGGCTGCCTACTTTTTTAAACAGAGTTGTGGAAAAAGATATTCACAAGAAAATTAGGACTGAACTTAAAAAAGAAAATATAGAGGATGTTCATGTAGAAAGATTTGATATAGATATACTAAAATATGAAATTTGTGGTGAAATAGTAAAGGATACTAAATATGTTATTTTTGATGAAAATAATGAGGATAATATAAAATATTTTGAGTAAATTGCTTGCCCTGGAGTTAACTTCAGGGCTTATTATATTTTTATAGGTTTATTAATATTATGAAAAAATTAATGTTTATAACATTGGAGGATAGAAATGAAAATAAAGGATTTTTCTAAAGCATCAGGTTTAACAATAGATACCCTTAGGTATTATGATAAGATTGGAATTTTAACACCTGTTAGAATAAATAATTTAAGAGAGTATGCATGTGAAGATTTAGAATTAGCAGAAGATATTAAAACATTAAAAAAATTAAAATTTTCTATTGAAGATATTAAAAATTTACTGAAACTTGGTCTAGAAATAGAAATTTATATGAAAAATAATGAAGTTATTGATTTTGAAGGCAAAAACAAATTAAGAAAACTTTTAGACTTAGTAGAGGAAAAATGCAAATGCTTGGATAAACAATATGAAGAAATAATAAAAACAAAAGTGCAGCTTGAAAGTATGATTAAGAAAGGAGAAAAATTTTTAAATGGTGAGGTAACTATAAAGTGAGCATCAGGATTATATTAGTAATAATAGCCTCTATATATGGAGCTTTGAATATTATAGTAGGAAGAGTGGGAGTAAATAAAAAAGAAATAAAAACATTATCAGCTATATGTAATGGATACAAGATGTATGGAAAAATAAATATACAACATCATATAGTTAGAGCTGTTTTTTCTATTTTTATAATTTTGTTGTTTATCTAATTGACAGAAACTATGTTTATAAAAACAAAGTCATGTGTTAAAATTAGATAATAAGGATTTGTTAGAAAAAATTATGAGGTGTATATATGGTAGGCCATGATGAAAATAAGGTGATATTTTTTGATATAGGTGGTACTTTAATTGGATCTCCGGATTTATTTCACTATATTGCAAGTAAATATGAAAATGGAGATCAAGATAAAATATCAAGGGTAATTAGAGAAAAATATGATGAAATTTATGCTAATAAGGATGAGAGTGTCTTTAAAAGTGTAAATGACATACTTAAAATTGTTTTAAAAGAAGTAGCTGTAGATATGAAGTTAGAGGATTTAAGCAGCTTTTCCCATGAGTATTATGAAAATTTTTACTTTAAAAAGGCATATTTATATGATGATGTTTTAGAGTGTCTTACGGAGTTAAAAAAGAAAAAAGTAAAACTAATAGTATTAAGTGATTCTGATTCGGATATATTAATCGGAGAGCTTAAAAAATTAGATATATATAAATATTTTGATGGATTTGTAATATCGGGGGATGTTAATGCATATAAACCTGCTGACAAAATAATTAATAAGGCATTAAATTTTTGCAATGTAAAGACAAAACAAATGTTTATGGTTGGAAATTCTGATATGGATATTTTAAGTGCTGAAAAAATGAAGGCTACATCAATACTTATAAATAGACGGGGGAAAAAAATAAATTACAAGAGTGAATACACTATAACTTCTTTAAATGAACTAATAAGGATAATATATCATTAAAAAACAAGGTGAATGCCACTAGTGACATTTACCTTTTAGATTTTTTTGAGTGTTGTTTGAATGTGTAGAGGTATTAGGAAAACTATTAATTCCATGTTGAAACGTAGAATTATATATAACTTCGTGTAATGTCAGGTTTTAAAATACTAATTAAATTTTCATATGGAATTCTAATAAAAGATATTTCAGAATTAATTGGTGAGATTTGATTAAATCCAAAAAAAATATTTAGGTTGTTATTATCTAAATAATAGGGTTGATCTTTAGCAATTCCTTTAAAATTTGAAAGTGTATTAGATGAATAAGATGAAGGATTAGCTTTAATTTCTTTAATTATTTGTTTATTTAATAAATCTATATAATCTGTTCCAGTCATAAAAAGACTTTCTAAGGGCATAGATTCACCAGTTTTAAGATTGTAATTATAAGAAGTTCGTATATAACTGTTTCGTCCATTAACCAATTCTTGAAAAATTAAAGATATGCTAAGAAGTCCATTTTTATTGTAAGTTAAAATGTAATTGTTAGAAATTTGAAAAGGGGAAAAATTACTGCCAGATGATTTCTTTTCTTTAGCATCCTCATCTGCAGCTAATTCTAGTTGATCTTTAAATTCAAATATGTCATTCTTAATATTTGAATTTATGTTGTCTAAAATTTTTGGAGATATAGCTCCTTTTAAAACAGGAACTTTTAAGTACTCATGTATATTTTGATTTTCTGAATTAATTTCATCAGTAATTACATTTAAATTGTTTATTTGGGTTCTATATGAATTTTTAATATAATATGGACATTTAACATTGTGTACATTACAGTAATACAACTTTTTCGCCTCCCTTAACCTAATATTTATAATATGTTATACTAATAAAAAATGTACATAAGGTTAAAGTAAATCTAGGAGGAAAAATTATTATGAATTTTGAAAAGTCTTGTGGAGCTGTTGTATATAAAGTTAAGGAAGGAAAAATAAAATATTTGGCTGTAAAAAGCAAAAGAGATGGTCACTGGGGGTTTGCTAAAGGTCACGTTGAAAAAGGTGAAACTGAAATTGATACTGCTAAAAGAGAAGTATTAGAAGAAACCAATATAAAAGTAAGGTTACTAGATGGGTTTAGAGTTACAAAAGAATATTATCCAAATGAGAACTTACATAAAGAAGTTGTATTTTTTATAGGAAACTCAGATATATATGATGTTAAGATTCAAGAAGAAGAGGTAGAGGATTATATACTAGCCACATATGATGAGACATACGAAACATTAACTTATGAAAGTGATAAGGATGTTCTTAAAAAAGCTAATGAATATTTATTGAAATTAGGCATATAAATTAATAGGGAATAGTTTGAAAAGAAAGAAAAAAGTGCTATAATATAGTAACAGTAAAACATTTAATTTGATGCATTTCTAAGGCGTTGTTATTTAGTACAGTAGTTAATGATAGATAGTTACAATCTGCTAAATTTATAGATTCTGTTTTAGTCTATTTCATAGGTATTCACAAGTGGGGTGTGATATATGGATAACACTAAATTAATTGACAGACTTATAATAGAATTAAATAATGTAAAATACGGTGATGAAGCTAAACTAAATTGTTTAATAGAAAAGTCAGAAATGATAGTGAAAAAAATATTTGGGGAGTCTTCTGATTATATTAGTTCTTTAAAAAATGTTAATTTTTATCCTCTTGTTTATCCAGTTGATGAATATTATTATTATATTAGCTGGAACAATGGTATAAAAAGATTGATGAATTTGTTTTTAACTATGAAAGAAGAACATCAAATATTTTTTAAAGAAATAGAAAATAAAGAAATAGAAAATAAAAATACTATCATTTTAAATAAAAAGAGGATGACGGCTTTTAGTGAAAAAAAAGAAACAAACAAAAAATTACAAGTGTTTATATCGTCTACTTATAGTGATTTAATTGAGGAAAGGCAATCGGCTGTTGAAGCAATACTAAAGTCTGGAAATATACCAGCTGGAATGGAACTTTTTAAATCAGGTAATGTTACACAATTAAAAACTATTAAGGATTGGATAGATGAGTCTGATATATATTTACTTATATTAGGTGGAAGATATGGGAGTATAGAAGCTAAATCTAGATTAAGTTATACACATCTCGAATACAATTATGCAGTGAAAAAGAAAAAACCATATTTTTCTGTTGTTATAACTGAAGATGCTCTTAATAAAAAGGTTAAAGAATTTGGAACTAATATAATTGAACTTGAAAACAGAGATAAATATAATAGATTTAGAAAACAAGTTTTAAAAAATATAAGTAGTTTTTATAATGATAAAAAGGATATTCAAATAGCTATATTGGATACTTTACGAGATTTTGATAAAAAATATGAATTTGCAGGTTGGGTACCAGGAGAATTTTTACAAGAATACAATAGGTTAAAAAAAGAAAATGAAGATTTAAAAAAACAAATTATTTATTAAAAATAGATGTACAAGTTTATATAACAACAAGGAGTGTAGAACTTTGATTAAAAAATCAATAATAATCGGTGTAATATTAGTTTTAGCTGGTGCGGCAATAGGTATGGTATCAAAAAATTGGAATTACGTATTAATCTTTAATGGCGGCATTGGAATTATAGCTTTTTTATTGGCAACTGCATATGTAAAAGTGTTTGGGAGTGCTACAACTTATGGTAAAGTAGGCAAATATAAAAAGAGTAATAATAACATTACAAATGCTGTTTTTGCTTTTGGTGGTATAAACATAATTGGAACTATAATAATATATATAATCTCATTGATATAAAAAAGGATTTCTAAAAATGAAACTAATCATTTTTAGAAATCCTTTTTTATAACTTTAGGCTAAATGTTTCACCTCTATGATGAATTTCAATAATTTTTGTATCTAAATGCAAAATTTTATTTGAAAATAGTTTTGTTATTTCAAAATTTTCTCCAAAGTGCATAGGAATAAAATATTTTGGATGCAAATTATTAATAAAATATTCGCCACCTAGATAAAATTTATCTTTTAGTCTAGGGTCAACTGGAAAAAATGTTATATCTACGTTATGTTTCTTAATTTTATGAATTTCATTTTTAAAATTTTTTTCCATTTCTAAATTATATTCTCTGCTTTCATCAAACCAATCCCACCAATTAAGGTCACCAGAATGAAAAATATCAATATTATCAACATTAATTAAAAAGGATGAACCTAAATCTGTAGATCCAAAGGCATTAACCGTTATATCATCTAATTTTAAACTATCATAAGGTGCCATAAAATTGACATTATCACCATTATGGTTTGTTTTAATGTCGTTGCTTAAAACATAAGTTATATTTTTAATATTTTTTTGCCAAGTAAAAATAACAGGATTAAAGTGATCAAAATGACTATGGGTAGCAAAAACAAATATTTTTTTATTTGTATCTTTTAGATCATAAAAATTTACAACTCCATGTTCTAATCCTTTTACAGATAAGGACGGAGTATCTAGATAATAATCAAATATTAATATATGATTTTCGGTTTCAACATAAAATCCACTGTTATACAAATAATTTACTTTAAGTGTGTTTTTCATAATGTAAATTAGCTTTCTCCATTTGGAAAAATTCCAACAAGCTAAAATCCACCTCCCTTATTTATGAATCTTTCAATTTTTAATAATTTATTCTATAATTATATTATAATCATAGAAATTGAAAGGAGTCAAAATAATGAAATTTAATTTTATTCATAACAACATAAATATTTTTGACTTAGAAAAAAGTCTTGCTTTTTATGAAGAAGCTTTAGGATTTAAAGAAGTAAAAAGAAAAAATGAAGAAAACGGAGAATTTATATTAGTATATCTAGAGGATGGTGAGACAAACTATCAGCTTGAGCTTACATGGCTTAGAGATAGAAAAGAGCCGTATAATTTAGGTGACAATGAAATTCATATGGCAGTAAGAACAGACGATTTTGATGGTGCGTATGAAAAACATAAAAAAATGGATTGTATTTGCTTTGAAAATCATAAAATGGGATTGTACTTTATAAGTGATCCAGATGGTTATTGGACAGAAATTTTACCAAATAGATAATAATAAAGATAGGGCTTAAATTAATAGTCCCATCTTTATTATAATGAAAGGGATGCATTGAAGGTGAAAAAAATAACTTTAAAAAATGGTGAGTCTTTGCTTATAAGAAAAGTAGAAAAAGAAGATATTGATGAAGTAATGCAATATATGAGCCTTATTGGAGGAGAATCGGATAATCTTACATTTGGAGATGGGGAGTGGACGGTTACTTATGAGCAGGAAATAAATTATATTGAAAATGTTAATACCAGTAATTCAATAATGTTAGTTGCTATAATAGATGGCAAAATTGTTGGATCAACATCACTTTCAGCGGGGACAAGAAGTCGAGTTAAACACACTGGTGAAATGGGAATTACAGTTAGAAAAGCTTATTGGAATTGTGGCATCGGAAGTTTATTATTAGGAGAATTGTTAAACTTCGCAAAAGAAACAAAAATTATTAGAAAAGTAAATTTAATAGTTAAAAAGGACAATCTAAATGCAATAAAGTTATATGAGAAATATGGATTTAAAAAAGAGGGATTAGTCACAAGAGAATTTTTAGTTAATGGCAAATTTTATGATTCAGTTCACATGGGACTTGAAATAGACTAAGAAGATTTTATTGAGGTTATATAAACAAAAGCCTATAGAATAGCAACTCTAAGGCTTTTAATTAGTTTAAAAATATTAAAAAAATCCCATAGGACAAGCTATATTTCTATTCATGCAAATAGGTTTTGTAAAAGAAATGTATTTTTGCAATCTGTCATTTAAAACCTTCCAATTTATATTTTGAATAAAAGTATTTATATACTTCTTTTTATCTGTGCCAAAGTCCATAAAATAGGCATGCTCGTATACATCCATAACTAGTATTGGATAAGAAAGCCATACAGCTCCAGTATCATGCAAATCACTTCCTATTATATGAAATTTACTATCAATTGAATCAATTGATAGAAGAGCCCACCCACGCACAGATAATCCTACGTTTGTAAGGTAAGAAATAAAATTATCATAAGAAGAAAACTGCCTTGTTATCATATCTAGTGCGAGGCCATGGGGAGTGTTATTTCCATTCGTCATATTTTCAAAATATAGATTATGAAGCTTTACGCCATTCAATGAATATGTTTCACCAAGCTTTAGGCTACGCATTTTTGAATAAGTTGCATTACTGTCTAGGTAATTCCCTTGTATATATGGAGTGTTCCAAATTTCATTTAGTTTATTTACATAACCAACATAAAGCTTATAGTGTTCATCTAGTTGCTTTGTTGAAATTCCTTTTACTGATTTGAAATTAAAGGTTTCAGGTTTTATATTATACATTAAAGCCACCTTATAAAAAATACTACATTATATTTTATGAGATAATGAGATAAATGTTCATATTCATAATTTAAATTCATTTACTGAAGTTTTCATTTTGTCAGACATCTCTGTCAGTATTTGTGCTGAAGAGGCAACCTTTCCAGAGGAAATTGTTAGTTCTTCAGAAGAGGCTGCTATTTCTTCAGAAGCCGCTGAATTTTCTTCTGATACAGCTGAAGCATTGTCTACCTTACTTAAAATTTCATCCTTAGATCCATTTATAGTTAACATTTCATTACTCACCGTTGAAATTTCAGGTATTATTCTTTCAATAGAAGTCATTATTGTTTTAAATGAGTCAATTGAAGTATCAATTACAGATACTTGAGAAGATAGTTTTGAACTTACATCATTAGTAGTGTTAACAACATTATCTGTGTCAGAATTAATAATATCAAGTAATTTGTTAATTTCTTCAGAAGAATTTTTGCTTTGTTCCGCAAGCTTACGGATTTCATCAGCAACTACAGCAAAACCTTTTCCTGCTTCACCAGCACGTGCAGCTTCTATGGCAGCATTTAATGCAAGGAGATTAGTTTGGTCTGAAATATCGTTGATTAATAAAGTAATTGCATTTATTTGTTTTAAATTAGCACCTAGCTCCTTAATGCTTGTATCAATAGAGCCAAAAGAAGAATTAATTATGTTAACCGAATTTACAAGTTCAATAAGATTTTTATTACTTGATGCTGCCATAGAGTTTACAGCCATAGCATTTGAATTAACATTTTCAATAGTTTTTGTAATTGAAGTTATTTTTTCGCTAAAGGTATTCATTGTAGAACTTATATCTACAAGTTCTTGAGCCTGTGAAGTTGAACCTTGAGCAACATCTTGAATAGCTGTATTAACTTCTTGTGAGGAAGCTGTCATCTCAGTAGATATTGATGATAAGGAAAGAGAATGTTCACTAATGTTATTTGAATTAGACACTATTTCTTTAAGAATTGAGGAGATAGAGCTAACAGTTGTAGCTAAAGTTTTTTGCATCTCTCCAAATTCATTTGTTTTTGTAGTGTCAATTTTTAAACTAAAATCTCCTGTTGATATAACCTTCAGTTGAGAGTTAAAATCTTTTATTGAACCCTTAATGAAATATCTCAATAATAAGGATATGACTGAGTTAGCTACAAGCATAATTAGAAAAATAGCGATAAATATCATTTTAGTGGAGTTATAACTTGTAACTGATTTATTATATAAATCGGCGGCATTTTGTTTTTCAGTTTTTACAAGTCCATCTAAGTCAGAAGTTACTAAAGTACCAATATCACCATAAGCTTTCATGGATGTTGCATCAAGAGAGGCACCATTTGTCCTTGTTTCTTTTAAGCTTGGGAATCTATTCATATAATTATTGTAATCACTTAAAAATTTATCTATTTGAGCTTTTTCTGCAGTGCTAATATTTGTTGAGGAAAACTGTTTAAACGCTGAACGAATATTGTTATCTATGGTAACAACAGAAGCAACCATAGTTTCATCATATGGTCTATCTATAATCTTAGTTAAACTATTTCTCATAGCATTAAAATTACCATTTACATCTCCCAGGACGTTTAAACGTATCAATTCATTCTTAGACAATGAAGTTAAATTTCCTTGAATCTGAGACATACCATTATATCCAATAGCCCCCATTAAAAGTACAGAAATCAATGATAATATCCACAAAATCAAAATTCCATGGATGATCTTAATATTTTTCATAGACTTAACCCTCCTTATGTATGTATATAAATGTAAAATATAGTTATTATATCGTGCGAAATATAAAAAACTTTAAGAATATTTGTAATATTTTTAATGTTACAATAACAAGCTAAAATAAAGAAAAACAATAAAAAAATTAAAATATTAATGAAATATTAAAAAATGTTTACTGGTGGTTAATAAATACGTATAATAACATTAATTAAATAATATGGAGGTTAACTTATGGATGAAATTGATTTCAAAATAATTGACGTATTGAAGCAAAATAGTAAAGTAACCAATTCGCAAATAAGTAAAAAAGTAAGTCTTTCTATTCCAGCAATTGGTGAGAGAATAAGAAAAATGGAGCAAGCAAACATAATTGAAAAATATACTATAAAGGTTAACAGGGAAAAAATAAATTATAAGGTTTTAGCTTTTGTTTTCATAAATATTGATAAAACAGAAAATATAAAAAATTTTAGGGAAAACATTATTAAATACAATTCCGTATTAGAATGTCATCATGTTGCAGGTGAATATGATTATTTATTAAAGGTTTTAGTTGAGGATACTAAGAGTTTGGAATATTTTTTATCAGATATTTTAAAGAAAATCAAAGGTGTGTGCAAATCGAATACAATAATAACTTTATCATCGCTAAAAGAAAATATTAATGTATGAGGAGTAATATAATGATATTCAAGGGGTTTAAATTTGGAATGTTGTTACAATTTGCAATAGGACCCGTCTGTATATTTGTGTTTCAAGTAGCATCGTTAAGAGGATTTTATATAGCAGAAACGGCAGTAAGTGGAGTTTCCTTAATTGATGGCATTTTTATCGGTATTGCAACACTTGGAATTGGTTCTGTAATTGACAAAAAGAATGTTAAAATAGGTTTAAGAATATTTGGAGCAATCATATTGTTTGTATTTGGATTAAGTATAATATTAAATCAATTCAACATTATATTTTTACCAAGTTTAAATATACACAACATTTCTAAAGGTAATAATGCTTTTTCTCGTGCAATGCTTATTACTTTTTCCAATCCTCTAACAATAATTTTCTGGACAGGTGTATTCTCGGCAAAACTTACAGAGAAAAATATGGATAAAAATCAAATTTACTTGTTTGGTTTTGGAGCATTGTTATCAACAGTAGTATTTTTGAGTCTAATCGCTGTAGTGGGAAGTTTTGTTAAAACATTCTTATCATATAGTGTAATACAAATATTAAATTTAATGGTGGGAGTACTTTTTATTTATTTTAGTGTTAGGATGCTTATAAGAAGGAAAGACTAATAATATAATTTACATATTGATAATATTTAAATTTATAGTATGCACTACAATATTATGGTAAAATAAAAATCAGAATATGCTACTAATATGTAGGAGGTAACTTATGGAAAACATGATGGAGCCAATAATTACTATTAAGGATTTGAAAATGAATTATGGAGAAAAAGAAGTTTTAAGAGGTATAAATTTAAATGTTGGAAAAGGACAGATAATAGGATACATAGGGCCTAATGGAGCGGGCAAAAGTACAACCGTTAAAATAATGCTTGGACTTGTTGAAGGCTTTACGGGAGAAGTAAAAATTTTAGGACAAGATATTTTAAATGGAAGTGTGGAATATAAAAGGAAGATAGGTTATGTTCCAGAAGTTGCAGATATATATGATAGTCTTACCGCCGAAGAATATTTAACTTTTGTAGCTGAACTTTATGGCATTAATTACGAAAAGGTTGATAAGAAAGCAAGAAAATTAATGAATATGTTTGGAATAGAAAGTGTGTACAACTCAAGAATGACATCTTATTCTAAGGGAATGAAACAAAAAGTACTTATAATATCAAGTTTACTTCACAATCCAGATATATTATTTTGGGATGAGCCATTAAGTGGACTTGATGCAAATAGTGTTATGATAGTTAAGGAAATACTTTCAGAACTAGCTTCTGATGGGAAAACTATATTTTATTCATCGCATATAATGGACGTAGTTGAAAAGATAAGTAATAGAATAATTCTTATTAAGGATGGTCAAATAATTGCTGATGGAAGTTTTGAAGAACTTAAAGGGAACTCTAAAAAAGGGTCACTTGAGAGTATATTTAATGAACTTACTGGATTTAACGAATATAAAGATATAGCTAAAGAATTTATATCTACTATAAAAGAGGTGTAGATGTGAAGGATTTTAGAATATTAAAGTTTTTAGATAAATTTAAAGGCATTTTTGAAAAGTTCCATATAGACTATGAAACCATGAGAAAAATTATTCAAATAAAACTTATTATGGACAGTAGACGAGTACCCACTGTGCTTAATAATAGGGCACGAAAAAATAAAAAATCAGAAGATGATAAAAATTCATCAGGAAGAGTTTCTATAGTTTATATTTTTATTAGTCTTATAATGATTCCATTTATATTTATAAAAGCAAATTATGCTTTTTCAATGAGTTTTGTATTTGCTATTGTCATGTTTATGCTTATGACAACTTTAATTGCAGATTTTTCATCAGTGCTGCTTGATTTAAGAGATAAAAATATAATAGCCTCAAAACCTGTAGAAGGTAAAACAGTAAGTATGGCAAAAATAATTCATATTTGTATTTATATTTTTTCACTTACCATTTCATTGACTGGAATTCCTTTAATAATATCATTATTTGTACATGGAGTTGTGTTTTTTATAATATTTTTATTAGAAATAATACTTACGGATTTATTAGTAATAATGATAACCGCTCTCTTGTATCTTGCTATTTTAAGATTCTTTGATGGTGAGAAATTAAAGGACATAATAAATTATGTGCAAATAATTTTATCTATTACGTTAACTATTGGATATCAATTTCTTGGAAGGTTATTTAATATTGTAAAGTTAAATGTGACTTTTGTTCCTAAATGGTGGCAATACTTTATTGTTCCAATGTGGTTTGGTGGGTCATTTCAGTTGATAATAAATGGTAATTACAATATATATTATATAATATTTTTATTATTAGCGGTATGTGTACCTATTCTTTCCATCTGTTTATATTTAAAGCTTATGCCAACCTTTGAAAAGAACTTACAAAAGCTTGAAAATAATGGTGAAATTACGAAAGCTAAATCAAAGTTTACAGATAAGCTAGCCAATATAGTATGCTTTACAAAAATTGAAAGGACATTTTTTAAATTTACAACTGATATGATAAAAAATGAAAGAGAATTTAAATTAAAGGTTTATCCTTCATTAGGATTATCTATAATATTTCCATTTATATTTATGTTTAATAGAAACACTAGTTTTAGCAGCATTCGTTCTGGAAAAGGGTTTATAATGATATATTTTTGTGCATTGATGCTCCCAACAGTTGTAATGATGGTTAAATATTCAAAAGAATATAAGGGTGCATGGATTTACAAAGTCACTCCAATCAAAGATACTGGGGATATTTATAGGGGAACATTTAAAAGTCTAATTTTAAAATTAATATGTCCTATTTTCATTTTAGAGGGAATCATATTTATAGCTATATTTGGGTTAAGGATATTTCCAGACTTAATACTTGTATTTTTAAATATGATGTTATATACCGTAGTATGCTTCAAAGCATTTAAAAAAGCATTACCATTTTCAATACCTTATGCAACAGCTAAACAAAGTGAAGGTATAATTATGATACCTATTATGATATTACTAGGAGTTTTGGGTTTAATTCACTTTTTAGCAACTTTTGTTACATTTGGAGTATATATTTATATTTTAATTATGTTTATTATAGATTTTATAACTTGGAAATTTGCTTTTAAAATTAAAAATTAAGGTGGCTGTCAGTAGCCACCTTAATTTTTTAATCACTCTCTTTAACTTCTCGAATTAATTCTTTCAAATTTCCTTGGATATCTGGAAACTTTAAATCTAATTTTTCTAGTGTATTTACTATAGTTTTAAGTACAATATAATCTCGAAACCATCTATTATCTGCGGGTACAATATGCCATGGGGCATCGTCTATACTACAATTTGATAAAACATCTTCATAATAATTTTGGTATTTATCCCAAAACTTCCGTTCCCTTAGGTCAGCTTCAGAAAATTTCCAATGTTTCTCGGGGTTCTCAAGCCGATTTTTGAGCTTTTCTTTTTGAAAATCTTTTGATATATTTAGAAAAAATTTTAGTATAATAGTACCATTATCCGTAAGATATTTTTCAAATCTATTAATTTCTTTAAATCTATTAAATGCTGTTTTATCATCAATATTACCATGAACTCTTGTAACAAGTACATCTTCATAATAGGATCTGTTAAAAACTGTAATGTTACCTGTTTTAGGAGTTACCTTGTGGATTCTCCAAAGGTAGTCGTGTAATAATTCTTCAGAAGTTGGTTCCTTAAAACTTTCAACTTTAAAACCATTAGGGTTTAAACCAGCTAAAACTTTTTTAACAGTACCGTCCTTGCCACTACAATCCATTCCTTGTAATACTATCAGTAAACTAAATTTTTTAGAGGCACAAAATACATCTTGAAGATCAATAAACTTTTTTTGTAAAATAGAATACTCTTCTTCAACATCCTTTTTTGATAAATCATTTGTGTATTTAGGACTAAAATCTTTTAAATTTATATGTTGGTTTAATTTAACGATAAAATCATCCATTAGTCTATCTCCCTTTGTTTTTTATTTAATATATAGATATTTTTACATAGATATATATAATTATAAATAAAATTAATATAAACGCAATAATAAATCCATATTTGGTGGCAATATGGCTTTATTGTTTCAAAATAATATTTTTGGAAAAATTACTTAAATCATGCTAATATAGTACTGTAGAAAATTTCTTGATTTTGGATGATATATTATAATTGAAGATGAGGTGGGAGTATGTGTATATCTAATAATGAATTAGCATGTTTATATTTTTCTAATAATAAGGTGGTTAGGGTTAATAATGCATTTATTAAATTAACAGGGTATGATGAAAATCAATTTTTAGGAAAGTCATCAACAGAAGTTTTTAAAATTTTAAGGTCAAACATAACAGGTGAATTAGAAATTAATGAGGGTAATGGTTTAGATTGCTTCATATTCACAAAATCATTAGCTGTAAAAAGTGTAACAATAAGTAATGAATACAGATTAAATGGTGAAGCTAAATATTGTTTTACAGAAAAAGAAGAATTTGATTTAAATAATAACAATTATATAAATGAGATATATAATAGTGATTTAATTGGCTTAGCAATGTATAGCTATCCAGAAATGATTTTATTGAAGGCAAATGAGAAATATCTTTATCATTTATGTAAGACATTTAATATAGAAAAAAATTGCATAGGCATGAAAAAAGAATATATTATGAGAAACTATAATAAAGGAGACATAGAAGGATTCTGGAAGAAGATAATCCAGTCAGGTGAGGTTTATCATAATAGAAAAATGAAGGTTATAGATACATATGGAAAACATTCATATTGGGATATAACAGTTGTTCCCATTAGAGCTCACGGTGACATAAAATATTTAGCAGAAACTATAATAGATGTAGCTGAAGAAAGTGTTAATATAAAAAACAGCGAAGAAAATTTAATAAATTATGAAAAACAATTAAGTATGGTTTTTAATAATATCAAATTACCTGTAATTTGTGTTTCTTATCCTGATTTTTTTATAAAAAAAATAAACAATGAAGGATTAAGGTTATTAAGAAGTTTGAAAAAAAGTAATTTCTTGAATGTAGGAAATTCATTTGAAAATAAAATCAAATTTTCAAATGAAGATAATATTGAATGTATAAATCAAATGATTAAAACTAAGACTGTAGTAAATCTGAAAAAATTTACTGTTAAATTAGATGACAAGGTGAAATATTATAAAATCAGCTATCAACCAATTCTAGATATGAATTCAGAGGTATCAGAATTTTTTATAATTGCTATTGATATTACAAATGAAGAGGAGGAAATGAATGAAGTTAGAAAATCAATAGAAGCAAGAGAAAATTCTTTTTCTTTTATAGTCCATGAATTTAGGACACCTTTAACTACTTTAAGTGCAACGATTCAACTTATAGAATGTGTATATAAATCAGAGATATCTGATAAATTAGAAAAATACATAAAAATGATGAATAGAAATGTAAATCAGCAATTACGGTTAGTAAATAATTTGCTTGACATAACAAGAGCGGAGACTGGATATCTTAAAGTTCATAGTGAAAATAGAGATATTGTCTCTATGACTAAAGAAATTATAAAATCTATAAATACATTTGCAAAATCTAAGAATATAAGTGTAAAATTTAACTGCAAATTGAAACAGAAGGTTATTGCTATTGATGATGAAAAATATGAAAGAATATTATTAAACTTGCTTTCAAATGCAATAAAATACACTCCTGAACATAAGAATATTGAGGTTGGTATTGTTATAAAGAACAATAATTTTGTGGATATTATTGTTAAAGATGATGGTGTAGGCATAGCAAAAGAAAAACAATCTATAATATTTAATAGATTTGGGCAATCTGAAAGTGTTTTAACGAGAAAATCTGAGGGCACAGGTATAGGTCTATATCTTGTAAAACTTTTAGTAAAAGCTTTAGGGGGAAATATTACCTTAACTAGTGAGGAAAATATCGGCAGCACCTTTATTATAAGTTTGCCTGATATAAAAATTGAATTTAAAAAAGAAAAAAATTTACAAGAATTTACTAACAATAGACTAGTGCAAAATATGAAAGTTGAGTTTTCCACCATATATCTGGAGTGAATGAAAAATACCTCATGTAGAATATTGACGTTCTACATGAGGTATTTTATGTTTAATATTGCTGTGGAATATATTACCGTTGACATTATAATCAACTTTGATAGTATTACATATGTTGGCTTAAATTAAAATATAAACCAAAGAAAATTAATAGAATTATGCTTCTAAAATAACTTAAAAATATTTAAACAAATTTAAGGAGGAAACAATGAAAGCAATATTATATAAAGATAATGTAGCCCCATATGTTATGGAAATTAGTGAGTTAGAGGTATTGAATAGGTTAGAAAAGGGTTGCTTAAAAATGTTTTTTAACGAGGATGAGTTTGTAGCAATTTGCAATAGCATAAATATGGAAAATTCTATAATAAAATCTGCAGCTGATATAAAAGAAGACTTTATAGTTGTTGGACTTAAATATGGAAAAGTTATTTCGTTAAATGATAAACAAATAGAACATGTTATGGAATCAATATAATTTTAAACAATAAAAATAAGTGGTGATAAATATAAACCGTTAATTTGAATTAGTACATATTATTGGATGTGTGCATAGGCTTGTAAAAATCTGTGTACACTATTTTTATATTTATTTTTTTATAAATATAAATCTTTATACAATCTTAACACCTATTGCTAGAATCTTTATCCAACATTTATATTATCAGTGCTAATATTAGGAATGTAAAAATTAAGAAATAAAGGAGTGAGAGTGATGATGGATCTAGTTTTTATTTGCTTACTTATAATTGGATTCATATCAATTAAATTTTTTACAGATTGGTGTGAAAAACAAATTAATAAAAGGCAATAATAAATTTGAAGGAGAGGATAAAATTGGTTTTACTAATTATAATAGTGGTTTTGATGTTCTGCTATTTAGGATATGCATTATTTAATCCTGAAAAGTTCTAATTCTAAAAAGCGTGGAGGTTTTTAATATGGAAGTATTGCAAATGGCAATCATACTAATTATTTTTGGTTTATTATGTATTCCAATAGGAAAATATATTTATAAAGTTAGCGAGCAAGAGAAGACTTTTTTAGATCCTGTTTTTAATAAATTAGATAATTTTATATATAAAATAACTGGAATAACAAGTGAGGAAATGAACTGGAAGCAATATTTAATTGCTTTGATTTCAAGTAATGCGGTAGCTACTTTTATAGCGTATTTAATTCTCAGAATGCAAAGTTTTATTCATATATTAAATCCTAATAATATAGGAAACATGAGTCAGGATCTTACGTTTAATACTGTTATCAGTTTTTTGACTAACACAAATTTACAAGATTACAGTGGTGAGTCTGGATTATCTTATTTTAGTCAGATGGCAGTAATTACGTTCTTTATGTTTCTTGCAGCATCAACAGGTTTAGCCGTTGGGTTAGCATTTATGAGAGGAATAGCTGGAAGAAGAAAGAAGCTTGGAAACTTTTATCAAGATTATGTAAGAATAATAACAAGAATATTATTACCTGCAGCTATAGTTTTATCAATATTCTTTATAGCACAAGGAGTACCGCAGACATTTGCGGCAAATAAAACAGTAACTACTATAGAAGGAAAGCTTCAAGATATTCCACTTGGACCAGTAGCAAGCCTTGAATCAATAAAGCTTTTAGGAACAAATGGAGGAGGATTTTTTGGAGCCAATTCCGCACACCCCTTTGAAAATCCAACACCACTTACGGATGCAGTGGGTAATATAGCATTTCTTATATTTGCTGGTTCTACAGTAGTATGTTTCGGATATATGCTTAAAAACAAAAAGCAGGCAGTAGTAATATTTTCTGCTATGAGTATTTTACTTGTAGTTGGGCTTGCAGTTTGTTATAAAGCTGAGATGGCAGGAAACCCAGTATTAAGTAATATTGGATTAAGTCAGAGTATGGGAAATATGGAAGGTAAAGAAGTTCGGTTTGGAGTACCTCTGTCCGCGTTATTTGCCACAACTACAACAGATACATCTACTGGCGCAGTAAATAGTATGCATGATTCATTTACTCCTATAGGAGGAGCAGTTTTAATGTTTAATATGATGATTAACGTTGTGTTTGGAGGAAAAGGCGTTGGCTTCATGAATATGATCATGTATGCAATACTTACAGTTTTTATATGTGGACTTATGGTTGGAAGGACACCAGAATTTTTATCTAAGAAAATAGAAGCAAAAGAAATGAAATTAATAGCTCTTGCTATAATAATTCATCCTTTTTTAATACTAATGTTCTCGGCGTTAGCACTGATTATGCCTCAAGGAGTAAGCGCAATATCGAATCCAGGATTCCATGGATTATCACAAATATTATATCAGTATACGTCATCGGCAGCTAATAATGGATCTGGTTTCGAAGGCTTAGGTGATAATACAGTATTTTGGAATACAACAGCTGGAATAGTAATGCTTTATGGAAGATATTTATCTATGATTATCTTACTTGCTGTGGCAGGTTCACTTTCAGCTAAAAAAGCCATACCAGTAAGCATAGGAACATTTAAGACTGATAATTCTATGTTTGCCATAACATTAATAGTTATTGTCATAATAATTGGTGCGTTAACATTTTTACCAGCAATGGCACTGGGACCAATTTCAGAACATCTTACGTTATGAATCAAAGTATGACAATAAAGTTTTTTAGAAGGAGATAAGATTATGAGTAGTAAAGAAGCAAAGTCTAAATTTATTACAAAAAAAATAGCTAAAGAAGCTACTATTGAAGCATTTAAAAAATTAAACCCAAGATATATGATAAAAAATCCTGTAATGTTTATTGTTGAAATAGGTTTTTTTATATCAATTGTTCTTACCATATTTCCTAATTTATTTGGAGATACAGGAAATAATTTAAGAATATACAATATTATTGTAGCTGTAATATTATTTATAACAGTATTATTTGCTAATTTCGCAGAGGCAATAGCAGAAGGTCGTGGAAAAGCACAAGCTGAAAGTTTAAAGAAAACACGTAAAGACACTACTGCAAAACTTTTAGATTCAAATGGCAATATTAAAATAGTTAGTTCAAATGAAGTTAAAAAAGGCGATATAGTTTTGGTTGAGAATGGTGATATAATTCCAAATGATGGTGAGATTATTGAAGGAATTGCATCTGTAGACGAATCAGCCATAACAGGTGAATCAGCCCCAGTTATGAAAGAAGCAGGTGGAGATTTCGCGTCTGTAACTGGAGGAACAAAAGTTGTAAGTGATTGGCTTAAGGTAGAGGTAACAGTAACACCAGGTGAATCTTTTTTAGATAAAATGATTGCACTTGTGGAAGGTGCTTCAAGACAAAAAACTCCGAACGAAGTTGCTCTTAATACATTGCTTGTTAGTTTAACCTTGATATTTTTAATTGTAATAGTTACTTTATATCCAATGGCTGGGTATTCAGGGGTAAAAATTCAAATATCAACTTTAGTAGCACTTCTAGTGTGTTTAATTCCAACTACTATTGGTGGACTTCTATCTGCTATTGGTATTGCAGGAATGGATAGAGTTACAAGATTTAATGTAATAGCTTTATCAGGTAAAGCAGTTGAAGCTTGTGGTGATGTTGATACAATGATACTTGACAAAACAGGTACTATTACTTTTGGAAACAGACTTGCATCAGAATTTATACCTGTAGGCGATGCAAAAATGGAAGCTTTAATTAAATATTCAATTATATCTTCTCTAAAAGATGATACACCAGAAGGTAAATCAATTGTAGAACTAGGAAAAAAATTAGGCAAAGAGTTAGATTATAAAGAATATGAAGACAGTGATTTTATTGAATTTACGGCTCAAACAAGAATGAGTGGAGTAGATCTTAAAGATGGAACTATTATAAGAAAAGGTGCTGGTGATTCTATAAAAAATAGAATCAAAGAACTTGGCGGTAAAATACCTTCGGATCTTGAGGAATCCATAAATAGGGTTTCAAAAGCTGGAGGAACACCACTTGTAGTATGTGTAGCAAATAAGATATATGGAGTTATATACCTAAAAGATACAGTGAAACCAGGTCTTGCAGAAAAATTTGTAAGACTTAGAGAGATTGGTATAAAGACAGTAATGTGTACTGGGGACAATCCATTAACAGCAGCAACTATTGCTAAAGAGGCCGGTGTAGATGGATTTATTGCAGAATGTAAACCAGAAGATAAGATTAAAGCTATAACTGATGAACAAGCACAAGGAAAACTTGTAGCAATGACTGGGGATGGTACTAATGATGCACCAGCATTAGCTAAAGCAGATGTTGGTCTTGCAATGAATAGTGGAACTACAGCGGCAAAAGAAGCTGCTAACATGGTAGACTTAGATTCTGATCCAACAAAGATATTGGAAATTGTTGAAATAGGAAAACAACTGCTTATAACTAGAGGAGCATTAACTACTTTTAGTATTGCAAATGATGTAGCAAAATATTTTGCTATAATACCTGCAATATTTACAATTGCTATACCTAGAATGCAAATTTTAAATGTAATGGGACTTTCAACTCCTTATAGTGCTATTTTGTCAGCATTAATATTTAATGCAATAATAATACCTCTTCTAATACCAATTGCAATGAAAGGTGTAAAATATAGACCTATGAAATCAGAAATGATGCTTCTAAGGAATATGATTGTATTTGGACTTGGAGGAATGATTGTGCCTTTTATAGGAATTAAAATTATTGATTTAGTTATTACACCAGTAGTTAGAATGTTAAATTTAGGCTAATAAGGGAGAAGTGATTTTTATGAAGTTTCTAAAAAACGCCATTATGTTAAGTGTTGTAATGATTGTATTGTGTGGATTAGTATATCCACTTGCAATTACTGGAATAGGTAAAGTTTTTTTCAGTAACAAAGCAAATGGTAGTATAATTAGTTATAAGGGAAAAGAAGTTGGTTCAGCATTACTTGGACAAAATTTTACGGATCCTAGATTTTTTAGAGGAAGAGTTTCCTCTGTCAACTATAATACCTATACGAAAGCGGATATGAAGCCAGATAAAACAGGCAAGGTAGCTTACAGTGGTGTAGGCTCTGGTTCACAAAATTTAGCACCTTCAAATAAAGCTTTGAAGGAAAGAGTAGCAAAAGATATTCAAGATTTTTTAAAGAGTCATCCAGGGGTAAAAAAATCAGATATACCTACAGATTTATTGACAAGTTCAGGTTCAGGGTTAGATCCAGATATAAGCCCAAAAGCTGCTGAAATTCAAATTCCAGCAGTTTCAAAGGCAACTGGTATAAGTAGAGATAAACTTCAAAAAATAGTTGATAAATATACTGAAGGCAAAACATTAGGAGTATTAGGTGCTTCAAGAGTAAATGTTTTAAAATTAAATTTAGAGGTAAATTCTATGTTAAAATAGATATGAATACAGTTATTAACATAATACAGAATAGGAGGTGATTTGAATCTATAATAACGAAAGACCAGATCCTAATGTTATTTTAAGCACAGTTCAAAAGATAGAAAGCAAAAAGCATAAAGGAAAACTAAAAATATTTTTTGGATATGCAGCAGGTGTTGGAAAAACATATACAATGCTAAGAGAGGCACATGACTTAAAAGAAATTGGAAAAGATGTGGTCATTGGGTATATCGAACCTCATGCAAGAAAAGGGACTATTTCACTATTGAATGGAATAGAGTCTATTGGGATAAAAGAGATTTTATATAAGGGAATTAAATTTAGGGAATTTGATTTAGATAAAGCACTTAAAAGAAAACCTAAAATTATATTAGTAGACGAACTAGCACATACAAATGTTAATGGGCAAAGATATAAAAAAAGATGGCAAGATATCGAAGAACTTTTAAATGCAGGTATTGATGTATACACTACTCTAAATGTTCAGCATATTGAGAGTTTAAATGATGTAGTTGCTACTATAACGAGAGTAACGGTAAGAGAAACAATACCAGATAAAGTTTTTGATGATGCGGATAAAGTTGAATTAATTGATATTGAACCTGAGGAACTTTTAAAGCGATTTAGTGAAGGGAAAATATACAGCAAAGAGCAGACAAAAAAAGCATTTAACAATTTTTTTACAAAAAACAATCTCTATGCACTTAGAGAAATTGCTTTAAGGAGAACTGCTGATAGGGTAAGTTATGAAGTTGAGAGTGCCAGATTATCAAAGGGGCAGATTACAGTTATGCCAACTTCAGATCAAATACTTGCTTGTATCAGTACATCGCCATCTTCACTGAGGGTAATTAGGACTGCAGCAAGATTTGCAGAAGCTTTTCATACAAAATGGATAGTTTTGTATGTTGAGACAACTAAATTTCAAAAACTAACGGCGGAAGATAAAGAGAGGTTAAATTCATATATTAATTTGGCAGAGCAACTTGGTGGTGAAGTAGTTACAGCATATGGGGATGATGTAGCTATGGAAATAATAGAATATGCTGAATTTAGGAATATAACTAAAATTATTATAGGAAAAAACAACAAGGTAACTAGTAAGATACTCCATTTTTATGCTAGAGACATCGTAGATAAACTTATGAATTCAAATTCCTATATTGATGTATATGTTGTACCTAACGCAGAGTGTGAAAACAAAAATATAAGAAAAAAATTAAATACAAATGTGAAATTATCTATATCTTTTCAAGACATAATTAAGGCAATTTTAGTAATGTGCAATGTTACAATAATTTCTAAGATTTTTGATATATTTGGATTTGCTTCTACAAATATGATTATGGTATATATTTTGGGTGTTATAATAGTTTATATGGCAACTACAGGTTATTTAGCGGGAATAATATCATCAATTATAGGTGTGCTTAGTTTCAATTATTTATTTACAGAACCCAAATATTCATTTGAATTTTATGATAAAAGTTACTTAGCCACATTTCCAATAATGCTTATAGTTGCATTAATAATAGGAACTCTTACTAATAGAGTTCAAACTGAGGTTAGAAAATCTTCAGATAGAGAAAAACTGACACAAACTTTATATCGGATAAGTAGAAAACTTCTCAGTGCAACTAGCAATGCAGATGTGGTAACTGTAGGAATAAAATATATTTCAAGACTTATAGGGAGAACTGTTATATGTTATGTCTTTGAAAATGAAAAGTTGTCAGCTCCATTTATATATAACAGTGATAAAAGCAAAAATTATAATAATATTTTGGATAAAGAGGAGCAGGCGGCAGCTCAATGGACATTTTTAAATAAAAAGGAATCTGGCTCTGGAACGGATACCTTTTATGGGGCTAAAGGTTATTATATGCCTATAAAAGGGAAAAAAAACATATTGGGAGTTATAGGGATTTCATGTATAGATGGTAAGCTTGAGCCTGAACAAAAGTTTGTTTTTGAAACAGTTACAAGTCAAATGTCCATAGCTCTTGAGAGAGAAATTTTTTCAAAGGAGCAAGAAACCTCAAAAATTGAAATTGAGAGAGAACGGCTTAGGAGTAATCTTTTAAGATCTATTTCACATGACTTAAGAAGTCCATTAGCTGGAATAAAAGGTGCAGTTAGTACCATTTTGGAGAATGGGGATCTTATTTCGAAAGAAACAGAGAAGAAACTTCTTAAAGGAATGTATGATGATACAGAATGGCTGATTAGATTAGTAGAAAATTTACTTAGTATGACGCGCTTTGATGAAGGAAAAATGGAAATTAGAAAAAATATTGAGGTAGTAGAGGAAGTTGTATATGAAGCTGTTCAACGAAGTTCTAAGCAGTTTAAAAACCATAAGATAAAGGTAAATGTTCCAGATAAATTAATATTAGTGGCAATGGATGGCAGCTTAATAGAACAGGTATTAATAAATTTAATTGATAATGCAGTTAAATATTCACCAAAGCAATCCTTAATAATTGTAAACTTATATGAAAAAAATAAAGATGTGATATTTGAGGTTATTGATAACGGCACAGGAATACCTAAAAAAATACTTCCACACATATTTGACAGATTCTTTACCGATGGAAATAATGTGTCAGATTCAAGACGTGGCGTTGGACTAGGGCTTGCTATTTGTAAGTCTATAGTGGAGGCACATGATGGTAGAATAAAGGCTCTTAATAGAAAAGATGGTGGAGCTATTTTTAGATTTAATATACCAGAAAGTAATGCAATGGAAAACAAAAATAATCTTTTAGGAGTTGAGAAGGATGGGAAATAAACTGTATATACTGGTGGTTGAAGATGATAAGCCAATAAGAAATTTTATTTCAGCATCCTTATTGGCTCAAGGTTATAAGTACGTTGAAACAGATAAAGGAAATGAAGCAGTTGCTCTTTCTATGTCACATAATCCAGATCTTATAATACTTGATTTAGGTCTTCCAGATATTGATGGACTAAAGGTTATAAGTAAGATTAGAGAGTGGTCTAAAGTGCCAATAATAGTTGTTTCAGCTAGAGAAAATGAAAGACAGAAAGTGGAAGCGCTAGATTTAGGAGCAGATGATTATCTTACGAAGCCCTTTGGAATTGGCGAACTCCTAGCGAGGGTAAGAGTGGCACTCAGGCATGTTATATCTGGCCAATCTGAAGATGAAGATATTAAATTTTTCAATGTAAAAAAGCTGTATGTAGATTTTATTAAAAGAAAAGTAACGATAGATAATGTAGAAGTGCATCTAACACCTATAGAATACAAAATAATGTTATTATTATGTAAATATCCTGGCAGAGTTCTTACGCATAATTTTATAATTCGCGAAATATGGGGATCATCCATTGGAAGTGAAACAAAATCTCTAAGAGTTTTTATGGCAAGTCTTAGAAGAAAAATAGAAAAGAATCCAGCTGAGCCAGAATACATTTATACAGAAGTTGGAGTTGGATATAGATTAATTGATGAATAATTTGTAAAATTGTAATAATATAACTGGACAGAAGTGCTATAATAAAACTAGATATTTAAATCACTAACGTTACCGCATAAGTAAGGAACTTAAATTTTTAATTTATAGCGAATAACTTACTTCAATTAAAATTGAAGGAGAGCTAAAAAACTCCTACGGATGCTAGCGATTCAAACATTAAAAATGGCTTATAAAAGCTAAGAGGAGTGATTTATTATGGAACAAATAGTTTTAGATGTAGAACAAAGAATACAAAAGACAAAGAAATTTAAAGAAGATGGTTTTATAGCAGGTGTAATTTATGGTGGCAATGCTGAAAATACAAAATCTGTGAAAATTCAAGAAGTATCTCTAAAGAAAATTCTTTCTAAGCATGGATCAAATGTAAAATTGTGGGTTAAATATGGAGATGAAAAAAAATTTGGATTTATTAAAGAAATTCAGAGAGAACCTCTTACAAACAAGATTATACATATAGATGTACAACTTGTATCTAAAGATCAAAATATAAAGATGCAAATTCCTATTGTGTTTAAAGGTGAAGAAGAATTAAAAGCAAATCAATTACAAATTCAAGCTCATAAATCAGATGTAGAAGTTTTAGGAAAAATAGATTTAATGCCAGAAGTAGTGTATGTTGATGTTTCTAAGAAAAATGCTGGTGATACTATTGTTTTTGAAGACTTTAATTTGGACAAGAATATAAAAGCACATGATAAAGAAGATGAAATATACGCTACTATAACCAAGTTAATAATTGAAGAAGAAACTGAAGATGAAGCCGAGGAAACTAAAACAGAAGAATAATTCATAAGCACATAAAATGATATAAATAAGAAAGAACCTGAATTAGAAAATCTGATTCGGTTTTTTTTTATTAATAAAAACGCTATAAAACTTACAGCCATATATATTGTTGACAATATAATAGTATAAACTATAATAAATATAGGTAATATAAAATTAAATATGAAAAGGCATGAAGGAATGTGGTTTAAATCCACAACAGCCCCCGCTACTGTAAGTATTGATGAAGGATACATTATCACTCGGATTTTTCTGGGGAAGAGTATCATTAAGATGAAGTACAAGTCAGGATATTTTGTGTTTTTTCGTGAAGTTTCTACCTTCGGAGGGAGGGTAAAGGATTATATAGCGTTATACTTTTGTATGACAATTTACACTTTACCGGACTTTTGTCCGGTATATTTTTTTGGAGGAAATATGAATGAAAATTTAAAAGGCATGCATGTGTCTTCAGTAATATTATTAAATATGATTTTATGTATTTTAATAATATGTTCTGATAATCCTTTAATTTTGTTTGGTTTATCAGTGATTATGATTTATATATTTATAAGGAGTAGAAGGTTAAAGGTTATTAAGAAAAGTATTATGTATTTTTTCCCATTTGCAATAATAACAGTCATTATTAATCTTATCTTTGTAAATGAAGGAAACATTGTAATTCTAACTGTGTTTAACAGGATAATAACCATTGAAGCTCTAATATATTCTTTAACACTTTCATTTAAGCTTTTACTTGTAATTTTTGTGTTTGCAATGTTTCAGGTAATGATTGACTCTGATAAAGCAATTTCTTTTTTTTCTAAGATTGTACCTAAAACTACACTTACAATGATGATTGCACTTAAGCTTTTTCCTTCTATGCAAAAAAGGATGAATAACTTGAAAGATATATACAGTATTAGAGGGGTTAATTTTGAAACAAAGGGTATAAAAGATGTGATAAGAAATCTTAAACCTCTTTTTTCTGTAATACTTGAGGATTCATTAGAAAATTCTTTTGATATCGGGGAAGCTGCTTATATTAGAGGATTTTTAAGTAATAAGAGAACAATATATGATAGAAAGCATTTAAATAAAGGAGACTATGCAATATCAATTTCAGTAATTTTAATTTTAATTATATTTTTAACTTTTAAGTTTTTAGGTATGGATAATTTTAATGCTTACTATGGAATAAATCTAAGGAATATAGTAGACACAGCAAGTTCTGTAATCTTTGTATCACTTATCCTATTAACATTTGAATTACACTTAGTTTTTTATGAGGAGAAAATAAAATGAATTATATTGAAGCTAAAAATATAGATTATTACTATCCTAGAGAAGAGAAAAAAACATTGGAAAGTATAAATTTTATTATAGAGAAGGGAGACTTTGTCCTACTTACGGGTGAATCAGGCTCTGGGAAATCAACTCTTGCAAAATGTATATCAGGCTCTATACCAAATTTTTATGGAGGAACCATAGGAGGACAAATATATTTAAATGGAAAACTTATAAAGGATATTGAGCATGTGGAAAGAGCTAAGGAAATAACTATGGTTTTTCAAGATCCAGAAAGACAACTGGTTATGAATAAGGTGCATAGAGAAATTGCTTTTGGGCTTGAAAATGTTGGAATAGAAGAAAACAAAATAAAAAGAAGAGTTTTTGAAGCAATGCAGTATTCAAATTTATTGCAGCTTGCTTATAGAGATATAAACACACTTTCTGGTGGAGAAAAACAAAAGGTTGCAATTGCTTCAGCACTTAGCTATATGCCAAATTGTATTATTTTAGATGAACCAACTTCACAGCTTGATCCTTCTGCTGCCTTTGAAGTGTGTGAACTTGTGAAAAGAATAAATGAGGAACTTGGAATAACAATTATAGTTATAGAACAAAGAATTGATAAGTGGTTTGATGTTGCAGACAAGATTATGGTTATGGAAAAGGGTAGAAAAATATTTTTTGGAAACAAAGAAGAAATGTACGATGAAAAGTCTGGGAAACTGGAAAAATTCTTACCAACTTATCTTAAACTATCTAAATTTCTACAGCTAAATAACAGGCCAGAGGGTTTAAAAAATATTAGAAAAAGCATTAGAAATTTTAAATTTGCTAAGCCTATAGTAGAGGAAAAAAAAGTTGAAAAAGAGGCAATTCAAGTTAAAAACTTAAGCTGTAAATATGGTGAAGTTGAGGCGATTAAAGATTTAAGCCTTAGTGTGAATTGCATGGACTTCCTTGCAATACTTGGATCAAATGGAGCAGGGAAAAGTACATTTATGAAAACCATAATTGGACTTAATAAGTATAAAGGAAGCATAAAAATTTTTGAAAAGGAAGTTTCAAAAATTAAGCTTACAGAACTTTCAAAAATTGTTGGTTATGTATCTCAAAATCCAAATGACTATCTAACTAAGGATACAGTTTATGAAGAATTAAAGTTTACTTTGGATAATCATAAGTTAAAGGAATATGAAGTCATAGATGAAGTGCTTAAAGCCCTTAAAATTTACGAATTTAAGGATAAAAATCCAAGAGACTTAAGTGGGGGACAACGTCAGAGAGTGGCAGTAGCATCTATTTTAGTATTAAATCCTAAAATACTCATGTTAGATGAGCCAACAAGGGGTATGGATATAAATGCAAAAAAAGACTTAGGGGAGATACTTAAAAATTTAAACAAAAGTGGGACTACAATAATTCTAATAACACATGACGCAGATTTTGCTGCTGAATACTGCAATAAGTTTATGCTAATGTTTAATGGTGAAAAAGTATCCATTGGAAGCAAAACAGACGTCTTATCTGAGGGTATATTTTATACTACTACTATAAACAAACTTATTAGAGACAATGAAAAGGACATATTCACTTTAAACCAGGCAATGAAAATGTTTAAAAAGGAGAAGATATGAGGAAAGCAATAATAGCACTTGTAGTATTAATTTTTGTAATACTAGGTGTATTAACTTTTAAATATAAGGGTGATTTTTCTTGGCTTATAACTATGTCAGTGTTTTGTATTCTAGTACTAAGCTATTTATATTTTGAAAAAAGCTTGCTAGGGACAAAGGAAATTGCTTTAATTGCAACGCTTAGTACTGTGGGAGCAGTGGGTAGAGTTATTTTTGCTCCATTCCCAAATATAAAACCAACCACATTCATTGTTGCTATTTCAGGATTGGTTTTTGGACCATATGAAGGTTTTTTAATCGGAAGTACTTCAGCTTTTATTTCAAATATATTTTTAGGGCAAGGGCCATGGACAATTTGGCAGATGTTTGCATGGGGGTTAGTTGGCTTTATCTCAGGATTGATTGGAAAAAGGAATAAACACATTTCCGGAGAAGGTTTTTCTTTTATTTGTTTTATTTATGGATTTATGTTTGATTGGATTATGAATTTATGGTACGTAATAGGATTTATTAAACCACTTACAGTTAAAGGCATTTTTATTGCTTATTTATCAGGATTAACTTTTGATCTTGCACATGCTGCTAGTAGTTTTGTATTTTGTATAATATTTTTTGAAAAATTTTATAAGGTCTTAGATAGATTTAAAAGGAGACTTGAAATCACATATATTAAGGATGATATATAAGGAGGAACAACATTGAAAAGATTTTTAAGTTTGTTACTTACTTTAGTACTATTTATGAGTGGATTAACAAATGTTGTAAATGCAGAAGATACTGGTGCAAGCTGTCTTGTAAGAATTGAAGGGCTTTCAGGCACAATTGCAGAAGATTATGGGAATGGAACAACGGCAGCAGAAGTTGCTATTGATGTTTTGAATAAAAAGAAAATTCATTACACAGGGGATAAAAATTATATTAGCGAGATAGATAATATAAAGTCTGGAAGCTTGCAGGGTGGTTATGATGGCTGGATGTCATATGTAAAGCATGCAGATGGAAAAACTGTAGATCAGTCTTACCCGTATACACCTGTAGCTGGTGATGAAATTGTATTTTATTATAGCAATAAGGAAATGAATACACCTTTTGTGAATTCAATAAAATTCACTCCCGATATAGTGAAAGTAAATGAGGCATTTACCATGAAATTCGGCTGGAAACATGATATTTATGATAGTAATTGGAATGCAATTTCAACTACTACACCAATCTCCAAGGTAAATGTGAAAATTGATAATGAAAATTATGTTACTGATGATAATGGACAAATTTCAGTTAAAGGTCTTCACAACGGAAAGCATACATACGAGATAAGTGGTTATAATAAAGGTCAGCCTCCCAGCGTTGTAATGGACAAGGGAAGTTTTATTATTGATGGAGAGACAACATCAGGATTTAATTATACTGATTCAAGTTATGACAACATAACTAAGGATAACAATAAAATTGATGTAGATATAAATAACGAGGTGAGTGCCACTTCAAAAGTTTTAATGCCAATCTCAGACAATTGGGTAGCTATGGACATGCAAAAACTAGGTGTAAATAGTAATAAAGATTTTTTAGAAAACTTGGCACAGGATATAAGTTACAATGGTTTAGCCTCTTATAGTAACACAGATTTAGAAAAAGCAATTATAGGTATTACAGCAGCAGGATACAGCCCTTATAATTTTGAAGCACAAAATCTAGTTGAAGAACTTTATAATAGACAGTTAAGTAGTTTTCAAATTAATGATTTAATATTCGGTCTAGATGCATACAACTATGCAAATATAAAAGAAAAATATAATATTAATAAAGTTGACATTGTTAATGCAATTTTAAATAAGAATTTAAGTAATTCTGGAGGATGGTCAATAAGTGGCAATTCGGTAGATGCAGACATAACAGGTATGGCTATAAGCTCTTTAGCACCTTATTATAATAGTAATGCTATGGTGAAATCAAAGCTAGATAAAGCTGTACAAGCTATTTCAAGTATGGAAAATAACAGTGGTTATATTGGCTCTAATAATGGACTTACAAGTGAAACACTTTCTATGGTAATACTTGGACTTACAGCAATAGGAATAGATCCAAGTCAGAGCCCTTTTGTAAGGCAAAATGGAAACATTGTAACAGCATTACTGTCGTTTAAGGGTAATGGAGGCATGTACAAGCATAACTTAAATGGAAGTGATGATTATATGGCTACAGAGGAGGCACTTAGGGCACTTATAGCATTGCAAAAATTAAAAACTTCTGATACATACAACTTTTATTCCACTAATATAGATGCTAGTCAGCTCCCAGCTTATGATTTTAAGTTAGAAAATAAGGATACAGAATATGGGACAAAAAGCGTCATGACAAAAGCAGTATCAAATGTTATGAAGCCATCTAAAGTAGTAAAAGTAGCAGATGAAGGCAGTAAATCACAAGTTATAGAAGCTAATAGCGTGATTCAAGCTGAAACGGGTAACGATGAAATAACCATAAATTCAGAAGATAATAAAATAGGAGTAATACTGCCTAAAGATATTATTAATATACCGAATGGAAGCAAACTTTATTTTTCACAAAGATACTTATCTTCTACAGAAGCTAGTAAAGTAATAAATAAGATACCAATTAATTTAAAAATAGTAGGAAATATTTTTTCTTTAAATCTTGTGCTTAGGGAAGCAAATGGAGAAGTTAGTGAAATTCATAATTTTAAACCTGGGAAAATGGCTAAGGTTACAGTAAGTTTAAAGGGCATAAAAAATATAGACCCATCAAAGCTTGGAGCTTACTATTTTAATGAGTCAAAATTAAAATGGGAAAAGGTTGAGGGGTCAAATGGTGTTTTTGATAACAGTAATTCCACATTTACATTTGAAACACCTCACTTTACAACTTTTGCAATATTTGAAGGAAATATTTCGTTAAATAAAATAAGCAGCAAACCTTTTAACTCAAGCAATAGTATTTTTGATTCAACGATTATAATTTGTAGTGTGCTTTTAATTATTGCAGTAGTATTATTTGTATTGATTTTAGGGAAAAGAGGTGAAAAAGTTGAAGAGAAAGAGTAGCTTAATAGTACTAATTATTTTCATTTGTTCTTTAACAGCTATACTTGCAAATCATTTACAACAAAAAATGTCTGCACAACTAGTACAAGTATCAGGGAATAGAAATACTGTGCAAAAACAACAAAATATTTCTAAGAATGATGAAAAAAACACATCAACAGAAGTACCTTCAAGTGCTAAAGTTGCCTCAAACGATGATGGAGATTCAAATTTAAATAATGTGTCAAATTCACAAAACAATAGCAATGCAAATAATAAAAGTAATTACGTAAAGCAGGCAGATGGACAAAACAACTTTGTTTCAGCAGCTACAAAAAGTAATGGTCAGGAAAATTTTTTTATAATTGATAATGTCGATAAAAGTAAGAATTATAGCTCTTTTGTGAATTTTAATGGCAAATCAGTAGCAGACGTTACTTTAGAGGTGTTGAACAGACAAAACATTCCTAGAAGTTATACTTCTGGAATAACAGGAATTTACTTTTCAAGTATAAATGGACAAAAAGAAAAGAGTGCAGGTGAAAAAAGCGGGTGGAATTATTATGTAAATGGAGAAAAGGGATCTGTTGGGGCATCTAGCTATATTTTAAAAACAGGAGATAAAGTTGAATGGGAATTTTTTCAGAATGCCCTAGATAATTAAGCTAAAAAATAAGCCAAATCAAAATTTGATTTAGCTTATTTTTTATACATTATTTATAATCCGTAAGAATTTCACTTAATTAAGTTTTATTTTGAATAGAACTCTATAACAGCCATATCGTTTACGTGTATTGGGATTTCCTTTCTTTCAGGAAGTCTAGTGAGTTCTCCACAGAAATTGTTAAAATCTTTTTTTATATAAGGAAGAGAAAAAGATGAAAGTTCTGTAAAATTGCTAGAGAACAATTCATTTTTTCTGTATTTTTCCCTTAAGGATATAACATCATTTATTTTAGTTCCATAGGATGGTATATCAACTTTTTCACCATTAACAAGTATGAGACCATGATTAACCATCTGCCTTGCTTGTCTAATTGAATTTGCAAAGCCTATCCTGTAAACCATATTGTCAAGTCTACATTCTAAAAATTTTAATAGAGTTTCACCGCTTAATTCTCCACTTTTCATAGATTTATATACGTATCTTTTAAATTGCTTTTCTAGAACTCCATAATAAGCTCTAAGTTTTTGTTTTTCCATAAGATGCACAGCATAATCCGAAATTTTCTTAGGTTTTCTATTTACTTCAAACCTATTCATAGCTTTTGCATGGCCATAAATATTTACTCCAAATCGTCTGCACTCTTTAAATCTTGGTCCTCTTGTAGTTGCCATATCTATCTCCTTAAATTATTTTATAAATTGAAATTATCATACCATATATGATAGTGATAATCAATATCATATGATTAAATTAGTATTGACAAGTATTCAATAATTTAATATACTTTAGTAAAATAATGAAACCGGTACCATTATCAGTTATAGGAGAGTATTAAGTGATGAATAAATTTATTACAGCTTCAAGAACATCAAGAGTAACAATAAATGACGTAGCAAAGTTGGCTGGGGTGTCAAAAACAACTGTGTCAAGATATATTGGAAGGCATTATGATTCTTTAGCTGAAAAAACTAGAAAAAAAATTGAAGAAGCCATTGATACACTAGGGTACAGGCCTAATGTTATGGCAATGGGACTAAAAGGAAACAAAAGTCGAATAATTGGTATGGTAATTGCTGATATAACTAATCCATTTTCAACAGAAATGCTTAGAGGGGCAGAGACTATTTGCAAAAAAAATGATTATAGTCTTATTGTTTGCAATACAGATAATGATCCAGTTGAAGAACTTGATTATATATTTATGCTTCAAGCACATAGGATAGATGGTCTTATTATAAATACAACGGGTAAAAACAATGAATTTTTATACAAATTAGCAGCAGATGATGAGATACCTGTAGTATTAGTAGATCGCAAAATACCCGAATTAGATTTTGACACTATATCAGTTGATAATAAAAAGGGGACGTCAGAAATTGTAAACTTTTTATTAGAAAAAGGTTATGAGAGAATAGCTTTTTTTACAGAGCCAGTTAAAAAAATCAGTTCACGAATAGAACGCATGGATACTTTTATAAAAATACTTTCTGAAAAGAAACATATGAGTGCAAGTAAAGATTTATACGAAATTGATATTAATATAAGTAAAAATCTTGAGAATGGCATTAATAGTTTTTTAGAGGATTCCCAAAAAAATTCAAGGGTTATTTTTGCTACTAATGGTGTTGTTTTATTAAAAATAATGTCAATAATTAAAAGCAAAAATCTAAGAATACCAGAGGATATAGGGATAGTTGGCTTTGATAATCCAGAATGGACTGAAATAATTGGTAATGGGATAACAACTTTTGCTCAGCCAGCTTATAAAATTGGTAATACAGCAATGAATAGAATTTTAAGTCGTATAAATGGTGATGTAGATGAGCCTAAAATAATAGAACTTCCGGGCCAATTAATAATTAGAGGTTCAACACAATAATAAGAATTTCAGTAGTTATGAAAAATTTAAGTAAATTTGGAATCGGTACCATAAATGAATTGAAGATGAAATAACTTAAATGGAGGTTTAGTGATGAATATACAACTGGCTTTAGATAGACTTACAATTAAAGAAGCAATTTTAAATGCAAATAAAGTAAAAAAATATGTTGATTGGATTGAAGTTGGTACGTCTCTTATAAAGGAATTTGGAATTAAAAGTGTAAAAGAAATAAGAAAGGCATTTCCAGAAAAAATTATTTTGGCAGATGTGAAAACTTTTGACAATGCTAAATATGAATTTACAATGTGCTTTGAAGCTGGAGCTGATGTGGCAACAGTTATGGGCACAGCACCAAAGGTTTCTATAGACATTTGTATGGAAGTAGCAAGGGAGAGTGGAAGGAAGGTAATGATAGACCTTCTTAATACGTCAGATGAAAAAATAAAGGAGCTTAGTGTATATGAAGATGCTATCTTTTGTATGCATATTAGTAAGGATTTACAAGAGGTTATTGGAGAAAAACAGGAGGTAAGCAAAATAAAAGTACCTGAACCATTAACTAAAATAAAGGATTTAAAGATAGCAATAGCGGGTGGAATTACTAGTGAGTTTTTAGAAAATTTGAAAGATATCCATCCATATGTAGTAATAGTTGGTTCCGCAATTACAAAGTCAAATAATCCAGAACTTGAAGCAAAAAAAATTAAAGAATTAGCTAATAGGAGGTAAATTTAATGAGAAGAACACAAATAATTATGAATGAAATAAAAAGTGTATTAGAAGGAATAGAAGAGAAAGATATAGATGAATTTATAGAAATTATGAATAATGGAAATAGAATTTTTGTTATTGGAGAAGGCAGAAGTGGATTTATGGGTAAATCGTTTGCTATGCGTCTTATGCATTTAGGTGCAAAGGTGTATGTTGTGGGAGAAACTATTACTCCTGCCATTGAAAAAGGTGACATACTTGTTGCTATTTCTGGTTCTGGTACAACTAAAAATGTTGTTACAACAGCAGAAAGAACAAAACAATTGGGGTGTTCTGTTATTGTAGTTACAACTAATTTAGATTCAGAACTTGGAAAGATAGCTACGTTTAAATTACATATACCAGCAGCTACAAAATATCGCAGACAAGGAGAGACATCAAGTATTCAGCCATTAGGTTCACTTTTTGACCAGTGTTGCCATATAATATTTGATTCTATTTGTTTAGGGTATGCGGAGTCAAAAAATTTAAACAATGATGATGCATTTAAAAAACATAGTAATTTAGAGTAGATTTAAGCCAGATTAAAATGAAATTATTTATTTTTATAGCATCATTTTCCTCAAATTAACTTATAATATATAAAACACAATAAGTTATGAGAGAAGGAGATATTATGCAAAGTATAACCTATGGAAAAGTTGATTTTGATAAGATGTTTTCTATTATAAAAGACTTTGTAAACAAAGCTCCTAAAGAAGCGTACAAAATTTCAATTGGCACTGACAGTCAAAATTTTGAACTTACAAAAGTAGTGCTAGTTGTTTCAGTATACCAAGTTGGACACGGAGGAATATTTTTTTATGAGGTTAAAAGGGTAAAAAAGATTAGTGATATTAATCAAAAATTATTTTATGAAACTAGTATCAGTCTTGAACTCGCTATGAAACTTTCAAAAAAATTTCATGATGAAGATTTTAATTACAGTATAGGAATTCATGTAGATGCAGGTCAAAATGGGCCAACAAAAAGGGTAATACCTGAAATTACTTCATGGGTAAAAGCATGTGGATTTGACTGTAAAACGAAACCAGATTCTTACGCAGCCTCAACAATAGCAAATAAATATTCAAAATAAAGTGGAACTTGTACTCAGGTGAGGTTTTAGTTTTAACTCCATCTGAGTGTTAGCTTAACTAAAGTTCAATTGCTAGTATTAGTTAAGTAAATGTTTGTAGAAGTTAAGCATGTGCTGAAATTATAAATATGGTTATACTTATTGACGGATTTTATAATTTAATATAGAATAAGTAATATGGGTTGTGCAAACGTTTGCTAAAAGTAATGGAGGGATTTTTATGAAGTGGATGAATAATTTAAAAATATCGCAAAAATTAATACTGTCATTTTTATTAACAGCACTTTTTATAGGAATTGTAGGAGCTATTGGTATAAATAATATGAATAAAATAAATTCTAATGCAATTAAAATGCATGATTATAATTTAAAGTCCATAGAGAATTTGAATAGTATAAAGCAAAACTTTGCTGATATTGAAACTGAAACAATGAAATTAGTATATCAGAATGAAGATGCAGAACAAAATAAAAGTGTTTCGAAAAATATTGAAAATTTATCTAATAGCAGCTATGTAATCGTTAACACATATGACAAGTATATTTCATCTGCTGAAGAAAAAGGGATTTTTTCAAAATTAAAAGTAGATATATATGAATATGAAGACAATATCAATGTTATAAAATTATATGTGGTAAATAATGAGTTTAGTGAGGCTGGCGATAGATTTTTAAAGGTAGCAACTTTAAGGAGTAACGTATATAGTGATTTAGACAGACTTATAGAAATAAACAGGAAAGAAGCCGATAATGCCAATGCTTTAAACATAAGTACATATAAGACATCTATTTATATAACAATAGGAATAACATTGCTAGGACTTATAATAGCAATTGTCTTAGGAATAATGATATCAGTTTTAATTTCAAGAAGAGTTGAAAAAATATTGTGTTTTGCAAAATCACTTCAGCGTGGGGATTTACAGCAATATATAAAAGTAAATTATAAAGATGAGATTGGACAAGTATCTAGTGCATTAAATGAGGCAAATTCAAATGTAAAAAATTTAATAGGTGAAATTGTAAATAGTTCAGGTGTTATTAATACTTCAAGTCAAGACTTATCTTCAACTACAGAAGAAATTTCTTCTACTATGCAAGTAATTAGTGAGGCAACGGGTATCATTGCTAGCGGGTCTAAGGAGTTAAGTTCTATATCAGAAGAAGTTGGCAGTTCGTCACTTGAAATTGGTGAAACTACAGCAAATTTAGCTAAAAAAGCACAGGATGCAGTAATTTCTGCAAATGAAATAAAAAAGAGGGCTTTAAATGTTAAACAAAAAGCTGAGAGAAGTATTATAGAAGGAAATAATATTTATAAAGAAAAAAGTGAAAATATATTAAAATCAATAGAGGAAGGAAAAATTGTAGAACAAGTAAAAACCATGGCCGATTCTATTGGCAGGATAGCAGAACAAACAAATTTACTTGCATTAAATGCTGCAATAGAGGCAGCTAGAGCGGGAGAACAAGGAAAGGGATTTGCAGTTGTAGCAGATGAAGTTAAAAAACTTGCAGAGCAATCAGGTAAAGCGGTTTTGGATATTCAGGATATGGTAACACAAGTTCAAGTGGCATTTAATAATCTTTCAACAAGTGGTAAGGAAATTTTGGATTATATAGGTATAAATATAAAACCAAGCTTTGAATTATTAATGAATACTGGAATTCAATATGAAAATGATGCTGAATTTATTAATGGAATGGCTAAAGATATTGCATATTCATCTAAAGAAATTAATGAAATAGTTGAGCAAGTAAATAGTGCAATTGAAAATATGTCATCAACTGCAGAAGAATCTGCAAGTGGATCAGAAGAAATAATGAATAGTATAAATGATGTAACTATAGCAGTAAACGAGGTTGCAAAGTCAGCTGAAAATCAAGCAGAACTTGCACAAAAACTTACTGAAATCACTAAAAGTTTTAAAATATAGATGTTCAATTTGTTTTATACTTAGGTTGAAAATGTTATATTATATATATAAGCAAAATAAAGGAAGGAATTAGTTATGAACATTTATTTAGTATGTAATGTAGGAATGTCAACGTCTGTACTTGTTAAAAGAATGAGACAGGCAGCAGAAACTATAGAACTAGAAGCTAAAATTGAAGCATATTCAGTAGAAGTTCTAGAAAAAGTAAAAGATGAAGCAGATGTAATTCTAATTGGGCCACAAATAAGGCATATGTCAAAAGAAATTACAAAAATTGTAGATGGAAGCTGCCCAGTAGAAACAATTAGTATGAGAGATTATGGAATGATAAATGGTAAAAATGTATTAGCTCAAGCATTGGCAGTTATCAACAAATAAAGCTTAGCACTTACTGTAAAGGTTTTATTTAAGCAATAAACTCATGAGTTATTAAACTTAAGAGAAAGAGGTCTAATAATATGGATAAACAGTTGGTACAGGATTGCATGACGCTTATCACGTGTAGCGGAGAAGGAAAGGCTCTTGCAACCGAAGCTTTTAATCTAATTCTAAGCGGAGACAAATATGGTGCTGAAGCTAAACTTAAAGAAGCTGGAAAAAGTATTGGTGAAGCACATAATATACAAACAAGACTTATAGAGGAGGAGTTAAATGGAATAATAATTGAAAAAACAATTTTGTTAATTCATGCGCAGGACCAATTTATGACTTCAGTAACTTATAGGGATATGGTAAAACTTATAATTGAGTTATATCAAAAAGTAAGGGAAAAATAATATGTAAAATTATCTTAAATAATATTATAATAAAAATGTATTTATTATAATATTAAGGAGAAAAAAATGAAATTATTACAGGAAACACTTAGAGGAATAGAACCTTCAAATAAACTAGCAATAAAAAATGCTATGAACGTAATAGACAACTTATCTAAACCTATAGGAAGTTTAGGAATGTTAGAAGAAATTTCTGCAAAGATGGCAGGAATTAAAGGTGAATTAAAATATGAAAAGTATAAAAAAAATATAATTATTATGTGCGGGGACAATGGAGTTGTGGAGGAAGGCGTTAGTACATGCCCTCAAAATATAACTCGAATTGTAATGGAGAATTTCACCAAAGGAACCACAGGTGTTTGTGTTTTAGCAAAAAAGGAGCATGCAGAAATAACAGTAATTGATGTTGGTGTAAACGCTGATTTTAATAATAAAAAAATAATAAATAAGAAAATAGCATATGGAACAAAAAATATAGCCAAAGGTCCAGCTATGAGTCGTAGTCAGGCAATTAGAGCTATTGAAATTGGAATCGAAACGGTGAATGAATTAAGTAAATATGGATACGATATGTTTGGAACTGGAGAAATGGGAGTTGGAAATACAACTACGTCTGCGGCAATATTAAGTGTTTTACTCCAAATAGATTTAGAGAGTGCAGTTGGAAAAGGATCAGGACTTACAGATAAGCAATTAGAAAATAAAAAGTCAGTAGTAAAGAAGGCAATAGAAGTTAATTTACCACAAAAAAGTGATGTTATCGATGTTATTTCAAAAGTTGGAGGTTTTGATATAGCAGCGCTTTGTGGATGCTTTTTAGGTGCAGCAGAAAAAAAATTACCAATTGTAATTGATGGTTTAATATCTTCAGTTGCAGCATTATGTGCATATGAGTTAAATAACAATGTTAAAGATTACATATTTCCATCGCACATTTCTGCAGAACCTGGAATGGCATTTGTAATGAAAAAGATGGGGATAGAACCAGTGTTAAATTTAAAAATGAGATTAGGTGAAGGATCGGGATGTCCTATAGCTTTTAATTTAATTGAGACTGCATTATATACAATTAATAACATGGCTTCGTTTAATGAAGCAGGGATAAACAAAAAGTTTTATATTGATATCAGAAAAGCATAGCTATTGATAAATTATCAAAAATAAATCTATTTTATTAAAAGATTATCAAATAAACTCTTGAAATTTTAAAAAACAACATATATAATATAGGTATAGAAAAAAATAATAAAGGGAAAGAGGTTAATAATTATGAATATAGTATTTTTTTTGACTCCTAAGAGAGAAGTAATATACGTAAAATTAACTTCTACGGTGAGACAGGTTTTAGAAAAAATGAAATATCACAATTGCAATAGATTACCTATATTAGATGACAAGGGAGTTTTTGTAGGGATTATTACAAAAGAGGACCTAATTAGTAAGATAAAAAACTCTCCTAAACTTGAATTTAAAGATTTTAATAAAATGGGAATTTCAGATATTATAACGGACATGATAGATATGACAGTGCATATATATGATAATATTGATGATTTGCCAACATCAATGTTGGATAGAAGTTTTGTGCCTGTGGTAGATGATAGCAATATATTTATAGGAATAATCAAAAAAAGTGATTTGCTCAGCATGAGCAAATATAATGAAAGTGAAAAATTAAATTGTATGTAAAAGCTTATGTAAGTCATCTAATATTGATGGCTTTTATTTTTTATAAATATAATAAAAGGGTGTTTCCAAAAATAAAACATATATCTTTGGAAACACCCTTAGATTTAGAAGTTAAAAGGTACTATTTG
This sequence comes from Clostridium acidisoli DSM 12555, assembly GCF_900176305.1. Classification (GTDB taxonomy): domain Bacteria; phylum Bacillota; class Clostridia; order Clostridiales; family Clostridiaceae; genus Clostridium_I; species Clostridium_I acidisoli. Next base: position 128,500 of record NZ_FWXH01000007.1, read on the forward strand.
CTTAGTTTGCTTTCATAATCTTGAACCATTTTTTTAACCATTTGACCACCAACAGAACCATTTTGTCTTGAAGTAAGATCTCCGTTGTAACCTTCAGTTAAAGGAGTACCTACCTCATTAGCAGCTTCCATCTTAAATTTGTTTAATCCTTCTCTTGCTTCTGGGACTAGGGCCCTATTTCTTCTACTTGACATAAGTATGCATCTCCTTCTAAAATAATTTTTTATTTGTGTTACGATAGTATATTGTGCAGTTTAAAGAATCATATTCTATGAAATTTAAGAGTTTTATGGAAGTAATTTGTATTTAATAGAACTTATGCATTTATTATATGTAAAAGTAGAAAATAATCGTGAAAGGAAGTTTATATTGATAAAATGCATATTAAATGTTAAGTTATTTAGTATGTATATTATATTTTGTCTTTATATTATTTTTTTAAAAGAGGGTGTTGTTTTTTATTATGAACAAATTAAAAAGATTTTTTGCATACTACAAACCTTATAAAAAATTATTTTTTGCAGATATGTTTTGCGCGTTGATTTTATCTGCAGTAGATCTTGTCTTTCCAATAATTGTACAATTTATGCTTAACCATGTATACATTTTGAAAGATAAAAATATTATTTTACGATATGTGCTTATACTTGGAGCAGCATTGCTAGCTATGTACATAATAAGATATTTTTGTCAATATTTTATAACTTCTTGGGGTCATATAATGGGCGCAAAAATGGAAGCAAATATGAGAAGGGATTTATTTGAACATTATCAGAAACTTTCTTTTTCATATTACGACAATCATAATACAGGGACGCTTATGTCAAGGATTGTAAATGATCTGTTTGATATATCAGAATTAGCACATCATGGACCTGAAGATATGTTTATTTCGCTTTTAAAGATTATAGGATCCTTTATTATTTTGTTTAGCATAAACATACCAATAACCTTGTTATTAATATTTATAACCTTAGTAATGTTATATTTCTCTTTATTTTATAACAAAAAAATGGAAAACGTATTTATGAGTAATAGAGTAAAAATTGCGGATGTAAATGCAGTAGTTCAAGATACACTTTCTGGTATAAGAGTTGTTAAATCTTTTGCAAATGAAAAAGTTGAGGCTGCTAAATTTGAAAAAGGAAATAATGAATTTTTAAGAACTAAAGAAGAAAGTTATTTTACTATGGGAAGATATTATAGTGGGAATGGTTTTTTTCAAGGAATGTTATATCTTTCAGTGATATTACTTGGTGGTATATTTATAAGTACAGGAAATTTTAATGTTTCAGAACTTGTAATATATATATTGTATATAAATATATTTTTAAACCCAATTGATAAATTAGTTAACTTTACTGAGCAATTTCAAAGAGGACTTACTGGTTTTACAAGATTATTACAGGTACTTGACACAAACCCAGATATTGTAGACAAAAAGGATGCTGTGGATATTAGAGAACCAAAAGGTGATATTGAGTTCAAAAATGTTACTTTTGGATATGATGATGACTTAGATATACTTAAAGATATTAATGTAAATATACCAGCTGGAAAAAATGTAGCGTTAGTTGGACCATCTGGTGGTGGTAAAACTACATTTTGTAGTATTATACCAAGATTTTATGAAATATCACATGGAAGTATAACAATAGATGGAATTGATGTAAAAAATATAAAATTGAACTCACTTAGAAACGCCATAGGTATTGTCCAACAAGAGGTATATCTATTTGGAGGATCTATAAAAGAAAATATAGCTTACGGAAAACAAAATGCAACAGATGATGAAATTATTGAAGCTGCTAAGAGAGCTAATATACATGAATTCATTATGGAACTTGAGGATGGATATGATACTTTTGTTGGAGAAAGAGGAGTTAAACTTTCAGGGGGACAAAAACAAAGAATATCTATAGCAAGAGTATTTCTTAAAAATCCTCCAATCCTAATTTTAGATGAAGCTACATCAGCACTAGATAATGAAAGTGAAAAATTCATTCAAAATTCACTTGAAGAACTTTCAAAAAATAGAACAACTATTGTTATTGCACATAGACTTAGTACAATTAGAAATGCAGATGAAATTATGGTTTTAACAGAAGAAGGTATTAAAGAAAGAGGAAATCATTCAGAACTTATGGACAAAAAAGGAATATATGCTTCGCTTTATAATATGCAATTTGAAACTATAAAATAAGTCCGAAACCCTTTTTCATTATATAGGAGATAGAATTATGCAAAATGTATTAATAACGGGTGCTTCTAGTGGTATAGGGCTAGAGCTGGCTAAAATATTTGCAAAAAATAATTATAATTTAATTTTAGTTGCTAGAAGTAGAGATGAATTAAGAAAAATAGCAGATAGTTTAGAAATGAAATTCCCAATAAAAGTTCATGTAATTGTTAAGGATTTATGCGAAGAATTTTCTGCTGAGGAAGTGTTTAATGAAATTAAAAAGTTAAACCTAAAAATTGATATATTAATTAACAATGCCGGCATTGGAAACGTGGGCTTGTTTAGTAGTATTAGTATAGAAAAAGATATGGAAATGATTCAATTAAATATAATAGCTCTAACTAAACTTACAAAGTTATTTGCTGAAGAAATGATAAAAATGAAAAAGGGTAAAATTTTAAATGTAGCATCCACGGGTTCTTTCACGCCAGGGCCATATATAGCAATTTATTATGCAACTAAGGCATATGTATTATCATTTTCAAGAGCTGTGTCAGAAGAATTAAAGCCATATAATATTACGGTAAGCGCACTTTGTCCTGGCGCAACAAAAACTAATTTTGCTAAGAGAGCTGGAAGGAAAGATTCAACATTAGCTTCAAATCCAAGTAAGATTGCAAAAATAGCTTATAAGCAGTTACTTAGAGATAAAAGGGTGATAGTACCAGGAATTACGAATAAAATATTAGTAAAATTGCCAAGTAATTTAGTTATGAAAATGGTAGGTAAATATCAAAGAGGGTTAACAGATAACAATAAGGCTGATTTATAGTATGGAGAGATTGCAAAGTAAAGGTGAAGGGTTTTCCGTGGGAAAAAGCTATGGATGATTTTTCTCTACTACGCTATGAAAAGTCTTTGAACTTAAAATATATTGTAGAGTTGTTTCTAAATATTAAGATACATAAAAAGAGTTCTAAGTTTTAGGTGGAGGGTCATCCATATGAGACTTAGAACTCTTTATCTACCACTTTGACGGCCTAGGCCTCGTCAATTCTTCCATCTAGCGGAAGGCTTTCTTTAATCTTTTTATCTAGCTTTAGCTATGATGAAAATCTTTAACCAGTTGCGTCACAATTTCTTACTACTGTGATTTGAATTGGTTAAATTATTTTTTACTTTTCTTTCTAGTAACAATTTTATAAATTATAAATCCAATAATTGCAATTAAAACAGCTATATCTAAATAGTGATAATAAGAGCGAATTGTCTCCCAATTTTCACCCATAACATATCCAAGATATACTAGTATAGTACTCCAGATAGCAGATCCAACGAAGGTATAAGTTACAAACTTAGTGAAATTCATCTTTGTAATACCAGCTGGCAAAGATATAAAGGTTCTTATAATTGGTAGCAATCTGGAAATAAATATTATCTTATCACCATATTTATTGAACATGGTATCACTGTTTTCAATCTTTTCCTTTGAAAGATGAAGCTTATCTGCATATTTTTCCACAAGTGGTCTTCCACCTTTTGCACCAATTAAATATGCAATTATAGAACCACAAGTTCCACCACAAGTTCCAACTATAATAGTGACTATCAAATTTAAACTTCCTTTAAAACTTAGGTAGCCTCCAAGTGGTAAAATTATTTCGCTTGGTATTGGAATACAGGCACTTTCAAATAACATCCCTAAAAATGTTCCTAAATAGCCAAGTTTTCCAAGTATTAATATTAATATGTTTATAATATGTTCAACCAAATTAACACAATCCTTTCTAAGATGTACAATGTTTATTTAATACATAGTACCTATTGTAAAGGTTAAGCAAACAAATTTCCACATAATTTTCAGAAAAAATAAATTGGTTATAAAAAATTTACAATTAAATAGTGAAATTCAATTCTTATTGACATTAAAAAAGTGTTATGATAGTATAATATAGAAATTAATGAACCTTTAAGTTCAGTTCAGAGAGACTGGGAAGGTCAAATGAGTATACATGAGTTATGATATCATTATGCCTTCCTTTATTTTAAGGAAGGCTTTTTGTGTACCTTTAAATTTAGTACAGAGAGACTAAGAAGGAGGAGTAATATAATATGTTAAAAGGAAAAAGTCTAATTGATCCTATGGATTTTAGCATTGATGAATTAGAAGAAATTTTTAAATTAGCAGATGATATAATAGAAAATCCAGAGCAATATAGCAAAATAGCTTTTGGTAAAATATTAGCAACACTTTTCTACGAACCAAGTACAAGAACCAGATTTAGTTTTGAAACTGCTATGTTAAGACTTGGTGGTCAAATTGTTGGTTTTTCAGAACCAAATTCAACCTCAGTTTCTAAAGGTGAAACCGTAGCAGATACAATAAGAGTTGTGGGATGTTATGCAGATATAATAGCTATGAGGCATCCAAAAGAAGGGGCACCTAAAATTGCTGCTATGTATTCAGAGGTACCAATAATAAATGCTGGAGATGGTGGACATCAACATCCAACTCAGACGTTAACTGATCTTTTAACCATAAGAAAAATTAAAGGGAATCTTAATAATTCAACAATTGGTATATGTGGTGATCTTAAGTTTGGTAGAACTGTTCATTCACTTATAAAAGCACTTTCAAGATATAAGAATAATAAATTTATACTAATCTCACCTAATGAATTGAAAATCCCAAATTATATTAAGAAGGAAATACTTGAAAAAAACAATATTGATTTTGTAGAGGCAAAGAAATTAGAAGATGTCATTGAAAATCTAGACATTTTATATATGACGAGAGTTCAGAAAGAAAGATTTTTTAACGAAGAAGACTACATAAGGCTTAAGGATAGCTATATTCTTGATAAGGAAAAACTTGAACTTGCAAAAAAAGATATGATAATTCTTCATCCTTTACCAAGAGTAAATGAAATTGATTATGAAGTAGATGAAGATGAAAGAGCTTGTTATTTTAAGCAAGCTAAGTTCGGAATGTACGTTCGAATGGCATTAATGGCAAAACTTTTGGGGGTGGTTTAATGATTACTATAAACAGTATAAAGAATGGAATAGTAATAGATCACATTCAGGCCGGACATGGAATAAAGATTTATAATTATTTAAATCTTCAAGACGCTGATTTTCCAACAGCTTTAATTATGAATGTAAATAGTACAAAAAATGCAAAAAAAGACATAATAAAAATTGAAAATGTTATTGATTTAGATTTTAAAATGCTTGGACTTTTAGATCATAATATTACAGTTAATATAATTGAAAATGAGAGAATAAAAGAAAAGATTAAGCTAAGTCTTCCAGACAAGGTTGAAAATGTAATTAGGTGCAAAAACCCAAGGTGTATTACTTCTGTTGAATTATATGTACCGCATATATTTAATCTAGTAGATGCGGAAAAAGGCGAATATAGATGCGAATATTGTGATGAAATAGTTACGATATAAGGGGGAGTCAGTTTGGAACTTTTAATAAAGAATGGTACCGTAGTTGATTTTTCAAAAAGTTTTAATGGTGATATATATATTAGAGATGGAATAATTGAAGAAATAGGAACAAATTTGAAAAAATCTTGTGAAACTATAGATGCAAAAGGAAAGACTGTTATGCCAGCTTTCATAGATTTACATAGTCACTTTAGAGATCCAGGGTTAACTTATAAGGAAGATATTGAAAGTGGAAGTAAAGCAGCAGTTAGAGGTGGGTACACAACTGTAAACCTTATGGGAAATACAAAACCTGTATGTAGTAACATGGACATTGTAAGATATGTTGAAGAAAAAGCAGACAAACTTGGACTTGTAAAAGCAAATCAAACTGTAAGTATCACAAGAGATTTAGAAGGTAAAGACATAAGTCATTTAGAAGATTTAGATGACAGTGTAAAATGTATTTCTGATGATGGCAAAGGAGTATGCAGCAGTGAAAATATGCTAAAGGCAATGAAAATAGCAAAAAAGAGAAATTGGGTTGTTATGTCTCATGCAGAAGATATGGAAGTAAGTTATATAAGTACGAGACTTTCAGAAAATCTAATGACTGTAAGAGACCTTGAATTGGCAAAATTTACTGGAGCACATTTACACTTATGCCATGTAAGCACGAAGGAAGCCATTAAAGCAATAAAAAATGCAAAAGATGAAGGATATGATATAACTTGTGAAGTAACTCCTCATCATATATGTTTAACAGGAGAAGATAGATATAAGGTAAATCCACCACTTAGAGAAGAAGAAGACAGGCAAAAACTTATAAAGGCAATTAAAGATGGATACGTAGATGCTATAGGAACAGATCATGCACCTCATACAAAAGAAGATAAAAAAAATGGAGCTTGCGGAATATCAGGAATAGAAACATCTTTTTCAATATGTTATACAGAGCTTGTTAAGAAAGAAAATATAAGTTTAAAAAAACTTTCTGAAATAATGTCCAAAACTCCAGCAGAAATTTTGAAACTAAAAAAAGGTAAGATAGAACCTGGATATGATGGTGATGTTGTAATTTTAGATTTAGAAACAAAATATAAGGTAGACCATAATGACTTTTTATCAAAAGGTAAAAACACATGTTTTGATGGAATGGAACTATATGGTGTTGTTCTTAAAACAATAAAAAAAGGTAAAGTTGTTTATAATATATAAGAGGAGTTTTTAATATGATTATAGATAAGTTGTATGAAAGTGTTAAGGAAAAAGGACATGTATGTTTAGGACTAGATACAGACCTAAGCTATTTACCAGAGGATTTTTTCAAAGGTTATGAAAATATAGAAGATGCACTATTCAATTTTAATAAAAAAATTATAGATGAAACTCTTGATGTAGTTGCTTGCTATAAAGTTCAAATAGCATATTATGAGGCATATGGATTAAAGGGACTTGCTGCATATAAAAGAACTCTAGAGTATTTAAAAGATAAAAAGGCTATAGCAATTGCAGATATAAAAAGAGGAGACATAGCAAAAACTGCCGAAATGTATGCAAAAGCACATTTTGAGGGAGACTTTGAAAGTGATTTTATAACATTAAATCCATATATGGGTTTTGATAGTGTTGAGCCATACCTTCCATACGTAAAAAATAAAGAAAAAGGTGTGTTTGTTCTTTTAAGGACTTCTAATGAGGGCTCTAAGGATATTCAATATATAAGTACATGTGAAAATCAAAGAGTTTATGATTTTGTTGGAGAAAAACTTAAGGATATGGGAAATGACTTTTTAGGTGAGAGTGGCTACAGTTCAATTGGAGCGGTTGTAGGGTGTACAACTGGATTTGAAGGTAAAGAAATGAGAAATAAACTTTCATCTACATTTTTCTTAATACCAGGTTATGGAGCTCAAGGTGGTACAGCAGAAGAAGTTGCTAGTTATTTAACACTTGGTAATGGTGGGATAGTTAATTCCTCAAGGGGAATATTACTTGCTTATAAAAAAGAGGAAGATGGAGAAACACATTTTGAAAGATATGCAAGAAAAGCAGCTATATTAATGAGAGATGATATTCTAAAACATATTTAAATTATGGAGGAAACCTATGAGCGAACAATATTCAGTGGAAAAGGTATATAGCAATACTAAAGTAGATGATGATATATATGAAATAACAATTAAAGGCGATTTTTTGGGTAAACCTGGACAATTTTATATGCTTAGGGCTTGGGATAAAGAGCCAACACTTTCTAGACCTATAAGTATAAATAATATTGATGAAGATAAAATAAGTTTTTTATATAGAGTTTTTGGAAGAGGCACTGAAATTTTATCAAAGCTTAAAAGTGGTGATGAAATAAAACTTACCGGTCCTCTAGGAAATGGGTTTGATACACAAAATATCAAAGGTAAAGTTGCTATAGTTGCAGGTGGGATAGGAATTGCACCAATGAGATATCTTATAAATAAACTTACGGATTGTAGTGTAGACTTATATGCAGGATTTAAAAACAAGAGCAAAACTGTGGATAATGTGGAAAAATATGTTAATAACTTATTTTTATCCACAGAAGTTGGAGATGTTGGTCATAAAGGATACGTCACAGATTTGTTAAAGCCAGAGAAATATGATGTTGTAATTTGTTGTGGACCAGAGATAATGATGACAAAAGCTATAAAATTATGCGAAGAAAAGAATGTCAAAGTTTACGTATCTATGGAAAATAGAATGGCTTGTGGTATAGGTGCTTGTCTTGTTTGCACTTGTAAAACAAAGGATGGAAGAAAAAGGTCATGTAAAGAAGGACCTGTTTTTTTAGGTGAGGAGCTGATAATAAATGACTAAAGTTAATATTTGTGGGGTTGAATTTAAAAATCCTGTGATAGCGGCTTCTGGAACTTTTGGTTTCGGCAACGAATATAATAATTATTTTGATGTAGGTAAACTTGGCGGGATTTCATCAAAAGGATTAACCATAAATCCTAAAGAAGGTAATGACGGTATAAGAATTTATGAAGTAGACGGCGGCATTATGAATAGCGTAGGATTACAAAATCCTGGTGTAAAAACTTTTATAGATGATGAACTACCTATGATGAAAAAATTTGGAACTGTAGTAATTGCAAACTTAGGTGGAGGTTGTCAGGAAGATTACGAAAAGGGAATAGAACTTCTAGATAAAACTGATGTTGATATAATAGAACTTAATATATCTTGTCCAAATGTAAAACATGGAGGAATGGCTTTTGGGATAAAGTCCGAAGTTGCATATGATATTGTAAGGAGTGTTAGGAAATATTCGAAGAAGCCACTTATGGTAAAACTTTCTCCTAATGCTGAGGATATTGTAGATATGGCAGTAAAATGTACAGAGGCAGGGGCAGATTCTATATCGCTTGTAAATACATTTAAAGCCATGGCTATAGATATTAATAAGAGGAAACCAGTTTTTAACAATATTACGGCGGGACTTTCTGGTGCAGGAATAAAACCTTTAGCACTTAGGATGGTGTATGAAGTTTCTAAAGCAGTAAATGTTCCAATAGTTGGGATGGGTGGTATAATGAATGGAAAAGATGCCATAGAGTTTATTATGGCAGGAGCCACAGCAATTCAAGTTGGAACTGCGAATTTCATTAAACCTGATATTTGTCTTGATATAATAAGAGATATTGAAGATTTTATGAAAAATCAAGGAATAAAAGATTTATCAGAAATAACGGGAGTGATATAGTGATGGAACAATATAAAAAAGATTTTATTGAATTTATGGTAGATTGCGGAGTTCTAACCTTTGGAGATTTTACAACTAAAAGCGGAAGAAAAACACCATTCTTTGTTAATACGGGAAATTATAAAACTGGAAGACAACTTAGCAAATTGGGAGAATTTTATGCTAAGGCTATTAAAGAAAACTTTGGTAGTGATTTTAATATATTGTTCGGACCAGCATATAAAGGAATTCCACTTAGTGTAACTACGTCTATTTCATTAAACAATATATATGACATTAATGTAGGTTATTGTTCAAATAGGAAAGAAGTAAAAGATCATGGTGACACGGGAATACTTCTTGGAAGCAAAATTAAGTCTGGAGATAAAGTAGTTATAATTGAAGATGTAACTACTGCAGGCACTTCAATACATGAGACAATGCCAATTATAAAAATTCAGGGAGATGTAGATGTAATTGGTCTAATAATTTCTGTAGATAGAATGGAAAAGGGAAAAGGAACAAAGTCAGCTTTAAGTGAAATTAAAGAAGAGTTTGGTATGAAAACTTGTGCAATAGTTACAATGGAAGATGTAGTAGCGCACCTTTATAATAAAGAAATAAATGGAAAAATTACAATAAATGATGAAATGAAGAAAAAAATAGAAGAATATTATGAGGTTTATGGGGTAAAATAAAATTATAAATTGTAGAAACATTAAATAACATTTGATATTAGTGAGATAATAGTGTATTATTAAGTATAGAAAAATAAAAATGAATATAACCTTTAAATTTGGTCCTGTGAGGCTGAGAAGGTGATACGGTATATTAGTAAAAAGCAGCATAAGTATATGCATAGCTTTGTTTTCGTACGCAAGAGCCTTTCTCATAGGAGAAGGCTCTATTTTTTATGCAAAAATCAGATATATGGGCTTAAATTGTATTTGACAGGTTGATAAGCAATATGATAATCTATGTATAAATATAAATTCAATTGCATAAATATAAATTAATTTTATTTTAATATATTAGGAGAGGTGTATTTTATGAAAGGCATATTATATTTAGAAGATGGAACAACATACATTGGAAAAGGATTTGGTAAAATTGGAACATCCGTTGGAGAACTTGTGTTTAACACTTCTATGACAGGATATCAGGAAATACTTACAGATCCTTCGTATGCAGGTCAGATAATTAATATGACATATCCTATGATTGGTAACTACGGAGTAAACAGCTATGAAAATGAATCTGAAAGAGTTTACGCTAAAGGATTCATTGTAAAATCAGTATGTAACAATCCATCAAACTACATGAGTGAGATGAGTATAGATGATATGCTTAAAAAAATGAACATAGTTGGATTGTATGATGTAGATACAAGAGCTATAACTAAAAAAATAAGAAATTCAGGAGCAATGAAATGTATAATATCCAATAAAGAGTTTTCAATTGAAAAGTTAAAGGATATTATGGATGGAAAAAATATAAAAGAAAATTATGTTAAGATGGTTAGCACAAAGAAAATTAAGCACATTGAGGGAAGTCAATTTAAAGTTGCAGTTATGGATTTTGGTGCTAAGGGAAATATAATAGAAAATTTAAAACAAAGAAATTGTGATATAACAATATTCCCATTCAATGCAAGTTATAACGAAATTATGAGCATAAAGCCAGATGGAGTTTTCCTAACTAATGGACCTGGAGACCCAAAGGATTTAGGTGATGTAGTTAAAACCGTTAAGAGTATTATAAATTCAATACCAACTTTTGGCATATGCCTTGGACATCAAATGATAGCATTGGCAATAGGAGGAGATACTTATAAACTTAAATTTGGACATAGGGGTGGAAATCACGGCGTTTATGATATAGAAAGAGATAAAGCATATATAACCTCTCAAAACCATGGATATGCAGTGGACCCTAAAAGTGTTGAAAGCAAAGGTATGATAATTACACATAGAAATTTAAATGATGATACGGTTGAAGGAATGAAACATAATTCACTCCCAGTATTTTCAGTTCAATTTCATCCAGAAGGAGCGCCTGGACCAACTGATACAGCTTATTTATTTGATAAATTCATAACACTCATGGACAAAACTGTAAAAGAAGAAGCAATATAAGATAAATAATACTAACGATATTGGAGGAATAAAAATGCCTTTAGATAAAACTATAAAAAAAGCTCTAATTATTGGTTCTGGTCCTATAATTATAGGTCAGGCAGCAGAATTTGATTATTCTGGTACTGAGGCTGCTAAAGCTATAAGAGAAGAAGGAATAAAGACAATACTTGTAAATAGCAATCCTGCAACAATTATGACAGATTATCATATTGCAGATAAAGTTTATATAGAGCCACTTACTGTAGAAGCTTTAGAAAAAATTATAGCAAAGGAAAAGCCAGATGGTATACTTGCTGGTTTTGGTGGTCAAACAGCCTTAAACTTAGCAATGAAGCTTAAGGACGAGGGAATATTAGAGAAATATAATGTTAGACTTTTAGGTGTTAACAGTGAAGCGATAAAAAAAGCAGAAGACAGAGAAGAATTTAAAAACTTAATGGAAGAAATTGAAGAACCAATCCCTAAAAGCATAATAGCCACAAATGTTAAGGAATGTATAGAATTTGTAAACAAATATGGCTTTCCAGTTATTATAAGACCAGCATATACATTAGGTGGAACTGGTGGTGGTATAGCTTCAGATATGGATCAACTTTTAGAAATCTCAAAACGAGGAATAGAGATGAGTCCAATAAGTCAGATACTTTTAGAACAAAGTGTTGCTGGTTGGAAAGAAATTGAATATGAAGTGATCAGGGATGGAAAGGATAATTGCATAATAATTTGTAATATGGAAAATATTGATCCTGTAGGAATACATACAGGAGATAGTATTGTAGTAGCTCCCTCACAAACACTTAGAGATACCGAATACCAAATGCTTAGAAAAGCTGCAATAAAGATTATTAGAAACCTTAAAATTGAAGGTGGATGTAACATTCAATATGCACTTGATCCTAATAGTAATAATTATATAGTAATTGAAGTAAATCCAAGAGTTAGCCGTTCTAGTGCTTTAGCATCAAAAGCCGCAGGATATCCAATAGCTAAAATTGCTGCAAAAATAGCTATAGGATACAGTCTAGATGAACTTAAAAATTATGTAACCAAAAATTCTAGTGCATGCTTTGAACCAGCACTGGACTATTGTGTTGTTAAAATACCTAAATGGCCTTTCAATAAATTTGATACAGCGCTTAGAACACTTGGCACTCAAATGAAAGCAACCGGAGAGGTAATGGCAATTGATAGAACGTTTAGCAGTGCACTTTTAAAGGCAGTTACTTCTCTAGAAGGAAAAATAGTTGGACTTAGACTTGAATATCTTGAGAGCCTTAATGTAGATGAACTAATAGAAAAAATAAAGATGCAGGATGATGAGAGAATATTTGCCATTGCTGAAGTTGTAAGAAAGGGCGTAACGTTAGAAGAAGTTCACAATATAACAAAAATAGATTATTGGTTTTTAAATAGCATTAAATCTATAGTTGATATGGAAGTTGATATTAGAGAAGAAGCTTCAAATGAAAATATTATAAAGGCAAAAAAAATGGGCTTTACAGTAAAAGAGATAAGCAGAATTTGTAAAAAAGATGAAGAAACCATAAGATATATACTGAAGGAGAATAATATAACACCTGTTTACAAGATGGTTGATACTTGTAGTGGAGAATTTGAAGCGGATACACCTTATTATTACTCATGTTATGAAGACGAAGATGAGAACAAAATTTATGATGATAAAAAGATAATTGTTTTGGGTTCTGGGCCAATAAGAATAGGTCAAGGAATTGAATTCGACTATTGCTGCGTACATGGAGTTTGGGGTATAAAAGAAGCTGGTTATAAATCTATAATAATAAATAATAATCCTGAAACTGTAAGCACAGATTTTGATACAGCAGACAAACTGTATTTTGAATCTTTATATATAGATAATGTTTTAGATATAATTGAAAAAGAGAAACCATATGGAGTTATTGTTCAATTTGGAGGTCAAACTGCAATTAATTTAGCAGGTAAGTTAAACGAAAAAAATGTAAATATACTTGGAACTTCCTTCGAATCAATAGACCTTGCAGAAGACAGAGAAAAATTTAGTAAACTTTTAAATGATATAGAAATACCACTTCCAGAAGGCGTTTCGGTAACGAATATGGAGGAAGCGTATAGAGCAGTAAATAAACTGAAATATCCAGTGATAGTAAGGCCTTCTTATGTTATAGGTGGTAGAGCAATGCAAGTTGTCCATGAGGATGCCACTCTAGAAAAATATATGAAAGATGCTGTAAATCTTTCAAAAGATTATCCAGTACTTATTGATAGGTATGTAAGGGGAACTGAAATTGAAGTAGATGCTATTTCAGACGGAGAAGAAGTATTAATACCAGGAATAATGGAGCATGTGGAGAGAACTGGAGTACACTCAGGAGATAGTATAACTATGTATCCTACAAAAACTCTTTCAAATGAAGTTCTTGAAACACTTGAAAAAAGTACAAAAAAAATAGCAAAAGCTTTAAATATAAAAGGACTTTTCAACATTCAATATGTATATGACGGAAAAGATGTATATGTAATTGAAGTAAATCCAAGAGCATCTAGAACAGTACCAATATTAAGTAAGGTTACAGGTGTCCAAATGGTAAAACTTGCAGTAGATGTAATGCTTGGGGGCAAGGTAAAGGATTTTGGGTATGGTACTGGAATTATTAAAGATCACAAATTATTTGCAGTAAAGGTACCAGTGTTTTCCAACGAAAAACTTGTAGATGTAGATACATACCTCGGACCAGAAATGAAATCTACCGGAGAAGTTTTAGGAGTAGGCAAAGATTTTCCTTCAGCAATATACAAAGGATTTTGTGGAGCAAATTATGTAATACCAACAGAAGGAAATATATATGTTGCACTAAAGGATTTAGATAAAGAAGAAGGAATCGAAACTATAAAGAGATACGTAGAACTTGGTTTTAATATATATGCATCTTCTGAAACAGGCAAGCATATAAAGAAAAATGGGCTCCATTGCGAAATATTGGAAATTGAAGATGTAATTAATAACTTAGGCGATGGAAACATTAAATTTATTATAAACTCACCTACAAAGGGGAATAAATTAGAAACTTTAGGATTTAGACTTAGAAGAAAAGCAGCAGAACACAGAATACCAGTTTTTACATGTATAGATACAGCTAGCATATTCTTAACTGCTGTAGAATATAAAAAATCTAACAAAGAAGTTGCTTATAGTCCTATGAATGATTATTTTAAAGACAATAAATAAGACTTACAATTTATTTAAGCTCTTCAGAGTGTTCATGTTATAATATAGATAAAATACTTTTAAAGTTTTAACTTAAAGTATTTTATCTATTTTTTTGTAAACATAAAATTCATTATTAAATTTTTTTACAATGAGTTATAATAAAGTAAGAGTCTTACGGATGGTAGCGAATGGCCAAATATTAAAAAATGAATTAAGGAGGGTTTCAAGTGGCAAAGCCAAGCATTTTTAGTAGTGGATATGAAAAGAAGATGAGGAAAAGAAAAAGGATGATTTTTATCAGTGTTTTAATAGTAATTGTTGCTTTGGTAATAGTTATAATTTCCTTGTTAGGAAATCTGGGCATTAGGAATAAGAAAAATGAACAAATTAAAAAGATTGTAAACACTGAGACTAACAGCAAAACAAATACTAGTAGTAAAAAATCAAAAGACAAAATTAAAAAATCCAATGAAGATGCTTCAAAGAAAATTGATAAATTAAATTTTGTTATTAATATGCCAAGTGGTAAACAAATTAAAGTTATTTATGAAAATGCTGGGACAGCAAAGGTTATTAAAAGTGTAGAAAATAGTGATCCGGATTTGGATTATAATATAAATCCATCAGGTTCTGCCATAGTATTATTTCAAAAAAGTACTCAGGATATAATAGTTGCAAATGCCGATGGAACATCAATTAATATTACAAATGCAAGCTACACGGCGACTACAGGAACTGTGTTTACAAAGGATTCTGTATTAAAAGCAAATCCAAGTTATGTATGGTGCACATCACCTAAATTTATAGACGATACAAATGTAGCATATATAAGTCAGTTACCATGGTTTAACAAAAGTAATAAGTATATTTGGAAATTTAATATTCAGGATAAAACTTCAGTAAATACAAATCTTACAGGAGAAAATGTTCAAATTAATGCTATAACTCCAAATGGATTAGAAATTTCTGTTGACAATTCGGTTCAATATCTTAAAGGTGATGGTTCTGTAACAAATTAGGAGTATCTACAATAGTTATTTAGGAGGAAAATATGGAGATTGGGTTATCGTCTGCGGTGTTTTATCCAAAGGTTGAGACAGAGCACAGCATAGAATTAATCTCTAGCCTTGGTTTTAGCTGTGCAGAAATTTTTTTAAATAGTCCTATGGAATTTGAAGAAGATTTTATAAGGTTATTAAGGGATAAAAAAGATAAATACAATTTGGAAATAAACAGTGTTCATAGTTTTTCATCTTTATATGAACCATATCTCTTTGATTCATATAAGAGAAGAAGAGATGACATGCTAAAGTATTTTACAAAGGTATGCGTAGCGGCAAAGCTTTTAGGTGCACGATGTTATACTTTTCATGGTATGAGATTAAACAATATAGAAGCAATAGATTTTAAATTAATTCATGATGTATATAATACATTAACATATATTGCTGGAGAAAATGGAATAAAATTAGCTCAAGAGAATGTTTCATGGTGCATGTCTAGTAATATTGAATATTTAAATAGAATCGAAGAAAATATAAATTATCCACTATATTATACATTTGATATAAAGCAATCCTATAAGGCTGGTATAAAGCCATTTGAATATTTGGATATAATGGGAAATAAATTAATAAATTTTCATGTAAATGATAGGGATGATAAGCACGTTTGTTTAATGCCAGGACAAGGGAATGTGGATTTAAAAGCTATATTTAATAAAATAAAAGCACAAAATTATCTGGGTAATGTTATAATAGAAGTATATGGAAACAATTACAAAACATACTCTGAATTACAAGACGCTAAAAAGTTTCTGTCTAAGTTTATATAAACCAAAAATATAGCACTTGTAATATGTAAATTAACTTACGAATAATTAAGAATTAATTTGTAAGTTAACATAAAGTTTTTTACTTTGAAAAATTTAATTGTAACCATAAGGTTTTTTGTTATATAATATATAAAAGATTTATAGCTAATTTGCTTGGTATTAGTATTTGTAAATAGATTAGAATATGTTATAATATTTAAGTTAATAAGCTTTTACTTGATTAGGAGGAATTTACGTATGAATACAAAATTAGAAAAATTAGAAAATAATGTCGTTAAATTTGAGATAACAGTTGAGGCAGAAAAATTTAACGAAGCTGTTCAAAAAGCATATAAGAAAAATAGTAAAAAATTCAATGTACCAGGATTTAGAAAAGGTAAAGCACCTTTATCTATAATAAAACAATATTATGGAGAGGGAGTTTTTTATGAAGATGCTATTAACTTTTGCTGTGATGATACATATCCAGTAGCGTTAGAAGAAAATAACATAAAGCCTGTTGACTATCCTGAAATTGATGTTGTAGATATAGGAGATGGAAAAGACTTTGTATATACAGCTAAAGTTACAGTAACTCCAGAAGTAGAACTTGGAGAATATAAAGATTTAGAAGTTAAAAAAGTTAAATATCCAGTTACAGAAGAAGACATTGAAAACGAATTAAAATCAATACAACAAAAAAATGCTAGAATAGAAACAAAAGAAGAAGGCGCTGTTGAAAACACAAATATCGCTGTTATTGACTTTAAAGGATTTGTAGATGGAACACCTTTTGAAGGCGGAGAAGGAAAAGACTATTCTCTAGAAATAGGAAGTGGTAGTTTCATAGACAACTTTGAAGAACAACTTATAGGACTTAAAAAAGGTGAAACAAAAGATGTTGAAGTAACCTTCCCTGAAGAATACGGCAAAGAGGAATTAAACGGAAAGAAAGCTACGTTTAATGTTACAATTAAAGAAATTAAAATTAAAGAATTGCCTGCAATTGATGATGAATTTGCAAAAGAGGTTTCTGAATTTGATACTTTAGAAGAACTTAGAAATGATACAAAAGTTAAATTTGAAGAAAACAATGCAGCAAGAGAAAAAGCTGAATATGAAGATGCTGTAATATCAGCTGTATGTGATAATTCAAAAGTTGATGTGCCAGAAGTTATGGTTAAAAATGAAGTTGATCAAATGCTTAAAGAATTAGAAACAAGATTAAGTTATCAAGGATTAGATTTAAAATCTTATTATGAATTTACAAATAGTTCTGAAGAAAAAGTTAGAGATTACATGAAAGAAACAGCTGAAAAAAGGGTAAAAACAAGACTTGTACTTGAAGAGATTGTTAAAGCTGAAAAAGTTGAAGCTACAGAAGAAGAATTGTTAAATAAGGCAACTGAATTAGCTAAGCAATACTCAAACAAAGATATTGAAAAAATGGCAAAATTATTATTAGATGCTCAAAAAGCAACAATAGAAAATGATGTTAAAAATGAAAAAGTTATAGATTTATTAGTTAGTAGCAGTAAAGCTATTGATTAATAAAAAATAAAAATATATTGATTATTTGCTGTGTTATGTTAGCATAATATAAAGAGGTTAAATTTTCATGTATTTTATTTGGTTATAAAGATACAGATGTAGGAGGGATTTTTATGAGTTTGGTACCTATGGTAGTGGAACAGACAAACAGGGGAGAAAGGTCTTATGATATTTATTCAAGACTTTTAAAAGACAGAATAGTTTTTTTAGGTGAAGAAGTAAATGATGCAACAGCTAGTCTAGTTATAGCTCAGCTATTGTTTTTAGAAAGTGAAGACCCAGATAAGGATATTTACCTATACATAAATAGCCCAGGTGGTTCAATAACAGCTGGTATGGGTATTTATGATACAATGCAATATATAAAACCAGATGTATCAACTATCTGTGTTGGAATGGCAGCATCAATGGGAGCATTTTTATTATGTGCTGGTGCAAAAGGAAAAAGATTTGCACTTCCAAATAGTGAGATTATGATTCATCAACCGCTTGGAGGCTTCCAAGGTCAAGCAACAGATATAGGAATACATGCTGACAGAATTCTTAGAATAAAAAAGAAATTAAATACAATTTTCAGTGAAAGAACAGGTCAGCCTTTAGAAGTTATAGAAAAAGATACAGAGAGAGATAATTTCCTAGATGCAGAAGATGCTAAGACTTATGGATTAATAGATGAAGTTTTCGTAACAAAAAAGAAATAACCTTTAAGTGAGGTGCAAAGATGGCAAAATTTGACGATAAAAAACAATTAAGATGTTCTTTTTGTGGCAAAAGTCAAGATCAGGTTAGAAGGCTTATTGCTGGACCTGGAGTTTACATTTGCGATGAATGTATAGAGTTATGTTCTGAAATTATAGCTGATGAATTTGAAGAAAGTTCTTCAGTAGAAGTAGGATCACTTCCAAAACCAACTGAGATAAAGAATTATTTAGATCAGTATGTTATTGGTCAAGATGATGCTAAAAAGTCATTATCTGTTGCTGTATACAATCATTACAAAAGAATTAATTCAAATGTAAATAGCGAAGATGTTGAATTACAAAAAAGTAATATACTTTTATTAGGACCAACGGGTTCAGGAAAGACACTTCTAGCTCAGACTTTAGCAAAATTTTTAAATGTACCTTTTGCTATAGCAGATGCTACTACTTTAACTGAAGCTGGGTATGTTGGAGAAGATGTAGAAAATATTTTGCTTAAGCTTATTCAAAACTCTGATTATGATGTTGAAAGAGCAGAGAAAGGTATTATCTATATTGATGAAATAGATAAAATAGCTAGAAAATCAGAGAACCCATCAATTACAAGAGATGTTTCTGGAGAAGGCGTACAACAAGCACTTTTGAAAATTCTTGAAGGAACAGTAGCTTCAGTACCTCCTCAAGGTGGTAGAAAGCATCCTCATCAAGAATTTATACAAATTAATACTACAAACATTTTATTTATCTGTGGTGGAGCTTTTGATGGAATTGACAAGATAATTGAGAATAGAACTAGAAAAAGTTCATTAGGCTTTGGTGCAGAGATTCAGTCAAAGAAAGAAAAAGATATAGGTGTGTTATTAAAAGAAATCATGCCTGGTGATTTACTAAAGTTTGGATTAATACCTGAATTTGTAGGAAGATTACCAATTCTTGTTACTTTGGATGCACTTGATGAGAAAGCGCTTGTAGAGATATTAAGTAAACCTAAAAATGCATTGGTAAAGCAATATAAAAAATTGTTTAAAATGGATAATGTAGATTTAGACTTTGATGAAGAGGCGCTTCTAGCTATAGCTAAAGAAGCTATAACAAGAAATACTGGAGCAAGAGGTTTAAGGGCAATTATAGAAGACATGATGAAAGATATTATGTTTGATATACCATCAAGGAAAGATGTTAAGAAAGTATCTGTCAATGAAGAGACGCTTAAAACTAAACAACCTAAAATTGAATTGACAGAACCAACAGAACAACTTCCTGAACCTGAAAATAAGACTGAAGATATAAAGAAAAAGAAAAAAGGCTCAGAAACTGCCTAGTGTATATTAAAAGTGTGTCAAAATGATTTTAATTATTTTGGCACATTTTTTTATGTGGAATATATTACTATAAAAATGTAAATACTAAAAGTAAATACTTATATTTGAGAGGAGGTAGGCATAAGGAAGAAACAGCCTTAATGCCAAAGAATATGACGATGTTACTTTTAGTTGTAGAATTATTTTTTACAGTGATTATAGGAATCTATTTTTTTACTCTATTGAAGGGGCAACAATCTTCTAAAATTGTGATAGATAAAGAAAATAAAAAGGAAATGGATAATTTAAATAAATTGAGGAGTATTAGCCTCACAATGCCGTTAACTGAAAAAAGTAGACCAAAGACATTTGACGAAATCATAGGCCAAGAAAAAGGCATTAAAGCTTTGAAAGCAGCTATATGTGGACCTAATCCACAAAATGTAATAATTTATGGACCACCAGGTGTAGGAAAAACTGCTGCTGCAAGGCTTGTATTAGAATATGCAAAAAAAATAAACTACTCACCATTTAAAAGTGAAGCAAAATTTATTGAAATTGATGCAACTACAGTTAGATTTGATGATAGAGGTATTGCAGATCCGCTCATAGGCTCAGTTCATGATCCTATATATCAAGGGGCAGGGTCCCTTGGAATAGCAGGAATACCACAACCAAAATCAGGTGCTGTAACAAAAGCCCATGGAGGAATTTTATTTATAGATGAAATTGGTGAACTTCACCCTACTGAAATGAATAAATTGTTAAAGGTTTTAGAGGATAGAAAAGTATTCCTCGATAGTGCTTATTATAATTCTAGTGACAATAAAATGCCTGTATACATAAAGGAAATATTTGAAAACGGTTTACCGGCTGATTTTAGACTTGTTGGGGCAACAACAAGGAGTCCAGAAGAAATATGCCCAGCTTTAAGATCACGTTGTGTAGAGATATTTTTCAAACCACTGTTACCAGATGAACTAAAAAGGATAGCATTAAATGCAGTAGAGAAAGTTGAAATGAAAATAGAAAAAAAAGCATTAGAAATGGTTTCAGAGTATTCCAATAATGGAAGAGATGCGGTTAATCTAATACAACTAGCTTACGGAATAGTATTAAATGAAAAAAGAGATAAAGTTAGATTAGGGGATGTTGAATGGGTTATTGAGAATGGCCAGTATTCACCTAAAATTGAGAAGAAGATAAATGAAAAACCTCAAATTGGATATGTAAATGGACTTGCAATTTATGGAGCCAATATTGGTACGATTATGGAAATAGAGGCAAGTGCTATAAAAATCAAAAATAACGATGGTAAACTTAAGGTTACTGGAATTGTAGAAGAGGAGGAAATAAAAAATGGAAACAATAAAATCATAAGAAAAAGCAATGCTAGATGTTCTGTAGAAAATGTAATAACTATGCTCGAAAGAAAATTTAATATAAATTGTAATGAATATAATATTCATGTGAACTTTCCGGGGGGAGCTCCAGTAGATGGACCATCAGCTGGTATAAGTATGGCTACAGCTATATATAGTGCAATCAAAGGAGTATATGTAGATAACAGAATAGCTATGACTGGTGAAATATCTTTATACGGAAAAGTAAAGCCTGTGGGAGGGGTAGATGCAAAAATAGCAGCTGCAATAAAAGCTGGGGCAAAAATAATAATAATTCCAAGAGAAAATTGGCAAGACAAATTTAATAGAATAAATGGAGTAAAAATAAAACCAGTAGATAGTATTAATGAAGTTTTCGATTTATCAATCACAGATAAAATAGAGGATAATAATATAACATTTGAAACTAAAGGAGAAATTCTTCTAGCAAAATTAAATGAATACAAATGTTAAGAAAAATAATATTCTTACAATTGAAAAAATTTTATTTTAAATGTATAATAAATAAGACTATCTAAACATTTAGTATAGCAATTGAAAGTGAGGGGAGAAAAATGAGCAATGATATTAAAGTTCTTCCTCTAATCCCACTAAGAGGTATAATTATATTTCCATATATGGTAATGCATTTTGATGTTGGAAGAGAGAAATCAATTCTTGCCTTAGAGGATGCAATGATTAATAAGCAAGAAATATTTTTAGCTGCACAAATGGAAGCAAAAATTGAGGAACCTGATGAGGACGGCATATACTCAATGGGTACAATATGTACAATTAAACAAATGTTAAAATTGCCTGGAGATACAGTAAGAGTATTGGTAGAAGGAAAAAAAAGGGCTAAAATTAATGTATATGTTGAAAAAGAACCATTTATGAAGGTTGAAATAGAAGAAATAGAGGATAATAAATCTTCGGATGAAAATAAGCAGACTGCATTAACTAGACTTGTTAGCGAAAGTTTTGATTCATATATGAAACTTTCTAGTGCTGTACCTAGTGATGTACCAATTTCATTAGAAGACATTGACGATGATTTAGGAAGATTTGCTGATACGATATGTTCTTATTTAATAGTTAAGCAAGAAAAAAAACAAGAGATATTAGAAGCAGTAGATACTACAAAAAGGTTAGAAATCATTTTAGAAGTTTTGCGCAGTGAAATTGAAATACTTGAAGTGGAAAAAGAAATAGGAAATAAGGTTAGAGAAAAGATAGATAAAGGTCAAAAAGATTATTACCTAAGGGAACAGATAAAAGTTATGCAAGAAGAACTTGGGGAAGATGACGACGATAAAAAGGAACAAAAAAAATACAAAAATAAAATAAGTAGAGCAAAATTACCTAAAGACGTAAAGGCTAAAGCACTTCATGAGCTAAATAAGCTTAAAAATGCAGGCAGTTTTTCATCGGAAGGTGGAGTTATTAGAAGTTATCTTGATTGGATTTTAGATTTACCATGGAATGTTAAAACTGAAGATCACATTGATATAAAAAAATCTAGGGATATCTTGAATGATGAACATTATGGGATTGAAGAGGTTAAAAACAGAATAATTGAATACCTTGCTGTGAAAGAAATGAGTAATTCAATTAAAGGACCAATTTTATGTCTTGTTGGACCACCAGGAGTTGGTAAAACATCTATAGCAAAATCTATAGCCCATGCAATAAATAGAAATTTTGTAAGAATGTCATTAGGTGGGGTTAGTGATGAAGCTGATATAAGAGGACATAGAAAAACTTATGTTGGAGCAATACCTGGTAGAATAATATATAGCATGAAACAAGCTAAATCAACGAATCCATTATTTTTACTAGATGAAATAGATAAAATGGGTGAGGGCTATAAAGGGGATCCTGCTGCAGCACTGTTAGAGGTATTGGATTCTGAACAAAACTTTAGTTTTAGAGATCATTATTTAGAATTAGATTACGATCTATCAGATGTAATGTTTGTAACGACTGCTAATACATTAGAGACAATTCCAACTCCACTTTTAGATAGGATGGAAATTATAGAGGTTTCAGGTTATACATCAGAAGAAAAGTTTAACATCGCAAAGAAATATTTAGTTCCAAAGGAATTAAAAGAACACTCAATAGATTCTAAAAAAATAGTTTTCACTGATAACTCAATAAATTGTATTATTGATAATTATACTAGAGAATCAGGTGTAAGAAATCTTGAAAGAAAGATTGCTGCAATCATAAGAAAAGCTATAGCGGAGATGTTAGAAAAAAATAAAGAAACAATTACTATAACAGCTACAATAACTAAAAAATATTTGGGAAATGATATGTATACCTATGATAAAGTAGATGGGGAAGATAAGGTAGGGGTTGTAACTGGAATGGCATGGACTGGATATGGTGGTGATACATTACCAGTTGAAGTTGCTGTAATGCCTGGAAGTGGTAAATTATCCATAACTGGACAGCTAGGAGACGTAATGAAGGAATCTGCTGAAGCTGGTTTTAGTTATGTAAGAACAAATGCAAATAAATATAAAATAAATGAAAAATTTTATAAAGAAAAAGATGTCCATATTCATGTGCCAGAAGGTGCTGTTCCAAAAGATGGCCCTTCGGCAGGGGTAACAATGATAACTGCAATGGTATCAGCTTTGAGCAACAGAAAAGTAAAGCATAATGTAGCCATGACTGGAGAGATAACTCTTACAGGAAGAGTACTTCCAATAGGAGGACTTAAAGAAAAATCATTGGCGGCTTATAGAGCTGGAATTGACACTATAATAATTCCAAAACAAAATGAAAAAGATTTGAGAAAGATTCCTAAATCTGTTACGAACAAAGTTAACTTTGTTTTAGCTGAAAAAGTTGATGATGTTATAAAAAATGCATTGGTTGGTGAAGATAATAATGGAAATAAAACAAGCTGAGTTTATTATATCGGCTGTAAAAGTAGAACAATTCCCTAAGGACGGGCTTCCAGAAGTTGCGTTTGTAGGAAGATCAAATGTTGGAAAGTCTTCTATAATTAATGCTTTAACCAACAGAAGAAAATTAGTAAAGGTGAGTTCAACTCCAGGAAAAACTAGATTGATTAATTATTTTTTAATTAATAATAATTCTTATTTTGTTGATTTACCAGGTTATGGATATGCTAAAATTTCAAAAGAAGAGAAAAAAAGTTGGGGAAAGATGATAGAAATCTACTTAAATGGCAGAAATGAATTGAAAAAAGTAGTTTTGCTATTGGATTGTAGAAGAAAACCTAATGAAGATGATTTATTAATGTATGAATGGATTAAACATTATGGATATAAGTGTATGATTATTTCAACAAAAAGTGATAAATTAAACAAAAGTGAATTAAGTAAAAGCGAAAAAGTTATAAGGGAAACATTAAAAATTAATAGTTCAGAAAAAATATATTTCTACTCATCTTTAAAAAAAGTAGGAAAAGAAGAATTGTTGGATTACATTTACGATGATGTTTTATAATTAAAGACATTTTTAGAAAAAATTATAAAAAACATTTACAAAATTGAATAAAAAAACAAAAATAGGGTATCATAATAAATGTAATTGGAGATAAGATCTCCATTAGTATGAAATAAGGTAAAAGCTTTGTTTTATGCTAAACCCCCCATCCCCCTTGGGACCGTAATGCGGTCCCATTTTTAGTTATATAGAAAAATAACTGTGTATTGCGTTAATATAATTTGTTTTAAATTATTTGTCATTGATGAGGTTCGTTAATCCATACGCTGTTTTCATCAAGTAATTCGCATGAATATATTTTAAAATAGTATTTGCTGTTTGCATCTGCAGCAGGTTTTAAGATTAATTTTATAGTACAGTTTTTTATTGTGTTCTTATCTATAATTGATGTAGCTTTAAAATTTAAAATCCACTTAAGTTCTTTAATATTACCCTCCTTATCACATTTATCATCTATAAACATTCCATCTTGGAAATTGTAATTAGAATTATTATCACATAACTTATCTATAGCATTTGTTATATTGTTGAAATTTTCTGAACGGAAAATTTCATTAGGTGTATACAATCTGTCGTAAGGTAGAGTTTTTACATACTTCACGAACTGAAGAATAGAATCCTTGCCTAAGAAATTAGAATCGTAGTTTGGGGCATATTTAATTAAAGAGTTTTTAGAAATTATATAATTTGCAAAGTCAATGCTATCGTCATTTAAATTGCCTAAAATTATTTTAGGCGTTTTATTATTGTGATAGTCTATAAAACCTAATAAATTATTAGAACTACTAAGTATATTTTCAAATTTATTATTTTTCCACATAAAAACATTTTCAATGGGTGCATTATCTTTGGAAGCCTGTACAAAAATTTCAGGGAGGTTATCCCTTGATGCATCTAAAAGGGTAATACGTAAAGGCCAATAACTATAATAAGAGCCTAAAGTTTTTAATCCATTTTTTGAATCCAAAATGTAATTTTTATTCTTTGATTCAACATTGATTTGATATGTATTATTGTTTTTATTTATGTGAATAGAATCTTTTGTTCCATCACCTGTTAGATCGTAATTATGTAATACTTTCTCATCATTTGATGTTGAAAAAATATAAGATACATCCTTAGACAAGATGAAAAGAATAGATAGAATTAATATTAATAAAAAAATTACACTATAATATATATATCGTTTTTTCAGGAAAAAAACATTGAATCTCAAATTAATCACCTCATTTAAAATATATTAGGAGGTGATATTTCTTATTACATTTAATTTTCACATATTAAAAAAATAAACTGTTTCAAAATGAATAGTGATTTTGAAACAGTTTATTTTTAAACTATTTAGTTTTTAGAGTATTAACTTTATCCCTACAGCATTTGCATAAACCATAAAAGTAAACTCGATTTGTTAAAACTTCATAATCAGTAAACTCAGTAACTCTCATATTTAAGTCAGAGAAAGGTACATTTTCTATATCATCTACTCTGCCACATGAAATACACTGAATGTGAGGGTGAGAAGAGATATTACTATCATACCTAAAATTACCTTCACCTACGTTTAATTCTATAACTAAATTAACCTCTACTAGTGTTTTTAAAGCCTTATAGACAGTAGCTAGACTCATTGTAGGGTAATCTTCTTGCAATGCTTTGTAAATGATTTCTGCAGACGGATGTTCTTTTGTCGATTGCAGGTATTTATATACTGCAATTCGCTGCGGTGTCAGTTTTAATTTTTTTTCTCTAAAAATACTTGTTATGCTATCCATAAGCACCACCCTTGTCAATTAATTAATTGTATTATATAATAAGAATTATCAATTGTCAAAGATAATATTTTATTAACAAATATATACTTGATTTTAAAGTAACAAAAAGGGTATAATAAATAATAATCCAGATAAATTTTCTGGTTTTTTTTATGTTAAACAAACGTGTATAACATTTTTACAAAAAATACATGATTTATATATGAAAAATTTATTTTTAAGAGTTAAAATAAAGTGAAACTTACACTCAAGTTGAACTTTGGTTTTGACTTTATATGAGTGTAAGTATTGTGCCTAATATAATAAATTTGAGGTAATAAAATGAAAAATAAAGTTAATAATAGACAATATAATACAAAAAAAACAAAAAGTAAAAACAAAGTAAAAAAAATAAAAACATGGAAACTTATACTGTACTTTGTGCTTTTTCAGTTTTTATTTGGAATTGCAACAGCACCAATAATTGTTTATTATAGTCCATTGTTTACGAATTTAAGAAAAAATATTGTTGGGACCGCAATGAGTACAAATAGTCACGCATTTATTGCTACATTATTCTTATCAGATAAGCAAATACAACAAATACTTAATGGTGATGGAAGTTCTAGTGTGAGTGCAATGGCTCAAGATTTAAGTAGAATTAACTTAAGTGGCGGGGACAATAGAATTGAAAAGGCAACAATCCAAGGTAAAAAATTTAATGGAATAATGGTTATTGTACATAACCCCAAACGTGTTAAAATTGGGTATTCATCTAAGCTTGGTACAGTTGGTCAAAAGACTAGTGAAATAGCAAAGGAAAATAATGCTGTTGCAGCTATAAATGGTGGAGGCTTTAACGATAAAGGAAACAATTCAACAACTCTTTGGACTGGAACTGGTGCGATTCCAACAGGAATAGTTATTTCAAGGGGAAAATTAATATTTCCACAAAGAGAAGATCTTGATACTAAACAGGTTTTTAGTGGTGTAGCTGGAATTACTAATAAGGGAAAATTGGTTGTAGGAGATCACACAGTTGATGAGTTACTACAATTAGGTGTTACAGATGCATTATGTTTTGGACCAACACTTATAGAAAATGGGACAGAGATAAAAGGTCTTCAATACCAGGGTGCAAATCCAAGAACAGCAATTGGGCAGAAAAGTGATGGATCAATAATCTTACTTACAATAGACGGAAGACAAGGACTTGAAGCAGGGGCTACAATAGAAGATGTTCAACAAACGATGAAAGAAGAAGGCGTGCTGAATGCCGTTAATCTTGATGGTGGTGCATCTACTACTATGTATTATGATGGTAAGGTGATAAATAGTCCTAGTGATAAATTTGGAGAAAGACCAGTTCCTACAGCTATATACGTAACGAAATAGGAGGTATGACAGTGAAGGCTTCAAAAAGGATATTTGTTTGGATAATAATTTCACTGATTCTTCAGTGCTCAGTATATTTATTTTTAGATAAATTTTATTACGCTGAAGAGGGAAATATAAAAATTAATAAAGATACAACTACAGATGATCAGCAAAAGAAAGTTACTCCAAATGTAGTTTTTGGCAATAATGTTAAAAACATATCACTTTCAGATGACCTGAACTATACAGCTTATTTAAGCAATGGACACGTAATTGTAGTTGATACAAACACTGGGAAGGTTAGAGGTAATCTAAATTATTCTAGTGGAATTCAATGTCTTTCTTATAAGTGGGTACCTAGTACAGATAGGATTATGATTGTTGAAAAAATAAGTCCATCTCAAATAAGATTTTATTCTTATGATGCAGAAAATCAAGTGAAATCCGAAGTTGATGATACATTAAATAAAAGAATAAACTCTGTTCCAGCAGGTCAAACAGCTAATATGCAAATTTCCGATTTAACTGGTTTGTTGTACATTAAAGTTGGATACAACTCAATAAGGGATAATATATATAGAATAGATAGAAATGAGACTTTAACTAGGTCAGTAACTGGAAGAAACATTGGGGCAATAGCATTAGCTTCTGATGATGATCAGCTTGCATACGAGGATTTGGGTTCTGGCACAATTAGGACTAATTATAAACTTAAAACTTATATAGCTATTTCAGGTGTTTCAAGACCATCAATAATTGGAACCGACAGCAATGATAATTTTTACATAGGAAATGGGAGAGAGCAATCAAGCGTTGTGTATTATGGGAAGTTAACTGAAAACACCTCTGCTTGGAAGAAGATTCAGTTAGGTTCAATGGTAAACAATGATAGTATAGTAGTAAAAGAAAATGGGAATGTATATATTGTAGATAGAGAAAAAAGTACTGTAACAGATGTTAAAAGCAATAAATCCTATAATTATCAAGGGAATTTTTGTGAGATAAATGATGAATACATAGTTTACACCAACGGTGGCAAACTTATGATTAAGCAGATGAAGTAATTGATAAAAAATTTAATATTTTATATAAGAAAGGTAAGGTAAATTAATGTCTGTTTTTAGGAGAGATGGGAAGTCAACAGAAAATAAAACAAACAAACGTAGATTTTCAAAACTAAAATATTCAGGACTATTTTTGTTGTTCGAAGTTGTGTTTACAGCAGTGACATTGACACTAATTGTATTTTATGGACCATTTACAAATGTGAAAAAAACGGTTGTAAGTATGTTTATAAATTCTGGAAGACATCAATATGTGGCAAAATGGTTTTTGTCAGATGACGAAATAAATAAACTAACAAATTATAGTAATGCAAAAAATGGTTTAATTACAAGCAACCAAAAATCGGATGTAAACGAAATTCATGTAGAACATAAAAATGATTCTGGAATATCCGTAGAAACTGTAAATAGTTCAAAATTTAAAGCGTATTTCTTGGTTATTAATGATCCAACAAGGGTAAAAGTGGCATATACTAAATATCTTGGCAAAGAAGGACAAATAACAAGCGCTATGGCAGAGGACAATGGAGCAGTTGCAGCTATAAATGGTGGCGATTTTGCCGATGAAGCTACAATTGGTGGAGAGAAATATACTGGTACAGGTGGTAAGCCAATAGGTATTTTGATTTCTAATGGAAAGGTAATTAGTGACAATAATGGCAATCCGGATAAAAAAATACAGAGTTTTGGTATAACACCAGATGGAAAAATGCGAGTTGGAAATTACAGTGTTAATGATCTAAAAGCTGCAAATGTTACAGATGCAATTTCGTGTGAATCTATGCTTTTAATTAATGGGGTTCCACAAGTTATAGGTCAAGAATCAGGTTTTGCGCCAAGGACAGCAATAGGACAAACGAGAGATGGAAGTATATTGTTCTTGGCAATTGATGGAAGGTCTATCTCAAGTCTTGGTGCATCTTATGAAGAAGTTAGAAACCTTATGCAGCAGCATGGTGCATTTAATGCAGTAGCTTTAGATGGGGGCTCATCAACTACAATGTACTACAATGGGGACGTAATAAACAATCCAAGTGATGCAGTTGGTGAAAGATATGTGCCTTCAATTGTATATGCGAAATAATAGGAGGTACACTTATGATAAAGGCTTTGAAACACGTAAGTATATGGATAGTTATATCTTTAGTAATTCAATTTGGAGCACTATATTATGTAGACAAGTACTATTTAAGAACGGAAACTAAATTTAAAATTAGTAAAATGGTAACAAAGGCACCTCAGAAAGAAGCTATTTCTATAAATATTCCTGCTGATGCCAATAAGATAAATGCTTCTTATGATGGAAAGTTTATTTCATATTGTGAAGGTCAAAGTTTAAAAATATTAGATGCAACTAGTGGCCAAGTTAAAGAAGTTGTGCCAGATAAAGGTAATAAAATATTGTTTTACAACTGGGTTTCTGATAGACATAGAATTATGATAGCAGAAGAACCTGAGGAAAACAGTGGTAAAATTCAATTAAAAGCATATGATGCAGCTAAATCAATTAAAAATAATATAAATGACAATATTACATGGTCTAGTAGTTCATCAACTGTAGATGATATTCAAATTTCACCAGCAACTAATTTGATATATGTGAAAGTTAAAAGAAATTCTTATAAATCTGAGATTTATGAAAACAATGTTATGAATGAAGTTACCAAAATTGATACCACTTCTTCGAAAATTGGTAATATAAGAATTATACCTAATAAAGATGAATTGATTTATGAAGATTTAAGTTCAAATAGAATTGTTTCAACAAATGACAAAGTAAGTATGAATTTTTCCAACATTCAAAATCCAGTGATTTTAGGCGCTGATGATGATAATGATGTTTTTATTGGCAATCAGGTAAATGGATTAATAACTAATATATATTATGGAAAAACAGAAACACCTACAAGTGAGTGGCAATCATTAGTAGTTCCAGGTGGAGCAGAACCTGATGATTTACATGTAACTGAAGGTGGAATCATATATAAAAATGATAGTTTAAAAGGTCAGGTTACTGCGTTAAAAACAAATCAAATGACAAGTTATAAAGGAACTCTAATTAAGATGACGGACAAAGAAATATTATCACAAGAAAGTGGTAAACTTTTAACTACAGATTATAAATAAAAATTTGCAGATTTATTCTGCAAATTTTTTATCCATATGAATGTAAAGTTTACTTTATTGGGTAAGGTACTTATAAGTTCATAAAAAGTTTGATATAATTGTATAATATAATTTATGATAGGAGGAATTTCATGTGGGAAGTATAAATGATAAAGCACTAGCTATTATAATAAGCATTCCCGCAATTTTAATAGCGTTTACATTTCATGAGTATGCTCATGCAATAGTAGCAGATAAATTAGGGGATAAAACACCTAGATTTCAAGGAAGATTAACCTTAAATCCAATTTCACATATAGATCCAATAGGATTTATATTAATTTTAATTGTAGGTTTTGGATGGGCAAAGCCAGTAGAGACTAATCCAAGTGCTTATAAAAATTACTATAAAGATGATCTAAAAGTTTCTGTTGCTGGACCACTAGCAAATTTACTTGTTGGATTTGTATTTGCATTTGTTACAATGATTTTATATAAAGTATTACCATCAAATAATCTAACATATTTATTAATTAGAATAGCTAGTACTGTTTCAAGTATAAATTGTATGTTAGCATTGCTGAATTTAATTCCAATACCGGGATTTGATGGGTTCCATATCTTGAGAGATTTATTTCCAAAAGCTTTTTATAATATATCGGATTCTCTATATAGATATCAGTTGATTATTTTTATTGTATTAGCAATGCCTGTATTAGGTGGAAATTCTATATTAGGTATAGTTATAGGAATACCAGGAAGTTTAATATATAATGCATTTATGAATATTGCGGCTATGGTTATAAGATAAGTATTAGAATAGAAAACATTGCAGTTATTAGTTAAGACCAATGATGGAGGGAAATTAATGAGACTTAGAAAAAAATGGTGGGCAAGACCAGAGATGGAAAAAAGCCCTCTTGTTATAACAGAACCAACACAATACAGTGGTAAATGGAGTGAAGTTTTTGGAAATAGTAATGATATTCATTTGGAACTTGGCTGTGGAAGAGGAGACTTTATAATCAAAGTTGCATCACAAAATCCAAACAAAAACTATATAGCCATAGATTTAAAAGATGAAGTATTAGTTTATGTTCTAAGAAAAGTTCAAGAGGCTGAACTTGAAAACATTAGAATAATACCACTTCAAATAGCATTTATTGAAGATGTTTTTAGTGAAAATGAGATAAGCAGAATATATATAAATTTTTGCAATCCTTGGCCAAAGGACAGACACAATAAAAGAAGGCTCACACACACTAAATTTCTTACAAAATATAAGAAGTTTATAAAACCAAATACTGAAATATGGTTTAAAACTGACAATGCAGGTTTGTTTGATGCTTCTATTGAATACTTTAAAGACAATGGGTTTAAGATAGAATATTATACTTATGATCTTCATAATAGTGATTTCCATGAAAACATTGTAACAGAATATGAAAGTAAGTTTGTAAGTTTAGGAATGAAAATAATGTTTTTAAAAGCAGTTCTTAAATAACAAAATGTGTATAAAACATATATGATTGGATAAAATATATCTTAGTAAAATGTAGATTTATGTTTATAACAGTGCTACATTAGAGGAGGTATATTTATGCCGTTTGGATTTAAAAATTCACATGTAATAAAAAAAGTAATAAAAAACAATAATGAAGACATAATTGCGTACTCACTTGAAAATGGTGAAATTGTAATGAAAGAAGAAGCTGTAAGTATGGCTTATCAAGGAATGATTAGTGGCGTTAAAATTGAAAAAGATGATAACGGAGATGAATATATAAAAAGTATAGAAGAAGATTACAGTGACAATCTTATAGATATGCCAAATTTAAATACTAACAAATTTCAATAATTAAAAATGCAGGTTTTTACATAGAGTACGTATCAAAACAGTGTGATGCGTACTCTATTAATTGTTTATAATAAATTAATGATTTATTATAGGACAAATAGTATTGGTTTAATGTATAATTTATTGGTATGATATTGTGCAAAACTTACATATAAAAATGTAAGATGGGAGGAGTAATTTTGAAAAAATGGGTAATTGATAAGAGATTATTAAAGCAAGCGGATTTCAGTATATTAATTATAGCACTCATTATATCAGTGTTTGGAGCGTTAAATGTATACAGTGCATCTCGGGCTTCATATGGGACGCATTATTTAATTGCACAGTTTGTTGGTATAGGTATGAGTTTAATAGTTGTATATGTTATTCTTCTCTTAGATTATAGTTTTATGAGTAATTATGCTACAGTATTTTATTGGATTGGAAATATGCTTTTGTTTTATACAGCATTTCATAGTGAAGCAGTAAAAGGCGCTAATTCTTGGATGAAGGTAGGAGGTCAAAGTTTTGCTCCTGTTGGTTTTTTTCAGGTAATCCTTACTATATTTATTGCAAGAAAGATAAGTGATATGGATGGTGAAGTTAATAACCTAAAGAATTTTAGTATATTAATGCTTTATACATTGATACCAGTGCTTTTAGTTTATAAACAACCCAATTTAGGAGAAGCTATAATTTGTCTTTGTATAGCACTTGGAATTATATTTATTTCAGGTATAGATTTGAAAATAATTTATGCCAGTGTAGCAATTGTAGTACCATTTGTACTTATTTTATGGAATAGCAGCCTTTTAAAGGCATATCAAAAAGCTAGAATAACGTCTCTTTTTAATCCAACGGGAAACGAACAAGGCTCAGGATATCAACTAGCAAATTCACTGGTAGCCATAGGTTCTGGAGGATTATTTGGTAAGGGATTTTTAAAGGGAACTCAAGTTTCAGGTGGATATATACCTGAAGATCACACAGACTTTATTTTTGCAGTTGTTGGAGAGGAATGGGGAATAATAGGGGCAGTAGCATTGCTTATATTATATGCCCTGCTATTATATAAAATATTGAAAATAGGAATACAATCAAAGGATTTATTAGGTAGATTAATTTGTATAGGTACATTTTCATCTTTAACATTTTCAATTTTTCAAAATATAGCCATGACAATTGGATTAGCTCCAATTGCAGGGATACCACTTCCATTTATGAGTCATGGTAACAGTTTTATATTTTCGAATTTTATGGCTATAGCATTGGTTATGAATGTTGGGATGAGAAAGAAAAAAATAAATTTTTAGAGAATAACTTGTATATATACAAATTTTTTTATAGATAGGTGGATTTAAATGATTAATAGTGATTTAAAAGGAAAAGTTGTTTTAATAACAGGGGCTTCTAGAGGTATAGGAAGACAAATAGCAATAGAAATGTCAAAGGTAGGGGCATCTGTTGCTATTAATTATATGGAAGATGAAATTGGAATAGACAAAACATTAGAACTTATAAGAGAAATAGGTGGATATGGTAAAAAGTATAGATGTGATTTAAGAGATTTCTTAAAAGTAAAGCAAATGATTAAAAGTATTATAAGTGATTTTGGACAGATAGATGTTTTAATCAATAATGCTGGAGTATCTAAGATTGGGTTATTTGTTGATTCTAATGAAGAAGAATATAATTACATAATGGATTCAAACTTTAAGTCAGTTTATAACTGCACTAATGCTGTAATAAGTCACATGATTTCAAGAAAATGTGGATCTATAATAAATATATCGTCAATATGGGGTAATGTTGGAGCTTCTTGTGAAACACTTTATTCAGCTTCAAAAGGTGCGATAAATGCTTTTACAATGGCTCTTGGAAAAGAACTTGCAACTGCAAATATAAGAGTAAATGCTATAGCTCCTGGTGTAATAGATACGGATATGAATAAGTCTTTTAGCCATGAGGAAATAGATTCAATTAAAGAAGATATACCAATGGATAGGCTTGGAAAACCGAAAGAAATTGGAGAACTTGCAGTATTTCTTGCAAGTAATTCCTCAAGTTATATTACATCACAAATAATAACAATTGATGGCGGATTTCTATAGGACATCTAAAAAAATGTGAATACTATAAGGCTAATATGTCAATATTTCTAATAATGATTATCTAGAATTAGGGGATGATGTTTTTGGAAATAATATTAATCATGTTTGGTCTTGTAAGTACAATTTATTTTATTACTATGCTTATAACCGCATTAGTTACGAAAAAGAAAAAGTTAAAAATTTATATAATATGCATGATAATTGGAATTATAATTACATTTGTTGGGTATTTAAAAATACCAATACAAGATCAATCACAAATTGCTAAAAACTCTACAACAAGTGATATGGAAAAGGAAACTTTGAGTAGTAACATTGTAAATACTATGCTAAAAATTAATTTTATTGATAATGGAGATAATGGTTGTATATTATTGCAATGTGGAGAAAAAAACATACTTATAGATTCGGGCAAGGCTGAAAATATAAAAGAAATAGAAAGTGCTTTAAAAGCTCATTCTGTAGATACTTTGTATTCAGTTATTATAACAAGTGGCGATGATAGCAATATGGGAGCAGCAGCTAAAATAATAAGCGATTATAAAGTTCAGGAAGTTAGATATATAGATGATTCAATAAAATCAAATAGTCATTACAATGAACTTGAAGCAGCAGTAAATTCTAATGGACTAGAATTAAACAAGATAGAATCTAAATATCAAATTGGAGACATAGATGTAGAAGCTAGTGACTCAAAAGACAATATAAAGTTGAAGTTTTCTATACCTAAAAATCAGAGTAATTTAAAAAACATGTCATTTGTAAAAGATGATTTTAACAAAACCTCTGGAATAAGTGGGATAAAACATGATGTAAGCACAAGTTGTGATTCGGAAGGTAATTTTAATGTTATTATAAAAACTTATACAAAGTAAAAGTCCATTATAATTTTATTAAGTTTTATGGTATAATTAAGAAACGAAATGTTAAAACGAAGTATTAAGTAATAATAAGTATTAATTTGGGTATTGAATTGGAGTGGTTTTGTGTTACAGTTTAAAAAGCTTACATTAGAAGATAAGCAGATATTAGAAAAATATTTAAATAATTTTAACTACAATAGTTGTGAGTATTCATTTACTACACTATATATATGGAAAGATGCCTGTAAAATTGAGTATGCTATATATAATGATGTTTTAATTATAAAAAAGAAAGATTTTGACGGGTCAAATCATTTTATGCAACCTATAGGTTATAAAATTGAAGATTTAAAGGAAATAATTGAAACGCTCAAGGTATATAAAAAAGAGTTTGAAATGGAATGTTTATTCAAAGATATTGAAGAAAGTTTCGTAGAAGACTTAAAAATTGTATACGGAAATTCTCTAGAAATTTTAGAAGACAGAGATAATTTTGACTATGTATATGAAAGTGAAAAATTGATGTCTCTTTCAGGTAAAAAACTTCATGCAAAAAAGAATCATTACAATCAGTTTATAAAGAACTATACATATACAGTAAAAGAACTAAAAGATGTTAAAATCGAAGAATCATTAGAAGCATTAAATTATTGGTTAAATCAAAAAGAGGACAAGAGTGAGTATTTATCATATGAAATTAAAGCAATTGAGAATTTATTAAGGAATTATGAAAAATTTCAATTTAAAGGTATAGCTGTATTTGTTGAAGACAAAATAGTTGCACTTACAATTGGAGAAAAGATAAGTGATAACATGGCAATTATACATGTTGAGAAGGCAGATTCAGATATAAAAGGAGTGTATACTTTTATAAATAAGTATTTTGTTGAAAACTATTTTAATGATGTAAAAATTATAAATAGAGAACAAGATTTAGGAATACCAGGATTAAGAAAAGCTAAGGAATCCTACAAGTTATTTGAATTTGTTAAAAAATATGTTGTGAAGTAACTGGTTAAAGATTTTTCCTTTACTTCGTGAGTAAAAAGGTGAAAGGTTGCCAAAGTGGCAAAATTAAAGAATTAACGGTAATACCGTTAATGGTGATAGAATTTGCTTTCAGCAAAAAGGTAATGTATAAGTATTTATTATAATATTAACTATAATGTTAACACCACAGGTTGCGCCTAAAAACACAACCTGTGGTGTTAATATATAGTAGAATTATTTTTGTATATTAATATAGGTATCAGCCTTTAGCTTTCACTTCTTTACCTGTTACGTAAGCAACTTCTCTAATCTTTGACGGCTTTAGCCTGGTCAATTATTCCATCTAGCCGAAGGCTTTCTTTAATCTTTTTATCAGCTTTAGCTATGATAAAATTTTTTAGTCTTTGCTTTGCAATATCTCACTATTACGGAAAGTCATATATTGTGCATAAATCATTTCTCAACATTATCAAGACTTGTAGCCAGTCCAGAAAGTGTATTTATATGAGCCTTATCTTGGTTTAGCATTGTGTTAACTAAATTCATACTTTGAGAATCTAAGTCACCTTTAACCATTTCAGAAACTAATTTTACACCTCTAGTTTCACCAGTCAGTGCATTTTTAACAAAAGTACTAGGCTTTTTATTACCCAGGTCTTTTACGCTTGAAATTGTTTCAGCAACTTTTCCTAATATTCCAGGACTTTGTTTTGCAGTTCCACCAAGTTGTTGTATCCTTTTAGATAAAATTTGAACCTCATTTTTATGCTCATCTTGAATTTTTTGTAGCTCAGTTTTTGCATTTTTGTCAGAAATATTATTTATATATTTTTTGTAAGCATCTATTGCCATGTATTCACCCTTTAAAATAGCGTTTAACTCTTTTATTGATGAATTTTTAAGATTTTCATTTAATTTTGATGAATTTGTGGAGTTATTTGCAGTCTTATTTTTTATAGCAGCAGTCTTTTTTTTATTTTTATTTTTATTCATACAAAACACTCCTTTCTAAATTATATTATTATCAGTTTTTAAATATAATATAACCTTTTAAATTTCCCAAGTATGTACAAAATAACATATTATAAAACAAAAATAACTGCATAACATATGATTAAAATATAAGTGGAGATGATATTAAATGTCCGTATATTCTAAAATATTTATTATTGGAAATGAGAGCAAGGATGGTTTAGAAGACATTTATGTAGAAATTTTGCAAGGTGAAGGAGAAAAAAGGTGGTTTGAAGCCAAATATGATGAAGAGAAATTTCAAAGGCTTGGAAATATACATGCTGTAATTCCTAAAGATAGAGATGACAAAAATTCTATATTAGATGCTTGTTTGGCATTTGTTCCAGGACTATTTGAACAGTGTCATAATTTAGAAAAAGTTAAAATTGAATTAAAAGATATAAATACATTAGATTTTTCAACAGGAAAACACGTACCTGAAACTTGGAACATGCTTAGGGAAGAGGCAAAAGGCATATTTAAAGAAATACATTTATATGAAGCACCATTAATGCGATATAAAGCATAATAAATTATATTATAGAATATCCATATCAAAGTTGTAAATTTAAATTTTATTCATCTATTTTTTAAAGTTTTATGTTAAGATAGTAAATATAATTTATATTTACCTTTGTATGGAGGTTTCAAAAATGCATTCAATACTTACTCTTTTAGACAATAATGGATATGTAGTTTTATTAGTAGCTTTAATGCTTGAATTATTAGCGTTTCCCTTACCAGGTGAAACATTAATGAGTTATTGTGGATATCTTGTATATAAAGGAAAGTTAAATTATTCTATAAGTATATTACTTGCATTTTTAGGTGTAAATATTGGAGTCACCATTTCTTATTTTATTGGTAAAACTTTAGGTATAGGTTTTTTTAATAGGTATGGAAAATACGTTCACATGGGACCTAAGAGAATGAAAAAAATTTCTACATGGTTTGACTTATATGGGAGTAATCTATTGATAATAGCTTATTTCATTCCTGGAGTAAGGCATATTACTGGATATTTTGCAGGAATTACAAAAGTATCATTTAAAAAATTTGTGATTAATTCTTACATAGGATCATTTATTTGGACTTTCACTTTTATATCTATTGGTAAGGTTTTAGGTGGAAAATGGGGTAAACTTCATGCTTATGCTAGTAAATACCTGGTTGTCATATGCATTGTATTGTCTTTAATAGTTATTTTAATAATAGTGTTAAAATATTTTAAAACTAAAATAAGAGAATATATTTATAACTCTCTTAATAAAGTCATATTAACATATAAATCCCTAGGCAGAATAAAAATCTTGTTTATTGTAACACAATTCATATTTTTATCTATGGTTGTATTAATTATAATTAGTATAGATAAGATATTACATAATGAATTTATTAGATTTAATAGAGTAATTAATTATATTGTAAGAAGTATGTTTAATTTTCAAACACCGAAGATAATGAATTTATTTTTATATATGTCAAATAACATAGCTATTTTAATAGGTTCTTTAATTTTTGTAAGTTGTATGTTGTTTTATTTTAATAATAAAAAGGTTCAAATATTAAGTTTTATAGTTGAAGTTTTAGGTGGAGGCTTTATATACATATTAATTGAGCGTATACTTTCTATGGTAATAACAAGAAAATACAATATAGAAGGCAAGTTTTTATGTTATGCAGCATATATTTCTGTAATATTTTATGGATACTTAGCATTTATAATTTTAGAACAGCAAATTAGATATAGGCTGAAAACAATTAGTGTGGTTATATGTATTGTAATATGTATATTAATAGGAAGTTCAGCAATGTTAATAAAGAATTATACGGCTAGTAGTGTTATTGTAGCTTATATTTTTGGGGTTACATGGCTAACAATAAATATAACAATAAATCAGATTTTTAAAATCATTAAAGAATTAAAAAAGTAGCTATTACTCTGCATTCTGAACTGACCCCCATAAGTTAGACCTAAAAATCTAATGTATGGGAGGTCAGTTTTTTTATGGCAAAATATAGTTTTGAATTCAAGAAAAAGATTGTTCAAGAATATCTATCAGGTGAAGAAGGAGCACACTATCTTTCAACTAAATATGGCGTTCCTGCACATCGAAATATACAACAGTGGATAAAAGCATACAAAAAGTATGGCGATAAAGGATTAATGCGTTCGAGAAAAAATGAAAAATATACTTTTGAATTTAAGACCCATGTGGTAGAGTTATACTTATCTAAAGAAGTTTCTTATCAGGAACTGGCTTTATCGGTTGGAATCGGTAATCCGCCATTAATAGCGAAGTGGGTTAATGATTTCAGAATTTCAGGTCCTGATGCTTTGAGACCAAAGCGGAAAGGGAGGAAGAAATCATTGGAATCTCCAAAGACCTCACAATCAAAAGAACAGTTTGATACAAAACCAGTGGATACAAGTGTTGAGCATGTTAAACAGCTTGAAGATGAGTTACTTAAGTTAAAAATAGAGAATGCCTATTTAAAAGAACTGAGGAGGTTGCGTTTAGAAGAGGAAACTCTTCTGAAAAAACAGCGGGAATCATTCACAGCCTCCGAGGATACTTCAAACTAAAAGATATTCTCGCATTCACAGGTTTTCCTAAATCAACATATATGTACTGGCAAAAACGCTTTGATAGAGAAAATCCAAACAAGGATCTTGAACAAAGAATCCTTGAAATCAGAAAAGAGAATAAAGATTTCGGCTATCGTCGGTTATATGGAGAATTAAGAAAACAAGGACTAGTTGTAAACAAGAAACGTGTTCAACGAATTGTTCAGAAGCTAGGTCTTCAAGTTACTTCGTTTACCAGAAGAAGCCGTAAATACAGTTCTTATAAAGGCAAGGTGGGTAGAGTTGCTCCTAATAGAATTCACAGGAGGTTTGAAACTCATATTCCACACCAAAAGATTACAACAGACACTACAGAATTTAAGTATTATGTTATAGATGATAAAGGAAGAATGATCATCAAGAAACTTTACCTAGATCCATTTATGGATATGTGTAATAGAGAAATAATTAGTTATTCTATTTCTCAACGTCCGTCTGCTGAGAATATAATGAATGCATTAAATGAAGCTGTAAAAATTACAAGCGATTGTAAATATAGGCGTACATTTCATTCGGATCAAGGATGGGCTTACCAGATGAAAGCTTATTGTTATAAGCTAAAAGAAAATAAAATCTTCCAAAGTATGTCCCGGAAAGGAAACTGCCATGATAATTCAGTAATGGAAAACTTCTTTGGAATTATGAAACAAGAAATGTATTATGGTTTGGTTTACTATAGCTATGAGCAACTGAAAGAGACAATAGATAAATATATAAAGTATTATAACGAGAAAAGAATTAAAGAGAAACTAGGATGGATGAGTCCTGTAGAATACAGGCTCAGCCTCTTGGCTGCTTAAAATAATTGCGTAGCAGTTAAAAACTACTACGCAATAAAGTCTAACTTATTGGGGTCGCATCAT
>NZ_FWXH01000006.1 GCF_900176305.1 Clostridium acidisoli DSM 12555
AAGGGTCGCTAAAGCGAGGTGAAGGGTTTGACAGGCGCTTTGCTGGTCAAAGGTGATGGGTTTTCCGTGGGAAAAAGCTATGGATGATTTTTCTCCGCTATGCTGAGAAAAATCTTTGAACTTAAGTATATTGTCCTTCACCTTTGACGGCTTTAGCTACGATAAAAAGATTTAACCTTGTTTCACAATTTTTTTGTGGTATGCTTCATCTTAATCTTTTAATAAAACGTCTATTTGCGTAAGCTATAAAAAGGGTTAACGCATAATCACAAATTAAAAATATAAATTCAATAGCTATTACAGCAAAAGCTAAAGGCAATTTTATTTTTAGGACATCCATAAAAAGTAGCTTATATATGTAATAAATTATAAACATACAGAGGTTAAAAAATATAAGCTTTAATAATATCTCCAGTGGAAGTTTATTAATTCTTTCAATATAATATTTTATAAAGCCATAGCTGCCAAAGAATATTATATAGGCAAATACGTTCCATCTAATTCCTAGTAGTAAAATTGATAAAATGGAAGCAGCAGCATATACAATTAAGCTATTTCTTATATTTGTTGTTAAAA
The DNA here is from genome assembly GCF_900176305.1 of Clostridium acidisoli DSM 12555. Taxonomy (GTDB): domain Bacteria; phylum Bacillota; class Clostridia; order Clostridiales; family Clostridiaceae; genus Clostridium_I; species Clostridium_I acidisoli. Next base: position 577 of record NZ_FWXH01000006.1, read on the forward strand.
TAGATATTGGAATTATACATGATGCTACACCTAAAACATATAATTTAGTAGTAGGAATAATGCTTGAAAGGTAGATACACAAAACTGAAAGAGCTGTGTATATTCCTCCTTTTGCTAAGAGGCTCGACTTTGACATAAAATCTTCATCTCCTTTAACCTTTAACATCCACCGCCCATGCCACCGCCCATACAGTCACAAGCCTGCTCTGTGCACCAAATTGTAATACACATGTTCATACAATCATTGTCCCTATTGCCACCCATGCCGCCTCCATAAGGATTTCTATATGAGGTATTTCTTTGTGATAAAGATTGAAGAGCATTTCTATATTCAGGATTTTGAGGTTCCATATTATAAGCAGTGTTTATGTATGTGTAGGCATTGTCATACCAGCCTTTTCTAAGGTATAGATTTCCCATTAAGAAATTCCATTCAGCATCTCTAGTTTTTATTAAGTTTAGTTTTTGCTCAGCATTTTGTAAGTTCCCATTATTTATATCCATTCTTATAGAATTATATTCACTGCTGCTACTTGATGAATAATTTTGACTACTATAGTTACCATTGTGTGCGCTTCCACTTGAACTATTTTTTAATAGATAATCATAAGCTTCATTAACTTCTCGCATTTTTTCTTCGGCAAGTTCCTTTAGTGGGTTGTTGCCATATTGGTCAGGATGATATTTTTTAGCCTGTTCTCTATAAGCTTTTTTTATTTCTTCTTGAGAGGCGCCCTCTTTAACCCCTAGTACTTCATATGGATCTCGCATGTATAATTTCCTCCTCGTTTACGCTTAAATATATATTTTTATTATTTATTTTTTGAATAAGCTTTATCAAATACACTTTTCATTTTTCCTAATAAGCCATCTTGTAGTATATTATATAGAATATCATTATTTGTTCTAAGTGACAATTTATTTAAATTGTCAAAGCAATTTCTTGCAGAAGTAACTAACAGAAAATCGATTCTGTCTTTGATTGAAGCTCTAAACTGATAAAAATCTAAATTATCTTTGTTTAAAGTTTTACATAATGCATTAAATTTACCGTCTCGCATGTCTTCTTCAAGATCGTCAAAAGCATCGATAATATATATCCATTTTCCAAGGTTATAACCAAGATTATAAAGAGAATCCTTTTCTTTATTATTACCTTTATATTCACTAACTATAAATGCAGTTAATTCAGCAAATGGGTGTGACAATTCATCTATGCTTACATTATCTTCAGCATCCTCTAATATATACAAAGATTTTAATCTATCTTTTATAAAATCACTATGTGATTTAAGTGTGTCAGGAAATTTGTGAACATAATTCTTAATAAGCAGTGTAAACAATTTTGCTTTTAATGATTTATCATCTTTTATATCATCAGCAAGTTTATAATAAGCTAGAGCCACATTTAGAAAACTTGCGTAATCTAATGCTAAATTGTTAGTAATAAATATTCTTTTTTTCAGAGGATGAACAACACATCTAGCAGTTATAAAGTCACACGGTTTATCTTCAAGGGCATCTAAAAGTACTGCAATAAAAGTCATATCGTAATTAATAAGAAGCCTTGGAATATTGCCATAATTTTTTTTTATAGACAAGCAAAGCCCACAATAATAGGCTTTAAATTTCTCATAGTCTTTCATTTTAAGTTCAGGTTTAAATGGTGTAACATAACCAAACATTAAGGATAAAACAACACCTTTCTTTTTTGTCCACCAAATGGGTGAAATTTATTTTATTATAACATAGTAGACTTAATTGATATATGTTTTTCATTACAATTAGGTGGTTAAAACTTTTAACATATACGTACTGCAGCCTCTTAATATTTTGTAGGTCTAAAATAATTTTATATGTTATAATTATTTTATGAATTTTAAAAGTCTTAGGAAGGTGAAAAATTGGAATACGTTAATGAAGTTAATTTAAATGGGGCAACTATACATATATTAGATAATAATAGTGAAGAACCTGTTTATAATGAGTATCAACTTAAACTTATGGATGAAACATATGAATATATTTTAAAGCATATACAGAAGTGTCTTAAAGATGAAGAATTAAAGTACGCAGTTTTTAATAATGAAAGGAATATTGTAAAAGATGTTTCTATGGAGTACTTTAATGGTAAGATAGATTTAATTACAGCATCAAAGGATATAGCCAATCAACTTTTTGTTTTAATGAAGTCAAATGGAAGTATACCATCATGTGATTTAATGGTAGTGTCAATATCAACAGAATATGGATTAATGCTTGCAATTCTAAAAATGGATTACGTTAAAAATTATACTCACTCTATTGATTTTGTAGAAAATAAGATTGGTATAAACATTATCCCACAATTTGTAGGTCTTCCATCAGGAGGTCAAAGACTTCAAAAATGTGCTTTTATAAAACCATTAAAAGATGAAAATAAATTTGACTTAATGGTTATTGATAAACAAAGCAAAAGCAAAGATGCAGAAGACTATGGTTCTAATTATTTTATAAACAATTTTTTGGGATGTACTATTGTGAATAATGAAAGAGATGTCACTCGTAATTTTATTAAGACTACTGAAAAATGGACACGTGATAATTTAAAAGACAATGCAGATAAAGCGGAAATTGTAAGAACATCTATAAAGAAAAAGCTTAAAGAAGAAGATAACATAAATATAAATGAACTTTCAAGTGAAATATTTGGAGATAATGCTGAGGAATCACAAAACTTTGTACAGTATGCTAAAGAGCGAGGCATAACTGAAAATGTGGAAGTTGATAAGCAATGGATTGATAATAAATTTAAAAGAGTGAGACTTAAAATTGATAAAGAAATTGATATATATATCGATGAAGAAGCTTATAATGACAATTCAAAATTTGAAATTATAAGAAACGGTGATGGAACCATAAATATGTTAATTAAACATGTAAAAAATTATATTGAGAAATAGATATGAGGACATTCAAATTTGAATGTCCTCATATCTATTTTTAAAACAAGTTTTGAAGATTTATTGTTTCTAATTTCTTTATTCTTTCCAATAAAAACTCTATGCTTTCAGAAGATGCAAGTGCTTCTTCTTTATCTTTAGTTTTTATATATGCTTCAAGTTTATGCTCTTCTAGACTTAAATCATCTATCAGTGTATGATTTACGAATACAGAGCAGTTGTTAGAATATATGTGCCATTGATTAGACATTTCTTTTGATTTGCTGTTAGCTTTAGTCCAATTTTCTGATTGTATATATTTTTTTATTGAAGTATTTTCAGCATATACTTTATCAGATATATTATTTAAATATCTAACTGAAAAGAAGCAAATTAATATCACACCTATAAATAAAAATAAAGTCATAAATATGTTTTTCATATTTTCTCCTATTTTTTTGAATGCGCCTTATATGTTTGCATATAAAATTTACCTTTTGAATCTGATAGAGCGATAAAAACCTCTTTGGGAGAATTAATATTTTTACTATGTAGAGTTGTAAGTAGCCATTTTTCATCCATCCCAAGTATTTTAAGATTTTTATAATTAATCTTACCATCTAAAATTAAAGTTATAGGTATAGTGTCTTGAGAGCATTTTACATTCAAATCTTTTTTTGTAGTATTAGACAGCTCTGTTTTAGGTATAATAGACAACTGTCCACTTGTCTCAAGAATAGCAAATTCTATGTCTTCAAGGTTGTAATAACCTTTTAATCTTATTTCCTCTAAAAGGTCGTTTAGATTTAATCTTTGAGCCCGCATTATATCAATATCAATTTTACCCTTGTTAATTAATATACTTGGTTTGCCCGATATTACTAATCTTGCAGTTTCACTTTTTAGTTGTAATAAGGATATTAGTATTTCTAAAAATAATAAAGTTACAATTGGTATTACACCATGGATAAGTGGAATTCTAGTATCTTGCATTGGTAGAGAAGCAAGATCAGATATCATTATTGTGATTACAAGTTCAAAAGGTTGCAATTCTCCAATTTGACGTTTACCCATGATTCTCATAATTAATACTACTAATGTATATAATATAATTGTTCGGAGCATTATTATAAACATACAAGCCACCGCCTTATTTTAGTGCATACATATTGTTTGCAAGTTTCAAAAAAATAATACATTTATTATTTTTTTAAAGTATAATAATATTGTCAAATAAGAATGTCGAAGGTGAATGCATGAAAGCTTATAGAAGAACGTTACAATTTGTACTAATATGTGCAACTCTTGAACTATTCAAAGAGGCCAAAATAACTATAGAACATACCTTAGGAGAAGGACTTTTTGGAGAAATTCATAAAGACCACCAACTAACAGAGGAAGATGTAAAAGCAATTAAAGTAAAAATGTTAGAGATAATAAAAAAAGATATAAAAATAAATAAAGTTTCAGTGACGAGAAAGAAAGCTATAGAAATATTTGAAATGTATAAGATGGAAGACAAGGTTAAACTTCTAAAAACTATATCATATGAAAATTTGAAACTTTATGAACTTAATGGTAGATATGACTATTTTTATGGAGATATGGAGCCTTCAACTGGAGTATTAAAGGTTTTTGATCTTTTTAAATATGAATCAGGCTTTATTCTTAACTACCCAAGCGAGAAAGAACCTGATAAACTTATTGAGTTTAAGGAACAAAAAAAATTATATGAAATATTTCATGAAACAGAAAAATGGGGAAACATTTTAGGTGCTAGTGATGTTGGATCATTGAATGAAAAAGTTATAAATGGGGATATAATTAATATTATAAGAGTAGCAGAGGCACTTCATGAGAAAAAAATTGCATATATAGCAGATATGATAAAGGAAAAAAAGGACATAAAAGTAGTTCTCATAGCTGGTCCATCATCATCAGGGAAAACTACATTTTCTAAAAGGTTAGGAGTTCAGCTTAGGGTAAATGGATTTATACCTGTACCAATTTCTTTAGATGATTATTTTTTAAATAGAAAAGATACGCCTAAGGATGAAAATGGAAATTGTGATTTTGAATCAATTTATGCCTTAGATTTAAAATTATTTAATGAAAATCTTAAGGATTTAATGAATGGAAAAAAAGTTGTTTTGCCTAGATTTAATTTTAAAAATGGAGAAAGAGAATGGTGCCAAGAGGCCACTAGTTTGCCAGAGAAATCCATAATCATAATTGAAGGCATCCATGGATTAAATGAGCTTTTAACCTCATCAATACCTAAAGATAAAAAGTTTAAAATATATATAAGTGCTTTAACACAATTAAATCTTGATAATCATAACAGAATAGCTACCACAGATGTAAGAATCATAAGAAGAATAGTAAGGGATTATCTGTCAAGGGGTTATGGTGGTGAGGAAACATTAAAAATGTGGGATTCAGTTAGAAAAGGTGAAGAAAAAAACATATTCGTATTTCAAGAAGAGGCAGATGCTATGTTTAATTCAACTTTAGTTTATGAGTTATGTGCACTTAAAAAATACGCTATTATAGAATTAGATAAAATAAAAGAAGATAGTCCTGTATATGATGAAGGGGTTAGACTAAAGAGTTTCTTAAACTTCTTTAAAGAAATAGATGTAGAATATGTACCTGAAAATTCTATATTAAGAGAATTTGTTGGAGGAAGCTGTTTTTATAAATACTAAAGATAGATAGAGGTGTTTCAATGCGAGAATATAGTTGTTTCGATATTTTAGGTCCAATAATGATTGGTCCATCAAGCTCCCATACAGCAGGAGCGGCTAGGCTTGCAAAAATTGCAGCCATAATAGCAGGAGAGGATAAATTTAAAAAAGTTGAATTTTATTTACATGGGTCCTTTGCTAAAACTTACAGAGGACATGGAACAGATAAGGCTCTTGTTGCAGGAGTTTTAGGATTAAATCCTTGGGATGAAAGACTTAAAAATTCATTTGACATTGCAAAAGAAAATAATATGGAGTTTAGATTTATTGAAACTGATTTAGGTGATGAGCACCCAAATACAGTAAAAATTATATTTACAAAAGATAATGGAATTAATGTTGAAGTTATGGGATCGTCTGTAGGTGGAGGAAATATAAAAATTACGGAAATTGACGGACAAAAAATTGAATTCACAGGAAATTATCCAACACTTATAATTAAGCATAAGGATGTACCTGGAATGATATCAAAGGTAAGTACAATTATATATGAAGCGGAAATAAATATAGCCTTCTTAAAGGTATACAGAAAGAATAGGGGATATAAAGCCTCTATGATATTTGAAACGGATAGTGTTATACCAGAAGATATTGCGACAAAAATAAAAGCACTTGGAAATATAGAGAGTATAAGAATTATAAATCCAATTGTAGAAGCTGATTAAAAAAGAGAGCATAGGGAGAGAAAAGATGTTTGTAAATACAGGAGAAGAACTCATTGAGGTTTGCCAAAGTAAGAACATTAAGATATGGGAGTATACATTATCAGAAGAAATAAACAGAGATGTACAGTCTAAAAATAAAATAATAGAGAGAATGAAAAAAAACCTTGATGTAATGAGAGAAGCAGCAGAATATGGAATGAAACATGAGGTTACATCAGTAAGCGGACTTATAGGAAAAGATGCGGTAAAAGTATATAAATATGCAAAAAGTGGCAACACAATATGTGGAGAATTCTTAACTAAAGCAATGGCTAGAGCATTATCTTCTGCAGAAGTAAATTCAGCCATGGGCAAAATAGTAGCAGCACCTACAGCCGGTTCATGTGGTATATTACCAGCGGTTATCATTACTGTTGGAGAGAAGTATAAAAAATCTGATGAGGAACTTGTTAATGCCCTTTTTACAGCGTCTGGTATAGGCGTTTTAATAGCTAAAAATGCTACTTTAGCAGGTGCAGAAGGAGGATGCCAAGCAGAATGTGGTTCTGCAGCAGCAATGGCAGCGGCAGCTGTGGTGGAAATGATGGGTGGAACCGTTAAGCAATCATTAGACTCAGCAGCTATAGTTATAAAAAATATTTTAGGACTTGTATGCGATCCTATAGCAGGTTTAGTAGAAATACCTTGTGCAAAAAGAAATATAGCAGGTGCAGTTAGTGCACTGTCTACAGCAGATCTTGTTTTAAGTGGAGTGGAGAGTAAAATACCATTTGACGATTGCGTTAGTGCAATGTATAAGGTAGGGAAAGATATGCCATGTGAACTTAAGGAAACAGCTTTAGGAGGGCTTGCTGTAACTAAAAAGGGACTGGAGCTTAAAGAATTAATAAAAAATAATTAGGAGTAACAGATTAGGTTTTAAGTCATAAATTAATAGTGGGATTTTATTTGGAGGCTAATTTATGATTTTAAAGGGAAGTAAGACTGAAAAAAACTTATACAAAACATTTGCAGGAGAATCAAGGGCAAGAAATAAATATACATTTTATGCTGAAAAGGCAGGAGAAGAAGGATTACAATACATTAAAAGTGTATTTTTACAAACAGCTGAAAATGAAATGGCACATGCTAGAGAAGTTTTTAGAAGATACTTGAAGTTAGTAAAATCAACTGCTGAAAATCTTCAAGATGCATCAGAAGGTGAATCTCTTGAAAGCTCAAAATTATATAAGGAATTTGAACAAGTCGCAAGGTCAGAAGGGTTTACTGAAATAGCTGATTTTTATAAGGAACTTAGAGAAGTAGAAGAACACCATATGGAGAGATTTTCTTATATTCGGAAAAATCTAATTAACGGTAAAGAATTTAAAAGGAACCAAGATGTCATGTGGCAGTGTATGAATTGTGGATATATCCATATAGGAAAAGAAGCACCTGAAATATGTCCTTTATGTAAATTTCCAAGAGGTTATTTTAAAATTTATTGTGAAGATTTTAAATAGGAGGATTTGAAAATGTTTATATATTATCCGGAGTATTTTTTATGCCCTGATTTTGAGGTGACAGATATAGATGAAGAGCTTTCTAGAAGTAATGATTGCAGTGAGATAAATTTTGATGAGGATATAGATGTATATGAGAATATAGATGATGAATATTGTAATGAAGCAGTATATAAAGAGAATAATTAATAGGTATAACGGAACAATATAAGTAAATATAATAATTAGTAATATTCATATTTATAGGGTGAAGTTAATTGTCAAATAGAAAAGTTTTAGAAAATTACTATTCAGATATAAATAATCAAGTAGAGCTTTTGGGGAAACTTACAAATTCATATAGACTTTTAATTGGAGGAGCAGGGGAGTTAAATGGCATAGCACTAGCAACTAAAAATGATGTTAGGAATGCTATAAAAAGAGTAAATAAACTTGGGCAGGTCATAGATAACATATTGTGTGAAATGAATGAACATGATAAAGCATATATTAAGTACTGTAAGTTAAAGGATGAATTAATGCGAGAGTTAGTGGATAAAGTCTATATAAGTGATGAAATAGAAGAAGAATTTAAAAAAACTCCATAAAATGGAGTTTTTTAATTTCCTAAACTTTTTTAAACTTTAAATTACATACCATAAGGTAAGCTAACATTATGATAAATACTACGGTTATAGCAATATTTGGAGTTGAGTTCATTAAAAGTATTATTAATGAATAAAATGCAAGAATAACTCCAGCAGCAGTTATAGGAATTCCAGTAAAGTTTCCGTCGAAGGTTGTTGTATTAAACCTTGCTAATCTATATGCGCCTGCAATTGGAAAAACCAAAACTAGCACATAACCAATTGGTCCAAACTTTGAAAAATCATATAGATTATAAGCAAGTATAGATGGTGCAACTCCAAAAGAAACTAAATCTGCAAGTGAATCAAGTTCTTTACCGATTTCACTTGAAACGTTAAGAAATCTAGCAACTCTTCCGTCATATCTATCTATAAGTGCTGCTAAAAGTATAAATAAACAGGCCCATTTATAGGCTTCTACATTTTGAGACGATGCTTCAAATGTCATTAAAATAGATAACACACCACAAGCTAAATTACTAAATGTAAAAATATTTGGTACAGCATTTTTAGCCATTTTATTATCACTCCTATGTTTTCAATAAAAATATTAGATAATTCCTAAAAATAAAAGTAAAAGGTACATTAAACAATTATAACACAATAAATAAAAAAATCATGTTAATTTTTAAGTGTAATATTGTTATAATATATTATAACGCATTTTTTTTTATAAGTTAAGGGCTTATTCAATATATTATATTATAATTAGTTAGTTTTTTACAACTACTAGAAATGAAAGCATGAAAATGTTATTATATATCTTATAACGCAAGGGGAGAAAAAGTATGAAGGGTTTTATAAAAAACAACTTAAAGTACATAGGAATAGTTGTAGTGGTTATCATTATTTTACTTTCAATTTTTAGATTTAGAAATATATTGCCCAATATAAATCCAAAATATTTAAGACATTATATTTTAAGATATGGTAAATTTTCATCTTTAGTTTTTATTATAATTTACTCTTTAAGACCAATAGTACTCATAATACCTGCATCACTACTCTCAATAATAGCAGGAAATATCTTTGGATCATTTTATGCCTTTATCTTTAGTATGATCGGATGTTTTTTTTCAGCAACTTTGGCTTTTTTTCTTGGAAGAGCTTTAGGTAAACCATTTGTGGATAAAATTTTAAAAGGTAAAACTCTAAAGATAGATTCTGAATTAGAAAAACGGGGCTTTTTAATTATGTTCCTTATGAGGTTGTCATTTGTATTCCCATATGATGCTTTAAGTTACGCATCAGGACTAACTAAAGTTAAATATAAAGACTTTATTATGGGAACTATATTAGGAATAATACCTGAAATGTTTATATATTCATACATAGGTAGAAATTTAGGTAAACATACAATTAAAAGGATATTTGTGCCAATCATAATAATGATTATAATAGCACTATTAGCAAATTATATATATAAAAGCTATAAAAACAAGAAAAGGTAATAAATTAACGCTTATAATAAAAAAACTCTTGGTTAAAATACAATTAGGAGGTGTTTTTATTATGAAGGTTGGAGAAATTATGACTAAAAGCGTGGCAAGTTTAAACAGTGATGACACTGTTGAGAGAGCCGCTCAAATTATGAATGAACATAATATTGGATCATTACCTGTTTGTAGTGGAGAAAATGTAATCGGTATTATTACAGATAGGGATATTGCTGTTAGAAACGTTGCAAAAGGACAAAATCCTAGAGTTCAAACTGTAAGAGAAATAATGTCCTCTAATCCAGTGATTGTAGATCAGGATACAGACATTCACGATGCAGCTAGGATAATGAGTGAAAGACAAATAAGAAGGCTTCCAGTAGTAAAAAATGATAAATTAACTGGATTTATAGCTTTAGGAGATATAGCAACATCAAAGAACCTTAAAGATGATGCTGAAAATACACTATGTAATGTATCAGAGCCTTGTACACCAGTTATGTAGTTAAATTTGTATATAAACTGTAACATTTTATAAAAGTAGTAGAAATTTTTTATGTTTAAATATAAAATTATAATTGAAATTTGAATATAGGTTAGTATGTTTCAAATTTGGAACATACTAACCTAGTAAGAAATAATTAAATTTACATATTGATAGGAGAGTTAAGTATGAATAAAGTAAAATTTATTTATAATCCCTATTCAGGAGAAAATTCTATTGTAAATAATATAGATAAGGTTATAAAAATACATCAGAAACATGGATACACAATAATACCTTATAGAATAAGCATGAAGTTTGGAATAGAACAAGCGTTTGAAGATTTTGATAGAGATTACAAATATATACTTATAGCGGGTGGAGATGGAACTGTAGATAATGTTGTTAATTATATTAAAAACAATGACATAGATATTCCTATAGCAATACTTCCAACAGGAACTGCTAATGATTTTGCAAAATTTATTAATATGCCTATGGAAATTGAAAAGGCATGCAAACAAATATTAAATTCAAAAGTTAAAGAGATTGATTTAGGTAAGATTAATGATAAGTATTTTGTAAATGTTGCAAGTATGGGATTATTTACAGATGTGTCCCAAAAAACAGATATTAATATGAAAAATACCATGGGAAAACTTGCATATTATTTAAAAGGATTAGAACAGATACCGAATTTTAAACCACTTAAATTTAAAGTTAGTTCAAAAGAGAATAATTTTGATGGTGAAATATACTTAATGTTGATTTTTAATGGACAAACTGCTGGAAATATGAATTTTGCATACAAAGCTTCATTAGATGATGGACTTTTAGATGTAATAATAATTAAAACAAGTAAACCAGGGGATATTATTGGTCTTCTTTTTGATATGTTTAAAGGAAATCATTTAGATAAAAGTTCAAGTCTTATTTATTACAAAACAGACGAGCTGACCATTGAAAGTGATGAAGGCATAGTAACAGATATTGATGGTGAGAAGGGACCAGATTTTCCACTTAAAATTTCATGTGTAAAACGTGGACTAAAAATTTTAGGCATTGAGAATAAATAATAATAAATAATAATAATAATAAGTAATAAATGTTAGGAGGAATAGCATGCTTTTATATGCATATGTAACTCTATTATTACTTGTTATTTTTTTTGTATTCTTTGGGTTTAAAGTGGTGGCTAAGGTCCCTAAAAAAATTAGAAACTTAAGCATAATAACATTGATATTTATTTTAATTAGATATACAATATTAATTTTAATGTTTTTACAGGACAATTCAAAATATATGTATATGTTGAAAGTATTTTACTTTCTATACTTTATCTCTATACCTATGTGCGGCATGATATCTATATACATACTTCTAAGAAGTGACAAAATAAACTTTTCAAATATAAATTTAATGTCATTAATACTTATAACTTTATACTTAATAACAATTTTAAAAATACCTGCAGATATTACGTTGTCATCTAATTATGTATTAGGTTATACAATAAAATTAGAAAATAATTTTTTTTACATTGATATTCTATATCTTATATTTAATGTCATATTTTTAATTATATCAGTTAATATTTTCAATAAAAACAAATCAGACAAATTTGGAAGTTCAATTGCAATATTTTCCTCACTTTCTACTATAGTAACAATAATGCTTCCGTATGTAGTAGATAATGTGTTGCCACAATATGTGATAGGCGAATTACTTTGGTGTATAACCCTCGTATACTGCTTAAAAAAAATAGAAAAAAATAATTAACCATTTTAAGGTATTATTCTATAAAATTTCTTGAAGTGGGCAAATCTAATATATATAATTATATTATGAGATAAGCAAAAAGGGGAGGGTGTATGGGTTTGGAAAACTTATATAATATTCTAGAAGTTGATTCTTTGGCAGATGAAAAACAAATCAAAGTGGCTTATGCAAAAATGGTAAGAAAATATCCCCCAGAAAAGGCTCCCGAGCAATTTAAAAAAATAAGAGAAGCTTATGAAATACTTATAAATCCATTAAGAAGGGCTGAGTATATAGCAAGAAGTAAATACGGTAACAAAATTAATGAATTAGAGAAAAAAGCTGATGATGCTGTTGAAAATGGAGAGTATTACGAAGCTGTAAATCAGTATAAGAAAATATTGATTATAGAACCTAGCTTAAGTTATATAAAAAACAAATTGGCATTAACCTTTCTATACAATGGACAAACTAAAGAGGGCATAAACCAGCTAGAGGAATTAGTAAGGTTTAACTCTAAAAACTCAGTATATTTAGGGAATTTAGGATACGCATATAAAAAAAATGGAGACATAGAAAAGGCAGAAGAGTATTTAATTAAGTCTCTTTGTATAGATGGGAAAAATGAAGAGAATGTTTCTATAATTTCTGATATTTATATAGAGCAAAACGAATATAATAAAGCTGTACAATATTTAAGAAAAGCAGCTGAAACAAACAAAACTTATGATTTCAGGGAATTTATTTATTATTATGAAATTATTCGTGTGTGTACTTTTTCAAAAGAGATAAGCATTATAGAAGAAACTATGAATTACATGTGTAAAATAATTCCGAACGATAAAGAAACAAAAAATTATGTTTTAGGAAGGTTTTATTACCTTGCAAAAAGTCTTTATAAAATGTTAGATTATATTAGCTCAAAATTAATAAGCAAAAAAACTATTGAGATATGTGGAGACAATGAAACGGTAAAAAAGATTTATGAAGAATCAAAACGATTGTTAAGACTTACAGAAAAATTTAATAAACTTCTAGAGGATGATCGGATAATAGGTATTCTAAAAACACCTATATATTATTATTTATATAGGTTTAGATTATCAAATTCTCAGTATGAAAGAGATGCTAAAGAAAATATAAATCAAATTAATAATGCAATTTTATTAAATAATAAGGATATGTTTGACTCAGTACACATCATAAAAGAGGAATATTTAGATTTATATGATTTAAAGCGCGATTTATATGATGAGATTAATGATAAAATATGCAATATTGTTAAAGAAGTTGAAAGGGATTTTTGAAATATGAAACAAGAAAATAATATTGAGTCTAAAATAGACAATATAGAAAAAATGAATAAAAAGTTGTTGTTGTCTTTAGAATTTTTAAGGGATAATATTAACGAAAAAAAATCACTAGAAGCTGAAGAAACAAATTTAAAGATAATTAAAACATTAATATATATCCTAGATGAAATTGATAATATAAATAAGTTTGCAATAGATACTGGTAATCAAGAATTAGTAAACAACATAAATGGTGTACAGAAAAATATAAAAAAAAATTTAATAGGGATAAATGTAGAAGAAATACCTACTGCTAATGAAATATTTGATAATAAAATTCATAAATGTGTTCAAGTTATAGAGAGTTCAAATGAAGATAAATTTAAAATAGTTAATGTAATAAAAAAAGGGTATAAATACAATGGAAATGTAATTAGACCAGCAGAGGTAATTGCTACAAAGTAGGGGGGCTTTATCATGAAAATTATAGGCATTGATTTAGGAACAACCACAAGTGAAATTGCGTATATAAAAGATGGAAAACCAGAAATAATAACTAATGATCTAAAAGAAAAAGTCACACCATCCGTTATTGGAATAACAGAAGAAGGAAAATATGTTGTTGGGGAATATGCGAAAAGGCAGCTCATATTAAAGCCGAATAAAACGGTTGCAGAGGTAAAAACTTTAATTGGAATGGATAAAAAAATAATTTTAGACAAAAGAGGTTATTTACCAGAAGAGATATCTGCAATATTACTTAAGGAACTTAAAAATTATGCTGAACAATTTTTAGAAGATAAAGTTGATGAGGCAGTAATTACAGTACCTGCTAATTTTAATTCGTTACAAAGACAAGCTACTAAAAGGGCGGGTGAAATGGCAGGATTTAAGGTAGATAGGATAATAAATGAACCAACGGCAGCAGCAATGGCATATGGACTTAGTAATTTAGAAAATGAAGAAAAAGTTTTGGTTTATGATTTAGGGGGAGGTACATTTGATGTTTCTGTATTGGAATTGTTTAGTGGAATATTAGATGTAAAGGCAAGTAGAGGGAAAAACAAGCTTGGTGGTAAAGACTTTGATAAAAGAATTGTAAATTATGTTGTTGAAGAATTTAAAAAAACCTATTGTATAGACTTATCTGAGAATATAATAGCTATGTCTAGAATTAAAGATGCAGCTGAAAAGGCAAAAATAGAACTTTCATATAGAGAAGAAACTGAAATTAATCTACCTTTTGTTGCTGTAGATAAAAACGATAAACCATTAGAAATAAAATTAAAGTTAACAAGAGAGAAAATGGACGAATTAATTTATGATTTAATTAGTACTACTGAAAAAATTATTGATGATACAATTGATGCAGCTGGTTATACTGATGAAGATATAGATGTGGTACTTGCAGTTGGTGGATCTAGTAAGATGGATTGTGTTAGAAACTTATTAAAGGATAGGTTTGGAGAAAGATTAAAACTTGGAGTAAATCCAGATGAAGCTGTGGCATTAGGTGCTGCAGTACAAGCTGGTATAAAAAAAGATGAGATAAGTTCTGAAGATGGATTAATTATTACGGATAATTGTCAATATAACCTTGGTATAAGCGTTGTTGAGTATGGAGAGTACGGAAGACGATTTGATGGTATATTTGATCCGCTGATTAAAAGGGACACAAAAATACCGTGTACAATTCAAAAAAATTATTATACAAATTATGATTATCAAACAGAGGTAATTATAGAAGTATATGAAGGAGTATCAAAATCCGTTAATGAAAACATCCATATTGGAAGTGTGGTGCTTACTGGAATACCAAGTGCTTTAAAAGGAGAAGAGGCTCTAGAAGTAAGCTTTTCATATGATTTAAACGGAATACTTGAGATAATTGCAAAGGTTATAAGTACAGGGAAAAGTATATCAGCTAAGTTTGATTTGAATGGATTTGATAATTCATTAGTTTCAATTTCTGACTTTATTAATACAAAGAAAGAGGAGAAAGGTAAGTTAGATGAATGGAAAGATTCAAAACTTGCTAATGAAATAAAATTTACTATTGAAATAGCTGAAAAGAAACTTGAAAAATTAGATGATGATAACAAAATAGAAGTTGGTATTGTATTAAACAAACTTAAAAAGGCTGTTATTGAAAATAATAAGGAATTAGTAGAGGTGTATGATAAGAAATTAACGGATATGCTTTTTGATTTGAGCTGATTTAAAAAACATAATATTAAAGCTTGAAAAACAACTAACACTCAGAGGGGTAATAAGCAGCAGCCCAACTGAGTGTTAATTTCATTTTACCTTGTTTTTTTACTATTTGAATTATTCTTTAGTGGAGTATGTTTTCTATGCCCACTTGATCTTTTATGCCTAAAATTAGGGGATGCTGGAATAAGACAATCAGGCCCGCCACCAATTAAGTCGTCCCTATTAGCAGCTAATAAAGCTTCTTTAACTATTTTATAGTTTTCTGGTTTACTGAATTGAAGCAAAGCTCTTTGCATGTTTTTTTCATGTTGTTTTTTAGGAACATACACGGGCTCACCTGTCATTGGATCAAGACCTGTATAATACATGGTTGTAGATATACTTCCAGGGGTTGGGTAAAAGTCTTGAACTTGTTCAGGTGTATATCCCATCTCTTTAATGTATAATGCAAGCTCAATAGAAGCATTTAAATCACTTCCTGGATGGCTAGACATAAGATAAGGTACAAGATATTGTTTCATTCCTAAACGATTATTTATCTCGAAATATTTTTTTACAAATTTATTATAAACGGATTTTCCAGGTTTACCCATTTTATTTAAGACTCTGTCACTTATGTGTTCAGGAGCAACCTTTAATTGACCACTTATATGATATTTACAAAGTTCTTCAAAAAATTTTGTGTCTTTATCATAAATTAAATAATCATATCTGATACCAGAACGTATAAAAACTTTTTTAACCTTTGGTAATGCTCTTAACTTTCTTAAAAGACTTAAATATTCAGTATGATCCACCTTTAAATTTTTGCAAGGAGCTGGAAACAAACATTGCTTTGTTTTACATACACCACGTTCTAGCTGCTCTTTGCAGGATACATGCCTAAAGTTTGCAGTAGGTCCTCCAACATCATGGATATAGCCTTTAAAATCATCATAAGTTGTCATTGTCTTTGCTTCATCAATTATAGAATCTTGACTTCTATTTTGTATTGTTCTTCCTTGATGAAAGGTGAGTGCACAAAATGAACACCCGCCATAACAGCCTCTATGACTTGTTATGGAAAATTTAACTTCATTTAAAGCTGGAATTCCACCACTTTCATTATAAATTGGATGGTAAGTCCTTGTATATGGCAAATTGTATGTCTTATCCATTTCAGCTTGAGATAGTGGATATTGAGGAGGATTTTGTACAACATATCTATCTCCATGTTTTTGTATTAATGTTTTGCCTCTAAAAGCATCTTGCTCCATAGATTGAAGTTTATACGCATTTGCATATGCTTTTTTATCCTCTAAAACCTCTTCAAAAGATGGTACTTCAACATAGTCTTTTAAAGAACTTATATCTGAAGTTACATAAGTTGTACCAAGAATATCATTCATAGATTTTATATTCATACCATATTTAAATAAGTTTGCAATTTGAACTGTAGTTTTTTCTCCCATTCCATAGGATAAAAGATCAGCTTTAGAGTCAATAAGTATACTTCTTCTAACTTTGTCTTCCCAATAATCGTAATGAGCAAAACGTCTAAGACTAGCTTCTATACCGCCTATAATTATAGGAACATCTTTATAAGCTTCTTTTGCCCTATTGCAATAAACAATAACAGCTCTATCTGGTCTGTGACCACCTTCCCCACCTGGTGAATAAAAATCATCATGCCTTTTTTTCTTTGCAGCTGTATAGTGATTAACCATAGAATCTATATTTCCTGAATTTATAAAAAACGCATATTTAGGTTTTCCTAAAGCTTTGAAATCATCTGAATTATGCCAATTTGGTTGAGGAATTATGCCAACTGAAAAACCTTCACTTTCAAGCGTTCTACCAATTATAGCAGTACCAAAAGATGGGTGATCTACATAAGCATCACCTGTAATTATTATAAAATCAAGTTGATCTATTCCTCTTTCTTCTAAATCCTTTTTACTTATAGGTAAAAAAATGTTCTTATCTTTCATTGTATTGAATCTCCTAATTAAAATTAGTTGTTAAACCATTAGATAATCTTAACATAATACGCCATAAATATAAACAGAGTTCTAAATTTTAATATGCTTAAGAGAATAGTTATTGTTTATTTGGAGAAAAATAAAGTAAATTAAGTTTTTGATAGGAGGTAAATTGAACATGCTTACGATAAAAAAGAAAAAATATATGTTTGTTTGTATAGTTGTAATATTGGTATCATATTCAGTAACATCCATAGTTTTTCCTTTTAACAATGAATGTAGAGATGCAGCTAGTTATAAATATGGAGCTAGTGGAGCTATTGTTACTCAAATACAAACTAAATTAAAAAATTGGGGATATTATAAAGGTAATGTAGATGGAAAGTTTGGATATAATACTTATCTTGCAGTTAAGGCTTTTCAAGGAAAAAATGGATTAAAATCAGACGGAATCGCAGGTGATTCAACACTAGCAGCATTAGGTATAAATCAGGCACCAGCAAGTACAAGTAAATACTCAGGAAACAGCCAAGAACTTATGCTTTTAGCAAGACTTATTAATGGAGAAGCAAGGGGAGAGCCTTATGAAGGGCAGGTTGCAGTAGGTTCAGTCGTAATAAACAGAACGAGGGATCCAAGATTTCCATCAACTATAGCAGGAGTAATATATGCTCCAGGTGCCTTTACTGCTACTGTAGATGGGCAAATTAATGCTAAAATTGAGCAGAATTCTATAAATGCAGCTAGAGATGCGCTTAATGGATGGGATCCATCTGGAGGAGCCTTCTATTATTTTAATCCTGCAAAAACAACAAATGCATGGATATGGTCAAGACCACTTATTAAGATAATTGGTAAACATAGATTTTGCAGATAGGATAAATTAAGTTTGTTCATAATATAAAGAGATTGCAAAGTAATGGTGAAGGGTTTTATCCTTGCAAAGGCTCGGATAAAAGGTGAAGAGTTTACTGATAAATCAGTAAAGGATAAGGAAATTTTTCCTCCTACGTCAGAAAAATAATGAATTTAAGTTCAAAGATTTTTCGTAGCACAGCGGAGAAAAAGCATCCATAGCCTTTTCCCACGGAAAACCCTTCACCCTCTCCACTATACTTTGCAATATCTTCTTATTAAATAAAACTAACTATTTAATAGGGCATTCTCTTCTTGGTATTTTAAATTTAATGGCCTTTTCTATTTCATTAAGGGTTCTCTCATCCTTTGGATCTATAAATAAACATGTATATCCAGCCTCGCCAGCACGACCAGTTCGGCCAATACGATGTATATATGACTCCACGTTTTCTGGAATATCATAATTGTACACGTGAGTGACACCACTTACGTCAAGTCCCCTAGCTGCAACATCTGTAGCTATTAAATATTGAATGTCTGCAGCTCTAAAAGATTTCATAACGCGTTCACGTTTTGATTGAGCTATGTCACTATGAAGTTTTTCACAATTATATCCACGCCTGTGAAGTGAAAGTTCAAGGTTATCAACCCTTCTTTTAGTTCTACAAAAAATTATGCTCATAAACGGATTATCTTGGTCCAAAATAGTACATAATGCATCCTCTTTTTTTCTGTCAGTAGTTTCTATAACATATTGTTTAATGTTATCAAGTGTAACTTCTTCTTTTTTCACAGTAATAGTTAAAGGGTCACTCATATATCTGTAAGCTAATTTTTTTACATCAGAATTCATAGTTGCAGAGAAACAAAGTGTCTGATGTTTTTTTGAAGTTTCTTTTATAATGGACTCAACATCATTTTTAAAACCCATAAGCAACATTTGATCTGCTTCATCTAAAACCAAAGTTTTTAATTTGGTAAGATCTATTGTTTTTCTAGCAATATGATCTAAAAGCCTACCAGGAGTTGCAATAATTAATTGAATGTTTCTTTTGAGTTTTTTAAGTTGTGCACCAATATCTTTACCACCATATGTGGCTAAAATGTTTATATCTTTAGCTTCCTTAAGTTTCATTGCTTGTTCAGTTATTTGAAGGGCTAATTCGCGTGTTGGAGTTACAATTAACGCCTGAACTGAATCAATATTAGGCGATAAGTTCTCAAAAATAGGAAGCAAAAATGCAAGTGTTTTTCCAGTTCCGGTTTGTGCTTCAGATATAACATCCCTACCGGCTTTTATCGGAATAATACTTTCTTCTTGAATTTTTGTAGGCGCTGCAATACCTGAGTTTTCTAACACATTTATTATATCTTCACTAATACCTAGCTCTTTAAAATTCATAAAAATTCACCTTTTCTTTAAATAATTTTGTTGTGTTGAATTAACAGTTTACTTTATTATAGACTATTTCACAATAACAAAATAAAAATTTTAACGGCAATAATATATCGAATGTTTAAGATTTAAAAAGTCAGTTGACAAAAAAAATATATAGAATATAATGATATTAGGAATGCAGAGTAAATTACTTGGAAATACGTTGAAAAAGGAAAGTATCCTAAATGGAATTTTAAGAGAGAGAATCGGAAGCTGAAAAGATTCTTAAAGGAAATTTATGAGAAGTGCCCTTTGGAGTAGTATCTTTGAATTACAGTAAAGGATACCGGGAGAGCCCGTTATAGCGGCTGAACATTTATGTGTTTGTAGCTGACTTATTGTTAGAGTGGATAATTGGGTTTATTGGCTTCGTCTCTATAGGGACGGGGATTTTTTATTTTTTGAGGTTATTAGGCACATTTAAGTATGTACCTAAATATTGAGAATTTTGAGGTGAAGGTATGTTTAAAAATTTGTTTTATGATTTAGATAGAATAATTGAAAATGATCCAGCAGCAAGAAATAGGTTGGAAGTGTTTTTATTATATCCAAGCGTACATGCAATATTATGGCATAGAATTGCTCATCCATTTTATAATGCAAAAATGTTTTTTATTTCAAGACTTATTTCACAATTAGGAAGGTTTTTTACAGGGATAGAGATTCATCCTGGTGCTAAAATAGGAAAAGGATTGTTTATAGACCATGGAATGGGAGTTGTAATCGGAGAAACTGCTGAAGTTGGAGATGACGTAACAATTTATCATGGAGTAACCTTGGGTGGTACAGGTAAACATCAAGGAAAGAGACATCCAACAGTTGGCAATAATGTTATGATTGGAAGTGGAGCAAAAGTATTAGGCCCAGTTAAAATTGGCAATAATGTTAAGGTTGGGGCAAATGCGGTAGTTTTAAAAGATATTCCAGACAATTCAACCGCGGTTGGGATACCAGCAAAAGTTGTTAAAAATAGTAAGGAAGAAAATGTAATAGATATGGTGGATTTTAGAAAATGAATAAAAAGAATCAAATAATAGAGTTTTGCAATGGGTTAGGACTTTTGGAAGTTGGATTTTGCAGTTTACAAGTTTTTCATGAGCTTGACCCATTTCTTAGGAAAAGGAAAGAGTCTGGACTCCAAAACGAATTTGAAGAAGATAATATTGAAAAAAGAATAAATCCCAAATTGTATATGGAAGAAGGAAAAACAATTATTTCTGTTGCTTTTCCTTATTTGTTTCATAAACCAAATAAGGAAGAAATATATTTTTCAACATATACTAAAGGTAAGGACTATCATAAAGTAATAGGAAAATATTTAAATGAAGTTTGTAAGTTCGTAAATGCATTAGGAGGAGACTCCAAATATTTTGTTGATAGTAATGCATTACCTGAAAGATATATAGCAGTGAAGAGTGGAATTGGATTTATTGGAAAAAACAATATGTTAATAAATAAAAGATATGGATCTTATGTGTTTTTAGGAGAAATTATAACTGATTTAGATTTGCAGCCGGATAATGTAGTTAAAACAAAATGTGGAAAATGTGAAAAATGTTTAAATGCATGCCCAACTAAATGTATTTCTAAAACTAAATGCAATCCTAATATATGTTTATCATATATTACTCAAAAAAAGAATATTGAGGATCAATGGTTTGAAAAGTTTAATGGAAGAATGTTTGGCTGTGATACATGCCAAAAGGTTTGTCCATTTAATGAAGAAAGTGAGTTTTCAAATTTGGAGGAATTTAAGCCTTTTGAATTTATGGATAAATTAGATTTAGATGAACTTCTAAATTTAGACAAAGCTGTTTTCAAAGAAAAATATAGTTTGACCTCTTCAGGGTGGCGTGGTAAAAACACTCTTCAAAGAAATGCACTTATTAATGCATTTATGAGTGATAAATACATTAATAAGGAAGAATTTCATATTAATTCAACATATGTAAAGGAGTATTATCATAGACTTTTAAAATATAATAAATTATAATAAATAGATGTATGGGGTTTTTAAGCAATTTATATATTTTGAAAGGCGTGATTTACTTGATACTTTCTCCAAAGCTTTCAAGGATTCTAGAATGTTGTCCTGAGGGAGTTATTAAAATTTTCGGAAAATGGTTTTTAAATCATTTAATTAATAAATATGCAAAGGTTCATCTAACTGGAGCTGAAAATCTAAAAAATAAAGATGGAGCTGTTATTTTTATATGCAATCATTTAAGTAATTCAGATTCTCTTGTTTTATGCAGAGCTTTAAAGCAGTGGGAACCTACCTTCGTTGCTGGTGTAAAACTAAATGCAGATCCAGTTACACATTTGGGTATGATAACTATGAAAAATACACCAATAGTACCCAATTCTGCTGATAAAGCTGGAATCTCTAGAATTATAAATTTACTTAAAAGTGGTGAGAATATACTTATATTTCCGGAAGGTACAAGGAGTAGAAAAAAATCTTTAATTAAAGCAAAACCTGGACTTAGTCTTTTTGCTAAAATGAGTAAGGCTAAACTTGTGCCGATTGGTATGTATGGCACTGAAAAACTTTTACCTATAGGTGAGGATGGCAACATGAGTGGTGAAACCTTTCATCATGCAGATGTGTACTTAAATATAGGGAAGCCATTTGAAATAGCTAAGAGAAATAGGGAAGAAGACAGAAAAGAATATGAGGAAAGAGCTACTGATGAAGCAATGAAAAAAATAGCAGAGCTTTTACCAGAGGAGTATAGAGGCGTATATAAATAAAAGTTGGTGATATGGATGAGAAAAAAGGATATTCAGAATGTTTTAAAAGTTTTAAATGACGTGTACAGTGATGCAGAGTGTGCGCTTAATTTTAGAACACCTTACGAACTTTTAGTTGCAACAATACTATCTGCACAATGTACAGATGTAAGAGTAAATATGGTTACAGAGAAGTTATTTAAAGAATATAACACACCGCTTAAAATGGTTGAATTAACTGAAGTAGAACTTCAAGAAAAAATAAAAACATGTGGTTTTTATAGAAATAAAGCAAAAAATATTTTAGAGACCTCTAGAAAACTTCTATTTGAATTCAATTCACAAGTACCTAGTAACATGGATGACTTAACAAAACTTCCAGGGGTAGGAAGAAAGACAGCAAATGTGGTTATGTCAAATGCATATAATATACCAGCAATAGCCGTAGATACTCATGTCTTTAGGGTCTCAAAAAGGATAGGACTTGCTAAAGGGGATACGCCACTAAAAGTTGAAGAAGAACTTATGGAGGTTGTTCCTAAAAAAATGTGGAGTAAAGCCCATCATTTTATAATATGGCATGGAAGAAAAATATGCAAAGCAAGAAAACCAGAGTGCAATATTTGTCCTATTAGTAACTTCTGCGATTATTATAAAGACATAACATAAAATTACCACTTTTATTTTTGAACAATACGTGGTATATGTATTGTAAGGTGATGTTATTATGAACAATATATTAATTATAGAGGATGAAAGAAAGGTTTCAGAGGTTATAAAGGCTTATCTTGAAAGAGATGGGTATTGTGTATATATTACAGATAAAGGTTTAGAAGGAATAGATTTATTTAATAAAATTGAATTTAAACTTGTCATATTGGATTTAATGCTTCCAGATATTGATGGGGAAGAAGTGTGCAAGGTATTAAGAAGGATTTCAGACGTACACATATTTATGTTAACTGCTAAAGCAGGTCTAAATGATAAAATTGAAGGACTTAATATTGGGGCAGATGAATATTTAACTAAACCATTTAGCCCAAGAGAACTTACTGCAAGAGTTAATGCACTTTTTAGGAGATTTTGTAACAATAGTTGCTTGATGTTTAATAATGGAAAATTAGAAGTAGATAATGACAAAAGAACAATAAGAGTGAATGGTGAAGTTATATCATTAACACCAAACGAATTTGATATTTTATATGTTCTTGTATTAAATAAGGATAAAGTTCTTAGCAGAGAACAAATTATTGAAAAGGTGTTTGGTATTGATTTTGATGGATCAGATAGGACAGTGGATGTTCATATAAAAAATATAAGAAAAAAAATTGAGGAAGATAGTAAAAATCCTCAATATATAATAACAGTAACAAAGTTAGGATATAAATTTGTTGACGAAGATTAAACTTAATTGAAATTAACCTTTATATTTACAATTTCACATTTGGTTGCCACACGTATTAGTGGTCCCCAGGTTCCGTATCCAGAAGAAACAATTAATTGATAATTTTTATCTCTTAAATAACCGTAAGAATTATCAAAGATAATCTTGGTAATAAGATTATTTGGAAAAAATTGACCATGATGAGTATGCCCGGAAAGCTGAAGGTCAATTTTTTCTTTTTCTTTATCATCAATTCTTACAGGCTGATGATCTAGAACTATTATTGGTAAGTTTGTATCGCAGTTATTTAAAATTGAAGAAATATCATTTCTAGCCTCTAATGATTTTTTTTCACTACTAAAATCATCGCGTCCAATCAGATAAAAGCCGTTATCTATTTTTAAAAACTCATCTTTTAATAAAGTAACATTTCCCAAACTTAAATTTTTAATCGTATCTTCAACATTTCCAGCACCATATTCATGATTGCCAAGAACTGCAAAAGTTCCATATTTTGAATCTAAATTTTTTAGTACTCCAGATATTTCTTTTTTTAAAGTTTCGGGAGTATTTTCATCAATCAGGTCGCCACATATAAATATAATGTCTGGCTTTATAAGATTTATATTAATAACCATTTTTTCTAAAGATCTTTTACCAAAACCAGTACCAAGATGTATATCTGAAACCATGGCTATATTTAGATTGCTAAGTTCAGAAGTTTTTTTATCAATAGTTATTTTATAAGTTGTTACTACACGTTTTGTTCCAACATAAGCGCCATATATTATAATAAAACATACTATTATTAATGATATTAAACTGTTATAATGGTTAATCATATTATAAAAAGCTGAATTTTTACTTATAAGATTAAAATTAAAAATAAAAAGTTTTATTATGTCCAGTATAAAGGTTACAAGTAAAAAATAATAAAATAATCCAATCCAAAAAAAACCTATATTTAAAAATACATTTGAAATTTTACCTTTAAAAAATGTACTTAATAGTAGGCCTATTATGTATGAAAATGCTACAATCCAAAATAATATCCAATATAATGTTACATTTATATTAGGATTTAAAGAAGAAAAAGTTATAAAATTTTCCTTACCTATATAAAAACTTAATGATACATACAATAACATAATGAGTATAAGTATTATTATAGGAATGATACTAAAAGAACCTTTCAGTTTTTTAGACTTCATAGAACACAACTCCAATCGGCAATTTAAATTTATATATACATTATAACAGTTTAAGAGAAATAAGGAGGATGAAATCTTGCATAGTATAAGAAAACGTCTTGGTATTATAATGATATTTTGTACAGTTATTTCCATAACTATATCTACATTTTTTGTGAATATAGCTATTAATAATACTTTTAACAAATATATTATAAACAATCAAAATGAAAGAAATAATAAAATAGTAGCATATTTTAAAGATATATATTTAAAGGATAAAAAATGGACACAAGACTCTGGTAAGGAATTAATTCACGAGGCTCATATGGGAGATTACTGTATAACCCTTTCAGATAATAATAAAAAAATTTTATGGGCTATGGATCCAAAAGATTTAACAAATAATGATAGTGAAAAAAAAGGTGTATACAAATCAAATACTTTTAAAATAAATGTAGATAATAAGACAGTTGGGTATGTTATCATTGGTCAATATTCACCGCTATTATTGTCACAATCCGATATTAATTTTAAAATGTCAATAAACAAAAGTATATTTTTAAGCGTACTTTTAGCAGTAGTTATAACCATAATATTAAGTCTTATAACAACTAGACAGTTTACAAAACCAATAAAATTAGCTTCAGAAGCATCTGTTAATTTATCAAATGGAGATTATAATACAGAGCTCCTAGAAAGCAGCAGTATAAGTGAACTTAGTAAACTTATGAAAAGCATAGAAATATTGAGAAAAAAATTAGAAAATCAAGATGGAATAAGAAGAAGGCTTGTATCGGATATATCTCATGAAATAAGGACGCCTTTAAATATACTTCAAAATAATTTGGAGGCAATGCTTGATGGTGTATTTCCTGTAAATGAAGAGAGATTAAACTACATAAATGAAGAGGTGATAAGATTTGGCAAGTTACTAAACAATCTAAACTCCTTAAAAGAATTCGAACAAGAAAAAGTAAATTTAAAATTAGAAAAGGTTTCACTTTCAGATGTAATTAATTCAGTTTGCAAAGAATATTATATAGATTTTAGTAATAAATCCATAAAATTAAAAATTGATTATATAAAAAATAAAGAGTTTATGGTGTTAGGCGACAAAGATAAATTGAAACAGGTGTTCATAAATATTATATCAAATTCTATAAAGTTTACAAAAGAAAATGGAAATGTATGGATTAGTATGAAAAATTATAAAAATAAAATTTTGGTCGTAGTAGAAGATGATGGAATAGGTATAAAAAAAGAAGATATACCATATATTTTTGAAAGGTTTTATAGAGGTGATAAAAGTAGGGAAAAGATTAAAGGAAATGGCGTGGGGCTTACTGTTGTTAAGAATATATTAAAACTTCATTCTGCAAAAATTACCGTGGAGAGTCAAGTTGACATAGGGACTACCTTTAAATTATACTTTAATAAGATTTAATAATTAGTGTTAAGAGGAGTGTTTTTATGAGATCGCAAGTTAATGATATTCTTGATGTAGTTACAAGTAAAAGTAGTACGTATCAGCAAAAACTTTTTAATTTAGCAAATGTAGCAGAAAGACTTGTTGACCCAAAAGAAGTTTTAGGATATACAGATGAAGAAATGATGTATATTGAAAATAATATGATATGTGATTTAAATGAGGGTTATGCAATATATAGACCAAGATATATTGTTCCAGATTACAATGTACTTTTAATAAATGGATGTAAATTCTTAAGTATAGAACCACCAAAAGATTTAGATGAACTTCTTGATAGTTTACTTATTTTATATAGTCATGTTCCATCAATAACATCTTTTCCTGTTTTTATAGGAGATTTGGATAAACTTATGGAGCCATTTATAACAGATGATGAGAAGGACTATATAAAAATAAAAAGATTTTTAAATCATATTGATAAAACAATAGTAGATTCTTTTTGTCATGCAGATATTGGTCCAGAAAAAACAAGGGCTGGAGAGCTTATATTGAAGGCTGTAGTTGAACTACAAAATCCAACTCCAAATATGACAATAAGATATGATAAAGATATAACACCAAAAGATTTTGCACTAAAAGCAGCAGAAGCATGCTTAAAAGTATCAAAACCTTCATTTAGTAATAACAAAATGTATAACCAAGATGTTGGAGATCACAGAATAGTAAGTTGTTATAATGCGCTTCCACTTGCTGGTGGAGCTTATACCCTTCCAAGACTTAGACTTGGAACTATAGTTAAGGGGGTAAAGTCCTTTGATGAACTTATAAATGATAGATTGCCTAAAGTTACAAAGGCAATGGCAACAATGATAGACAAGAGGGTACGGTTTATTGTTGAAAAATCAAATTTTTTTGAATCTTCTTTTCTTGTTAAGGAAGGTTTTATTAAAAGAGAAAATTTCTCTGCAATGTTTGGAATTGTAGGACTTGCAGATGCAGTCAATTATGTTTTAAAACTTGAGGGACTTGATGAAAAGTTTGGAACTTCAAAAAGAGGTGACGAAATTGGTCACAGCATATTAGAACTTGTTGATAATATAGCAAATACTCACGAAGCAGTATATTGTGAAAGAACAAATAATAGATACCTTATGCATGCACAAGTTGGTGCAGACCTTAGTGAAGAAGATAAGGATAACACACCAGCACATAGAATAAGAGTTGGTGAGGAGCCAATTTTGCCAAAGCACCTTAAACAAGCTGCACCTTTCCACAAATACTTTACGTCAGGTACAGGTGATTTATTTGCTTTAGATCAAACTTATTTAAATCATGTAGATGCAGTACTAGATATTATTGAAGGTGCCTTTGAAGAAGGTGCAAGATATATAACAACTTATCTTCACAATACTGATCTTGTAAGGGTAACTGGATATTTGGTTAAAAAGAGTGATGTTATGAAGGTACAAAATGGTGAACCTGTACTTAGAGATACGGAAATAATGGGCTTTGGTACAAATAATAATGCTCATGTATTTGAAAGAAGAGTAAGAAAAGATGGAAAATAAGGCTATTGTAAACAAAATAATACCTTTTTCTAATGTGGATGGACCTGGCAACAGGCTGTCCATATTTTTTCAAAAATGTAATGTAAGTTGTATTTATTGTCACAATCATGAAACAATAAATGAATGTAGGAATTGTAAAATATGTATAGGTAAATGTCCCAAAGGTGCTATAAGTTTTGTAGAAAATAAAGTTGTGTATAATGAAGAAAAATGCTCGGAATGTGATACTTGTATAAAAGTTTGTCCTTACAGTTCATCTCCAAGGACAAAGGAATATACAGTTAAAGAACTGGTAAAGATTATTGATGAATATAAATCCTTTGTACGTGGAATTACGGTTTCAGGTGGAGAGGCGACTTTAAGAGCACCTTTTGTAACAGAATTGTTTAAAGAGGTAAAAAAACTTGGGCTTACATGTTTTGTAGATACAAATGGATTTTTTAATATAGATTCCATAGGTGAACTTATAGATGTAACAGATAAGTTTATGGTAGATATAAAAGCAGTGGATAAAATTAAAGAACTATGTGGTGTAAATTTAGAAAACAATTTGGAAAATTTAAAGTATCTTTTAG
The DNA here is from genome assembly GCF_900176305.1 of Clostridium acidisoli DSM 12555. Classification (GTDB taxonomy): domain Bacteria; phylum Bacillota; class Clostridia; order Clostridiales; family Clostridiaceae; genus Clostridium_I; species Clostridium_I acidisoli. The sequence goes on from NZ_FWXH01000006.1 coordinate 29,361, forward strand.
ATTTGGATAAAATTTATGAGGTCAGAACAGTTCTTATAAAAAAATATATGGATTTAGAAAATACAGTTAAAACTGTTTCTAATATTTTAAAGGATTATCCGGATGTTATATATAAACTTATAAGAGTTCATAGCATTGGACTTAGAGAAGAACAAAAAGAAATAATAAATGGAAACATACCAACTCAGGAAGAAGTAAAGAAGCTCGGGAAAACGGCAGAAAAAATGGGAGTCAAGAAAGTAGAATATATTTTGTAATCTTTGAATTGTATTCAGTCATAATAGTGAGAAATTGCGAAGTATTGGTGAAGGGTTTTTCACCTATGCTTCGCAATTTCTTTATAGTATAAAACATATTATGATTCCTTGTGAAGATTGAAGCCTCTACCAAGAACCTCATGGGTATTACTAATTATAATAAACGCAGATGGATCTATTGCTTCAACCATATTCTTAAACCTTGTAATTTCTGATTGCTCCATAACTACCATCAAAACAGTACGGCTTTCTTCAGTATAACCACCTAGACCTGATAACTTAGTTAGACCTCTATTTAAATTTTTTAAGATAATCTTACTTATTTCATCTGATTTATCTGAAACTACAAAGGCAACTTTAGAACTTGTAAAACCAAGCTGTATTAAGTCTATTGCTTTGCTTGTTAAAAAAATTGAAATAAGGGCATATAGAACCTTATCAGGGCTAAAAACTATTGAAGCAGATATTACAACACATGCATCGGTTAGCATTTGACATTTGCCCATACTAAACCCAGTATACTTATTCACTATGCTAGCAATTATTGATAGACCACCTGTGGATGCATTTCCTTTAAATACTAATCCAAGGCCTATACCAACCACTAAGCCCCCATATATGGAGGCTAGAAGTGGATTTAATGTAATAGCAGGTATATTTTTTGTTAGGAAAATAAAAAATGGTAAAAAGAAAGAACCAACAACTGTTCTAAGACCATACAGTTTACCAAGTATAATTAAACCTAGAAAAAAAAGTGGTATATTTAAGGCAAATTGGGTAATAGCAGGTTGAACTCCAAATACATGTTTGATAATAACTGAAATACCAGCCACTCCTCCAGAAGCAATATCATTTGGATTAAGAAAAACGTTAAAACCCAAAGCTGTTAAAAAAGAGCCGAGCAGTATTTCTAAATTTTCAACTATTTGAGAATGAACTTTGGGCAAGCTTCTAATCATAAAAAGTCCTCCAACCTCGTAATTTTATTATTACTTAACTACGCAATATTTCAAAATTAAGTCTAATGTAGAAGTTATACCATCCATATGAGTTCTTTCATATCCATGTGAGGCAAAAACTCCTGTTCCTATTAAAGCTGTACGTATATCAAAACCAGCTTTTAAAGCAGCTGAAGCATCAGAACTGTAATTAGGATAAACATCCACCTTATATGAAATATTTTCTTCTTTGCATAGGTCTACAAGTCTTTTCCTAAGGTGTAGATCATAAGGACCAGAGGAGTCTTTAGCACATATACAAACACTGTATTCAGAAGAATTTTGTCCAGTACCTGGTGCCCCCATGTCTACAGCTATAAATTCAGTAGTATTATTAGGAATTGAGGAAGCACCATGGCCAACTTCTTCGTAAGTACTAAATAAAAAATTTGTGGTATATGGTAATTTAATATTGTTTTCTTTAATATATTTTAATGTATATAAGAAAATAGCGGTACTTGCCTTATCATCAAGATGTCTACTTTTTACATAACCACTATCCGTGAAAGTAGTTCTTGAATCAAAGGTTATAAAGTCGCCGACTTCTATAGAAAGATTTAGAACGTCTTCCTTTGAAGTAACTTTTTCATCAAGAACAACTTCCATATTTGAAGGTTCCCTTTTTAAATCTTTTGCATCACTATGAATGTGAACAGATGGTTTTATAGTTTGAATAGTTCCAGTATAGCTTTTGCCATCAAGGGTTTCAATAGTACAATTTTCACCTTCAATTGAATTCATCATAAAACCACCAATTGGTGTAAGTGCAAGGCGACCATCAGATTTTATTTCCTTAACCATTGCACCTAAGGTGTCTATATGACAGGAAAAGGTTCTAACTTTATCTTTATTTTCACCTTCAAAAGTTGCAACTACATTACCTTTGTTTGTTGAATAGTAATATATATCCAAAAGATGAAGCTCTTCTTTAATATAGTCCATTAAATTATCAGTAAAACCAGTTGGACTTGGAATTGTAAGGATATTTTTTAAATAATATTTTAGTTTGTCTAAGTTATACATTTTTTTCCTCCTATATGTTGTGTTTAAATATAAAATATATAATTAGGATAATTTTATCATATAAATCAGTTTTTAAAAACTTTATATTTTATTAAGATTATATAAGTATTATCATAAGGACTTTTGTAGTATAATAATAAAGAAAAAAGTGAGAGGGGGGTACTTATGAAGAAAAATGTACTTATTATAGGAATCATAAGTTTTATAGTTATTATAGCAGGAATTTCTATTCCAACATACAAAATTTATTCAAAAGTAAAAAGTTTTGATAATTACATTTATCCTACTGTAAAAATAAATGGCGAAGATGTATCGGGAAAAACAGTAGATGAAGCTAAAAAACTTTTATCGGATAAATATCAAACACCAATTGGTAATAAAAAGATAAACATTAAAGTTAATGATAAAACTTACACAATTAATTATTCCCAAATTGAAGCAAAATATGATATTGATAAAGCAGTTACAGATGCTTTTAATTACGGAAGAGATAAGAGTGTGATTGATAAATATAAACTTATAAAAACACCAGTATTAAAATCAATTCAATTATCATTTAATTACAATGTGAAACCTATTGATGACTTAATTAGTAATATAAAAAAAGATGTAAACAAGGATCCTAAAAATGGATCTGTTACAAAAAGTGGTGGAGGTTTTAGTATAACACCAGATGTAGATGGATATAAATTAAAAGATGATGAACTGAAGAAAAATATAATAGCATCAATAAATGGTGATTTAGGTCAAGATTCTAATGTTCAAGCCAATATAGAAGTTATAAAGGCTAATAGAACAAAAGAAAAACTTGCAGGAATAAATACTTTAGTGTCAACTTTCAGTACTAGTTATGGACCTATATCAAGTCCTCAAAGAGCAACTAACATTACACTTGCTACCAATGCAATTAATGGACTAGTACTTATGCCAGGAGAAACATTTAGTTTTAATGGTGTTGTAGGTGAAAGAACGGCGGCAAAAGGATATCAGGCAGCACCAGTAGATATAGGAACAAAAACAGCTATGGGATTAGGCGGTGGAATTTGCCAGGTATCTACAACTCTATACAATTCAGTGTTGCTGGCTGGAATTAAGGCAACGGTAAGAATGCATCATACAATTCCATCAGTTTATGTGCCACTTGGATTTGATGCTACAGTTGATTATGGAAATCTAGATTATCAATTTAAAAATACTTTAAGCTATCCAATATATATTGAAGGAAGTTCAGCCAATGGTACAGAAACTTTTAATATATATTCAGACAAGAGTTTACTAATCAAAACCTACAAGGTAGTTAATAATGTTGATCCTAGCGGTAAAAAGGTAAAAGTTTACCTTCAAACTTACCAAAATGGACAAATGACAGCAAATGATTTAATAGCAAATGATGTTTATCCACCATCAAATTAGTATATAGAGGTTTAAGTTTCAGACAAAGATATATAACTTTGTCTGAAACTTATGATATAATATATAAGAATTATTTATGCGGGTATGGCGGAATTGGCAGACGCGCTAGTTTCAGGTATTAGTGGCTTAGCCGTGCAGGTTCGAATCCTGTTATCCGCACCAAAACAACTCAGAGTTATATAAATTCTATTGATTATCCTAAGTGATGGAAAATATCACAAAAGCATAAGGAGGGACTATAGTCACCTCCTTTTTGTGCGTGATTTGTAAATTAATGTAAAGATTTTAATAAATATATGCTAGGTCAGCTGATTAGCAAAAGTGGAGATACAGTCTTTATGATTGGATTACTATGGCTAATACTAGACAGGACAAAATCACCAAAACTGATGGGAGTAGTATTATTCTTTACATATTTACCTCAATTTGCATTAGGACTAATAGCTGGTTCAATAGTTGATCAATTTGATAGACGTAAGATAATGATAATTTGTGATATTGTTAGGGGAGTAGTGTTATTTATATTTTGCATAATGATAGAATTAAAAATTTTTTCAATTTATTTAGTAATTATATTGACGTTTTTATTAGCAAGTGCCAGCGTATTTTTTGGACCTGCTAGCCAAGCTTTTATACCTAACATTGTGCAAAAAGATTTATTGGTAAGTGCTAATGCTGTAAGTAGTGGGATAGATCAACTGTGTAAGATTATTGGGAATGCAATTGCGGGAATAATTATTGCTACAATAGGTGTTTATCCACTTTTCATGTTTGATGGCTCTTCATTTTTATTTTCTGCTTTAATGTTATATTTAATTAAATATATTGTAAAGAATAATAAATTTGAAGATGTTGATAACAAAATAAGCATAAGTAAAATTGTCAGCGATTCTAAAATGGGCATAAATTTTACTTTAAAAGATAAATTTATAAAAACATTCATTATTCTATTAGTTATTTCTAATATATCTTATAGTATAGTCACAACGTTAACTCCTGTATTTTCTGAAAGAGTATTAAAGGCAGGGCCTAAAGGATATGGATATCTTGAAGCTGTTTTATCTGTGGGCATGTTACTGGGAATATCATTTATAGGCTCAATAAAAGTAAAGAAAGTTGGATACATGTTCATATTTGGAATCATATTTTCAGGGGTGTCATTGATTTTAGTTGGATTAAATTCAAAGCTTATAATTGTAATGTTTTTATATCTATTATTTGGGTTATCTGATGCCTTTACAGCACCCATGTTTGCATATTTTAGATTATATGTAAAAGATGAAATTAGAGGAAGAGTGTTTAGCGTTTTTAATTTAATAGTTTTAAGTGCCGTACCAATATCTATGGCAACAATAGGAGTGTTAATGGAGTATTTTGGAACAAAAAACTTCTATATATGTTGTGGAGTAGTATTAATGATGTCATCAATACTAGCATGTTTTTCTCGAAATTTCATAAATGCCAGTCTTGAGAATGTTTAAAATCATATTGAAAATAATATAGGATATTTTAAAGGTATTATCAAAGGCAACAAGTACCGCCATCCCAATGCAAGTTCCAATTTGTCTTCCAGCATGGATTATTTCCGAGTCTATCTTTCCATTAAAAATTTTTCACTTGATAGGAAACTTGCGCCAATAGCTGTAGAATTACCATTTAAATTTGATTTGGTAATTACAACCTTATTATTAATTTTAGAATGAAGACAATTTTTAATTTTTTCTATAGTACCATCTATTTCATTAGTGAATCTGCTATTAATAATAATCTTTTCTGGATTGAAGGTGTTATTTAAGTTATTGATGGCTATTGATATATAGCTAATAAACTCATCAAGCATTTCTATAGCTGTTTTCTCTCCTAATAAAATATTATTCTTAAACTGGTTAAAATCTAGGGCATTTCCACCTTTTTTTTGTCTATACATATTTAAAATGGTTAATTCGGAAGCATATTGTTCTAGGCAGCCTTGATTACCACAAGGGCATGGCCTTCCACCTTTTAATACTATTGTATGACCTACTTCACCACTGGAACCATTAAATCCGTGGAATAATTTTCCGTCTAAAATGAGTCCAGCACCTACGCCTGAATGAACATTAATACAAATAATATTATCTATGCTGACATTTGTATTTTTCTCAGCAATTGCAGATAGGCTTGCTTCATTTTCAATGAAAACTGGCATATTAAATTCTTTAGATAATTTATCAGCCAAGGGGAAGTCTTTAAGATCATAATAAGGTGTGAAATTAATATTATTATTTTCAACAGTACCATGAATACCTATACCAACGCCTATAATACCATAGTAGGTAGGGGGCATAGAAGAACAAAAATATTGTATGGTTCTATTAATATAATATAAAATGTTTTCTTTAGTTATGCTATCTACTTTTATATTGTAATGATCTACAATTGTGCCATTTAAATTTGTTAATACTGAGGAAATATAATCAACTCTTATGTCGATTCCTACGGAAAGTCCTGCATCTTGGCGAAATTTTAACATGATTGGTTTTCGACCACCGTTACTTTCGCCTATTCCTTCTTCATAGACTAGTTTTCTTTCTAATAAAGTTTGGACTATAGCTGATATTGTTGCCTTGTTCAAATCTAACGCTTTGGCTATATCAGCACGATAAACTAAATCTTTTTGTATTATCATAGATAAAACAGAGTTTTCATTCTTCTTCCTAATTATATACTTGTTAACAGGTTTCATATCATTTAAAACTCCTTATATGTAATATTATATATTATAAGGTTAAAAATAAATAATGTAAATGTACCTTGGATTAATTAAGAAATAAAATTAAACCCTTATACACTAAAAGCATAAGGGTTTATCAGTAATCTGGATATTAGTTGTCTATAAAAGGCGATTTTACACGTTAATAGGCAAATCTTGTTTTACGTTTTTACCAGCACGATTTCGAAGAGTGGCTTCAATCTCCTCAAGTGAACGATTACGTGTTTCAAATACTTTATAGTGAACAAACCAAATTGATAGAAAACAAATCACACCATAACCGATGAATAAGCTGCCAGTACCAAAATGGTTTAACAATGTTGGAAAGGTTAATGATACTATCATATTAGCGCTCCAATTAATTACACTACTGAATGAGTTGCCTAAACCACGAATATTTAATGGGAATACCTCACCAATCATAACCCACATTACAGGTCCCCAAGTAGCTGAAAAGAAAGCAATGTAAATAGTTAAAGCAATAACGCAAATAATTGAAGCAATGGAGGAACCAGTAGAGAACTTCATTGAAAAACTCATAACCAATAAGGAAGCCCCCATTCCAATAGCGCCATAAATCAACATTTTTTTACGATCAATTTTATCCATTATAACAACAGCTATAGCAGTAACAATAACGTTAAAAATACCAATTCCAATATGTGCAAGCAAAGCTGCTTGAACACCAAAGCCAACTTGAGTAAGAATAGTTGGTGCATAGTATAAGACTGTATTACAACCCATTATTTGCTGGAAAATAGCCAAGCCTAAGCCTATAATTAGTGCTGGATGAACAGATTCACCGAATAATTCTTTGATTCCACCACTTTTAATTTCCGCTTGCTTTTTAATTTGAGCAAGTTCATTATTAACGGCACCTTCATTATGTTTGTTCATTTGTTCTAAAATGTGTCGTGCTTCATCGTGACGTCCAGTTTTAACTAAGAATCGAGGACTTTCTGGCAATAAAAGAGCTCCTAAGAAAAGAATTGCAGATGGAACGGCTGCAAAGCCAAGCATCAAACGCCAACCGCTATATAAATTAGAAAAACTGTAGTTAGTGATATAAGCTAATAAAATTCCGCTCATTACCATTAGTTGAAATAAACTTGACATAGATCCACGTTTTTTAGCAGGTGATAATTCAGCTAAATACGTTGGAATTAAAGCAGAGGAAGAACCAACGGCAATACCAAGAACGATACGTGATATAATTAATATTCCAAGTTTTGGAGAAAATGCTGAACCAAGTGCACCAAAAAAGAAAATAATGGCTGAAATCAAAATCAATCGCTTACGTCCATACCTATCTGACATTGGGCCAATAATTGCGGCTCCAAGAATAGCTCCTAATAGTACAGCGCTAACAACCCAGCCTTGTTGCCATGAATCAAGATTCATTTGTTTTTGAATAAAGAGAATAGCTCCGGAAATAACCCCTGTATCATAACCAAACAAAAGTCCGCCAAGTGCACCAAAAACATATACTATAGAATTATTGACTTTTACATTCATCTAAATCATCCCCATTTTTTTATTTTAATTAGATTTGAATTTTTATCATTGCAAAGTGATAGATAAGATTTCTTTATTATGAGTTTCAGCTCAAGTAGCACAACTTAATGTATTTTACTGAATAACCTATATAGTATCACCTCTTTTTTAAATCAAATAATCGTTTACATAAATGCAAATGCTATAAAAAACCACCTGCCTCAAAACTTAGTTTATCGTAAAAATTAAGTTCCTAAAAAAATATAAATGGTAACAATAATTATTATATTGGAGATTAATAACGTTTTCAATACTTATTTTTCCTATGAAGTAAAAAAATAGTGCAAAAAAATTAAGCATATATCAGAAGAAAATTTCCAAAAAAAGTTTTTAAATACACTTTATAAAATAACTTGAAAAACTTTGGTTTTAGAATTATACTAATAACATAGATGGAAATAAAATATATCTAATAAAAAAATTAGGAGGTAGGTAAAAGTAGATTCTAAGTGAAAACGTTTTTCTGAGAAATTAATTATAAAGAGATGGTAATGGAACTAGCTAATATTTATTTAGGGGGAAGGGATTATTTATGAAATTTTTGGGGATAGATTTAGGTACATCATCCGTTAAGATAATTGTAATGGATGAAAATGGGAAAGTCATTGAAAATGTTTCAAAAAATTATGATGTAAGTTATCCTCATGTGGGATGGGCTGAGCAAAACCCAGAAGATTGGTGGAACAGTACCAAAGAAGGAATTAAAGAATTGGTTTATGGAGGTAACATAAAAGCAGAAGACATTAATGGAATAAGTTTTAGTGGACAGATGCATGGTTTAGTTTTACTTGATAAAAAAGATGAAGTTTTAATGCCAGCTATTTTATGGTGCGATCAAAGAACACAAAAACAATGTGATTATTTGAACAATGAATTTGGTCAAGATAAGCTTGCAGGATATACGGGAAACAAAGCGTTGACGGGTTTTACATTACCAAAAATATTATGGGTTAAAGAAAATAGACCAGAAATATATAAAAAAATAGCACATATAATGCTTCCTAAGGACTATATAAGTTTTAAACTTACTGGAAAATTTTCTTCAGATGTGTCAGATTCATCAGGTACATTAATGTTTGATGTAGAAAATAGGAAATGGTCAAAAAAGATGTTAGATTTATTAGAGATAGATGAACTTACTCTACCAAAAGTTTATGAATCTTGGCAGGTAGTGAGCAATGTTTCTAATGAAGCTGCAGAAGAAACTGGTTTATCTGTTAAAACCTTAGTCGTAGCTGGTGCAGGTGATCAAGCTGCCGGCGCAGTTGGATCAGGTACAGTAAAGTCAGGTGTATTATCGGTTGTGCTTGGAACTTCAGGAGTAGTTTTTGCTTGTGATGAAAAATTTTCTGTGGATAAAGAAAATAGATTACATTCCTTTTGTCATGCTAATGGGAAGTGGCATCAAATGGGAGTTATGCTTTCTGCAGCATCTTGTTTGCAATGGTGGGTAGACAATATTAACATGGATATTGCTGGAGATGCTTTCCAAAAATTACTTGATGAAGCTGAAAAAGCTCCAGTAGGTAGTAATAAATTATTGTTTTTGCCTTATCTTATGGGAGAAAGAACTCCTCATAGTGATCCAAATGCGAAAGGAAGCTTTATCGGATTAAACATAACACATAAAAGGGGAGATATGACAAGGTCAATATTAGAAGGTGTTTGCTTTGGGTTAAGGGATTCTCTTGAGATATTAAAAAGTTTAAATGTTGAAGTTAAGGAAGTTAGGGTTAGTGGAGGTGGAGCTAAAAGCAGATTTTGGAGACAAATACTTGCAGACATATTCAACTTAAATGTAGATGTAATAAACTCTAAAAATGGACCAGCATATGGAGCAGCAATATTGGCATCAGTAGGTTGTGGTTTATATAAGACTGTGGATGAGGCTTGTGGCCAATTGATAAACATTACAGATAGAGTGGAACCTATAAAAGAAAATGTAGAAAAATATAATAAAATATATAATACTTATACCTCACTATATGATTGTTTAAAAGAAAAATTTCAAGAGATAAATGATTTATAAGCTTAATTTGAAAAGAGAGTTACTTATGTTATATAATGTTTTTAATAGTAGAATTTATCAAAAGAAAAAACTTTAATAAAATTTAAGTGGTGGTATAAAATGAATAACTTTAAAGCTATAGACCAAGAGACAATAAAAGAATTGAATCAAAAAAAAATAATTCAAATGTTGTATAGGAAAAATCAGCTTACAAAACAGGTGATAGCTCAGAATCTTAAGATAAGTATTCCAACCGTTATAAGTAATGTAAGAGAGCTTATTGAACGAGGATTTTTAGATGAGATTGGTGTTGCTGAATCTTCTGGAGGAAGAAAACCTGTAATTGTTAGATTTCTACCGGATGCCAGGTATTCTTTTGGTGTGCTTATTACGAAGGAGCAGGTTAGAATTATTTTAACAAATCTAAAATTTGATATAATGGCAGAAAAAATTTTTGATATAACTGATGAAGTGAACAAATTTAATGATATTATCGCAGAAGTTAGAAAAGAAATTGACAACATTATTAGTGCGAATAATATACCTAGAGATAAGATACTTGGAGTTGGATTTTCATTGCCAGGTACTGTTAATGAGGAAAAACTGCTTTTAAAAAATGCTCCAAACTTAAAGCTTAAAGATATATGCTTTAAAGAATTTGAACAGGATTTTCAAATTCCTATATTTATAGAAAACGAAGCTAATGCAGCAGCTTATGCAGAAGCATTTATCAATTTTAATTATATTAAAAACAGTTTAGTATTTATATCTATTACGGAAGGTATTGGTACTGGCATAATAATTTCTGACAATGTTTATAGAGGCTACAATAAACGTGCAGGAGAATTTGGACATATGACAATTGTAAAAGATGGGAAACAATGCAATTGTGGTAGAAAAGGTTGTTGGGAGTTATATGCATCTAGAAAGGCATTAATTGATGAATATAGAAAAACATTTAATATTAAGGATAAAACGCTGAAAGATTTTTTAGAAATGACAAAAATAGATTCCAGGGCGAAAGAGATATTAAATAATTATTTGGAATTTCTTGCAGAAGGTATTAGAAATATAATTCTAATATTAGATCCACAATGCATAATTATAGAAGGTGAATTATCAAATTATAAAAACTTAATAGAAGATGATTTAAAAAATAAAATATTTCAAGAAAATAACTTCTATGACGAAAAAGAATGCAAGGTATTATTTTCTAATTTAGAAGGAAATGCATCTATATTTGGTGCTGCTTTTCTACCAATGAAAAAGTTGTTTTTTTTAGATGAGAAGGTAATTTAATTTATTTCCACTACAGATAAAGATACATTAGAAAGTTTATGAAAATGTATTAATTATCATGGATAGAATAAATACGATAAACTTGTTAAAATGAGTTTATAAAGTCATTTTATAATATTGCAATAAATAGATAACGATTGAATAGAAATATTTATGAACTATCAAAACATTGTAATTTATATATAAAGTAAATGAAGGGTGGAGGTAATATGGTTATTAAAAAAGTGACGGATGATAAATTCAAAAGATATGGACAAATTCTACAAAATTATGATTGCTCTGAATTAATTGAAAAAATGAAAAAAACACCAGTGCCAAGTGACGTAATCTATGAGGCATCAATTGAGGAATTAGAAGAACTACAAATTGCTAAAGAATTAAGAACAAGAGAATTTGGTGAATTACCAATTGAGATAGGATATTGTAATGGCAATAATTATTTATTAAATGCAGTTGAATATCATCGTTCATCTGAAATAAATGTTGCAGTGACGGATCTTATTTTACTCATAGGTTTTAAACAGGATATTGAAGACGATTACACATATGATACGTCAAAGATAGAAGCATTTTTTGTGCCAGCTGGTACCATTCTAGAAGTGTATGCAACAACACTTCATTATGCACCTTGCAATGCAAATAAAGATGGTTTTAAGTGTGTTGTCGTTTTGCCAAAGGAAACTAATCTATCTCTAGAGAATAGGATTAAAAAATCTGGTGAAGATGCATTACTTTTTGCTAAAAATAAGTGGCTAATTGGGCATAAAGATACTGATTTAGGTACACAGGGGGCATTTATAGGTTTAAAAGGAAAAAATATTTCAATAAAATAAAAAAATGGGGGAATTAAATATGAAAAATGTACCAGAAGTAAAATTGGGAATTATTGCAGTGAGTAGAGATTGTTTTCCGATGGAGTTATCAGCTAATCGCAGAAAAGCTGTGGTGGAAGCTTATAAAAAATCTAATGGAAACATCTATGAATGTTTAACAACTGTAGAAAATGAAAAACATATGGAAAAGGCATTAGAAGAAGTGAAAGAAGCAGGTGTAAATGCACTTGTGGTATATATTGGGAATTTTGGACCTGAAACTTCAGAAACTTTGATTGCAAAACAGTTTAATGGGCCAGTAATGTTTGCTGCTGCTGCGGAGGAAAAGGGAAACAATCTAATTAATGGGCGTGGAGATGCATTTTGTGGAATGCTAAATGCAAGTTATAATTTAGCACTTCGTAATGTAAAAGCATATATTCCTGAATATCCTGTTGGAACTGCAGATGAAGTTGCAAATATGATTACAGAATTTGTGCCAGTTGCAACTGCATTACTTGGATTAAAGAAATTAAAAATTATCTCCTTTGGACCACGTCCACAAGACTTTTTAGCCTGTAACGCTCCAATTAAACAATTATATAATTTAGACGTTGAAATTGAAGAAAATTCGGAACTTGACTTATATGCAGCATTTAATGAGCATGCTAATGATTCAAGAATTCCAGAGGTAATAGCTAGTATGGAAGAGGAATTAGCTGAAGGAAATAAAATGCCAGGCATTTTACCAAAGCTTGCCCAGTATGAAATTACATTGTTAGATTGGATGGAAGCACATAAAGGTTCAAGAGATTATGTTGTTTTTGCAAATAAATGTTGGCCATCCTTCCAAACACAATTTGGATTTGTACCTTGCTATGTAAACAGTCGTTTAACAGCAAGGGGAATCCCTGTGTCATGTGAAGTGGATATTTATGGTGCATTAAGTGAATATATTGGAACATGTGTAAGTCAAGATGCCGTAACATTACTGGACATTAATAATACAGTTCCAGATGATATGTATGAATCAGAAATTAAAGGCAAATTTAATTACACACTAAAAGACACATTTATGGCATTCCATTGTGGTAACACAGCTGCATGTAAATTGACAACTCGCACTATGAAAAATCAAATGATTATGGCAAGGGCATTAGAGCCAAATCAAGAACCTAACATAACTAGAGGTACACTTGAAGGTGATATTGTTCCTGGAGATATAACCTTCTTCCGTTTACAAAGCAATGCAGATGCAGAGCTAACAGCATATGTTGCAGAAGGTGAAATTTTACCAGTTGCAACTCGTTCGTTTGGATCTATTGGTATTTTTGCAATTCCCGAAATGGCAAGATTTTATCGTCATGTGCTAATAGAGAAGAGATATCCACATCATGGTGCAGTTGCATTTGGACACCATGGAAAAGCAATTTACAATTTATTTAAATATCTAGAGGTTAAAGAATTAGGATTTAATCAGCCAAAAGGAATGCTTTATAAAACAGAGAATCCTTTTGAATAATTAAATGATGACAATGACTTCCCTTTTTGTTATTTTTGTTTGAATAGAGATTCAATTATAACAAAAAAGGGAGCCATTGTTTTTTATTATAACGGCAATTTTCTATTAGCAGTTAAGTCCGATTTCATTAGCGCTCCAGATTGCATCCATTATGTTGGCAGTCTGATATGCATCACCAATTAGATACAAATCGGTAATTTTGCTGTGAAGTTTATTGTATAATTCTTTGTCAGATTTAAATCCAACAGAAATTACAATAGTATCAGCAGCTACATTCTGCTTTTTAAATTTATTACTGATTAACACTGCACCTTCATCTGTTACTTCAAGTAAAGAGTTGTTTGTTATAATTTTTATATTTTGCATTTTAAGAAGATCAAGAAGCATAATTTTATTCATATGTGGAATTGGTTTTCCTGCATCTAATATATTACTTTTGGCTTCAACAATTGTAACAGTTTTACCTTGTTTTGAAAGGTAGAGAGCAGTTTCACAGCCAACAAGTCCACCACCTACCATAAGTACATTTTCTCCAGTTTTCTTTTTGCCATTTAAAATCTCAACTGCTGATGAAACTTTATCTTTTTCCATGCCAGGTAAAGTGGGTATAATTTCCTTTGCACCAGTTGCAATAATGACAACGTCCGGATTTTTGTTTTTTACAAGTTCTTCTGTTACTTTTGTATTTAAAACTACTTCAACTTTAGATTCCTGTATTTCATTTCTATACCAGTCAAGTAGTCTCCTATCATCTAATTTAAAAGCAGGTACCGAACCTGGAATGACTTCTCCTCCAAGTTCACTTGTGCTTTCATATAAGGTAACCTTATGACCTCTCAATTGGGCAATTCTTGCTGCTTCCATTCCTGCAAGGCCACCACCTACAACCATTACTTTTTTTGATGCAGGAGCAGGTTCTATTCTATAATATCTTTCTCTACCAGCAGCTGGATTTACTGCACAACTTAAAGGTTTTCCTTCAAAGCCTCTGCCAAGACAGCCTGCATGGCATCCTATGCATGGACGAATTCTTTCAGGATGATTTGAAAGAACTTTTTTTGGCCAGTATGCATCTGAAAGAAGTGGTCTTCCAAGTCCAATCATATCAGCAGCTTGGTCATCAAGAGCTTTTTGAGCCACATCAGGTACACCTAGTTTTCCTGCAACTATAACAGGGATTTTTACAGCTTTCTTTAATTCCTTGGTATATGGAAGATAGAGTCCGTCTTTCTGATAAAGAGGTGGATGTGACCAGTACCATGCATCATAGGTTCCTATATCTGTATTTAATTCATCATATCCTGCAGCTTCAAGAATTTTTGCAGCCTCAATGCCTTCCTTTAAATCACGACCTTTTTCAACAAAGTCCTCATCTGGAAGCCCGCCTTGTCTCCAATCCTTTATGCAGCTCTTAACACTATATCGTAAGCCAACTGGAAAACTTTGTCCCAATCTAGCCTTTATTCCTTGTACTATTTCTATTGGTAATTGAAGTCTTCCTCTTAAATCCCCACCATATTTGTCAGTTCTTTTATTGAATATGGAAAGTGTGAACTGGTCAAGTAAATAACCTTCATGTACAGCATGTATTTCAACACCATCAAAACCTGCTTTCTGTGCAATTTCAGCAGATTCAATAAATTTTGTAACTACCCATTCTACTTCTGAAGTTGTAAGTTCTCTACAGGTAACTGTTGGATTCCAGTAATTTGGAATATTTGAAGCTGAAACAGGCTGTGAGGTTAGTAGTGTGCCTGGGGCACCACTTCTTCCAAAACCCATAGTAAGTTGTAAAAAAATTTTTGTACCGTAAGCATGAACTCTTTCTGTCATTTCTGCCGAGGTCATTAAAAACCTTCCAGGGTTAATAGAGATTATTGGAATTACACCAGGTACAACCTTATCAAGTTCATTCTCAACCTTAGTGATGCTTGTTACAATAAGCCCTGTACCACCTTTAGCCCTTTCAACATAATAGTCGATAGCTCTTTGATTGTAACAACCTTCGTTGTCTATAAGTCCGAAAGCTCCCATAGGTGCCATGGATATTTTATTTTTTATTTCCACACTACCTATTTTAATAGGTTCAAACAAAGATTTATTTTTCATATCAATTCGCCTCTTTGTATAAATTTATTTTACAAAATAAGTATATCACTTTAAATATGTCTTGATACCGTTTACTTAAAAATATTTGTAAATTAATGAATACTTAACTGAAAAATCAAATAATTATGGCAATATTTTATCATTGTGTATTTACATTTTGAAATGTTTATTGTATAATCATGTAAAGCTTTGATCAGAAATAGTAAAGATATATGAAATTTTCAGAGAGCCGAAGGTGCTGTGATTCGGTAATTTCAAAATCTCGAACTCGTCTGTGAGCTGTCTCCTGAAATTAGTAGGGTAGAACGTATTTCCCACGTTATAGGGATAGATGGTAATAGCCATTGATATTTATGGAAAGCCATCGAAAGCGAATTTTAGAAATAAAATTAATTAGAGTGGTACCGCGGGTTAACCTCGTCTCTTCATTGAGATGAGGTTTTATTTTTTTATAAAAAGGGGTGTTTATATTGTCTTACACAAAATACACAAAATTTAATAAAATTGAACTTGAAAAACGTGAATGGCCAACTAAACAAATTGAAAACGCACCAACTTGGTGTAGTGTTGATTTGAGAGATGGTAATCAATCACTACCTACACCAATGAATGTTGAAGAAAAACTAAAAATGTTTAAACTTCTGGTCAATATGGGATTTAAAGAAATTGAAATTGGATTTCCATCTGCTTCAAAAACTGAATATAAGTTTTTGCGAACACTCATAGAAGAAGACCTTATTCCAAAGGATGTTACAGTTCAAGTTTTAACTCAGGCAAGAGAACAGTTGATAGAGAAAACATTTGAGGCATTGAAGGGGGCTAAAAGTGCCATAGTTCATGTGTATAATTCAACTTCAGAATTGCAAAGAAGAGTAGTTTTTAAAAAGTCTAAGGAAGAAATAATAGAAATCGCTGTTCATGGAGCAAAACTACTAAAGGAATACAGCAAAAAATATCCAGAAACAAATTTTACTTTTGAATATTCACCTGAAAGTTTTACTGGAACAGAACTTGATTATGCACTTGAGGTGTGTGAAGCAGTATTAGAAGTTTTAGAACCTACAGCTGAAAAAAAGGCTATTATTAATTTGCCTTCAACTGTAGAAATGGCTACACCTAATGTATATGCAGATCAGATTGAGTGGTTCTCAAAAAATATTAAAAATAGAGATAATGTTATTATAAGTTTACACACACATAATGATAGGGGGACTTGTACAGCCTCTAGCGAGCTTGGACTTTTAGCTGGGGCAGATCGTGTTGAAGGTACATTGTTTGGAAATGGAGAGAGGACTGGAAATTTAGATATAATAACTATGGGTATGAATTTATACTCTCAGGGAATAGATCCTAAATTGGATTTTTCAAATTTAAATAATATAATAAAGGTGTATGAGGAGTGTACAAAGATGACAGTTAATGAACGTCATCCGTATGCAGGAAAACTTGTATATGCAGCATTTTCAGGTTCTCATCAAGATGCTATTAGAAAGGGTTTACTTGCTATAAAAGAAGAAAACAATAATAAATGGGAAGTTCCATATCTTCCAATAGATCCTCATGATGTAGGAAGAGAATATGAGGAAATCATACGTATAAATAGTCAATCTGGTAAAGGTGGAACAGCTTATATTTTAGAAAGTGAATTTGGGTTTATTTTGCCTAAGGCTATGCATGAGGAATTTGGTAAAATAATTAAAGAAAAATCTGATGCCTTGGGATCAGAACTTAATGCAGATGATATATTTAAATATTTTAAAAATGAGTATTTGGAAAGAAAACAACCTTATAGACTTAAAACCTATGAAATTAAGTCCTTACAGAATGTGGAGACAGATAAAAATATGGTAAACATAAAGGCTACTATATCTATAAATGACAGTGATAAAATTATTGAAGGGACAGGGAATGGTCCAATAGATGCATTTTTTAATGCGTTCCATAAATATCATGTTAATGGATGTAAATTTATATCTTATGATCAGCAGGCATTAGAAAGTGGTTCAGAGTCAAGAGCCGTTTCATATATACAGGTGGAGAGTAATAATAAACGTTATTTTGGAGTAGCAATTTCAGAAAACATTGATACAGCAGCTTTAAATGCATTAGTCTGTGCAATAAATAGAAGCAACAGCTGATTAAAAAATATTTTCTATTTATTAAAAAGATGAAGTATGATGGATTATCTATAGTTAAGATAATACCTTGCTAAATTTCATTCATGTTACTATAATAAGCCAATTTGCATGTTTTTACAAATATGAAAATTGGCTTTTACATGAATTTATCTACACAATATTAATAGGCTTCCCAGTAGCGAAAGCAGCTATATTATCAGCTAAAAAATCAATAAGTCTTTGCCTTGATTCAAAACATTTCCAGCCTATATGTGGAGTAAGAATTACATTGTCCATTGAAAATAAAGGATTTTCAATTGATGGTGGTTCTGGATCTTGAACGTCTAAGGCAGCACCGGAAATTACACCTTTCTTTAAAACCTCAATTAAATCGACCTCATTTATAATTGCACCTCTTGCAGTGTTTATTATACAGGAAGAAGGTTTCATGATTTTAAAATTATCCTTGTTAATAAGATGTTTAGTTTTATCTGTAAGTGGACAATGAATTGTTACAAAGTCACTTTCCTTAAGCATTGTTTCAAGTGAAACTGAATGTATGTTGATATCATCCCATTGCTTTGGTGTTCTACTATATACCAATATATTCATGCCTAAAGCACGAGCTACTTTAATTACTTGAGTTCCAATGGAGCCACTACCAATTACACCAAGGTTTTTCCCTTGGACTTCAAAATGGGGAACACCAAGATGTTTTGTAAAGTTATTAAAATTGCCTTGTCTAAGCATATTTTGTTGAATGGATATAGATGAACTCAAATCTAGTATAAAACCAATTACAAGTTGTGCAACGGCTTCAGTACTATACCCAGGAAGATTACAAACAGTTATGTTTTTCTCTTTTGCAGCAGCAATATCAATATTATTGTAACCTGTGCCTGCTTCACATATAAGCTCTACAGAACTCGGAAATTGTCTTATTAAATCACCACTTAAGGGTATTTCCTTAGTTATTATAATATTTTGATTTTGAACTCGCTCTAAAATTTCCTCAGGGCTACTTTCATTATATTTTGATAGAGACGTAATTCTTTCTAATGGTGAAAAGTCTAGTTTACCATCAAAGTCTACTTTAGATGCGTTTAAAAATACTGTGTTTTTCATATATACCTCCATATGTTAGTTTAATAATAATAAATTTTATATGTAATTGTAATAAATTGCTAAGCAACTGGTTAAAGCTTTTTACTCTACTACGTGAGTAAAAAGGTGAAAGGTTGCCAGAGCGGCAATATTAAAGAATTAACGTTAATGCCGTTAATGGTGAGAAAATTTGTTTTCAGCAAAAGGGTTAGGATGATTTTTCTACGCTATGCTTCGAAAAATCTTTGAACTTAAATTTATTAATCTAAAGTATTTTGTACTTCATTTTTTTCACCGAAGGTCTGTAGTGTTCGTTCATAAGTATTTGTTACAATATTAACCATAATATGAACACCAAAGGCTACGCCTAAAAACAAAACCTACGGTTTAAAATATATAAGTCCAATTACTTTAAACTATGAAATTCATCTTTTACCTGTTACGCAAGTAACTTCTCTCACCTTTGACGGCTTTATACCCGTCAAATCTTTCATCTAGCCGAAGGCTTTCTTTAATCTTTTTATTTAGCTTTAGCTATGATAAAATTCTTTAGTTTTTGCTTCGCAATTTCTTTATACGGTGAATAAATTAAGAAATAATTAAGATAAATATACTACTACTTCCGTGTGGCTGTCAAAAGTAGAAATTATAGGTTTAAATAGTTTGAATATTATGCTTATTATATGGAAGCAAAGAATTAAATGTATAATATAGTTAATAACTTGTAAAGGTGTGAATGGAATGATTAAAATAAGGGCCCATCATTTTCTTTGTATGCAGGGGTTTCAAGGGTATGGCTACAATGATGAATTTGTAAAACATATGGGAGAAATAGTTAAATATATAAAAGAAAATTCTAATGATAGCATTAAAATAGTCAATTATTGTGATGAGGTTTGCTCCATGTGTAAAAATAATACTAATGGTATATGTGAAAAATCTAGCAGTGTGGATTTTATGGATAAAAAAGTGTTATTAAAATTAAGATTAACGAATAATCAGCAAATAATAATAAAAGATGTATTTAAATTAGTAGGTGAGAAGATTAAAAGCTTTGAAGATGCATATGAAATATGTGGAAATTGTAGTTGGTCGGAAAAATGCTTGTGGATTTGCAAATTAAAATAAAAAAACAAATAAAGGGTGGAGAAAATGTTATTATTAAAATCGCTTAGTGGTATTTTAAGTATTGTAATAATGATTTCTATTGGATGGATTTTAACACATAAAGGATGGTTTAATGAAGAATCTTCAAGATTAATTACAAGGTTAGTTATAACAATTGCATTGCCAGCACTTATGATATCTACAATACTTGAAAATATAGATAGGGGTAAACTGGTGCACCTTGGAAAAGGGATTATAATACCAGTTTTATCTATGGCTGTATGTATGATTATAGCTGTTTTAGTTTCAAAATTAATTAATATAAAGAAAGAAGACAAAGGGCTTTTTATATCAATGTTTTTTAATTCCAATACAATTTTTGTTGGACTTCCTATAAATTTATCTTTGTTTGGTGAAAAAAGTGTTCCGTATGTACTTTTATATTACATAGCAAATACTACATTTTTTTGGACAATTGGTGTTTATTTTATAAGTAAAAGTGGGGAAAGGAAAACCAATGATAAAATAATTAGTATGAAAACCATTAAAAGGATAATTTCACCGCCTCTTATGGGGTATATAATAGCAATTATATTAGTTATATTAAAAATACATTTGCCAGAATTCATAATGAATACCTGTGAGTATATGGGGGCAATTACTACTCCACTTTCTATGATATTTATAGGAATATGTATACATTCGGTTAAATTAAAAGATATAAAGGTTACAAGAGATATGATGGGAATTTTAGCTGGAAGATTTATTATATCTCCAGTTACGGTATTTCTTCTAACCCTTCTAATTCCAGTACCGCTTCTTATGAAGAAAGTATTTATAATACAAGCTGCCATGCCAGTTATGACTAACACAAGTATAATTGCTAAGGCTTACAATGGAGACACAAAATATGCAGCAGTAATGACTGTTGTAACAACTGTTGTAACAATGATAACAATTCCATTTTATATGATTTTCCTAAGCCATTTGTAAAAATACGTTTACAAAATAATATTGTCATAATATAATTTAGTTGTGCAGTATTTTAAATGTTAAATTTAATTTTATTTAAATTCCGCACTAAAAATAATATATGGGGGGATCTTATGAAGTTTAAATTTGTAAATTTAGGAGTAATAAAAAGTATTATAGCAACCTGGATAATATCTTTAGTAGCTATGATAATTTTAGGTGTTGTTTCATACGTTAATACATCAAAGATGTATGCTATATCTAACAGAACTAATGTGAGCACCATACCAAAGCTTAAAAATTGGGGTGATGTAAATGCAGATATGGGTGTACTAAGAAATACACTTACTAAAATAATCGATAGACCTTTTGATGAAAAAAATGAGAAGGCAATGTTAAGTTTAAATGCAGATATTACTTCTATAATGAAAAACACTATACCTTTATCAAATTCTGACAAACAGGAACTTAAAGTAGCTAATGATGCAAAAGATGCATATGAAAAATATTATTCATACATACCGGATATAATGGAACAGAGAAAGAATGGACTAGTTCCTGATCCAAATATAACCAATGTACAGATGGGTGTATATGGAACACAATTACAAAATAAAACTGTTGCAATGGTAAATTATCAAAAAAAAATAGCAGCAAAAGAGAGTCTTGATTCAAAACAGTTGTATCAGCAAAATAATGTGATATTTACTATTATCTTTATGATTTCGTTAATTCTTATAAGTTCAATATCAATTTTAGTAATTATAATAACTAAAAAATCTATAAAAGAATTTACAAATAAATTAAAGGTTATTTCAAATGGAAATCTAGCTATAGAAAAAAGCCAGCATCTAAAAAATGAATTTGGTATTATGAATAATGAACTTGATAAAACTGTGGATTCAATTTCAAATATACTTACAGTTATTAAAAAAGAATCTAACGATGTTAAAGGCGAATCGTATACGCTAGCATCTTTAGCTGAAGAAATGAATGCATCAACACAGGAAGTATCAAAGGCAATTCAATCTGTAGCAGAAGAATCAACTACCCAGGCACAAGAACTTATTTTTATAAATAATACATTGAATTCATTTGGAGAAACCTTAGAGGGAATAAATACATCAGTGGAAAATGTAGATATGAAAACAAAACATATAAGTTCAATGTCTGGAGAAAGCAATTCACAGCTGGAGGTTTTAGCAAAATCAATAGATGGCATAAATTATTCATTTGGAACTGTTAGTGAAAAAATTTCTAGTCTGGTTAAAAGAGTTAATGATATATCGGAAATGACAGAATTAATCAATAGTATTTCTGAACAGACTAATTTATTGGCACTTAATGCTGCAATAGAAGCAGCAAGGGCAGGGGAAGCAGGAAAAGGATTTGCTGTGGTTGCTGAAGAAATAAGAAATTTATCAGAACAGTCAAAGAATTCATCTGATAGTATAACAGAATCTTTAATGGAAATTCATAATGAAGCAAAAATAGTTATGAGCACGACAGATACAACCAGTGACAAACTTAATAATCAAGTTGTGGTTGTAAATAGTGCAATAGAATCATTCAAGAAAATAATAGGTTCAATTGATGATATTCTGCCAAGAATAAATAATATAAACAGCTCTATAAATAAGATAAATGATGAAAAAAATGACATTTTAAAAGCAGTTGATAAAGCATCATCACTAGCAGAAGGAAATTCAGCATCTTCTGAAGAAATATCAGCATCTACTGAGGAAATTAGTTCATCATCAGATGAAGTGGCAAGATCCTCACAGCTTTTGACGGATAAGACGGAAAAAATGATAAATGAAGTTGGAAAGTTTGTTTTAAGAGGTTAAAAAAGTGATAGTGTTTATAGCAGGTAAAATTATTGCTTATGCATAAATTTACTTGTTATATAACACAAAATTGTTATCGTGAACAAAAAACTATTGATATATATATATAATGTATTATAATATAAAGTATGAAAACTTGTTAACGTTGTCAAGCTTTCAAATTTTTTTTGTGAAAGAAAGGCGAATCTTATGAAAAATTTTATGGATCAAGATTTTTTACTTACTACAGAAACAGCAAGAAAACTTTTTCACGATTATGCTGAAAAAATGCCAATTATTGATTATCACTGTCATATAAGCCCAAAAGAAATATGCGACGATAAAAAATTTAAAAATTTAACTGAAGCTTGGCTTTATGGAGACCATTACAAATGGAGACTCATGAGAAGTTATGGAATAGATGAAAAATATATAACAGGAAAATCAACAGATTACGAGAAATTTTTATCATATGTAAAAGCTGTAGAGACAGCTATAGGAAATCCTTTATATCATTGGACTCATTTAGAGCTTCAAAGATATTTTGGAATAAATGAAGTAATAAATGAAAAAAATGCACCTGTAATATGGGAGAAAGCAAATAAAATATTTGAAAGTGGACTTAGCGTTAGGCAAATTATTAAAAAATCAAACGTTAAAGCTATATGTACAACAGATGATCCAGCAGACTCTCTTGAGTATCATTTAAAGTTGCAAGAAGATAAAACTTTTGATGTAAAGGTATTGCCTGCATTTAGACCTGATAAAGCTTTAGGAATAAACAAGCCTACTTTTACAGAATGGGTTAAAACTCTAGAAAAAGCTTCAAAAAAGAACATAGCTAGCTATGATGAATTTTTAGATGCATTGAAGTCTAGAATAGAATTTTTCCATTCAGTTGGATGTAGAGTTTCAGATCATGCACTAGATTACGTTCCTTATTTAGAAGCCTCTAAAGAAGAGGTGGCAAGCATCTTCAAGAAAGCACTAAATGGAGAAACTATAACTCATGAGGAAGAAACAAAATATAGAACAGCTACTATGCAATTCCTAGGCAAAAACTATGCAAAATTAAACTGGGCTATGGAATTACATATAAATGCATTTAGAGATAATAACGGAGATATGTTTAAAAAATTAGGACCAGATACTGGATTTGATTCTATCAATGATAGCAATGTTACTTATCCGCTTTCAAAACTGCTTAGTTCTTTAGAAGTAGAAAACTTACTACCTAAAACTATTTTATATAGTTTAAATCCTAATGACAATTATGTTTTAGGTACATTACTTGGCTGTTTCCAAGGAAGTGGAGTTCTAGGAAAAATACAACTTGGAGCAGCATGGTGGTTTAATGATAACAAAGACGGCATGATAGAACAAATGAAAGCACTTGCAAACCTTGGATTATTTTCAAGTTTCCTTGGAATGTTAACAGATTCAAGAAGTTTCTTATCATATACAAGACATGAATATTTCAGAAGAATATTATGTGAACTTATCGGTAATTGGACTGAAAATGGAGAAATACCAAATGATATGGATTTACTTGGAAAGATAACTGAAGATATTTGTTATAATAATGCTAAGAACTATTTTGAAATGAAAATATAAAACAAGGTTTGATAAAAAAATCAACATACCTATACAAGTATTAGGGGCTTTTTATAAGAATAAGGAGTAGTTTAGTGTCAACTATTATGATATTATTATATGTAGTTATGAATTTTACTTGGAAGGTGTGTTGAAAGTATGAGTATTACTATAAAAGATATTGCAAAAATGGCTAATGTTTCACATACTACTGTTTCAAGGGCTCTTAATAATAGTCCATTTATAAATGAAGATACTAAAAGAAGAATAGTAGAAATAGCAAATGAACTTAATTACGTTCCGAATTATAATGCCAAAAGTTTGGTTTTAAATAAATCATATAATATAGGATTGTTTTTTTCTACAATACACAACGGTACCTCATCTAGCTTTTTTCACGAAGTTATAGATGGTGTAAGCAGTGTTATAAGAGGAAACTATAATTTAGTTATAAGGGGAATTGATGATTGCAAAGATTTTAATTATGTATCTAAAAAACGATTTGATGGAATCATATTAGTAAGTCAAAGCGAAAGTGACAACCCATTTATATATGATACTATTAATAAAGAAATACCATTAATAGTTCTTAATAGAGAGATTGAAGCACATAATATTGTGAATATAGTTTCTTCAGAAAAAGAAGGAGCATATGAGGCCACAAATTTTTTAATTAAAAGTGGACATAAGGAAATTGCGATTATAGAAGGGAAAATTGGGTTTAAATCTTCAATTGATAGAAAAGATGGATTTATCAATGCGTTAATTGACAATAAAATGCAAATTAAAAATGAATATTTTATAGATGGAAATTATGATGTTGAAAGTGGTTTCTCAGCAATGGAGAAGCTTTTAAATTTGCCCAAAGTACCGACAGCAGTTTTTTGTTCAAATGATGATATGGCTGTAGGGGCTATGAAAGCAATACAAAAATCAGGATTTAGTGTACCAAATGATATTTCTATAATAGGTTTTGATGACAGTATATTTTGTAATTATGTAACACCGGCACTAACTACTGTAAGAAAACTTTCAAGGAAAATAAGCATAGTAGGTGGACAAAAGCTATTAGAAATATTAGACCATTCGGATACAAATGGTGAAAAGATTTATATAGATACAGAGTTAATTATTAGAGATTCAGTTTCAAAATTAGCTAAATGAAGTGGTATAAACTAGAGGACATGCGTTAACTATAATTAATTGTTAACGTGTGTATTAACTTAAAGTGCAGAGCATAAGTATATAAAAGTATGTTACGGTTTTAACAATGTAAATGTTTAATCTAAACGCTTTTTATTCCCTTTATGTAAGCGCATAACATGGAATAACACAATATGGAGGGAAATTTAATGAAAAAACTAACGTTGAAAGAAAAAATCTCCTATGGTCTTGGGGATTTTGGAAATGGTTTTATGTTCGACTTAGGGCAAGCTTACCTGTTAAAGTTTTATACAGATGTTGTTGGAATAGCATCTGCATCAGCAGGAGGAATATTTTTATTCACTAAAATATTTGATGCTATTATGGATCCCATAGCTGGAACTATAATTGATTCAAGGAAATCCGGGAAGAATGGTAAATTTAGACCTATTATGTTTGCATCAAGTATAGCACTTGCAATACTTACAGTTATAACTTTTACAAATCCGGGAAAGACATCTACTTCCAAATTAATCTTTGCTTATATCACATACATGATATGGGGGGTTGGATATTCTTTTACAAATGTACCTTATGGATCATTAGGTTCAGTAATAACTCAAGATGTAAATGAAAGAGCATCGTTAGCTTCATTTAGACAGATAGGATCATCAGGAGCACTATTAATTACTGGAGTTATATTCATGCCGCTTGTATTGATATTTGGAAATCCAAGGCTTGGATATCCTGCTGTAGCTGCACTTATGGGAATAGTAGGAATTTTATCTTTTAGAATGACGTATAAAAATACTAAAGAAGTTGTTGTTCAAGCAGAAACTAAAAGAGAAAAAATTACACCAAAATCAATTGCAAATACAATATTTTCCAATAGAGCGCTTTTGACATTAATATTAATGACTATATTCTCAATATCTGCATATAATATTAAAACTTCACTAATAATATATTATTGTCAATATAATTTAGGAAATGTGAAATTGATTATGTATGTGAACTTCTTTACTATAGGATGTTCTGTTATAGGTGTTTCATTTATACCAAAGCTAGTAAAAAAATTTGGTAAAAAGAGAACAGTTATTATAGGTTTTTTAACAAGTGTAGTTGCTGATTCTATAAACTTCTTGTTACCTGGAAATATAGTTACATTTATAATACTTGCAAGTATAGCATTTATTGGTATCAGTATTCCTAATGGTGTAACATGGGCATTTGTTTCTGACTCCATTGATTATGGTGAATGGAAAACTGGTCATAGAAGAGAAGGCATTACATATTCAGCTTTTAATTTTTCAAGAAAATTAGCTCAATCTCTATCAGGATTTTTATCTGGAATAGGTCTAGCTATGATAGGTTATGTTGCAAATGCTAAACAAAGCGCACATACGTTACTTGGTATAAAGGTATTATTAATGCTTTATCCTGCAATTGCATTATTAATTGCAGCTATAGTAATTGGAGTGTTATATAATCTTTCAGATAAAAAATTTGAAGAAATTGTAAAAGATTTAAATTTAAGAAATGGTAAAAAGGCTTAACATTAAATATAAATTTAAAAATAAACATTTTATGTTCACGTGTGCATAGCTTTGTGTTATAATATTATTGGGAAGGTCATTTAAGTATAATGTTTTGAATACGTGAACATTATTAATTAGGAGGATAATTATGAAATTAAGTAAAACTACCTTTAAGGATTACAAGGAATACCCTGAAAGAATAATACAATTTGGTGAAGGAAATTTCTTGAGAGCTTTTGTTGATTGGCAAATTGATAAAATGAATAAAGAAGCTGATTTTAATGGAAGCGTTGTTATCGTTCAGCCACTAGCAACTGGATTAGTTGATATGCTTAATGAACAAGATGGATTATACACTTTATATTTACAGGGCTTAAAAGACGGAAAAGCTGTAAAAGAACATTCTGTAATAAATAGCATAAGTAGAAGTTTAAATCCATATTCTCAATATGAAGAATATTTGAAAGTAGCTGAAAATCCAGAACTTAGATTTGTTATATCAAACACTACTGAAGCTGGAATAGCTTTTGATGAAAATGATAAATTAGGTGATACCTGTCAAAATAGTTATCCAGGAAAGTTAACTGCATTTTTATACAGAAGATTTAAAACTTTTAATGGTGACAAAGCAAAAGGCATGATAATAATACCATGTGAGCTTATAGATAGAAATGGAGAAAAATTAAAAGCTACTATTTTAAAATTTGCAAAACTTTGGAAATTAGAAAATGAATTTGTAACTTGGCTAAATGAGGCAAACACTTTCTGCTGCACACTTGTAGATAGAATAGTTCCTGGTTATCCAAGAGATACTATAGAAGAAATTCATAAAGAATTAGGTTATGAAGACAGCTTAGTTGATGTTGGTGAACAATTCCACCTATGGGTAATAGAAGGACCACAATGGATAGCAAATGAGCTACCTTTTGAAAAAGCTGGATTGAATGTAAAATTAGTTGATGACGTTACACCTTATAGAACAAGAAAAGTTAGAATACTTAATGGAGCACATACTGCACTTGTACCAGTAGCATATCTTTATGGCTTAGATACTGTAGGACATTCTGTTGATGATGCTGTTATCGGAAAATTCTTAAGAGGCGTAATGTACGATGAGATTATTCCTACATTGGATCTTCCAGAAGATGAATTAAAATATTTTGCTAATGCTGTACTTGAAAGATTTATGAATCCTTTTGTAAATCACTATCTAATGAGCATAGCATTAAATTCTTTATCTAAATTTGAAACTAGAGATTTACCTTCATTACTTGAATTTACTAAGAGAAAAGGTGAACTTCCAAAGAAACTAGTATTTTCTTTAGCTGCTCTAATAGAGTTCTATAAGGGCAAAAGAGGAGAAGAAGAAATCAAACTTGCAGATGATGAGGATATTTTAGCTTTATTTAAGGAATTATGGGCAAATTGCGATGGAAGTAATGAAGCTTACAAAAAAATAGTAACTACTGTATTAGAATATGAAAAGAACTGGAAAATGAATTTAAATAATGTAAGTGGATTAACTGATGCAGTTACTGAAAATCTAATTAACATTGAACAATTAGGAATAAAAGAAGCTCTTAAATCTGTAATGTAATCGAGAGAGGTATTTTTATGAAAAATATTATAAAGATTAACGAAAACGATAATGTCGTTGTTGCTTTAACTGATTTAAATAAATCAGATGTTATTAAGGTGGATGGCAAAGAGATTACTGTTACTGAGCCTGTTAAAAGAGGACATAAAGTTGCTATAACAAACATTAAAGAAGGAGAAAATATTGTAAAGTATGGATTTTATATAGGGCATGCTATCAAGGATATTGAAGTAGGACAATGGATTCACACTCACAATATTAAAACCAACCTTAGTGGAATAAAAGAATATGTATATAATAAGAAGAAATTTGAAAATAATTTTGAAGATAAGAAATTAACATTCAAAGGTTACAAAAGAGAAAATGGTACTGTAGGTATAAGAAATGAACTATGGATAGTACCTACTGTTGGATGTGTTAATGGAATAGCAGATCTTATCGCAAAAAGATTCGAAGAAGAAACTTCTTTTACAGATGTTCATGTGTTTAAACATAATTATGGATGCTCTCAGCTTGGAGATGACCATTTAGCTACAAGAACTATACTAGGAGACATAGTTAAACATCCTAATGCTGGTGGTGTTTTAGTTCTTGGACTTGGATGTGAAAACAATACAATGCCTGATTTCATAAAATCTTTAGGGGATTATAATGAAAAAAGAGTTAAATTTATGATTTCTCAAAAAGTAGAGGATGAAATAGAAGAAGGCGCTAAAAGACTAAAAGAGCTTTATGATAACTCTAAAGAGGATAAAAGAGAAGATATACCTTTAAGTGAGCTAAAAATAGGACTTAAATGTGGTGCTTCTGATGGATTTTCCGGAATAACGGCCAATCCGTTACTTGGAAAATTATCTGACTTTTTAACAGCGCAAAATGCTACAACCATATTAACAGAAGTTCCAGAAATGTTTGGAGCAGAAACAATTTTAATGGATAGAGCTAAAAATAAAGATGTATTTGATAAAACTGTAAGTCTAATAAATGATTTCAAAAAATATTTTATGAGTTATAATCAACCTGTATATGAAAACCCTTCACCTGGAAATAAAGCCGGTGGAATAACTACCTTAGAAGATAAGTCACTTGGATGTACTCAAAAATCAGGTAGTGCAGAAATTGTTGATGTAATAAAATATGGTGAGGTTATAAAACAAAAAGGACTTAATTTATTGAGTGCACCTGGAAATGATTTAGTTGCATCTACAGCATTAGCTTCTGCAGGATGCCACATTGTATTATTTACAACAGGAAGAGGAACACCGTTTGGAACTTTTGTCCCAACAGTAAAAATATCTACCAATAGCCAGATTTATAATAAAAAGAAAAACTGGATAGACTTCAATGCCGGAAGACTTATTGAAAATGAGTCAATGGAAGAAGTATTAAATAACTTTATTGAATACATTATTGGTGTAGCCAGCGGAGAATTAGCTAACAATGAAAAGAATAATATAAGAGAAATAGCTATATTCAAAAATGGAGTAACACTATAAAATACTAACTTACCACTACCTACTATAACTATATATATTTATAAAATCTTAAAATTAAAGGCTTATCTTTATTCGCTTGGAATAAAGATGAGTCTTTAATTTATGATATAATAAATCTACATTAATATATAATACTATTATACAGGAGATGAATTTATGAGTTGTAAGTTGATTTGTATTGATATGGATGGAACCTTATTAAATGATGAGAAAACAATAAATGAGGAAAATTTAGTTGCAATAAAAAAAGCACATGACAAAGGTGTTAGAATAGCTGTATGCACGGGAAGGCTTTTTACATCAGCAAAGTATTTTGGTGATGTAATTGGAGTGAAGGCACCTATAATTGCATCTAATGGAGCCTACATAAGAGAAAAAGATGAGGAAAGGATTATATACAAGCTTGAACTTGGAGTGAAAAATTTAATAAAGATTCAAGATATAGTAGGAAAATATAAGCTAAGAGTGTATTATAATACTGCTGATTCAGTAATAGCAGCTAATGGTTTTCCTAAAAACTACGCTTATGCTAAGATGAATGAGAAACTTAAAGAAGATTTTAAAATAGGGTTAATTGATAGCAAAGATATATATAAAACAATTGAAGAAAAGGGTAGCGAAATTTTGAAGTGTATATGTATATCAGAAGATGGACTTGATACATATAAAGCTAAAAAGGAACTTTTAGATCTTAATGAATTTGAAGTTGTAAGTTCAGGAGAAGATAATATTGAAATAATGCACAAGGGAAATTCTAAAGGAAGAGCAGTGAAAGAGTTAGCTGAAATTTTTGGAATATCCAGAGAAGAAGTAATGTGTATTGGTGATAATGAAAATGATCTTTCTATGATTGAATATGCTGGGATAGGAGTAGCTATGGGGAATGGATCTGAACTTGTAAAAAAAGCAGCAGATTATATTACTGATACAAATAATAACTCAGGTGTGGCGAGGGCTATAGAAAAATTTGTGCTAAGCACAGGTAATGAAATTTAGAATATTTTATGAAATTAGAAGAAATACTATACTAATTATATTTTTTAATATAATATAAATTGTATAAAGTACATTAAAAAATAACCTATTAATGGAGTGAGTTTAATTGATTTTAGGACAAGAAAATTTAAACATAGTTTTATTCCAGCCAGAAATACCACAAAATACAGGAAATATTGCAAGAACATGTGTACTTACCAATAGTAAGTTGCATTTAATAAAACCATTGGGCTTTAGTTTAGATGAAAAACATTTAAAAAGAGCAGGGCTTGATTATTGGAGTGAACTTGATTTAACTGTTTATGATTCTTATGATGAGCTAAGAGAAAAATATAAGGATTCTACATTTTATTTTTCTACTACTAAAGGAAAAAACTATTACGAAGAAGTTACATTTAAACAAGGAGATTTTATTGTATTTGGTAGAGAATCATGTGGACTTCCAGATAGCATTAGAGAAAGCGATCCTAAGAGATGCATAAGAGTTCCGATGATAAAAACAAGTCTTAGGTCTCTAAACCTTTCAAACACAGTAGCAATAGTAGCATATGAAGGTTTAAGACAAATAGGATTTCCAAATATGAAGTAAGATACATAAAGGAGAAGATTAATGGAAAAAATAAAAATTATAACCGTAAGTACTGCAGATTTACCGAAGGATATAATTGATAAATATGATATTGAAGTACTTCCACTACTCGTAAATATTGGTGACAAATCATATTTAGATGGGATAGATATAACAACTTCAAAGCTTTTGGAAATCATGGATACTGATGGGGTATTCCCTACTACAATGCAGGTTAATCCACAAAGGCACTATGAATGTTTTAAAAAGTATCTAGAAGAAGGTTATAAAATTATAATGATAAGTATGTCTTCTAAGATGAGTGGAACTTATCAATCGGCATGTATAGCAAAGGACATGTTGGAAACAGACGATATAGCTGTAATAGACAGCCTTAATGTTACGTCTGGACTTGGAGTTTTAGTACTTAAAGCATGTAGACTTAGAGATGCAGGCTATGATTTTGATAAAATAGCTGAAGAAATAATAAATACAATTCCACACGTTAAAAGTGCTATTGCATTTAACAGATTAGATAATTTAATTAAAGGTGGAAGACTTTCAAAAGCAGCAGGAACTATTGGAAATATTTTGGGAATTAAGCTTATTTTAACAATCAAAGATGGTGAAATGATTGTTGTGGATAAGGTTAGAGGAACAAAAAAGGCAGCTAAATCCATATTGAATTATGCAAGTGAAGTTGGGATTTCAAAAAATGAAACCAGTATCCTATTATATATAGGAGAAAATGAAGTACGTGAATTGCTTGAGGATACATATAAAGATAAGGAAGGTTTTATAGAATGTGAAGCTGGGTGTGTAGTAGGAACACATTCTGGATCTGGTGCCTGCGGAATATTTTTTATAGAGGAATAATAAAAATGTAAATGGGAAGTATAAAAGCATAATAATTAGGAAACTAAATTCATAAACTCGCATTTATTTTACTTTAAATCTATTGATTTTACAAAAAATTTGGTTTATACTAATAAAGATTTAACAAATATGCATATATACAAAATTTTTTGTGCTTTTTAGGCAAAAAATAAAAAAGTAGTATCACAACTTATTTTTAATTTAAAGGGAACATATTATTAGGAGGTAATCTAATGAACAAGAAAAGAATATTAGCAGGAATAGCATCACTTTTAATAGTGGCAACTGTTTTTGCAGGATGTGGAAGCAGCAGTAGTTCTAGTAGCAGCAGTAGTAGTAGCAAGAAAATTAAGATAGGACTTTCTACTGATGAAGGCGGATTAAATGATAAATCATTTAACCAAGCAGCTGATACAGGAATAAAGAAAGCAGTAAGCGAATTTGGAAACATTGATTATAAACCAATAGAATCAAAGAAATCAGATGAATATCAACCAAATCTTCAATCTTTAGTTGATGTTGGATCAGACCTAGTTTTTGGAGTAGGATATCAGATGGCAGATGCACTTCAAGCAGTTGCTAACAAATACCCTGATAAGAAATTTGCTATAATTGATAATGCTTATGATAAGCAACCTAAAAATGTTGAATCATTAATATTTAAATCACAAGAAGGATCATTTTTAATGGGTGTAATTGCAGCAAAAGAAACTAAAACTAATAAACTTGGATTTATAGGTGGTAAACAAGGGGATTTAATAGATAGTTTTGCAGCTGGTTACATAGCAGGAGCAAGAGCAATAAACCCTAATATTCAGGTAAAAGTATTATATGCTGATAGTTATTCAGATACTGCAAAAGGAAAAGAACTAGCAAGTACATTATATGGTGATGGATATGACATCGTATATCATGCTGCTGGTGGAGTTGGTATTGGTGTATTTGATGCAGCAGAAGATGCTAGAACTGCTGGTAAAGATGTATGGGCTATAGGTGTTGACCAAGACCAAGCAGTAACAGTTCCTAAATATGCTAATGTTATTCTTTCTAGTAATTTAAAGAGAGTTGATACAGCAACATATCAAGTTGTAAAAGACTTAAAAAATGGTAAATTTGCAGGTGGAACAGTTAAAGTATTTGGACTAAAAGAAGATGGCGTAGGATATGCTCCAACAACAAAAAATCATGTATCTAAAGATATATTAGATTTAGTTGACAAGTACAAACAAGCAATAATTGATGGTAAAATTGTTGTTCCATCAAAAATAACAGATGCTAATAGTTTTACAGCTCCTTCAGTTCAATAATTAGTTTATAAAATTTAATAAAAATCTTTACTATTATATTAGGTTCATAATATAATAATGGCTAGGCATAAAAACCTAGCCTTTTTTCTGAAGAGGTAGATCAATTGAGGAGGATTGAAATGGATAGGGTAGTCGAAATGAAAAATATTACGAAGATTTTCCCTGGTACAGTGGCTAATGATAATGTGAATTTTGAACTCTTTAGAGGAGAAACGCATGTATTATTAGGCGAAAACGGAGCTGGAAAAACAACGCTTATGAATGTTTTATATGGACTTTATCAGCCGGAAAAAGGTGAAATCTTTGTAAATGGAACAGAACATAAAATATCAAATCCTAACGATGCCATTAAGCTTGGTATAGGAATGGTTCACCAGCATTTTATGCTTGTAGATAATTTTACAGTAGTGGAAAATATGATTTTAGGAATAGAACCTAAAATTGGATTAAAAATAAACATGAAAAAAGCAATTCAAGACGTTAAAGAATTAGCAGATAAATATGGGTTTAATATAGAACCAAATGCAGTTATACATGACATATCTGTTGGACAGCAGCAGAAGGTTGAAATACTTAAAGCTCTTTATAGAGGAGCAGATGTATTAATATTAGATGAACCTACAGCGGTACTTACACCACAAGAAATAGATGAACTTGGAGTTATAATTGATAATTTAAAAAAAGAAGGAAAATCAGTAATACTGATTACACATAAACTTAAAGAAGTAATGAAAATGAGTGATAGAGTTACAATAATAAGAAGAGGTAAGGTTACTGGAACTGTAAATACAAAGGAAACTAACATTGATAAACTTGCAGAACTTATGGTAGGAAGAAAAGTTAATCTTACAGTAGATAAAGAAGAATCAGTTCCAGGTAAAGATATGCTTGTAATTGAGGACCTTAAGGTTAAAGACTCAAGAGGTGTTTCAGTTGTAAAGGGTGTAAATTTAACTGTACATGCAGGTGAAATTGTTGGTATAGCTGGTGTTGACGGTAATGGCCAAAGCGAATTCATTGAAGCAATTACAGGGTTAATGAAACCTGAAAGCGGTAAAATTACATTAGACGGAAAAGATATATTTAATAAGACACCTAGAGAGATATCTGACAGTGGTATAGGATATGTACCAGAGGATAGACATAAAAGAGGACTTATTTTAAACTTTTCACTATTTGAGAATTCTATTTTAGGATTATATCACAAACTTCCTTTTAGTAAGGGAATAGTTATGAGATATAATGAAATAAAAAAACATTCAAGAAAACTTATTGATGAGTTTGATGTTAGAACTCCATCTGAAAATGTAACAGCAGCATCACTTTCAGGCGGAAACCAACAAAAACTTATAGTAGCTCGAGAAATATCTAAAAATCCTAATCTCTTAATTGCAGCACAACCTACAAGAGGGCTTGACGTTGGTGCTATTGAATATATCCATAAAAGAATAGTAGAAGAGAGAGACAAGAAAAAAGCAGTTCTTTTGGTTTCACTTGAATTAGATGAAATATTAGCGCTTTCAGATAAAATAGCAGTAATGTATGACGGAAATATAGTAGATATCCTTGATGCAAAGCATGCAGATGAGAAGAAACTTGGAATATTAATGGCTGGAGGAAGTATAAAAAGTGATAGAGAGGTGAGTGACGGTGAATAATTCTGAAGAAAAAAACAATAGATTTTTAGGTGCAATAAAATATGCAGCAAAAAGTTTGGCTTTCCCATTGTTTGCAATTTTTATATCCTTCTTTGTGGCAGTGTTTTTTGTAATGTGGGCAAAAGGTTATGGAATAACTGAATATTTTACAGCATTAACAGATTTAATTGGAACTATAATAACAGGAAGTTATGGCTCAACATCTCAAGCACTTGAAACATTAACTTATATAACACCGCTAATATTTACAGGAGTTGCCAGTGCTGTTGCCTTTAAATGTGGAATTTTTAATATAGGAACAGAAGGACAATTTACACTAGGAATGCTTGCAGCAGCCGTTGTTGGTCAAATACCAGGACTAAGCCCAATAGTACATGTACCACTAATAATATTAAGTGGCATTATAGCAGGAGGACTATGGGGAGCAATACCTGGATTTTTAAAAGCAAAATTTGGAATAAATGAAGTTATCAATTGTATAATGCTTAACTATATAGCAATGTATGTAGTCAATTTTGTAATAATGAGAACTCCAGCAGGAATACATAGTAAAGCGCAAACACCTATAATACAAGATAGTGCAAAGCTTTTTAGATTTAGTTCATCAAGCAGAGCCAATGTTGGAATCATAATAGCAGTAATATGTGCAATATTTGTATTTTGGCTACTATGGAAAACAACAAAGGGATACGAAATAAGAGCAGTAGGTATCAATCCACATGCATCAGAATATGGTGGAATAAATATTGCAAGAAACACTATATTTGCTATGTTAATATCGGGAGCCATTGCAGGACTTGGTGGTGCAACACATTTAGCAGGTACAGTTTACAATACTACAGATTTATTGTCTTTTGTCGGATATGGATTGGACGGTATAGCAGTTGCATTACTTGCTAAAAGTAATCCTATTGGTTGCATACCTTCAGCAATATTGTTTGGTACTTTGAATAGTAGTTCAAGAATACTTCAAATCAATAGTATACCAAAAGAAATTGTATATTTAATTCAGTCAGTTGTTATAGTATTTGTAGCTACTGATTATATAGTTGATTATTTTAAAGAAAAAAAGAGAAAAAAGGGGGCTATTTTAAATGGATAAGATGACTCTTATTGTGAGTATTGTAGCAGCCACTCTTAGAATGGCTACACCACTTATATTTACTGGGTTAGGTGGAGTGTTTTCAGAAAACTCAGGAGTTGTAAACATAGGACTTGAAGGTATGATGATTATAGGTGCGTTTTTTGCAGTATTAGGATCATACTTAACTGGTAGCCCAATTATAGGAATATTGTTTGCAGCAGTAGCAGGCGGAGTAATAGCTGCTCTTCATGCGTTTTTAAGTATACATTTAAGAGCTGATCAAGTAATTTCTGGTACAGCTATAAACTTATTTGCTACAGCATTTGCAAGTTTTATGATATTCAGAGTATTTAATACAGGTGGACAGACTAACATAGTTAATTCATTATCATACCATATACCTAAATTTATTGAAAATATACCTGTTTTCGGTAAGCTTCTTGGTGGACTTAATTGGTTTGTGTATATAGCTATAATTTTAGTATTTATAACTGATTTTATACTTTATAAAACGCCATTTGGACTTAGAATCAGAGCAGTTGGAGAGCATCCTGGCGCTGCTGATACACTTGGAATAAGTGTTTATAAGATTAGATATATATGCGTTATACTTTCAGGAGTGCTTGCTGGAATAGGAGGAGCTTCTTTATCAATAGGTTTATCAAATCTGTTTAGAGAAGGTATGACAGCAGGACGTGGATATATAGCTTTAGCGGCTATGATATTTGGTAACTGGAGGCCAAAGGGAACAATGTGGGCTTGCCTACTATTTGCTTTTGGTAGTGCACTTCAAATAAATGCACAAATGTTAAGCTTCCAAATACCAGATGAAATATATGCTATGATCCCATATGTACTTACAATGTTTGCCTTAGCTGGATTTGTTGGAAAGACAGTTGCACCAGCAGCAGATGGAATTGCATACATAAAGGGGAAAAGATAAAGAGAAAGTTGTACCTCTAATGGGCTGAGTTAAATTGATTTGGATTTAGCTCAGCCCATTTTTGAATAAAAATTAATTTTTAGGGGAATCTTGTTACATATTAAGGAATTTTAATATTTATTGGTGTTGGAAAGGTAAATTTATGATATACTAACCTTATAATAGATTTAATATGGTAATGAGATATGGGTGAAAGTTATGAACTTAGATTTTAATTTAAATTTAACTCAGCAACAAAAAATGGTTATGACTCA
Organism: Clostridium acidisoli DSM 12555; assembly: GCF_900176305.1. GTDB lineage: Bacteria > Bacillota > Clostridia > Clostridiales > Clostridiaceae > Clostridium_I > Clostridium_I acidisoli. The sequence continues at coordinate 67,287 of NZ_FWXH01000006.1, forward strand.
TGAGATGCAACTGTCAGTAAAACTTCTTCAAATGTCTAATTTTGAATTAGTTGAATATTTAAATCAAGAAATACAGGAAAATCCTGTAATTGATGCTGATTTTTCAAAATTAGAGACTGACCAAAGTGATGAAAAAATTGATTATAAAAAGCTATCGGAGTATTTGGAGGGCGATAATTATAATTCGGGAGTTAACTATGGAGAGGAGCAGAGCTCACCTTTTAATTTTATATCAGAGGAGAAGTCACTTAAGGATTATTTAAAAGAGCAGCTTATAGGATTAAATGAAAATGGTTACATAAAAGCAATATGTACGTATATTATTGAATGTATTGATGCCACTGGTTATTTTGTTGATGATTTAGATGATGTGTCTAAAGTGCTAAACGTAAAAAAAGAAGATGCAATAGAAGCATTAGAAATCGTTCAGAGCCTTGAACCAATTGGAATAGGGGCTACAAATCTAAAGGAATGTTTAAAAATTCAAGCTCAGTCAAAGGGAATATTAGATGATAACTTTGAAAAAATTATATATGATCACTTGGAAGATATAGGAGACAACAAATATAATAAAATTGCAAAAGATCTTAATATATCGGTGAGAGAAGCACAAGAGTATGGTGATGAGATAAAAAAGCTTGAACCAAAACCTTCAAGGGGATTTTATACTGGAGAGGAAGTTAAATATATTATTCCCGATGCCTATATTGAAAATATTGGTGGTGAAATTTATGTTGTAATGAACGATTCTTCATTACCTAAGCTATCAATAAGCAATGTATATAAAAGTATATTAGATGGAACAGATGACAAAGAAGCAAAAAAATATGTTAAAGAGAAAATGAACAATGCTATTTTTTTAATGAAAAGTATAGACATGAGGAAAAGCACTATCTATAAAGTAGTTGAACAAATTGTTGACATACAAAGGGATTATTTTCTTAAGGGTAATGAATATTTAAAAGGCATGACTTTAAAAGATATTGCGGATAGAATTGACATGCATGAATCCACTGTAAGCAGAGCCATTAAAGAAAAATATATTTATACAGACAAGGGCATCATAAGGATAAAGGATTTATTTACAACAGCTATTAGTAATAATAACAACAATGAAGATGTATCTGCTAATAACATAAAAAATAAAATAAAAGAACTTATAGATGCTGAAAAAAAAGAAAAACCAATTTCAGATCAAAACATTTGCGACAGTTTAAATGAAGAGGGCTTTAAAATTTCTAGAAGAACTGTAGCAAAATATAGAGAAGAAATGGGGATTAAGTCGTCAGGAAAAAGAAAGAGATTTTAAAAAATATAAAATAATTTATATTTTTTTTGTAAATACTATTTAAAAATAAAGTGTTTTAATCTATAATAATAAGTGGGACATGAATTGAGTTGCTGGGACGCTCTTGGGCCAGTGAGGTGGTTAAATTGCACGAAATATTAAAGTTGCAGAAAAAAATTGTTCCAGAACTTATGGATTTGCTTGAAAAGAGATATAATATTTTAAGGACAATATACTATAATCAACCTATAGGTAGACGGATACTTGCCAACAAATTGGAAATAGGCGAAAGAGTAGTTCGAACTGAAATTAACTTTCTTAAAAAGCAAAATTTAATTAACATAGGTACTCCTGGAATGTCAGTAACGTATGAAGGTGAAGAAGTAATAGATAAACTAAAGAATTTTATACGTGAATTTAAAGGGTTAACTGAAATTGAAGGCTTAATAAAAGAAAAACTAAATATAAAAAAGGTAATTATTGTGCCTGGAAGTATTGATGAAGACACCACTGTAATGAATGAACTAGGTAGGACGGCTGCAAAGTATGTCGAAAACATAATACAAGATGGAAATATAATTGCAATTACAGGTGGAACTAGTATTAAAAAGGTTATTGATAATTTCACAGAAAATTGTCACTTTCCACATGCCATTGTTGTACCAGCAAGAGGTGGCATGGACAGAAAAGTTGAGACAGAAGCCAATACTTTAGCTGCAAATCTTGCAAATAAGCTTGATGCGACATATAAACTATTGCATGTTCCAGACAATCTTAGTAATGAAGCGTTAAGTACTATTCTTAATGAAAAAAGCATTAAGGATGTTATAGAAACCATACACAGAGCTAATATCATTGTTTATGGTGTAGGAAGAGCCGATGAAATGAGTAGACGTAGAGGCCTTAGTAAAGAAGAAACTTTGAGAATATTAGAGCAAGGTTCTGTAGGAGAAGCTTTTGGTTATTTTTTTGATAATGCTGGCGAAGTAGTTTATGCAACGCCTTCAGTTGGATTGAAAATTGAAGATATTAACAATGTGGATAATCTTATAGCAGTTGCAGGTGAAAAAACCAAAGCAGAAGCTATTGTATCAACACAACTTAATAATGAGAAAAGTGTTCTAGTTACAGATGAAGGTACAGCTATTGAAATAGTTAAACTTTTAAATTAAACAAGTTAACAAATATCTTTCAATAATTTTTTTGTTGATTAGGTATTTTTAAATAAATTTTTATTAAACTGCTAATAATTATATTTTATATATAGTTTTAGAATATTATATTTTTGGAGGTATTTACAATGGCAAAAATAGCTATTAATGGTTTTGGAAGAATAGGAAGATTAGCTTTAAGAAGAATACTTGAAGTTCCTGGTCTAGAGGTTGTTGCAATCAATGACTTAACTGATGCAAAAATGTTAGCACACTTATTCAAATATGATTCATCACAAGGAAGATTTAACGGAGAAATCGAAGTTAAAGAAGGAGCTTTCGTAGTTAACGGAAAAGAAGTTAAAGTTTTCGCAGAAGCAGATCCTGAAAAATTACCTTGGGGAGAACTTGGAATAGACGTTGTACTTGAATGTACTGGTTTCTTCACAAAGAAAGAAAAAGCAGAAGCTCATGTTAGAGCAGGTGCTAAAAAAGTTGTTATATCAGCTCCAGCTGGAAACGACTTAAAGACAATAGTATTCAATGTTAACAATGAAGACCTTGATGGAACAGAAACAGTTATATCTGGTGCATCATGCACAACTAACTGCTTAGCTCCAATGGCTAAAGTATTAAATGACAAATTTGGAATAGAAAAAGGATTCATGACTACAATCCATGCTTATACAAATGATCAAAATACATTAGATGGCCCACACAAAAAAGGCGATTTAAGAAGAGCTAGAGCTGCTGCTGTAAGCATAATCCCTAACTCAACTGGTGCTGCTAAAGCAATAGCACAAGTTATTCCTGATTTAAAAGGAAAATTAGACGGAAATGCACAAAGAGTTCCAGTTCCAACTGGTTCAATCACTGAATTAGTTTCAGTTCTTAAGAAAAACGTAACAGTTGAAGAAATCAATGCTGCTATGAAAGCTGCTGCTGATGAATCATTTGGTTACACTGAAGATGAAATAGTTTCAGCTGACGTTGTAGGAATTAACTTTGGATCATTATTCGATGCTACTTTAACTAAAATAGTAGACGTTAATGGATCACAATTAGTTAAAACAGCTGCTTGGTATGATAATGAAATGTCATATACTTCACAGTTAGTTAGAACTTTAGAATATTTTGCAAAAATCGCTAAATAATCTAAAAGTTAATAGATAATTATATTAAATATTTTAAATATTTAAGAGAAACATAGTAGAGAGGTCTGGTTTTGTAGTTATGGCTATGAGGCTGGGCCTTTTTAAATAAAATTTTAGAGGTGAAATTTAATGCAATTAAATAAAAAAACAGTTGAAGATATAGAAGTTAAAGGTAAAAGAGTATTAGTTAGATGCGATTTTAATGTACCATTAAAAGATGGCGTTATAACTGATGAAAATAGACTTGTTGGAGCTATGCCTACAATAAAATATTTAGTAGAAAAGGGAGCTAAAGTTGTACTTTGCTCACACCTTGGAAAAGCTAAAGGACCAGATCCAAAGCTTACTTTAGCACCAGTTGCTAAAAGACTTTCAGAAATGCTTGGAAAAGCAGTAGTATTTGCTGCTGATGACACAGTTGTTGGAGAAAATGCTAAAAAGGCAGTAGCTGAAATGAAAGATGGAGATGTAGTTCTTCTTGAAAACACAAGATATAGAAAAGAAGAAGGAAAGAACGAAGAAAACTTCTCAAAAGAATTAGCATCACTTGCTGATGTTTATGTTAATGATGCTTTTGGTACAGCCCACAGAGCACACTGTTCAACAGTTGGTGTAACAAACTTTGTTGAAACTGCAGTATGTGGATATTTAATTCAAAAAGAATTAAAATTCTTAGGAGAAGTTGTAGAAACTCCAGTAAGACCATTCGTTGCAATATTAGGTGGAGCTAAAGTTTCAGATAAAATTAACGTTATTAACAATCTTCTTGAAAAAGTTGATACTTTAATAATTGGTGGAGGTATGGCTTATACTTTCTTAAAGGGTCAAGGATATACTATAGGTAAATCACTTGTAGAAGAAGATAAAGTTGAATACGCTAAAGAAATGCTTGAAAAAGCTAAGGCTAAAGGCGTTAAATTATTACTTCCTGTAGACAATGTTGTTGGAGCAGAATTTAATGCTGACACAACTCCAGTTACTACTGAAGATGCTAATATCCCAGAAGGACATATGGGTCTTGACATTGGACCAAAGACATCAAAACTTTATGCAGAGGCTATAAAAGATGCTAAAACTGTTATTTGGAACGGACCAATGGGAGTATTTGAATTTGCAAACTTTGCAAAGGGAACAATAGCAGTTGCAGAAGCTATGGCTGCTGCTGATGCTACAACAGTTATAGGTGGAGGAGATAGTGCTGCTGCTGTTAATCAATTAGGATTTGGAGACAAAATGACTCATATCTCAACTGGTGGCGGAGCTTCACTTGAATTCTTAGAAGGAAAAGAACTTCCTGGAATAGCTGCTTTAAACGATAAATAATTTTACAAAGGATAATAGCTAAAATGATATTAAATAATAATTATTATTGTTTAATATCATTTACAAATTACTTTTTAGTGATATAATATATCTAAAGAAGGAAAGTAGTTATTGTTTATATAAATTTTATATAATAATTGGAGGTCGTAATATAATGAGAACACCAATAATAGCTGGAAACTGGAAAATGAATAACACAGTAAGTGAAGCTTTAAAATTAGTTGAAGGATTAAAACCATTAGTAAAGGATGCAAAGGTTGATGTTGTTATAGCTCCTACATTTGTTACTTTAGATGCTGTACTTAAAGCTACTAAAGGAAGTAACATTAAGGTTGCTGCTCAAAACATGCATTTTGAAGAAAATGGTGCTTTCACTGGTGAAATTTCACCAAAAATGCTTGAAGAATTAGGAGTAGATTACGTAATACTTGGACATAGTGAAAGAAGACAATACTTCAACGAAACAGATGAAGCATTAAATAAAAAAGTAAAAGCTGCATTTGCACATGGCTTAATTCCAATACTTTGTTGCGGAGAAACTCTTGAAGAAAGAGAAGCTAATGTTACAAATGAAGTTACTGGAAAACAAATTAAATTAGATTTAGCAGGACTTAGCAAAGAAGATGCTGAAAAAGTTGTTATAGCTTATGAACCAATTTGGGCTATAGGAACAGGTAAAACAGCTACAGATGAGCAAGCTAATGAAACTATTGGAGCTATAAGAAAAACTGTTGCTGAAATTTTCGGACAGGAAGTAGCAGATAAAGTTAGAATTCAATATGGTGGTTCTGTAAAACCAGGAACTATAAAAGCACAAATGGCTAAACCTGAAATAGATGGAGCTTTAGTTGGTGGAGCAAGCCTTAAAGCAGAAGATTTTGCAGGAATAGTAAATTTCTAAAAAATAATATAACAAATCGGAGTTGAAATTTAATTTTAACTCCGATCACAAAAAATTAATATAAAGTGAAAAAAAGTAACAAAATGGATAAATTTATCGGTTGTTTTATATATGAAAAAAATATTATAATAGCATGGGAACAAATTAAATTTGAAAATATCGTACATTAAATTGTATGTATATATAAATATGATTTTGGATGGAGGAAATAACACATGGCTAAAAAACCTGTAATGTTAATGATTTTAGACGGATTTGGACTTACTGACAAGGCAGAGGGAAATGCAGTTAAAGCAGCTAATAAACCAAATATTGATGATATATTTACACATTATTATAGTACAACACTTGGTGCAAGTGGACTAAGCGTTGGATTACCAGATGGACAAATGGGAAATTCAGAGGTTGGACATCTAAATATTGGAGCAGGAAGAGTAGTATATCAATCACTTACAAGAATAACTAAATCAATTAAAGATGGAGACTTCTTTGAAAATCCTGCACTTACTGATGCAGTTAAAAATGCAAAAGAAAATAATTCAGCTCTTCACCTTATGGGATTACTATCACCAGGTGGTGTACATTCACATACAGAACATTTAAAAGGTCTTTTAAAACTTGCTAAAACAAGTGGATTAAATGAAGTTTATGTACATGCATTCTTAGATGGAAGAGATGTTCCACCAGCTTCAGCAAAAGACTTTATAGAAGATATTGAAAAATATATGGCTGAAATCGGTGTTGGTAAGATAGCTACTGTTTCAGGTAGATATTATGCAATGGATAGAGATAACAGATGGGAAAGAGTAAAACTTGCATATGATGCAATAGTACTTGGACAAGGAGAAACAGCAGGTTCTGCTATAGAAGCTGTGGACAAGTCTTATGACACTGGAAAAACAGATGAATTTGTACTTCCTACTGTAATAGAAAAAGGTGCTAACATTAAAAATAAAGATTCTGTAATATTCTTTAATTTTAGACCAGACAGAGCTAGAGAAATTACTAGAGCTATAAATGATAAAGAATTTGATGGCTTTAAGAGAGAAACATTAGATCTTAAATTTGTTACAATGACTGAATATGATTCAACTCTTAAGGGTGTTGAAGTTGCATTTAAAGCTGAATCACTTTCAAATACTCTAGGAGAATATGTAAGCAAATTAGGTAAAAAGCAACTTAGAATTGCAGAAACTGAAAAATACGCTCACGTAACTTTCTTCTTTAATGGTGGAGTAGAAGCAGCAAATAAAAATGAAGACAGAGCTCTTATATCATCACCTAAAGTAGCTACTTATGATCTTAAACCTGAAATGAGTGCATATGAAGTTACTGATGAATTATTAAAGAGATTAGATACAGATGAATATGATATGGTAATATTAAACTTTGCTAATCCAGATATGGTTGGTCACACTGGAATATTTGAAGCAGCGAAAGCAGCAATAGAAGCTGTGGATGTATGTTTAGGCAAAGTTGTGGATAAAATATTAGAAAAGGATGGAACAGTATTTATAACAGCCGATCATGGTAATGCAGAACAAATGGTTGATTATACTACTGGAAAGCCAATGACAGCTCATACAACTGGTCCAGTTCCATTTGTATATGTAAGCAAAGAATCAAAAGAATTAAGAGACGGTGGAGTGCTTGCAGACATTGCACCAACAATGCTTCAAGTTATGGGACTCGAAATACCGGCTGAAATGACTGGTAAAAGTTTAATAAAATAGTATATGAAGTTATTGGCTTAAGTTAATGGTATTACAGTATAAATTAGGGATGGTATTAAAAATTGAGATTAGATAAATACCTATGTTTTTAACATAGTTATTATAAATAAACAAATAAATGGGAGGAATTTAATATGAGATATGAAGTTGAAATTGTGGATGTATTTGCTAGACAAATTTTGGATTCAAGAGCATTTCCAACAGTTGAAGTTGAAGTAACATTAGAGGACGGTACAGTTGGAAGAGCATCTGTTCCATCAGGAGCTTCTACAGGAATATTTGAGGCAGTTGAACTTAGAGATGATGATAAAGCTATATATAATGGAAAAGGAGTTCTAAAGGCTGTTGATAATGTAAATAACATTATTGCACCAGAACTTATTGGACTTAGTGTGTTTGATCAAGTTAAAATTGATAGTACTTTAATTGAAATTGATGGTACAGACAATAAAGCAAAATTAGGTGCTAATGCTACACTTGGAGTTTCACTAGCAGTAGCTAGAGCCGCAGCACAAACACTTGGAATTAGTCTTTATTCATATCTTGGAGGAGTAAATGCAAAAGTTCTTCCTGTTCCTATGATGAACATATTGAACGGTGGTAAACATGCAGATAACAATGTAGATCTTCAAGAATTTATGGTTATGCCAGCTGGAGCAAGAAGTTTTAGTGAAGCACTTAGAATGGGCGCAGAAGTGTATCACGCATTAAAAGGAATTTTAAAGAAAAAAGGACTTGAAACAGCAGTTGGAGATGAAGGTGGGTTTGCTCCAAATCTTTCAAGTAATGAAGAAGCTATAAAGGTAATAATTGAAGCCATAGAAGCAGCTGGTTATGTACCTGGAAAAGATGCATTTATTGCACTTGATCCAGCATCTTCAGAATTCTATGAAGATGGAAAATACAACCTTTCCGGTGAAGGAAAAGTTTTATCACCAAAAGAAATGGTTGATTATTATGAAGCATTAGTTAATAAATATCCAATAATCTCTCTTGAAGATGGAATGGCAGAAGAAGATTGGGATGGTTGGAAAGAACTTACTGATAGACTTGGAAAGAAGATTCAGTTAGTTGGAGATGATTTATTTGTTACAAACACTTCAAGACTTAAAACTGGTATTGAAAAGGGTGTAGCAAATTCAGTTCTAATAAAACTTAATCAAATAGGAACTCTTACAGAAACTCTTAATACAATTGAGATGGCTGAAAGAGCAGGATATACAGCAGTTGTTTCACATAGATCTGGTGAATCAGAAGATACAACTATTGCAGATTTAGTTGTAGCTGTTAATGCAGGACAAATAAAAACTGGTGCACCAGCAAGAACAGAAAGAGTTGCAAAATATAATCAACTTCTAAGAATTGAAGAAGAACTTGGAGATATCGGAGAATACAGAGGTCTTAAAGCATTCTACAATTTAAAGAAATAAAAAAAAATTGAGGGTTTTCCCTCAATCTTTTTTTTATTGCAAAATTGCTGGACAATATTGTAATTAACACAGCTATAATGGTAAAATATTCTCAATAAGCAAACTCTTAAGAGGTGAGTGCTATTTTATGAATGACAAGCATTATAGTTTAAAGAAATTAAATAAAGTCATAGCAGTAGCTCTAATTGTTATAATATCATTAACAGTATGGGGAATTACTAAAAGATTTAACTATCAAAAAAATATTATTGAAGCAGGTATCAAAGAGAAAGTAATAAAAAAATCTAATAATATAAGTATTTGTTACAATGTTACTATTGGTGATGAAGTAGGTAAGGTTAATATTGATGTTATAAATGCAGCAATACAAGGCATGTTTGATTATGCATGCACGGAGCATCTTAATGTAGTATATCCTATGAATACTTATGTACTTATTACAAATGTACAAGAAATTAGCAAAGATAATTTTAAAGTTAATTTTGCTTCAAAGGAAAAAGAAACTGATAATTATCCTACAATTGGATATAGTTTTGTTACTGTACAAAGACAAGAATCTGGTAGTTATAAAGGCATTATAACAAATGTTGGAGGTTCGATTATTAGAGAAAATAAACAGAGTAAATAAAGTGAAACTTGCACTATTGTAATTTAAAAAGTAGAAATGAGGGTACTGCTGTTAATCAGAATAAATATTAAATTTAGTTGTAATAAATTTTTACATATGTTAAAATAAACTTGATTTAATATTATTTAATTTAAAAAGATTCGCGATGTATTATTACATATAAATATACATATCTATAGGAGGGTTTATAACGTGCATAATCTTTTAATAGGGATTCAAATAGTATGTGCTATCATAATTGTGATTTCAATTTTAATGCAACCAAGTAAGATGGACGGATTTACAAATTTCTTTTCAGGAACCACTGAAACCTTTTATTCACATAATAAAGGAAAGACAAAAGAAGCAAAGCTTGCTAAAGTTACTATTGTATTTGCAGTGATTTTTGCAGTTGTGGTTATTTTGCAGAATCTACCAAAATTCATACAACAATAAGTTGATTAGGTATAATTCGATAGTGTGATGAATTATGCCTTTTTATTTTTTAGTGAATAATATTTTATTTTAAGATAAAAATGTATATTAGAGGGTATAGGAAAAAATAAGACTAGCAGGCTGGCTAATTATTTTATTAATATACCGAAAATTAGAAGGAGATGAAAAAATGAATATAAAAGAAATATTGGTTAACTTTATGCGAGAGCAGGCATATAAACCAATGAATGCAAAAGAACTTGAGAGAATTTTTGATATAAAAAAATCAGAAACAAAAACATTCAAGAAACTTCTTAAGGATATGGAACAAGAAGGACTAATTGTTAAAAATAGAAACGAGTATTATGGCGTGCCAGAAAGAATGGGACTTGTAGTAGGAAAACTTCAAGGTAATGCAAGGGGTTTTGGGTTTGTCATATGCGATGAAGAAAGACCAGATATATTTATACCAGCTTCAAACATGAATGGAGCAATGAATAAAGACAAGGTAATAGCTAAAATCATAAAAGAGGACGATAAAGGCAAAAGATGCGAAGGCGAAATAATAAGGATACTTGAGCGTGCAAACAAAACTATAATTGGAGTATATGAAGACAGTAAGAACTTTGGATTTGTAGTGGCAGATGACGTAAGAATACAACAGGATGTATTCATACCTAAAAGCATGAAAGGCAAAGCAAAATCTAAAGATGTAGTAGTTGTAGAGATAACTGAGTGGCCTGGCAACAGAAGAAATCCAGAAGGAAAAATAATAGAGATACTTGGAAGAAAAGAAGACAAGGGTGTTGATATACTTACTATAATAAAGAAACATAAACTTCCAGAGGAGTTCCCAAAAGAAGTATTAAGTTTTGCTGAAAACATACCCGATACAATTTCAGAAAAAGAATATGCTAATAGAAGAGACTTAAGAGAAATAAAAATGGTTACAATTGATGGCGAAGATGCAAAAGACTTAGACGATGCAGTTTCTATTCAAAGACTTGAAAATGGTAATTATTATTTAGGTGTTCATATTGCAGATGTTTCAAATTATGTTAAGGAAAAAAATCCTTTAGATAAGGAAGCTTTAGAAAGAGCAACTTCAGTATATCTTATTGATAGAGTTATACCAATGCTTCCTAAAAAACTTTCAAATGGTATATGTAGTCTTAACCCAAAAGTTGATAGACTTGCTTTAAGTTGCTTTATGGAAATAGACAAAAATGGTAAGGTTATAAACCATGACGTATGTGAGAGTGTAATTAAGACAAACGAAAGAATGACATATACTGATGTAACTAAAATTTTAAGAGACAAGGACGAAGAACTTATTAAAAGATATGATTATCTGTATGATGATTTTAAAGCAATGGAAGAGCTTTTTGAAATTTTAAATAAAAGAAGACTTCAAAGAGGAGCTATAGATTTTGATTTTCAAGAAAGCAAGATAATCTTAAATGAAAGTGGTAAACCTGTTGATATAAAACCATATGAAAGAGCTGTGGCAAACAAGATAATTGAAGAATTCATGCTTATCTGTAATGAGACAATTGCAGAGCATATGTTCTGGACTAATTTACCATTTGTATATAGAATTCATGAGGAACCAGATATCGAAAAATTGGAGCATTTTAACGAGTTTGTACATAATCTTGGTTATGTAATAAAATGGGGAAGTGAAGTGCATCCTAAAGAACTTCAAAAAATTATTGAGAAAGTAAAGGGTAAAAAAGAAGAAACTGTTGTTAGTACGCTTCTTTTAAGATCATTAAAACAAGCTAAATATTCACCTGAATGTGTAGGGCATTTTGGGCTTGCAGCAAGATATTATTGTCATTTTACTTCACCAATAAGAAGATATCCTGATCTTATGATTCATAGAATAATAAAGGAATTCCTTCATGGAAAGATTGATGAAAGAAGAAGTAAAAAGCTTATAGGAATAGTTGATTATGCATCTGTACAATCTTCTGAAATGGAGAGAGTAGCACAGGAAGCAGAAAGAGAAGTTGATGATCTTAAAAAAGCTGAATATATGAAAGATAAAATTGGGCAGCAGTATACTGGAATAATATCTTCTGTAACGAATTTTGGTATATTTGTAGAACTACCTAACACCATAGAAGGACTTGTCCATATAAGCGATTTGAGTGATGATTATTATGTATATGATGAAAGACATTTAAGTCTTATAGGTGAAAGAAGTAAAAAGATTTATAGGCTTGGTGATGAGGTTAACATAAAAGTAGATAAGGTAGACATGGCATCTCATGAGATATATTTTTCAATAGCAGAAGAAAAAGAGGAAGAAGATATAAGTATAGAGCCAATAGTTGACGAAAAGATAAATTTAGAAGAATTAATAAAAGTTGACGATAAGCATGAGAAATCAGAAATTGAAGTTGTTCACACTAAAAGAGCTAAAAAAACAATAGATCAAGTTTATAAGCCAGAGATTACGGATTAAAGGTTAAAGAAAGCCTTAGGCTAGAGGAAGAATTGACGGCTCTAAAACCGTCAATGTTGATATAAGTTACTTCGTAACAGGTAAATATAAAAATATTTGATAATGAAGAGTATATATGATAAAATTATATACCAAAATAGGGCAGAGAAGTGGGTGTTATATATGGCTAAAAAAGTTACGACAAACAAGACGCTAGCAGAAAACAGAAAAGCTAGACATGATTATTTTATAGAAGAATCAATTGAATGTGGAATAGAACTTGTAGGAACAGAAGTAAAGTCTATAAGAGCTGGAAAAGCTAATCTTAAGGATAGCTATGCTGAGATTAGAAACAATGAAATATTTATATGTAATATGCATGTAAGTCCATATGAGGCTGGTAATATATTTAATAGAGATCCGCTTAGAAGAAGAAAACTTTTGCTACACAAAGCAGAGATAAAAAGGTTCGAAGCTTATACAGCTCAGCAGGGGTATACACTTGTACCTTTGTCCGTTTATCTTAAAAATGGAAGAGTTAAAGTTCAGCTTAGTGTTGCAAAAGGTAAAAAGGATTATGATAAAAGGGATGTTATGTTAGAAAAAGCAGCAAAACGAGATATAGAAAGACAAATGAAGGAAAGATCAAGAAATTAAGTTACTTAGATTATCATAAAATCAAATAAATTAAGCTAACTGTACCAATTAAATGAAGCACTGGAGTATAAATTATACTTGATTAAGATAGAATAATGGTGTAATATGTACTTACAGCGATGACCTGTTAAACTTTTATAGCTAAAGTCAGAGTGAGCTAAAATATAAAAAGATTAAATACAATAAGCTATAGTTTATATACAACCTTGTAAGAGGCATTCTTAAGATTTAAAGATACCTCGGGCAAAATATTAGTTCTACTAAGTAGTTAGTATTTTGTATCAATTCTTTTATCGTAGAATAAAAGAAAAATGACAAGGGGGCGTACTTGGTTTCGACGGGGGTACGTTGTATTTAGGAAGCGAGTCGAGGGAACCTGTGGACCCGCGTTAAAAAACTATAGGAATAAATATAAACGCTAAAAACGATAATTTAGCTTTAGCAGCTTAGTCTGCTACGTTCTACCTTTGAGTACCGCGGCTTAGGATAGGGCGTCGATAGCGGTGAAACGAGCCTAGGAAAGCTTTGACTTAGGAACGGGATTTATGAAGCTACTAAAGTCAGAAGCCTGTCTTTCGGCGTCTGATAGAGGGAATGTCAAAAGGAAGACTGCACTCGGAGATGCTTAAGTATTACTATTTTCGGACAGGGGTTCGATTCGTATAAGGGTCGCCTTATGAAGTGATTCATAAGTGAAAACTTGGCTTTATCGGTGAAACCGTAACATGTGACGATGACGGCAATACCGAGAGGTATGAGAAGAAATTCGGCAGCCTCGTATCGACTCATAGGCTTCTAAGTTCATTAAGTTGAATATGGAGTACTAGGATAGAAGCTGAAAACTAAAATATAGCTTTTATAACACGCCAAGCCAGAAATGTAAATTTCCGGAAAATATAGTCAGCACCATTAGAAATAATGGAAAAGGGTGTCCCCTCGCCTCCACCATACATATTATAAACTGGTTATAAATCGGATTAAAATCCACTTATAGCCAGTTTTGTTTTATCTAATGCAATTTCATAAACTCTTCATAAAACATTTGTTTTGCCTCTAATTTTTCTAATGAGTATCTACCATTTCTAGGAGTAACGTTCTTATATCCATTAAGAATAAATTTTGCTCTTTTTCTTTTTGTTTCTATAACTAAATATGCTTCAATTGCACTTAATAATGTTATTGCGTCATTGTATTTTACAACATAAGTAAAACATTCACGGTGACGTTCTAAATTATAATTTTTTTTATGTTTTATTGTACCCATACCCGTTTTTAATTTTATCCAATCTAGCAACTCCATAGTAGTAGAAGCTATGCTAATACAAGGTGCCGGGAATTGATTCTTATGAAATTTTAATAGCATTATACTACCTTCGCCATCAACTATTCCAGCTATATATGCCTTTTCTTCTTTAGTCAAAATAACATCACAACCTAACATAATTTGTATATATAGTAATAGTTTAACCATTGTAAGGATAGGTATGCCCATGAATATCATTTATTTAGGTGGAGAAATAATATTCGTGGAGCAAAGAAAGATTAGAAAATTATACGATACATTTTTAAATTATTCTTATAGTGATTTAATGGACTTATTTAAAAAAGCAAAAACTAAGGAAGAACAGGATTTCTATGTTATGTTCTCTAATTTAGTACTTAAAAGAGAAGCTAAAAAGGTATAGGTAAGTAGCATGGACACATATACAATATTTGCAGGTGTTAATGGATCAGGTAAAACTTCAGTTTATAAATCAACGAAATTAATGTTTATGATAATACGGATATATTTAAATTAGTTTTATGCATAGAACAAGGGAAATTAGTCTGGAAAGATGATATATTGCCAGATTGGATAAAATCAGTAATTTGTTGAAGATAAAACGTATGGTGGATTTTAAAGGTCACGCTTCGCCTCAACCAATAAAACCCTTGACGGATGTCGGGGGTTTTTTAAGCTAATAAGAAAGATTAGGATTAGATACGGTGAACCGTAGCACAAATGACGTGGACTTTTTAAAGTATTGTATGATGAACCGTATTGAAGTAGAAGTATTGTTTTAATTATATATTAAATAAATAGATTTCTAAGCATCAGGTGGAGTTTTTACATCCATCTGATGCTTAGAAATCATTATCCAGGGACTTAGTAGCCGTTATCTCTTAGCTTTTGAAGCGAGAGTATTACGGATGGTTGTCATGGGATAAATTCAAAACAATCAGAGGTTATCGCATATGCTGCTTTTTATTCATTTGCAGTGAAATCAGTAGAAAAAGCAAGCTCTTCTTGGCTTTCAAGCTCTTGAAGACGACTTAAGAGAGCTTGATGTATTGAATTGTAGGAGTCGCTGCCAAGGGTAATTCTTTTTGGAATTAGTTGCTTATCCACGCTGTTAATTATGATTTTTACCATTTTTGCAGGATCTCCAATAGGATTCATAGAGGTATTTTCAAGCATACGTCTTACGTTATATACTGGAGTAATTGAGTAAACCTCTAATTCTTCACCCAATTTGGCACTGTGATTTTTAAAGTTCGTACGAGCTCCACCAGGCTCAACTATAGTTAGACTTATGTTAAAAGGAGCTACTTCCTGACTTACAGCTTCGCAGAAGCCCTCAATTCCCCATTTAGTCGCATGATAGAGTGATCCTCCAGGGTACGCGGTTTGGCCAGCAACTGACGAAAATTGTATGATATGTCCTCCTCCTTGAGCACGTAGATGAGGCAAGGAAGCTCGTATTAAATGGATGGATCCTAAAAGATTTGTGTCAATCTCATGAGTAATTTGATCAATAGTTAATTCTTCTGCCGCACCAAAAAGCCCATAACCAGCGTTGCTGACAATAACATCAATTTTCCCAAGTTCATTGAAGGCTTGGTTGACAACCTCATAAATTGCTGTGGTATCTGTAACATCAAGATGAGCCACCCACAGAAGATTGTCGTATTTTTCCTTAAGATCGTCTACTGAATTCATATTGCGGACAGTACCAGCAACTTTATGGCCCCTCTTAAGGAGTTGTTCAGACATATGTCGTCCGAATCCGCTGTTAATACCAGTTATAAACCAAGTTCTTTGTTCCATTTCTCTATACCTCTTTCTTATTAAAATTTAATAGTTTAGACATCAAGTTTGACTAAACATATTATCACATGAAAAATAAAAACATAATATAACGATAATGCTTAAAACTAGCCTAATTCTGCAAAATATTAATTCAATGAATTAATGAAAAAACAAATTGATTATTGATATAATATTTACTATAGCATTAAGAGCTATTATCATTGAGTTAGAGAAATGAAGTAAGATGTGGAACTAATAAAGGCTGGGTGAGAAATAGATGTTAGATCAAAAAGAAAATTTTAAAAAAGAAGTATTATTTGAAGATGGCAAATTTATTAAGCAGAAGGCATTGGATACTATGATTGAGATAACAGAGAAGATTACGAAAACAGATGGAAGAAGGAGAACAATAATCCCTTTTCTTTCAATCGAAAGGCACAGTAAAGAAATTCCACTAACTCCAGGAGTTATGAATCCTGCATTTGGTATTATTCTTCAAGGAAGAAAGGAAGTTCATTTAGGAAAAGAAGTTATTCATTTTAATCCAGGGGATTTCGTAGCTTCTATAATTGATATGCCTGTATCTGTACAAGTGATAGGGGCTTCAGAAGAGCTGCCCAGTATTAGTCTGCGAATTGGCTTTACTAGAAGCGAAATTGCTTCTGTTGTCATGGGCGCTCAAATTGAATTTAACCTAAAGAATAAGAATCTATATTTAGGAGCATTTGTAGGAAGAACAGATGAGGAGCTGCTGGATTTATTTATAAGACTTTTAAAGCTAATTGAGAGACCTAAAGATGCACACTTTTTATCGGAGCTTATTAAGCGAGAAATGATTTATCATCTATTGACTGGTGAGTACGGATACTTGTTTTTTCAACAGGTTCAAGCTGAACAGCAGGCAGATGGAATAGGTAAAGCAATAGAATGGATCAAGAAAAATTATAAACGTTCTTTTACCGTGGAAGAGCTAGCAAAATCAAATAATATGAGTGTATCAGGATTACACCATAAGTTCAAAGCTGTAACTGCCATTGGTCCATTACAATATCAGAAAGAGCTGCGGCTTCATGAAGCAAGACGACGCATGTTTAGTGATTATATTGATGTTACTACTGCAGCCATGGAAGTTGGTTATGAAAGCTCATCTCAATTTACCAGGGAATATAAGCGATTATTCGGACAGCCGCCACTTAAAGATATAAGAGCTTTGCGAAAAAGTTTTGAAAATGGTGAATTTCAAAGTGGTATATAAGGTGTATCCTTTATTATGGTAATAGTTATGAAGTAATTATTTGCCGTTTTAGTATTTAGATTTTTAAAAGTCTACGTTATAACCGTTACGGAGAACCATACTATAAGTAATCATATTCTGGGCTTGGGCGGAGCCCATTTCCCTTCTTGAATAAGGAACTCAGCAGACGATAATATTAGTATGGTTTATTTTAATTCTTGACTTTGGATGATAGCGTACAAGAGGTTTCTTCTTATTTTGTTTCAAGAAGAGTTATGATGATAAGTCCTGTTGATCCTGTGTCAACTGCAGTGGGAATAGTTTTAGTAACAACTTTTGTTCCTTTGATAACATTACCAGTAGTATCTTATGTTGTGTTTTAAATTAATGGTTTTAGTGTTAATATTTTAGGTAAACAATATAAGAGTTTAATTTAAATTTACCTTAATTTTATATGTCCATGCAAAAAGGAGTGGATACATTTAAATTAATAGTTGAAGTGCTTATTTATTGTATATTAATAAAAATATATAAATTATGAAGGAGTTAAAAATGAAATTATTGCATATTGGAAAACTTGGAAATGTGAAACGTTTTTCTGGAAAATCAGAGTTAATGGAAAGTGTGGAAATCATTGAAATGCCTGCAGGACTAAGTGAAGATGAATATGTTGCAGTAGGTAAAGATGCAGATTTTATTGTAGCCGATGCTATGGCTAAGGTGTCTGGAAAATTGATTAAAGGAATGCTTAATTTAAAAATGATTCACTCAGAAGGAGTTGGGTATAATTTTTTTGATTTAGAAGCTGCCAGAGAAAAGCAGATTTATGTATGTAATTGTAAGGGAATGAATGCTATGGCAGTAGCAGAACAGACAATTCTTCTTATGCTTAGCATGCTTAGAAATGTAAGAAACTGTGATCAAGCGGTTCGTAATGGACATCAGATTGAGAAAAAAGAAGAGTATATGAAAAAAGGGAATTTAATGGAGTTATCTGATTGCAAAGTGGGACTAATTGGTTTTGGAGATATTGCTAAGTGTACAGCAATGATTTTAAAAAGTTTTAATGTAGAGACGTATTATTATAGTAGGACCCAAAGTGATAAAGATGTAGAAGAAAAATATAATGTAAAATATTTGGAACTTGATGAATTATTAAAAAATTGTAATGTATTTAGTATTCATTTACCTGTCACAAATACTACTTATGAGATGGTAAATGATGAGTTTTTTAGCAAGATACCAGAAGGATCTTATTTGGTTAATACAGCAAGAGGAGAACTGGTTGATAGTATGTCATTAGTGAGAGCTTTAGAAAGTGGAAAGCTTGAAATGGCAGCTTTGGATACTATAGCAGGTGAACCGGTTCAATTGAGTAATGTGTTATTAAATCAAGAACAGAAAATTATGGACAAAATAATATTTAGTCCTCATATTGGTGGTATAACGGCTTCAAGTTTTAAAAGAGGATATTCAATGATATGGAGCAACATTAAAAAAGTAATAGCAGGTGAAAAGCCTGATCATATTGTTAACTGATTATAATAATTTATATTCAGAAAAAACAATAGAAAAACTATGTGATTTTTTACCATAATTCTATTTCTTGCTATTATGAAACAAATATGAACTTACTTTTATTAATGAGTAATTATGTACTGTACAACATGTAATGTTTGACGTATTCATAATTAAGTAATAAAATTGTAGTTGCAAGTAGAATTAGCATAATCTAGAAGGATTTTCTTATTACCAGGAGGAGGTAGAGATAAATGAATGAAGAAAAAATAGATCTTCCACAAGAATTATTTGATAATACTCCTTTGGAACCAACAAAAGTTTTTGATAATTTATATTGTATTGGCAGTCGAAGCGTTGTAGCATGGGTCTTAAAGACATCTGAAGGAATCATATTGATTGATTCAATGTGGGACAATCATGATGCGAAGTTAATTATAGATGGTATGAAAAAATTGGATTTAAGTCCACAGGAGATTAAAAAAATGTACAATTGATATTATGATAAAAGACGGGCAAAAAATAGAATTAGGTGATACTATAGTAACTATTGTAGAAACACCAGGACATACACCAGGTTGTGTATCTTTAATTTTTTCTGTTAAAGAAAATGAAACAAATTATAATGCAGTACTATGGGGAGGAACTGGAGCTCCAAGTGATTTGGAAGGAAAATTATATTATAGAAAATCTATTGATTATTTCGAGAAGTATGCACATATAGAGCACGCCACAGTAGAAATTACAGCTCATTTGTTCTGTGAAAATGGATATTCAAAATTAGAAACAGTACGAAATAGAAAAGATAACGAAACAAATCCATTTCTTATAGGAGAAGATGGTATTAAGAATTACTTTGATAATTTACGTAAACAGATAGATTATATGATAGAAAAACAAAAAAACAAGAGTGGAGAAAATTAAGTATTTTAATTTATGATAATAAAATTTTACAAAAAGTAATAGACAAATTGAGCCGGGGGTGCGGATATTTTGGAAAAAAGCACGATGCATTCCAATGGTAATATTATCAATAATAATATCAGCAATATCTTTTGGTGACATGTTCTGCGAATAGGTATACCACCATTTGATTGTTGTCATTGCAGAGGCTGCAAACAAACGAGCAAATAATTCCTGTTCTTGAGATAATTCATTCTTAGACTGATAGATTTCATTATATTTTAGATTAAAAAATCCTGAACCAATAGAATTTGATAGTTCTTCTAAGGTTGATTTTACTAATAATTCTCTTAAATCATACTTGTCATGATAATATTTATAAAATGTAGAACGATTAATTTTTGCTGCAGTCGTAATATCTTTTATAGTAATAGAAGTGAATTTTTTTTGATTAATACATATGGCGAATCCATTTTTTATGTTTTCAAGAGTTTTTACAACACGTAAATCCATTACATCATTTAGCATTTGTCACACTCCAATTCATTTATTATTATATTGTATTAATATTTTATCATAAACAACAAAATCTAATAAGTTTGTTGCTTAAGCAACATTTAGAGTATATTCTATTGATATTTTTTAACTTTTTCGCTTGTTATAATATTAATATAAAAATAAAATAGTTAAGTAAAGGAGATAAAAAATGTTTCAATTAAGAACTTATACACTTGCAAGTGAAGAGGCAGCTAAAATTTATTTAGATATACATTGGGCACGCCATTTAAAAAGTTTATCAAAGTATGGAATTAAAGTACATGGAGTTTTTTTAGCAAAAGAAACTAATCTAGCACAAGTTGTTGCTCTAGTATCTTATGAAGAAGGAGCGAGTATTTCTGAAGTGAATGCTGCATATATGAAAAGTCCAGACTTGAGAGCTGACATGGAAGGATTCAACATAGAGGATATAATTAGTGTTGATGAGATACTGTTAGAAGAAGCTAAATATTTTCAAATGGAAGACGATTCTAGGAAATAGACGGATTTTTATTAATTATTTTAAATGACTTAGAAAGTTATAAAGAGTATTCTCCATACACATTGATAAATAATGAGGTTTATTATATGAATCCCATTATTTATTCATATAATTCAAGATTTCAATTTGGGTATTATCTGATTAAAAACATGCGAAGGTAGAAGACTGCCTTTTATCTCGACGACTTTAGTAGATACTTGATTGGCTATCTCGAGGCTTTTTATATAGGAATATCCTAATTTTCTAGAAGCCATGAAGGCTCCAATGTGAGAATCACCTGCACCGATTGTATCAACAACATCAGCTTTGATACCAATGGTATGCTGTAGGTTTTTGCCATCATATAGATAGGATCCGTTTTCACCATCTGTAATGACAATCAAATTATTGGTTAAAGAATAAAGTATCTTAACAGCTCCTTCTAAAGTTGAAGCTTTTGTAAAAGCTAGAATTTCATCCATATTTAAATGAACAATTGGTGAAAGTTTGAAAATTGCATCAATCTTTTCTTTATCTATCATTGAGAATCTTGGTCCAGGGGCAAAGAAAACTTGTAGATGTCTGTTTTTATTAAGAAATGATATGATTTTATTACCTGTGGATTCCTCAATTTCTAGGCCACAAATGTAAACCTGGTCAAAATCATCCATATTAATTCCATTAAGCCACAGAGGGTTAAAAGTATATTCAGCACCGTGATATGATAGAAAAGTTCGTTCGCCGTTAGATTCAACATAACAATAACAACACCCACTATCTTGATCTGTAATTCGGACAAAAGGTGATAATCCCATTTTTTTAAGCTGTGAAGTCACATAATCTCCATAGATTCCGGTACCGATAGGTGAACAAAACACATAAGGGACTTCAAAAAGATTTATTATGTTCTGCACATTAAAAGCACAACCGCCGATAGACATAGTCTGACTATTTATGTGACAGTCTTCAGTGGTAGTGGGAAGTTTTTCTATATTTATAATTATATCAAGTACGGTAGATCCTATAATCAGTGCTTTTTTCATGGGTACCTCCTAGGTTTATGTAAAATAAGTTTGTTAGATAATTATATCATACCATAGTTGATAATTTTCTATAGAAATAATATTAAACAGAGTTCACAATTGTTGTAGAAGTTAATGTATTATAATCTAAAATTTTAAGTGATAGTTCTAATTTGAATAAGTTATTATTGCTGCCTAATGATATATCAAGTAAACTTTGAATTTTATTAAAACGATAAAAAAATGTGCTTCTATGGATGTTTAACTGTATAGATGTATCATTGGCATTTCTGTTGTTTTCCAGATAAGTCTTCAGAGTTTTAAATAAATCCGTTTTATGTTTGTCATCAAATTTAATGAGTTTTTTAATCCAAGGATGAACCAAAGTTAATAAATTTATCTTATATAAATCATTAGTTGTATGCATAGACACATTAAATAAATAATACTCTATATAATCTTCAAAATAATTTATATTGTTATCTTTTTTCATAGATGCTGATAGTTCTAAGGCGTGTATAGATTGATTAAAAAAATCTTGTATATCTAATAAGTTGTCAAAAACAATACTTATACCACAACGTAAATTGTTTAATTTCAAAAATTCTAAGAGAATTTGTTTAAGAGAATCATTAATAACATCATTGTGATCATTACTTATAAGAAAAATAATGGTATCTTTATAATATGTTGAAATACAATTTCCTAATATAGTTTTAATTTTCTTTATTAATTCAGTTAATCCAAAATTATGTCTATAATCCTTATATTTTTGTTTAAATGGTATTGAAAGTATAAGCAAGTTTTTGTGTAAATTGAAATTTATATATTGTAATCGTTCGGTCATATATTCAATGTTATCTATCCTATTTATCAATAAATCTGTTAAATAATATTCTTCATCCAATCCAGAATTACTAATAAATAAATTTTCTTTCTGAAGTTGAATGGAAAATACCTTAGATAGTACATTTGTCAATTCTAAATCTTCTGCATTGAATTCTCTTTTACTTTGTAAAACAGATATATATCCAACAGTAATATTATTAATTCTGATAGAACAAAAAATCAAAACCTCGTCTGAGTTATGAAAAAAGGCGTTATTTGAATTATAAATGTTATCAATGCATTTATTTTTTTTCATTAATTGAACAATATCTAGCAAAAGGTAACTTTCTCCGTTATGAGTCTCTATACTTGAATTGTCAAGTTTGGCCAGGTTTGAGCGAGTGATAATGCGATAACTGGTATCTAAAATAAAAATAGGATTACCTAAAAAGTTTTCACCTATGTTAAGAATTCCATCTATACTATTTTCAGTAAACAAACTATTGTAAATTTCGTATTTTTTTTTATATAAATCATTTTTTTTCTGCATAAGTTTCTCCTTTTTTTATCCGGTTTAGAAAAATGTCTAACTAGTAAGCAATTTAAAGCATTATTTTAAGACTTATTTTGGATGAATTCCACATCCTCACATGCTAATATTATAACAAATGATTTGATTTTGTAAGTGAAAATTCATATCTTATAAAAAGGAGACTATATTATGACTTTTACAATATTAGGTATCACCGCAGGAAGAAAGGATTCAAATTCTGAAATTCTATTAAAGGAAGCATTATTAGCTTGTCAAGAACAAGGTGCAGAAGTTAAAATGATTAATTTAAGAGATTACAACATTATGGAATGTTCAGGATGTACAGCTTGTACTCATGGCATGAGTGCTGGAAAAAATGTTGGATGCACTTTAAGCAAAAAAGATGATAAACAAGCAATCATGGATGTTATGTTAAATGTAGATGCTATAATTGCATCAGCACCAACATATGATTTAATGCCAACAGCAACATTTTCAAAATTTATGCATAGAAATCTTGCATATGAATCAGCATTTTTAGAATCAATTGGAGCAATCGAGCATAGAGATAGAGTTGCAGGATTAATTGCAGTTGGAGGTTCTACTCGTTCATGGCAGTCAATGGCTTTAGAAAGTATGCAAGCTACATGTTTTACAAATGACTTTAAAGTAGTAGATATGTATTTAGCAACAAGAGTACCAGCACCAAAACAATGCTTATTACATGATGATATGATTGAACGTGCTCATAAGATGGGTGAAAATATTATGAAATCATTAAAAACACCAGTAGCAGAAAGAGAATGGCTTGGCGATGATGGTATGGGATGGTGTCCAAATTGTCATTCAAATGCACTAATTTTAGGAGAACCACAATGGGATGGATTATATTTCCCAGTTGAATGTCAAGTTTGTGGTGCAGGCGGAAATTTAGAAAAGACAGAAGAAGGTAAGTGGAAGTTTGTAATTCAAGAAGATGGATTAAGTCGTGATCGTACAGATACTGAAGGAAGACAACATCATGTAAAGGAAATTATGCATACACAAGGTGGATTCTATACAGAAGAGAATTTAGCAACTGTTAAAGAAAAGTTTGCTAAATATAAGGAATTAAAATTTCCGACAATTGAAATAAAGTAAGAGCAAATGGTTAGTATTTTGTACAATTTTTTTAAAGACCAAGTTGAACTAACATTCAACTTGGTCTTTAATTTTGCCTTATAATGGGTCAGGAATTGAATCAACTGATGGACATTTAACTGATTATCTTCAAAGTATTGTTGTAATCAAAGGATTTGGAGCATCTAAGCCATTAGATGACAGGTACAATTGAGTATACAAAAAAGTATGCACCAACAAATGTGTACATTGTATTATTGAGTTTATTAACTTAGAGTATTAATATATAATTATATGATGATGGTGAGATTAAAAATGAAGAAGAATTTAAGGAGGGCCTTTTGTGGTTTTATAAAGTATGATTTATTTTGAAAATGAAAAGATAAAAATTAGAAGTGTTATTCAAGAAGATATAGTATATCTATTTTCATGGTGGATAGATAAAGAAGTTTACAGAAATGATCCTAAGCCAATGCCTTGTAATTCAAAAGAAGTATTGCAAGAATGTAAAAGCTATTGTGAAACATTTGAATGTGAAATTGTAAATAATAGCAGGTATGAATATTTTATGATTGTTAATAGGGAGGATTATCCTATAGGTTTTGTGAATTTCTTTGATGTTAATAAAGAAAAAGGTGACGGAGAATTAGGTGTAATAATTGGTGATAAGAGATATTGGAATAAAGGAATTGCATCTTTAGCAGTATCAAAAGTAAAGAAGATTTTATTTAACAGACCGGAAATAAATAGGATACACATAGAGACTGCAGAAGGAAATTTAGCAGCAAGAAAACTTTTTAAAAAGCTGGGGTTTAATGAATGTAGTAAGTATTTAGATGAAGGCTTTAAATTTATTGTTATGGAAAGTAGGAGACTATAATTAGTTAAATATAAATACCTTTTTAAATTTTATGATTATGTTTTAAGTAAGCATACTGTGGAAAAGTATTATAAAATTTGTCAGAAAAATTTTTATAATAAGACTGAAAAAGAGACAAATGGGTTAAGTTTAGTTATAGAATAAAGTCGTTGCATTCATGCATTTTAAAATATAATAAATAATTGATATAATGTAGGGAGATTATATCAATTATTTTTTTAGTGTAGCAACTCAAAATTTTAAATTTAAAATGAGGTGAGGAGATATTGACCGATAAAGTTATAAATAGTATTGGAGATTTAATTTCAGAGATAAAATTAATAAATCCTAATCAAAATTGCATTTTATGGTTCAGAGGTCATTCTGATAAAGATTGGCACTTAATTCCATCTGTTCAAAGAGAAAATTATCAGAAAAGTGAACAGTTTTTAATGAATGATTTTTATATGAGAGCAACTGTAGCACTAAAAGAAAAGCCAAGCTACGATAATTATTCAGGGTGGATATCAATAATGCAGCATTTTGGATTACCAACACGCTTATTGGATTGGTCTCAATCTCCACTTATTGCGGCTTTTTTTGCTACACATGAATATTTAAAATATCCACAAAAAGATGCGTGTATTTGGGTGTTAAAGCCCGGACTACTGAATGAAATTGAAGGTTTTGGTGGGTATATATATCCAATGGATGCAAAGACCGTTTTAGAAATGATTTATCCAGCGTTTAAGCCATATAATTCTAGATATAGAGATGTTGGAGAGAAGATAATAGCATGTAATCCTGTTGAAAATAATATGCGCATATATACACAACAGTCAGCTTTTACTGTTCATAATTCATTGAAAGAGCTGAGTAGTTTAAATGTGCCTGAATTAATTGATAGATTAATTATTCCTGCAAATAAGAAAGAAAAAATTTTTAATGAGTTGAAAATTTGTGGAATAAAATTGAGAAATATTTATCCAGATGCTGAACATATAGCAGAAGAATTAAAGGAATTTTATAGATGAAATATATATGATATACATATTTAAACTTTTGAGTGTAGAAAATACACTTGAGAGTTTTTTTATTTGAAAAAAATAAATATGGACAAATAAAACCAAAAATGATATTCTGTAATGCTAAGGATTTTTAAGCTAAACAAGGAAATAAAATTTTCCTTTAATCTTAAATAACCTTCATATTGAGCATTAGAACAATTCTTATAAACCAATCAAAATTTCTATAAAAATTATAAAATAATTCGTATTTAAGTTTAAACAAATACACATATTTGATATTAATTCAAGAAAAACCAATTAAATAAAAAAATTAACATAGATTTAAAAAAGTGCTAACTTAGAAATTACTTTGAAGAAATATAATGTATAATAAAGAATTAAATTGTAGATAAGTGTAAACTGCAAAAGATGAAATAAGAGTTTAAATTTTAGTATTGGAGGATTTGATTTGGATATTCATTTAGAAAAAATTTCTATGAAGTTTGCTAGCACATTAGTAATTAACAATATTGATTTTACTGTAAAGTCTGGAGAATTAGTTTCTCTTCTTGGACCAAGTGGATGTGGAAAATCTACAACGCTTTCTATAATAGCTGGAATTAATAAACCAACTCAAGGTGAAATTTATTTTGGTGATGAATGTATAACAGACAAAGAGCCTGAGGAAAGAGGCATAGGAATGGTATTTCAAAATTATGCACTTTATCCTCATATGACGGTATTTAAAAACATAATGTTTCCTTTAAAAATGAATAAGGTGAATAAGGAAGAAGCAAAAAAGAGGGTTTACGATATAGCTGAAATTGTTCAAGTAGAAAAGCTTCTAGATAGAAAACCTAAACAGCTTTCAGGTGGACAGCAGCAAAGAGTAGCTATAGCTAGGGCTTTGGTGAAAAACCCTAAAGTGCTTCTTCTAGATGAGCCCCTGTCAAATCTTGATGCTAGACTTAGAATTGAGATGAGAGAAGAAATACGACGAATTCAACAAAAAACAGGTGTTACTACTATATTTGTAACTCATGATCAAGAGGAAGCAATGAGTATATCAGATAATATTATAGTGATGAATGATGGTAAAATACAGCAGTATTCAAGGCCAGAGAAGCTTTACAACCAGCCGGAAAACATATTTACAGCACGGTTTATTGGAAATCCTAAAATAAATATAATAGAAGGCTTTAAAACAGATGGTAAAGAAATTGTTATTGGAATTAGAGCAGAAGATCTACATATTAATCAGCAAAAGCATATGACGAGAGGAAAAGTTACGTATATTGAAAGAATGGGAAGAGATATGCTTGTAAGAATTCAAAAAGGAGATAATGTGATTACTGCATATGCTCCAAAGGATTTAGATATAAACCTTAATGATGAAGTAGGCATTGGAGTAAATGAACATAACATACATTGGTTTGAAAAAGCTTCAGAAAAAAGAATAACTCCACCAGAAAACTATCTAAAGGTGCTAGTTAAGGCTTTTGAAGGTGGAAAAAATGAATAATAAACCTACATTAAAATCGTCCTTAAAGGCATATTTGTATCTTTTACCTGCCCTAACCATAATGTCAGTATTTATAATTTATCCTCTTATTAAATCTTTTATAATGAGCTTTTATGGTAAATATAATTACTTTAAAGATATAGTATATTCTTATACTTTGGATAATTACAAGACGGTACTTACAGATCCAACCTTTTGGCGTGCTCTGAAAAATACCATGATATTTGTTCTAGGAGTAGTACCTACTTCTATTATTTTGTCAATACTGATAGCACTTATGCTTAATAGTAAAATTAGATTTAAAGGATTGTTCAGGACATGCTTTTTTATGCCATATGTAACCTCCCTAGTTGCGGTTTCAATAGTTTGGAGATGGATTTATCATAAGGATTATGGAATTCTTAATTATTTTTTAAATCTTGTTGGAATCCATGGCATTTCCTGGCTTGATGATCCTAATGTTGCAATGATTGCATTAATAATATTAGCAATTTGGAAAAATATTGGATATAACGTTATTATTTTTCTTGCAGGACTTCAAACTATAGATAAACAATATGAATTAGCTGCACAAATTGATGGAGCCAACTATTTTAAAAGAGTATGGCATATTATAATTCCACTTTTGGCACCAACTACGCTGTTTGTAACCATAGTTTCTGTAATAGGTTCCTTCAAAGTTTTTGATGAAGTTTATGCTCTGTTTAGCTACAGTGGAAGTGTGGCAGGACCTTCAGATAGTGCGCTTACAGTTGTGTTTTATATATTTAGGAAATTTTATGGAGAATGGAATTTTGGAGTTGCATCGGCTGCATCCTTTATATTATTTTTAATAATTATGATTTTTACAGGGCTTCAATTTTGGTATTCCAAAAGGAGGGGATGATATATATGTTTAAGAAGTTTAAAAAAATTGGACTGAAAAGTGTGCTATATATACTTTTAATAATAGGAAGTATTATCATGATTATACCATTTTATTGGATGCTTGCTACCTCTTTAAAAACTTCCTCACAAGTAATAAAAATGCCTCCTATGTGGATACCAACAAGTTGGCGATGGAGTAATTTTGCAGAGGCTTTTAAAGCAGCACCTTTTTTAAGATATTTAATAAATAGTTGTATAGTAACAATATTAAGCACTGGTGGTGAACTTGTGACAAGTATACTTGCTGCATATGCTTTTTATAGATTGCAGTTTTTTGGTAAGAGAGTGATTTTTGCTATAGTACTTGGAACTATGATGATTCCGGGTGAAATATTGCTTATGTCAAATTTTGTTACCCTTACTCAGCTTAATTGGATAAATACATATAAGGCATTGATTATTCCATGGACAGCAAGTGCCTTTTCAATATTTATGTTTAAACAATATTTTTCAACCATAGGTGACGAGTTGTACTATGCGGCTAGAATAGATGGGAGTAAGGATTTTAGTTATTTAATAAATGTAATTATCCCTATGTCAAAGCCAATGATAATAACTATAGCCATAGTAAAAGCTATAGGTAATTGGAATGCCTTTATGTGGCCACTTATAGTAACTAATTCACAAGAAATGAGAACCCTTCCAGTTGGACTTACTGCTTTTGTATCAGATACGGGAACTAATTATCAGCTGCTTATGGCGGCTTCAACCTTTATTATTCTTCCGATGATAATTGTATTTCTATTTATGCAAAAATATATAATTGAGGGAGTTTCCCATGCAGGAATAAAGGGATAATAAATATGAAAATTGAGGAGATGTAAACATGAAATCAAAAAGAATATTAGGTTTTTTAATGTCAGCGGCTTTAATAATGACACTTGCTGGTTGTGGAAATGGCAGCGTAGCAGGTAGTAACAGTAATTCAAGCAGTAGTTTAGCAAATGTAAAAATCGATAAACCGGTTACAATACAGTTTTGGCACGCTATGACAGGACCTACTGAGAAAGAACTTCAAAAGTTAGCAGATGATTTTCACAAGAAAAATCCAAATATAACAGTTAAACTTGTGGCACAAGGAAATTATGATACCTTGTCACAAAAGCTTATGGCAGCTGCAAAAGCAAAGACTTCACCTGTAATGGCACAAGCTTATTCAAATTGGATGACAGATTATGTAGATAATGATCTTATAGAAGATTTAACGCCATATTATAACGACAGTAAAGTAGGTATGAAGGATAAAGATGATATAGTAAAAGCCTTTTTAGATGATAACAATTTTAATAATAAATTATATGGAGTACCTTTTAATAAGAGTACGGAGGTTTTAATCTATAATAAGGACTATCTTGACAAAGTTGGCTCTAAAGTACCTGAAACTTGGGATGAACTAAAAGATGCAGCTAAAAAAACAACAACTACTATAAATGGTAAAAAAGTAATAGGTATGGGTTTTGAAAACTCGGTTTCTGGAGATTTGGCAACATATATAAAGCAGGCAGGTGGAGATTATGTAACTAATGATGGACAAGTAAAATTTAATTCAGCTGCTGGAAAAAATGCACTTCAATTTTTGACTGATATGTTAGTTAATGATAAAACTGCGAGACTTGCTGGAGAGGATCAATATATTTCAACACCATTTGGACGTGGGGATGTTGCAATGTGCATAGGTTCATCGGCAGGAGTATCGTATATTTCAGATGCAGTAAAGGGTAAATTTAATTGGTCTACTGCAGTTTTACCTAAGGATGTAAACGCAGCTTCACCTTTTCAAGGAACAAATTTAGTTATCTTTAAAGGCGCAACTACAGAACAAAAGCTAGCAGCATGGGATTTTGAAAAATTCTTAGCTTCAGATGCTGAAACTACGGAATGGGCAGAAAAAACTGGATATGTACCTGTTAGAAAATCCGCATTAGATTCAACTGAGTGGAAATCATATATAGAAAAAAATCCTATTCAAAAAGCAGCAGGAGAACAATTTGACTATGGCTTTACTGATTCTCATGCAAAAGGGTATACAAAGCTTCGTACAGACGTATCAACTATTTTTAACGATGTGTTAATTGGAAAGAAGTCCGTAACTGATGGCTTAAATAATGCTGAAACAGTTGCAAAACAAGATTTACAGAAATAGGGCTAATAAGCTAGGATTAATTTATTGATATAGCAGTTTTACTGCATAAAATGGGCCGCTGCACTAAATAAAAATAATGCAACAGCCCATTTTTATAAAATTAATTATTTTGGAGGATATTTATGGAGAACAAGACTGAAATTAAATTCTATTCTGGTACTAGGAAAATAGGTGGTACAGTAATCAGTATAGAATATGGAGATAATAGAATAATACTTGATTTTGGAAGAGGAATAACACCACTAGGCTTTGCAGCTGACAATATTTCTCGGGATATTATAAAAAAATACCTTAGACTAGGCATACTTCCTAAAATAGATGGATTTTATTCTGAAAATGATATATTGGATGAAATGAAAATCTCACCTTTTGAGAAGGAAGGTAAGGACACAAAAGTGTTTATATCCCATCTTCACTTAGATCATATGCAGCATATGGGACTGATTGATGAAAATATACAGGTATATATGACGGAGGATAGTTTGAAGTTATATGAGCTTTTAGAGGAAGTAGGTGAAGGAGTAATTGGAAAAAGAAAATACAGTATAATAAACTACGGAGAAACTTTAAAATTTGGGGACATATGTGTTACTTCGCTAAGAGTTGATCATGATGTAATGGGAGCATCAGCATATTTTGTGAAGACGCCGGATTTGACTATACTTTACTCTGGTGATTTAAGGCTAAGTGGCAGTCATCCGGAATGGACACTTAATATGGCTTATGAGGCATCAAAGCTAGGAGTAAATCTATTAATACTTGAATCAACTACAGTTGGAAATGAGGCAATGCAGTTTGACTTAAAGAAAGAAGCGCCGATTAGTGAAAAGGATTTAACTTTAAGAATTGTAGAAGAACTTAGAGAGAAAAAAGAAACAGCTTTTTTTAATATTTATCACAGAAATATAGATAGAATAATAGAGTTTTATGAGGCTTCTAAAAAACTTAAAAGAAAATTAGCGTTAGAACTGCCATCAGCCTATATTGCTAAAAATATTATAGGTATTAATGATTTTTATATTATTGAAGATAAAAAATTAGAAATAGATAAATTTAGTAAGGAGGTTGTAGCTTTTTACAATAATTCAAAGAAGGTATCATTGAAAACTATAAGCTTAGAAGGCTCTGAGTATATTATTCAAAATAGCTTCGATAACATTATAAGGCTACTTGATGTAGATTTTGAAAAAGCTGTTTATATTCATTCTAACGGCACACCACTTGGTGATTATGATCCTAGTTATAAAAGCATGAAAGAATTCTTAAGCAAATTAGGAATAGAATATAAGTACCTAGGAAGTGCTGGACATGCTACTCCTAAGGATTTAAAATATATTGCAGAAATAATAAACCCCCATTGGTTTATTCCTATACACGGATTTTATCCTGAGAATATACATATAAAT
This sequence comes from Clostridium acidisoli DSM 12555, assembly GCF_900176305.1. GTDB lineage: Bacteria > Bacillota > Clostridia > Clostridiales > Clostridiaceae > Clostridium_I > Clostridium_I acidisoli. Next base: position 99,523 of record NZ_FWXH01000006.1, read on the forward strand.
TGTGGAATAAGGTTTCTTCCAGAAGAGGGTAAAACATATGTTTTTAACGCTAACACAGTTGAGTGCAAGTAATATAAAAATACTTTGAAAGCAGGAAATAGGAAGACAATCAGCATCATCAGCTAAATATATAATATTGACAAATAAAATTGCATTGAATAAAATTAAATTGAAAACAATTTAAACTTAATCGATGCAATTTAGTGTTTTGAAATAAGATTAGGAAAGTGAAGAGGGGGATATTATGCTGATTGTTTTAGATATTTTAGTCATTGCAGTGGCAGTTGAACATATTTTTATAATGCTGCTTGAAATGTTTTTTATTAAATCATCAATTGCTAAAAGAACTTTTAATATAGATAGTAGACTTCTTGATAGAAAAGAAGTAGGAGTTATGTTTGCAAATCAAGGATTATATAATGGCTTTTTAGCTGCAGGATTATTTTGGAGCTTTTTTATGCCAGAAGCAATGTCAACTCAATTAAGATTTTTCTTTTTAGGATGTGTAATTATTGCTGCTATATATGGAGCAATTACCTCTAATAAAAAGATTCTTATAAAGCAAGGTGGCTTAGCGATATTAGCAATGATTCTATTAATAGCAATTTGAAGGGTAAAAAGGTAAAATTATAGATTAATTCTTTCAATAAAACCTACACTTATATTTTTTGAGCACTTGTTTTTATATTGTTTAATCTGTAAAATTATAATATCGGTGTAATAAAAAGTAAAGTAATGAATCTAAGTATTATAAAAACATTAATAGAGAGGTTAATTATGGCAGAAATTTATCAAGTAGACTCTTTTACAACTGAACGGTTTAGGGGCAATCCTGCAGCAATATGTGTGTTAAACAAATTTCCTGATCCTAAGATTATGCTTAATATGGCTAGAGAAATGAATTTGTCTGAGACGGCATTTGTTGTTAGGAATAACAATGAATTTTCACTTAGGTGGTTCACACCTACATTTGAAATAGATCTATGCGGACATGCCACTTTAGCTGCAGCACACATTCTATGGACAGAAGGATTTTGGCAAAAAGATAAGCCTATTATATTTAATACACTAAGTGGAAAACTTGTTATTAAATTAATAAATGGTTGTATACAAATGGATTTTCCAGTAATAGATTATCATGAGATAACTGAAGTACCAAATTCATTAATTGAAGGCTTAGGAGGAATAACACCTACCTTTACTGCTAAATCAGGAAAAAACTACTTAATTGAAGTTGCTACTGAGGAAGAAGTGAGAGGAATGCATACTGACACTTCTAAGCTATTAGAATGTAAAATGCAGGGAGTGATAGTAACAGCAAAAGGGTCAGATAAGTACGATTTTGTATCAAGATTTTTTACGCCTGAGGTTAGTGTTCCAGAAGATCCAGTAACAGGTTCAGCACATTGTACTTTAGCTCCCTTTTGGAGAGACAGACTTGGAGGCACTAAATTCAAAGCGTATCAATGTTCTGAGCGTGGAGGAGAACTTGATTTAGAATTACTTAGTAATAGGGTATTGATAAGCGGAAATGCAGTTACAATTTTTAAAGGAACTACACTTAAAGAACTTTAAGTACTTTTTGTAAATCTATTTAATCTCCGTCTATAAAAAAATGAAAAAATCCCAAAAATGTGGTAATATATATTAAAACAACAAGTGTCTGCATAAAATAAACAAATTATTAACGGGCATTTTGAAGGGGGACATTTTAAGTGGAAAAAAAAGAGTTATCACGGGGGCTAAAAGCACGTCATATTGAATTGATTGCTTTAGGTGGTACAATTGGAGTAGGTTTGTTCATGGGGTCAGCTAGTACGATCAAATGGGCTGGGCCATCGGTGTTGCTAGCTTATGGAGTAGCTGGCATTGCTATGTATATAATTATGAGGATAATGGGAGAAATGCTTTACCTTGAACCAATTTCAGGTTCTTTTGCAAATTATGCACGAAAATACATATCGCCTTGGGCTGGATATATGACAGCATGGTGTTATTGGTTTATGTGGATAGCTGTTGGCATGTCAGAAATTACAGCCATAGGAATTTATATGCATTATTGGTTTCCAGCCCTACCAGCTTGGATTCCTGCACTTATTGGTGTCATTATACTAGCTGCTGCTAATATGGCTTCAGTTAAGTTTTATGGTGAATTTGAATTTTGGTTTTCAATTATTAAAGTTGTAACAATTATAGCTATGCTAATAATCGGATTTGGTCTTATTTTCTTTGGTATTGGAAACCGGGGCACAGCTATTGGCCTAAGAAATCTTACGGCGCATGGCGGCTTCTTTGCGGGTGGCTGGAAAGGTTGGCTATTTGCGTTATGTATGGTAACAGCATCATATCAAGGGGTAGAACTTATAGGTATCACAGCTGGTGAGGCAGAAGACCCCCAAAATACATTGAGAAAAGCAACTAAAAACATAATTTGGCGTATATTGATATTTTATGTTGGCGCCATATTTGTAATTGTAACAATTTATCCATGGAATCAAATAGGTATGCTTGGAAGTCCGTTTGTGCTGACTTTTTCTAAGATAGGGATTGCTGCTGCTGCGGGTATAATAAATTTCGTAGTACTTACAGCTGCAATGTCTGGTTGTAATAGTGGAATTTATAGCTGTGGTCGTATGCTTTATACATTGTCAATAAATGGTCAAGCACCTAAATTCTTAGGAAAATTAAATAAAGATGATGTGCCAGCCAATGCGATTAAAACAACACTAATTTGTTTACTTATAGGTGTAGTATTAAACTATATTTTCCCAAATTCTAAGTTATTTGTTTATATCTACAGTGCTAGTGTTCTTCCAGGTATGGTTCCTTGGATTGTTTTATGTATTAGTCAAATAAAATTTAGGAAAGAACATGAAAAGGAAATGGCGGTGCATCCTTTTAGATCAAAGCTTTTTCCATATGCAAATTATGTTGTAGTGGGATATCTTTGCTTAGTTTTAATTGGTATGTGTGTTAATGCTGAAACACGGATGTCTTTATTGATTGGGGCTGTATTCTGTGGTGTTGTTACCATTGGGTATTTTGCTTTTTGTATATACAAAGGGAATGACATAAAGGACGAGAATGAAGAATTGGTAGATTAATAAAATAAGAGCAGCTGTATAAACAGCTGTTTTTTTTGAATTTAAGAATAAGTCTGCTTTAATTAAGTAGTCATACGTTCTATTAAATTTACAGGCAGTACATTTTCTATATTTACTTGTTTTTTCTCAATTTGGTTTATTAAGATTTCAATAGCCAATTTACCCATATATTCAATAGGTTGCTTTATTGTTGTAAGGGTAGGGACAACTAGGGAAGCAATACTAATATCGTCATAACCTACTATTTTTAAATCTTCAGTTATCTTTTTGCCAAGATAATTAGCAACATTAATAATTGAAGCAGCTATTATGTCACTACTGGCAAATATTCCGTCTATGTCAGGATGATCTTGAAATAATTTAAACACAATTTTTTTATATCCTTCAAAGGTATCTAATTTTCCTTCAATAACAACAGCTTCAATATTGTTTTCTTTTGTTATATCAATGAACGCTTGGTATCGTTTATTCGCAGGAGTATTTATTTCTAAAGGACCACTTATATGTGCCAATTTTTTGCATCCCTTATTTATTAATAGATTGGTAGCTAAAACTCCACCATGATAATTGTCAGATGTAATAAATGGAATTTTATCTGATAAGTTTCTATCAATGGCTACAATAGGCAAATCAGCATTAATATATTCAGAAGTTTCTAAAGAATGGCTTCCCATTATGATACCATCTACTTGATTTCTTCTTAACATTTCTATATAGTCTTTTTCTTTCATACTATCTTGGTAAGAGTTACATAGTAAAATTTTATATCCTTCTTTATAAGCATAATATTCAATATAATTACTTAATTCAGCAAAAAAAGGATGAGATACATCAGGAATTATAAGACCTAAAATATTTGATTTTTTCCTGAATAAAGATCTGGCTAATTCATTAGGTTTATAATCAAGTACATCCATGGCAGCATGGACTTTTTTTCTTGTAGTATCACTTATATATCCTCTATTATTTAAAACTCTAGATACAGTAGTAACTGTAACTCCAGCCATTTTAGCAACATCTTTAATTGTTGACATAAAAACACCCTTTACAAACATATATTTTATTAATATCAATTATTATGATACACTAATGAAGTTTTTTACACAATAATAAATAAGTAGCTATTCATTTTGAATAACTACTTATTTGTTAAATGTTGTATGTTGATAAATCTCCATTATCATTTATATATTCAATAACCGATGCATTTGTTTGAAGATTTATTTTTAAGGTGCAGAATTTTTTATCTTTTTCACAGGAAAGAATTACTTCATCATCCTTAGAAGCTACAACAGAGAAATTGCCATTAAAGGCTGGATATTCATTTCTAAATCTTATAAGTTTTAGAAGTCTTTGAACAACTTCTCTTTGTAATGCTTGCTCAATTTCTTTAGGTGTAAAGTTGTGCCTATTTATTTCACGACCTTCTCCAGTGAGTTTTACATTCTCTTCATCATTTTTTCCTGCTAGTAAGCCTACATAGTATACTTGAGGGATACCAGGTGTGAAAAATTGAATTGCCCTTGCAGCAATATATGCATCATCATCGCAGTTTAAAACGGAATAATAAGCACATCTTATTTGATGAACGTCAAAGCCATCATGAGACTTATGCCTATCAGAATAAATAAGACTTAAATTTGCGCCTCTATCTACACAGGTCTGTACCAAAGCTTTAGCAGCTTTAGTGTCTATTAAGTCATCTAAGTCGGGCTTAACAGGAATACCATCGTGACAATCTAGCATAGTAAATTGTTTATTAGGTCTAACCTTTAAATATTTGCAAAGCTCTGAGCTGGATTTGTTTATTAGTGTATCAAGAATTTTATATGGAAGTATAAAATCATATATCCAGTTTCCGTGCTCAGATAATTTAAATTGAGTTTTATAATGTGCATGAACTTCAGGAAGCAGTTCAAGACCTAAAGAACTAGCTAGTTCAGTAATCCAATCTATAAATTTATAAATTTCTGGCTCAACAAAGAAGCAGCTAGTGCCTAATTTTTTTATTATATATCCAACAGCATCTAATCTGACTATTTTAACGTTTTGTTTTTTAAAATTTATAAGAAAATCTCTCAATAATTCCTTAACTTTTGGAGAGTTTATATCGAAATCTATTTGTTCTGATGGATTTTCTTTTCCAAAAGTGGTCCATACGGTTTTCTTTTCACCAGTTTCACTTATAGTAAAAGTTGAATAGGGCTGTGTTCTACGCAAGAACATCTTAGAAATATCTTCTTGAACGGGCTTGCCATCACTCCAAAGTTTGTCTAATGTAAGAAAAAGGTCAGCATATTCTGATTTTTCCCCGTATTTTAAAAAGTCTTGAAAGAATAGGGACTTTATGGAAATATGATTTACCATTAAATCTAATAGAACATCAAAGTTTTCACCAATACGTTTAATGTCTTCAAAGGTGCCAAATTTAGGATCAATTTCAAAGTAAGTTAAAGGTGCAAAACCTCTGTCACCTGAAGAAGGAAATGGAGGAAGTATATGAACACCGCCTTTAAATATGTCGGAAAAATATTTTAAAAGTATTTCGTTAAGAGTTTTTAAATCTCCACCAAGAGAATCTGGATAAGTGATAAGTTGTACTTGATTTTTAATTGCCATTTTAAAAGCCTCCTTGATTTATATATTATAAATGTTCTTTATATCTTCAATAGTTGGCAAATTTGCAATAGCACCTACACATTTTAATTTGAAGGCACTTACGCCAAACCCAAGGTTCAAAGCTTCCTTTAGGGTATATCCTTTAACTATTCCAGTATAAAATCCTGACCAAAATGCATCACCAGCCCCTGTAGTATCAACTATTTCTGTTGCAAGAGTTTTAAAGGTAATAGTTTCGATGCCATTTGTAACTATAGCACCGTCCTTACCAAGAGTCATTATTACAAGTTTTGCACCTAAATCAATAAATTTTTGAACTTGATTTTTAGGGGTATCTGTTCCAAAGATTCTTTCAGCATCAACTTCAGAAGGCTTAATTATATCAACCTTGCTTATAATATTTTTAATGTATTCTATTCCAGCATGTCCAGATTCCCAAATCATATCATGATAATTAGGATCAAAGCCTATTAGAATATTATTTTTTCTAGCCACTTCAATTACTTTTTCAATAGTATTTCTAGAACTCTTTTGGGATATAGGCCAGCAAGAAAAATGGACAATTTTAGAATCCTTCAATGCTAAATCAATTGTGGAATTGTATTTTAAGTTGTAATCTGCACCACGGTAAAATATTGGTACAGGTGTTGTTTTACTTTTGGTAACAAGTACCATGCTTGTAGAGGAGTCAACTCTACTGATGTAACTAGTATCAATATTATTTTCTTTTAGATGTCCGATTAAGAAATCTCCAAGACCATCCTTACCTACGCAAGCTGCAATAGTGGAATTTCCACCTAATCTTTTTATATTCATAGTAATATTAGCAGGGGAACCTCCAAAGTGTTTAGAATAGTTTCTGCAACTAAAATTATCGCCATAGTCAGTAGATATCATATCTATTAATAATTCACCTATTGTGAATACGTCAATATGTTTATTTTTAAAATTTAAAGTATCATTAAAGTAGAACATTTATTTCCTCCCAGGTATATATTGTTAAGTTCGTTAAAATTTTAATTAAAATTAGTTTATATTTTTAGTATAAATAGTTTTAATATCTATGTCAACCGATTAACATATAAAATTGAAATAGTTTTCATTGTCTTTATATAAATGCTAAGTAATTAATGAATATGTCATCCGTTTGACATATAAATGTAATCGTTATATAATGTTTGTAAAATACTATCTATAAAGAAAGAGGGAATAGGGAGTGAAAGTAAAAGAAATTATTGATAGAGTTATAAATAGGTTTGGTGGTATCAAATTTGAACAAACTTGCGATATGCTCATAAATGGTAGTTTTGATACAGAAGTAACAGGTGTTGTAACTACTTTTATGGCAACTGTAGATGTAATAAAGCAAGCTATTGATTGTGGAGCAAACTTTATTATTACCCATGAACCAACCTATTACACAGGAATGGATAATACAGAATGGATAAAAGATGACCCAATATATTTAGAGAAGAAAAAAATTCTTGATGAACACGGTATAGCTGTTTGGAGGTTTCATGATCATATGCATGCAGCACCTTTTGATTTGATTTATGAAGGATTTTTAAATGAAATTGGTTGGAAGGATTATTTAATAAAAGGTTTACAATTTCCACATTGTTATGAAATACCAGAGATGTCTTTAAAAGAGTTATCAGAATTTTTCAAAGAAAAACTAGAGATGGATGTTATACAAATTGTTGGATCACCAGATACTAGGTGTAAAAGAGTAGGACTTTTAGTTGGTGGAGGAAGCTTAGGACTTGGAGTAGAAGAAATGCCTATGATTCTAATGAAGGAGCAAAATTTAGATGTTATTATATGTGGTGACATTACAGAATGGACTTTATGTCCTTATATTCGAGATGCTGCGGCGCTAGGCATGAATAAAGCTATGCTTGTATTGGGACATGAGCGTAGTGAGGAAGCAGGTATGAAGCATATGGCTGTATGGCTAGAACCAATGCTAGAAGGAACAACTGTACATTTTATAGATGCAAAAGAACCCTTTATATATTTGTAAACTTAAGTAAATTATTTTTTATAAGCGGAGGAAGGATTATGTCATACGAAGGCAAGGTTTTGAAGGAATTATTACCAATGCTAGAAAACAACATAAAATTTGATTTAAATAAGGACTTAGAAATGGTGAGGAATCTTAAAGCTCCTTCTATAGAAAAGTCTGACAAGGTACTTACAACAACTTGTACCATTAAGGGTCCAGGATCAGAGCTATTGCTTAAAGTCTATGAACCTAAAATTAGACAAAATGAAAAGCTACCTGCAGTGTTTTGGATTCATGGTGGGGGTTATGTAATGGGTCATCCTGATGGAGATGATGCTTTATGTGAGTGTTTTACTGAGAAAATTAAGTGCATTGTAGTTTCAATTGATTACAGATTAGCACCAGAGCATAAATATCCGGCAGCAATAGAAGATTGTTATGCTGGGCTTAAGTGGACAGTTAGCAAGGCAGAAGAATTAAAAATAGATACTTCAAGAATCGCAATTGCAGGAGCTAGTGCAGGGGGCGGCTTAACAGCAGCACTTGCTTTAATGGTTCGTGATAGAGGTGAAATAAAGGTTGCATTTCAGGCACCTTTGTACCCAATGCTAGATGATAGAAATGTAACTCCATCAAGCCATGAAATAAATGAAAAAAATTTACCGAAAGCATGGAATAGGGAAGCCAATGAGATTGCATGGAAAATGTATTTAGGAAGTAATATTTCAGGTGAAACTTCTTATTATGCTGCTCCGGCTAGAGCAAAGGATTTGACTGGGCTTCCTCCTGCATATATATTTATAGGACAACTGGACCCATTTAGAGATGAAACCCTAGAGTATGTTACTCGATTGGTTCAAGCTGGCATACCAGTGGAATTCCATCTATATCCAGGATGTTTTCACGGTTTTGATTCTATTTTTAACAACACTGAAATTAGCAGGCAAGCTAGAAGTGAATATATAAATGCTATATCAAAGGCATTAAACAAATAAGGGGGATAAAATAATGGCTTTTTTACAAATAAATTTTTATTCAAAGGCACTAAAAAAACTTGTTAATTTTAATGCGGTGATACCAGTAGATGCTGTAGGTATACCCGGAATAATGGGGGATGCTTCTGAAAAACAGATGAAAGCACTTTATCTTTTACATGGTTACTCAGGCAGCCATCATGATTGGATTTCTGGAAGCAAAATTCAGGAATTGTCTATAAAGCATAACATTGCAGTGTTTATGCCATCAGGAGAAAATAGCTTTTATCTAGATGATACTGATAAAGGTGAGTTATACGCCGAATATGTTGGAAATGAACTTGTTGAATTCACACGAAAGATGTTTCAGCTATCTGATAAAAGAGAAGATACCTTCATAGGAGGATTATCTATGGGTGGATATGGTGCAATTAGGAATGGACTAAAATATGCAGGTACCTTTAGCCGAATTATTGCATTATCTTCAGCACTAATAACATATAATATTGCAGGTATAAAAGAGGACTATAAAGATCCTGTTGCAGACTACAAATATTATACTAGGATTTTTGGAGACTTAGATAAACTTATTGGAAGCGATAAAGATCCAGAAGCTATTGCATTTAATTTAAAGGAAAAAGGCGTCTACATTCCTAAAATATATATGGCTTGTGGAACAGAAGATTTCTTAATAAATGAAAATAGAAAGTACCATAACTTTTTAGTTTCACAGAAAATAGATCATACGTATGTAGAAGCACCAGGAATTCATAACTGGGATTTTTGGAATGAATATATAGAAAAAGCACTTGACTGGGCAGATTAGGAGTTGATAGTTGTGGGTAAAATAAATAAAATTTTTCCAAAAGGCAGGAAAAAGGCATTTACACTAAGTTATGATGATGGAATCACTCAAGATAAAAGGCTTATTAAAATATTCAATAAATATAAATTAAAAGCAACCTTCAATCTAAATTCAGGACTGCAAAACGAAGCAGGAAGTTTTGTATTAAATGATTTACTTATAAAAAGGATGGATAGAGAGGAAATACTTGGCCTATACAAAGGACATGAAATTTCTAATCACGGACTAAACCACCTCTCACTAACATCTATACCAAAGGAAATTATAATTGAGGAGATTCTTCAGGATAGGAAAAATCATGAAAAAATGTTTGGAAATCTTGTGAGGGGAATGGCTTATCCTTATGGAACTTACAATAAAACAGTTTTAGAAGTGTTAGGGATACTCGGAATAGCTTATTCAAGAACAGTAAACGATAGTGGTAATTTTGATTTACCTTTAAACTATTTAGAATGGAACCCTACTGTGCATCATAATGATCCATACTTAATGGATACAGCTGAAAGGTTTATTAAGGAAGAATTTAATGGGTTAGGACTTTTCTATTTATGGGGACATAGCTATGAATTTGATTTAGATAATAATTGGGATGTTATGGAAAGATTTTGCAAGTATATAAGCAATAGAGATGATATTTGGTATGCAACAAACATTGAAATAGTAGATTATCTTGATGCTTTAGATAGACTAATTTATTCAACTGATTTAACCCTTGTGAATAATCCGTCCTCAATCTCAACGTGGGTGGAATACAATGGAATCCCAGTGGAGATAAAAGCAGGAGAGACCAAAAGATTATGCTAGTTACAAAAAACTAGATATTTTATACAGATAAAGTAGAGACTGTTGCGCTAATTTTTTAGTGCAGCAGTCTCTTTTATTAATATAAAAAATGATTTATGTAAACGGTTGACATACCGTGGAAAAGAGTATACAATATAAATATGTAAACGGTTGATATAGTCATACGGTAATTGAAATCGTTTTGTAGAATAAGTTAGATGGATGCAAATTTTGAAGCACTTATAATAAAAGATAGGATGTGATGAATATAGCAAAATAATTTAAAATATTACTTCTTTTGGCATTACATAATAAGTGGCAGAAAAATCGGTGTAATAGAACTAATCAAATATTTTAAACAAATACAATTTATGATAAAAAGTAAACAATTGAAGAGGGGAGAAATAAAATGGATACAAAAAAATATTTAAAAACATGGCAATACTTTAGTTTTGGTGCAGGCAATGCGGGGTTGGGATTAATTAATAATTTTGTTGTTAGCTTTATTATATTATATATTACAAATTGCTATTTAAACTTAAACGTTGCAATTATTGGTACATTAATGTTAGTTGTAAGAGTATTTGATGGAGTGATAGATATTATATTTGGTAGCATCATGGATCGTTGTCATAGTAAATTGGGAAAGGCGAAACCTTGGCTGCTTAGAGGCGCAATACCATATGGAATATTCGGAATTATGTTGTTTTTCATTCCAAGTACAGGAGGATTTATATCTTACGCGTATTTCTTTATATTTTATTTATTGTCTAATGGGGTTTGTTATTCCATCGTTAATTTATCATATAGTGCAATGGTTGCTTTAATTACTAAAAATGATACGGAAAGAGTAAATATTAACATGATCTCATTTGCCTTGGTAATGGTTGCTAATATGGGACTTAATGGTGGAACACTTGGAATAATTCATGCATTGGGAAATACAGCACAAGCATGGCGTATCACAATGATAGGTTTTACAATTTTGGGAATGGTATGCATATTAATTAGTGGTGCATTTGTAAAAGAAGTACCATTAAAGCAAGAGTTAGATGATAATGGAGAACTAAAGAAAACTGAGACGTTACCATTTAGAACAACCATTAAGTTAGCACTTAAGAATCCATTTGTAAAGAAGGTATTTGGACTCTATGTTGTAAATAGCTTGTTTTTAGCAGTTAGCACATCTTTGCTGTTATATTATTGTAATATTAACCTAAAAAACATTAACTTATTTTCTTCTTTGAGCATTCTTTCCTTATTAGCATCAATGCCAGGACTTTTCATAGCACCAATTTTAGTAAAGAAATTAGGTACTTTTAAATGTAATCTGGTATTAGGCATAATTACAATGATTATGACAATAATATGTATACCAATAGGAATAATGCAGAACCCAATCGTGTTTGGAATAATATTCTGTTTGCGCTTTGTTCCATATGGTGGACTTTGTGCAAGTACAGCACCAATTGCTCCAAATGTTGTACAATATTCATATAAGCAGACAGGTGAACATTTGGAAGGAATTATTTTTGCAAGTGTATCACTTGGCTATAAAATTGCAAGTGGTATTTCTGCTGCTTTACCAGGGTGGCTACTAGCTTGTATTGGATATTCAGCAACTAAAACAGTTCAGTCTTCTAATACTGTAAGTGGAATGGCAATTTGCTTTTATGCAGTTCCCCTTATTGCCATTGTACTTCTAGTGATTTTCTTTTCTAAAATGAATGTAGAAAAAGCATTAGAAGAAGTGGAAAGTAACTCATAAATATGTCGTAAGAAAGACTTTGAAATTCTTTTCTAAACAGCAATTAGGAAAAGAAAATCGACTATCAAACAATACAGGTTCTATTGAATTACAGCGTTTATAGCTGATTCAATAAGACCTGTATTGTTTGCTGTAGTTTATTTTACGGTTATAAGCTTTGAAAGATAGCAGCAGGTTATATATAATATAATAGTAGGTATATTTAAATTAGATAGGAGGAATTGATTTGCCTATTGAAAAAATTAAGCAGCCTGATTATATTAACATTGATTATTGGCTCAGATTAAAAGCGTATAGTGGAAATTGTGAATTTGCATATGATTGGTATCAAGATATTGATTCATTAGAGTTAATTGATGGCAAAGGTAAGGCAGTTCCTTATACTTTAAAACGGTTAAGAAATATGTATGATTATCTTGATAAACATGGGGAATTGTATTTTATAGAAAAAAAGATAAACGGTAATTATATTCCAGTTGGAGATGTTACGTTTTGGAAAGATGATATTCCCATTGTAATTTCCAAGGAATATAGAAATCAGGGTATAGGTAAAAAAGTAATTCAATGTTTAATTGAAAGAGCAAAGAAACTCACTTATAAACAAATTGGTGTAAGAGAAATCTATAATTATAACATAGGATCACAAAAATTATTTCTAGGCTGTGGTTTTAAAATGGGAGCTTTAACAGAAAATGGAGCTAGTTACACACTTCACATAAAATAATCCCAAAACAATTTATGTTATTTTTGTTTTATGGAGAATTTTACACATGGGCTAATAGTTAAATTCAAATTGTTCCTAGGAAACATATATAGATTATTATTTATTATTTTCGGCATAAAACTTTAGGGCTTCTCCAATAAATTTAGATGCACCCTCTCCGTATTTTTTATCTGTTGCTTTTATAAATCCAGGCCTTGATAGATAAAAATTTGCCATATATCCTAAATAATTTTTGCCCTCATCTACTTTTAAAGCTTCATGTGTTTTTTGAGTTTCAGTTGCTATTTCAGAAACAATTTTTTGAATTTCTTCTGAAGCAGGGTCTTTGCTTAAATTAGAGCTAAGTTTTATGTATAGTTTTTGTATTTTAGGTTCATAATCTCCTAAATGAATTTTTAGAGCTTTTCCAATAAATTTAGATGCACCTTCTCCATATTTTTTATCAATTTCTTCTAACCAAGATACATCATGTCCGCCATGTTTCTTAGGAACTTTGTCCATTCCTTTAGGAAATGTTAAACAAAATTGAACCATATTATACCAATAGTAATTTCCTAATTCATCTTTAAAAACATCATAATCTCTTTTAGCTACATCAGTTATTTTACCTGAAATTTGTTGGATTTCTTTTGAGGCGGGATCTTTACTTAAGTCAGCTGTAAGTTTTTTATAGAGCTCTTTTAATTTGGGATGCCTATCATAAAGGCAATCTTCTTTGAATTTATCAATTTGTTCTGATTTAACTATTGCATCGCTATTCAAATTTTTCTTCAAGGCTTCAGTAAATTTTTTTATACTTCCATAACGCTTTATAGCATCTTTAGCAATTTCAGCTTCTTTAGATCTGCATTTTCCCATGAATTCATTATAGTTATCTACACTACCATAGATTTTAATTACTTTATCCTTATTTTCATTCTTAAAGCTTTCTAATACATTATAATATTCAGTCATATCAAATTCTTTAAAACTCATTGTATTCGCTCCCTCTATAGTTTTATTTATAAGCTCAATCAAGTTATTCAATCTATCTCGTTTTAAAATGATTAGCTTTTTATGACTTTCTAGTGCTTTCATCTTATTAAAGTTTGGGCTAGTTATGATTTCTTTAATTTCTTTTAGTGGTAAATCAAGTTCTTTAAAAAACAAAATCTGCTGCAAAGTTTCAAGAGCCTCATCATCATAAATCCTGTAGCCTGCTTCTGTTAATTTGGTCGGTTTTAATAATCCAATTTTGTCATAATGATGCAGCATACGCACACTTACTCCAGTTAAATCCGAAACTTGTTTTACTGTTCTCATAAATTTACCTCCATAGCTTTCATTTTAGAACTATCAATAACGCCCAACAATCTGACGGCTACGAGTTTTAGTTTACGTTCAAACTCTATTTTTATAATACACTATGACATTATGTTAGAGTCAACACTTTAAAAAATAATTATAAAACTATTAGTTAGATAGTATAAATATGTAGTATATGCTATACTGATTTATATTAATTTTCAATTTAAGGGAGAGATTTTATGATTTGTAAAAAAATAGCATATAATTAAGATTAAAGATAGCTTGTTAATTATTTTTCTTATTTTTATTCTTTCTATAATGATGATTACAGTTACACAAAAAACTAGGATTTCAAGCCTAACATTCGATATTTTAATTATTTTATGTATAGTAATGTTTGCATTGATAATAATTTTCTCAGTAATTAAGTTAATTAATAAAAAATAAGAGGTATTAAATAAATTATTAATTAATATTTAATTAATATTAAATATTAATTAATAATAAGTATTGACTATATGAGTTCAATATGGTATTATTTACTTACATTAAAGAAAGCAAAAGTATTATTGATGAAACTTATATTTTTAAAATTGATAGGAGGATAAATATGAAAAAATTATTTAAGTGTAGTGTATGTGGATATGTAAGTGAAGGGGATGTTGCTCCAGAAAAATGTCCTAAATGTGGTGCTGGTGCGGATAAGTTTGAAGAGTTAAGCAGCGAAGCTACTGAAAAAATATATCGTTCAGATAGGACAAATGCCATCCATATGGAGATTATAACTTTGGCTGAAAAGATAATAGTTCTTAGCAAAGAAGGTATAGAAGACAATTTGGACCCTAAATGTTTAGCAGCATTTAAACAAGCAAAAGATGAGGCATGGACTATAAAGCAAAGATCAAAAACTGAACTTGCAGGACATATGAACTTAGGCAAATGGTAAAATACAGAATAAAATTATTATATATTAGATAATAAGAATATAGGAAACCTTACAGAGGTGATTATTGTGAATGTTAACTTACAAAAAAAATATAAATTATTTATTAATGGAGAATGGAAAGATGCTTCAGATGGAGCAACATTGAAAAGTTACAATCCAGCTAATGGTGAATTTTTAACTGAGATTGCAGATGCTACAGAAAAAGATGTAAATGATGCAGTAAATGCTGCAAGAAGAGCTTTTGAGACATGGAGTAAAACTACACCTGCCGAAAGAGCAGTTATATTAAACAAAATAGCAGATGTTATTGCTGAAAATGCAGAATATCTAGCTACAGTAGAAACTATGGATAATGGAAAACCAATCAGAGAAACATCAGGAGCGGATATCCCATTAGCTTTAGATCATTTTAGATATTTTGCAGGTGTTATTCGCGCGGATGAAGGTTCTGCGTCCATGGTTGATGGAAATACTTTAAATATAATATTGAGAGAGCCAATTGGAGTTGTAGGTCAAATAGTTCCTTGGAATTTTCCGTTTTTAATGGCAGCTTGGAAGCTAGCTCCAGTATTAGCAGCTGGAGATGTTTCAGTTTTTAAACCATCAAGTACAACTTCATTAAGTGTTTTAGAACTTATGAGATTGATACAAGATATTATTCCTAAAGGTGTAATTAATGTAATTACAGGAAAAGGATCAAAGAGCGGAGAATATTTACAACATAATGTGGGTATTGATAAACTAGCGTTTACAGGATCTACAGAAGTTGGCAGAAAAATTGGAATTGCTGCAGCTGAGCGTATTATACCTGCTACTTTAGAACTTGGAGGAAAATCTGCAAACATTTTCTTCAGTGATGCAAATATGGATATTGCATTAGAAGGTATACAGTTAGGTATTTTATTTAATCAAGGACAAGTTTGTTCTGCAGGTTCTAGGATATTTGTACAAGAAGATTTCTATGATGAATTTATGGAAAAAGCAATTGCTGCATTTGAAAAAGTTAAAGTTGGAAATCCACTAGATTCTAATACTCAAATGGGGGCACAAGTTAGTGAAGCTCAACTTAAAAAGATTCTTAAATATATAGAGATAGGTAAACAAGAAGGAGCTAAAGTAGCTACTGGTGGTGAAAGATTTATTGAAGGTGATGCTAAGAATGGATACTTTATGAAACCTACGTTACTTACAGATGTTACTAATGACATGAGAGTAGCAAGAGAAGAAATCTTTGGACCAGTTGGAGTTGTCATTAAATTTAAGACAGAGGAAGAAGTTATTGCTATGGCAAATGACAGTGACTATGGTCTAGGTGGTGGAGTATTTACTACTAATTTAAATCGTGCGATAAGAGTAGCTAAAGGAATAAGAACTGGACGTATATGGGTTAATACTTATAACACATTTCCTGCTGGTGCAACATTTGGTGGATACAAGGAATCTGGAATAGGTAGAGAAACTCATAAGGTTATATTAGATGCTTATACTGAAAAGAAAAATATTATAGTTAATTTATCTGAAACTCCTAGCGGAATGTATGAAAAATTAATTTAGAAAATATAATAAAATGGCCTTCTATAGATAACTATAGAAGGCCATTTTATTATAATATTGTTAGTCTACATCTTTTCCAATAGAACGATTGTACAGATACGTTTCGATTTCTTCTAGTGATTTTCCTTTAGTTTCATAAAGAATGTATTTTGCAAATAGAAAACCTATAACGCATATTGCGGCAAAACCAAAGAAGATTACAGATAAGCCTACTGTATCAAGTAATACTGGGAAAAATAGTGCAACTAAAATGTTACCAAACCAGTTGACTGTTGATGCAATACCAGTAGCAAGTCCTCGAACATTACTTGGAAATAATTCTCCAACTACAATCCAAGTAGTAGCAGCCCAGGAGTATGCATAAAAGATAACATATAAGCAAATAAAGAAAAATACAGCCCATGTTGCCCATGCATGATTTGATTTGGCAGCAGGATAAATTAAACCAACCAATAACAGAGATGCACCCATTCCAATAGATCCAGTCATAAATAGGGTACGACGTTTAAATTTATCCACAACTAGCAAGGTTATAATCGTTGCTAACACAAAGACAACACCAATGCCGACAGTACTAACAACTCCTCCAATTGCTGATCCAAAAACTTTGGCTAGAATTTGTGAGGAGTAATAAAAAATTGTATTTGCTCCTTGAATTTGTTGTAATAGCGTTAAAAGGCAACCTGCAATTACAGCGGGGAGAGCTTGTTTTGAAAATAAATCCTTAAATGAGCCAGAATCAGAATGTTTTGAATTAACAATTTCATTATATTCATTTTCAGCTTCTTCAGGGGAACGTAATGTTCGTAACACTTGTAGTGCCAATTCCTTTTTACCAATTCTAACTAAGAATCTTGGTGATTCTGGTAAAATGAAGGTTCCAAACAGCAACACCATAGCTGGTACCATGGCACCACCAAGCATCCAGCGCCAGCCTTCAAATACATGTACAAATGCATAATTTATACCATATGCAAAAAGCATTCCTACAGTTATCATTAACTGATTTAAACCGGATATCTTACCGCGTGTTTCAGCAGGACTAATTTCTCCCATATACATTGGAACCAAGGCAGAGGCTCCACCTACAGCTGCACCTAAAATAATACGGGCGATAATCAAGAGGCTTACACTAGTAGAAAAGGCAGATCCTAAAGCACCAATTGCAAATACAATGGCACTCCACATAATCATTTTACGACGACCAAAACGATCTGCTAATGAAGCCATTAGTGAAGCACCAATCATAGCTCCCACAAATAATCCAGAAGTAATGAAACCTTCTATCCAAGAAGTAATATGCCACGTTGTACCAATTCCAGGTAGAGCACCATTAATTATTCCGATGTCATACCCAAACATAAATCCTCCAAAAGCTCCGAAAAAGTAAATTAATGTTGGAGATATATTTTTCTTCATTTTAATCTTCCCCCTTAATTATTAAGTTAGATTAGATAATCTACTGCCGCTTGTTCAATAGGAATTCCATTTTTATAACGATGGATAAATTGCTCAAAGCCATCAACATCTTTTGGATCAGGCTTTACTTCTTCAGCTACATAACCAGCAAAAACATTTTTTGATAAAAATTCTGCTAAAGTGGAACTAGTTTCCCTGTTTTTCAGATAACCAGCTAATAGTGCAATTCCCCATGCACCGCCTTCACCTGCAGTTTTCATGACAGATACTGGTGTATTTACTGCCGCGGCAAGTGCTTCTTGTCCTACAATAGGTGTCTTAAATAATCCACCATGACCAAGTAATTTATCAAGCTTCACATTTTCATCCTTTAAGAGAATGTCCATTCCAATTTTTAATGCCCCTAAAGAGGTAAAGAGATGCGCTCGCATAAAGTTTGGTAGAGTAAAATTACTTTTTGGCTTTCGTACAACTATAGGTCTACCTTCAGAAACCCCTGTGATGTTTTCACCAGCAAAATAGTTATAAGCAAGAATTCCTCCACAATCAGGATCACCTAGAAGCGCTTGACTGTATAGTCCCATGTAAAGAAGATCCCTTGGAATGTTGACATTTATAGCTTCAGCAAATTGCTGAAAGATATTCACCCAGGCGTCTACATCAGAATAACCATTGTTTGCATGAGCCATGCCCACTAAATCTCCAGAAGGTGTCGTTACAAGATCAATCTCTGTATGAACCTTAGCAAGAGGTTTCTCAAGGACGACCATTGCAAAAATGGATGTACCTGCTGATACATTTCCTGTTCGTGGTGCAACTGAATTTGTTGCAACCATACCTGTACCTGCATCTCCTTCAGGTGGACATATAGGAATTCCAGCTTGAAGATTTCCACTAACATCAAGCTTTTT
Source organism: Clostridium acidisoli DSM 12555 (assembly GCF_900176305.1). Taxonomy (GTDB): domain Bacteria; phylum Bacillota; class Clostridia; order Clostridiales; family Clostridiaceae; genus Clostridium_I; species Clostridium_I acidisoli. Next base: position 118,482 of record NZ_FWXH01000006.1, read on the forward strand.
TGCTCCTTCTGCAGTCAAAATACCAGCATTTTCTCCAGCTAGCAAGACTTTTGGTAAAAGTTTTTCTACATCTAACGAATGTAGAGAAACTTCTGGTAACTGATTGAATAGTCCTAACATGTTTGCATCGTAATTGTGTGTATTCACATCAATTGGAAACATTCCTGATGCATCACCAATTCCTAAAACCTTTTCATCTGTTAATTGCCAATGAATATAACCAGCTAAAGTAGTAAGAAAATCAAGTTTTTCAATATGAGGTTCATTATTGAGAATAGCTTGATATAAATGAGCTATGCTCCATCTTTGAGGAATGTTGAATTGAAATAAATCTGTTAACTTTTTTGATGCTTCTTCTGTCATGGTATTACGCCAAGTTCTAAATGGAACAAGAAGATTTCCCTGTTTATCAAATGCCATATATCCATGCATCATTGCTGAAAAACCAATAGAACCAATTTTTGAAATTGTGACACCATATTGTTCTTTTACCTCAGCAAAAAGTTTTTGATAACTGTATTGTAAACCTCTCCAGATTTCTTCTAGGGAATAGGTCCAAATCCCATCTTCTAGACTTGTCTCCCATTCAAAGTTGCCACTAGCTAGTGGAAGAAAATCACTTCCAACAAGAACTGCTTTAATTCTAGTAGAACCAAACTCTATGCCTAGTGATGTTTCGCCGTTTTGAATCTCTTCTACTATTTTCTGTTTTATAGACAATAGAAAAACCTCCTCTAAAAATAATTGTAAACGATTTAGTGACAGACGATATTTTATGAAAGCGATTACTTATATAAATTATAGTAATATTTATATGGATAAATGTCAACATAATTTTTTTTTGTACGTATAAATTTTAAAATAGAAAAGAAGAAACCCTTGTATTTAAGCAAGGGTTCGGTAAAAAATTATTTTATTTTAGAAGTTGAGTTTCTAATAATAAGTTCAGGATCATAAAGAATAGAATCATTATCTTCAAAATGATTATTGTTATTGATTAAATTAATAATTAAGTTAGCTGCATCTTTACCCATTTGTTCTTTAGGATGGGTTACAGAAGTTAAGGTTGGCTGCATTATTGATGCAAGCTGTGAATCGTCAAAGCCAACTATTGATAACTCTTCAGGAATTTTTATATTGAGTTTGTTTGCAATTGTTAATACAATATAAGCTATTTCATCATTGTAACAAAAAATACCTGTTGGTCGTTTTTCGGATATTAAGGTATTTTCTATTTTAGAGGGTAATGATGAAGATATTTCCTCAGTTAGATAAGTTAAAATTTGTCCAGTTGAGGGTGGAATATTATTGTCCTGACATTCTGATATAAATCCGTTCATTCTATTTATACCTTGCGAATCGTCAACTTTAAAAACTCCCATTAGCTTTTTGTGACCCAAGGATATTAGGTGATTTGTTGCCAGTTTACCTCCTTTAAAGTCATCTACACAGAGACTAGGTGTATTAATTTCAGGATAAGAGGCGTTTATTGTAACAATTGGAATATTGTTAGACATTATGTTGTTTAGATACCTAATATTTTGACTTTTGTACGCACTTTTAGTAGGTTCTACAATAAGTCCATCTATCTTATGTGCTAACAAATTTTTTAAGTTGCTATTTTCAAACATAACATTGTTATTAGTTGAAGACAGCAAAAGGGAGTAAGATTCAGAATAAAGCGTCTCTTCCATCCCCCTAATTATATCAGGAAAAATGTAATTAGAGATATGAGTTGTTAGCACGGCTACATTCTTAGCATTCTTAAGAATTTCAGTGTTCTCTCTCCAATCAGAAATATACATACCGCTTCCTTGTATACTATATACATATTGTTTAGATGTAAGATCACTTATAGCTTTTCTTATAGTGTGCCTACTTACATTAAACATTTTTATAAGTTCTGATTCAGTTGGTATTTTTTCATGAGGTTTATATTTGCCTGTAAGAGTCCAGCTTATAATACTTTCCTCTACTTCTTCGTATTTGTGTTTCATTTTTTCTCCTATAAAATAAATAAATTTTTACAAGTATTATATCAAAAATGCGTGTAATATACAACAATTTGAACTTAAATTAGTACGTATAAATTTAATAAATGTATTGACATTTGTAATTATAAATTTTATACTTGTCTTATGAAAGCGATTAAATATAAAAAGGGAGGTCATTAAAATGGCAGATACTAATGAAATTAGTTATAGAAATCAAACATTTTTGTAAACGATTAATTGTAGATGCTTTTAGAGAACTGATATGACATAAACTTACATGACTATTTTTGTCGCTGAGAAAACAATATAATGAAACATCTTAAGGTAATAAAGGAAATTGCTTTGAAAGAGGGTGAAATTCATGTTAGAAGCTTTAAAGAAGAAGGTATTAGAAGCAAATTTAATGCTTCCTAAGTACAACTTAGTCACATTCACGTGGGGAAATGTAAGCGGGATTGACAGAGAAAAGGGACTTGTAGTAATAAAACCTAGTGGTGTTAAGTACACTGAAATGAAAGCAGAAGATATGGTTGTATTAGATTTGGAGGGAAATGTCGTAGAAGGAGATTTAAATCCATCTAGTGACACACCAACTCATTTAGTACTGTATAAATCATTTAAAAATATTAAAGGAATTGTGCATACTCATTCACCTTGGGCTGTATCCTTTGCTCAAGCAGGTATAAATATACCAGCAGCGGGTACCACTCAAGGAGATTATTTCTACGGAGATATTCCCGTAACTAGAAAAATGACGGTTGAAGAAATTACTGGAGAATATGAGAAAGAAACAGGCAAAGTTATTGTTGAAACTTTTGTTAATAACAATATTAATCCAGATTATGTTCCAGGGGTTTTAGTGAATGATCATGGACCATTTACTTGGGGGAAGGATCCTGAAAATGCGGTGCATAATTCAGTTGTGTTAGAAGAAGTTGCAAAAATGACTTATCACACATTACAGCTAAATCCAGAAAATATTAGAATGGATAAATGCTTACTTGACAAACATTTTTATCGAAAGCACGGAGCAAATTCATATTATGGACAAAATAAAAAATAATAAAGGGGAGATATATTATGTTAAAAAATAATAAAATGGAATTTTGGTTTGTAGTAGGAAGTCAAGATTTATACGGAGAAGAAGCTTTAGCACAGGTTAAACATGATTCAAAGATAATTGCAGATGAGTTAAATGAAAGTGCAAATTTACCTTATAAAATAGTTTTTAAATCTTTAGCAACATCTGCTGATGAAATAAAAAATATAATGAAAGAAGTAAACTACAGAGATGAAGTAGCTGGAGTTGTAACTTGGATGCATACATTTTCACCTGCCAAAATGTGGATTGCAGGAACAAAACTTTTACAAAAACCATTGCTACATTTAGCAACTCAGTTCAATGAGAATATTCCTTGGAAGACCATAGACATGGATTATATGAATTTACACCAAAGTGCTCATGGAGATAGAGAATATGGTTTTATAAATTCAAGGCTTAAGAAAAACAACAAAATCATCGTAGGATATTGGAAAGATAAAGCTATTCAAAAAGAAATTTCTGACTGGATGAAGGTAGCAGCTGGCTGCATTGCTAGTGAAATCATAAAAGTAGCACGTTTTGGAGATAATATGCGTAATGTTGCAGTTACAGAAGGTGACAAAATAGAAGCTCAGATAAAGTTTGGATGGACAGTGGATTACTTTGGAATAGGCGATTTAGTTGCTGAAATGAATAAAGTGTCAGAGAATGACATAGATAAAGTATATAAAGAATTTAAGGAACTATATATTTTAGACCCAGGTGAAAATGATCCAGCATTTTATGAAAAACAAGTTAAAGAACAAATTAAAATTGAAATAGCCCTAAGAAATTTCTTGGATAAAGGAAATTATAATGCATTTACTACAAATTTTGAAGACCTTTATGGCATGAAACAATTACCTGGACTCGCAGTTCAACGTTTGAATGCTGAAGGATATGGTTTTGCAGGTGAAGGTGATTGGAAAACTGCAGCTTTAGATAGATTGTTAAAGGTCATGACAAACAATAGTAAGACAGGCTTTATGGAAGATTACACATATGAACTTAGTTCAGGAAATGAAAAAATATTAGGAGCTCATATGTTAGAGGTAGACCCAACTTTTGCTTCTGATAAACCAAAGGTTGTTGTTAAGCCTTTAGGAATTGGAGATCGTGAAGATCCAGCCCGTTTAATATTTAATGGTGAAACTGGAAAAGGTGTTGCAGTATCAATGCTTGATTTGGGAACTCATTATCGTGTAATAATAAATGAACTTACAGCTGTAAAACCAGACGATGATATGCCAAATTTGCCAGTTGCTAAAATGGTATGGAAGCCAGAACCAAACTTCCTAGATGGAGTTAAAGCTTGGATTCATGCAGGTGGAGGACATCACACAGTTGTTTCATTAGATTTAACAGTAGAACAAATTTACGATTGGAGCCGTATGGTGGGCTTAGAAGCCATAATAATTGATAAAGATACTAAATTAAGAGACATAATTATACAAACAACAAAATAACTATTTTATATGAGGAGGCTGAAAAATGAAACTTTTTATAGACACAGCAAATGTAGAGGAAATAAGAGAAGCAAATGACATGGGGATAATATGTGGAGTGACAACAAATCCATCACTTATAGCAAAAGAAGGAAGAGACTTTAATGAAGTTATAAATGAAATAACTTCTATAGTGGATGGACCAATAAGTGGTGAAGTTATTTCGTTAGATGCTAAAGGCATGATAAAAGAAGGAAGAGAAATAGCTAAAATTCATAAAAACATGGTAGTAAAAATACCAATAACTGAGGAAGGCTTAAAGGCTGTAAAGGTACTATCCAGTGAGGGTATAAAAACAAATGTAACTCTTATTTTCTCAGCAGGTCAAGCTCTTTTAGCAGCTAGGGCAGGAGCTTCTTATGTAAGTCCTTTCCTTGGAAGACTTGATGATATATGTGCAAATTCTATGGAGTTAATTGAATCAATTGTGAATATATTCAACATACATGATATAAAGACAGAAATAATAGCTGCAAGTATAAGAAGTCCAAAACATGTGGTTGATGCAGCTGAAGCAGGCTCACATATAGGGACAATCCCTTATAAAGTTTTAAAACAATTATTAAAGCATCCTCTTACTGATTCAGGAATAGATAAATTTATGGAGGATTGGAAGCAAGCTTTTAATAAATAATAAAGGAGGGGGAAGGTTCCAATGGATATAGATAATTTAGCAATAAACACAATAAGAATACTTTCTGCTGAGGCAATCCAAAAGGCAAAGTCTGGTCATCCAGGCCTGCCTATGGGTTGTGCACCAATGGCATATACACTTTGGAGTAAACATTTAAAGCATAATCCTAATAATTCTAAGTGGAAGGACAGGGACAGATTTGTGCTTTCAGCAGGTCATGGATCAATGCTTTTATATTCATTACTAAACATATTTGGATATGGTGTTAGTGTAGAAGATATTAAAAATTTTAGACAGTTTAAAAGCAAAACACCAGGGCATCCTGAATATGGTTGGACAGATGGAGTTGAAACAACTACAGGACCTTTAGGACAAGGTGTAGGTATTGCTGTGGGAATGGCTATAGCCGAAAGTCACTTGGCAAATAAGTTTAATAAAGACGATTACAAGGTTGTAGACCACTATACCTATGCACTTGTTGGAGATGGTTGTCTAATGGAAGGTGTATCTGGAGAAGCCAGTTCTCTTGCAGGTACATTAGGAGTTGGCAAGTTGATAGTTCTGTATGATTCCAATAATATATCTATAGAAGGAAGTACAGATATTGCATTTAGAGAAAACGTAGCTTTAAGATATGAAGCATATGGATGGCAGGTTTTACAAGTAGATGATGGAACAAACATCAAAAAATTGGATGCTGCAATAAAGGAAGCTAAGTCAGAGATAAACAAACCAACAATAATAATAGTAAAAAACATTATAGGATATGGTTGCCCTCCAAAACAAGGTAAGGCATCTGCCCACGGTGAACCTTTAGGCGAGGAAAATTTAAAACTTACAAAAGAGACGTTAAAATGGAACTATGAACCATTTACTGTACCAGAAGAAGTAAAAATGTATACAAAAGAGTTTAAAGCAAGAGCTCAAAAAGAAGAAGACAAATGGAATAATATGTTTGATAAATACAAAAAGGAATATCCTCAATTAGCGAAAGAGTGGGATGTTTGGTTTAGTGATAAAACAGCAGTTGATCTTCTTAAAAATGAAGATTTTTGGAAGTTTGATAAAGCTATGGCTACTAGACAATCTTCTGGTATTCTAATTAACAAACTTGCGAAGCTTATTCCTAATTTAATAGGCGGATCTGCAGATCTTGCACCATCAAATAAGACATATATGGATGGTAGAAAAGACTTTTCAGCAGAAGATAGAAGTGGAGCTAACATGCATTTTGGAGTTAGAGAACATGCTATGGCAGCTATTGCAAATGGAATGTATCTACATGGCGGGCTTAAGGTTTTTGTATCAACGTTCTTTGTATTTAGTGACTATATGAAAGGTGCCATGAGACTTTCTGCAATAATGAAGCTTCCAGTAATTTATGTTTTAACTCATGACAGTATTGGTGTAGGTGAAGATGGACCAACACATGAGCCTATTGAACAATTAGCTGCTTTAAGATCTATTCCTAATATGACTGTATTTAGACCTGCTGATTCTAATGAAACAGCAGCGGCTTGGTATAGTGCTTTAAATACCAAAAATGGACCAACAGCGTTAGTTCTTACAAGACAAACTCTTCCTTTGTACGAGAATTCAGATAAAAATGCGTTAAAGGGTGCGTACATTTTAAAAGATTCTAAAGATAAGGAGAATCCAGATGTAATACTTATGGCTTCAGGTTCAGAAGTTGAACTGATTTTAAATGCAGCAAAAGAGCTTGAAGGTGAAAATATTGATGCAAGAGTTGTTAGTATACCATCCTTTGAGATATTTGAAGAACAAAGCCAAGAATATAAAAATTCTGTATTACCTAAGAAAGTAAGAGCAAGGGTTGCAGTAGAAGCCGCATCACCTTTTGGTTGGCACAAATATGTTGGGCTTGATGGTGAAATAATTGGTATGGAAACTTTCGGGGCATCGGGAAAAGCAGAGGTTTTATTTAAAGAGTTTGGCTTTACTCTAGAAAATGTAGTAGAAAAAACTAAAATGGTTTTAGATAATTTGAAATAAACATGTGAGAGTTCTAAAGAGGATAATAATATTACCTTCTTTAGAACTTTCTTATTTTTAGTAGAATTATTTTATACAGGAAATACATGCATTATGATATAATAAACTTGTTTTTTTAATTTAGATTAAATGATAGGATTAAGGATTGGATTGATTAAATGAAGTTTTTATATAAATGTATATTATTGATTGGTATTTTCATTACATTGGGTTGTTTTGTTCAATTTATGGTATTTAATAGATTCTTTATTTCTAATAATAATTCATTATTACTAAGTATTAATGAAAAATCTTCAGAGAATGTTAGCATACAGCTTATGGAAAATTTCGAAAAAATTCAGAATTCTCTTAAAATGGTTGCTGAAGATGATGAAATTAGAGAAAATCAAGAGCTTCTTGATAAATTTATTAAAATTGTTCCTGAAGTAGATGTAGTAACAATTCTTAATTCACAGGGAGATATTTTACATGTAGTTGGCAATAAATATAGTCCTAGCATTTCGAATTTAGCATATAGAGATTATTTTCAAAAGGCTATTCATGGAAAGACGTATATAAGCAATGTTTTTACAACTGCCAGAGGATTTAAGGTAGTTGCAATATCAGTTCCAATTGTTAAAAATAATAACATTGCTGGAGTAGTTGTCGGGGTCGTTAAATTGCAAGGCACTTCCTTAGCGTCAATGTTTGATAATAAAAAATTTGGTAAAGACGGTTATATTTCTATTTTAGATAGTCGTGGTTATATTGTTTATCATCCTAATAAAAAACGAATTGGGAAAAAATCTGTAATTTTTAACAATTTACAAGGAAAAGCAGGTTCAGGCATCATGAAAGATTTTTCGAGAAAGGATCAATTCGTTGGTTATAGTAAAGTTAAAAATTTAAACTGGTTTGTAACTGTTAATACTCCTACTGAGGATATAATAAGAAATAGAAATATTATAAATTATGAAATATTGTTATTTTCAATAATCATATGTATTTTGATTATTTTACTTGGTACATATACAATAAGACGTTATACTAAACCTTTGGATCAGATAGTTTTTTCATTTAATGCTTTGAAAGATGGAAAGTACAGAAGGATAGATCAGCGTGATTATAAAAAAGAATTTCATGAAATGGTTCGAGTTTACAACGATGCAGTTGAGGAATTGGAAAAAGAGCATAATAATCTTGAGGAGGCTGCGGGTATCGATTCCTTAACAGGAGCTTATAATAGGCGTGCATTTGATAATTTAATAAGTGTTTTGAAAAAAGAAATAAATAATTGTAGTCTGGAAAGTTTAGGAGTTCTTTTACTAGATGTCGATCATTTTAAGGAATTAAATGACACATATGGACATTTATCTGGTGATAATGTGCTCAAAAAACTTACTCAAATAATGAAGGAAATTTCAGGAGAAAAGTCGGTATTCCGTTTTGGCGGAGATGAATTTACAGTTGTACTTCCAAATGTTTCAGGTGAAAGACTATTATCTATTGCAGAAGCAATTAGATTGAAAAGTGAAGTGTCTTTAGATGGTTGTACTGTTAGTATTGGTTCAACTGAATTTCCAAAAGATACGTGTTCTGTAGGAGAATTATTAGATTTTGCAGACAAGGCTCTTTATTTAAGCAAAAAAAATAGAAATAAAGTAACTGCATTTAAAAATAAACCTGAAAGATAACCTTTAATGGGAGCTTTTCTGCTTACTATACTGTGGAAAATATAAAAAAACAGAAAGGATAAAATTATTGACATAAAATAGACACAAAGGTGTGTTAACATTTATTAATAAAGAGAAACTTATTTTTAGTTCAGAAATGTTTTTTAACACACAAGGAGGAAGCTATATTGGAGGGAAAAAAAGATAAAATTAAGTATTTGATAATCTTAATATATTTATTAGGGTTTATATTTTTTGTTTTTAAAATGTTTTTTTATGCACAATATGTTGCAAGGTTTCCTGATGAAATGCAGCATATTTCATATATTGCTTATCTTGAAAAAGAACATACTATAATTCCTAATTTTGAAGATATGACAACTCTTAAGGAAATCGGTAGCAAGGCTACTAATTCAGCTGCCAATCTTAATAATAAAAATACTACAACTGAATATACCTTCGGAAATGATTTTAATTATTTAGGTCATCCTCCGCTATATTATGATATTATGCGTCTTAGTAAAGCTGTACAACTGAAAAACAATATAATAACTGTTAATATTTTCAAGCTTAGATGTTTTAATATAGTACTTAGCGCAATAGCTATGTTACTTATTTTATATATTGGATACACTAGAATTGGTAGAAATCCAATATTAAACTTATTATATGTAACCATAGTTATATCTGTACCAATGCTAGCATATGGTTCTGCTGGTATTAATAATGACACCTTAGCATTAATTGGATTACCAGTTTTTATATTGGGATTATTACGGTTTTCAGAACAAAAACGTAATTTTAGCACTTATTTTATAATAAGCTTTGGTGTGTTTATTGCATTTATGGCTAAGCTTACAGCGGGAGCAGCGGTTTCTATTTCACTACTATTATATCTTATTTTAATTATTATAAAGGAAAAAAATGCATGGTTTTTAATTTCAAAAAAATTTATTGTGACCTTGCCAATGTATTTAATTACAGCTGCTTATTACATAGTTGTTTATATTCAAACTGGAAGCATTTTACCTACATACAGACGATTAGATCCTAAGGATTTCTATCAGTCGTTCTTTTATGTTCAGGTTTCTAATCGAACGCACATGAGTTTTATTCAATATGCAATATATTTCGCTAAAAATTTTTTGAGAACTTGGACTGGTATTGCATCAAATGTTTCTTTGCTCAAAACAGGAAGTGTTTTTTCGCTAAATAACATAGCAATACTGATACTTTTATTTTTACCCATTATATTGTTATTTCAAACAAAAAAAGCTAAGAATAACTCCTCCGTATTGTTAGTATCAATTTCAGTATATTTTGGATTAGCAATATCAGCTATTATACAATGGCTACGTGCCTATAAAGAATATGTTAATATTTCAGGTTATTTAGGAGGATATCAATCTCGTTATTATCTATGTGGAATAGCGGCAATTGCATTAGCAATTACGGTTGTCATGAAAAACTTTTATGAAAAATTGTCAGTTACCAGCGAGGATAAAAAAGTGCAATCAGCTGGTCAGTATTATGAAGCAAAATATAATATAAATTATAGAAGATTAATATTACATTTTATTTGTTTATTTTTTATTTGTTTACTTTTGTATGAAGATTTTATATATTTTTTAATTCATTTTAAAGATTATTTATAGATGAAAATTTAATGAAATGGAGATAATGTAGTCAATGAAGCTTATAATTCAAATCCCTTGTTATAATGAAGAAAATACACTTCCGCAAACATTTAAGGATCTACCTACTTCTATTGAAGGAATAGATGAAATAGAGTATCTAATAATAAATGATGGTAGTACAGACAATACCGTTAGTGTTGCTAATGAACTTGGTATACATCATGTGGTTTGTTTTAAGCAAAATAAAGGACTTGCAGCAGGGTTTATGGCTGGAATTGATGCTTGCTTACGACTTGGAGCAGATATTATTGTCAATACTGATGCGGATAATCAATATGTTGGTGAAGATATTGCAAAACTTGTTAAACCAATTTTGGAAGGACAATATGATGTGGTGGTTGGAAGCCGCCCAATAGACGAAACTGAACATTTTTCAAAAAATAAAAAATTATTTCAGCATTTAGGAAGTTGGGTCGTTCGGAAAGCTTCAAATACACAAATACCTGATGCACCTAGTGGTTTTAGAGCTTATTCACGTAAAGCAGCAATGAAATTAAATGTAATGAATGAATATACGTATACACTTGAAACAATAATACAAGCTGGACAAAACAAAATAGCTATAACAGCCACACCTATAAGAACAAATAAGCAAACTAGAAAATCCCGTTTGTTTAAAAGTATGCAAGGTTATATAAAGCGTTCATCTATAACTATTGTACGTGCATATATGATGTATAGTCCCCTTCAATTTTTTTGTATACTTGGTTCATTTATTTTTACTGTGGGGCTTATAGTAGCAATAAGATTTTTAGTACTTTACTCACAAGGTAATGGTAGGGGACATGTTCAATCACTTATACTTAGTGCTGTTTTATTGTTACTTGGCTTTCAAACGTTTTTTATGGGCCTTCAGGCAGATTTGATTGCAGCTAACCGAAAGTTATTAGAAGATATTCAATATCGTGTACGTAAATTAGATTACGCTTCAGATAATAAGGAATTAAATATAGAGGATAAAAATGAAGAACAATAATTTTTCAGATGATTGTATTAATAAGCTTATACATAATAAAAAGGTTTTATTTATAACCACAAAAAACATTGATTATATAAGAAATTTTCAAGAAATTAGTTGTATAAAAAAATCAGCACAATTAGTTAAGGTTGTAGGTTATGAGGACAAAAGCTATATTATACGTCTTATTAAAATATATATAAAATTATTGCTTATGCCACTAAGTAAGTATGATTTTATATTTGTAGGTTTTGCTCCACAATTGATTTTACCTTTTTGGGGATTTAAATTTAAAAGTAAGTTTATCGTAGAGGACTTTTTCATATCTATTTACGATACAATGATAAATGATCGAAAAAAATTTAGAAAAAATAGTTTATTTGCTAAAATATTCTTATGGTTAGACAAAATTACACTTAAAAGCGCTGACAAAATAATAGTAGACACTTGTGCTCATGGTGAGTATTTTGTAAGTAAACTTGGGGTCGATAAAAGTAAAATAAATGTGCTATATCTTAAAGCAGATAAAACAATTTATTATCCTAGATTAAGTTCGAAAGCAGATGAATATAATAATAAATTTGTTGTATTATATTTTGGAAGCATCTTACCTTTACAAGGGGTAGATATAATTATGCAATGTGCTGAAAGTATGGAAAGTGTGTCAGCTGTATTTTTTGAAATAATTGGACCTATAAATAATAAACATATGAGTAAATACAGGCATTTAAAAAATGTGAAGTTTGTACCTTGGCTTTCACAGGAGAGCTTAGCAGAAAAAATTGCAGCTGCAGATTTGTGTTTAGCAGGACATTTTAATAATATGATTGAAAAGGCATCTAGGACAATTCCTGGTAAAGCTTACATATACGATTCTATGAAAAAACCTATGATTTTAGGTGATAATTCAGCTAATCGTGAGCTTTTTGAGGAGGATAACGTTAATTATTATTATGTTGAAATGGGTAATTATAAAAAGTTAGAGGAAAAAATACTCTATATTATGGATAAAAAATGTAGGATTAAATTATAAGAAGGGAGTTTACGATGAAAAACAAAAGCATTAAATATTTAGGTTATGTTGTTACAATTATAGCATTTATTTTTATCGGAAAATCCTTTGCGTCAATGAATTTAGACATTAGATATATAAAAAATCCTGTTCAGGCTGTAGTAATTATTATATGCTTATCAATTGGATATGTAGCAATAGTTTTCATATCATCATATGCTTGGAAAACCACATTACAATTTATTAATAAAGGTAAAATATCATTAAAGGAAATTACAGGTGTTTATGTAAAATCAAATATAGGTAAATATTTACCTGGTAATGTTATGCATTTTGCAGGTAGAAACATATTGGCGGGTAAGCTTGGATTTAAACAATTAGATATCACATTTTGTACCATAATTGAAATAATTATGTTGATTTTTACCGATTTTATTTTATCTTTTATATTTGCTATGAAAAACTTTAAAACTGTATTAATGTTTTTGTACTCTAAAATAAACTCTAGTATTGTTTATGGTGTTGCAACAGCTTTAATTGTATTTATAATTTTAGTAAGTTGGATTTTAATTAAAAAAAGTAGATTTATAGAAAATTACAGGCATTTATTCACAAAAGATTTTTTAAAGCTTTTGCTAAAATTGTTTTGTATTTATAGTGTAACGTTAATAATTTCAGGCATTTTTTTAGTAATGATTTTAAAACTAATTTTTGGATACAACATAACTGTTCATATGTTTATGATAACAATTTCTGCATATACAATTTCATGGGTATCAGGATATATAGTACCGGGTGCGCCTGGAGGTATAGGCGTAAGGGAGTCGGTATTACTTTTAATGTTAGAACCATTGTATACAAAGGATATAGCTTTATTAGCATCTATTTTACTTCGCATAACATCAATTTTGGGGGATTTAATAGCATTTTTACTTGAGCCCCTTATTATAAAAATTTTATAATACCTATAGAGAATGTTGTAGGTGGGGCTTTTAATAATTTTTTAGAGAAGCTCTAGTTAAAAAGTTACCGTCTACCTAGACCTTCATAAATAAATCCATGTTCTTTTACTTTTTCCATGTCCAGCATATTTCTCGTATCAATAAGTATCTTATTTTTCATTAGTTTTGCTATGATGTTTAAGTTTAAGTTTCTATATTCATTCCAATCAGTTACTAGCATCAAAGCATCGGCATCATTAACAGCTTCTATAGCATTATCACAGTATATAAGTTTATCACCAAATATTTGTTTAGCATTACTAATTGCCTTTGGATCATGTACTTTTATAGTTACGTTGTTTTCTAGCAGCTTATTTATTATTGAGATAGCAGGTGATTCTCTCATATCATCTGTTTCAGCTTTAAATGCTAGACCTAAAATTGCTACGCATTTATTGCTTAAATCAGGTAGTATTCTTTTTAATTTGTGTATCATTTTATTTTTTTGAAGTTCATTTAAGTTTATAACTTCTTTAACTAAACTCATATTGACATTATATTTGTTTCCGATTTCTACTAAGGCCTTAGTATCTTTGGGAAAGCAGCTTCCTCCATAACCAGGACCTGCATGTAAAAATTTAGGGCCAATCCTACCATCCATTCCCATAGCTTTTGCAACTTGAATAACATTTGCACCAATGGCTTCTGATAGATTTGCAATCTGGTTTATAAATGTAATTTTAGTTGCTAGGAAGGCATTGTTTGCATATTTTATCAGTTCAGCTGTTTCATAATTACACCATACAAAAGGAGTTTCAATTAAATACAAGGATTTATAAATATCCTCGATTATTTCTTTTGATTTTTCTGATTCGTATCCAATAACAACTCTATCTGGGTGAAAAAAATCATTTATAGCTCTGCCTTCCCTTAAAAATTCTGGATTTGAAACAACATCAAAGTTATCTGAATTTGTTTCCTTTTTTATGTAATCTTTTACCCATCTATTTGTTCCAATGGGTACTGTAGATTTAAGGACTATAGTCTTATATCCATTTAAATTTTTGCAAATCTCTTTAACTACATTTTCTACTTGACTTAAATCAGCCTCTCCATTTTCTTTAGGAGGAGTTCCAACACCTATAAATATTACTTCACAATCTTTTAAGGAGGAAGAAATGTCTGAACTGAACCTTAAGCGTTTGCTTTTTAAATTTCTATTTAGATATTCATATATACTTTGCTCATAAATTGGGGAGATACCTTTGTTGAGATTGTCTATTTTTTCTTTATCAATATCAACACCTATAACATCATTACCAAAATCAGCAAAACCTATTGCTGCAACTAAGCCGACATATCCTGTTCCAATTACTGTTATTTTTTTAGACATACGTTTCAACTCCATTTAAAATAATATTATTTAAATACATATGGAAATCTTAAGCCTATAACATGACGAATAGGTGTTCAATATGTAAACATTATATAAACGGATATTCACAAATAAAAAGGTAGTTTCATCATAGGTACAATGGAACGTTATTTAAGATTATTAATAAACACTGCTAATTCAGTTCTATTGTTTAATTCAAGCTTTTCTAATATCTTTGTTAC
Organism: Clostridium acidisoli DSM 12555; assembly: GCF_900176305.1. Lineage (GTDB taxonomy): Bacteria > Bacillota > Clostridia > Clostridiales > Clostridiaceae > Clostridium_I > Clostridium_I acidisoli. The sequence goes on from NZ_FWXH01000006.1 coordinate 133,586, forward strand.
GTAATTTCTAACGGTTCCTTCAGTTAAAAAAAGAATTTTGCAAATTTCCTTATTACTATGACCTTTTGCAATAAGTTTTGCAACTTCCTGCTCTCTGCTAGTTAGTTCAGTTAAAACACTTTTTTCTCTAAAAACACTATTGTAGAAATCATTTTTAATGTTTATAGAATTATAGGCTCTAACCAGCTTTGTTGCTACTTGAGGAGCTAAATGTATATCGCCATTATAAGTTGTTTTAATTGCCTTTATTATATCATCCGAACCTGCATCTTTTAGTATATAGCCGTCGGCTCCGTTTTTTATGCCATTAAATATATATTCATCCTCGTTAAAAGTGGTAAGTATTATTATTTTTACTTTGGGATATAATTTTTTTATTATTCCTGTAGCCTCCACGCCATTCATTACAGGCATTCTAACATCCATAAGAATTACATCTGGCAGACTAATGTTAAGTAAATGAATTAGTTGTTCACCATTTTCAGCTTCAGCTGTGACATTAATATCAGTATCAAGACTTAAAAGCATCTTAAGACCTTCTCTAACAAGATTTTGATCATCAGCTAATATAACATTTATCATTTTTATTTATCCTCCATATACATAGGCACTAGAGCTTTAAGTTTAAAACCTAGATTTTTTTTGCTTTGAAAAGTTACAGTGCCGCCTAAATTTTTTATTCTATTATCAATACCGTTTAAACCTGTTGAATTTAAAATTGTATCACAACCAATCCCGTTGTCACAGATTGTTAGATTAATTAGCAAATTCTCTTCAGTAATAAATATATGGATTTCTGTTGCATTACCATGCTTAATACTATTTGTTAAAAATTCTTGTATAGTCCTATAAAATGAATACTTTATTTTATTATGTATCTTATCAATATTTTTAAAAGAAGAATAAAATATTTTTATATTGTTAAACATATTAAAATTTTGTATAAGCTTATTTATTTCTAGGTTTATAGATTCAATGTATCTATCCTTCTTTAATGCGTTTACTGCATCTCTTAAAGTGGCTATACTAAGCTTTGCAATTTCTTCTGATTTTATGAGAACTTTTTCAACTTTATCAGGATTTGAATTTACAATTTTTTTCGCAAATTCAATATGCATGTTTAAAGCCATAAGAGAGTGACCTAGTGAATCATGAAGTTCCTGGGATACCCGGGCTCTTTCTGTTGAAATTGTTAAATCTTCAACTTGAAGAGAATATTCTTGTAATTTTATGTTGGCTAAATTTAGTTTATGATTAAGTTTTGTTGTTTCCTCTTTTTCAATATCTATAGCCATTATTGAAAACAAAACGCTAAGGATAGAGAAATAAATAACTAAGTTAAGAATAATAGCTGTAAAAGAATTAAAGGTAAAAGGGTGTATGCATATTAAAATTGTTGAAGAAATAAAAATTGTAGCGTGGAGAAATAAAAAAAATTTAAAACGGTTTTTTCTAAAATTAAAAATTTCAAAGAGAGAAAATATCACATAAAGGGTGGTCCCAGTTCCATTAGGAATAGCGTATCTTAAAAAAGTACCAGCTAAGATTGTTATTAATAGTGAAATAAGAAAAGGCTTGGTATTTCTAGTTTTTCTTAACGTCCTAGAGAAGTCATTTATTATTAGGAAGATATAGAAAATAATAAATGAATTCATTGTAAAAGGTGTGGAGTGGAATTTAATGTAAATATCATGAAATACAATAAGTAAAAAGGTATATTTAATTAATGATAAAAAATATTTGCTATATAACTTTGCTTTATCCATTTTTGTCACCAAACTTTTTATAAAAACTTTAAAATACATTATAACATTCATATAGAAATAAAAATATATGACTTTTGTCATATATACAATTTAACTAATGTAACTATAAATTTTTTGATAAAAATTGTAGTATTATTATGAAGGGAGTAATGGGATGAATATATTTACCAAATTTTCACTTAAAAATACTTTCGTAATTTTTTTAATAATATTAATGATTATTGGAGGAGGGATATATTCGGCAAAGAGTATAAATATGGAATCTATGCCGGATGTAAATATACCTCAAATTGTTGTGTCAACAGTTTATCCTGGAGCAGCACCGGAGGATGTTGCAGAAAAATTGTCAAGACCGTTGCAAAAATCCATTTCAGGAGTCAAGGGTGTTAAATCTGTAAAGACTTCTTCAAATGAAAACATATCCATAGCCATAGTGGAATTTGATTATTCTCAAGATATGGATAAGGCAGAGAAGGATGTGGAGACAGCTGTAAGTAAGGTTACAGTTCCAGATAATGCACAAAAACCTGTGGTTTCAAGGATTAGTTTTGGAAGTTTTCCTATAATGACTTATTCAATCAATAGTAATATGAATTTACAGAAGCTTACTCAATTTGTGGACAACAAATTGCAACCAAAACTCACAGGTGTTTCGGGGGTATCAAGCATAGATGTTCAGGGAACTAATTCAAACAACATATATATAAAGCTAGATGATCAAAAATTAAAAGATAATAATTTAACTGTTCAAAATATTAAAGATGCCTTAGCAGCAAATAATATATCAATACCAGCTGGACAAGTAGATATGAATGACAAATCTATTCCAATTAGAGTGTCAAAGCAGGTAAAAAGCATTGATGACATAAAATCAATACCTATAGTTATTGCACCAAATCAAACAAAGATTATGGGAGATGCTTTTAATAAAGTTGGAGATGGCATGGGGCAGCTTAGTCAAGGCATGAGCCAACTTGGAAGTGCAGTTGGACAAATGGGACAAGGAATGAATCAATTAGGACAAATGGTTGGAGGCAATACTCAGGCAGTAGCTATGTTAGATGCTATACAGCAGCTTGAATCAGCAAAGCTTGAACAAGAGAGAGCTCTAGATACTTTAAATGCTCAGTTAAGCGGAGCAACAATGAAAAATGATACAGCTACAGTAGCTAAATTGAAAGTTTCAATAGCACAAATAAATGGTGGAATAGCACAAATAGATGGAAAGATAAAAGAAACTCAAGATTCATTAAATGGAGTATTTACTAGTATGCAGCAGTCTGCAAATCAAGCGAAAACACAGAGCAGTACAACCCCTAAAACAGCAGAAACATCAAAAGTAAGTGACAATACACAAGGAAATAGTAGCATTTCGCCTAATGCGTCAATTTCAACAGTGTTTTTAAAGGATTTGGCAAATATAACAGATGAGGCAGGGGAAAGAAGTTTTTATACAAGATCTAATTATAAGGATGGTATAGTATTAAACATATATAAGACGGATGATGCAAATACTGTTAATGTTTCAAAAGATGTTGAGGATGCATTAAAGGAATTAACTAGTGAGAATCCAAGTGTTAAATTTAATAAGATAAATGATTCTGCAAAATATGTAACTAGTTCGGTTAATGGAATGGTTAGAGAAGGTGTACTTGGAGCCATTTTTGCAATAATTGTTATAGCCATTTTCCTAAAAGATATAAGAGCCACAGTTATTGCTATAGTCTCTATACCTCTTTCAATACTTATAGCCCTTATTTTAATTCCTAGATTTGGCATAACACTTAATACCATGTCTTTAGGTGGTATAGCAGTTGCGGTAGGGCGAATAGTTGATGATTCTATTGTTGTTATAGAAAATATTCATAGGAGGATAATAAAGGGCGATGTTAAAAAAGAAGATTTACTGAAGACAGCTACAGCAGAGGTAGCATCAGCAATAACTTCTTCTACAATAACTACAGTAGCTGTATTTTTACCATTAGCTTTTGTAACTGGAATAATAGGAAAGATATTTGTTCCTTTTGCGTATACCGTTGTAATATGTATATTAGCATCCTTACTTATGGCAGTAACAGTAGTACCTGTAATGAGTAAATATCTAATTTTAAATAAAAAGGTTAAACATGTACAGAAAGAAAACAAAGCAGCAGTAATTTATCAGAAAGTGTTGAATGGAGCTTTAAATCACAGAGCTTTGGTTATTATGTTAGCATTGGCACTTCTAGTATGTTCTTTTGGACTTATTAGTAAGGTTGGTGTGCAGTTCATGCCTTCAGAAACACCAAGTGTATTAAATGGCAAAATTACCATGCAGCCAGGTACTTCTCTTAGTAAAACTAATGATCAGGCACTAAAGTTTGAAAATTATTTAAAGGGAAGAAAAGATGTTGATACAGTAGTAAGTTCCATAGGTGATACAAGTTCTAGTGGAAACATTTTATCATCTCAAAGTGAAAATGTAGCATCTTTTACAATTATTCTTAAGGATGGGTATGACAAAGAAAAAGCTACCAATGAAATTGAAGGTAAAGCAAATACTATGAATAATAAAGAAGAAGCCTTTACTATAACTCCTCAGAGTACTATGGGAGGAGGACAGGATAATATTAATATTGTTGTTAAAGGAAACAGCTTAGATGACATAACAAAAGCTGCTAATAAAATAACTGATTCTTTAAAAGGAGTAGCAAATTTATCAAATTTGACAAATAGCTTATCACAGAAAAAACCAGAGATTTCGGTAAACATTGATAATGAAAAAGCAGCACAAAAAGGTATAACTCCTATAATGGCAGCGGGAATTGTAAGAGGACTTACAAATTATGACAATGTTATGACACTTCAAGATGGTAACAGAAATGTAAATGTACTTATGGGATATAATAAGGCAGATTTAGATTCTATAGACAAAGTGAAAGCTATAAAAATACAAGGAATGGGAGAGGCAACTGCTCTCGGTGATATTGCAGATGTAAAATTAGCTGATGGACCTGTGTCTATATCAGAGCTTGATGGAACGCAATATGCAAGTATAACGGCTGATATAAAAGGTAAGGACACTTCAAAGGTATCCAAGGAAGTAACGGATAAAATTGATGCAATTAAAGGTGGTTTACCAAAAGGTGTAACTTATTCAGATGGAGGAAGCACAAAGAGTATACAAGATGGCTTTTCTCAGATGGGAATGGCTATGCTTGTAGCTGTATTTATGGTTTATATAATTATGGTTCTTGCATTTGGAGAGCCTAAAGCACCATTTGCGATTTTGTTCTCATTACCTTTTGCAGCAGTAGGCGCAGGTTTTGCATTGTTTATAACAAATCAACCACTTACAATGCCTGGACTTATAGGTATGCTTATGTTAATTGGTATAGTTGTAACAAATGCCATTGTACTTCTAGATAGGGTTCAAACTAATAGAAAAAATGGAATGAATGTTAGAGATGCTTTGTTAGAAGCTGGGTCAGTAAGGCTTAGACCTATATTTATGACTGCTATTGCTACCGTAATGGCTTTAATGCCACTAGCATTAGGATTTTCAGAAGGGGCAGTAATATCACAAGGATTAGGTATTATTGTTATAGGAGGATTAGTAGTTTCTACAGCATTGACATTAATAATTGTACCAGTTATGTATAGTATATTAGAACGTGATAAAAAACCTTTTATAAATAAAAATGATGAAGAAAATTATTATATATCATAAATAAAAGAGGCATTTTAGCTAGAAGTAAGTTAGTTAAAATGCCTTTTTATTAGTGAAAGGTAGTTAGAATAAGAAAATGTTAAGAGGATACATCAATACCTCTATGTTCAACAGCTGTAGAAAAAACTATTTGTGTCTCTGTGTTTCCAAACTTTTGTAACTCTCCAATAAAAGTATCAAGTTCTAAAGTTGTGTGATAGGCAACTTTTATAAGCATGGAATATTTTCCCGTTACACAGTTACATTCAAGAACATTAGGACAGGCTTCTATAAATGGATAAAATTGAGGTTTTTGTTTTGGTGTCATTTCTAGATTAATAAATGCTTTAATGTTATACCCTAATTTTAGAGCATCAACATGTGCAGAATAACCTGTAATAATGCCTAACTCTTCTAATTTTAAAATACGTGAAGACACAGCGGGTGTTGATAAAAAAACTTCCTTTGCTAAGTGTTTAAGTGAATAACGCGCATTTTTTTGTAAAAGTTCAATGAGCTTTAAATCGACTTTGTCCATATTAATATTAGTGAAAAAACAATTTGTATGCCTTTTTTCACTAACATTCACCTCTTTTCTTTATATTAATAGCAATGTATAAAAATACTATATAATTGCATCATTATTCAAATTTATTTTTAATAATATATTAATATAATAAAGTTTTAATAGGAAATATACAATAAATTTCTAGTTGATTAATTAAAAATATTAATTATTTGCTGTTCAAATAGGATTTTTAGCACATGTAATATATAAAATCTGCTTCTTAAGAAAATTAACTTAAAGTGCATATTAATCAATTTAAATTAAGTATAACACGTATATTTTTAGCTTTTATTCACAATTTTGCTTTAAAGATTTACATTGAAGCAAATCAGTGATAACCTCACTATGGTAATAATATGAGAAATGAAAGCGAGGCATTTTACATGGAAACAAGAATAGAATCTGACTCCATAGGAAGTATGAAAGTCCCAATAAATGTTTATTATGGTGTTCAAACCTTAAGAGCTAATAATAACTTTCATATTACAAATAAAACAATCCATCCAGAACTTATAATAAGTCTTGCTGAAATAAAAAAATCAGCAGCTATTACAAATAAAAACGCCAAAAAATTAAATCCTAAAATTGCAGATGCAATTATAAAGGCCTGTGATGAAATCATTTCAGGAAAATTTCATGATCAATTTATAGTTGATCCTATTCAAGGTGGTGCAGGTACTTCCGCAAATATGAATGCTAACGAAGTCATAGCAAATCGTGCTATTGAGATACTTGGAAAAGTTAAAGGTGATTACAGTGTTGTTAATCCAAATGATCATGTAAATATGGCTCAATCCACTAACGATGTGTTTCCAACAGCAGGGAAACTTGTTATTTTAAAAATTTTACCAAAGGCGGTTTCGGAACTAGAACGTTTATATAATGCTCTTGAATTAAAATCTTTAGAATTCGACAATGTTGTGAAGATGGGACGAACACAGCTTCAAGATGCAGTGCCAATTAGACTTGGACAGTCATTTCATGCTTATGCATCAATGGTAAAACGTGATATTAATCGATTAATTAAGGCTGAAGATGAGATGCTTACTTTAAATATTGGAGCAACGGCAATAGGAACTTCTATTAACGCAAGTGTAGAATATTTAAATAACATAACGTCTAATCTGCAAAAAGTAACAGGACTTAATGTAGTTCAAGCAGAGGATTTAATTGATGCAACTCAAAATCTTGATGGATTTGTAACTGTATCAGGAATTTTAAAAACATGTGCAGTAAATTTATCTAAAATGGCAAATGATTTAAGGCTATTGTCAAGCGGTCCTAAAACTGGTTTAGGTGAAATTAATTTGCCTTCAAAGCAAAATGGATCCTCGATTATGCCAGGTAAAATAAATCCTGTTATTCCAGAAGTGGTTTCTCAAGTAGCTTTTAACATTATGGGAAATGATTTTACAATAACTATGGCAGCAGAAGCAGGTCAATTGGAACTTAACGCTTTTGAACCGGTTCTTTTCTACAATTTATTTGAATCAATTGAAACCCTAAGAAATGCCACTAATACTTTTGTAGATAATTGCATTGTAGGAATCACTGCCAACAAAAATAGATGTGAAGAACTTTTAAATAGTAGTGTTGGAATAGTAACAGCATTATGTCCTTACATTGGATATAAAAAATCTGCAGATATTGCAAAAAAGGTTTTAAAAACTGGTATGCCACTTAAAAAAATCATATTAAACGAAGGAATTTTAACTTCTAAAAAACTAGAAGAAATATTAAATCCGATTTTAATGACAGAAGTAGATAAATCCTCAGTTTCGGATGAAAAATTAAAAGCTGATAGATGTGCAATATGATTTTAGATTTGCATTAAAGTCTTGACAGCATAAAAAATGAGACCTATAATTATGAACAAGTTAAATAATAAATGTGTTGATTGAGAAAAGTAAATTTCATAGCACTTAGTAAGAGACTTATCATTTGGTGGGAGATAAGATTTGTGAAGAAATTGAAAATCACTCATGAGTAACTTTAGCTGAAGATATAATTATTGTGTAAGCATAGTCGGTAGCAACCGTTATATTGCAAAATATTGAATAGGATTTTTCTTGAGATATTTTGAGAGGTTACTTTTTAAGTAACAAGTAGAGTGGTACCGCAGAGTTTTTAGACTTTGTCTCTAATTAATTTAGAGACAAAGTCCTTTTATTTTACAAAAAAATATAAATAATTGGGGGCAAAAAGAATGAGTAATTACAGTGTATTTTTACCAAGCTATAGTATAGGAGAGGATGTTTACAAAGAAATTCCTAAAATTTGTGAAGCATATGGGAAAAAAGCAGTAGTGGTTGGTGGAAAAACAGCCATGGCAAAAGCTAAGGAAGCACTTTTAGAAGGCATTAAAGATTCAAATATAGAAATAACAGATTTCGTATGGTTTGGTGGTGACTCAACCTATGAAAATGTAGATAAATTAAAAAATAATCCAATAGTTGCAAGTGCTGATATGATATTTGCTGTTGGCGGTGGAAGAAGTATTGATACAAGTAAAACCATGTGTGATCAAACAGGACAACCAATATTTGTATTTCCAACAATAGCTTCAAATTGTGCAGCAATAACCGTAACAACAGTAATTTATGATAATACTCATGTATTTAAAGAGTTATATTTTCCTAAGAAACCTGCAACGCATAGTTTTATTAACACTAAAATAATATCAGAAGCACCAAGTGATTTTATTTGGGCTGGTATTGGCGATGCATTGTCAAAAGAATATGAATGTACATTTTCATCAAGAAATGATGAACTTGACCATACTAATCTTTTAGGTGTTGATATAAGTCGTAATTGTGTAGAACCACTTTTGAAATATGGTAAAAAGGCATATGAAGATGGTAAACTTCACAGAGTATCAAATGAATTAGAACAAGTAATTCTTAATATAATAATCACCACAGGACTTGTATCAGTTTTTGTTATAAATGATTATAATAGTTGTCTTGCGCATTCAGTGTATTATGGGTGCACTACGTTAGAAAAGATAGAAAAAAGGCATTTACATGGAGAGGTGGTTTCTTATGGTGTTTTGGTCATGTTAACATGTGACAAGCAATATGAGGAACGTGATAGAGTTTATAAATTTAATAAAAGCATTGGACTTCCAACTTGCTTAGCTGATATTGAGGTAGAGGAAAAGGATCTTGATAAGGTACTTGATAAGGCCATGGAAACAGGTGATATAAAACATGTTCCATATGAGATAACAAGAGAAATGATTTATAATGCAATAATGGATTTAGAAAAGGTGACATTGTAATATTGTTGTATTGAATCATGGTAGTTAGAAATTGCGGAGCAACTGATTAAAGCTTTTTACTCTACTACGTGAGTAAAAAGGTTAAAGATTGGCAAAGGCTTTCTTTAACCTTTTTATCTAGCTTTAGCTATGATAAAAATCTTTAACTCTTGTTTCGCAATTTCTTTATATTAAGAAAAAAATTTAATGTATTTATCGATCTAGAATTGGAGTGATATTAATGGATTCTATGGACTATAAAATATTGGAGTGCTTAAAATCTAATGCGAGAAGTAAGGCCTCAGCAATAAGCAAGGAAATTCATTTATCTGTTTCAGCAGTTATTGAACGTATCCGTAAAATGGAGGCAAATGGTGTAATAAAAAACTATACAATAGTATTAGATGAAGGCAAATTAGGAAATGACACTAGTGCCTTGATGGAAGTTAGTCTTGATCATCCCAAATTTTATGAATCATTCACTAATGCAATTAAAGAAAATGAAAAAATAATTTTTTGTTATTATCTAACGGGTGATTTTGATTTTATGCTTAAAATACTTTGTAAATCATCAGAGGATTTAGAAAAAATTCATCGTCAGATAAAAAGTTTAGAAGGAGTATCTAGGACCAAAACCTACTACATTTTAAAAGATGTTAAAGAGTAATATTATGGACGTTAGCTAATGCAAAATTAACAAATCTAATAATGCAAAATTATAAAACTAAAAATTTTACGGCGTATATAATAATAAACAGTAAAAAATATTGTGAAAATCATGATAAAAAATAAATTATACATAAATTGCAGAAAATATTGAAAAAAACAATTTAATAATATACTATGTATTCATACAATATCGTTAAATAAAAACATAAATTGATATTAAAAATAAAAAAATACCCATACAAAAGTATGAGTTTGTTAAAATTATAGGAGGAAAGTTAAATGGAAAATTTGGGGTATTATAATGGAGAGTATGATTTAATCGAGAAGATGAAAATACCAATGAATGATCGTGTATGTTATTTTGGTGATGGAGTTTATGATGCAACTTACAGTAGAAATCATAATATATTTGCATTAGATGAGCATATTGATCGTTTTTTTAACAGTGCAGGTTTATTACAAATTAAAATTCCATACACAAAGGAAGAATTAAAAGCTTTACTTAATGAAATGGTTAAAAAAGTTGACTCTGGAGACCAATTTGTATATTGGCAAGTTACAAGAGGAACAGGAATGCGTAATCATGCTTTTCCAGCAGATGATGTAAAAGCAAATGTTTGGATTATATTAAAACCTTTAAAGGTAAAGGACATGTCACAAAAATTAAAATTGATTACATTAGAAGATACAAGATTTTTACATTGTAATATAAAAACTTTGAATCTATTACCAAGTGTAATAGCAGCACAAAAAACTGAAGAAGCAGGATGTCAAGAAGCAGTATTCCATAGAGGAGACAGAGTAACTGAATGTGCTCATAGTAATGTATCAATTATAAAAGATGGTATTTTAAAAACAGCACCAGCAGATAATCTAATTTTGCCAGGTATAGCAAGAGCACATCTTATAAAAATGTGCAAAAAGTTTGAAATCCCTGTAAATGAAACAGCATTTAGTTTAAAAGAATTAGTTGATGCAGACGAAGTTATAGTTACAAGTTCAGGTCAATTTTGTATGGCAGCATGTGAAATAGACGGAAAAGAAGTAGGTGGTAAAGCACCAGAACTTGTTAAGAAATTACAAAATGCATTGCTTGATGAATTTTTAGAGGAAACAAATTAAGTTTAGAAACTCAAATAGTAGTATTTGAGGAAGTATAAAGAATACAGGAGGGGCTGGGGATATGAAGCAAGAAGAATTAACTATATTAAATATAGGAGAAAATTTAGATAATTTAATGAATTTAGATCCAAGAGGATATGGAGTATGCAGAATTTTATATAGTGCAGCAAGAGAGTATACTAAAGAACCTTTAACAATTAATAGTGCAAAAAAATTAGTAAGCACTTTAAAAGAGGGGGATTTAGTTTATATAATGACAGGGTTTGTTTTACTTCCTTTTAAAAAGGCTGAGATGGACGGAATCGTAAGTTCAATGCTTTTAGCAAGAGCTCTTGTAAAAGGGTTTAATGTAAAACCTGTTATAGTTTGTCCAAAGGATAATATTAAGGCAGTAGAAAATTTAGCTTATGTAGTTGGACTTCATTTTCATGATAATATAGAGGATTTAAAAGAATATCCTTTATCATTAGCAGGAGTAACATTTACAAAGGATGCTAAAAAAGCTGGTGAGCAAGCTGATGAGCTTATAGCAAAGGGGCTTCCAAGTGCAGTTATAAGTATAGAATGTCCAGGAGCTAATTCGGTTGGTGTTTATCATAATGCTGTTGGATTAGATGTAAGTGAACTTGAGGCAAAACAAGATATATTATTTACTAAATTAAAGGAAAAAGGCGTGTTAAATATAGCTATAGGAGATCTTGGAAATGAGCTTGGTATGGGAACTATAAAAGAACACATAGAAAAATATATTCCATATGCAGCTAAAGGAAGTTGTAACTGCGGTTGTAATGGAGGAATTCTTTCAAGTGTTAAAGCCGACAACATCATAACAGCAACTGTATCAGACTGGGGATGTTACGGACTTATAGGAGCTTTATCTTATTTGAAAAAAGATTTAAATATAATGCACACAAAAGAAATGGAAGAACAAGCTGTAATTGCAGCTTCTAGAAGTGGCATGATAGATATGTATGGAGATTTAATTCCAGCTATAGATGGATGCAGTTTAACAATGAATACTTCAATAGTTAGTCTTATGAGGGAATGCATAGAATCTGCTATAAAACTTGAAAAAACATGTGCCACTTGGTTTAAAAAAGTAATAGAACTTGGTTTCTACGAAAATGAATCAAATCAAAATTGTGAAAATGAAATGCTAAAAAATATCATTTAAAGGTGGTAAAAATATGGATTATTCAAAGATGAAGCCTTATGATGTTCGTAAACTAATACGTGAAGAAAAGATAAAAACTCCAACAGCAGGAATGTGTGCAGGTTATGCACAGGCTAATTTGGTTATTTTACCTAAGGAATTAGCATATGATTTTTTATTGTTTACTCAAAGAAATCCTAAATCTTGTCCAATACTCGAAGTAAGTGATGTTGGAAATAAAAAGCTTAAATATTTGGGTGAAGATATTGATATAACTAAAGACATCCCTAAATATAGAGTTTATGAGGATGGAATTTTAACTGGCGAATATACAGATGTAGAGAAATTTTGGAGAGATGATTTTGTAAGCTTTTTGATTGGATGTAGTTTTTCCTTTGAATCAGAGCTTATTGAAGCAAATGTCCCTATAAGGCACATTGAAGAAAATTGTAATGTACCTATGTTTATTACAAATATTGATTGTGTGCCAGCAGGAACATTTAATGGAAAAATGGTTGTAAGTATGAGACCAATTTCTTATGACAAAATAGTAAAGTCGGTTTTAGTAAGTGGAGAAATGCCTAAAGTACATGGAGCACCAGTTCATATAGGAGATCCATCAATTATTGGAATAACGGATATAAATAAACCTGATTTTGGAGATGCAGTTACTATAAAGAATAATGAAGTGCCTGTATTTTGGCCTTGTGGGGTTACACCACAAGCTGTAGTTATGAATGTTAAACCTAAAATAGTCATTACTCATTCTCCAGGTCATATGTTAATAACTGATGTGAAAAATATAGATTTAAAATATTAAAGGGGATACTATGTATAAGGTAGATTTGAATTGTGATTTAGGTGAAAGCTTTGGTAATTATAAAATTGGTGCAGATGAAGAAGTGATTCAGTATATTTCATCTGCAAATATTGCTTGTGCTTTTCATGCATCTGACCCAATAGTTATGGATAATACAGTTAAACTAGCAAAACAATATAATGTGTCTGTTGGAGCTCATCCAGGACTAGCAGATTTAGTTGGGTTTGGCAGAAGAAAAATGGATATTTCTAATAAAGAGGCTAAGGCTATAGTCCAATATCAAATTGGAGCATTAAAAGCTTTCTCGGTAGCTAATGGCATTGAAATGAAGCATGTAAAAATGCATGGTGCACTCTATAACATGGCAGCAAAAGATTTAGCTTTAGCTTTAGCTATTTGTGAAGGAATATATGAAGTTGATCCAAACTTAATTTTACTAGCATTATGTGGAAGCAAGATGATTGATGCTGGAGTTAGTACTGGATTAAGGGTTGCAAGTGAAGTTTTTGCAGATAGAGCTTATAAAGAGGACGGCTCTTTAGTGGAAAGAACTAGAAATGGTGCAGTTATTACGGATGAAGACGTTGCAATTAAAAGAGTGATTAGAATGATTAAAGAAAGTAAAGTTGAAACAATAAATGGTATAGATATTAAAGTTAAAGCAGATTCCATATGTGTACATGGAGATGGAATAAAGGCGCTTCAATTTGTTAAAAAGATAAATCAAGCTTTTCAAAAAGAAAGTATAGAAATAGCAGCATTAGATAAAATTCTATGAAATTGTTTGATTAAAGGAATATAGAAAGAAGGATATATAGTTTATGGAAAAATATCTAAGAACATATGCCAAAATAGATTTAGAAGCTATAGGGCACAATATAGAGGAAGTAAAAAAAAAATAAAAAGTGATGTAAAGGTTATGGCAGTAATTAAAGCTGACGGTTATGGACATGGTGCTGTGGCAGTTGGAAGTTTTCTTAAAGATAAGGTGAATTATTTTGGTGTTGCAACTATAGAAGAAGCAATAGAACTTCGTGAAAATCAAATAGACATACCAATATTAATTTTAGGTTACACTTCTCCAAAACAATATATAGATTTAGTTAAATATGATATTACTCAAACTATATACAACTCAGAAATGGCTGAAAAGTTATCAATTTGTGCTGTAAAATGCAAAAAGAAAGCAAAAATTCATATTGCCTTAGAAACAGGTATGAACAGAATTGGATTTAAAGTAAACAAAAAAAGCATTTCAAATATAAAAAACATTAAAAAAATGGATAACTTAATTCTTGAAGGTCTGTTTACTCACTTCTCTTGTGCAGATGAAGCAGATAAAAGCTACACTAAAAGTCAAAAAGAAAAATACGATGAATTTTTAAAAATGTTAGAAGCCAATGAGATTAGCATTCCACTTAAACATATTTGCAATAGTGCGGGAATTATGGAGTTTGATGATCATCATTTTGATATGGTTCGAAGTGGGATAATCACATATGGATTATATCCATCAGATGAAGTTAATAAAGATGCTATAAAATTGAAGCCAGCTTTAGAATGGAAAGCGCATGTAATTAATATTTCAGAAGTATCTAAAGGAGCAGGTATAAGTTATGGAAAGACTTATATTGCAAAAGAAAAGACTAAAGTTGCAACAGTTTCAGTAGGGTATGCAGATGGTTATATGAGAGGTCTTTCTTCGAAAGGAAGGGTTTTAATTCATGGACAATACGCGCCTATAATAGGTAGAATTTGTATGGATCAGATGATGGTAGACGTAACCAATATTTGTGATGTTAAGATTGAAGATGAAGTTACGTTAGTTGGACATGATGGTGATAAGGTTATTACCGTTGAAGAACTAGCTGATATAGCAGGAAGTTTTAATTATGAATTTGTTTGTGATATAGGTAAAAGAGTAAAAAGAATAATAGTTGGTGATAAATATGGTGGAAAATAAGGTCAGCATCTTACAGGCAAATGAAACTTCAGCTTTAATTAAGTTCGAAAATAAAATTGACAAAGATATTAATAAAAAAATAAGATTGTTTTGTGAATACCTTGATAAAAACTCTTTTTGTGGACTTATAGAATACGTGCCGTATTTTTCAAGCATTTCTGTGATTTACAATCCTTTAAAAATAAAAAGTGAGGAACCCTTTAAAGCAGTGAAATTAAAGTTAGAAGAAATATTATCAAAACTTGATTTTTCCTGTGAGTATGAGGAACATATAGTTGAAATTCCGGTTTATTATGGAAATGAATTTGGACCAGATATAGAGCATGTAGCAGGGGTGAACAATCTTAGTGTAGAGGAAGTAATAAAAATTCATTCTAGTGGTGAATATTTGGTATATATGCTTGGATTCGCACCAGGTTTTCCTTATCTAGGAGGACTTTCAGAAAAAATCTATACTCCAAGACGGGAATCACCAAGAACTGCAATTCCAGAAGGTTCTGTTGGGATTGCAGGAACTCAGACAGGAGTTTATCCAATAGAAACTCCTGGTGGATGGCAAATAATCGGAAGAACTCCTTTAAAATTATTTGATTTAAACAGCAAGGAAAAAACTCTTTTAAAATGTGGTGATATAGCAAAATTTTATCCTATTTCTTATGAGGAGTATCTTAATTTAAAGGAGAAGATATGATGAGTATAACTGTATTAACACCAGGTCTTTTGACAACAATTCAAGATATTGGAAGGTATGGATATCAAAAATACGGAGTTATTGTAAGTGGAGCTATGGATAGTTATGATATGAGACTTTCAAATATCATTATAGGGAATGATGAAAATGAAGGCGTTCTTGAAATAACTTTAATTGGACCATCATTAAGTATAGCAAAGGGAAATCTAATTGCCATAACAGGAGCAGATCTTTCACCAACAATTGACGGCAAAAAAGTTCCAATGGGAAGACCTATTTATTTAAATGAAGACTGCATCCTAAAGTTTGGAAGATGTATAAGTGGCTGTAGAACTTATTTGTCAGTGGCTGGTGGCTTTGATGTTCCAATCTTTATGGGTAGTAAAAGCACATATTTAAGGGCAAAGCTTGGAGGGAAGGACGGAAGAGTTCTCAAGAAAAATGATGTGCTTGAACTTGGAAATAAAGGTGAACTTTCCTTAAAGATAATAGAAAAATTAAGACAGACTAGTACAGAAGAAAGGTTTGTTTTTTCAAAATGGTATATGAAAAATTATATTATGCAAAACTCTGAGGCTACAGATATAAGGGTATTTGAAGACAGTCAATTTGAAAATGTAACCGACAAAAGCATTGACGATTTTTTTAATTTAACCTTTAATGTAGACACTAAATCAGATAGAATGGGTTACAGATTAAACGGACCCAAAATTAAGCTTAAGGAAAATATAGAAATGATTTCTGGAGAGGTATCATTTGGAACCATTCAAATTCCACCAGATGGAAATCCAATAATTCTTTTAGCTGATAGAGGAACATCTGGGGGATATCCTAAAATAGCACATGTGGTTTCGTGTGATCTTCAAAAGTTAGTTCAACTTAAGCCTTCTGATAAAGTTAAATTTAAGAAAATAACACTTAAGGAAGCGGAGAAGCTATATTTGACTAGAGAAAAATATACAGAAGATTTAAAAAGAGCTGTTAAATTAATAAGTATATGAGGAGGCAGGATAATTGATTAATATAGAAGATTTAGATAAAATAATGGAAATTGCTAATAAACACAGCTTTTCACGTTTTGAATTTGAACAGGAGAACAGCAGAGTAGTTATAGAGAGAGAAAACTCAATAAAAAAAGTGTTAGAAGAGGACAAAAGCGTAGTAAAATCCATAAATAAAGAAATACATATAGAAGAAAAAAATTATATCAAATCAAGTTTAGCCGGTACATTTTATTTAAAAAAAGAAGAAAATGCAGCTCCACTTGTAAAACTTCATGACGTAGTTGAAGAAAATACAGTTATAGGATTAATTGAAGTAATGAAGTTATTTAATGAGGTGGAAGCAGGAGTTAGTGGTGAAATCGTTAATATTTTAGTTAAAGATGGAGAATTTGTAGAATATGGACAGCCTTTATTTGAAGTTAAAGGAAGTGACAAATAATTATGTTTAAGAAAATCCTTATAGCAAATAGAGGTGAGATTGGAGTTAGGATTATACGTGCCTGCCATGAACTTGGGATTTTAGCAGTTGCCATTTATTCAGAAAGTGATAGAGATTCACTTCATGTAAAATTAGCGGATGAAGCCTATTGCATAGGAAAAACTTCTGCAAAAGATACGTATCTTAATATAAATAGTATAATAAATATAGCCATTCATTCAAAGGCAGATGCCATTCATCCAGGGTATGGATTCCTTTCAGAAAGTTCAGTTTTTGCAAAAACATGTGAAGAATTTAATATATGTTTCATAGGTCCTGATTATAGAATTATAGATAGTTTAGGGGATAAATCCAATGCAAAAGAAACCATGGAAAAAGCAAAAGTGCCAATTGTAAGAGGTACAAAAGGCGAAATAAGTAGCAAGTCTGAAGCAATAGAAATAGCAAAAAAAATAGGATATCCTGTTATAGTTAAAGCGTCGGCAGGTGGCGGTGGTAAAGGTATGAGGGTTGCAAGAAATAAAGAAGAAATTATTTCTGCAATTGAAGAATCTGAAAAGGAAGCTGAAAATTATTTTGGTAATGCTGCAGTATATTTAGAAAAATATTTAGAAAATACAAGGCATGTAGAAGTTCAAATAATTGGAGACAACTATGGAAATGTAGTTTATTTAGGGGAAAGGGATTGTACAATTCAGAGACGTCATCAAAAACTTGTTGAGGAAGCACCATCACCAGCAATAAACAATGATTTAAGGCATATAATGGGAAATGCAGCAGTAAGAGCTTGTAAAGCTGTAAATTATAATAGTTTAGGTACAGTTGAATTTCTTCTAGATGAGGATAATAAATTTTATTTCATGGAAATGAATACAAGAGTTCAAGTTGAACATGGAATTACCGAAATGACAACAGGAATAGATTTAATAAAAGAGCAAATATTAGTTGCCCAAGGTGAAAAATTATCCTTTTCACAAGAGGATATAAAAATAAATGGATGTGCAATTGAATGCAGAATAAATTCTGAAAATCCATATGAAAATTTTAGACCTTGCCCAGGGAAGATAAATAAGTATATAGCAGCTGGTGGAATTGGAATAAGAATAGATAGTGCGGTGTATAGTGGGTATTCTATTCCTCCATTTTATGATTCAATGATATCAAAAGTTATAGCTTGGGGAAGAGATAGAAGCGAAGCAATTGAAAGAATGAGAAGAGCTTTAGATGAATTTGTTATTGAGGGTGTAGATACAACAATAGATTTTCATAAACAATTGATGAAAAATGAAATATTTAAAAGCGGAAAATTTAATACTAACTTTTTAGAAAAAAATAAAATTTTGTAAATTCACATTAAATGAACATATCAGAGAAATCTGGTATGTTTTTTTCATTGAACTTAACATTAAGTCTTTTTAGTATTGCAAATTTTTCAAAAACAATCTTGAATAAAAATAATAAATATGTAATAATAAAATTTATAGTTAATTACTAAATATAACTTACTGAGAAATAATGATACGTTTTCAAATTTATAAATAATTTCTCCTACAATTTAAATGTTTATTTTATACGAGGAGGTAATGTAATAATGGATAACAAAAATATTAAGATTGCTGTATCTGGTGATATATGCTTGAATTTATTAATATGGAGAACAAATGCTAAAAGTAATAATGTTTTGAATTGGGAGCACTACCCAAATGTGCATAGCACTTATAAAGCTGGAGAAGCGTTATTTTTATCAGAACTTGTAGCAATAGCAACGGGAGCGTCTATTCTTTCGCCAAAAATAAAAGATGCTGAAGAATTGTTACCTAAGGGGCTTCTTAGTTCAACATCAGAATTAGAGTTGTTTCCTATAAGTGATGATGAAAAAGAAAATAATAAAGTTTACAGAGAAAAGAACTTTCTTGGATTCACAGGTCCAGCAGAGGGCATGCCGTTACTACTCCCTATAACTAATGATGATGAAAATGTTGATATGATTATATTAGATGATGAGGACAATGGGTTCAATTCACGTGAGGAATTCTGGCCTTTGGCTTTAAAATCACATAAAAAAGCTCCATTTGTAATATATAAAATGAATAATCCAACTAATTCCAACAATCTTTTGTCTCAATTAGAAGAGTTTAATAGTGAAACAACAATAGTTGTTATTAATGGTGACAATTTGAGATCTAAAGGAGTAAACATAAGTAAGAGTCTTTCATGGGAAAGAACAGCACTTGATTTCATTTGGCAAATGAATAATAACAATAATATTAATTTTCTTAGTAAATGTCATCACGTTGTAGTACATTTTGGACTTGAAGGAGCTATTTATTATAGAAATGAAGGGGAAGCTGAATCTCAATTATTCTTTCTTACCGATGAATTTGAAGGAGATTTTATAAAAGAAACTCAAGGAAAGATGTATGGACTTACTGATTGTTTTGTAGCTGGTCTAGCACGTGGGGTTGTTTTTGGAGCACATACTAGTGAGGAATTGAGTAAATCAATTGGTGAAGGTATAAGAGAAGGAATTGTAGCCGCACAAAAGTATTTTGTCCATGGGTTTGGGGAAAATGTTGAGGATGGTGTATTTCCATGTCCTTCTATATTTGTTGAGGGTGAAAAAGATTTTATTTATAAAGAGAATATACAGGATGTACCAATAAGAAATTCTAACAATCCAAATTGTCAGTCATGTTGGTATATTATAAAGGATAAAAGCTCCATTAACCTAGCTGAAATAGCATATAACATTGTTGTATATGGTGAAAAGAGTGCACTTAAATTCATACCAATAGCACAGTTTGGAAACTTAAAAACTGTTGATAGAGCAGAGATAGAGGCATATAGAAGCATTAAAAATCTTATGTGTGAGTATATTTCTGCTAAAAATACTGTTAGGCCGCTTTCAATTTCAGTATTTGGAACTCCGGGGTCTGGAAAATCTTTTGGCGTAACAGAAGTTGCTTCTAGTATCGCACCAAACTTAATTGAAAAATTAAATTTTAATTTATCAGAGTTTGAGAAATTATCTGACTTAGTTGTTGCATTTCATAAAGTAAGGGATATTTCTCTGCAAGGGAAATTGCCACTAGTATTTTTTGATGAATTTGATTCAAACTTTGAGGGTAAAAAACTTGGATGGCTAAAATATTTTTTAGCACCTATGCAAGATGGTGTATTTAGATCCGGCGACTCTGTGCATCCTATTGGAAAAGCTATTTTTGTATTTGCAGGAGGCACAAGTACTACTTTTAAAGATTTTTGTGGAGAAAATTTTAATGATGAAACAGAATATAAACAATTTTTAAATCAATTTGAAAGTAGTAAAGGACCAGACTTTGTCAGTCGTCTAAGAGGTTATGTAAATATCTTAGGACCAAATCAAACGGATGAGAATTGGGATCAATTATTTATAGTACGTAGAGCCATGCTTTTGAGATCTCTTTTAGAACGTAAAACACCACATCTTATAAATAAAAAAGGAGAGGCTCAAATAGATAACGGCGTATTAAGGGCACTGCTAAAGGTTCCCAGATATAAACATGAATCTAGGTCCATGGAAGCAATAATAGAGATGAGTATGATAAGCAATGCGAAAAAGTGGGAACAATATCAGTTGCCATCTAAAGAACAGCTAAAGTTACATGTGGATGAAGAACAATTTTTACGCCATTTAATGCATGATGAATTCTTTAGTGAAAAAATTGATAGAATTGCAATGACCATTCATTATAATCATATGATACTTAATGAACAGTGGCATAAATCAAATTCAAATTTCATGAAGTCATGGGAAGAGCTTAGTGAAGAAATTAAAAATTCAACCCGAGATCAAGTAAGAAATATTCCTAATGCTCTGCACAGAGTTAATTTTGAGCTTATTTCAGTAAGAGAAAAGCCAGAATGTATCATCTTTACAGAAAAAGAGTTAGATATTTTGGCAGAATATGAACATAAACGATGGTCACTTGAAAAAAAGCAGAACGGATGGGAATACGGTGATATATTAGATGAAAATAAAAAAACGCATCCTTTACTTGTAACTTGGGACAGTTTACCTAGTGATTGTAAAAATAATATAATTGAAAATGTTAAGTCATGGCCTGAAATATTAGCAAATTCATATTTTAAGATAGAACGATTAAAATATTTATGTTATTGTGAAACTCACCTTTTAGTATGAGTATCATGAGCTATTATATATAATAATTTTAGAAAATATTATACTTAATAAAAATATAGGAATAAAACATCAAATTATAATTATTTTGTTATAAATAGAAGGGTGGTAATAACAATAAAAATGACCAAAGATAAAGCTATAAAAACAAAAAAATTAATCTTTAGCTCTGCGCTAGTGGTGTTTTATAAAAAAGGATTTTCTTCCACTACGTTGGAAGATATTGACAAAGAAGCTGGGGTCTCTAGAGGTGCAATCTATTGGAATTTTAAAAATAAACAGGATTTATATGTTGGATTGCTTAGAGAATATTTTACAGATAAATTTTATATAAATTTAAAGTATAAAGATGAATCAAATAAAACACCTTTAGAATCAATTAAAGAATATATGTGTGGATATTTTAAAATTCTAATTAATGACGAAGATACAAGGAAATTTATGGAAATTTTAAGATATAAAACAGAAGTTAAGACAGATATAAACGAGGTATTGGAAGTAGAACAGGAAATAGACTTAAAAATAAAAGAAGAACTTTCTAGATTAATAAATTTAGGTATTGAAGCAGGGGAAATAAGAACTGATATAAGTAAAGAAATTATTGCAATGTCTGCGCTTAGCTATTTAAATGGCATTGAAGATAGTTGGCTTATAAATCCTGATGAATTTTCATTGGAAGCACATTTAGATGATTTAATTAATTTATTTATTGATGGAATAGTAAAAAAATGCTGTAAATCTATTATTAATTAGATTTACAGCATTTTTTATTTGTATAAAATATACATACATGAATGTCAAAAAAGTATTGATTATTGAATAAATAATAGTATAATATAGATACAATTGACATTTTATCAATAAAATATTGTCTTTATTGATAATTATCTAAAATAAATATTGAATTAAATTTAATACAATGAGGTGGAAGGATTGATACCAAGAGAATTAGGATTTAGAATGCCAGCAGAATGGGAAAATAGGGCGAGGACTTTCATGGAATGGCCTGTAAGAGAAGAACTATGGCCTGATGGGTTTGAAGATGCAAGAAGAGGATATTCTCAAGTTGCAAAAGCTATTGCAGAATTTGAAGAAGTAGTTATGATTACGAGACCTGATTTAATTAATAATGCAAAAGAAATGTGTGGTGAAAAAATAAAAGTAGTTCCAATAGAACAAGATGATTCATGGATGAGAGATAATGGTCCGACTTTCATTGTGAATAATAATAATGAAATTGCAGGAATTAACTGGCAATTTAATTCTTGGGGGGAAAAATATATACCATATAATAAAGATAATGAAGTAGCTAAAAAAGTATTAGAACTTTTTAAGGTACCTAAATTTAATGCCCCACTTATACTTGAAGGTGGTTCTATACATGTAGATGGTCAAGGCACTCTTTTAACTACAAAACAATGTCTTTTAAACAAAAATAGAAATCCAAATTTATCTCAGGCTGAAATAGAAGATATACTAAAAAAATATCTTTTCATAGATAAGTTCATATGGCTTAAACATGGGCTTTATGGAGATGAAACTGATGGGCATGTAGATAATGTAGCTTGTTTTGCAAAACCAGGTGTAATTGTAATACAGGTATGTAATGATAAAAAGGATCCGAACTATGATATAACCTTAGAAAATTTAAAGATTTTAGAGAACACTACAGATGCCAAGGGGAGAAAGTTAGAGATAATAAAAATTGAACAACCGCCAGTTAGATACTTAAATGGGCAAAGATTAACCTTAAGTTATCTTAATTATTATCCTGTTAATGGAGGAATTATTGTGCCTACATTTGGACAAGATGCCAAAGATACAGATAAAAAGGCAATAGAAACGCTTCAAAAAATTTATGTTTATAGGAAAATAATACCAATAGATGGAATGCCAATTATTAAAGGTGGTGGCAATGTACACTGCATAACTCAACAGATGCCTTGTGGAACCCCTGCAAAATTTTATTAAAGAGAGGAGCTAATTTATATATGAAAAGAGTAACAGTAGCTGCAATACAAATGAGTTGCAGTTACAATATAGATGAAAATATTGAAAAAGCTGAAAAATTTGTACGTGAAGCAGCTTCAAAAGGAGCACAAATTATTCTTATACAGGAGCTTTTTGAAACTCAATATTTTTGTCAAAAAGAAAAACCAGAGTTTTTTAAGTATGCTGTAGAAGTAGAAAACAATAAGGCTGTAAATCATTTTAAAAAAATTGCGGTTGAACTTAATGTAGTACTTCCTATAAGTTTTTTTGAAAAAAAGAATAAAGCAAAATATAATTCTATAGCTGTTATTGATGCTGATGGTGAATTACTTGGGGTGTATAGGAAAACTCATATTCCTGATGGTCCAGGTTATGAAGAAAAATATTACTTTAATCCAGGAGATACAGGTTTTAAGGTATGGAAAACCAAATATGCTAATATCGGAATAGGAATATGCTGGGACCAGTGGTATCCTGAAACAGCACGTTGTTTAGCACTAATGGGAGCTGAAATGATATTTTATCCAACTGCTATTGGTTCAGAACCTCAAGATGATGGCATAGATTCCTGTGATCATTGGCAGAGATGCATGCAAGGTCATTCAGCAGCAAATATGCTTCCAGTAGTGGCAGCGAATAGAGTTGGAACAGAAATTATTGATGATTCAAAGATAACCTTTTATGGATCTTCCTTTATAACAGATTGTACTGGGGCAAAGGTAAAGGAAGCGAATAGAAATGAAGAAACCATTCTTGTTTATGAATTTGACTTAGATGAAATAGAGGCTAAGAGATCTTCTTGGGGGATGTTTAGAGATCGAAGACCAGATAAATATAGTGCAATATTGACATACGATGGATGTGCTAAATTCACTTAAATGGTTGAATTTTACTTTAAATAGTAGTAATATACAATTATAGTACGAATATAGAACAATACGAATTTAAGATTATTATTCGTAGAAGGGGATTTATATGGGAAAAAGTAAAAATATTTTTAAAGAAAAGTCAAAAGTGAATTTTAACAAACAGGCTGAAATTTATGATAAAAGTGGTGATGGTATATTTGTAGCACCAATGTATGATGAAATTATTCGTAGAATAATAAGTGAAAAACCTGAAAAAATATTAGATGTTGGATGTGGCACAGGAAATATATTGATGAGATTAGCTGCAAATGGAAATAGGGGCTTGTACGGGTTAGATTTATCAGAGAACATGATTAAAATATCCAAGGAAAAACTTGGAAATAAAGCTGAATTAAAAGTTGGGGACTCAGAGTATATGCCTTTTGAAGATAATTCCTTTGATGTGCTTGTATGTAATGCATCATTTCATCATTATCCGAATCCACAAAAAGTTTTATTAGAAATGAAAAGAGTATTAAAGAATAACGGAACATTAGTTATTGGAGATCCAAGTGTACCAGCAATTTTTAGACAAATGACAAATTTATATTGTAAAATTTCTAATAATGGAGATTATAAAATATATTCTAGGAAAGAGATTCAGTCACTTCTTATAAAATGTGGTTTTGAACCTTTTAATTTTATCAAGATTAATTATAAAAGTTTTGCAATTAACGCTAAAATAAAACAATAATAGATTTTGGAGTGACAAGATGGATAAAAAATGCAAACAACAAGTAGATGAATTAAATATATTATGGCATCGTATGATAGTTGAATCTAACTATAAAGATATAGAAGCAAAATATCCAAATATACAAGGACTTAGTACTAATGAACTAGCAATAATTAGAATTATTACAGAAAAAGAAGAAGTTATTATAAAGGATATTTTGGAGATATTAAATATTCCTAAAAGCACCTTAAGTAGTATGATAGATAGATTAGAAAATCGTAATATTATTATTAGAGTTATAAGTAAAAGAGACAGACGATCTTACAAATTAGAACTTACTGAAAAGGGAAGAATAGCTCAAGGTGAACATATAAAATTTGAAGAGGAACTTTATAGTAAAATAATAATTTCTTTAGATACCTATGAAGAAAGAGAAAATTTTTTAAAGCTTATAAGAAAAATTGTTAGTAATGTTTCTAATAGATAAATTTACAGTAGCAGCTTGGTGTAACAACTTAATAGGCTTAGTAATACAATGTAGCAATAAGGATTTTAATCCATAGCAAAAATATAAGGAGGATCTGATGTACAATAATATTTTTTATTGTCCTTATTGCACAGATAAAAGAAATATATGTCCATTTTCAAATGGAGAAGGCATAACTTACTATGATGCTAATCTTACATTTAATAACTCATCAGAATTTAATATTGGAAATGTAGTTATTCCGCCTACGCGTGATAGATGGAGCAGATGGGAGAATCTTGGTGGGGTTCTAACTTCCGGGCCGGCAGTATCTTCATGGGCACGGAACAGGTTAGATGCTTTTGCAGCTGGGAGTAATAATGCTTTATATCATATATTTTGGAATGGATCAAGATGGAGCAATTGGGAAAGCCTTGGTGGGAGATTAACTTCAGCACCAGCAGCTGTTTCATGGGGAAACAATAGAATTGATGTATTTGCAAGAGGAACAGATAATGCAATGTGGCATATATTTTGGAACGGATCAAGGTGGAGTGCATGGGAAAGTTTAGGTGGAAATATCACATCAGCCCCAGCAGTATCTTCATGGGCACCAAATAGATTGGATACTTTTGCAAGGGGTACGGATAATGCTCTTTGGCATAAATGGTGGAATGGATCAAGATGGAGCAACTGGGAAAGCCTTGGTGGAAGATTAACTTCAGCACCAGCAGCTGTTTCATGGAGAAATAATAGAATTGATGTATTTGCTCGCAGTGAAGGTAACCGCCTGTTTCATTTGTTTTGGAATGGATCTCGTTGGAGTAGGTGGGAAAATCTGGGCGGAATAATAAGTTCAGGTCCTGCAGCTTCTTCTAGATCATCCAATAGACTTGAAGTATTTGCAAGAGGTCTTAACAATCAATTAATTACTACTTCTTGGAACGGATCTCGTTGGAGTTTATGGAGAAGTATAGGAGGAAACATAACATTGGATCCAGCAGCAGTATCTTGGGGACCAAACAGAACAGATGTATTCGCAAGAGGTAGAGGAAATGCTCTTTGGCATATTTGGAGAAATTAAGTATATAAAATAAGTAATTCAATGTTTTTGAAAGCATTACCCAGGAGAAATCATTAGTTCAACTGGGTATTTTTACGTCCAAATTTTACTAGTGTAAAAAGTGTTTAAAGATTGAAGTTTGTAAAAAACTTGTTGACATTTCCGTTACGTGAAGGTGTATATTTGTTTTGTCAGGAGGTATTTGAAATGGAATATACAGTGCAAAAATTAGGAAAGATAGCAGGAGTAAGCACAAGAACTCTGAGATACTATGATGAAATTGGAATTCTTAAGCCGGCAAGAATCAATTCTTCAGGTTACCGTATTTATACTGTGGTAGAAGTTAATAGACTTCAGCAGATACTATTTTATAGAGAACTTGGGGTGAGCTTAGAAAGCATAAAGAGGATTATAATGGACCCATGCTTTAATAGTAATACTGCACTGATAGAACATCGAGAAAAACTTCTTGAAAAACGGAAACAAATAGATATATTGATTGAGAATATTAATAAAACAATATCAGAATCGGATGGGAGGATTACAATGACTGATGAAGAAAAGTTTGAAGGTCTTAAACAAAAAATTGTTGATAACAATGAAAGGAATTATGGGGAAGAAATTAGAAAAAAATATGGTGATTCGCAGATAGACAAATCAAATGAAAAAATAAAAAACATGACTAAGAAGCAATACGATGAACTAGAAAAACTTAATTTTAGTATAAAGAGTACATTAAAAGCTGCTTTTATAACTGGAGATCCAGCGGGTGAACTTGCTATGAAAACGGTAGAGTTACACCGTAAATGGATAAGTTATTATTGGGATAACTACACAAAAGAAGCGTATGCATCAATTGCAAAAATGTATGTTTACGATGAGAGATTTAGAGCATATTATGATAAAGAACAACCAGGAACTGCAGAATTTTTAAGAGATGCTATATTGATTTATACTGGGATGAAAAAGTAATTATAAATTAATATATTAAAATAACTTGCTTTATATAGTAAACTGTGTTATTCTTAGTAAGAACTTAAATTTAATAGTAAATAATGTTACAAAATATATTTCAATTAGTACTAGTAATATAGTATGTTAATATCGGGATTTTATTAGTGAGTTATTGCAATGAGTTTAAGAAAATAAAATTTCGGAGGTACACATTATATGAATGGTACAGTAAAATGGTTTAATGCAGAAAAAGGATTTGGATTTATTACAGGAGAAGATGGAAACGATGTTTTCGCACATTTTTCTCAAATAAATTCAGAGGGTTACAAATCACTTGAAGAAGGTCAAAAAGTTTCTTATGAAGTAGTTAAAGGACCTAAAGGACCTCAAGCTGAAAATATTACAATTATCTAATTAATGAATATTTTACCCCTTGAATATTAATATTTGAGGGGTTTTTGTTGTATATAAATAGATTATATATAATGGCTAAGATAAAAAATAAACAGTCACTTATAAAGGAGAAACATGTTATTTGAAAATTTAAATATTATTGAGCCTATCTTAAAGGCCTTAAAAATTGAGGGCTATACAAGTCCTACACCTATACAAGAACAATCTATTCCACCTATACTAGAAGGAAATGACTTAGAAGGATGTGCACAGACTGGAACAGGAAAAACTGCAGCTTTTGCAATACCTACTTTGCAGCTTCTTTACAATAAACAAGCAGGCCAAAAGGGACCAAGAAAAATCAAAGCATTAATATTAGCTCCAACTAGAGAATTAGCTATTCAAATTGGAGAAAGTTTCACTTCTTATGGTAGATACACTGGATTAAAGAGTACTGTTATATTTGGTGGAGTTTCACAAAAATCTCAGACAGAGGCATTAAAGGCAGGAGTAGATATTTTAATTGCCACACCTGGAAGGTTACTTGACTTAATGCAACAAAGATATATAAGCTTACAAGATATAGAAATATTTGTTTTAGATGAAGCAGATAGAATGCTTGATATGGGACTTGGACATGATGTAAAAAGAATTATAGCAAAACTTCCAAGTAAAAGGCAAACCATGTTATTTTCGGCTACTATGCCTAAGGAAATTTCAAAGTTAATAGATTCAATTTTGACCAAT
Source organism: Clostridium acidisoli DSM 12555 (assembly GCF_900176305.1). GTDB lineage: Bacteria > Bacillota > Clostridia > Clostridiales > Clostridiaceae > Clostridium_I > Clostridium_I acidisoli. The sequence goes on from NZ_FWXH01000006.1 coordinate 162,107, forward strand.
CCTATAAAGGTTGAGGTGGCACCTGTTTCATCAACTATTGATACTATTGATCAATCTGTATATTTAGTTGAAAAAAGAAACAAAAAAGCCTTGCTTATGCATATTTTAGAGAATAAATCTTTTGAATCTGTTCTTGTTTTTTCTCGAACAAAGCATGGTGCAAATAAGATAACTGGAGATCTTGTTAGATTTGGTATAGAAGCACAAGCTATTCATGGTAACAAGTCACAGAGTGCAAGACAACTTGCCTTAAAGAACTTTAAGGAAAAGAAAATAAGAGTATTAGTAGCAACTGATATAGCAGCAAGAGGTATCGATGTAGAAGAATTGTCTCTTGTAGTAAACTTCGACTTGCCAGATGTACCTGAAACTTATGTTCATAGAATTGGACGTACTGGAAGAGCTGGAGCAGAAGGTGTTGCAATCTCATTTTGTGATAATGAAGAAAAGAGTTCTTTGAGAGATATTGAAAAAACAATATCAAAAGCCATACCAGTGATTGAAGAGAATCCTTATCCTATAAGTAATTCAACTGTAGTTATTGAAACTTCTAAAGAAGTGAAAAGTAAGGATTTTAAAAAGAAACCATATGAAAAAAATACACACAGAAACAGCTATTTTAGAAAAGATAAAAAAAGAAACTAAAAAGCATAGTATTCATTTCTAGTAATTTTACAAATGAATACTATGCTTTTATTATTTTATTATAGCTTGAACTCTTCCTACCTGACCATCGGTTAATCTTACTTTTATTCCTCTAGGGTGATATGAAGACTTTGTAAGTATATCTTTTACAGTTCCTCGGGTAAGTTTTCCTGTACGTTGATCTTCTTTTAATACTATATCTACAAGTCTTCCAGCATATATATCAGCTCTTGTTTTACCAGTCATAATTTATTACGCCCCTTTATATTTTTGTGTTATAATCATAACACAAGAAATTACTGTAAACAAATACAAAAATGAAAGAAAATCATACTTAATTATGTTACAATATAATAAAAATGAAGCTTTTAAGATTATATAAATAAAATATAGGGGAGAAGCTACAAATGAATTTAAAATTGGACGCAAAAGGGAGAAAGATTTTTTTTATACGTGTATCAATGTGTATACTTGGTGTGCTAATAATTTTAGCTTTGTTAAATCCATCAAAAGAAGCTAATTCAGATAAAGCAGCTGGCAATAGACCAACAATAAATAAAAGTGATATGGCTGTAAAAGTTGGAAAAGACAAAAATGGAAATATATACATGGAACAAAATAATATATTTGAGAAATACACCATAAAGCTTAGTAGTGCAATTAAAAATATATCTTATAAGCAAAATGATACATCTGTAACTGTAAGTTTTGATAAAGATGTTCCTCTTAATCTTAACACTCAAATTAGTGAAGAGAATTCTAAAGATTTATATCTAACTAATGATAATAATAAAAAAGACTTAACAATTAAAAAGAAATATAAAGAAAATAACTTTGTTTATATAAATGATGGAAAAGATAACAATGAAGTGGTTATATTAATAAGTAAGGTAAAAAAGCCATTTAAATATAAAGCTGTACTTAATCCTGGTCATGGCGGTGTTGATAGTGGACAAAGTGTTGGAAATCTACATGAAAAGGACATAACATTGAGAATAGTTAAGCTTATGGCAAGTGATCTTGAATATAGTGGTGTGAATGCAGTTCTTACAAGAAATAAAGACGAAGGACAAGCTCTTTCTGATATTGCTGATTTTGTTAATAAGAATAAACCCGATGTGTTTATGTCTGTTCATATCAATGGAATTGATGTAAATCCAAGCAAATATCAAGGAATAGGAACGTATTATTATGATGAAAATGGGTATCAAACAAATGAAAGAATTAAGCTTGCCAATATAATATTAAAAAATGCAACTAAAAGTGATGGATGGAAAAATGACGGAGTAATTAGAGATAAACTTAAGGTTATTAGACTAAGTAAAGCTCCAAGTGTGCTTGTTGAAGCTGGATATTTGACTAATAGTGCAGATAGAGCAAGGCTACAAGATGATAAGATTTTAGGGGATCTTGCAAACAATCTATCGCAGGGAATTGTTGAGTATGTTACTAAAAAATAAATGATATAGAGTTGATAAATATAAGGAGCTAGTATATATGGATAAAATGAATTTAAAAAATGAACAAGAAGTTATTGTGAGAGAGGCAAAAGAAGATGATGCAGCTTCAATGATTAGCTTTTATAATTTAGTAGGCGGGGAGACTGATTTTCTTTCATTTGGTAGAGATGAATTTCATAAAGATTTGAATGAATATAAAAAATATATAAAAACAACATATGAAGAAAGTAATTCTATAATACTATTGGCTTTTATTGATGGAAAAATAGTAGGAATAGCATCCATTAACTCAAATCAGAAAGTTAGAAGCAGACACGTTGGAACTTTAGGCATAGTTATAAGTGAAAAATGTTGCGGGTTAGGACTAGGAAAAATTTTAATGGATAATCTTGTAACATGGGGGAAAATGAATAAAGTTACTAAAAAAATAACCCTTGTTACTAGAGAGGATAACTACGGAGCAATTGCTTTGTATAAAAAAGTTGGATTTGAGAAGGAAGGAACATTAAAAAAAGATAATTATATAAATGGAGTTTATTATAATACACTTGTAATGAGCCTTTTCGTTTAGAATATTAATGAAAAAAAGCATCTATCTACATATGAGGATAGATGCTTTTCTTATCTATAAATAGATTAAAAGTAAGACCACTTAACACTAAAAATCCACCTATAATTTTACCAATAGATAAATTGTTTAAGGTTAAGTAATCAATAAAAATACCAGTAAACAATTGACCAATAAAGATTATAAGAGTTAGATAAAAGACAGAAATTTTAGGGGTTATGTAGCTTGAAAGTCCAATAACAAAAATTCCAGTAAAACCACCTAGATAAGCCCAAAAGGGAACAGAGGTTGATTTTATATGAAGCCATTCCTGACTAAAAATTAAAAATATAAATGAAAAAATTAATCCAAATAAATAATTAAAAAAGGTGCCTTGCAAAATTCCAATATGTTCTGCTAGTTTAGAATTTAAAATTCTGGATATTACTATAGAAACACCGCTTAATATTGATACTAAAATGTATAAAAACATAATCTATCTCCTCAAAATATGGTCATTACAAGTATTCCAAAAGAAACAAGAATTAAACCAATAAATTTTTCTTTTCTGAATCTTATTATATCCATTCCAAGTAAACCAAAGTGGTCAATGATAATAGCAGTAATAGATTGCCCAAGTAGACCTAAAGCTATAGTTACAGCCACGCCAAGGGTTGAATAACTTAAATTATTAAAAAGTACAGTAAAAATACCTATAGCACCTGCACTATAAAGGTATATAGGAATGTTTTTCTTAAATTTAAATTTTGTTCTAGTTATTAATAAAATAAATATTATAGAAAAAAGTCCTGTAAGATGAATAATTACAGTGGATGTGTAATTTCCATAAGAATTAGATAAGGTTCCATTAAACATAATCATTATAGATATTAAAGCCCCTATAAAAGACGAAATTAAGGTTTTCATTGCATCAACTCCTAGTGTAATTAATTTAAATATACTTTATCATCAAATGCTTGAAAAGCGTCATGACATATGTCATATTAAAATAAAAATATTAATTTATTGAAAAGGATTGATGAAGTATGATTAAAATAAATAATTTAGACATGATTAATAAATACATCTTAAAGTATGGCATTAATGACATTTTCACAAAAGATATGAAGCCTTTTATGGAAATACTTTTATTTGAGAAAAACCAGTTTGTTTTCAAAGAAGATGAGGATATTAAATATTTAATTTTTTTAATAAAAGGGAGATTAAAGGTATATGTAACATTAAGTAATGGAAGATCTCTGCTTAATTGTTTTTGCCAGGATTTTAAAGTGTTTGGCGATTTAGAGTTCATTAATTCTCAAACTGCATATTCAAATGTACAGGCAATAGCAGATACATATTGTATTGGAATTCCAATTAATAAAGTTAGGGAGTACTTATTAAATGATGCTAAATTTTTAAAATACATTTGTAGTGAATTAGGAGAAAAATTACTAAAATTCTCAAGAAACACTTCTATTAATTTACTTTATCCTTTGGAGAATAGGCTTGCAAGCTATATTTTGGCTACTGGGCAAAAAAATCATAATAATGGAAGGATAGAATTTAATGAAAATTTAACTGAAATAGCAGAACTTTTAGGCTCAAGTTATAGACATTTATTAAGAACCTTGAACATGCTTTGCTTAAAAGGTAGTATAGAGAAGAAAAATGGATACTATGAAATTATAGATAATGGTATTTTAGAGGAATTAGCGGTGGGTGTGTATAGCTAATCAAGAAATTTATAATAAAAATTAGGAGGATTAGTATGAAAAAGATATTAGTAGTTGTTGATTACCAAAATGATTTTGTTAGTGGAGCATTAGGATTTGAAAAGGCTAAAACATTAGAAAACCCTATATATGACAAAATTAATGAATATTTAAATAATGGAAATAAGGTAGTGTTTACTTATGATACACACAACGAAAATTATTTACAAACAAGAGAAGGTAAAAATTTACCTATAGTGCATTGCATTAAGGGTAGCAAGGGACATGAGTTATATGGAAAAGTAAATGAGTTTAAGAATTCAAAAAATACATTGCATTATAATAAAGGGAGTTTTGGAATGTCACCTAAAGACATGATTAAATTAGCAAATGAAATAGGTGAAGATATTGATGAATTTGAGATTATTGGAGTTGTTACAAACATGTGTGTAATAAGCAATGTAGTAATGTTTCAGTCACAGTATAAAAATGCAGACATTATAGTTGATGCAAGTCTTTGTGCAAGTTTTGATGTTAGTCTTCACAATAAATCCCTTGATGTAATGGAGTCTTTACAAATAAAAGTAATTAATAAGGGCAATGAATAAGTATAAATTCATTGCCTTAAATTATAAATAACTTATATAAAAGTATTTAATTTATTAAACAATAGATTTATAATAAAACATGTATGCAATGCAATTGTTCACGTTAACAAAATGCGTTTTTATATAAAGATTCATACTAAAAATACTAGGTGGTGGCTTTAATTTGATAACAGATATGACAAAAGGGAATATTCCTAAACATTTAACTTATTTTGCAGTACCATTAATATTAGGAAATTTTTTTCAGCTAACTTATAACGCAGCGGATTCTATTATAGTTGGTAGGTTTGTTGGTACAAAGGCATTGGCAGCAGTTGGTACTGCAAATCCAATTATGAATATTGTAATGTTTTTTATAATAGGAATTTGTATGGGTGCTTCGGTTTTAATGAGTGAATACTTTGGTGCAGGAAATATAAAAAAGCTGAAAAGGGAAGTATCCACTACAATGATAGCAGGTTTTATTTTTACAATGGTTATCATTGTATTTTGTATAATAATGACCAAACCAATATTAGAATTAATTAGAACACCAGAAGAAATATTACCAGATGCAACAAGTTATCTTAGAATCATATTTTGTGGACTTATATTTACATTTTTATATAACGTGTATGCTTCAACACTTAGAAGCATTGGCGATTCAAAAATACCATTAATATTCTTAATTATCTCTGCGGTTTTCAATGTAGTTATGGACATTGTTTTTGTTGTAATATTAAAAATGGGGGTTCCTGGTTCAGCACTTGCAACCGTAACAGCAGAAATGCTTTCAAGTGTATGTTGTATTACATATGCATATGTAAAAGTACCAATGCTTCGTTTCTCAAGAAAAGAATTTGTAATGGATAGACAATTACTAAGAACTACAATTAATTACAGCTGGGTAACAGCTATGCAGCAAACCTGTCTTTATGTTGGAAAGTTTCTGGTGCAAGGTGCAGTTAACCCACTTGGAGTAGATGCAATTGCAACATTTAATGCAGTAAATCGTGTAGATGATTTTGCATTTACACCTCAACAAAGCATTAGTAGTGGAATGACTACATTTTTAGCACAAAACAGAGGCGCAAAAAAAAATGAACGTATTAAAAGCGGATTTTGGTCTGGAATGAAGCTTGAAACTTTGTACTGGCTTATGCTTTTAGTCACAGTGTTTTTTGGAGCACCGCATATAATGCATCTTTTTGTTTCAGAAGAAAATTCAAAAGTTGTAGAACTTGGAATAAAATATCTTGAAATGATGGCATTTTTTTATTTGTTACCAAGTTACACAAATGGGATACAAGGATATTTTAGAGGTATGGGGGATTTAAAAATCACATTAAGGTCAACCTTTGTACAAATAGTTGGACGAGTAATATTTGCATATATATTAGCGCCTAAATTTGGCATTGTAGGGATTGCATTAAGTTGTCTTGCAGGGTGGATAATTATGCTTGCTTATGAGGTTCCTCTTTGTATTAAACACAGAAAAAATTATCCATGCTAATTTTGTTTCATAGTGTAACTTCGCTAAAGATATTAGCATAATTTAATATCACAACAATTTAAGCGGAGGAAAACTATGAATGTAACATTAACTTCGTTACACTATATTTATTTGATGTTTATTATTGTCTTAATTATAGCAATGGCAAAAAAGAAGGATATATCATTATTGTGTATATTAGGTATATTTATATTGGGACTAACAGCTACAGGTTCAGTAGTAAAATCTACTATGGGCGTATTTAATAGTTTTGTATATGCGGCAAAGGAACTCATGCCTACCATATTTGTTATATCTATAATAACTGCCATGAGTACTGCAATGATTGCTTCGGGAATAAATGATGAAATAATAGCTCCATTTAAGGGAATAATAAAAAATTATTGGATTGCATACTGGCTTATTGGGTTAATCATGATGGTATTATCTTGGTTCTTTTGGCCTTCTCCAGCGGTGGTGCTTGTAGGTGCACTATTTTTGCCGATTGCAAAGAAAGCAGGACTTCCGGCTATTGGATTAGCTATAACAATGAATTTATTTGGGAATGGAATAGCGTTGTCCAGTGATTATATAATCCAAGCAGCACCAAAACTTACAGCAGATGCGGCAGGTATACCGGTATCTAAGGTAATTACAGCAAGTATTCCTCTTGAAATTGTAATGGGAGTAACAACTACTATTGTAGCTTTTTATTTGTTAAGAAGTGAGATTAAAAAAGGAAAATCTTTTAATGAAAATAAAATTTATGAAAAAACTAATAATGTAATGCTGATTTCATCAAAAAACATACGGAGGTTTTTTGCTATATTAATATTAGTATTGTTTGCATTAGATATAGTTGTAATGTATATATATAAATTACAAGGCAGTGATGCAACCGCACTTATAGGTGGAACTGCTATATTTATATTAAGTCTTATTTCTTTGGTATCATATAAAGAAAAATCACTAGAAAAGATAACAGAAAATCTTGTTTCTGGATTGCAATTTGGTTTTAAAATATTTGGAATTGTGATACCTATAGCAGCATTTTTTTACTTAGGCGATTTACCCTTTAATGATATATTTGGCAAGATATTACCGGCAGGATCCAATGGTATTGTTAATGATTTAGGTGTTGCACTCTCAAATAGTGTTCCGCTTAATGCTGTTGTTTCGTCGATTACACTTACAGTAGTTGGTGCAATAACGGGACTTGATGGTTCTGGATTTTCAGGGATATCATTAGCAGGTTCTATTGCAAAGATATTTTCAACTGCTTTAGGTGGTGGGGTAGACACCTTAACGGCATTAGGTCAAATAGCAGGAATATGGGTTGGTGGAGGAACTATAATTCCTTGGGCTGTAATTCCAGTAGCTGCTATATGCAATGTGGATGCTTTTGAACTAGCTAAAAGAAATATTAAACCAGTAGTTATAGGGCTTGCAGTAACAACTATTGTGGCTATGTTTATTATATAGAAATGAAGTATGTTCATAATAGTTAGATATTTCGAAGTACGGGTGAAGGGTTTTAACCAATGCTTCACCTTTCAACGTGCGAAGCAATCGTTAAAAACCTTCACCAACTTCATATTATCAACCTATAAAATCAACCAGTTCTTTGTTAAACTTTTCTTTTTCCTCATAAAACAATCCATGTCCACTATATTCAAATGGAACAAGTTTCGAATTTTTAATTGCTTTGTTTAAAGCCACCCCAAGCTCAAATAAGCAAACTTTGTCATGAATTCCATGAAGAATTAAAGTGGGTACATTTATCTTATTTAAATCAGAAAATAAAGTTTCATTTATAAAATTCTTTGCAACAGCAGCTGTGGACCATCCAGCAGCTTTAAGACCTAAATTAAAAAACCAATCTGAAAATGGAACGGTTATATTCTGAAAAAAGAATATTTCTCCGAAATTTTGAAGCATTTTAGGGCGATCACTATAGGTTTGTTCTATAAGACTAGTTATTTCTTCTTTTGGGACTCCATATGGAAAATCTTTTCGTTTTATTATACTTGGTGCGCCAGGTGCAAAAAGAGCTAGCTTAGATACTCCAAAGCTATGGTGACGAGCCATATACCGTATTGCAATAGCGCCTCCAACAGAATGACCAGCTAAAGTGAAATTTTGCAACTTAAGTGCATCTACTACTGCCCGAACATCATCAGATAATCTGTTGTATGAATAATCACCAAAAGGTCTATCGGAATTACCAAAACCCCGAATATCAATACCGATACATCTGAAACCTAGTGCTGGAAGCTTGTTAAATTGATATTCAAATAAATTGTGATCTGCTGGCCAGCCATGTATAAATAAGATGGTTTTGTTACCCTTAGGATTAATATCTTCTACATAGATTTTTACATTTGGTTCTACTTTAATGTAATATGTCAAATTATTATCCCCCATAATATATTTTTTCATTAATAAGTATATTCACCAAAATACAAATAAATGAAATTTTATTAGCTACGAAATTTTATTTCGTGTAATAATAAGTTGACGAAATAATAAACTTATTATATTATAAATTTGTAATATAAATTGAGGAGGATGAGAAATTGAATGCAGACGATTTAAAGAAAAGTTGTGCTAGGGAAGCACTAAAACATATAAAAAACAATTCTATAATAGGTTTAGGTGGAGGCAGTACTATAGCATATTTAATAGATTATATAAAAGAGAATAATGAACTTAATGTTAAAGTAGTCACTCCATCTATAAAAACAAAGCTGCTTTGTATAAAAAGAGGGTTAGAAGTTCTTCACACTTTAGCTGTGGATAAGATAGATATAGCTTTTGATGGATGTGATGAAGTAGATGAAGATTTAAATGCATTAAAAAGTGGTGGAGGTATTCATACAAAAGAAAAATTAATTGCTAATATGGCAGACGAATACGTACTTCTTGTAGATCATAGTAAATTGGTAAAAAGATTAACATTTAAGCATCCAGTGGTATTAGAAATTTTACAGGATTCATTAAATTATGTTAGCAGAAAAGTAGAAGAATTAGGTGGTGCTATATCAATGAGAAATAGCAGTGCAAAAGACGGTTTTACAATAAGCGATAATGGAAATTTACTTATGGATGTAAGGTTTTCTAATGTTAATAGTATTAAGGAACTTGAAAATAAATTAAAAGACATTTGTGGAGTTGTTGATATTTCTTTATTTACTAAGGTTGTTACCAAGGCAATTGTTGTTAGTGAAAAAGGCGTAAAAATAATTTCTAAAAATTAAATATACGGGGTGGTAAATATGAGTAATTTGAAATGGGCAATACTAGGACCAGGAACAATTGCAACAGAATTTGCAAAAGCTATAGAGGAAGTTAATGGATATATATGGGCTGTAGGCTCAAGAAATTTAGAAAAAGCAAAGAAATTTGGAGCAGAACATAAAGTTAAAAACGTCTATGGAAATTATGATGAAATGCTTAGGGACAAAGATATTGATGTGGTTTATATATCAACGCCTCATTGTAATCATTATGAATATATAATGAGGAGTCTTAAAAATAATAAGCATGTTTTTTGTGAAAAAGCTATAACTGTAAACTCTAAACAGTTAAAAGAAATTGCTGATTTAGCTAAGGAGAAAAATTTAATAGTGGCAGAAGCTATGACAATTTATCATATGCCTCTTTATAAAAAGCTTCGAGAACTTGTTGATGAAGGAAAAATTGGCAAGATTAAAATGATTCAAGTAGCTTTTGGAAGTCTTAAGGAATATGACATTAATAATAGATTTTTTAATAAAGATTTAGCAGGTGGTGCGCTTCTTGATATTGGGACATATGCGTTATCCTTTACTAGATATTTTCTTTCAAGTAAAGCTGAAGAAATTTTAACAACAGTGAAGAAATTTGAAACAGGTGTAGATGAACAATCAGGCATAATACTTAGAAACAGTGCTGATGAGATGGCAGTAATATCTTTAACTATGAGAGCAAAACAACCTAAAAAAGGAGTAGTAGCAGGTGAAAAGGCATATATAACGGTAGAGAATTTTCCTAGAGCAGATAAAGCAACAATAACATATCCAGATGGAACTGCAGAAATTATCGAAGCAGGGGAAACTGAAAAAGCTTTAAATTATGAAGTTGAGGATATGAACAATTGTATACTAAATAAGAATAGTGAAAATACATTAAAACTATCTATGGATGTAATGGATATAATGGACGATATTAGAGGTCAATGGGGAATAAAATATACATTTGAATAGTATGAATAAGGAGTTATAAAATTTGAAGAATAAAAGTAAAAACGTATTAGATAAAATTTTTGCGGTTTACGATAGTTTATACGAGGCAGAAAAAAAGATTGCAGATTATGTTATAAATAATCAAGAAGAAATTATCGAAATGACTGTCTCAGAGTTATCAGCTAAAAGCAGTGTTAGTGAGGCAACTATAATTAGATTTTGTAAAAAATGTGAACTAAAAGGATTTCATGATCTAAAGATAAACCTTGCAAAGGAAATGGTAAATTCTGAGGAAACAAGCACTTCTAATGATATAGATATAAAAAACATAGGACAGTCACTTAAAAATATATTGGCAAATAAAATTGAAGAAATAAAACAAACTATATCCATGATGGATGAAGATGTTGTTAGAGAAATATTAACTATAATCAAAAATGCAAGAATTGTTCAATTTGTTGCAGTTGGAAATACATTACCTGTAGCACTAGATGGAGCATATAAATTTAATCAGATGGGAATAGCATCAGTTGTTAATACTATATGGGAAACACAACTTGCATTTGCTTACACACTAACTGATAAAGATGTAGTTATAGCTATATCAAATTCCGGTTCCTCAAAAAAGCTTTTAACATTAGTGGATATCGCAAAGGAAAAAAAAGCTGCGACAATTAGTATAACAAATCATGAAAACTCGCCTTTAGCTAATAGATGTGAATATCAAATAAACACAGCTACAAGAGAAAAGTTATTTATGGATGAGTTTAGCTTTTCAAGAGTTTCAGCAATGACGGTTATAGAAGTTTTATATTTGTTATTAACTTCAGAAAAAAGAGATGCATATAGTTGGATTAGTCAGCATGAACAATCTATAGCTGAAGATAAGATATAATCATAAATTTGTAAAAATTACATAATTATATTATAATTTAAATTATTGGGCGCTTTTGCGCCCTTTTTAAATATAGAATATGGAGTGGTATTATGTTTATTTTAAAAAGTGAAATTGAATTTGATTCAGCACATTTTTTAAGTGGTTATGAAGGAAAATGTGCTAATATACATGGACATAGATATAGACTAATTGTAAAAATTAAAGGAGATAAGTTAAAAACATCAGGTAATGATCGTGCCATGGTGGAAGATTTTAGTTTTATAAAATCAACATTAAAAGAAATACATGATCTGTTTGATCATAAAATTATTATAGAAGATGATGAGATAGGTAAAGATTTAATAAATAAATTAAAAACTGTACCTCAAGAATTTAAATATGAGTTAGTACAATACAGACCAACTGTAGAAGAGATGTCTAGAAATATTTTTTTCATTATAAAGGGAAAAGGAATAAATATTTATGAGGTAGAGCTCTTTGAAACACCTACCAATAGCTGTATTTATAGAGAGGATGACTAAATGAATTATAACGTAATAGAAAAATTTTTATCAATAGATGGTGAAGGTCCTACTGCTGGAGAAATAGCAACTTTTATAAGATTTGGAGGATGTAATCTTAAATGTGATTGGTGTGATACGGCTTATTCAATTTCAAGAAGTGCAATAGGAGACAGTCTTACTAAAGAAGAAATATATATAATTATAAAAGATAATGGAACTAAAAATGTTACACTTACTGGAGGGGAACCATTAATTCAAGAAGGCATTGAGGACTTAATATATTTTTTAGCAAAGGATTCTAAGTTATTAATTCATATAGAAACAAATGGATCAGTGCCTTTTTACAAATTTGAAAGAATAAATCATTTAAACAATGTAAGTTTTATTGTAGATTATAAATTGCCAAGTAGTAAGATGGAAAGTAATATGCACCTAAAAAATTTTGAGATGTTAAGTTCAAAAGATGTGTGCAAATTTGTAATAGGAACAGAGGAGGACTTAAAAAAAGCAAAAATCGTCCTAGAAAAATATAAATTATTGAGGAAATGTTTAGTTTATTTTAGTCCTATTACTACAAGTATTAAACTAGTGAAAATAGTGGAATTTATGAAATCCAATAAACTTAATGGTGTGAGACTTCAGATACAACTTCACAAAATAATATGGAATCCAGAAACTCGAGGAGTATAGATGAGAATAAATAAGCTACTTAGTAATCTTGGCTTTTGCTCAAGAAGAGAGGCAAATAGAATTATTGAGGATAATAGAATAACAGTTAATGGCAAAAAATGCATACAAGGTCAGTGGGTAGAAAAAACAGACACAATATTAATTGATAATGCACCTATTCCAGTAAGAGATAAAGTTTATATTGTATTAAATAAACCAGTTGGAATAATTTGCACTGCAGAAGATAAGGTAGAAAATAATATAATAAAATTTTTAGGTTATAAAGAATACATATTTCCAGTTGGGAGATTAGACAAAGAATCTGAAGGCTTGATACTCATGACTAATGATGGAGAACTAGCAAATAAAATTTTAGAATCACAAAATGAACATGAAAAGGAATATATAGTGATATTAGATAAGCCTTTTGATGATTGTTTTATAGAAGGTATGGGAAAAGGTGTAGAAATCACAGGTGGTAAAACTAAACCCTGTAAAATAAAAAGGATTAATGATGATACATTTTCAATTATATTGACACAGGGACTAAACAGGCAAATTAGAAGAATGAGTAAAACTTTTGGATATAGGGTAATTAAGTTAAAACGAATTCGAATAGTTAATATAAAAATTGATGGCATTGAAACTGGAGAATGGAGAAAGCTTACAGAAAAAGAAGTGGAGAAATTAAGAAACTTATAAATGATGTTGATTATAATAGTGAGAAATTGCGAAGCAAGAGTTAAAGATTTTCATCATAGCTAAAGCTAGATGAAAAGATTAGAGAAAGCCTTCGGCTAGATGGAAGAATTGACGAGGCCAAGGCCGTCGAAGGTGAGAGAAGTTACTTACGTAACAGGTAAAGGAATTTTTTCCTCCTACGTCAGAAAAATAATGAATTTAGATTTATATATTTAAGTTCAAAGATTTTTCGCAGTATAGCGTAGAAAAATCATCCTTAACACCTTTTGCTGAAAGCAAATTCTCTCACCATTAACGGTATCATCGTTAATTCTTTAATCTTGCCACTCTGGCAATCTTTCACCTTTTTACTCACGCAGTAGAGTAAAAATCTTTAAC
>NZ_FWXH01000003.1 GCF_900176305.1 Clostridium acidisoli DSM 12555
GGTCCTCAATTCACTTCTGTTAAATTCGAACACTTTTGTAAGGTACACAGTATTTATCATGAGCTCATTCCAACAAATTCACCAAACTATAATGCTCATATTGAGTCTTTTCATTCACTTCTCTCCAAAGAATGTATAGCTTGGAATGAGATTAGAAATTTTACTCATGGATACTTGCTTATTGATGAATATATAAAATTCTATAATGAGGAAAGAATACATGGAAGCTTAAACTATACGAGTCCAAATGAGTTTATAAGAAAATCTATGAATTAATTAGCATTCGTAAGAAATTGTTGAAAATAAGGGGAGCAATCCGCTTTATTCATTTTGCAACTCCTAACTAACATATAACCTGTAGTGATATTGTTGTATTTATTATACATTAATTATTAAGACTTATATAACTAAATTCATTATTTTTCTGACGTAGGAGGAAAAATTTCCTTAAAAGTTCTTGTACAATAAAATCACTTATGTTAAAAAACATAAGTGATTTTAAAATGATAACTGTTAAATTTAAACTACAAAGAGGAAGGTGTTTTCTACTAATTTGATAAGGTTGCACTTAAAGTTTTAGTTGAGCTATCTCTATAAACCTGTATATCAACTTTATCTCCAGCATTATATTTTGATTTTGCAGCGTTTAAGTCATCTGTACTTTTTACAGTTTGATCTCCGAATTTTGTAATGATATCTCCAACTTCAAGACCTGCTTTAGAAGCTGAACTTCCTGGATTAACCTTTGCTACTTCTGCACCTTGGGGTACATTGTATTGGCTAGCATCGTCTTTTGAAACATCACTAACTGAAACGCCAAGCACTACCATTTGTTTTGTAAGTGAGCTTATCTTAGGTTTTACTAAATCTATAGGAATTGCAAAACCGATACCTTCAGCACCACCAGTAAGCTTTGAACTTGTAATTCCTATAACCTGGCCTAAGGAATTAACAAGAGGTCCACCACTGTTACCAGAATTTATAGCAGCATCTGTTTGAATAAGGGTTTGTGTTTTAGAATTTTCAACATTTACTTGTCGATTTAAGGCACTTATAACTCCTGACGTTACTGAACCAAAGAATTCTAACCCCATTGGGTTACCTATAGCTACTACAGGATCTCCAACTTGTGATTCACTTGAGGATCCAAGTTCAGCTACACCAGGCATTGTAACATTAGCATCTGTAACTTTAATTACTGCAACGTCAAGAGATGCATCATAGTTTACGACTTTAGCTGTGGCAGTCTTTTTATTGTTGAAAGTAATTGTTATTTTTTGAGCACCGCTTATAACATGATAATTTGTTAAAATGTAACCTTGTTTATCAATTATAATTCCAGAACCTACACCTTCCTCTTCTTGTGAATCACCGAAATCATAGTTACTTGAAGTTTCGATTTTTGTAGAAACTCCAACGACTGAAGGACCTACCTTTTTAGCAATTTGAGATACAGTAAGACCACCACTACTTGCAACTGTAGGTGATGCACTTACTGAAGCCCCATTATTTGTAGAATCATTATTTGTGTTTTGATTATTGTTTGCTTTAGAAATATCTTGGTATAAAGGCGTATTTTTAAATAAACCTGTTTTGGGAAGAATATAAAAAGAAGTTATCCCAGAAACAGTACCACCTATTATGCTGCAAATTAAACCAACAGCTATATATGAAGCGATTCTTTTACTGCTTTTATGTTTCTTTTCAGTGTTATATACAGTTTTTACTTCATAATCATAAGAGGTATCAGCATTTTCATCATAACTAGAAGAATGTGATGCGTTATAACCGGAGTAATTTGACATTGGAAATTCCTCGGTGGATTTTATGTTATTTTTTTTATCATTATCATTATTAAATTCGCTCATTGTATTACCTCCTAATTAATATTTCTTTTGATTTAATAATAATCATGAACTGTGACAATTATATGACATATTTGTTAAATGCATATGACAATTATTAATAATATATGTAGAACATAGTTCATAAGATTGGAATATATTTAAAGGTATAGTATAATTAATTTGTAGCAATATATGTAGTATTTAATATATTATAATACAAAAATTTATATACATAAAGGAGATTTAATATGGAACATAGATGGAGTCTTTCTGAGTTATACACGTCATTTGAAGCCAATGAATTTAAGAATGATCTTAAAAAGTATGATGAACTTATAAAAAATATTGATGAAATGGCTGAAAAAAGTACAATAGATACTAATAATGCAGTGAAAAAATTGGAAGAATATATAACAATAACTAATGAGTTTTCAGATTTATATTTAAGATTATTTGCATTTTGTGAACTTACTTTAAGTGTAGAAACAAAAAATAGCGATGCATTAAAATATTCAGAGATAATCAATAAAAAAGTTGCAGAATTAGCGAAAGCCTCTACTAAATTTAAAAAATGGATTGGAAGCCTCAAAAACATTGAAGCAATTATAAGCACGTCACAAATTTTAAAAGAACACAGTTTTTATTTAAAAGAACAAGTAACTCAAAATAAATATGCTTTAAATGAGGAAGAAGAAGTTATTATTTCTCGTATGAGGAATACTGGATCAAATGCTTGGAGTAAACTTCAAGATTTAATCACATCTAATTTATTAATAGATATAGATATAAATGGAGAAAAGGAATCTTTACCATTATCGGTAATAAGAAGCATGGCTTTTGATGAAAGAAAGGAAATAAGAAAAAAAGCTTATGAGGCTGAAATTGCAGGTTATAGTAAAATTGAAGATATATCAGCAGCAACGCTTAATGGAATAAAGGGCGAAGTCATAACAGTAGATAAACTAAGAGGATACGGTTCGGCATTAGAAGAAAGCCTTATTATATCAAGACTTGATAAGGAATCGTTGGAAGCAATGTTTAAAGCCATAGATAAATATTTGCCTGTCTTTAGAAAATATTTAAAGAAAAAAGCTGAGATATTAGGTTACAAGGGTGGATTGCCATTTTATGAATTATTTGCACCAGTTGCTAAAATAAATAAGAAATATGAATATGATGAAGCTAAGGAATTTGTTATTAACAATTTCAATACTTTTAGTAAAAAATTAGGCGATTATGCTAAAAATGCTTTTGATAAAAATTGGATAGATGCTGAACCTAGAGAAGGAAAAGTTGGTGGCGCATTTTGTGAAAATCTTCATGTAATTGGTGAAAGCAGAATAATGAGTAACTTTACAGGTAATTTCAGCGATGTAGTTACGCTTGCACATGAATTAGGTCATGGATATCATGGTGCTTGTCTTTTAAATGAATCAGCAATAAATAGTGATTATCCAATGCCAATTGCAGAAACTGCATCTACGTTTTGTGAAACAATTGTAAAAAAGGCAGCTATAAAATCATCGCCAAAAGAAGAAGCGTTTGCAATTCTTGAAACAGAAATAAGTGATTGTACTCAAGTAATAGTAGATATTTATAGTAGATTTTTATTTGAAAAAGAAGTATTTAATAGAAGGGAAACAAGTTCCCTTAGTGTAGAGGAATTTAAAGAAATAATGTTAGATGCACAGAAAAAATCATATGGAGACGGATTGGATTCTGAATATTTGCATCCATACATGTGGATATGTAAATCACATTATTATTCAGCTGAATTTAATTTTTATAATTATCCATATGCATTTGGACTTTTGTTTTCTAAAGGGTTGTACGCTAAATATTTAGAGGATACTAATAATTTTGCGAAAGAATATGATAAACTTCTAAGTGTGACTGGAAAAAATAACATAGCGGATATAACAAAATTAATGGGCATAGATATCCACTCTTTAGATTTTTGGGAGAGTTCACTTAAAGTTGTTGAAGAAGATATTAATAAGTTTATAGAATTAGCTTAATTATAATTGGTTAAAATGATAATAGATAACGTCATATGATGAGGTGGAAATATTGGA
Organism: Clostridium acidisoli DSM 12555; assembly: GCF_900176305.1. Lineage (GTDB taxonomy): Bacteria > Bacillota > Clostridia > Clostridiales > Clostridiaceae > Clostridium_I > Clostridium_I acidisoli. The sequence goes on from NZ_FWXH01000003.1 coordinate 3,923, forward strand.
TTTTTTAAAAAAAATGTTTAGTAAGGAAATAGTAAAGAACTTAATTTTTATACTTTTTTTTGCGTTTTTTCTGTATCTAATAAATAGCATACTTGATTTAGTCTTACTTACCTTCATACTTACTTACTTAATTAATAGTTTCGAAAACTTAGTTATAAAAGTACTAAAGAAATATATTCCCGTAAAAAAGGGAATTGTCACAGTTGTGTTATATATTGCTATATTTGTATTTATAGTAATAGCTATTTATAATTATGTGCCTGTTTTAATAAATCAAATAATAAGTAGTATAAGGCAGGGAGAAAGTGCATATTTAAATATCAGACCAGAAAATTTGCCTAAAGGATGGGGAAGGTTTATACTTCCAACATTAGAAAAGATTGATTTGAAAAATTACACTCAATCTGGTGTAAATTTTGCAATACATTTTGCATCAGGAGTTGGGAGATGGAGCGTTAATATATTTATTGCGCTAATAATGAGCTTGTTTTTTATGCTTGAAAAAGATAGAGTTGCTAATTTTTTAGATAAATTTGAAGACAGTAAAGTTTCTGGAATTTACAGGTATTTTAAATTCTTTGGAAACAATTTCTTGAATTCTTTTGGTAAAGTTATAAAAGCACAAGTAGTTATTGCTCTTGTAAATACTATGGTTTCAGTTGTATTTCTTGCTATTTTAGGGTTTCCAAAACTTTTAGCATTAGGATTTATGATATTTATATTAAGTTTAATTCCAGTAGCAGGGGTTATTATATCCTTAGTACCACTTGTTCTAATTGCGTTTAAAATAGGTGGAATTATAAAGGTTCTTTATATACTTATAATGGTAGCTGTAATACACATACTTGAAAGCTACATATTAAATCCTAAACTAATGTCAGAAAACACAAAACTTCCAATATTTTTTACCTTTGTAATTTTGATATTTTCGGAACATTTTATGGGTATATGGGGTTTATTATTAGGAATACCTCTGTTTATATTTTTCATTAATATATTAGGTGTAAATCTTAATGGGGATGAAAAAACTATTAAAAAATAATATTTTAAAATAGAGTAGAAATGGAGATTTTATTATGAATGAAAAAAGATTGCAGAAAATTTTAGAAAATATGAAGAATAATAATATAACACAACTTATTGTAACTTCACCATCATCAATTTATTACCTTACTGGAAAATGGATTGAATCTGGTGAAAGAATGTGTGCTATATTTATAAATAGTAAAGGGTTAAAAAAATTAATTATCAACGAATTATTTCCAATAACTGAAGATGTGGGATTTGATATAATAAATTTTAATGACAATGAAAATCCTATTGAGAAATTACTTCCATTTATAGATAAAGAGTCTGTTTTAGGAGTAGATAAAAATTGGCAGGCTTCTTTCTTGATAAAGTTAATGGAGAGTATAAAGACAATTTCTATAATAAACGGATCATTCATTATAGATGAAACAAGGATGGTAAAAGCAGCGGATGAAATACAACTTATGGAAGCAGCGTCTAAAGTAAATGACAAAGCCATAGAAGAATTAATTGAAAGTATAGATAAAGAGAGTACTGAAATTAATTTGGCTAAAAGGCTTGGGAAAATATATCAGAACCTAGGGACAGAACAATTTTCTTTTGAACCGTTAATTGCTTTTGGCAAAAATGGAGCGGAACCACATCATAGTACTGATAGTTCGGTTTTAAAAAAAGGTGATAGTATTATTATAGATATAGGCGGAAAAACTAATGGATATTGTTCAGATATGACAAGAACAGTGTTTTTTGGAGAAGCTAGTGAGAGGCAAAAAGAAGTCTACAATCTTGTATTAGAAGCAAATCTAAAAGGAATCCAAGCTGTTAAACCAGGAGTTAAGTTTTCTGATATAGATAATGCAGCAAGAAGCGTTATTGAACAAGCTGGATATGGAAAGTATTTCACGCATAGGACAGGTCATAATATTGGAATAGATGTTCATGAACCAACAGATGTTAGTGCTGTTAATCATTCAGAAGTTAAAGAAGGTATGATATTTTCCATTGAACCAGGAATTTATTTACCTAATGAATTTGGGGTAAGAATTGAGGACTTGGTATTAGTAACTAAAGATGGGTGTAAGGTCTTAAATAATTATACTAAGGAATTAAAAGTACTTTAAAAAATGAATATATTTATCTTTTTGTTTAACACTATCTATATAAGAATATATGGTAGGTGAGTTAAATGATTGTTGTGTATCATGATGTTGGTGGAGCTCATTCAACAGCAGTTGCAGCCAATATACATATTAATAAATTGCCAATGAATAGAATTCCAAGTAAAGAGGAGTTATTAGCGCTACCGACGTTTGACAAAATAGAAAAAGACCAACTGGGAAGATTAATTTATATTGGAGAAGATGAAAACAAAGTCAAAGTGTATACTATTGGAAGAAAATATGTACCTAACTTAGTTATACCAGCAATTTCAGATATGTACTCTCTTTTATATGGTAGTAATGATGGACTATATATTGTGGATACTAAACCAACGGTAAATCTTTTGATGAAGATAGGTGGATATACTTCAAGAAAATTGCATTGGGTAGGTTTCGGAAGACCTATTGTAACAAAGGGCAGTCAAGATGCGTATATGAATATAGCTAGTATTGTTAAAAATGTAAAAAACAATATTAGCAAATGAATTTGTGAAACTAACACTCAGGATGTGTCAAAATCAAAACACTACCTGAGTGTTAGTTTAATTTTATTACATCTTAGCATTGTAAAAATTTCAACCACCTAAAGTCACATCTTGTTTTGAGTACCATTCAAGGGCAGAATTAAATTGATTAGCATCAAAATCTGGCCACATTTCTTCAACTATGTAAAAATCTGAATATACACTTTGTATTGGCAGAAAGCCACTTAGTCTTCTTCGTCCTCCCCAACGGATGATAAGATCAACTCTACTTATGTCTCTAGATTTAATATTTTCATAAACGTTTTTTCTTGAATGTGCATCTGAAGAGGATAAACCAAGTACATCCCATTCCCAGCCGTAGTTAACTAAGAAATTTACTTTTATTCCACCAGTTCCAAAATCTTTTCGTTTAGTAAAAGGTAACAGTTCTTTTGGAAACATAGGTGAGTCAGAATTACCAATCACTAAAAGAGAGGCGTTTTCTTTTGAAAGCATTTTTACAGCTTTAACACAAGCTTCTGTGAAGGCGATTTTTTGTAAAGCAGGTCTTTTTGTATTATCAACGGTGAATCCATAAAAGGTAAGCTCTTTTATACCAATTTTTTCACAGAGTTTAAATATTTCTAAACCTGGGTTAAGCCCATTACTATAACCCATTTCTTTGGAATATCCATTTTTTTCAGCCCAACGTCTATTCCCATCTGGTATTATCCCTATATGCTTTGGTATTCTCATAGTTAGTATCTCCTTTTATCAATAAAGTAATATTTTATCAATTTCAAGTTTCACTTTATTATTAGTATACCATATAAGCCAATAATTATTTGACTAAATAATTTAAATAAAGTATAATGATCCAGTATCAAAATTTAATAGAGACAGTTCGTAATCCATCCTGTCTATAAATAAAACTAGGAATAACCATTTTAATGGTATTTTTATTGAGTTTATAGAGGCAGAAATGCCTCTTTTTTTATAGAGCAGAAATGCTCTATTTTATTTTTTGTAAGGAATAACATATATATAATGATTTGTTAGAAACACAGGGGGATATTAATGAAGAAAATAGGTATAACAACTACCGTACCAATAGAAATTTTAATTTCAGCAGGATATAGGGTAATAGATTTGAATAATATATTCATAATGTCGAGAAAATACTCTGACTATATTGAATTTGCAGAAAAAGATGGATTTCCAAGAAGTTCTTGCGCGTTTAAAAAAGGAGTTTACGGAGCTGCCATAGCAAATGATTTTCTTGAAATTATAGGTGTTACAGAAGGTGACTGCTCAAATTCAAAAGCCTTAGAGGAAGTTTTTAGAATGAAGGGGATAAAGGTATATCCATTTGCATATCCTTCTACTCATAAATTATCTGATTTAAAACATTCTATAGACAAGTTTATGAATTACTTTAATGTAAATATGAATCAAGTTGAAGTTGTAAGAAAGAAACTTAATAATGTAAGAACTTTAGTGAAAAAAATTGATGAATTAACCTATATTGATAATAAGGCGACAGCACTAGAAAATCATATTTATCAAGTTAGCTGTTCTGATTTTAATGGTAATTTTATTAAATTTGAAAAGGAATTAGAACAAAAAATAAGTGAAATTGAAAGTAGAAAACCTATAGAAAAAAAGCTTAGACTTGCATATATAGGGACACCACCAATGACACTTAATATATATGAATTTGTTGAAAATTTTGACGCACGTTTTGTTTATAATGAAGTTCAAAGAGAATTTGCTTTTCCAAGGGGAAAAATGCATAGCAATATATATGAACAATATTATGATTATACATATCCATATAATATTGAATTTAGGATAGAAGAAATAAAAAAGCAAATAAAAGAAAGAAAGATAGATGGAATTATAAATTATACACAGTCATTTTGTTATAGACAGATAGAACATATAATTATAAAAGAAGCTTTAGATATACCAATACTTAATGTTGAAGGGGATAAACTTAATGCACTTGATGCTAGAACAAAACTTAGAATAGAAGCATTTTTAGACATGCTTATTGATATGAGGTGATAATAATTGAAAATTTTAGGTATAGATTTAGGAAGTAGAAAAGTAAAAATTGTAATTATGGAACAGGGTAAAATCATAAAGAAGTTTATGGTAAATACAATGTCCTTCTATAAAGATTATTGTAGTTATGATGGCAAGGTTATGGTGGACTTAAATAAACTTAATATAAGTGGAGTAGATAAAGCAGTATCTACTGGATATGGTAGAAATAATATTGACATTAGATTTTTTAAACCAATAAGTGAAATAAAGGCACATGTTTATGGTGCAATGTATAGTACAGGTCTCAAAAATTTTGTGCTTTTGGATGTTGGAGGACAAGATGTTAAGATTATAAAAGTAGAAAAAGGAATTGTAACAGATTTAGAACTTAATGAAAAGTGTGCTGCATCTTGTGGTAGATATCTAGAAAATATGGCAAATATAATTGAGATTCCATTAAAGGATATGTTTGAGTTTCATGAAAATCCTGTAGAACTTAATGCTACTTGTGCAGTTTTTTCAGAATCAGAGCTTATTGGTAAAATTGCAGAAGGATGTAGTGTTCCTGAACTTTGTTCCGGAGTAAATTTTTCACTATATAAAAGACTTAAGCCACTTCTTTCTAGGTTTAAAGGAAACATATTGTTACTTTCTGGAGGTGTTGCTAGCAATAAAGCTCTTGTAAATTATTTGAAAAGAGATTATAAAGATGTTGTTGTAATAGAAGAAGCACAATATAATGGAGCATTTGGATGTTGTGAATATGGAGAAAAGTTTTCTAATGGAGGAATTATAAATGAAAAATAAATTATCAGTAAAAAAAATATGTATTTCGGGTATTGTAATTGCAATTTATGTGGTGGTAATGTATTTTACTCAAGGATTTGCATTTGGGCAATATCAAATTAGGATAGCTACAGCGTTATATGCATTAGGAGGGATATATCCATTTTTGATTTTACCTATGGGCTTAAGTAATCTTATAAGCAATACATTAATGGGTGGATTAGGGCCATTTGATATGTTCGGAGGGGCATTAGTAGGAATAATAACTACAGCTTTAGTGTATTTAATAAGAAAACTTAAGTTAAATGATTGGTTTATAACTTTACCGGTAATATTTGTGCCAGGATTAATTGTACCAATTTGGTTATCGTACCTTACTCATACTCCGTATAAAATACTTGCATTAAGTTTGTGCATTGGACAGATAATACCTTCAATTGTTGGAGTATTGTTAGTTAAACAAATTAAAAAATCAAACTATAAAGATAGTCTATAGTTTATAAATACTATAAAAATTTCTAAAATTAAAATAAAAATTAAGATAATAAGGAGTTTTTTAAAAATAGACATGAATACCACCTCAATAAATTGTATGATAGTTTTTCAATAATTAGTAATATAATATAAATAGTAAATATATATTATACATACTTAAATCTATGGTGACATTAATGTAATATTAAGGTATAATATACTATATAAGCTAATAGATATAACAGGGGTGAGAAGATGCCAAATGATGATAATGTTACATTAACATTACTAGTACAAAATTCATATACAGTATTTTGCTATTTTAATATTTCGCCACTTATAATTAAGAATTTTGAGGATAAAAATGGTGAGGGAGCTTGGAAAAACTCCAAACCTGTATTAAAAGTATTTGAAATAAATAATGGAATATCATGTGAAGTAAAGACAATTTATTTAGATGCTTTTGCAAACAATTGGTTTATAAATCTTGATAGATGTGGTGTTGACCTATTTGTAAAACTTGGTAGGGTGTTACCAGATGATACTTTCATTTCATTTGCAGTATCTAATACAGTTACAACACCAAGAGACCAACAGTCTAATGACACCTCTGTGTACTATGTGGATACTTCGGAGAAACTTTTCAATGAAACTGATAAATTACCTTCTGTTCAAGATATAGATGAATCTTTAAATATGCATAAAGAACCTAAACCATATCCGTTCATGGAGCAAAAAAAAAATTGAATACTATCCAAAAATAATAATATATTACAATATGTACCATGATACATTTATACAAGAATCAATAGAGAAATGTTTAAAAAAGTATAAAGATTTTCCTAGTTCTAAAGTTAAATAATAGTATTAAGTTTTAGATTCTTGAAATTCAATATTATATGGTAATACTGGAGGGGTTAACTTGAAAAAAGGATATGTATCAATAGTTTTACATAGTCATATGCCATTTATAAGACATCCAGAAATTAAAGATCCAATGGAAGAAAAATGGTTGTTTGAAGCAATGAACGAATGTTATATACCATTAATTAATGTATATGATGGATTAATTAATGATAAAATTAAATTTAAGATAACCATGTCAATAACACCACCACTTATGTCAATGTTAGAGGATGATTATATAAATGAAAGATATACGGATTATTTAAATAAATCTATAGAGCTTACGGAAAAAGAAATTATAAGGACTAAAAATAATAAGGAACTAAACAAATTATCTATTTTTTATAATGAAAGATTTAATAAGCTAATGGATACATATAAAAAGTATAATTGTAGGCTTATGAATGCATTTAAAAAATTTGATAAGCTAGGTTGTTTAGAAATAATAACATGTTCAGCAACACATGCGTTATTGCCACTTTTATCTATTAATCCAGAGACTATAAAAGCACAACTATCAACTGGAGTGCAACATTATATTGACGTAATGGGACATAATCCCACAGGAATTTGGCTTCCTGAATGCGCTTATACATATTCATTAGATTCAATACTAAAGGAATATGGAATAAAATATTTTATAGCTGAAAGTAAGGCAGTACTGTATGCATCTCCAAGACCTAGATATGGAACAGCCGCACCAATAGCTACCCCTAATGGAGTATGTGCCTTTGGTAGGGATATGGATTCATCTTATCAAGTGTGGAGTGACTTTATGGGTTATCCAGGTGATTTCAATTATAGAGAATTTTATAGAGATATAGGATATGAGCTTCCAATGGATTATATAAGTCCATACATTAATAGTTCTGGTATAAGACTTGATACAGGCGTTAAATATTATAAAATTACTGGTAAAACAGACAATAAGGAACTTTATAATAGGGATATTGCAATGGAAAAGGTTAAAGAGCATGCAGCTCATTTTTCAGCTTGTAGAAATGAGCAAATAGGCGGTCTTTATAGTCATATGGATAAACCACCTATTATAACATGTCCATATGATACTGAATTGTTTGGACATTGGTGGTTTGAGGGCCCTGACTTTATTGATGCATTTATAAGGAAAAGTTCTGAAAGCTCCTGTGATTATGAGTTAACAACTCCAAAAGAATATTTATGTAATAATCCTGTAGTTCAATGTTCAAGTCCAAACCCTTCAAGTTGGGGAGAAAATAGTGATTATTCAGTATGGATAAATGGGTCTAACCAATGGATTTATAGGGACTTACATAGAGCAGAAGAAGTAATGGTAAGGCTTGCAAATACTTATAAAAACCCTAATGATGTTCAAAAAAGAGCATTAAATCAAGCAGCAAGAGAACTTATGCTTGCAGAATCATCGGATTGGCCATTTATTATTAAAAATAATACTACTGTTAATTATGCAATCAAGAGAATTAATACACATCTAGATAGATTTAATACAATTTATGAAGAAATAACAAAGGATACTATAAATATAAAAAAATTGTCTCAAATAGAATCTCTAGACAATATTTTTCCTAATGTAAATTACAAGATATATGAAAAATAAAAATCAAAAAAACTACTATGTTTAGGTATAGTAGTTTTTTACGACTATTAAATACATATAGTAGACAAAATATGTATTTAATTTTCAATTTTTAATTTCTAACTATTATCTGCTTCGTCCTTTGGCTATTTCAATATTGACTCTTCTACCATTATATTTTTTGCCGCTAGTATTTTGCAAAATTGTTTGAACTTTGCTATCAACAACATCCACAAATGAGAATTTGTCTAGTATATCAACAGATCCAATAAAGTTAGAATTAACATTAGATGTATTATCAATAAACTCAAGAAGTTGCTTTACATTTATTCCATCAATACGACCGACTGAAATAAATAATCTAACTGAACTTTCAACTTTTAAGTTGTTATCTTCATAATCCATTGAAACTTCTCTATCAAATATATCCTTTAATAAAGCAGCACTTATACTTTCTAAAGAATATTTTTTACTAAGATTCTCAATTAAAGGTATGAATTTAGTGTAGCTATCTTCAGCTTTAAGTGTGTCTTCTATGGAACTTATAACATTTTGTGATTTGGCTTCCATTATATCTTTAAGAGTAGGCACTTGTTTTTTTGTGATTTTTGTCTTTATTTCTTTTTCGATTTGCCTTAACTTAGAAATTTCTTTTCTAGTTACTAAACTTAAAGCAGTACCAGATTTATTTGCTCTTCCTGTTCTACCAATCCTATGAACGTATGATTCTGTGTCTTGTGGAAGATCGTAATTTATAACATGAGTTATATTCTCAACATCTATTCCTCTAGCAGCTACATCAGTTGCAGCAAGAAAATTTAGATTTCCTGACTTAAATTTTCTTAAAGTAGACATTCTTTGAGTTTGTTTCATATCACCATGCATACCTTCAATAACGAAACCCTTTGCTTGTATTGAACTAACTAATTCGTCAACACCTTTTTTTGTTCTGCAGAAGATTATTGCACTATCAGGAGCATCAGCATCTAAAATTCTACATAAAGTCTCTAGTCTAGCATTGTTTTGAATTTCATAATAAAATTGTTCAATCTTAGAAACAGTAAGCGATTTTTTTAAAATTTGTATGTGCTTTGTGTCAGGTTTAAGATATTTTTCTGCTAATTTTTGTATTTGTTTTGGCATAGTTGCAGAAAATAAAAGTGTTTGACGTTCTTCGTTTGTACTGTTTATAATAGTTTCAATGTCATCTATAAAACCCATGTTAAGCATTTCATCAGCTTCGTCTAATACTAAAAAATTAGCATGACTTAACTTCAAGGTTTTTCTTTTTATATGGTCTAAAACTCTACCAGGAGTTCCGACTACAATTGAAACACCTCTTTTAAGCTCAGAAATTTGCTTATCCATTGGTTGACCGCCATATATAGGTATTGAACGAATTTTAGTGTGTTTTGAAAGCCTTTTTAACTCCTCATATATTTGTATTGCAAGTTCTCTAGTAGGAGTTAATATAATTGCTTGAACGTGCTTATTATTTGGATCTACTTTGCTTATTATTGGTGCACCAAAAGCACAAGTTTTTCCGGTACCAGTTTGTGCTTGACCTATCATATCAAAACCATCCAGTACAGTTGGAATACTTTCAGCTTGTATTTCAGATGGATTTTCAAACCCCATATCTTCAATTGCTTTTAAAACCGCGGGGCTTAAATCAAGATCAGTAAATTTAATGTTTTTCATCAGTTATCCTCTTTCTATATTTAATTTAACAATTCATGATACCACATAATCATAAATTTATCAAATTATAAAAAAAGATAAAAATACAAAATTTTACTTTAAACTATTTAATTTGTCAGTATTGATATCATAACTAAATAAGTCACCGGAATTACAATTTACATAATACCAACCTAGTGTGTCCGTATTTTCTGAAGAGCTATTTGAAGAAAAGCCTTGAAAAACATAATAATTTACATTATCTTTTAATTGAGTATGATCATAACTTACATTTATATGAGAATTTTTTGAATCTAATTTATCTTTTAATAAACTAGTTGCTTTATCAACCGTAATAGAGTTTCCTTTTGATGCTTCTTTATTACTAGGCAAATCAACAACATAATTTGTTTTATTTGAAGAGGTTTTGTTACTAGATGAACTTATTTTGTTTGATGTAGAATTAGACTTATTAGTAATATTGGTTACAATATTTGCGTTTTCTTTTGAACTTGAAGTACTGTTATCATCTCTGGAAGTTGAAACCTTATTAGTAGAATTTAAAGAGGTATTATTTGATGGACTTTTTTCTGCTGAAGAAGAATTATTAAAATTATATTTTGAATACACAAAAAATAAAAAAATTAGTAATAGTAGTATAGGTATAATAAATTTTTTTCTGCTTTTTTTATTTTGTGTTCTTTTAATGCGACTCATTGTACATTCCTCCAAAAGTTATATTCACATAGATATTTTACTATATGTTAGCATAAAAAAGTAGTAAAAATTTAATTATGTATAAATAAACCACATTTTATTACAAAAATGGACTAAATAATAATAAAGATTTAGACTGCAATTGGAGTTTGTGATATAATTACATTAAATTAACTTCTAAAATTACTCGGTGAGGTGTAGCAGGTTGTCAAATTGGTGGATGATTAAAAATGATGATGATATAATAGATCAATGGTTTAAAAACCAGGTTGTATCAATTGGATTTGCTAAAATAGGAAATCCAAAATTATACGATACAAAAGATAAACTTTTAGTAAAATGCGATGAAATTTATAGCAATGAAACACCAGTTTTTAGAATACGAATAGAAAGTCAATTGTGGAGATTCAGCAGAGAAATTAGTATAGATGACAAAATAATAACGTATAATCAAAGGGATAAGAAATATTATATGGCTACGGTGAAAAACAATTATGTTTTTTTGCCAGAAGCATCTAAAGATTATCCTAATATAATTAAAGTAACATGGAATAATAAATCCGTGTCAGAAGATGACATTGATGTTGAAATAAAAAATGCATTAAATTCGCCATTTACAGTATATCAAATTCCTAATCATAGGACAGAACTTGAAAACATATTTAATAATACTATTGAAGAAAAAGTTAAAGATTCTATTGGATTTGAGAATGAAGCCATTTTAAATTGTGAGAATATAGTTAGAAACTTGCAAGATTTTCAATTGTTAAAAATAGTAGACGAGATATTTAGGTTTAATGGATATATTTTTACTGGTATTGACGAAAATGATTTAGGATATGATATAAATGCTGTTTATGTAGATCAATTGAGATTTTTGAATTGCAAAGTGAAAATATATGTTGCTAAGGGTAAAAATAAACTTAATATTAACGATGTAGAAGCGAAACTTAAAAATAATAATGACAATATTAGACTTATTACAATTAGCATTAACGGATTTAACGAAGAAGCAAAAGATTATAAAAGTAATATGATGATTGATAGCAAAGCATTAGTAAAACTTATATTTAGTCAATATGAAAATTTCTCAAATGACTTAAAAAGCATCTTAAATTTAAAAAAAGTATACATATAAATTGTCCTTTAAAAAGGCCTTAAGAGCTTTGAAATATAGCTTTTAAGGTCTTTTTAAGGTATAATGATTTATGAAACGTAAAATTGTTTATGAACATTAATTAATAAGGAGAATTTATGAATAAAGTTTTTTTTGATTCAAAAGAATATATTATGCCAAATGGTATAAAACTTTTATTAGTAAAAAAGCAAACAGATTTATTTTCAATTAATGCTGGGGTAAAAATAGGATCTGTATACGAAGCGGAAGGAGAAAAGGGGATTTCTCATTTTGTTGAGCATATGCTTTTTAAAGGCACTGAAAACAGAGATAATGAAAAATTAAATGATGAGCTAGAGAACATTGGTGGAGAATATAATGCATATACCGATTATAATTGTACGGTTGTAAGTATATCAGGACTTCAAGAGGAGTTAAAAAATGCAATAGAACTTATATCTGATATGCTTATAAATTCAAATTTTCCAAAAGATGAAATTGAAAGAGAAAGAGAAGTAATATTAGCAGAAGTTAGGACTAGTCTTGATGACATTGAAGATTATAGTTATAAAGTAGCTCATGAAATAGCATATAAAAATAGTCCTTTAAAATACGATACCATAGGAACAGAAGACAATATACTAAAATTAAAAAGAAAAAATTTAGTTGATTTTTATAAAAGATATTACGTACCTAATAATTGTTGTATATCTATAGTATCTTCTTTAGATTATGAAGAAGTGTACAATATAGTAAGTGAATACTTTAAAGGCTGGACACCATTAGAGGTCAAACATAATGATATTATAATTGAAGACAATATTAATATTAAAAAAATAAGTTTTAAAGAAAATATTGAACAAAGTAGTATTGTATATATATATACTTTCCATAACTTAGATAAAAAACATGAATTGGCATTAAAAATATTAAATCATAGATTAGGGGCAAGCGGAAACTCTATTCTTTTTAGAGAACTTAGAGAAAAAAAAGGACTTGCTTATGATGTATACTCAGAGCTTGATACTACAAGTTTTGTAAAAAGTATGTACATTTATACTTCAGTTAGTAAGAAAAATATAAATAAGGCTATAAAGTGCATAAATTTATGTATAGAAAATATAAATAATGGCAAATATTTGTTCAAAAAGGATTCAACTGCAATCATGAAAAAGGTGCTAAAAACTTCTGTGATTTCTACAATAGAAGATACAACAAGTTTATGTAATTATATGCTTCATCAATCTATAGATGGAAACGACGTATATGAATTTATAGATGATATGGAAAGGCTTAAAAACATAAAAGAAGATGATATTTATGAAACCGCAAAGTCGGTTTTTAATAAGCCAACTATCCATATACTTATGCCAAAAGAGAGTGATGGTATTGAATAATAAAATTACAAAAATAGAGACGCAAAAAAAGAATAAAGAAAGAGTTAATATTTATGTTGATGGAGAATATAAATTTCCTTGTAATTCGCAGATAGTTTTTTCATATAATTTAAAAGTGGGCAATGTTATTGATACTGATAAAATTAAAGAAGTAGCAGAAGAGGATAGTTTTATAGCTTGTAAGAATTATGCACTAAACGTAATAGATAGAAATTTAAAAACAGAAAAACAAATGGTTGAAAAACTAAAAAAAAGAGAATATAGTGATAAAATTATTAAAAGAGTATTTATATTTCTAGAAGAATATAATCTTATTAACGATGAAAATTATGCGAATTTATATATAAAGGATAAAATACAAAAACAAGGGAAAATAAGAATAAGATATGATTTGTTAAAAAAAGGGATTTCGAAAGAAATTATAGATAAAAGCTTACAAAATGTAGACGATTATGAAGAATTAAAAGCAGCAGAAAGTCTGCTCCAAAAAAAATATGAAAGTATAATAAGAATTGAAAGAGATTATTACAAGATATATTCTAGACTTAAAAGCTATATGCTTAGGTGTGGTTACCGAAGTAACGTTGTAAGTGAAATATTAAAGAGGAAATTAAAAGACATAGAGGATATTACGGAAAACAGCCAAAATGAAAAAAATAACAAAGATGTAAAGAATAAAGACCTAAAAATAATAGCTGAAAAGAGATATAATATTATTAGAAAAAGTGAAAATGATAATAAAAAAGTTTATAGAAAATTATGGGAATATCTTATGAGAAGAGGATATTCAAAAGATGAAATTAAAAATGAGCTTGAAAAAATAATGAGTGATAACTAAATCTAGAGGTGATTCTGTGAAAATTAATCCTATAACGGTAATTATAATAGCTAGTGTTATATATCCAATATTAAGAGGCATTATTTTTGGCTTTTCTGCCTATAATGCCAAGAGAGATATAGCTAGTATAGGAACTAGCATTTCATTTGCATTGGCTATATATATAGGAGTAAAGTATTTGAAAAACATATTCATTGTAAATGAGCATAATGTTATTAATAAGATTGCTCAGATTTTACCGGATAAATTAGCTAGTTCTCTTCAGTCGAATCCAGTTATTATATACGTTTTAGCTCTATTACTTATAATATATTTGATATATAAACTTATAGAGATAATAATAATATATTTGATAAGTTTTACTATATATCAAGTAATAGATAAAATTGAAAGCTCTATTAGAAATAAAAATTTTGTACTCAGAAGGATAATTGGGGCATTAATTGAAATACCCAGGGCTATATGTTATCTTCTAGTTGTATTATTATTTTTAAATGTTGCATCAATGATTAGCAGCAATAGGCAATTTAATAATTACTTGTCAACTTCAAATATATATGGATATTTCTGCAAACAGTTTGTTACACCTATAACTAACTCAAATGTAGCAAAAAAACTACCACAAATAATTGGAGATTCTGTAAAAGTTGTAGTTAGGCAAGGGGACACGAACAATGTTTCTAATGGAGAAAATTTAAGCAATACTATTGTTTATTATAATGGGGTTACCTTGGATCAGGCAGTAAAATCAAATGAAAGCATTGATAATTTTTCAAAGAAAGTTGTACATGGCTATTCTGGCACAATAGATAAGGCAAAAGCATTATATGATTGGGAGGGAAGCAGCATAACTTATGATTATAATAAAGCTAGTTCAGTACTTAACAATGATTATGATGTTAAATCTGGTGCAATTCCAACATTTGATACAAGAACAGGAATATGTTTTGATTACGCAAGTCTTTATGTAGCAATGTGCAGAGCAAACAATATAAAGGTAAGGCTTGTTACTGGCGAAGGTTTTAATGGGGTAAATTGGATTAGTCATGCGTGGAACATGGTTTATTTGCCGGAAACAAAGGAATGGATTAATGTAGATACTACCTTTGCAAAGGGTGGTAACTATTTTAACAATAAGATGTTTGATTTAGACCATAGGAATGCAAAAATAATAGGAGAATGGTAAGATCTTAAATAGAAGCTTTAAAGTAACAAGAAATAGATGAATATATAAAAAGATTAAAGAAAACCTACGGTTAGATGTAAGATATAGATTATGTTAAAACCATCATAACCGCTAAATCTTCAACCTTATCGTAAGATATCTTTAATCTTTTTTACTCAGCGTGCACAGTGAATTTCTATTGCTTAACAGCAAATTTTATTGAAAAATTTATACCAGAGACAAATAGAGATAAATTTAGATAGATGAACTGTAATTATATTGCATCTTTTTTATAGGATTTTGTGATCATTGAAATAGCTCGTTCACAATCATTATCAGAATTATCTAAAGACCAAGCAGTGTTAAAATAAATTAATGCTTTCTTCTTGTTTTTTAACATAATGTTACAATATCCTAAATTAAAGAAATAACGGCTGTCTTGCTTTAATTTTATAGCTCTTTCTAGTAGAGAAATAGCTTTATCATAAGTGCCTAGTTTTATTAAGCAAACTGCTGCATTATACAATGAGGCTGTTTCATTCTCTTTTAATTTTACTGATTTTAAATAGAAATTCAAAGCATTTTTATAGTCTTTCTTATTGTAATAATCATTAGCATCATTAAAATAGTTCATAAAATCCTCCTTTATAGTAAGCTGTGGAGTGATATATATAAAAGTACCTATTCAAATTTATATCCATAAAATAGAAAAAATATTCATAGGTAAAAGAAAGTTTGCAAAAATTAATATATATTATATAATAGCATATATAAGGTAATAACAATTCTCTATAGGAGGGATGATAACATTGCAATACAGATTTGTCATGATTAAGATATAGAATTTATTATAAAAATTATGTTATAATAAATTTTGGCCTTAGTATTTTAGTTATTAATATTGCAGTATAAATATATAATGAAACGGGAAGGTAATTATGAGAGAAATATTAAAATTAGGTTTAGATGTAGGATCAACTACAGTTAAATTAGTTATATTAAATGACAAAAACAAAATATTATTCAGCAAGTATGAGAGACATTTTTCAGATATTAAAAAAAAGATAGTAGAACTTATAGACGAAGCTTATATTGAATTTAAAGATAGTGATATTAAAGTTATGATAACAGGCTCTGGGGGGCTTTCTGTATCTAAATGGCTAGATGTTTCATTTATACAGGAGGTAATTGCTTGTACAAATACTGTAGAAAAATTAATACCTGAAACAGATGTTGCAATAGAACTTGGCGGTGAAGACGCAAAAATCACTTATTTTGTTGGAAGTATTGATCAGCGAATGAATGGTACATGTGCTGGAGGAACTGGTGCATTTATAGATCAAATGGCTACTCTTTTAAAAACTGATGCAAAAGGTTTAAATGATTTAGCAAGAAACTATAAAAATATATACCCAATTGCAGCTCGTTGTGGCGTATTTGCGAAAACAGATGTACAACCACTTATAAATGAAGGAGCAGCTAAAGAAGATATTGCTGCATCAATTTTTCAAGCTGTTGTTAATCAAACAATTAGTGGACTTGCATGTGGAAGACCAATAAAAGGTAAAGTAGCATTTTTAGGAGGACCGCTTTATTTCCTTTCAGAATTAAGAAATAGATTTATAGAAACCTTAGAATTAAAAGAGGATGAAATAATTTTCCCAGAGGATTCACAGCTTTTTGTTGCAGAAGGTGCAGCTATTGCTTCTGAGAAGGAAAAGTCAATAAAATTTAGTGATTTAAAAAATAGATTATCTGTTTTGAAGGAAGATTCAACTAGCCAAGTTGAAACAATAAGACCATTATTTCGTGATGAACAAGAATTAATAGATTTTAAGAAAAGGCATGATAAAGATAAGATAGAAAGAATGAACTTAGAAGATTATGCTGGAAAGTGCTTTTTGGGTATTGATGCAGGATCTACCACTACTAAAGCAGCACTTATTTCAGAAGATGGAAAATTGTTATATTCTTATTATGGAAGTAATGAAGGAAGTCCACTAGAGCTTACTATAAAAATATTAAAGGATATATATACAAAACTTCCTACAGCTGCAAAGATAGTAAATTCTACAATAACTGGTTATGGTGAAGGTCTAATTAAGGCTGCATTAAAAGTTGATATAGGTGAAGTTGAAACTATTGCGCACTATAAGGCTTCAGATTTCTTTTTACCAGGTGTAGATTTTATATTAGATATTGGTGGACAGGATATGAAATGTCTAAGAATAAAAGATGGAACAATAAATAGTATACTTTTGAATGAAGCATGTTCCTCAGGGTGTGGATCATTCCTTGAAACTTTTGCTAAGTCATTAAAAATGGATATAAGGGATTTTGCAAAGGCAGCAATAGAATCTAAAAAACCTGTAGAACTTGGTTCTAGATGTACTGTATTTATGAATTCGAGAGTTAAGCAATCACAAAAAGAAGGTGCAAAGGTTGGAGATATTTCTGCAGGATTATCTTATTCTGTTATTAAAAATGCACTTCTTAAAGTAATAAAAGTTAGAAATCCTAAAGAATTAGGCGAAAAAATTATTGTACAAGGTGGTACATTCTATAATGATGCGGTTCTTAGAAGTTTTGAACTTATATCTGAAAGAGAAGCAGTAAGACCGGATATAGCTGGACTTATGGGAGCATTTGGCTGTGCACTTATTTCAAGAGAAAGATATGAAGAAGGACATGTTACTACCTTACTTGGACTAGATGAAATAGACAAGTTTGATACTAATGTTACAATGAGAAGATGTGGACTTTGTGGTAACAACTGTATGCTTACTGTTAATGAGTTCTCTGATGGAAGACAGTATATTACTGGTAACAGGTGTGAAAGAGGAGCAGGACATGCAATTAAGAAGAATAGTATACCAAATATGTATGATTATAAATACAAAAGAACTTTTAAATATAAACCTTTAAAAAAGGAAGATGCTAAAAGAGGAGTTGTTGGAATCCCAAGAGTATTAAATCTATATGAAAATTATCCATTTTGGCATACATTTTTTACAAAATTAAATTTTAGGGTTGAACTTTCACCTAGATCATCAAAAGATATTTATGAACTTGGAATAGAAACAATACCGTCAGAATCGGTTTGTTATCCAGCAAAGATTTCTCATGGACACATAGAGAGTCTTATTAAAAAGGGAATTAAATTTATTTTTTATCCGTGCCTTCCAAATGAAAAGAAAGAACAACAAGGTGCAAATAACAATTTTAACTGCCCTATTGTAACTTCTTATGCAGAAGCACTAAAAAATAATATTGATGAACTTAGAGGTGGAGATATAATATTTAAAAACCCATTTTTACCTTTTGATGATATCAGTAGACTTAAAAAGAGACTGTATGATGAATTCTTAGAATTTAATATTTCTAAGGGAGAAATAAATTCAGCAGTAGAAGCTGCAAGTGAAGAACAAGATAAATATAGACAAGACATAAGAAATAAAGGCATGGAAGTACTAAAATATATTAAAGATAATAATATAAAAGGTATTGTTTTAAGTGGAAGGCCTTATCATGTAGATCCAGAAATAAATCATGGTATACCTGAACTTATAACTAGCTTTGGAATGGCTGTACTTACTGAGGATTCGGTAGCTCATCTTGGTGAAGTTGAAAGACCACTTAGGGTTGTTGATCAATGGGTATATCATTCTAGGTTATATGCAGCAGCCAGTTTTGTAGCTACACAAAAGAATCTTGAACTTATTCAGTTAACGTCATTTGGATGTGGGCTTGATGCGGTTACTACAGACCAAGTTGAAGAAATATTAGAGAATTACAAGAAGGTTTATACATCAATAAAGATTGATGAAGGAAATAACTTAGGTGCTATTAGAATAAGGATACGATCACTAAAGGCAGCTATGGAAGAAAGAGATAAAAGAGGATTTAAGTTAGAGAGAGTTGAAAAGTTTAAAGAGAGAATAGTGTTTACAGAAGAGATGAGAAAAACACATACAATACTTTGTCCTCAGATGTCACCGATACATTTTCAATTTTTAGAAGAGGCGGTTAAGTCTTCTGGATATAATATTGTGATTTTACCGTCTGTAGATAAAAGTGCAGTTGATGAAGGATTAAAATATGTTAATAACGATGCTTGTTATCCATCTATAATTGTAGTAGGTCAAATAATAGAGGCATTAAAATCAGGTAAATATGATGTAAATACTACTTCAGTTTTAATTTCCCAAACTGGTGGTGGTTGTAGGGCAACAAACTATATTGGATTTATAAGAAAAGCACTTAAAGATGCTGGATTTGAAGATATTCCGGTTGTTGCTATTAGTGCTCAAGGCCTTGAAACTAACCCAGGTTTTAAATACTCAATTTCCATGCTTAATAAATGTGCAATTGCATTAGTTTATGGAGATTTACTTATGAGAGTGTTATATAGAGTTAGACCATATGAAAAGGTAGCAGGATCTGCGAACAAACTCTATGAAAAATGGGTTAAAATATGTAAAGAATCTTCAAGAGTTGGAAATCATGGAGTGTTTAAAAAGAATGTAAAAGACATAGTAAATGATTTTGATAATTTACCAATAAATAATGTCAATAAACCTAAAGTTGGCTTGGTTGGAGAAATTCTTGTTAAATTCCATCCAACAGCAAACAATAATATTGTAGATACCATAGAGGAAGAAGGCGCAGAAGCAGTGATGCCTGATCTTACAGATTTCTTGTTATATTGTGCTTATGACTCAGGATATAAACAAAAGTATCTTTCAGGAACAAGAAAAACAAAATATATTAGCAATATATTAATAAGTGTCATTGAATACTACAGAAAAGAAATGAAAAAGGCTTTAAAGAAGAGCAATAGGTTTGAAGCTCCAGCATCCATAAGCAAATTAGCAGATGGAGTTAATGATATTGTTTCTATAGGAAATCAGACTGGTGAGGGATGGTTTTTAACAGCAGAAATGGTTGAACTTATTGAAAGTGGTGTAGAGAATGTTGTTTGCATGCAGCCATTTGCATGTCTTCCAAATCATATAACAGGTAAAGGTATGATTAAGGAATTAAAGAGAAGATACACATATGCTAATATTGCAGCAATTGACTATGATCCAGGTGCAAGTGAAGTTAATCAGCTAAATAGAATAAAGCTTATGCTTTCAACTGCATTTAAGAATATGGAGAAAAAAGAAGCCTTTGTAAAAATGAATGAAATAGTTGAAGAAAAAAAGCAAAATATAGAGGATGTTTCTCCGGTTAAAGCATAAAAAATTTTTAAAATATAGTCTAAAGTTTTTCACTGTTATTTCTAAAAGTGAAAAACTTTAGACTTATTTTAAATTTGTCCACTTTTTGTATAAATCTAAATTATAACTTTTAATATTCTCTAAAAAGAGACCAATAATTTTTAAATTTTTGAAATCCTCAAATAACTCATAAAAAATATTTATTTTGTTTGTATTATATTGAGCGTCCATAAGAATAAGAGTATCGTCACTTTTTAGAAATATATTATTTGAGTTTATTGCTATATTTTTTGTATTAGAGTTATATATTTTATCCATAAATTCAATTAGTTTATAAGATAACATCTGATTAAGCCCATTCTTTTTTATATAATTATTAAGACTTATACCTTTGATGTATTCTCTAATAATATAATGTCCACAAAAATTATAGATTTTAGGTGTAATATTCACAACCTGTAAAGAGGTAAGTAAATCAAAATCTTTTTTGCATTTATAAGGATCTTTATAAATTTTAACTACCTTTCTATCTTTCATAAGATATGTTGATGAATTGATATCTCCGCCAATATATTTGCATTCATCAAGTTTAATAATATATGCTTTATTAATATTCGTTTGTAACTTTGTTTTTTTTCTCATAATATTATACCTCGTATCAAGAGATTTTAGAGTCTAAGCTTTTACTTTTTAATAATTAAATCTCTATACAATAGTATATTAAATATTAACTAATCTGTTACATACAAGATGTACCTTGTGTTTTTACTTGACATATATTATATTTAATATATAATAAAAAATAATAATGAATTTATGCTTTGATGAAGAGGAGTAAGGAAAAGAAGGTATTAAGAGAGGAAGATTTGTTAGCTGGAAGGTCTTCTATACAGTTATTCTTGAAGGTAGCTTCGGAGCATCTTTGCTGAATATAAACTTAAGCAAAGACGGTGTCTTAACCGATATTAATTGAGAGCCTGCATTTTTTATGTGGGAAAAAAGGTGGTAACGCGCGCAGTCGTCCTTTAACAGGATTTCTGCGCTTATTTATTTTGCATAAAAATTACAATAGGAGGAATTTATAAATGGAAGATTCGAACAATATAGCAAAAACCTATGATCCAAAAGAATTTGAAGATAGATTGTACAAATGGTGGGAAGAACAAGGATTTTTTACACCTAAACCAGATAAAACTAAAAAACCTTACACAATTATTATGCCACCTCCAAATATAACAGGACAGCTTCATTTAGGGCATGCACTAGATAATGCATTGCAAGACTTTTTAATAAGAGCAAAAAGAATGCAGGGATATGAAACCTTATGGCTTCCAGGACAAGATCATGCAAGTATAGCAACTGAAGTAAAGGTAGAAAAAGAACTTTTAAAAGATGGATTTAAGAAAAAGGAAATGGGAAGAGATGCATTCCTAGAAAAAGTTTGGGAATGGACAGATACCTATAGAGCTCGAATAAGAGGACAGCTTAAAAAAATGGGAGTTTCAGCTGATTTTACAAGAGAAAGCTTTACAATGGATGAAAAGTTAAGTAAAGCTGTAAGAGAAGTATTTGTAAAACTTTATAATGAAGGATTAATATATCAAGGAAATAGAATTACAAATTGGTGTCCTAAGTGTCAAACAGCACTATCAGATGCTGAAATTGAATATGTAGAGCAAGAGGGCCATTTTTGGCACATAAAATATCCTGTTAAAGATAGTGATGAGTTTTTAGAAATAGCAACAACAAGGCCAGAAACATTGCTTGGTGATACAGCTGTTGCTGTAAATCCAAATGATAAAAGATATTCACATTTAATAGGTAAAACCTTGATATTACCATTAGTAAATAGAGAAATTCCAATAGTTCTTGATGATTATGTTGATGTGGAATTTGGAACAGGAGCGGTAAAGATAACACCAGCACATGATCCTAATGATTATGAAGTTGGTAAAAGACACAAACTTCCAGAAATAATTATATTAAATAATGACGGAACTATAGTTAATGGTTACGGAAAATATTCTGGATTAGATAGATATGTTGCACGAAAAGAAATTGTTAATGATTTAGACGAAAAAGGTTTTCTTGTAAAGATAAAAGAGCACACGCACAATGTAAGTACTCATGACAGATGCGGAAGTACTATTGAGCCAATGATATCAAAACAATGGTATGTTAAAATGGAGTCTCTTGCAAAACCAGCTGTAGAAGCTGTAAAAAGCGGAAAGACAAAGTTTGTGCCTGAAAGATTTGACAAGACTTATTTTAATTGGATGGAAAATATTCAAGATTGGTGTATATCAAGACAACTTTGGTGGGGACATAGAATTCCAGTTTGGTACTGCAAAGATTGCGGTGAGATAATAGTAGCCTCCGAAGATCCTACTACATGCACAAAATGTGGAAGTCATAATCTAAAGCAGGATGAAGATGTTCTTGATACATGGTTTAGTTCAGCACTTTGGCCTTTTTCAACTTTAGGATGGCCAGACAATACGGAGGACTTAAAATATTTTTATCCAACCAGTACTTTAGTTACAGGATACGATATAATTTTCTTCTGGGTAGCAAGAATGATTTTTTCAGGAATTCACAATATGGGAGAAACACCATTTGAACATGTTTTAATACATGGACTTGTAAGAGATTCTGAAGGAAGAAAAATGTCAAAATCACTAGGTAATGGTGTTGACCCATTAGAAGTAATTGAAAACTTTGGAGCGGACGCACTAAGATTTACCCTAATAACAGGAAACGCACCTGGAAATGATTTAAGATATAAAACTGAAAAGGTAGAAGCGGCTAGAAACTTTGCCAATAAAATTTGGAATGCATCTAGATTTGTTTTGATGAATATTGATAAAGATATATTGAAAAAATATCAGAATTGTAAACAGTATAGTCTTGGAGATAAGTGGATACTTTCAAGAGCAAATACAGTAGCAAGAGAAGTAACTGAAAACATAGATAAATTTGAACTTGGAATAGCTTCTCAAAAGGTATATGATTTTATGTGGACAGAATTTTGTGATTGGTATATTGAAATTGTTAAGCCAATTATGTATGGTGAAGATGAAAAAGCAAAGGGTATAGTATATAACGTTCTTAATAAAGTACTTACTATAGGACTTCAACTTTTGCATCCAGTAATGCCTTACATTACGGAAGAAATTTACCAACATTTAGAGAAGGAATATGAATCAATATCTATATCAAAATGGCCAGAATATAGTGAAGAACTTCATAATGAAAAAGCTGAACAAGATATGAATTACATTATTGAAGCAATTAAATCACTTAGAAATGTAAGAGCTGAGATGAATGTTCCACCTTCAAGAAAAGCGAAACTTATTATGCTTTCAGTGGATTCAGCTAAAAGTGCATATGAAGCAGGAATTTCTTACTTTGAAAAACTTGGATCAGCAAGTGAAGTTGTATTTATAAAGTCTAAAGGAGAAGCACCTAAAAATGCAGTTTCAGTAGTAACAAAAGGTGGAGAAATATTTATGCCGCTTCTTGATCTTATAGATTTAGAAAAAGAACTTGAAAGACTTCACAAAGAAGAAGAGAAGCTTAACAAAGAAATTGAAAGAGTAAATAAGAAACTTTCAAATCAAGGATTTGTTGCCAAGGCACCAGCAGCAGTAATTGAAGAAGAAAAGGCAAAAGGTGAAAAATATAAGGAAATGCGTGAAGCAGTAATTTCAAGAATAAACAGTTTAAAATAGGGTAGCGATTAGATGATTGAATTAAAAGAACTTTCATTAGACGATAAAGCTAAGATATATGATATGCTTCATGAAATTGGACCAGGAGAAAATGGTTTTGAAAATAGAGGGTATTATGTTGATAATATTAATTTTCAAGATTATTTACTGGGAAATATTGAAATGAGCAAGGGAGTTAATTTGAATCCTAAGCTTGTACCTCAAACTATATACTGGTTATATATGGATAATCAGCCGGTTGGAATTGGGAAAATACGAGATTATCTTAACTGTAATTTAATGATATCAGGAGGACATATTGGATATTGCATACGGCCTTCTAAAAGGGGTTATGGTTATGGAAATACAATTTTATTAGAACTCTTGAAAAAAGCTAAAGAAAAAAATATAACTAAAGTTTTAATTACATGCAGGGATTATAATATACCATCGAGAAAGGTAATTGAAAAAAACGGTGGAAAGTTTCAAGATATAAATGACCATATCTGCAGATATTGGATAGATAATTTATAGAAAAAGGATGTACAAAATGAATTATAATGAAACTATGGAATATATAAAAAACACAGCTAAATTTGGAAGCAACTATGGATTATCAAGAACACAAAAGATATTAGAATTTCTAGGAAATCCAGAAAAAAAGTTGAAATGTATTCATATAGCAGGAACTAATGGAAAAGGATCTACAACAGTTATGATTGCAGAGATCCTTAAAAATGCAGGATATAAGATTGGGATGTATACCTCCCCTTTTCTTTTGGAGTTTGAAGAAAGAATACAAGTAAACGGAAAAAATATTCCTAAAGAGGATTTATGTCAAGTTGTAAGTGAACTTTCAAAAGCAGTAGAAAAAGTAGTTGCACTTGGTTATGAGCATCCTACAGAATTTGAAATAATAACGTGTGCTGCTTTTTTATATTTCTATAAAAAAGCAGTGGATTTTGTAGTTTTAGAGGTTGGCTTAGGTGGAAGACTGGATTCTACTAATGTGGTAGATCCTCTTTTATGTGTTATTACTTCAATAAGTTATGATCATATGAATATTTTAGGAAACACATTAAAAGAGATAGCTTCTGAAAAGGCAGGCATTATAAAAGAAAGCAAGGCAGTAATATTATATCCTCAAAATCCAGAAAGTGAAGAGGTTATAGAAAATACATGTAAAGAAAAAAAATGTACTTTAATAAAAGTTAATAAGGATTCTGCTAGCTTCATAAAAGTTTATGAGGAGGATTCAAAGTATTTTCAATGTGTGGATATAAAGACAGAAACGGACACATACCATATAAAACTAGCACTATTAGGTGATTACCAACTTTTAAATTGTAGTACAGCAATTCACTGCATAGAGCAACTTATGAAATTAGGGGTTAAAGTAACAAAAGAAAATATCGAAAATGCACTTAGAGGAGTTAAATGGATTGGGCGACTTGAAGTGCTTCAAAATAAACCAACAGTTGTAATAGATGGAGCACATAACATAGACGGAATAAGGAATCTAAGCAAAAGCATAACAAAATATTTTAAATATAACAAACTCATACTTATATTAGGGATACTTGCAGATAAAGAAGTTGAAAAGATGGTAGAACTAATTGCAAAAAAAGCTGAAAAAATAATTACAGTAACGCCTCATAGTGACAGAGCAGAATTAGCTAAGGACTTAGAAGTTGTTGTTAAAAAATTTAATTTAAATTGTGAAAGTACAGATGACTACAAAATGGCTATTTCTAAAGCAAAGGGATATTGCAAGGATGATGATTTGCTCCTTATTGCAGGCTCTTTATATATGATAGGGGATATGAGGAAAATTTTAACTCATTAAAAAATAGGTGGTTTAAGTATGAAAGAAGTAGGGAAAATTAAATGGTTTGGTGGATATAACCCTAATAGTGGAAAATTAAACGATTATGGATATATAATCAGAAAAAACAAACCTGATTTATATTTTAATAGAAGCCATATTAGGTGTAAAGCTAAGGAACTTACAAAAGGAAAAGCTGTATCTTTTGAAACGGGTATAAATTTCAAAAATAACATGGAGCAAGGGTTTAAGGTCAAACTATTAGAGAATGATGATAAGGAATTTATATTTAAAGAAGAAGTTTTTCAGTACCTAAGTAGCGAAGAAAAAATGAAACTAGAAGCAGATTATGAAGAAAACAGTATAATTAGTTTGTGGCAATATATGGACTTGACACTTAAAATCAGGTTGCTTTTTAAGATAAGTGCTGAAAATATGGATACTTCAATTTTAGAAAAATTACAAGAAGAGAATAAATTTATACGAGCGCTGATAATAATAGCTTGGATAAAGAACAATCAAGATAAAAAAGATATAACTTATGAAAAAGCAGAGGTGTTATTGTCTGTTTATCTTAAAGAAATCTCAAATAAAGAAGGTAAATTAGAAGAACTGAAGAGCATATTCCCTAAAAATAGAGAATATAAAGTAGATATAAAAAGGGATTGGATGAGGTGGACAATCCTAGAGTTTTTGCAAAACTGCAATAATACAAATATTGCAGTGGATATTGAAGACGGAAACAAGGAACTTATCAATCTTGTTACATGTATAAATGAATACATTAAAATGTTGTAAATATGAAAAGAAAGTCTTCGGTTTAAAGTCAAAACTTTAAACCGAAGGCTTTCTTTTTTTAGGTGAAAACTTATGGAAATACTTATAAACATAACCTTATGCGTATAAGTATTTCACTGATAAGCCTAATAAAAATTAATTAGCTTCTATATGATCCATTTATCTTAACATAATCGTAGGTCAAGTCACAGCCCCAAGCAGTTGCTGAGTACTCTCCGTCATTTAAATCTATTGTGATGGTGATTTTTTCTTCCTCCAATATATTTTTTGCGAGAGTTTCGTCAAAACCAATATTTCCACCATTTTTACAAATTTGAATGGTTCCAATTTGGTTACTAAAGAAAATGTTTATAGCATCTACATTTAGATTGGCACCACTATAACCAAGTGCGCATAGTATTCTTCCCCAGTTAGCATCCGCACCAAAAAATGCTGCTTTCACAAGACTTGAAGTTATAACAGCTTTTGAGCATATCTTAGCATCCTCTAAAGTTTTTGAATGGTTTACTATAACCTCAAGAAGTTTGGTGGCACCTTCGCCATCCTTTGCAATCATTTTAGATAGTTCAATATTTAGAAAATGAAGTGCAGTTTTAAATGCCTCATAATTCTTGCTTTCAGAGTCGATTAATTCATTCTCACAAGCACCATTAGCAAGAACTATTACCATATCGTTAGTGCTTGTATCTCCGTCAACAGAGACCATATTATAGGAATCCTCAACACTTTCTTTAAGGGATTTATTAAGCATAGACTTAGATATATTTGCGTCTGTAGCTATAAATGAAAGCATGGTACCCATATTTGGATGTATCATTCCAGAACCTTTAGCAATGGCGCTTATCATGGACTTTTTACCATCAATTTCAAATTCTATAGTGAGTTTTTTTAGAAAGGTATCAGTTGTCATTATAGCCTTTCCAGCATCTTCGCCACCTTCGTAAGAGAGTGAATCACAAGCCAGCTTAATTCCAGTTTTAATTTTATCAAATGGTAGAGGTTCACCAATTACACCTGTGGAAGCAACTAAAACTTCAGAAGAGGATAAATTTAATTCTTGTGCAGTTAATTCTGCCATAAGTTCTGCATCCTTATAGCCTTTATCTCCAGTACAAGCATTTGCATTGCCACTATTTGCTACAATTGCTTGTATGTTGTTGTTATCAATTGTTTTCATATTTAGAAGAACTGGGGCGGCTTTAACTATATTTCTAGTAAAAGCTGCTGCTGCTACAGCCTTTCTTTCGCTATATATAACGCATAAATCTTTTTTTGATTTTTTGAGTCCACAGTGAATACCAGATGCTTTAAAAAAAGGGACATCAGTTATGGTTTTATTTTCTAATATTTTTATTGATTTCATATAGAAAGCCTTCTTTCATTAATTTATATTTATGCAAAAATAGGAATGAGTTCTAATGCTTTGGTTTCTTCTATTCCAAACATTAAATTCATATTTTGAATTGCTTGCCCTGCAGCACCTTTAATAAGATTATCAATTGCAGAGATAACAATAACTTTGTTTGTTCTATGGTCTATTCTTAGACTTATATCACAAAAATTCGAATCTTTAACAAATCTAGTTTCAGGTAATTCCTCAGTAACTCTAACAAAGCAACTATCTTTATAAAAGTCTCTATATAGATTTAATAAATCTTCTAATTTGTATTTTTTATTTAAGGTGGCGTAACAAACAGCAAGAATTCCTCTATTCATAGGGACAAGATGAGGAGTAAATGTTAATTTTATATCCTCTTTTGCCATTGTGGAAAGAGTTTGTTCGATTTCTGGAGTATGTCTATGAGTTGTAACACCATAGGCCTTAATTGATTCATTGCATTCCACAAATAGGTTACCGGTAGCAGCTTTTCTACCTGCACCAGATACCCCAGATTTTGCATCAATTATAATAGAAGATGTATCTATTATGTGATTTTTTACTAAAGGTATAAGCGCTAGTGAACTAGCTGTTGGATAACATCCAGGATTAGCAACTAAGTTAGCCTTTTTAATTTCTTCTTTGTTTATTTCAGGTAGTCCGTACACAGCTTTAGATAATAAATCTGGATATGTATGTTCAAGTTTATACCATTCTTTATACAAGGATTTGTCCTTAAGTCTAAAGTCAGAACCAATATCAATTAGCTTAACACCAATGTCCATAGCTTTTTTTCCAAATTCCAAAGCTTTTCCAGAAGGTAAAGCTGTAAAAAGAACATCTATATCATTTAAGCGTTCAAAGGCCTCGTGAATATTTATACATTTTTTATCAATAAAGTTTTTAAAACCAGAATAAACATCACAAAAAGGCTCCCCAACGTAACTATTAGAACATAAAAAATCAATGTTAACATCTGGGTGGCTATAAAGTAATCTTGTAAGTTCTGTGCCAGAATAACCTGTTGCACCAATAATACCAACGTTTATCATAAATATCACTCCAATTTAAGTAAGGTTTTAAAATAATTATACATAACTAATCATAAATATTCAATAAAAATAAGAAAATTAACTAATATTTATTGAATAAATCTTTTTTAATGTGTATAATTATACATGTAAAAGGATAAGGTAGGTGCTTGAATGTGAATATTGTTTTTAATGATGAAGCTTTAGAACCTTTGCCTGAAATTGAAAAGCTAAGGGGAAAAACATTTGTTGTAAAATATGGAGGCAGTATAGTTAATGATGAAAAAGCCACAAAGAATTTTTTTAGAGATATAGCTCTATTAAAAATGCATGGCATCAATATAATAATTGTCCATGGTGGCGGACCAATAATTTCTAAATGGCTTAAAATTGCTGGTATAGAGTCTAGATTTGTTAACGGACTTAGATTCACAGATGAAAAAGTTATGGAAGTAGTTCAAATGGTATTGGCAGGACAAGTTAATAAGGATTTAGTGCTAAATTTGAATTTAAGAGGAGTTAATGCTATAGGAATATGTGGAATAGATGACAAGCTTATTGAAGCTGAGAAAAAATATGTTATAGAAGATGGCAAAAAGATAGATATAGGTTATGTAGGTGAAGTAAAAAGTATTAATGAGAGAATGCTTTTAGGAATTATAAAAAATGGTCAGATTCCAGTGATTTCTCCAATAGGCTTTGATACAGACGGGAACAAATATAATATTAATGCAGACTATGTAGCTTCATATATAAGTTCTGCTATTAAGGCAGATAAGCTGATTATATTAACAGATGTAGAGGGTGTTTATAGAGATATAAATGATAGAGAAAGTCTTATACCTTATCTTAATTTAGATGAAATTGAAACTTATATTAATGAAGGCATAATATGTGGAGGAATGATTCCTAAAATGGAATGTTGTAGTGATGCAATAAAAAATGGAACTAAAAGAGTACATCTTATTTATGGGAAAAATGAGCATTGCCTTATAAATGACATATTTAGTAATAAAGGTACTGTAATAGAAGAGAAGGAGTATGATGATAAATGTCAAAAAATAATATAATGAATACTTACGGTAGGTTTGATGTAGTGTTTGAAAAGGGAAAAGGAACAAGAATTTTTGACAAAGATGGCATAGAATATATTGATTTTGTATCTGGAGTTGCTGTAAATTGTTTAGGGCACTCAAATCCTAAAATAGTTGAAACTATAAAAAATCAAGCAGAAAAAATTATGCATATCTCAAATTATTACTGGAATGAAAATGCAATGAATTTAGCAGAAAAATTATGTAAAAATTCTGATCATCAAAAAGTATTTTTCTGCAATAGTGGAACAGAAGCTATTGAAACTGCTTTAAAACTTTCAAGAAAATATGGAAAACTATCTTCTAAAAACAAAGGTGACAAAAATGAAATAATATATATGAATAATTCTTTTCACGGACGTACTATGGGATCACTATCTGTAACAGGACAGCCAAAATATCAAGAACCATTTAGGCCTCTTGTTGGTAATGTAAAAAGTGTTAAATTTAATGATGTTAAAGAACTAGAAAAAGTTGTAAATGAAAATACGTGCGCAATTATACTTGAACCAATACAAGGAGAAGGCGGGATTATATGCGCGGATATAGAATTTTTAAAAACTGCTAGAAAGCTTTGTGATAAATATGATGCCTTATTAATTTTTGATGAGGTGCAATGTGGAATTGGTAGAAGCGGAAAATTGTTTGCATATCAAAAATATGGTGTTGTGCCAGATCTAATATGTATAGCTAAGGCTCTTGGCGGAGGCTTTCCAATTGGAGCACTTCTTGCAAAAGAGAAGGCAGCAGAAGCTTTTGTTCCGGGCGATCATGGAAATACTTATGGCGGAAATCCACTTGGCACTGCAATAGGTTGTTGCATATTAGATGAGCTAATTGACGGAAATGTAATTAATTCAGTAGACGAAAAAGGTGAATATATAAAAGCAAAGCTTAACACATTTAAGGAAAAATATAACGTTATTGAAGAAATAAGGGGCATGGGCCTTTTAATTGGGATAAAACTCAATGTAGATAATAAACTTTTTTCAACTAAATGTTTTGAGAAAAAACTTTTAGTTATAACTGCAGGTGATGGTGTTGTAAGATTGTTACCACCTTTAAATGTATCTAAAGAGGATATAGATGCTGCACTTGATATTGTAGAAGAAGTGATTAAAGAAATGTAATTTATAAATATTAAAAAACTTTAGAATCGATGAAAGTCGGTTCTTTTTTTATGGATAAGTTACTAAGCATAACGTATTCAGAAGAATATTGACAGTAGCTTAGAAACATATTAAAATTTAGTAGTATATGATGTACTACTAAATTTGAAAATTATGGTTGTATTATAAAGATTAGAAAAAATTTTATAAAGGGGATATTATGTATGAATATTAATACACAATTAAGAGATATGATTAGTGCATTTTCAAAGCTAGAAGGAGTGGAAGGTATTTTATTAGCAGGATCACATGCTATGAAAACTAATGATAAGGATTCAGATTATGATATTTATATCTACACAATTAAGGAAATATCAATAGAAAATAGAAAAACAATTACTGATGTATTTTGTAGTTATATAGAGTTAAATAATACTTTTTGGGAGAAGGAGGATGACGGATTTTTAAAAAGAGACAATGTCCCTATAGAAATTATATATAGAAACTTAAATTTTATTGATGATTTATTAAATAGAACTTTAATAAAATGTGAAGCAGATGTGGGATATACTACTTGTTTTTGGTCCAATTTCATAAATTCAAGTATATTGTATGATAAAAATGGCAATTTAAATAAGCTTCAAAAGAAGTATAAAGTATCATATCCTCATGAATTAAAGGAAAACATAGTAAAGAAGAATTATCCTTTATTAAGGCTTCAAGTGCCGGCATACTATTATCAAATAGAGAAAGCATTAAAAAGAGATGATTATATTAGTGTGAATCATAGAGTTGCGGCTTTATTTGCAAGTTATTTTGATATTATTTTTGCCATAAATGAAGCTCCTCACCCCGGTGAAAAAAAGATTCTTAAGATTATAAAAGATAACAAATTTAAGGCACCAAACAATATGGAGTTAAGCATTAATAATATTTTAAAGTTTTCAGTTTCAAAGAATTCATATATATTGAATGAAATAGATTTATTAGTTAAAAATTTGGATGCGTTATTGAAAAAGGAAGGGTTGTGGCAAGAGTGGATGAAATATTAAGTTTATTAAAGAAGTTGAATTTTTCAAAAACAGAGGCAGCAGTTTATGTTGATTTGTTGAAGAATTCAAGCTTAAATGGATATCAAATTGCCAAAAATTTAAATATATCTCGTTCTTCGGTGTATTCAGCTTTAGACAATCTGTATAAAAAAGGTGTTGTGTTTTTGTTACCTGGAGACTCTCAAATATATAAAGCAGAGGATCCATCAGTGTTAACAAATAAAATGAAAGATGAATTTGTCGAAGCAGCAGATTTATTGGAAATAAAATTACAACAATTAAAAACAACGGATTCAGAAGAAAGATATTTAAATATTGAAGGTTATAACAATGTTGTGGCCAAAGTAAAGGAACTACTTTTAATAGCAAAAAAAGAAGTTTATATAAATACTGATTTTGATTTACAAATCTTTTCAAAAGAATTTATTGAGCTCCAAAAGAGGTCAGTTAGAATAATTATTTTCTCTTTCTCTAAGGTAAATGGTGAAAATCTGCCAGTAGAAATTTATAAACATGATGATTACAATTGTTTTGGAAAGCAAACAAGAATAATGTTAGTTGTAGATTGCAAAAAGACATTAGTAGCAGATAAAGGTCCAAACAGAGAAGAGTTTCTAGGTACATTTACAGAAAATGCTCTTTTAACAGCTGTGGTTTCTGAGCACATTCATAATGATATATACCTTTTAAAATTAAAAAAAATATATAAAAAGAATTTAATTAATAAAGATATAAAGTTAAACACTATGTTTGAGAATAGATAAATAAGGATATGAAGCATAAAGACTCTCACTTCTATAAGTGGAGAGTCTTTATGTCTTTTAAGTGCTAGATTTTTTAATTTGCACTTTACAGATTAAAGTTATTTTTTTAGAACTAGTGTTTCCAAGGCATTAACAAATTGATCTGGGCAGGAGGTTCCTCTTCCACCACAATCAATACCTTTTAAACGTTCAATGGCAGCATCAACACTCAAACCTTCTACTAGTCTAGAAATAGCTTGAAGATTTCCATTACAACCACCTAAAAAAGAAACATTGACAATTTTATTATCTTTGATATCAAAATCTATTTTTCTTGAGCAAACGCCCTTTGGTTCATAAGTATACATATCTTTAGTACCACCTCTCAAATATAACATATAATTTACTATATCAAAAAATTATATAATGTCAATAAGATAATGGCACAATGATGACATTGTTCATATTATAATGTGGAGGGGAGGGAGGTAGTTTGAAAAATAATTTATTTGTATGCAACACTTATTCTGATAGCATATCTATAATAGATTTAGATATGTTTATGGAAGCGGATAGAATAAACTTAAATAACTCTAACTTAGATAAAGTTGGCCCATGTAACATATGCACATATAAAAATAAACTATTGGTGGTAAACAAATATAGCAATTCAATTTCAATTGTTGATATGAATAAAGGAGAGATTGAAAATAATTTTTTTATAGGCATGAATTGTAATGATGTAAAAGTATGTGGTGATAAAGCTTTTGTTGTATGTAGTGATTCAAATAAAATTATAAAATACAATATTGCAAAAGAACAGATAGAAGAACAAATTTCTTGTGGAGAGATGCCATATAGCATTGATTTATATAAAGCCAAACAGTTGATTATAACAGCTAATATGAATAATGATAGTATTACTATGGCTAATTATGATAGAAATGAAAACATAAGGCAAATTAGAGTGGGAAATTATCCAACAAAGGCTCTTTTCGGTATAGATGGAAACAATATTTTTATTTGTGAAAGTAATATAGGATCAGATCAATGTGGAAGTATAAGTATATTGTCTTCTAAGGATTTAAGAGTTTTATATAGAATTTCAGTTGGGAATACACCTGTTGACATGTGTATAAATCAAAATTTATGTTTTGTTACAAATTTTGGAGATGGAACTGTTAGTATAGTAGATTTAAACAAATGTATAGAACTAGACAGAATTGAAATAGGTGGTATGCCTAAAGGAATATTAACATATAGAGGAAATATGTATGTGGGAGATAGTTATAATAATATACTATTTTGTGTGGACTTATTAAAGAAAAATAAGAAAGTTTTGAAAGTTGGGAGAGAGCCCAGCGGTATGCTCCTCTCCTAGCTGTTTACTAATACATTAATTATTTCATTATATAATTCAGAAGAATTAGTTTTCCACTTTGTACAAATATCCCTAGCTTGCTTATTGGAGACAACATTTAATTTTAAATCTATTAACGTAATACCATTTTCCATAGCTTTTAAATTAACAGTAAAACTATTATTACTAGCAATAGTGTAGTCGGCAGTGAGATCTATTTCTTGTCTTATTTTGTTTATATTTTCTTCAATGTATGAATCTACAACTTTCGTTTTGTTCTCAGATAGTCTATTTAAAAACATGCCCAAAACTTTGTGACCTTTAGAAGTAACAGTAAGCCTGTTTTTCCCACTTACCTCCATGTATTCAATAAAACCTGCTGTAATAAGTTCTGATATATATTGTTGAAGCGTAAAATAATTCAAAAAATTGTTTTTAAGCACAATTTCCGTAATTTGATTTTTAGACACTGGCAGTTTAATTGATTCTAATATATATAATAAAAGAAGTTTGTTTTCAGCTAGTTCTAAAGTGTCTTCAAACATCTTCTTTTCCCCCTTGTTATAAGAATTATAATATATTATATCACAAAAAAATATATAAACAAATTAGTGTTCTAAAATATTTTTGAAGTAATAAAGTTGTCTTTACGGCGAATATAGATAAAATAAGAAAATTTAATATTGGAGGTAAATTAATGCACGTTATCATAATAAGGCGTAGTTTAATAAAGAAAATTGTAATAGGTGTATTGGTATTGTTATTTATTACAATAGCACTTGTTATAGCAGGAAAAACTGCAAAAGACACTTCTATCTATAAACAAAAATCAATTCCAATTTATTCTGTTAAAACAAATGAAAAAAAAATTGCTATATCTTTTGATACAAGCTGGGGATACGATAATACTAAAAAAATTTTAG
This sequence comes from Clostridium acidisoli DSM 12555, assembly GCF_900176305.1. Classification (GTDB taxonomy): domain Bacteria; phylum Bacillota; class Clostridia; order Clostridiales; family Clostridiaceae; genus Clostridium_I; species Clostridium_I acidisoli. Next base: position 39,526 of record NZ_FWXH01000003.1, read on the forward strand.
ATGTACTTAAGAAGCAAGATGTTAAGGCAACATTCTTTGTTATTGGTAAGTGGATAGAGCAAAATCCTGAAGATGGAAAACTCATTGAAAGTCAAGGAAATGAAATTGGAAATCATTCTGATAGTCATAAGGATTTTACAAAACTTTCAAAGGAAGAAATTATAAAGGATGTAGAATCTTCAGATGCAAAAATAATGGGAGTTACAGGAATAAAAACTAATTTGTTTAGATTCCCTGAAGGAACCTATGATGACAGAAGCGTTAAAATAGTTGAAAGCACAAATCATAAATGTATTCAATGGGATGTTGATAGCATTGATTGGAGAAATGATGGACAAGGTATTGAATATAAAAGAGTTATGAAAAAAGCTAAAAATGGTTCCATAATTTTATTTCACAATTCAGGGAGGTATACACCTGAAACTTTAGATTTAATTATAACTAAACTAAAGCAGCAAGGTTATACTTTTGTAAAAATATCTGATTTAATCTATAAAAATAATTATATTGTAGATGAGAATGGAACACAAATACAAAAATAAGCTATTGAAATTTGAGTAAAAAATATATTATAATGGAAATACGTGGTAAAATTAAAAGGTAATTATTTATATTTTATGTTAAATGTTATAATTTAAATAACGATTTATTTTAGAATTAGTTATAATTTTATAACATTAATAATATTTATAAATATGTCTATAAAACTAAGGGAGAGGGGATTATGATGGACAGTTTAATGTTAAATAATAAGCTTTATTTAGAGGGGAAGATATCTTCTAGTCTTAAATTTAGCCATGAAATGTATGGAGAAGGATTTTATACATTTAACTTGGATGTTCAAAGATTAAGTGATACTAAAGATAAACTTTTTGTTACCGTATCTGAAAGACTCATAAACGGAATGGATTTAAGTGAAGGAAAAGAACTAATTGTTGAAGGTCAGCTAAGGTCTTATAATAAGTTTGTAGATGGAGGAAACAGGCTAATTTTAACTGTGTTTGCAAGAAATATTGAACCACGTATTGAAAGAAGCAAAAATCCAAATCAAATATATCTAGATGGATTTATATGTAAAAAACCCATATATAGAACTACTCCATTTGGAAGAGAAATAGCTGATATGCTTTTGGCTGTTAATAGAGCTTACAATAAGTCAGACTACATACCAACTATTGCATGGGGAAGAAATTCAAGATTTTCTGAAACACTTAAAGTTGGTGATAATATAAGAATATGGGGTAGATTACAAAGTAGGGAATATCAAAAGAAAATTTCAGAGGAAGAGGTTTTGAAAAAAATAGCATATGAGGTTTCAATTTCTAAAATGGAGAAGGTAAATAAAGACGCAGAAAATGATGTAATACATGTAGATGAAAATTTTAATGAAGAGGACTATAAAATGAGTCCTGTAACTAAAAGTGCCATGTAAAAACTAAAAAAACGACAATTTATAATTGCCAATTAATAGTGACAAGTTCTATGGTTGTAATGATTTTTATCATCCAAACATAGAGGCTTGCCACTTATAATTTGGTATTGATGCATTTTAATGTAAATGTAAAATTATTACTTTCTTAAGTCATCCATTAATTTTGTTTTATCTTTTGTTTTATCATCAACAGTTTTTATTATTACTGCGGGGGTACCTGCAACAACAACATTGCTTGGTACATCTTCTACTACAACTGAACCAGCGGCAACAACTGCGCCGTTACCTATTTTAACACCTTCTAAAATAACAGAGTTTGCACCAATTAATACATCATCACCAATTTCACAAGGTGATTTGCTTGGAGGCTCAAGAACACCAGCAACAACTGCCCCAGCGCCAAGATGAACTCTTGCACCAATCTTACCTCGTGCTCCGACTACTGCATTCATGTCTATCATTGAAGCCTCACCAATCTCAGCTCCTATGTTTATTACCGCGCCCATCATTATTACAGCATTTTTTGCTATTGATACTTTGTCTCTAATGATTGCACCGGGTTCTATTCTAGCATCTATAGCTGTAATATCTAAAAGTGGAATAGCTGAATTTCTTCTATCTTGTTCTAATCTGAATTTCTGTATTTTATCTTTATTAGCAAGGATAAATTCTGATACTAAAGAACTTTCTCCAAACAATACATAAAAATTTTGAGCACCATAAATTTCTATATTTTCATTTGAAATATTGGCTAAGTCACCGTCTACATAGACCTTAACAGGTGTAGATTTTTTTGCTTCTTTGATATATCTTGCGATTTCATATGGATCAGTTAAATCGTAACTCATTTAAAATTCCTCCTAAAGTTTTGTTGTAAAGCAAGCATCGCTTATAAATTAAATAATAAAGTAAAACATTAGTCTCTGTACTAGTTTATTATATTAAATTATTAAAATAATTAAAAGAGAAAGTTTTATAAAATGCATTGCAGGATGATTTGATAAAATTTGTGAAATAATATATATTTAGTTTATTGAATAAATTAAAAACAGTAATTGTTCAAGGGACTAATATTATTTTTATAAAACATATTGAGGTGAAATGGATGGGAGAAAACAAAATAGCTAGAAATGTACAGAGTATTGAGTTGTCAGGTATTAGAAAGTTTTATAATAAGGTTTCTAAGATTGAAGGAGCAATTTCACTTACTTTAGGGCAACCAGATTTTCCAGTACCTTTAAAGGCTAAAGAGGCTATTATAAAAGCAATAAATACTAATAAAACAGGATATACTTCAAATGAAGGTATATTTGAATTAAGAAATGAGATTAGTGATTTTTTACAAAAACAAAAAATAAATTATAATGCTGATGAGATATGTATAACAGTTGGTGGTAGTGAAGGATTAATGGATGTATTTACTACGTTTGTAAATAGTGGTGACAAAGTACTACTTCCAACGCCGGCTTATCCTGCATATGAAAGTTGTATTAAGCTTCTTGGTGGAAAAGTAATAAATTATAAGCTTAATGACAATTTTTCAATTGATTTTGAAAGTATTACAGAGGCTATAAACAAGGAAAAACCAAAACTTCTAGTTATGTCATATCCTTGTAATCCAACCGGTGCTGTGCTTAGTGAAAATGATAGAAATAAATTATATGAAATTATAAAAAATGAAGACATAATTGTTATAACAGATGAAATGTATAGTTCACTTTGTTTTGAAGATGAATACTATTCTTTAGCTCAGTGTGAAGAGATAAAGGATAAAGTTGTATTGGTTAGTGGGTTTTCAAAAATGTTTTCTATGACAGGACTTAGAATAGGATATGTTTGTGCTGTAAGAACATATTTGGATTCAATTATAAAAGTACATCAATACAATGTGTCATGTGCACCTTCAATAGTACAATATGGGGCTTTAGAAGCTCTGAAAAGTTGTTCTAATGATGTAGAATATATGAAAAATGAATTTATTAGAAGAAGGGATTATGCATTTAAGAGACTAGAAAACATGGGGTTTCAGGTTAATTTACCTAAAGGTGCTTTTTATATATTTCCTTCAATAAATAATTTTTCTAAAAATAGTGAAGAGTTTTGCGACAGGTTACTTAACAATGCAAAAGTTGCTATTGTTCCAGGCAGTGCTTTTGGAAAAGCAGGGGAAGGACATATGAGGATATCATATGCATGTAGTTTAGAGGTATTAGAGGAAGCTTTTAATAGGATAGAGAAAGAACTTAAATAAATATTTTCAAAATAAATTAGCCTTGTTTATATAATTAAACAAGGCTAATTTATTTTGAAATTTATAACTTTTTCTTTGTATTAGTGCTAAATTAAAATCAACATAAGAAAATTAATAATAAAACGTTAAAAAAATAGCTATATTTTTATTTATTTATTAATATATTATTATAAATACTAAAAAAATGAATAAAAATACAATAATATATTTGTAAAAATACAGTAATATTGATGTAGACGCAATAAAAATACATTATATAAAAAAATTTAATGTTTAAAATACTATAATTCGACAATAAACGACACAAATTCTACTAGATATACAGGTGATAAATTAATAATGAATTTTATATATTTATATATATATTCATAATAAAATGGCTTGAATGTTAAATAAAACCACGTTGACAATGTGAAAATCATGTGCTAATATTTTAACATTATCAGTGATTATATGAATGACTAAATTAAATTTTTTGAGTAAGTATTACAAGATTAAATAAAATCATCTAAAATACAAAATGAATTAATAAAAACTTAATTTCATAAATATAATCTTATTAAGACAAAATAACACAAATACCGGAGGGGAAAAAATGCTTAAGTATATTTTAAAAAGATTAGTTTCAAGTATTATTACGATTTGGTTTGTAATAACGATAACATTTTTTTTAATGCATGCTATTCCAGGTGGTCCTTTCACAACAGATAGAAAGTTGCCGCCAGCTGTTGAACAAAACTTAAAAGTAAAGTTTGGACTGGATAAGTCTTTAGGTGGACAATATGAGACATATTTAGTTGGATTATTACATGGGGATTTAGGACCTTCTATGACTACAGAAGGACTTACTGTTAATCAAGTTATTGGAAATTCATTTCCGGCTTCATTAAAAGTTGGAATTTGTGCAATATTATTTTCGCTTATAATTGGGTTGATACTTGGAATAATTGCAGCACTTAAACAAGGAAAATTTTTGGATAATCTTTGTATGATAATATCTACCATTGGTGTTGCTGTGCCCAGTATGATTTTAGCTCCTATTTTAATATATGTTTTTGCAGTAAAACTTGGTGTGCTTCCTGCAGTTGGATTGGACTTGCCTTCCAATTATGTAATGCCTGCAATTGCACTTGGACTTTACTATATGGCATTCATTTCAAGACTTGTACGTTCAAGTTTGGTTGAGGTTGTAAGACAAGATTATATTAGAGTTGCTAGGGCAAAAGGTTTATCAAAGAGAAAAATTATTTTAAAACATGCACTTAGAAATTCGTTAATACCTTTGATAACATATCTTGGACCAATAACAGCTGGAGTACTTACTGGAAGTTTCGTAATTGAAACTGTATTTGGAATTCCTGGAATAGGAAGAGAATTTGTGCAAAGCATATCGAATAGAGACTATACAACTACATTAGGTGTAACCGTGTTTTTCTGTGCCTTTTTAATAGTTGCAAACCTTATAGTAGATTTATTATATGTAGTCGTTGATCCAAGAATTAAACTAGAAGATTAGGAGGAAGACAGATGCAATTTTCTAAAGATATGTTTGAATTTGTTCCCAAAGAGGAAAAAGATGCCAATAAGGTTATTAGACCTAGCTTAAGTTATTGGCAGGATGTATGGGGAAGAATTAGAAAAAATAAACTGGCTATGGCTGGATTGATATTTATAATTTTAATTTCATTAGCGGCAATATTTGTTCCTATGATATCAAAATATGATTATACAGCGCAAGATTTATCAGTGGCTGATTTAGGACCAAGTGGAGCACATTGGTTTGGAACAGATAAATTTGGTAGAGATTTATTTGTAAGAGTTCTAGTAGGAGCTAGAATATCTCTTACTATAGGACTTGTTGCAAGTATATTAAGTATTTTCATAGGAGTATTATATGGAGGTATTTCAGGATATTTTGGCGGAGTCGTGGATAACATAATGATGAGAATCGTTGAAGCTATATATGCTATACCAATGACAATATATGTTATATTAATAATGGTTGTTTTAGGACCTGGACTAAAAAGTATAATAATAGCACTTACAATTTCATTTTGGATTACTATGGCGAGAATTGTTAGAGGGCAGATTATGTCGCTTAAGGAACAAGAATTTGTTCTTGCAGCAAAAACAATAGGGGCATCACCACTAAGAATAATTTTAAAGCACCTTATACCAAATTGCATGGGACAAATAATTGTTACACTTACGCTTTCCATTCCAGATGCAATATTCCAAGAAGCATTTTTAAGTTTTATTGGTCTAGGAATTGCACCACCACTTGCATCATGGGGAAGTTTAGCATCGGATTCATTAGGAGGATATCAGCTGTATCCTTATCAGCTATTGTTTCCATCTTTAGCAATTTCTTTAACAATGTTTGCATTTAATGTTTTAGGTGATGGTCTAACATATGCACTAGACCCAAAAATGAGAAAATAGGAGGATTAATATGGAAAAGCTACTCCAAATTAATAATATACACACATCGTTTCATACACATGTTGGAGAAGTTCAAGCTGTACGAGGTGTTACGATAGATTTATATAAAGGTGAAGCAATAGGAATCGTTGGTGAATCTGGAAGTGGAAAAAGTATCACTATGATGACTCTTATGCGTTTACTTGATAGCAATGGTGACATAAAAGAAGGAGAAATTCTTTTTGAAGGAAAAGACCTAGCTAAGCTTTCAGAAAAGGACATGGAAAAAATTAGGGGAAATGATATAGGAATGATATTTCAAGACCCTATGACTTCATTAAATCCTGTATTGACAATTGGGGATCAACTTAGTGAACCATTAATTAAGCACAAAAATATGAATAAAAGTGAAGCAAGAAAAAAGGTTGTTGAAATGTTAGGGCTTGTTGGTATACCTAGTCCAGAAAAGAGAATAAAGCAGTATCCACACGAATTTTCTGGTGGAATGCGACAAAGAGTTATGATAGCTATGGCATTAATTTGCGAGCCTAAGCTATTAATTGCAGATGAACCAACAACAGCATTAGATGTTACAATTCAAGCACAAATATTAGAACTTATGAAAGATTTAAAGGAAAAATTAAATATGTCAATTATACTTATAACACATGATTTAGGTGTAGTTGCAGACGTATGTACAAGAATAAATGTTATGTATGGTGGAATTGTAGTTGAAAGTGGAACAGCAAGAGATATATTTTACAATTCAAATCACCCATATACATGGGGACTTTTGAAAAGTATTCCAAATCCAAAATTGGATATAAAAGAAAGACTTAAGCCAATTGAAGGAACACCACCAGACTTATTAAAGCCACCAGCAGGTTGCCCATTTGCAGCTAGATGTGAGCATACTATGAAAATATGCTTAGAGAATAGACCTGAAAATTATAAGATAAATGAAGGACATTATTCTGCTTGCTGGCTTAACCATCCTGATGCACCAAAAGTTGAACACACTTATGTTAGGAGGGATAGTTAATGGAAAAAAAGGATACACTAATTGAAGTAAAAAATCTATCTAAATTTTTTAATATTAATAAAGGGATTTTTTCAAAAAATACAAGTTATGTAAAAGCAGTAGATGATGTGTCTTTTAGCATAAAAAAAGGTGAAACATTAGGACTTGTTGGAGAATCTGGATGTGGTAAAACAACCACAGGTAGAACGTTATTAAAGCTTTATGAACCTACAGCAGGTGAAATTATATATGATGGAAAAGATATAGCTAAACTAAGCCCTAAAGATATGCTTCCATACAGAAGAAAGATGCAAATGATATTTCAAGATCCATATGCATCATTGAATTCCAGAATGACAGTTGGGGATATAATAGCTGAACCAATAGAGATTCATAAACTTATGAATAAAAATGAAAAACTTGAAAGAGTACAGTATCTATTAAATAGGGTAGGATTAAATCCTGATCATGCAAGTAGATATCCACATGAATTCTCAGGTGGACAAAGACAAAGAATTGGTATTGCAAGGGCACTTGCTGTTCAGCCACAATTTATTGTTTGTGATGAGCCAATTTCAGCCCTTGATGTATCAATACAAGCTCAAGTTGTAAATATGCTTGAAGATTTACAAGACGATTTAGGGCTTACTTATTTGTTTATAGCACATGATTTGTCTATGGTAAAACATATATCAAACAAAATAGGTGTTATGTATCTTGGAAAATTAGTTGAAATAGCAGAAAGCAATGAGCTTTATAAAAATCCGCTTCATCCATATACTAAAGCTCTTCTTTCAGCTATACCAGTTCCAGATCCAGATATGGCAGCAGAGAATAAGAGAATAATGCTTGAAGGTGAAATACCATCACCAATAGATCCACCACCAGGCTGCAGATTTAGGAATAGGTGTAGATATGCTAAACCTATATGTAGTGAAGTTCAACCTGAACTCAAGGACATGGGGGGAGAACACAAGGTTGCATGTCATCTATATTAAATTGCTAATTAATGAACTTTATAAACATAAAGTTTGTTAAAAATATAAAATATATATAAATATAAGGGGGACTCTTAATGTTAAAAAGCAAAAAATCAAAAATGCTTTCTATTGCAATAGCTACTTTAGTAGCTGGTTCACTATTAAGTGGTTGCGGAAGCAGCAGCAGTAGCAGTACAACTAGCAAGTCAGCACAAATTATAAAGTATAATTTAGGTGCAAATCCTAAAACTATTGATCCAGGACTAAACAGTTCTGTAGAGGGCGCAACTGTAATTGCAAATGCTTTTGAAGGTCTTACAGATGTTGATGCCAATAATAAACCACATCCAGGTGTTGCAAAAAGCTGGACTATATCAGCTGATGGTAAACATTATGTATTCCATTTAAGAAAAGATGCTAAATGGTCAGATGGTAAACCAGTAACTGCAAAAGATTTTGAATATGCTTGGAAAAGAGCATTAGCTCCAGAGACTGCATCAGATTATGCATACCAACTTTATTATTTAAAAAATGCTCAAGGATATAATGAAAGTTCATTACCTGCTGATCAAAAAACTCCTGGTGTTGCAGCAGCTACAGCTGATCAAGTTGGAGTAAAAGCAACTGACGATTATACTCTTGATGTTGAACTTGAAAATCCAACACCATACTTCTTGTCATTAATGGCCTTCCAAACTTACATGCCATTAAGAAAAGATGTTATTGATGCTCATCCAAAGGATTGGGCAATAAATGGACCAACTTATGTTTCTAATGGTGCTTTCAAAATGGTAGATTGGAAACAAAAAGATAAATTAGAATTTGTAAAAAATCCAAACTATTGGAATAAATCTGCTGTTAAACTTGATAAGTTAACTTACACAGTTTTGGATGATGAAACAAGTTATATGTCAGCATATCAATCAGGTCAAGTTGACATCATCGATGCACCACCAACAGAACAAATTCCTTCACTTTTAAAGAGTGGAAAAGCTAAATCTTATGTTAATATTGGAACATACTATTATAGCTTTAACTTAGATCCAACAGCTAAAGTTGATCCAGCTGTTGCAAAAGCTATGGACAATGTTAAGGTAAGGCAAGCAATTTCATTAGCAATTGACAGAACATCTTTAGTTAAGAATGTAACAAAAGCTGGTCAGATTCCTTCTACTACTTTTGTACCTAGTGGTATAATTGGACCAGATGGAAAAGACTTTAAACAAAAGAAGTATTATAGTGCTACAGCTGATGTAAAGAAAGCTAAACAATTATTAGCAGATGCTGGTTATGCAGATGGTAACAACTTCCCAAGTATAGAGTTAATATACAACAATGGTGAAGGTCATCAAAGTGTTGCAGAAGCAATTCAAGCTATGCTTAAGAAAAACTTAAACATTAATATTACACTTAGAAGTGTTGAAAGAAAAGTTCAATTAGATGAAACAAGTAAACACACATATACTGGAATGGCTAGAAATGGTTGGAGTGCAGATTATGTTGATCCAATGACATTCTTAGATATGTGGGTAACTGGTGGTGGAAACAACACAGCTGGTTATAGTAATAAAGCATATGATAAACTTATAGAAGAAGCTAAAGCTGAAACAAATGCTACAAAGAGATTTAAAGAAATGCATGATGCAGAAGATATATTAATGACTGATATGCCTATAATACCTTTATATGAATACAATGTAATTTCTTGTATGAAAGATTATGTTAAGGGCGTATACAGAACACCTATGGATACTGTATATTTCACAAATGCATATGTTCAAAAATAATTAATTAATAAAAAGAGATCTCCTATTTAATAGAAGATCTCTTTTTATTGCGTAATAGTTATATATTGCGAAGTAAAGACTAAAGAATTTTATCATAGCTAAAGATAGATATTATGGAAACAGATATCTACTTAAGTTTTTACTGCTACACAAAATTTAAGTTCGAGATACATGACCTTCGGTCAAAAATGAATGTCAATATACTTTAGATTATATATTTTAAGTTCAAAGATTTTTCGCATGCATAGCATAGAAAAATCATCATAGACCTTTTGCTGCAAGCGAATTCTCTCACCATTAACGGCATTACCGTTAATTCCTCCATTTTGCCACTCTGGCAATCTTTCACCTTTTTACTCACGTAGAAGAGTAAAAATCTTTAACCAGGTACTTCGTAATTTCTTTATATTAAGAAATAAACATTACAAGTTCAATACATTATCCATATTATATAAACCAGGTTTTTGTTTTGCCATAAATACGCAAGCCTTCAAGGCACCAACAGCAAAAACTTCTCTAGAAAGTGCAGTATGCTTGAGTTCTATTATTTCTCCTTCTCCTGCAAAAATTATTTCATGTTCACCAACAATAGTACCGCCTCTTATTGCGTGTACACCAATTTCAGAATGTTCTCTCTTATGATTACCGTTTCTTCCATGTACATATTGTGTGTTTTCATTTATAGAGTCTTTTATTGTATCACCAAGTAAAAGTGCTGTTCCACTAGGAGCATCAACTTTTTGATTGTGGTGTTTTTCAATAATTTCAATATCAAAATCTTCATAAAGCAGTGAACTTATATTTTTAAGTATGTTGTTAATAACATTAATTCCGATAGACATATTTGCTGAACGAAATATTGGATTTTTTTCACTAAAAAGTTTAATGCTTTTAATTTGATCCTCTGAATAACCGGTTGTGCAAAGAACAACTGGAATTTTTTTTGAAGCTGCAAATTCTAATATTCCATCTAAAGAATCTGGTCTTGAAAAATCCAATATAACATCTACTGGTATTGTGCATTCGTTTATATTGGTGAAAATGGGAAATTTTGAAATTGCATCAGATTTTCTATCTATGCCAGCTGATATTTCTATAGTATCTAATTTTTCAGAAGATGAATAAATCATCTTACCCATTTTTCCAGAACATCCAATTAATAAAACTTTAATCATAATATTATTCCTCCTTAAGTTCATATCCATAGTTAATAAGTGATGACTTTAAAATTTTAAGATTTTTTTCATCCATTGTACAAAGCGGAAGTCTTAATGATCCAACTTCCATACCAAGTAGATTCATTGCGGTTTTGACCGGAATAGGATTTGTTTCTATAAATAAAGCATTTGTAATAAAAAAAGTTTCTAATTGCAATTTTAGAGCTTTTTCAATATCACCCTTAAGATATGAAGTTGCCATTTCATGGACTTCATATGGCATTATATTAGCCAAAACGGATATTACACCTTTTCCTCCAATAGAAAGAATGGGTACAATTTGGTCATCGTTTCCAGAATAAATATCAAATCTATTTTTACAAATAGATTTCATTTTTAATATTTGACTTAGATTACCACTAGCTTCCTTAATAGCTATAATATTTTTTAGTGGACTAAGTGCAAGTAAAGTTTCAGGATTTATATTCATACCTGTTCTTCCAGGAACATTATAGAGTATAATTGGGATATTAAGTGAATCATTTATTGCTTTGAAATGTTCTATTAACCCTTTTTGTGTGGTTTTATTATAGTAAGGAGTTATTATTAAAACGCCATCAACTCCAATATCTTCAGCCCATTTACTCATCTGTATACTTGCTAATGTGTTGTTATTACCTGTGCCAGCTATAACTGGAATCCTTTTGTTAACCTTTTCTACTGTAAACTTTATTGTTTCTTTTTTTTCATCAGTAGTCATAGTTGAAGCTTCGCCGGTAGTTCCACATATTACTATTGCATCTGTATTTTTCTCTATGTGCCATTCAATTAATTCCTCAAGTTTTCTAAAATCAACACCATAATTAGTGAAAGGCGTTATAATTGCAACTGCGCTTCCTGTAAAAATACTCATAGAATCCTCCTCATATATAAATTGTTACAGTTTATTATATAACTTTATCATATATAAGTGTATAGTTTTTTAGGGGAGTAAATACAATTATTAATTTTAATAAATTATTTGGCTTGGATAAAATTGCTTAATTCATATTAAGTATATAAAAAATGAATAAATTTAAATAATATATATGATATTTCTAAGTATAGAGTGATATAATATATTAAAATAAACAGAATTTAAAGGTTGTGAAAATATATTTGGTATATCTTAAGCAATATAAAAAATATAAACGATAAAATTATTAAAACGTTAAAAAATGAAGAATATATACTAAAAAGCGTTAAAAAATGAAGAAGAGTTGTACTTAATGGTCAAATCTAGAATTGACACTGTTTTATTATTTATGATAACATGTAAAAAATGAATTTGGTATGAAAAACCAAAGCAATTTTGGATATTATTAAAGAATACATATATTAGTTAATAAAAAAAGAGTTATAACAAAATATTGTAAAAATACTATTTTTTCATTACGGTAATACAGTTGGATTTATAATGCTAGTAATCTGACTTTTACATTTATAAACAAATTTTAAGGGGGAAATCTAATGAAAAGCAAAAAATTATTAACAGTATTGCTTTCAGCAGCAGTAATCTCAACAATAGCACTTGCTGGCTGTGGAAGTTCTTCAAGTACAAGTAGTAGTTCAACTACACTGGACAAGGATCAGCACTTAACGCTTCCAATTCCAGCATCAGATGTTAAAACTCTTGATTCATCAAAAGGAACAGATATGTATTCATCTTATGTTCTTCAAGAAAGCATGGAAGCTCTTGGAAGAGATGAAATCAAAAATGGTAAGGAAACTGTTGTACCAGCAGGTGCGGAAAGTTGGCAGACATCACCAGATGGCCTTACATGGACATTTAAATTAAGAAAAAGCAAATGGTCAGATGGAAAAGATGTTACTGCTGATCAATATGTTTATGCATTAAGAAGGGCACTTGATCCAAATACAGCATCAGAATATGCGTATTTACTTCAAGGTATCGGTATAAAAAATGCTGACGATGTAAACAGTGGTAAACTTCCTACTGATCAATTAGGAGTAACTGCACCAGATGCAAGTACACTTGTTATAACATTGTCACATCCTTGTGCATATTTTGAAAAATTATTGAACTTTAAGTTCTTTATTCCATTAAGACAGGACATTGTTGAAAAAGCAGGAGCTAAATATGGTTCTACAGCTGATTCGTTAGTATTTAATGGACCTTTCAAAATAACTTCAATGGAAAGTGGAAGTAAAATTGAAATGGTAAAAAATGAAAATTATTGGGATAAAAAAGATGTTAAATTAGATAAAGTTACTTTTGATTTTATGGCTGATAACAATGCAGTTATGAATGCACTTCAAAGTGGTGAAATTGATGCAACAACTGTTATTTCAAAAGAATGGAACGATAAGTTCTCTAAAAACAGCAGCTTAGTTCATAAAACTTCACCATTACCTACAACTGGATATCTTGCATTTAATTTTAAAGATAAAAATAAATTAATGACAAATGATAAAATAAGAAAAGCCATAGCATTATCATTAGATAGAAAAGAATATCTTAACATTGTTGGTGGTGGAATAGGTACACCTGCTAATGATTATATACCAACAGACGTTCAGGCTGGTAGTGATTTCTATAGAGACAAAGTTAAATCTCCATTAAGCGAATTAAAAGGTGATCCAAAACAATTATTTAGTGAAGGTTTAAAAGAATTAGGAATGGATCCAGATCCATCAAAAGTTACAATTGTTGATACAGAAGCAGGTACTGATGCTGTAGCTAAAAAAGAGGGAGATCTGTTAATATCAGAACTTAAGAACAAAATTGGTGTAAATGTTAAAGTAAATTATGAAGAATGGAAACAATTTTTGCAAGATCAAAGTACTTTAAACTTCGAAATGCAAAGTGGTGAATTCTGGTCAGCTGACTACAACGATCCTATGACATTTATGGATATGTGGGAAACTTCTGCAACATCACAAACTAACGCTTATTCAAACAAAGACTACGATGCTTTAATTGAAGATGCTAAAACTCAAAAAGATGAATCAAAGAGAATTGAAGATTTCCAAAAAGCAGAAAAAATACTTTTAGTTGATGATGTACCATTTGCTACTACTTATCATCAATCATCAAGTAGTTTCACTTACAACTATGTAAAAGGAATTCAACGATTACCATTTGCTTCTGGAGCAGAAATCAAATATGCATATATTTCTGGTAAAGCAAGTAAGTAAATTTCTAGTAAAAACAATTAAGCGGCAGAGTTTTTCTCTGCCGTAATAATATTTTAATATACTTTTGGAGGGATAACAATGCTGAGATTTGTGCTGAAAAGATTTGCATACATGATAATAACCATATTTATTGTTATTACAGCAACCTTTTTTATGATGCACTCTATACCTGGTAATCCATTTGCGAGTCCTAAGAAATTACCAGCACAGACAGTAAAAAATATAAATAAAAAATACGGTCTGGATAAACCAATAACAACACAATATGTATTGTTTATGGAAAATTTAGTTCTTCATGGAGATTTAGGAGAATCATATCAATACCCAGGGCTTACTGTAAATAGTATAATAGCACAAAGAGCACCAGTTTCAGGTGAACTTGGAGGAGAAGCCTTAATATTGGGTTTTGCTTTAGGAATTATTCTTGGAATTGTAGCTGCCTTTAAAAAAAATCAATGGCAGGATTATACAGTCATGTTTATAGCAATATTAGGTATAGCCATACCATCGTTTGTTTTAGCAGCTTTACTACAGTATTTTTTCACGGTTAAATTTTCTGTATTCCCTACATCAGGATGGGGAGGATTTAAATACACAATATTACCAGCCCTTTCTATGGCTTTAGGTACAATAGCAGTTTATGCTAGATTTATGAGAAGTAATTGTATAGAAGTAATTGGACAAGATTATATTATGACAGCAGAAGCAAAAGGAGTTTCAAAAGTAGCTTTAGTTTATAAACATGTTTTAAGAAATGCAATTATGCCAGCAATTACAATGCTTGGACCACAAATAGCAATGATATTTACTGGAACATTTGTAATTGAAGTTATTTTTTCAATACCTGGAATAGGAAGATATTTTGTAAGTTGCGTTTCAGACAGGGATTACCCAGTTATATTGGGAACAACAATTTTTGTCGCAATCTTATATATAATATCAGTATTCGTTGTAGACGTTCTATATGGATTTATTGATCCTAGAATAAGACTTAGCGGTGGCAAAAAATAGGAGGAGAAAAAATGGCAGAACTTTCAAAGGAAAAATTTAAAATCATTGGATGCGAAAATAACAATTCCGACGAAATAGTCAGAAAAAATATTACCTATTGGCAAGATGCTTGGAGAAGATTAAAGCAGAATAAAATAGCAGTATTTTCTTTGGTTCTCCTAGTTATAATAGCACTTATGTCTATTTTTGCACCATTTTTTAGACCGTTTGGTGTTAATGGTGTAAGTCCAACTACTACTAATATTAGTCCAAATTCTTTACATTGGTTTGGAACAGATGATTTAGGAAGAGATGTTTGGGTTAGGACATGGGCAGGAACTAGAACTTCTATAATAATAGGAATTATAGGTGCATTTATAGAACTAGTTGTAGGTGCATTGTATGGTGGTATTTCTGGTTATGTTGGTGGTGTTGTTGATGATATATTAATGAGAATAGTTGAAATATTAAATAGTATTCCATACCTAATATTAGTACTTATAATAATTATTGTTATGAATAGTAATGGAATTATACCACTTATTATTGGAATGACCTTAACTGGATGGACTGGAATGGCTAGAATGGTTAGAGGCCAAGTACTTTCTATTAAGGAACAAGAATACGTATTAGCATCACAAGCTTTGGGTGCAAATTCATCTAGAATCATATTAAAGCACTTAATGCCTAATGTAATTGGTATTATGATAGTTGATGTAACTTTAGCAGTTCCAAGTTATATATTTGCAGAGGCATTTTTAAGTTATATTGGTTTAGGTATTAAATCTCCTAATATTAGTCTTGGTGCATTATGTTCCAATGCAACTCCTAATATGATGTTTTATCCTTATCAATTGTTTTGGCCTTCACTCGTAATAAGTTTAATAATGCTTACATTTAACTTATTAGGTGATGGATTATCTGATGCCCTTGATCCAAAACAACGTCAGTAAGGAGGAAATTTAAAATGGCAAAAATACTAGAGGTAAAAAATTTAAAAGTTTCATACCACACTTATGCTGGAGAAGTTCAATCTGTTAGAGGTGTAAGTTTTGACTTAAATGAGCGTGAGACACTTGCTATAGTTGGAGAATCTGGATGTGGAAAATCTGTTACATCCAAGGCAATAATGAGACTTATACAAACACCACCTGGTGATATAAAAGAAGGCTCAGAGATATTATTTAAGGGTAAAGATATTTTAAAAATGGAAGACAATGAACTTAGAAAATTAAGAGGCGGACAAATTAGCATGATTTTCCAAGATCCTATGACTTCATTAAATCCTACAATGAAAATTGGAAAACAAATAGCTGAAAGTATAATGATTCACAGAGGACTTTCTTCAAAAGAGGCTTTTGAAGAAGCTATAAAAATGCTTAAAATTGTTAATATACCAAATGCAGATAAAAGAGCTAATCAGTATCCACATCAATTTTCAGGTGGTATGCGACAAAGAGCTATGATAGCAATAGCTTTAGCTTGTGACCCTAACATATTAATTGCTGATGAACCTACAACTGCATTAGATGTTACAATACAAGCACAAATTATGGATCTTATGAAGGATTTACAAGATAAACTTGGTACAGCAATAGTATTAATAACTCATGATTTAGGTGTTGTAGCTAGCGTTGCACAAAGAATCCAAGTTATGTACTCAGGATTAATTGTTGAAAGAGGAAAAACTGATGAAATTTTTAGTAATCCTCAGCATCCATATACATGGGCACTTTTACAATCAGTACCTAGACTTGATACAGGTAATAAAGATGTATTATATTCTTTAAATGGAACTCCTCCGGATTTGTTAAGACCTCCAGTTGGATGTCCTTTTGCAGCAAGATGTAAATATGCAATGCCAATTTGTAAGGAAGAAATGCCAAAAGAAACTAAATTATCTGAAACACATTCAGTTTCATGTTGGCTTCAACACCCTATGGCGCCTAAAGTTGAGTCACCATTAAAAGCAGGAGGTGCAAAGTAATGTCAGAGAATAATTCAAATGATATTTTAATTGAAGTTAAAAATTTAAAAAAGTACTTCAATGTAGGACCAGGAGCTACACTAAAAGCTGTTGATGACGTTAGCTTTGTTATAAAAAAAGGTGAGACACTTGGACTTGTTGGAGAATCAGGTTGTGGTAAAACAACTTGTGGAAGAACAGTTTTAGGGCTATATTCTGCCACAGGTGGAGAAGTAAATTATGAAGGCGTTAACATACATCAATTAAAAGGGAAAGCTAAAAAAGATTTTACTAAAAAAGCTCAGATAATCTTTCAAGATCCATATGCATCGTTAAATCCAAGAATGACGGTTGGAGATATAATAGCTGAAGGAATTGACATTCATGGACTTTATAAAGGTGATGAAAGAACAAAAAAAATATATGAAATGCTCGATCATGTTGGACTAAATAGAGAACATGCTTCAAGATTTCCTCATGAGTTTTCAGGTGGACAAAGACAGAGAATTGGGATAGCAAGGGCTCTTGCTATAGAACCAGAATTTATAGTATGTGATGAACCAATATCTGCACTTGACGTTTCAATACAAGCGCAAATAGTAAATCTTTTAATAAAACTTCAGAAAGAAATGGGACTTACTTATTTATTTATAGCTCATGATCTATCAATGGTTAAACATATTTCCGACAGAGTTGGTGTTATGTATTTAGGTACTATGGTTGAATTTGCAACAAGTGATGCATTATATGCAAAACCACTTCATCCGTATACACAGGCACTTTTATCTGCGATTCCAATACCTGATCCGGAGATTGAAAAGACAAGAGAAAGAATCAAGCTAGAAGGGGAAGTACCAAGTCCTATTAATCCAAAACCAGGTTGTAGATTTGCAGCAAGATGTAAGTATGCAAAACCAGAATGTTTTGATAAAAAACCAGAGTTTAAAGAAGTAGAAAAAGATCACTTTGTTAGTTGCCATCTTTTCTAAGACACATTGGGAAAATAACAAGTCAAAGATGCAGGATAGACCAGCATATTGACTTGTTATTTTCTTTAAATATAGATATATGGGTGTTATATCCCATTTTTTTTGATTCTAAAAAAATATATATCCAATAAGAATGTATATTATTATTTAATATGCTAACAATAAATAATAATATATATATTGGAGGGGCAAACATGGGAAAAACACCACTTAAAAAAGTTATAAAAGCCAAGCTAAAGTCAAATAAAGAATTAAGTCCGTTAGAAAAGGTAAGAGAAAAAATAAAATATGAAATAGCAGATGAATTAGGTCTTAGTGAAAAGATTGATGCATTAGGTTGGGCTTCACTAACAGCTGAGGAAACAGGAAGAATTGGTGGAATAATGACAAGAAGAAAAAAAGAGCTTAATATACCTAAAAATTCAGAAATTCAACAAAAAACAGATGATAATATTAAATGAAGGTTGACTTAAGTGTTAAAAATAGATAATATTTTAATTGTAATTTTCAATAGAGATTATTAGAAAGGGAACTAAATATAACTGCTAAAGTTATTTGTGGTTTAGAAGTTTTATTTAAGGGGATAGTATGGAGTGTTACAAAGATTTTGCTCATATTTATGATGAACTTATACAGGGAGACTTTGATTACAAAGCTTGGTCGAAGGTTATCGTAGATATATGTAAAAATAATAATGTAAATTTCAATTATTATTTAGACTTAGCTTGTGGTACGGGAAACCTTACGAAAGAAATCGCCAAATCATTTAAGCATGTATGGGGAGTAGATATATCCGATGATATGCTTATGGAAGCTGATAAAAAACTTAGGGCAGAAAACATTAAGGGAACTTTGATAAACCAAGATATTTGCTGCCTAGATTTAAATAGAAAGTTTGATCTTATAACTTGCTGCTTAGATTCTACAAATTATATATTGGAAGAACAGAAAGTAGAGGAGTATTTAAGGTCTGTAAAAAAGCATTTAAATGAAAATGGTATATTCATATTTGACATAAATTCTTATTATAAGTTAAGTCAGATTATGGGCAATAACATATTTACTTATGATGATGGTGACGTTGTTTATATATGGGAAAACACTTTTGAAGATGAAATTGTGGACATGTATCTAACTTTTTTTGTTAAAGATGATGAAAAATACATTAGATTTGACGAAGAACACTTAGAAAGAGCATATAAAGAGTTAAAAATAGAAGAATTACTTTCTAAATGTGGATTTACAATATTAAACAAGTTAAGCAATTACGATATTAATGAAAAATTAAATGAAAAGTCTGAAAGAATAGTTTATATTGTCAAGTGATATGGGAGGGTTAATAAATGAAAGATAAATTAGTTATAGCAACAGCTAAAGATAGTGAAGTAAGAATAATTGCAGCTATTACAACTGAACTAGTAAATGATGGAGTAAAAAGGCATGAGTGTGCTCCAACTGCTTCAGCAGCTCTAGGAAGAATGCTTACAGCAGGAACACTTATGGGAGCTATGCTTAAAAGTGAAAAGGATTCACTTACACTAAAAATAGATGGAGGTGGAATAGCAAAGGGAGTAGTAGTAACAGCACATAGTGACGCAAGTGTAAAAGGTTATATTGGAAATCCAGTTGCAGATTTGCCATTAAATAGCGTAGGCAAATTAGATGTATCAGGCATAATAGGTAAAGAAGGTTCAGTTACAGTAATAAGAGACATGGGGCTTAAAGAGCCATATGTAGGTCAAGTTCCAATATATACAGGTGAGATTGGAGACGATTTAGCGTATTATTTTACAGCTTCAGAGCAAGTACCATCTGCAGTTGGGGTTGGAGTACTTGTTGATAAAGATTTAAGTATTAAAGCGTCAGGTGGATTTATAATTCAAATGCTTCCAGGGCATAATGAATTAACTGCAGATCTTATAACGTATAGATTAGAAGAAATACCTCAGATAACTAAGCTTATAAGTGATGGTATGAGTATAGAGGAGATTTTGAATTACATATTTGAAGATATGGATCTTAAGATAATAGGAGAAATGACACCTGAATATAAATGTGATTGTTCAAGGGAAAGAGTTGAAAAAGCTTTAATAAGCATAGGTAAAAAGGATTTAACTGAAATATATAATGAAGGCAAAAATGAAGAATTGAAATGTAATTTTTGTAATAAATCATATGAATTTACTCATGAAGACATTGGAAAATTATTAGAAAATAGTGTAAAGTAAAAAATAAATCAAGCATAATATGAATAAAAAATATTGACAAATGATCATTTGTATAATAAAATAGTATGTGTTCAAAGTGGTATTGGGCGCTTAGCTCAGCTGGGAGAGCATCTGCCTTACAAGCAGAGGGTCACAGGTTCGAGCCCTGTAGTGCCCACCAATATTGGCCTGGTGGCTCAGATGGTTAGAGTGCCGGCCTGTCACGCCGGAGGTCGAGGGTTCGATCCCCTTCCAGGTCGCCAATATTCTTTGATACATATGTGGCCAGTTAGCTCAGTCGGTAGAGCAGAGGACTGAAAATCCTCGTGTCCCTGGTTCGATTCCTGGATTGGCCACCATTTATGTTGCGGGAGTGGCTCAGTGGTAGAGCGTCACCTTGCCAAGGTGAACGTCGCGAGTTCGAATCTCGTCTTCCGCTCCAAACATATGGCGCTATAGCCAAGTGGTAAGGCAGAGGTCTGCAAAACCTTTACCCCCAGTTCAAATCTGGGTGGCGCCTCCAAAACAAAACCCTTGGAAATCGCACTTTCCAAGGGTTTTATATTTTTATTACTAGATGATGATTTTCTTACGGACTGTCCTAAGGAAATCATTTTGCTTTTTTGATGGCTTTACCAAAAATTTCGGCAGCTTCTTTTTGCATATGAGGTTTGACGTGAATATAAATATCATCTGTTATGGAAGTTCTACTATGTCCAAGTCTCTTTGAGAGGGTGTGAAATTTTCTCTGTAAATTGACTTTCTATGATAATAATTTGAAGGTAGGATAGGCACAAAAATGACTTCCTGCCTTGTCTTTAAGTCTTTTGCAAAAACTTTCTTGTCTTTATCAGGTACATATTTTAAAGTATTACGTACATGATGAACAATACATCTCTGGTACTCTGTATGGGGAAATGCAACTGATATGGATTCTTTAATGCCGGTAAGGCCGTCAGCACAAAGAATCAGTATATCCTTTACTCCTCGATTTTTTAGTTCGTTTAGAACACTGAGCCGGTATTTACTACTTTCATTTTCTCCAATTTGAATGGATAATACTTCTTTTCTTCCTGCGTCATTGATACCCAAAATAACATATGCAGCAAGTTTTCGGATGATATTATTATCCCTGACGGAAAAATGTACAGCATCTATAAAAACGATTGGATATACAGCTGCTAACGGACGTTGCTGCCATTCTTCAATTTGTGGCAATAATCGGTCGGTAATGTCAGAAATGATTCCTTCACTTACCTCAAAGCCATAAATATCTTCAATGGTTTCTGATATCTGCCTAGTTGTCATGCCTTTGGCATACATGGAAATAATCTTATCATCAATTGCTAAAATATCTTTCTGACGTTTTTTTACTATCTGAGGTTCAAAAGTACTCTGACGATCCTGAGGAACATCTATGTCCATTTCACCATACTTACTACGAATTTTCTTGGATTTTCTTCCATTTCTATAGTTTGGTTCATTAGAACGGTCATATTTTTCATAGCCCCAATGATCATCCATTTCTGCTTCCATCATTTCTTGTATAGTACAGCCAAGCAGATCCTTTAAAGCATCCTGAATATCTTCTGCTGACTGAATATTGTATTCATCCATAAGAATTGCAATAATATTTTTCTTTCCTTCAGTCATTGGTTTTACTTTGTAAACTTCTTTTTTTCTTACCATAATAAATAGCCTCCTATGATTTTTATTTTATCATAGAAAACCTTAATGATAATTCTAATTTACAGACTTTTTTTCACAGGCTCAGTTAGGTACTTTATTATATTCCTAACCGCTTATTGTGGAGTATTAAATACCAGCCATTTTTCTACATTCATTAGCACATGTACGGCATTCTTGTGCACATTTTTGGCAATGTTCATCTTTAAACATTGAACATTCTTGTGCACATTTATCACAAGTAGTAGCACAAAGTTGACAATGGTCTTTTATAAATTGGCCATTCATTGACATAAGTGATGACGACATTTGACACATTTGTGCACATTCAACAAGAATGCTTATACAGTTCTTTCTTGCATTAACATCAGATTCATTTAGACATGCTTTAAAACATTCATAACATGCTTGTGAACACCTATTACATTCATCAATACATGTTTGAAATTTATTTGTTGTCATAGTTGCTACACTCATTTTAAAAACTCCTTTATCTAATTTTTCATATGAAGTATATTATGTGTAAAATTAAATATTTTTATACTAAAATTAAATGACAAATCTAAATTTTAAGACACTATTTTAAATAGTAATATTCTCATATTGTGACACAATCGAAATATAATATATGCTAAAGAAGGAAATTTTGTATCATATATAGAATATGTTTCATGAGGTGAAACTTTATGAAAATTAGTAGGAACTGTAAAAGTTGTGGAAGTATCAAAATTAAATATATGGGTAAGTCTTATTGTATATTTAAAAAGAATAAACTTGAAACAATTATAATGGAAGATGAATCAAATATATGAATGAATTTAATAAAGATTGTACGTTCGACCATGATGATGTATTGAATAGGAGAAATTTTGCAAATAATCTCACTCAAATAATAAAAGAAGGAAATAAATATACATTTAACAATTCTTTAGTAATAGCACTTGATTCACCATGGTGTACAGGAAAGACTACATTTATAAATAAATGGATTTCAGCTATAAGAGAAGATAAAATAGGAAATGAAAAAATGGAAATAATTCATTATAATGCATGGGATAATGATGATTGGAATGAACCATTAGTTAGCCTTCTAAATGAGTTAGAAACTCACCTTAAATATATCGCTAAAAAAGAAGAAATAATATCTGATTTAAAAAAGACATCTATTCGATTGCTTAAATACATGGGGAAGAATGTGACACAAAATTTGATCAAAAAAAAAATTAGGAATAGATACGGACGACATTATTGAAATCATACAAGACGTGTCAAAAGGAATTGTAGATATTAATAACAAAGACGAATTAGAAAAATACATAAAAATAAATAAGAACAATGGTATATATAATGAATTTAAGGAATACAAGAAATTAAAAGACAACTTTAAAGAAATAATAAGCAAGATTAGTAAAAAAATAAAGTTATATTTTTTGTAGATGAACTAGATAGATGTAGACCTACTTTTGCTATAGAAACGTTGGAGATAATTAAGCATCTTTTTAATTTAGAGAACATAACATTTGTACTAGCTATTGATATGGAACACTTAAGTCATTCAATAGCAACTATATATGGGCAAAATATGGATTCGACAGGATATTTAAGAAGATTTTTTGATTTGAATTTCAAAATGCCACTTCCTTCAACAGATGAATATATTAATTATTTAATTACGGACAAATTAACTATTAGTTAAGGATTAAAAAATCAAATAATTGAGTTGTTTGATAAGTTGAAATTAACGCTTAGAGATATGAATTCTATTTTTTTAAATATACTGCTCTTGTTTAACACCTCATTAAAATTTTGTGAAGACGACAGATTAAAAGAAGTGTATGTTTTTCTTCTTGTTATGAAATATAAGTATATTGAAAATTACAAAATTATATTATATGAAAAATTCAAACATGAAACAAACACGAGTAATGATGGAATTACAACAATTGAAGATAAAATATGGTTAATAACGGATAATATAAAAGAATTTATGGATATGGTTTGCAGCAGGAACAATCTTAAAATTTGTGAAGTTTTAAATTCAGCTATAAATGGAAGTACTGGAGTTACATTTGAAAATTGTAACGAGGACTTTATCATAGATAGTGTTAGGGATAATAACTTTAACTTATTTATAGATATAAATGATTTAGAGGGCATAAAGGAAAATAAAGAGTTGCTTAACCAAAAAGTAAGTAATTATATAGAAAGAAAGTTAGAATTGTTTAGTTATGAATATGCGGAATAATTTAAATTTAAAGCCTAATATAGACAGCTATTGGATATAAATATGAAAAAACTAAGGATTATCATAAAGCTTCCGATATTCTTCCTACCATCTACAAAACAAATAAAAATATGATAAATTAAAATGTAAAAATGTACTTAAGCCCAGTAAATTCAATATGTTAAAGATATGTTAGGATAAATATAGATAAGGAAAAATACGTGTATTCTCAAATACAGAACTCGGCTTACAGGCGTGCTCGCGCCATGGAAAACACTAGGTTTATAACTTAGCGTTTTTTATTTTTAAAAAGTATATCTATAGTGGATTTAAATTTTTAAAAATAATTAATAAAACTGAAAACAAATAATTAAAAGGGGTAGCTTAATAGCTACTCCTTTAACTCTATTTTAATATAAAAAGAACGCACCTTTCGGCACGCCCGTCACAGGAAAATTATCTCTTGGAAAACTACATTTATAATTATTTACAAAAATCAATAAATATATTCATATATTGCCATTTTGTAAACAATTTGTTACAATATAATAGAAAATTCTAATTTTAGGGGTGGTTTAAAGTGGCAAAAATGACAAATTGCAAAGCGTGTGGTAAAGAAATTGCAAAGGGAGCAAAGTTATGTCCGAGCTGTGGAAAAGATCAAAGGAGTTTCTTCGGGAAACACAAAATTATAACAGGTATAGCAGTGATTATTGTTTTAATAATAATAGTATCTGCTGTTAATGGTGGAAATAAAACTAGTACTACTGCAACAAGTTCAACTAAAGCAGCATCATCTTCTAATACAACTAAAGCTGATAATAGCACTACACAGGCAGTAAAACAAAGACAAGTGACAGGGAAAGCTACAGATTTAGGAGCTGGAACATTTACTGGCGGTAAAGATATTCCAGTTGGATTATATGATGCAACATCATTAGACGGAAGTGGAAACTTCACTGTTAATGCTAGTAGTGTAGATTTAAAGGTTAATGAAATTTTAGGAGTTCAAGATGGACAGGGAGTTGCAAAAGTAAGAGTTAAAATAGAAAATGGAGATCAAATACAACTTCAAGGTATAAATAAAACTCATTTTGAACCAGTTACAGCACCTTTCGCAACATCTTCACAAACAGTAAATATTTATAGTGGAAGCTGGACAGTTGGCGAGGATATAGTTAAAGGTAGATATAATGCTTCAACTGCTAATGGTGGTGGTAATTTTGTTGTATATGATTCAAATGGTTTGCCTAAAACAAATGAAATTTTAGGTGATGGTGGCGTAAAACAGGTTACTGTAGATCTAAATGATGGAGACATAGTTACAGTGGCAAGTTTAAACCAAGTAACTCTTACACCAACAAAATAAATAGAAAAAATGAGTAGCTTAAAAGTTACTCATTTTTTCTATAGTGTCTGTCCTTTTAACTGTCCCAAATAAGTAAAAACTAATGGTTTATAGTGTAATTCTAAAATAAATATTTTAAATAATGATGCAATAATGGGGGATATAAAGACAATAGTATTATAAAATAGTTTGTAATTTAGGGTTGTAAAGACCTGCAAAACCTTTACCCCTAGTTCAAATCTGGGTGGCGCCTCCAAAATAGAACTCATTTTTGGGTTCTATTTTTTTATGGGAAAATATAATTCAGGAGTATCATTGGTAATAGGTTTAAATACGTAGCCATGGTCTTTGTAATATTTTATAATGTTAGGGAGAGCAACACATGTATTTTTATGCATATAATCACAATGTAAAAGTAGTATAACAGTAGATAAATTTTCTTTGTTATTAGTGGCAGCTTTAAGTATTTTATATGGTGAAAGTTTAGGGTTTATTCCATCTAGAGTTTCCATATTCCAATCATATATCTTAAGATTTTTATCATGCAGGGTTTGCAGTAGGTTAATACTTAAATGTTTTCTACTACCGCCTGGAAATCTAAGAATTGTTGGAGTAGTATTAGTAACTTTTTTTATTTCATTTTGACATTTCTTCATTTCCATAATAAAATTGGCATTATTTGAGTAAATTTTATTAAATTTATGAGTGTATGTGTGAAGTCCTATACTGTGACCATCATTGTTGATTCTAGTTACTACATCTTCTAAGCCTTTTATCTGGTTCCCTATAAGGAAAAATGTAGCTTTAACATCGTTTTCTTTTAATATATCAAGAACTTTATTAGTGATTGGATCACTTGGTCCGTCATCAAAGGTTAGATATATAATCTTTTCTTCGCTATTTAAATTCAATGCTGAAATATTTTTTGGAAATAGGGACATTTCAAGCATTAGGCAGAAAATAAGAATAAAAATAATTAATCTCTTTGTCATTATAAGTGTCCTCCAATCTTTTCGTCTATAATACTAATCTACGAAGTTATTTTTATCACATTGCAAACATTTATACTGGAGTAATTATGGTAAAAATTTAAGTGAAATAAAAAACAACTACTCAATAGAATAGTTGCTTTGATATACATTAAATTTTATTAATCTTTTTATATTTCTCATTAAGTAAATTTTTTAATGTTTCGGGTTTATCTGTTATTACACCATCAACATTAAGATTAATTGCATCTTTTATATTAGATGAACTATCTACTGTCCAAACAAATACTCTTTTGTGTGATTGGTGTATGGTTTTAATTAGATTTGGATTTAGTATATTTTGTTTTATACTAAAAAAATCTACATTCATTAAATCCAAGTTCTTTATTGGATTAGTTACAATGTAGCCTGTTGTTATATTACGATCTAACCTTTTTACATTTAACAATATGCCATAACTCAATGAATGAACCATTGAGGTTTTGACTATGTCATTTTTTTCCATAATGGCAACGACTTTTTTAGTTAAATCATTTGTATTTCCATAAGGTTTTATTTCTATTATAAGATTTAGTTTACCCTTTGAGGAAGTAACTACTTGGTTTAGAGTTGGTATTTTTTCGTACCCTAAACTCTGAAAAACATGAGAGTGTATATTTAATTTTTTTATTTGATTATAGTCTAAATCGCTAACTTTTCTGTTTAATCCAGTTAATCTTTTTAGATTATAATCGTGCATTAGTATAACAGTACCATCTTTTGTTTCCTGAACATCAATCTCTGCATAATCTACTTTATAATTTATACAACTTCTTATACCACTTAATGAATTTTCAGGTTCATTATAGTAAGTTGCTCTATGTGCAATGATTTTTATACCACTTAAGTTATAAAGCTTATTTAAATAAATCACATTTTTTTTCTCTGATACATTTTTGGGGGCAGAGTTTGCTTTATTGGAAAATGAAAAAACTAAAGACAATATTAAAATAATGATTGATATAGATATAAACTTAAACTTAGCATTAGATATATACATGTGTTTCACCTCCAAGTATTAAAATAATACCTAAATAAATAATACATTCAAATAAATAGTATGGCAACAACTATTTGTTTTATAAGAATATACTTTACATTTATTAAAATAGTATTAAAATATATTTGTATAATAAAATATGGCAGAGTAGATAATTGTGCGTTAGATTTAATTATTATATCTTAAGTGCTAGTTTTGGACGGGAAGTTGCCACTAGACGAAAACTTTAATAAATATAAAATTAGTAAATTTTATATTTTAGTTACGATACAATTATTGCATTCCGCTGCCACGTCGAGGGGCTCTCCTCTTTATGTGGATAAATTATTTTTGTTTATATAAAGAGAGGAGGGATTTTAGATGAACAGGACAAAACGTTATATTTATATAGCATTATTAGTTGCGCTTAATATAATACTTGGAAGATTTATATCAATAAAAACTACTTTCATAGAAGTTGGGTTTGGATTTATAACAGTAGTTCTTGCTGGAGTTATGTTTGGACCAATGGCAGCTGGTATAGTGGGAGCAATCTCTGATATAATTGGTACACTTGTATTTCCACAAGGTGCATATTTCTTTGGATTTACAATAAGTGCATTTATAACTGGACTAATTTATGGTTTTGCGCTTTATAAGAAACAATTAAATGTAAAAAGAATACTTGTAACAGTTATATTAATCAACTTTATTGTTAATATGGGAATGGATACATTTTGGTTATCTGTTTTATATGGTAAAGCATTTATGACTATAATTGGTATAAGAGTTTTGAAGGATTTAATAATGATACCAATTCAAACATTTTTAATTTATGTATGTATCGACAGAGTTGGAAGTTTTGTTAGAATGAGATTGTTAAATAGTTAACAAAGTCATGATATAAAGAAAGTGCGAAGTATTGGTGAAGAGTTTTAACGATTGCTGCGCACGTTAAAAGTCGAAGGGTCGCCAAATGGCGAGGTGATGGGTTTTATCCTTGCTATGCTCGGATAAAAGGTGAAGTGTTTATGGATAAATCCATAAAGGCTAAGGAAATTTTTCCTTCTACGTCAGAAAAATAATTAATTTGTATGTCTTAATATTTAGAGACAACTCTACTATGTATTTTAACAGTAGGTTTTTCCCACGGAAAACCCATCACCTTTGACCAGCAAAGCGCCTGTCAAACCCTTCACCTCGCTTTAGCGACCCTTCGCCCATGCTTTGCAATTTCTCACTATTATGACCTAATGATTTTTAAATCTGTTTTATATACAAAAAAGTGAACCTCTATCTATTAAATGATCATCACTTAAAAAAATTGGTTTTACATCATGTTTTATTAAAAATGATAAAACTTCTTTTCCGTATTTATATTTTTTCAAGCTTCCAAAGAAAGCAATAGTGGCACTATCAAGTAGGCCACAGGTACCACCTATAAAACCATAATCTAATCCAGGAAGTTCAATGTGTTTTGGTGGAATTAAAAGTACATCTATGTTAACAGATTTTAAACGCTCATAGATTTTTATATCACTTGTTATAGCAGCGGTGTCACTTATTATAGCGGTTGAACATTTACTATAACCTTGTTTAACATCTAAAAATTTTTTCTGTTCTAAAAAAGTCAACAATTTTGGATCTGTATATTTTAAATTATGCAAAAAGTTATTTCCAATTTGCACACCATTTAATAATATATCATAAGGATATTTTGATTTTATGCTGTTTTCACTTAAAAATACATTGTATCCAAGTGACTTTAGAGTGTAAATAAAGAAAGAATCCATATCTTTATGAACTAGAATGTTTACTTTATCTAAAATGTGAATAAGCATATCAGGATGTCCACAAACCGAGTAGTATAGGAGGTTATTTTTAGGTACTAATAATGGTTCATATCCATTTTTTAGTAAAGTCTCTTTTTCTAAATTACTTGTTCTATAATCTAATAATATTTTTTTCAATATAAACACCCCTTTAACTAGTATATAGTATAGTCGTTTTTTATAATTTGTCGATATTTATTTTAAATATAGTGAATATACAGATTTATTAGACACATACTAATTTTATGCTAATTTCATGGAAGGAGTGATTAAGATGCTTCTTAAAGGCATTGTTTATAACGATAGTAATGAGGAAATAATATCTGGTATAGATGATATTAAAAATAATCTAGCAATAAAAGGTGTGAATTTAGGGATTTCTGAAGAAATGGAAGCAGAAACTCATTTTATAAAGATATTTTGTAGTGATGAGGAATCTAATAAAAGAACAATAGGAAATTTTAATTTATATTTTAGTATGCTTATTTATAAGATGCTAGCAAGAGAGTTTTACGATAAAAAACTTGATGAGTTTATTAGTGAAACATATTTTTTCCTTATGGATAGTGAAATAGATGAAGTAAAACGATTATGCATGGATGAATTTTTTTGTGAAGGAAAAATAAAAGATGAAACGGAAGTTTATTGTATAAATAGAAAAAACTCTATAATAAATAAAATAAAAAAATTTATTAGTGAGACAGAAGAAGTAAATATTGAAGGATATATAACATTTAGAATTAAGGAAGCAGAAGAAGATTTTCAAAGTATTGTGGATAAAATTATAGAAAAATATATGGTTGAAAAAGAGTATGATGAATTCATAAAATTATTAAAATATTTTGTAGATATAC
Source organism: Clostridium acidisoli DSM 12555 (assembly GCF_900176305.1). GTDB lineage: Bacteria > Bacillota > Clostridia > Clostridiales > Clostridiaceae > Clostridium_I > Clostridium_I acidisoli. The sequence continues at coordinate 69,876 of NZ_FWXH01000003.1, forward strand.
AGGAATGCAAAATTGATGAAGTCAATATATATGCAGATAAAGATGGTAATTACAAAATATTTGATTCAAATGGAAATAGCATATTAAACAAAATGAGCGAAGAAGTTAATATTTCTGGATATAAGGCTCCTGTAAATAAGGAGGATTTAATTATTAGTGGACTTATAACGCTGGCACCTAAGAGAATAGTAATACATTGTGCAGAGTATTTCTTTAATAAAGAACTTTTAGAGACAATAAAAAAAGTATTTGAACAAAAGATTTATTTCTGTGATGAATGTAAAACATGTAATATTTTAAAGAAAAACTTTATTAGAAACTAATTTTTGTATTGACATGTATAAAATCCTAGAATACAATTAAATAAAAGAATATTACAAATACTGTGAAGAGGAAGAGTAAGGAGACACTGTTCTAAGAGAGAAAAATCATTTGCTGAGAGATTTTTTGAATAAGATTTGCTGAAAACCACCTCTGAGTTGAAGACTGAATATTAGTAGGTCTAATCCGCTATTAGGCGTTAATGATACTAAGTGAATATTATACTTTTGTGTGATATTAATTTGGGTGGAATCGCGAAGTTACTCGTCCCATTATTTGGGACGGGTTTTTTTATATTTTAAATTAGGAGGAAATTATTATGGTTAAAGTTACATTAAAAGACGGTAGTGTCTTAGAAGTACCAAAAGGTTCAAAAATTGGAGAAGTTGCTAAAACCATAAGCACTGGCTTATATAAAAAGAGTTTAGGTGCAAAAGTTAATGGCAAGAGAGCAGAGTTAATGCAGGAAATAAATGAGGATTGTAAACTTGAAATATTGACCTTTGAAGATGAAGATGGAAAATGGATATTAAGGCATACTGCATCACATATACTAGCACAGGCGGTAAAAAGACTTTATCCTGATGTTAAACTTGCAATTGGACCAGCAATAGATAATGGATTTTATTATGATTTTGATGCTGAGTTTTCAATAACAGCAGAAATGCTTGAAAAAATAGAAAAAGAAATGGCTAAAATTGTGAAAGAAAATTTGCCTTTAGAAAGGTTTGAACTTCCAAGGGACGAAGCCATTAAGTTTATGCAAGATAAAAATGAAGACTACAAGGTTGAACTTATTGAAGATTTGCCAGAAGATGAAGTTATATCTTTTTACAAACAAGGGGATTTCACTGACCTTTGTGCAGGACCTCATGTACCATCAACTGGAAAAGTAAAAGCAATTAAACTTCTTTCAGTTGCAGGAGCATATTGGAGAGGAAATGAGAAGAACAAGATGCTTCAGAGAATCTATGGAACAGCATATATTAAAAAAGCTGACTTAGATGCATATTTAAATATGCTTGAAGAAGCTAAAAAAAGAGATCATAGAAAAATAGGTAAAGAACTTGATCTTTTCAGCATACATGAAGAAGGACCAGGATTTCCGTTTTTCCATCCAAAGGGAATGGTTATTAGAAATATACTTGAAAATTACTGGAGAGAAGTGCATGCAAAAGCTGGATATGATGAAATAAAAACTCCAATAATATTAAACGAGGAACTTTGGCATCAATCAGGTCATTGGGATCATTATAAAGAAAATATGTATTTCACAAAAATTGATGAAAAAGATTATGCTATTAAACCAATGAATTGTCCAGGATCTATACTTGTTTATAAGAGTGGCATTCATTCTTATAGAGAACTTCCAATAAGACTTGCAGAACTTGGAATTGTTCATAGACATGAAAAATCAGGAGCACTTCAAGGTTTAATGAGAGTTAGATGTTTCACTCAAGATGATGGACACTTATTTTTAGCAAAAGACCAAATAGAAGAAGAAGTTCTTAAAGTAATAAAACTTATTGATTCATTTTATAAAGTATTTGGTTTTGAATATTTTGTTGAACTTTCCACTAGACCAGAAGATTCTATGGGAAGTGATGAGGATTGGGAAGCAGCTACTAATGGATTAATTGGTGCATTAAATGCAGTTGGACTTCCATATAAGATAAATGAAGGGGATGGAGCTTTTTATGGCCCTAAGATAGATTTCCATCTTAAAGATTGCATTGGAAGAACATGGCAGTGCGGAACAATTCAACTTGATTTCCAAATGCCAGAAAGATTTGATCTTAGTTTTATAGCAGCAGATGGTGAAAAGCATAGACCTGTTATGATTCATAGAGTTGTTTTTGGAAGTATAGAAAGATTTATGGGAATATTAACAGAACATTATGCAGGTGCCTTCCCAACTTGGCTTGCTCCAGTTCAAGTTAGAATTATGAATATATCAGAACATCAAGTTGAATATTTAAATAAAGTGGTTGATATATTAAAAGAAGAAGGTTTAAGAGTTGAGACAGATGTAAGAAATGAAAAAATCGGATACAAGATAAGAGAAGCTCAACTTCAGAAAATACCTTATATGCTTGTAATTGGTGACAATGAGGTTAAGGAAGATAAGATATCTGTAAGAAGTAGAAAAGATGGAGATCTTGGAAGCTTAAATGTAGATGATTTTGTTAGCAGAATAAAAATAGAGATAAAAGAAAAAATAAATAGTTTATAATACTATTGACAATGTGTAAAATAAGTAGTATTATAGTTACGTCAAGAAGAAACATGCCGTTTCTCACCTTTCAGCCTTTTGCTAGTTGGGTTAGATTTTAATTTTGTTTATTATTAAGAGCGGCATTTGTCGCTCTTTTATTGTGCAATTAAATAAAGTTAAGTGCAATAATTGAAAAACACTATATAATGATAAAAGCTAATAATGCTAAAAAGTTTTTAATAGATGGAGACAAAGTTAAAGTTACTTTGAGATTAAGAGGAAGAGAATCCTATTACTCAGTTAAAAGGTAAAATTATGTTAGATAATTTTGTGTCTAAATAGAAGAAGTCTGCATTATTGAAGAACATGCAAAGTTAGAAGGAAGAAATATGATAATGTTTTTAGCTCCTAAAAGAGCATAGTTGAGGGGAGGAAATTTATTATGCCAAAAATGAAGACAAAAAGAGCTGCAGCTAAAAGATTTAAATTAACAGGAACTGGAAAGTTAAAAAGAGCAAAAGCTTTTAGAAGTCACATACTAACAAAGAAAAGTACAAAAACTAAGAGAAACTTAAGAAAAACTGGTTATGTTTCTGTAACACAAGAAAAGACAATGAAAAAATTATTACCATACCTTTAATGGTGGTAAAGAGGAGGTTGTATAAATGGCAAGAGTAAAAAGAGCTGTTAACGCTCGTAAAAATCATAAAAAAGTATTAAAACTTGCAAAAGGCTACTACGGTGGAAAAAGTAAGTTATTTAAAACAGCTAACGAAAGTGTTGTAAGAGCTTTAAGAAATGCTTATGTTGGAAGAAGATTAAAAAAGAGAGATTTCAGAAAACTTTGGATAGCTAGAATAAATGCAGCTACAAGAATAAATGGACTTTCTTATTCAAGATTCATGAACGGAATGAAATTAGCAGGAATTGATATGAATAGAAAGATGCTTTCTGAAATAGCTATTAATGATCCAAAAGCTTTCGCAGAATTAGTAGAAGCGGCTAAGAAACAAATAAACGCTTAATACATAAAAAACAGCCTGAGGGCTGTTTTTTTATACATGCGAGGATTGATTAAAATGCCTGATGAAGTTATAAGAAGTAAAGATAATAAGACAATAAAAGAAATAAAAAAACTGCACGAAAAAAGGCATAGAAACATAAATAATAAATTCATTGTAGAAGGCCTTAGATTTGTTAAGGAAGCTTTGGAATCTGATTTTGAAGTTCAATATGTGATAATTAATGAGAATGTTCGTGAGAGATTTATTGATTTAAAAATAGACAAAAACATAAATGAAATAATAGTGTCAGAAAGTGTATTTAAAAATTTATGCAGCACTGAAGGACCGCAGGGAATTTTGGCCGTTGTTAATAATAAAGAAGTAAATGCAAATGTACAAAATGGATTTTATGTTTTGGCGGATAAAGTTCAAGATCCAGGTAATATGGGAACGATAATAAGAACTGCTAATGCTGCTGGGGCTAATGGTGTTATTTTAACAAAGGGAACGGTTGATATATATAATGAAAAAACATTAAGAGCAACTATGGGATCTATATTTAAAATACCGGTAATTATTGATGAAGACTTGAGGTTTTTAAATAAACTAAAAGAAAATTCATTTAAACTTGTAACTAGTTCATTAGACACAGATAAAAATTTTTATGATATAGACTTAAATACTAAGGTAATTATAGCAGTAGGTAATGAAGGAAATGGAGTAAGTGATGAAATCTATAGACTTTCTGATGAAAAAGTAAAAATCCCAATGCCGGGTAATGCTGAGTCATTAAATGTTGGAATAGCAGCAGGAATTATGATGTTTGAAGTTGTGAGGCAGAAAAACAGTTGAAATATTTATATTAAGTGTATATAATAATATATAAGTTTAATATTAAAACATTGAAGGAGAAAGTAGGCATATTAAAACCTTTAGGAAGAAAAGATCAGTGACTGAAAGTCTTTTTAGGTTAAAAATGTTGAAGTTCACTCCAGAGTTCTGTTAGTGAAATGAAGTAGCTTTCAGCGGTTAAAACCGTTATATTCTTAAGAGGACAATTGTCAATTAGGGTGGTACCGCGGATACTCCGTCCCTTGTGGGATGAGTGTCCTTTTTATTTTTTGCTGATAAAATTTAGGTTAAGGAGAAATTATTATGAAAGAAAAGTTAGAAGAAATCAAAAATGCTGCAGCTAAGCAGCTTAAAGAAGCTACAAGTAAAGAAGAACTTGAAAGTTTAAAGGTAAAATTTCTTGGGAAGAAAGGTGAACTTACTCAGATATTAAGAGGAATGGGAAGTCTTTCTAAGGAGGAAAGACCTGAAGTTGGTAAAATTGCAAATGAAGTAAGAGAAAAAATAGAAAATATAATTAATGAAGGCATAAATACAATAAAGCAAAAAGAAAAAGAGCAAAAGCTTAAAAATGAGATTATAGATATTTCTATGCCAGGAAGAAAACAGACTATTGGACACAGAAACCCTCTAGATATAACTTTAAAGAAAACAGAAGAAATATTCATTTCTATGGGATTTACAGTTGAAGATGGTCCTGAAGTAGAATATGACAACTATAATTTCGAAATGCTTAACATTCCTAAAAATCATCCAGCAAGAGGCGAACAAGATACTTTTTATATTGATGATAATATAGTTCTTAGAACCCAAACATCTCCGGTTCAAATAAGAACAATGCTTAATCAAAAACCTCCAATTAAGATGATTTCCCCTGGAAAGGTATATAGAGCTGATGCCGCAGATGCAACTCATTCACCAATATTTTACCAGGTAGAAGGTTTAGTTATAGACAAGGGAATTACTTTTGCAGATATGAAGGGAACTCTTGAAATGTACATTAAAAAGATGTTTGGTGATAATGTTAAGACTAAATTTAGACCACATCACTTCCCATTTACAGAACCATCAGCAGAACTTGATATATCATGTTTTGCATGTGGTGGAGAAGGATGTAAAGTGTGCAAAGGTGAAGGTTTTATAGAAATGTATGGATGCGGAATGGTTCATCCACAGGTTTTAAGAAATTGTGGAATAGATCCAGAAGTCTATAGTGGTTTTGCTTTTGGTGTTGGACTTGATAGAATAGTTATGCAGACGCTTGGAATAGATGATATAAGACAACTTTATGAAAGTGACATGAGATTTTTAAAGCAATTTTAATAATGAATATGGAGGAATTTAAATGAAAGTACCAGTAAGTTTTTTAAAAGACTATGTTGATATAAATATAGACGCAAAAAAATTAGGAGATCTTCTTACTCTATCCGGTTCAAAGGTAGAGGAAGTAATTACTAGCGGAGATGAGATACAAAACGTTGTAACAGGAAAGATACTAAAAATAGAACCTCATCCAGATGCTGAAAAATTAGTTATATGTCAAATTGAGGTTGGAAAAGATGAACCAATTCAAATAGTAACAGGCGCAAAAAACATGAAAGAAAATGATATTGTCCCAGTAGCACTTCATGGTTCTAGTTTGCCTGGAGGAGTAAAGATAAAAAAAGGTAAATTAAGAGGTGTTCCTTCAAATGGTATGATGTGTTCTGAGGAAGAACTAGGACTTGCAGAAGAAGGAACTGTCCACGGACTTATGATATTAGATAAAGATACAGAAGTAGGGAAAAACATAAAAGAGGTTTTGGACTTAGATAATGCAATTATAGATTTTGAGATAACTTCAAATAGACCAGATTGTCTAAGTATTGTTGGAATGGCAAGAGAAACTGCTGCTACTTTGAACACAAGTTATAAACTGCCGCCATTAGATTACAAAACTGCTTGTAGCGATAATATTAATGACGAGGTGAAAGTAGAAGTTAAAGACCCTCTTTGCAAAAGATATATGGCAAGAGGTGTAAAAAATATTAAAATACAAGATTCTCCAGCATGGATGGCTGAAAGGCTTTTACAAGCTGGTGTTAGACCAATTAATAATATTGTGGATATAACTAATTTTGTAATGCTTGAACTTGGTCAGCCATTGCATGCTTATGACAGAAGAACGATAAAAGCAAATACAATTGTGGTTGAAAGAGCAAGTGAAGGTGAGAAATTTACAACTTTAGATGAAACAGAAAGAGTACTTAATTCAAATGTTTTGACTATAAGAGATGGTAACGAAACTATAGGCATTGCTGGAATTATGGGGGGACTTAATTCAGAGGTAAAAGAAGATACAACTGAAATAATTTTTGAGAGTGCTAATTTTGATGGTACTAACATAAGAGTATCATCTCAGAATTTAAATATAAGAACCGAGGCTTCAGGAAGATTTGAAAAAGATTTAGATCCAAATCTTGCAGAAATAGCAATGAATAGAGCTTGCAATTTAATTGTCCAAATTGGTGCTGGAGAAATAATAGAGGGAACTATCGATATATATGAAAACAAGGTAAAGGAACATTCTGTGGAAGTTGATTCAAATTGGGTGAATACATTCCTTGGTTTAAAACTTTCTAAGGAAGAAATGAAAAGTTATCTTGATAGATTAGAACTTAAAACTGAAATATCAGGAGATAAGTTAATAGTTAATGTTCCTACTTTTAGAGGAGATATTAATATTAGAGAAGATGTTGCAGAAGAAATCGTAAGAATTTATGGATACAACAAAGTAAAATCAACAGACCTTAGAGTATCAAGTATAAGAACAGGCAGGTACAAAAATCAAATAATCAAAAACATGGTTGTAGATGGCTTAATAGCATGTGGACTTAGTGAGGCTATATGTTACTCTTTTGTAAGCCCAAAGGTTTTTGATAAAATACAACTGCCTAAAGATAGTAGCTTGAGAAACGCAGTAGAAATAAGAAATCCATTAGGTGAAGATTATAGCATAATGAGAACCACTACAATCCCATCTATGATGGAGGCACTTGCTAGAAATTATTCTAGAAATAATGATATAGTTAGATTATTTGAAATTGGTAAAAATTATATTCCAAGTGAAATTAAAGGTGAAATACCAAAAGAAAAGAATATGATTACTGTAGGTATATACGGTAAGGCAGATTATCTTGATTTAAAAGGAATAGTAGAAAATATATTTGAAGTGATTGGAATTAATAACGTGTCTTATGAGAGAGAAACTTCTAATGTTAGTTACCATCCAGGAAAAACTGCCGTAGCTAAAGTAAAGAACAATGTTGTTGCTACACTTGGTGAAATCCATCCAGATGTGACTTCAAACTATGGAATCGATGTGGAATGTTATATTGCAGAAATTGATTTGGATTTTATTATTGAAAAGGCTATAATTGACAGAAGATACAAGGTTTTGCCAAAATTCCCAGCAGTTACACGTGATATGGCCTTATTACTAGATGATGAGATTTTAGTTCAGCAAATTGAAGATGTAATTAAAAGACATGGTGGAAACATAGTTGAAAACTATAAGTTGTTTGACGTATATAAAGGAAAACAGATACCAGATGGTAAGAAGAGCGTTGCTTATTCTATAACTTATAGAAGTGAAAATAAAACACTTACAGATAAAGACGTAGAAAAAGTTCACAAGAAAATATTAAGTACTCTTGAATACACATTAGGAGCAAAGATTAGATAAAAGATACATTGAAAATAACAAGTTAGTATACTGACTTGTTATTTTCTTTTATGTCCCTAATTGTATAGTTGCTAATAATATGGTAAAATTAATTAAGATAAAACTAAGAGGGTGTTTTCATGAGTTCAGTTACTGTAAGAGTGAATAATAAAGAATATCAATTAGTTGGCGATGAAAAAGAAGAGTATCTACATACAGTTGGTAATTATGTAGATAAAAAGATAAAAAACATTATGGAGAATAATCCAAAACTTAGCACATCAGAAGCTGCGATTTTGACTGCCATGAATTTAGCTGATGAGTTATATAAAAGCAATGAATATAATGAAAAGCTTTCCGATGAAGTGGAGGAGCTCAAAAATAAAGCCAATAGTTTAAACAAGGAAATAAGTAATCTAAATGAGGAAAAAGAAAAACTTAAAAGTCAAATAAATAAAGTTGTTGTTGAAAGTCACGACGATGAAAAAGAAAAAGAAATTGAAAGATTAAATCATCACATTGTATCTATTGAAAAAGATATAGAAAAAATAGACAAGCTTAAAGATGACAATAAAAAACTTAAATTTAATTTACAATCTGCTAAATACAAATTAATTGATTTGGAAAATAAGTACTTAGAGAATCAAATACTTCTTGCAAAAACAAAAAAAGAATATATTAAGTATATGAATGAGAAAAAATAAAGGTTGAGTTTAATTTAACCTTTATTTTTTTAACATTATTTCTAATTTTGAATATACTAAATAAGAACAAATAAATCTTAGGGGTGATGACTTATGATTTACTTAGACAATGCTGCCACAACTTTTCCTAAACCAAATGAAGTTTATGATGAAGTAATAAATTGTATGAAAAATTATGCTGCAAACCCTGGGCGTAGTTCACACGATATGTCATTAAGGGCGTCAACAAAAATTGCTGAAACTAGAAGTGAGATAAGCTCACTTTTTAATATAGATAATCCATTTAATGTAGTGTTTACTGTTAATGCAACAGAAGGAATAAATATAGCTTTAAAGGGATTTTTAAAAAAAGGGGATCATGTAATAACTACAGTTATAGAGCATAATTCAGTTTTAAGACCTTTAAATTATCTTAAGGATGAAGGTATAGAAACAACTTTATTAGATGTGGACGAGTTTGGACTTTTAAATTTAAAAATGCTAGAGAATAGTATAAAAGTTAATACAAAATTAATAGTAATAAATCATGGTTCAAATGTACTAGGAACTGTTCAAGATATAGATACGATAGGTGCTATTGCGAAAAACAAGGGTATTACTTTTATGGTTGATGCATCACAAACAGCAGGAGTTTTTAATATTGATGTTAAAAGATCTAATATTGATTTGCTTGCCTTTCCAGGGCATAAAGGGTTACTTGGGCCTCAAGGAACAGGGGCACTTTATGTAAAGGAAGGCATTAAATTAAAAGAGTTTATTTCAGGAGGAACAGGTAGTAATTCAAGTGAGATGATTCAACCGGAATTTTTACCGGACAAATTTGAAAGTGGAACACTAAATACTCCTGGAATAGTAGGACTTGGTGAAGGAATAAAGTTCATAAAAAAAATTGGAACAAAAAATATAAGAGAGTATGAAGAAAAACTAACAGAATATCTTTTAGAGGAGTTAACAAAACTCTCTTTTATTAAAGTGTATGGACTTAAATCTGCAAAAAATAGGGCTGCTGTAGTGTCAATTAACGTTTCTAATATTGATAGTTCAAAGGTTGGGTATTTGCTTAATAAAGAAAATATTGCTGTTAGAACTGGATATCATTGTGCACCGCTTATTCATAAGGTAATAGGAACTGAAGAGTATGGAACTGTTAGGATAAGTTTAGGTTATTTTAATACAGTTGATGACATTGAGAAGCTAATTAATGCATTAATATATATAGGAAATAACTAGAACTATAGGAGTTGGTATTATGGCAAAAAAATATATAATGGTTTTTGCATCTAATAGTCAAGCTGCTTTTATATATAATGAACTTGATAAAATAGGTATAAATATAGAACTTGTATCCACACCAGCAGAAATATTAAAGGGATGTACAAAATCAATTATATATGATAGTAAAGATAATGATGTTGTGATTAACGAAGTAAAAAAGATAGGAGCTATAATAAAGGGAATATACACTATTAATAATCAAAATAAATATGTTAAAGCATAAAGTTTGTTTATCATAATATAAAAAAATTGCGAAGTACGGGTGAAAGGTTTTCACCAATGCTTCGCGGTGAAAAGGTTAAGGGTCGCTAAAGCGAGGTGAAGGGTTTAACAGGCGCTTTGCTGGTCAAAGGTGATGGGTTTTCCGTTGGAAAGAGCTATAGATGATTTTTCTACGCTATGCTTCGAAAAATCTTTGAAATTAAAATGTATAATCTAAATTATATTGCCATTCATTTTTGACCGAAGGTCGCCAGTTTTCAATGATAAGTATTTATTAGCAAATTAAACTATTATACAAACACTAAAGGCTACGCCTAAAACAAAAACCTACGGTTAAACTACATAGTAGAGTTATCTTTATATACTAAGATATATATTTAAATTCATTATTTTTCTGACGTAGGAGGAAAAATTTCCTTAGCCTTTACTGATTTATCAGTAAACCCTTCACCTTTTAACGTGCGAAGCAATCGGTAAAACCATTCATTTTACTTTCTTAATATTATTTTAAATTTAGGATAACTTATTGTATAATAAGGATTATAGCTTAGGAGAGATGAAAATATGAAAAAGATAGAATTACTTGCACCATGTGGTAGTCTTGATAGTTTACATGCAGCGGTGCAAAATGGAGCAGACGCGGTTTATTTAGGTGGAAGCAGGTTTTCAGCTAGAGCTTATGCTTCTAATTTTGATGACGAAAACATGATAGATGCAGTAAATTATTGCCACGCATATGGTGTTAAAGTTTATATAACAGTCAATACATTGATAAAAGATGGTGAGATGAAGGATGTACTAAATTACGTAAAGTTTTTATATGAAATAGGTATAGATGCACTTATAGTTCAAGATTTAGGACTCACATACTTAATAAGACAAAATTTCCCTGATTTTGAACTTCATGCATCAACTCAAATGACTATACATAATGGAGAAGGAGCAAAGTTTTTTAGAAATTTAGGTTTTAGTAGAATAGTACTTTCAAGGGAACTTTCTTTAGAAGAAATTGAATACATCTCAAAGGATTTAAATATTGAAACCGAGATTTTTGTTCATGGTGCTCTTTGTATATGCTATTCAGGTCAATGTCTTATGAGCAGTTTAATAGGAGGACGAAGTGGAAATAGAGGAAGGTGTGCTCAAACATGCAGAATGCCTTACGATTTAATTGATGACAACGGGGATACAAAATTTAAGGGATATGTTCTAAGCCCTAAGGATATATGCACACTTCAAGATGTTCCAAGTATAATAAAATCCAAGACTTCTTCACTTAAAATAGAAGGACGTATGAAGAGACCAGAGTATGTAGCTGGTGTAGTGAGCATATATAGAAAAGCAATTGATTATGCTTATGAAAAAAAAGAATTTGATTATGAAAAGGAAACAAAGAAACTTTTGCAGCTTTTCAATAGAGAAGGTTTTTCAAAGGCATATATGTATGGCAATGTAGGAAAGGATATGATGGCATATAAATTTCCTAAAAATATGGGGGTTTATTTAGGCGACGTAGCTAAGGATTTGTCTATTGAACTTAAAGAAGACATAAGGATTAAAGATGGCGTTAGAGTAGATGAAGGAGGCTTCACTGTTTCAAAGATAATAAAAAATTCCATAGAAGTTACTGAGGCAAAGGTAGGAGATACTGTAAAACTTATGCCTATTGAATATAAATTCAATGATAAATTGTATAAAACAGCTGATTTTTTACTTCTACAGAATTTATCAGATAGTTATAAAAGTATATATGAAAGAAAAATAGATTTAAATATAAAATGCTATTTTAAAATAGGTGAATCTTTTGAGCTAAGTTGTGTTTATAATGATAAACAGTTTAATGTTAAAGGGGAAATAGTTCAAAAAGCCATTAAAAAACCATTAGAATTGGAAAAGGTAAAAGAGAATCTTATTAAGACAGGGAATACTCCATTTAATATTGATGGTATTGAGTTTACATGTTTTGAACAAGGATTTTTGCCAGTTTCATCAATAAACAATACAAGACGGGAACTTATAAATAGTATATTGCAAGGAATATATGAAAATAATAAGCGTGTAGCTAAGAAAAATTTAGATTTTAATAGAAATAAAAAACAAGATAATACCATGGAAAAATTGATGGTAGCTGTTTATAACAAGGAACAACTAGAGGCTTGTAAAGAATTCGGGATAAAAACATTTATTATTGATTTTTTTAATAAAAAATGTGATATTTCAATAGATAGTATGAAAGATATAGACTTATATCTTAAAGTTCCCAATATAATAAAAGACGAATTTAAATCCATATGCAGTTTTATTGATAAAAATATTTTGAATGTTAGGGGAATCATTACAGCTAATGCAGGAATAATAAATGAATTTAAAGACAAAACAGATATAATAGGAGACTATAAGCTTAATATATTTAATAAATATTCTTTAGACTTTTATAGTAATATTTTAAAGGGAACATTTTTAAGTGTTGAGTTGAACAGAGGAGAGATTAATGAAATAATAAAGAATTCACCAATTCCTTGCAGTATTATTATATATGGGAAACTTGAAACAATGGTAAGCGAACATTGCCCTATTGGAAGTGTTTTAGGTGGAAAAAATTCTGAACACAATTGCAAAAATGAATGCATAAATGGAGAATACAAACTTAAGGATAGAAAAAATGAAGAATTTCTAATTAGAACAGATAACTATTGTAGAAGCCATATATATAATTCTATGCCCATAAATCTTTTGGATAATATTAAGGATATAAATAATATTGGAAATATTGGGTTTAGAATTGATTTTATAGATGAAGACAAGGAAGAAGTTAAAGTTATACTTAATTCGTATAAAAATGGAAGAAATCTTTCCCATAAGAAATATACACGTGGCCATTATAGACGAGGAGTTGAATAGGTTTGAACAAAAAGGCATTAAAAGTTTTAGAATTTTATAAAATAAAGGATATAATAAAAAAATTTACTGCAACAAGTGCAGCTAAAGAACTAATAGATGAACTTGAACCGTATAACAGTCTTTATGAAGTTAAAGAACATTTGGAAGAAACAAATGAGGCTTTGAGTCTTTTAATGAAAAAGGGTTCACCACCTTTTGAAGGAGCTTATGATGTTAGAGAAGGGATTTCTATGGCTGAAAAAGGTTTTACACTTATGCCGCTTCAGCTTTTAAGAATAGCTAACATAGAAAGGTGTGCTAGAAGATTTAAGGATTATATTCATAATAGAGAAGATGAGGATAATCTTAGAGTCTTAGAGGATGTATGTGTTGGAATAACGCCAGTTAAGCAATTGGAGGAGGCCATTTTAAAAGCTATAGTAAGTGAAGAAGAAATAGCAGATAGAGCGAGTATAACTTTATTTAATATAAGAAAAACACTTAAAGATAAAACAACTTCAGTGAAAGATAAAGTAAATTCCATGGTAAGGAGTTATTCAAATTATCTACAGGAAAACATATATACTATAAGAGGCGACAGGTATGTAATTCCAGTGAAGTCAGAATACAAAGGACAAGTTCCTGGACTTGTACATGATCAGAGCTCTTCAGGAGCCACACTTTTTATTGAACCAATGGGACTTGTAAACTTGAATAATGAAATAAAGGAATTGATGCTTAAGGAAAAGGCTGAAATAAACAGAATACTAGGGGAGCTTTCGGAAAGAGTATATGACAATATTGATTTCGTGAAAAACAATGCAAATATTGTTTATGAACTTGATTTTATATTTGCAAAGGCTAAATATGCAAGTGAAATCGGAGCAATATGTCCACTTGTAAATGAAGATGGAATAATTGATATAGTACAAGGTAGACACCCTCTTATAGATCCTTTAAAAGTTGTTTCTATGGACGTATATCTTGGCCGCGAATTTACTTCTTTAGTTGTTACAGGTCCAAATACAGGAGGTAAAACAGTAACACTTAAGACTATAGGACTTTTAGAACTTATGGCTATGAGTGGAATTTTAATACCAGCCCGTGAAAATTCTACTGTAAGTTTTTTTAAAGAAGTTTTTGCAGATATTGGTGATGAGCAGAGTATAGAACAAAGTTTATCTACTTTTTCTTCACATATGACAAATATAGTTAAAATAATGGAAAAAGCAGATATAGATTCTTTAGTGCTTTTTGATGAACTTGGAGCTGGAACAGATCCAACAGAAGGTGCAGCACTTGCAGTATCAATACTTGAAAATTTGAGAAAAAGAGATACAAAGATATTAGCTACTACTCATTATAGTGAACTTAAAGCCTATGCATTAAGAACAGAAGGTGTTGAAAATGCTTCAGTTGAATTTGACGTGGAAACATTAAGACCAACTTATAGACTACTAATTGGAGTTCCAGGAAAGTCAAATGCTTTTGAAATATCTAAAAGATTAGGATTACCGGATTATGTTATTGACGATGCAAGAAGTGGAATTGCCAGTGAAAATCTTAGATTTGAGGACTTGATTCAAAAACTTCAGGAGAAAAGTATAAGAGCAGAAGAAAATTCCAGAAAGTCAGAAATATTAAAAGCTGAAGCAGAAAGATATAAAGAAAAATATGAAAAAAAACTAAATGGCTTAAATAACACAAGGGAAAGAGCTCTTGTTGAAGGAAAAAGAGAAGCTAAAAAGATTATCGTAGAAGCTAAAGAAGAAGCAGATACAATCCTAAAAAATATTAGAGAGATGGAGAGGTTAGGTTATTCTTCAGATGCTAGAGCAAAACTTGAAAATGAGAGAAAAAAACTTAAAGAAAAGCTAGACAAAGCATATGAAAATGAATTTGAGAATGAAGCTGAAGGTAGTTCATTAACAAAGGTAGAAGAAGGTCAGGAAGTTTACATACCTTCCTTAAATATGAAGGGCATAATCCTATCAAAACCTGACAATAGAGGAGAAGTTCAAATTCAGGCAGGTATAATGAAAATAAATGTTAAACTTAAAGATTTAAGATCAAATAAAAATTTTAAAGAGGATGCTAAGATAAAGAAAATAAAGAAAAGAGAGGTTAAGCTTAACCTAAAGCAAGTAGACTCTTCTATTGATTTAAGAGGTATGGATGCTGAGGAGGCAATATATTCAGTTGATAAATATTTGGATGATGCCTGTGTTGGCGGGCTTGGTAGCGTAATTATTATACACGGTAAAGGTACTGGTGTACTTAGAAATGCTATCAATGATATGCTTAAAAAGCATCAGCATGTTAAGACATATAGATTAGGTAATTATGGAGAAGGCGGAAGTGGAGTTACAGTAGTTGAATTAAAATAGAAGTGAATCACCCTTTTATACTTTGTATAAGAGGGTGATTTTTTTAGTAATATAGGCAACCTAATAACAGTATTAGAGTTGCTTATTGGAAAAATAAAGAGTAAAATGTTAAGAAAAATATAATAATTTTACAATTTAGGGGGAGGTTTCATGAAAAAAAGAGGACAGAGTATATTTGTCATGAGTTTAGTATTAATATTTGCTTCAGTTTTAAATTTTACAGACTTAAAAAAAAGTGTAAAGGCAGAGGATGTAAACAATAATGATTTAAAAGCAGTAATGGTTAGTGCAATATCAAATAAAATTAAGGGGGAGTCTATAAAAAGTAATAAGAAAGGTTACGATACCTTTAATGAAAATGCACCATTAAATAACAATAGCTCCAATGGAACTGTAAGAGTTATTGTACAACTTCAAGAGAGCCCAGCAGCCGAAAATGCTTCGAAAAGTATAGCTGAAGTAAAAGCATCGCAGCAAAATGTACTTCAAAGTGTACAAGCATTGCCTGGAGCAAAAATTAAAAAATCTTTTGGATATCTTATAAATGGGTTTAGTGCTGATGTAAAGAGAAGTGATATTAACAAAATTAAGGGGATGTCAGGAGTTCAAAATGTTACTGAAGCAAAGGTATATCATCCAGATATGTATTTTGCTAAGAATCTTACACAAGTTTATAGTGCATGGAAAAATCTTGGGTATAAAGGAGAAGGTATGGTGGTGTCCATAATAGATACTGGTATAGATTATACCCATAAGGATATGAAAATAACTGATACTACAAAGGAAAAACTTCATTCTTCAGATGTTTCAAAAATGGGGGGTAAAGGTAAGTTCTTTACGGACAAGGTACCATATGGATACAATTTTGCTGATGAAAATCAAAATATAATAGATTATAATAAAACAGAACAACATGGAATGCATGTTGCAGGAATAGTAGCAGCAAACGGAAATGATGAAGATAGTGCTTCGTTTAAGGCTGTTCAAGGTATAGCCCCAGAGGCACAACTTTTAGCTATGAAGGTTTTTTCCAACAATCCTGAAAATCAACAGTCAGCATATGATGATGATCTGATTTCTGCAATTGAAGATTCTGTGCTGCATCATGCAGACATAATAAATATGAGCTTAGGTTCAGATTCTGGGTTTGAAGATCCAAATGATCCTGAACAAAAAGCCGTAAAAAATGCTACGGATAAAGGTACATTAGTTGTAATTTCAGCAGGAAATTCAGCTATATCATCTACAAATTCAAGTTGGAATTCACCACAGACAAATCTTCTAAATGAAGTGGACACAGGAACTGTAGGAGATCCTGGAGTTGCAGATGATGCACTTACAGTTGCATCTTATGAAAATACAAATAAGGTAGCGAGGCAACTTAAATATTCTTCTAGCAGCACCAGTGGAACTTTAAATTATTCGGACGGTAGTGGTGTACCAGAAGTAACACTTAAAGAAAATCACAGTATTGTTGATTGTAATTTAGGTGCAGAGGCAGATTTTACAGGGAAAGATGTTGCAGGAAAAATAGCCTTGATTGAAAGGGGCGGTAACTTAACTTTTTCACAAAAAATTCTTGATGCTGAAGATGCTAAAGCAGCAGGGGCAATAATTTATGATAAAGATATTTCCAGTGGTGGTAGTGATGATCCCTTAACAATGAGTGTAGATGCATCTATTACTATACCATCAATTGGAATTGGACATGATGATGGACTCAAATTAAAGAGTTTAATATCTAATAATCTAAATATAAGTATTGATGGAACTAAGGTTGCAACTACTAATAGTCTAGCAAATGACATGTCACCTTTTACTTCTTGGGGGCCAACGCCAAGTTTAGGCTTTAAACCAGATATTTCTGCACCAGGTGGTAATATTTATTCTACACAAAATGACAATAAATACACTAGTATGAGTGGAACATCTATGGCAGCACCTAATGTTTCTGGTTCAGAGGCATTAATTTTAGAAGCAGAAAAGGCAAAAAAAATAGATGTTTCTGGAAGGGATTTAATCAAGTTAGTGAAGGACACAGCCATTAATACTTCAAAAGTATTAATGGATAAAAATAATTCAATTGTTCCGTATTCACCAAGAAGGCAGGGAGCCGGTATTATTCAGGTTCAAGATGCAATAAATAATAATGTAATTGCAACTGATGATAATGGGGAAGCAGATGTTGCCTTAAAGGAAATAGGAAATAGTACTACTTTTAATCTAAACTTAAAGAACTATGGAAATACTGACGTTACATACACGTTGGAAAATGGAGGGGTTCTATCCGAAAAGATAACTGATGCAGCGGGACATTTTTCAGACTATAGTATTGACGGCTCTTCAATGAACTTTAGTTCTAATACCGTTCTAATACCAGCAAATGGTCAGGCAAAGGTAACAGTTACAATTAAGCTTCCACAGAGTTTTAAAGAAGAACAGTTTGTTGAAGGATATGTTAAGTTTAATAGTAGCAATAGCAATATACCATCGCTAAATGTACCATATTTAGGTTTCTATGGAGATTACTCTAAACCTGATATACTTGATAAGCCACTTTGGAATGATAAAACAATTTTAGGGGAAGAAGGACTTATAAGCAATGTATTTGGTCAACAAAATTATTTAGGAGTAACAGCAGATGGAACAGTAGATACAAATAAAATTGCATTTTCACCAAATGGTGATGGAAATGAGGATACAGTAACACCTGAATTAAGTTTTCTTAGAAATGCGAGAACAATGGAAGTAGATATAGTTAATAAGAATAATGGAAATGAAAAGGTCTTAAGACAATTGTCTACAGACAATAAATTAACAAAAGATTTAATAGATAATCAAGACGGTGATGGTGGAGCTAACATTTACAACATAGGACAATGGGATGGAAAGTTGTACAATGCCAAGACAGGTTCAATGGAGACAGCTTTGGATGGAGATTATTATTATAAATTTATAACAGCTATAGATTTAAAAGATGCAGAAAAGCAAGTGACTTATATGCCTATAAAAGTTGATACAGTTGCACCTGAGATAAAAATAAAATCTAAGCCAACCACGGATATAAACTCACCTTACAAATTAATTTGGAAGGAAAAAGACAAGGGCGTTGGGGTAAATGTGGCTTCAAATGTTGTAATGGTAAATGGTGTACAAGTTGATGAAAGCAGATCTCCAATACAATATGATAGCCAATTAGACACATATAGTTGTACAATAAATCTGCAAAAAGGTGAAACAAATGAAGTTGAAGTAGGTGTGGCAGATTATGCAGGAAATGTTGGAACTGCAAGTATGGCTATAGATACACCAGTAATAGTTCAAAACATATATAATGGGGAGGTTATTGGAAAAACTTCATTGAATGAAAATGGAAAGTTTAATGTGGAAGGAATAGTTAGTGGTAAGGTTAAAAGTTTAAAGATAAATGGTGCTAATGAACAGATAGATAAAAAGAATTTTACAGCAGCTATTAAATTACATGAAGGAAACAATCAAATAGATGTAAATGCATATGATAAAAAGGGAAATTTATTAGGAGAAACCATTAGTTATAAAGTTATACTTCAAACAAAAGATCCGGAGATAAGTATAACAAGTCCAAGTTTTGACTTGAATAATACTTTTAAAACTAATAAAAACAATGTGACTGTAACAGGTGAAGCTAAGTTTGAAGGCTTTTCAGATAAAAATCAAGTTATTATAAATGGTACGACACTAAGTGATGATGAATTTAATAAAAATACTGGAGAGTTTAATTATGTGATTCCGGTTTCAGGTAATACTGATCTAACAATAGAGGCAGTGGATGGTGTAAATAATAGTTCAAGTAGATTGTATCATATAATTGCAAATTTAAAAGATGAACCATTGAATATTAGCTTTAATGATCTACATGGGTATGACGTTATAGCGCCAGAAGAAATTAAAAATGATAACCTAATGATTAGTGGAACTGTAAATCATAAACCTAAAGTTTTTCAAATCAATGGGGTTAATATTAGAGTAGAAGACAACTTGACATTCTCTAAGGCATTTAAATTAAAGCAAGGAACAAATAAATTTTTGGTATATGCTGAAGATGTAGATGGAACTGTAGTGAGTAATTATGCCTATGATGTGCTATACGATTCCTATGCTCCTAAACTAACATTAACAAAACCGCTGCTGGGGGAAGATGGAAAAATATATACGAATAAAAACTATGTTGATTTAATTGGCTCAGTTTATGATAATACAGAGGGATATTTTCTATATATAGATGGAAATGAAATATTAAGTTCGAGTTACGATTCAAATCTTGGTACAAGCAATTTGCAGTACTTTAATTATAGGTTAAAAGTAAAAAATAATGATATTGTGACTATTGAAGTAAAAGATAGGTTTGGGAATTCATTAGTTCAAAAAATGCCTGTAGTTATTGGAAAAAAGGCCCCTAAAGTAAACGAGAAGTTTTGATGCTTAAATAACCCTATTATAATTATGTGGCTGTCTCAAAGTAGCAAAGCTAAAAATTGAGACAGTTTTTGTTGTTAAAAAATATAGATAAAATTTCAATATAAGCTAAATATTGATGCAAAATACACGAGTATATAAAGGTGAAAAGTAAAAAGGAGGTGAAAATGGTGAAAATAAACCCAATAAAAACAAAAGCTATTGCATTTTTTTGTTCGTTTTTAATATTAATATCTGGATTTGCATCAACAACAATTGTTATGGCTGATACAAATGGTAATTCACCAAGTATTGTATGTATAGATACACCTATAAGCAATTATAAATTAAGCGATAATAAACTTAATGTTTCAGGGTGGTCACTAGACAAAAGTGGGGTGAAAGGAGTACAAGTATCTGTAGATAGTGGAGCAGCACAAAATGCAACAATAGGACAATTAAGGACTGATGTTGATAAATTTTATCCAGGATATACAGGTGGTAAAAACAGTGGGTATAGTGCTAGTTTAGATGTAAGTTCATTATCTACAGGAGCGCATACAGTAACTGTAAAAAGTGCTGGAAATGATGGTACTGTAACATCACAAAATGTAGTAATATATAAGGTACCAGTTGGTAGTAAAAACATGCCTCAATATGTAGACATAGATACACCATCAAATGGTTTTAATCTAGCAACTACAGGAACATTAAATGTTGCCGGTTGGTCACTTAATGGATATGGAGTACAAAAAGTACAGGTATATGTCGATAACGGTAATGAAACAGATGCAACAATAGGGTTGTCAAGAGCAGATGTAGACAAAGTTTTTCCAGGTTATGCTACTGGTAAAAGCAGTGGCTATACAGCAAGTGTAACACTTCCAACACTTTCGGATGGGATACATACTATAAAGGTTGTGAGTATTGGAAATGATGGTTCGCAGGCAGTAGGTACAGTTAATATTAAGAAAGTTTCCGAGCAAAGTATGCCTGGAAGAGTTTGTATAGATACACTACAAAATAATTCAAAGGTAAGTAGCAACGAAGTTAATGTAGCAGGCTGGTCATTGAATGTTACTGGAGTGAAAGGTGTACAGATATCTGTAGATAATGGAACTGCCCAGAATGCAACAATAGGACAATCAAGGGCTGATGTTGATAGATTTTATCAAGGATATACAGGTGGTAAAAACAGTGGGTATAGTGCTAATTTGGATGTAAGTTCATTATCTACAGGAGCACATACAGTAAAAGTAACAAGTACTGGAAATGATGGAGTCGTAACATCACAAAATGTAGTAATATATAAGGTGCCATCTGGTAGTAAAAATATGCCTCAACATGTAGACATAGATACACCATCAAATGGTTTTAATCTAGCAACTACTGGCACATTAGATGTAACAGGCTGGTCACTTAATGGATATGGAGTACAAAAAGTACAGGTATATGTGGATAATGGTAATGAAACAGATGCAACAATAGGGTTGTCAAGACCAGATGTAGACAAGGTTTTTCCAGGTTATGATACTGGTAAAAGCAGTGGCTATACAGCAAGTGTAACACTTCCAACACTTTCCGATGGGATACATACTATAAAGGTTGTAAGCATTGGAAATGATGGCTCGCAGGCAGTTGCTACAGTTAATATTAAGAAAGTTTCTGAGGCAAATATGCCAGGAATTGTATGTATTGATTCTCCAAGTTATTCACAAACAAAAGACAAGCAAATTGATGTAAGAGGCTGGGCACTAGACATAAATGGAGTGACTCGTGTACAAGTATCTATAGATAATGGAGCAATGCAAGATGCAACAATAGGACAGTCAAGACCGGATATACCTAAAGTTTATCAAGGATATAATAATGAAGCAAATAGTGGATACAGCACAAAAGTTGACATTTCAAAATTATCTATTGGAGTTCATACAATAACTGTTGTAAGTACTGGTAAAGATGGAACAACAGCAAAAAATACTACACAAATATATGTACTTCCACAAACAGCATCAGATTTATCTAGTATGGTATGTATTGACACTCCAGGCAATGATGCTTTTATAAAGGCACAAGACAATCTAGTTAATGTAATAGGCTGGTCACTTAATGCCTTTGGAGTACAAAAAGTACAGGTATATGTGGATAATATATATAATGGAGATGCAACTACAGGAATAACCAGAACTGATGTAGATAAGGTATATCCAGGATATGTAGGTGGAGTAAACAGTGGATACAATTATACAATTAACATATCATCCTTCTCATATGGAGCGCATCAGATAAGTGTTAGGAGTTTAGGCAATGATGGTAAAGTTACAAATCAGGATATAGTAATTTATAAAGTATATAACGATACTAATATTGCTTCTAAATTAGTATCATTCTTAAGCTTTCAAGATAATTTAAACATGGCAGAAGGACAAGCTGTACAGCTTCATAATGGAGATTTCCATAATAATTGTGTGTATTTTTCTAGCTCTGTTCTAAGGGATATTGGTATAAATGTTCCAATTAGTATGGCAAATACAGAACATTATGTTCCGTTTATAACATCTCTAGGATGGACAAAAGACTATGATATAAATAATCTGTATCCTGGGAACATATGTTTTACAGTTTCAGATGGAACAGGTTATCCTACGCATACATTTATATTTATGGGGTGGGTAAATCCTTTTGATCATACACTTGCATATGTTGCGGATAATCAAGATAATAAAATTCATGTCAGAAGCATGATTGATGCACCAGGCATTGACGCAACAAGTTTTGAATTTCATAATTAGTAATAGTTTTATGAAGAGATGTACAAATTTTAATTAATAAAAAGGTATCTAAAATTGTTAATAATTTTAGATACCTTTTTAAGTTATTAGATTGATAAACAAACTACAAATTTAAATGATATTTATTTAACTACCTTTATATTTTCAACTTTATAATCTTCAGTTCCTTGTACGTAAAGTCCTGCATCTTTTAACTGTTTTACGTATTTAACAATTTCAGAAGTTATTATCTCACCAGGACAGAGTACTGGAATACCTGGTGGGTAAGCCATTAAGAATTCTCCACTAATAAGTCCAACACTTTCATTTATTGGAACAGAATATTTACTTCCATAAAAAGCTTCTCTAGGAATAAGTAATTGATTAGGAATAGGTGGAATATCAATAAAGTCAGATTTTTTGTGACCTTTTCCATAATATTTATCACTTATTTCTTTTAACACTTTTAAAAGGTAATCTATATTTTCTTTTGTATCTCCAAAAGAACCAACTATCAAAACATTGTATAAATCAGATAATTCCATTTGAATGTGATATTCATTGGATAAAATCATATCCAAGTCATAACCTGTTATTCCAAGGTCTCTACAAGTTATAGTAACCTTTGTTGGATCGAATGAAAATGCACCAGGGTTATTTAAAACTTCTTCTCCAAAACAATAAAAACCAGGTATTTTGTTTATTTCTATTCTTGCATAATTACATAAATTAATAGCATAATCTAAAAGCTCTTTTCCTTGCGTTGCTATTTGTCTTCTTGCACAGTCAAGTGATGCCATTAGAATGTAAGAAGGTGAAGTAGTTTGCATAATGTTTAAAATTTGTTGAACTTTATTTATATCTACTCTATCTGAGCAAACATGAAGTAAAGAACATTGAGTGAGTGCTCCAATTATTTTATGAGTACTTTGAGCGCACATGTCAGCCCCAGCTTCAATAGCTGAAACCGGTAATTTATCATTAAATCCAAGATGTGGTCCATGGGCTTCATCAACAATCAAAGGTATATTGTAGCTATGTACAATTTCGGCAATTTTCTTTATATCAGTTGCTACACCATAATAAGTTGGGTTAATTATTAAAACAGCTTTTGCATCAGGGTTTTTCTTTAAAGTTTCTGCAACAGTTTCAGGAGTAACGCCATGAGCAATGCCTATTTTCTTATCGAGCTTAGGCTGCATATAAACAGGTATTGCACCACTCAATATAATACCACCGGTGACAGATTTATGAACGTTTCTTGGTATTATGATTTTGTCTTTGTCACTTACAACAGACATAATCATAGCTTCTATTGCACCGGAAGTTCCATGAACTGAAAAAAATGAAGCTTTTGCTCCATATGCATCAGCTGCTAATTGTTGAGATTTTTTTATTGGACCCGTAGGATGATGAAGACTATCAACTAACTTAAATACTGTAACATCGATTTTAAATGGATTTAAACCCATAAAATTTTTAAATTCTGTATCCATACCTTGACCTTTTTTATGACCGGGAACATGGAATGGAATAGTGTCTCTATTTACATACTCAAGAAGAGCATCAAAAAGAGGAGTTTCATTCTGATTAAGTTTATACACCTTTGCATAGCACCTTCTTTCAAAATATATGCATTGCCTGAGAAAAGCTAGGCATAACATGCTTTAAAACAATACTTATTATAGTTTATACAATATTCAAATGCAATATAATATTAGTTTGTAACATAGTTAAATTTAGATTGGAAGTGTTAAGTAGTTTTTATACTATCCATTTGTTGAGGAAAGTAGATTAAATAAAATTTATGAATGATTTTAATTATATGTAAAAAAATTAAGAAGAATTTAAAATAATATGATAAAATAATAACATATTAGAAACTTATTTTTCAAAAAACTAAAAAATGGATGTGATGGAATGAAAATTGTCGACAAAAAACTAATTATTTTACTTGTTGTGATTTTGTTAAGTATTTCTACAGTTTTGATAGGTTATGATCTTGATTTGAAAAATCAATTGAAGATATATAATATGAATAAAATAGTAGGGGTGAAAAGTAATAAATTAGTATATAATATTGATTCGATAAATTTAGATGAGGCTAGTAAAACTTGTACCATAGAAGGATGGGCTATTTTAAAAGGGACCAACTGTTATAATATTATACCAACCGTTATATTGAAGGGGAAAAATGGGGATATGTACAAGCTTAATACGAGAATTGTAACAAGAAGTGATATAACTAAATTTTATAATGGAAGTTTAGCTGATACTAATACGCACCTTACATGTGAAACAATAGGGAATGCAGGTGTAACAAAATATAAAAATGTATATGATAATTCTGGATTGATTGCTAAGTTTAATTTTGAAGAACTAAAGAAAAATGAAAGTTACGATATTGGTATACAATTGGATGACAATAGCGTAGTATATTTTGGTTGGACAAAAAGTAAAGTTCAAATATAGAAATTTTGACCAGGAGGAATAAAAGTGAACAACATTAAGTTTAAAATAGAAAGAAAACTTGGCAAGGGTATAATTGATAAAATACCTTTTATTATAATGTATTTTGTTCTGGTTTACATTCACAGATCTCATGTTATGGATGCATATGATGATTCTTGGTTTCAAAAAGTCACAAGCGAATATTCTCTTGTGAATTATTTAAAATTAAGGTACTTTGGATGGACAGGCAGAATGGCTTCAGAAACATTTTATTATTTTATATTTAGAGATGGAGGCAGAGTTTGGAAAATCATAAATCCATTGTTTATTGTAGTCACTGTATTTGCAATTAGCAGGATTGTTAATGGAAGAAGTAAGAATAATAAAAACAAATTTGTTATAAATTGTTATATATGCATATGCTGGGCTTTCATTAGTAAATCTGTAATTTTAAATTCTATAATGTGGATGTCTGGTTCCATAGTTTATCTTTGGAGTATGACTTTTGCTTTAATTGCAATTATACCTTTTAGAGATGCATTACTATGGGAATACAATGAAAACTTATATAAATATTTATACATTATTTGTGCATTTCTGGCATCTTTGGGAGAGGAACAAGTTTCACTTGTACTTTTGGCATTTATAACCATAATAAATATACATATATATGTAATAAACAAAAAAGTATATAAATATTTATTAATACAAAATATAGTTACATTGATAGGAACTATTATTCTTTTTAGAGCACCGGGAAATTATATTAGAAATGCAAAAGAAACTATAAATTGGTTACCTAATTATAATTTGTACAATAAATGGGAAATCGCATTTAATGGTATCCAATGGCTTTTGAGTACTTTACTAAATGATAGCAATGTTATTTTTTTGATGATTATTTTAGCTTTAAGCATATGTTTTTATAAAAGTAAATATACACAAAACAATAAAATATATGTGATTATACCTTTAGTAGGAAGCTTGTTAATTATTGCAGCAAACATATTGTCTATTGACAAGGTTATACCACCACAAATGCTTTTTGGTATAAAATTTCCACCGGTATATGAAAAGGCATGGGAGATATTAAATAAATTACTTTTTGATTTCAATACGCCAAATCCATTTGCACTTAAAAAAATAACTATTATAAAGTTTTTAATATGGCCAATAGTGATTGGCACAGTACCATATTTTGTTTTTAGAACATATAAATTTAGTATAAAAGGAGTATACCTATCCTTGATCTATATAGCATCAATATGTTCTGCTGCTATTATGTTTAAGTCAGCAACAATTTATGCATCTGGGACAAGAACATTTTATGTATCAACAATTTTGTTTTTGATACTATTCATATACTTGATTAAGGACTTGGAATTTTTTCTTAGAAAAAAATTCGTTTTTATATTACTTATAATTTCTATATTAAAATGTATTTACATGTTTGCATATTAGAAAGTTAATATATGGTTGCATTAGTGAAAGTTAATATATATCTTCAAGTATCCTTTTATTATGTTTTTTTAAAAATACATAATAAAAGGATGTTTTTATTATACAAATTTTTTCTGTATAATCCCCAGTAGAAATCGGAATTTACAATTTTTTATAAAGCTATCCTAAAAAGAGTATGCTCAATAAAGTTTATTTATTCAAAGTTTAGATGTGTATAATTTTTGTAATTTGGTAAAAAATAAAAATATAGAGAGGTGGTATATAAATGGAAGAAATAAATGCAAATATTAGAGAACGAAAGTCCAATCATGATGTTAGACGAGAAAGAAGAAAAGGATTTGTTCCTGGTGTACTTTATGGAAGGAATATAAAAAACATTTTATTTGAAATAGGAAGCATGGAGCTAACAAAAGATATTGCCAGAAACGGTGAGCATGGAATTATAGAAGTAAATTTAAACGGTGAAAAACATAAAACTGTGATAAAAGAAATACAGAAAGATTTTGTAAGCCATAAAATACTACATATTGATTTACAGGAATTGTCCCAGAATACAAAGATAGATATTGAAGTTCCAATCAATTTCAGTGGTACCGAAAACATTTCTAAGAACAATGAAATATTACAAAAAACAAAAAGTAAAATTAAAATAAGGTGTGAGGCTGAAAATATACCTAGCAATGTAAATTTGGATGTTTCAAAACTTAAGCTTGGAGAATGTATAAGAATTAGAGATGTAGAGGTTAGTTCTGAAATATCGATAATTGATGATTTAAATGCAGTAGTAGCATCATTAACAGTTCCAACAGCAGCAAATATACCTGACGAAATTGATGAAGAATAGAAATAAACCTTCTTAATTATTTACAAAAGATTATATGTAAAAAAGTATGCTAATTTTTGGTTTTATAGTATAATTATAATATTGAATATTTGAGGAGGTATTATTATATTATGACTTACAAAGAAACTTATAAAAAATGGCTGAATTCTCAATATGTTGATGAGGAAACTAAAGAGGAATTAAGAAAGATACAAGATGAAAAAGAAATAGAAGATAGATTTTATCAAGAATTAGAATTTGGAACAGGGGGACTTAGAGGAGTAATTGGAGCAGGGAGTAATAGACTTAATAATTATACAGTGGGAAAAGCAACTCAAGGTCTAGCTGATTATATAAATAAAAATTACAGTGGAGAAAAATCTGTAAGTATAGCATATGATTCAAGAAATAAGTCAAAAGAATTTGCAGACAGAGCAGCAAGTGTTTTATGTGCTAATGGAATTTCGGTAAATTTATTTGAATCCTTAAGACCAACTCCAGTACTTTCATTTACAGTAAAACATTTAAAATCCAAGGCGGGAATAGTTATAACAGCTTCACATAATCCAAAACAATATAATGGATATAAAGTTTACAATGAAGACGCTGGTCAAGTAACAGATAAGGCTGCAAAAGAGATATTAGATTGTATTACAGCATTGGAAGATTTTAGTTGCGTAAAATCTATGGATCTAGAAGAAGCCAAAAAGTCTAAACTTCTAAATATTATTGGTGAAAACGTAGATAAAGTTTACATAGAAAAGGTAAAAGATTTAACAATAAGAAAAGAACTAGTTGAAAAATATGCAAAAGACTTAAAGATAATATATACACCGATACATGGTTCTGGAAACATACCGGTTAGACGTGTATTAAAGGAATTAGGATATGAAAATGTGAACGTAGTAAAAGAACAGGAGAAACCGGATGGAAACTTTCCAACAGCTCCGTATCCAAATCCAGAGCAGCCATCAGTATTTAAATTAGCACTAGAAATGGCTAAAGAAGTTAAACCTGATGTAATATTTGGAACTGATCCTGATTGTGATAGGATTGGTATAGTTGTAAAAGATAGTGAAGGTGAGTATAAGGTTTTAACAGGTAATCAGACGGGTGTGCTTTTAACAAATTATATAATATCTTCATTAAAAGAACTTAAAGAGCTTCCTAAAAATGGGGTAGTAATAAAAACAATAGTAACATCAGAAATGGCAAGAAAAATAGCTGATGATTATAATATTGAAACTTTGGATGTACTTACTGGATTTAAGTACATAGGAGAAAAAATTAAGGAATTTGAGAACACTAAATCAAATACGTATTTATTTGGATTTGAAGAAAGTTACGGATGCTTAGCTGGGACGTTTGTAAGAGATAAAGATGCTGTAATTGGTGCAATGCTTGTTTGTGAAATGGTTTTATATTATAAAAATAAAGGATTAAGTTTATTTGATGCGTTAACTGAACTTTATAATAAATATGGTTATTATAAAGAAACATTAGTTTCATTAGAATTACAAGGAAAAGAAGGACAAGAGAAAATTCAAAAAGCATTAGAACGGTTAAGAACTTCTATGAAAAAGGAAGTTGGAGGAGTTAAAATATCTAAGGCATTTGATTACAAATTAAGTGTTGAGAAAAATATTCTTGAAGGTAGTTCAAACAAAATAGAACTCCCTAAATCTAATGTATTAAAATTTATTCTGGAGGATGGTTCTTGGTTTGTAGTTAGACCGTCTGGAACAGAACCTAAAATGAAGGTTTATATGTCTGTTATAGGTAAAAGTCAAGTAGATGCAGATGATAAGTCTGATAAATTTAATAAAAGTGTTATGGAAATAATAAATGAAGCTTGCAAATAAGACTTATTAATTAAAAGTGGGGGATAAAAAATCTTCCACTTTAAATTTTTTATGTAATCTAATATAATGTTATGGTTAGAGAATTAGTTGGGATGGTGAAAGAAATGGACATAAAAGCAGAATTTGTACAGAAAGTATCAAAATTAATATTTTTAGAATTTAAAGGTGAGAGTATACTACAAATATTTGGTGTAAATTCAAAAGAAAGCGTGTATCTTCCAGTAAGGCCTTTAAGGGTAGCTGATAAAGTTAAAGCTGGGGAAAAATTTGAAAAAATACCTGTATCATTTTTTATAGAAGGAATGTTTTATGTACTTGGTGGAGATAAAGATTTTAAATTTAATAAAATATATCTTAATATATTAAATAAAAACTGTAATGAAGCTTTAGGTTATATAAAAGGAATAATTTTTGATGAAGTAAAAAAAGGGTCTTATGAGGATGCATATATTATTATAAAAGGACTTATAAATATTGAGACTAATAAGGATAACTATGATAAACTATTTATGCTTTTAGAAAATTTGATAGAATTAGATAGTTCTTATGAAGAAGAGTATATAGAAATGTTAAATAACTCGGAAAGTATAAAAGGATATTTTGAGCCATATTATAAAAAAGCCATTATATATTATAAGCAGAAGAAGTATGAAGATGCTTGGTTTAATTTAAATACATATTTAGAGAAAACTCAAAGCAAAAGTAAAGAGGTCATTGAATTAAAACATATATTGGAAAACATAAGAAATTTTGATAAGGGTAAAGAACTTATATTTACGAATCCAAATGAAGCACTTAAACACCTTATACCACTTTTAGATGAGTTTGAAGATGATGCAATATTAAATTTTAATATTGCGGTAGCCTATAGGGTACTAGGAAACTATGAAAAAGCTATATATTATTTAAATGATGCTATGGCAATCGATAGTAGTATTGTTGACATAATAAATGAATTGGGTATAAATTACGCAGCCATTAATAATTATGATATAGCCATAAAATATTTAAGAAAAGCATTTGAGGTTACAAAATCCATTGAAATATGTACAAATCTTGTTATGTGCTATTTAAATAAAGGTGATATGAAGCAAGCTAAGTTGCATTTTGAAATCGCAAAGAAAATTAATCCTAAAGATGAGATTGTGTTGGAATTAGGGGAAATAATAAAATAATAAAATGGTAAAATGATTAATTGTAAACATAAGTAAAAGAATGTATAATAATATTTGTATAAAACAAAGAAGGAGAGATATTATGAAAGTAAGAAAAGCTATAATACCAGCAGCAGGACTTGGAACAAGATTTTTGCCTGCAACTAAAGCTCAACCTAAGGAAATGCTGCCAATAGTAGATAAGCCAACTATACAATACATAATCGAAGAAGCCGTAGCTTCTGGAATAGAAGAAATACTTGTAATTACAGGCAGAAATAAAAGGGCTATTGAGGACCATTTTGACAAATCAGTTGAACTTGAAAATGAATTAGAAAGCCATGGAAAAGATGAACTTCTAAAGATAGTTAAAGAAATTTCTAATATGGTTAACATATATTACATAAGACAAAAGGAACCTAAAGGCTTAGGACATGCAATAAGTTGTGCTAAAACTTTTGTAGGAAATGAACCATTTGCAGTTATGCTTGGAGATGATGTGGTTGACAGTAAAAAACCATGTTTGAAGCAATTAATGGATTGTTATGATGAGTATAAGACAACAATATTAGGAGTACAAGAGGTACCTCATGAGGAAGTTTCAAAGTATGGAGTTGTAAATGGAATGCACATTGAAAATTCTGTATATAAAGTTAAAGATTTAGTAGAAAAACCTAAAGTAGAAGAGGCACCTTCTGATATAGCAATACTTGGAAGATACATTATCACACCTCAAATTTTTAATATATTAGAAAATACAAAGCCAGGTAAGGGCGGAGAAATACAACTTACAGATGCATTAAAGACATTGATGCAACAAGAAGCTATGTATGCCTACACTTTTGAGGGAAGAAGATATGATGTTGGTGATAAACTAGGATTTTTAGAAGCTACTGTTGAATTTGCACTTAAAAGACCAGACCTTCAATCACAATTTATGGAGTATTTGTTAACAATAAAAAGTAATCCTAAATTTAAAACTGTATATGAAAAGGCTACAAAGAAGTAGAAATGTAAAAATGTTATATTTATAATTTATAATTTATATTGTATAATTAAAATGTGAGTTTAATTGAAACTAATATTGAAAGGAGGTGAAAAAGTGATAAAGCCTCTTATTAAAAAGAAAATTGTAACATTCTTATGTGTAATTGCAATGGCTACAGTTAGTATTAATGTTCCGGTGAAAACTTTTGCTAGTACAAATAATGCTTTACCAGCAAGACTATGGATTGATACTCCTCAAAATAATTCCAAGCAGTCATCAAACCAATTAAATGTGTCAGGGTGGGCATTGAGTGAAAATGGAGTAAAAAGCGTACAGGTAGCTTTAGATGGTGGCAATGTGCAAAATGCTACATTAGGCGGTGCAAGGCCAGATGTTGCAAACTTTTATCAAGGATATACCGGAGGTGCAAATAGTGGATACAGTGCAAATCTAGATATATCAACTCTATCATATGGTACTCATACAGTGACGGTAACCAGTACTGGAAATGATGGAAGTACTAGAACACTTGATGTGGCAATCTATAAGGCCAATTTAAATTCAAACAATTTGCCAGCAAGACTATGGATTGATTCACCTCAAAGTAATTCTAAGCAGTCATCAAACCAATTAAATGTTTCCGGATGGGCATTAAGTCAAAATGGAGTGAAAAGTGTACAAGTAGCTGTTGATGGTAAAGGTGCACAAAATGCTACATTAGGCGGTGCAAGGCCAGATGTTGCAAACTTTTATCAAGGATATACTGGAGGTGCCAATAGCGGTTATAGTACAAATATAGATATATCAAGTTTGTCATATGG
Organism: Clostridium acidisoli DSM 12555; assembly: GCF_900176305.1. Classification (GTDB taxonomy): domain Bacteria; phylum Bacillota; class Clostridia; order Clostridiales; family Clostridiaceae; genus Clostridium_I; species Clostridium_I acidisoli. The sequence continues at coordinate 102,204 of NZ_FWXH01000003.1, forward strand.
TATACATACAGTAACAGTAACTAGTATTGGAAATGATGGAAGTACTAGAACACTAGACACTTCAATTTATAAAATTAATGCAGCTACTAGTAGTTTACCAGCATCTACATTTATTGATACACCTACTTCAAAGTCAAATGTATTCAGCGTGAACAACAAAGTTAGTGTATCAGGATGGTCAATAGATGGATCAGGAATGCAGAAAGTGCAAGTATATGTAGATAATTCATATAAAGGTGATGCAAATATAGGGATCTCAAGGCCAGACGTTGCAAAGGTTTATCCAAGTTATTATCAAGCGTCAACTAGTGGTTTTAACTATGACTTAGATATCTCATCAATTCCCGATGGAACGCATACTATAACGGTTAGAGGAACTGGAAATGATGGAGCAAATTCTTCAGAGAGTGTTAGTGTTACAAAAGTATCTAGTAATTCTATGGTACCAAGAATATTTATTGATACTCCAAGTTACGCTCAAGTAAGTGGTGGAAATGTAACTGTTTCGGGATGGTCCTTAAACTTGTATGGAGTACAGAAAGTACAGGTTTATGTGGACAACAATTATAAGGGTGATGCAAACATAGGTATATCAAGACCAGATGTGAATAATTTCTATACAGGATACACGGGAGCAAGCACTAGTGGATACACCTACAATTTAAGCTTAAATGGATTGTCTGCAGGAGCTCATACAGTAACAGTGAAGAGTATTGGAAATGATGGGAGTGTAACACCACTAAATTCCCAAGTATATGTATTACCAAGTGGAGTAAGCAATATGTCATCAAGAGTTTGGATAGATACACCTTCAAATGGGACTTTTTACAAAACTTCGCCTGGACAAGTTATACTTTCAGGATGGTCTCTCAGTCCATTTGGAGTTCAAAGAGTAGAAGTATTTTATGATACCTATTATATCGGTGATGCTAGTATTGGGCTAGCAAGGCCGGATGTAAATAGTTTTTATCCTGGTTATGTTGGTGGAGCAAATAGTGGATATTCATTTAATTTAAATCTATCTAATATTTCAGATGGAGTCCATACAATAACGGTTAAGAATCTTGGAACTAACAATGATAGTGCATCTGTTGATATTAAAATATACAAGTTTTCTGGAAACGGACAAAGTACGATATATAACACTTCGCTACAAAATGCAGTAACTAAACAGATGACATATGGAGATCCAGTAATGGAATCAAATGGTAACTGGATAGCGGCAGATAAAAATACTGTTCAAAAATATATGGATCCTACAAATTTTATGGATAGTTATGGTGTATATCAGTTCTTAAGACTAGATTATATGCAAGGCGTGACTGTAGATGATTTAAATAATATACTTGCGGGTAAAGGTGTGCTTGCTGGTAAGGGTGCTCAATTTTTAGATGCAGCTCAGCAAAGCAATATTAATCCTGTTTACTTAGTTTCTCATGCTTTACTTGAAACAGGTAATGGACAATCAGCCTTAGCAACAGGAATAGTTGTAAATGGTAAAAAAACATATAACTTGTTTGGAATAGGAGCTTATGACAGTAATCCAAATCAGATGGGTGCACAATATGCATATAATCAAGGTTGGTTTAGTGTTGATCAAGCTATATATGGTGGCGCACAATGGATATCTGGAAGCTATATAAATAATAGCTTCTACAAACAAAATACTTTATACAAGATGAGATGGAATCCAGCTTCGCCTACAAATCATCAGTATGCTACAGATGTAAGATGGGCATATAATCAAATTTATAATATTAAATCGCTTATAGATCAAGTCCAAAAGCCTGTATTGCAATTTGATATACCACAATACAATTAAATATGAATAAATTGTTGCTAGTGTGATGCATAAAAATGTTTAATTATATTAATAGTAACAGTTTTGATTTTAAATTAATTAGGAGGCCTTTTGGCTTCCTATATTTATTTGATAGTACTATAATCAAATGAATATAGAAATATTTTATGTTTAATATAACTAATAAATTGTCAATTTAAGCTAAAAGATTTTGATAATATGTTATACATATGATATTATATATTGGTGATAAAACTTTGATACGTATAATTGAAATAATTAATATAACTTATGAGGTGAAAAATGAAGAAAATAATGAATAACAATAAAATAATACTAGTTCTGGCTTTGTTTGTAGTTTTGGCTGGTATCTTGACGGAAACATTCGTATTTAATTCTTCATATTTTAAAATTCCTAAAAATCAACGTGGATTACATGAAATAGATGTTAATAAGTTAGTACTTAATGATTTAAAGATAGAAAATAACGAACTCTACGTAATTGGGAAAAATCCATATTTTCAAATCCCTATGAATAATTATGACATTTCGATAATGTTAAATTTAGAAAAGAAAAATAATAATTTTCAATTGTATACTAAGGATGAAAAGGGAAATATGTCAATAGTATACACTAGTAACTCCGATGTGAAAAACCGTTTAAATATTATTATTAATAATAATATTAAAAATTTGAAATTTTATATAAAAACAGATGTAGGAAAAGTAGGAATCCAATCTATCGAGATGGACAATAGATTTGAGTTTGACATAGTAAGATTTTTAGTGATGATAGGTATAGGTTATATGGTTTTAGTATTACTATATTTTAGAATTAAATTACAAAGTCGACTACATGTTGCATTCTTTGCTATTTCAATGATCTTAGGTTCTGTACTAACAATATGTGTACCACCTAATTATTCTTATGATGAATGCGCTCATTTTATTAGGGCATATGAAACTGCCTCATTTGATTTTAATTTTTCAAAAACTAAAACTTCAAATTGGATTTCAAACATAGATGAATGCTTTATATCAAATGGGCGATATAATCTTTATAATTCTTATAGGGATAGATTAGATAACGCAAAGATATTTTTTAACAATGACTATTCAAAAAATGGGCATGTGACTTCAGGAGAGGATACATATCTGTTTGTGCCATACATACCAGCGGCAGCTGGAATACTAGTAGGTAAAACTTTAAGGTTACCTTTCATAATTACATACTATCTAGGTAGGATGTTTGCGCTGTTAATATTCTCTATATTAGGGGCTTTAATAATTAAACACATTAAAATTGCTAAAAGGCTTGTGTTTATCACGTTACTTTTTCCATGTGCTGTTATGACGGCTGGTTCCTATTCAGTGGATCCTATGACACAAATATTTGCATTAGCTAGTGTGGCGATATTTATAAATATGCTTTGTGCAGAAGATAATAGCATAAGTTACATACAAGTTTTGGAGTTTGCAGGCTGCGCAGCAATAACAAGCATATGCAAAGTTCCATATGCACCACTGAGTCTCCTTATACTTGTGGTTCCGCGTTATAAATTTAAAACTATATCAAAGCAAAAATTTATTCTCTTAAAAGTTATGCCTCTATTTATAGTCGGCATAGCTGCTGCAGGAAATTTTTTCTATGGAGAGACAAAAAATATCAATCAATGGAAAGTACCTGGAGTAAACGTAAGTGCACAAGTAAAATATATTATAAGTGATCTTCCAAGGTATGCACATGTTATATATACATCGGTTACAACTTCAGTGGATATGTATTTTCAGGGGGCTATTGGGCTACTCGCATATTGTGGAAAAATAAACACGATTTGGGTTGTAATTATAGTGGTAACTATGATAATTGTTGCTGCAGTAGATGATGAGTCAGATGTTTTGAAGCTTAGAGCAAATGAAAAAATCATGCTATTATTATCCTCAACAATGTCTTGGATATTAGCTCTAACTGCACTTTATATTACATTTACTCCAGTAGGTAAAAGCACAGTTGATGGGGTTCAAGGAAGATATATTACACCTCTGATAGTTCCACTTCTTTTACTGGTGAAAAATGGAAAAATAAAAATCAACTTGAATAAGGAGAAATTAAACTGTTTTTTAATGCTAGAATGTTCAATAGTTCTTATTGTTTCCATAATAAAAGTTTTCTTTCAATATAGTAACTAATAAATAAGGGGTGTTTTCATGAATAGAAAGGACAGTAGGAGGATGCGCATAGCAATTTTAGCAGTAGTAGTGCTTGTTATAGGCATTTTTCTTGAAGTAGTTGTGTTTAATTTTAATCACTTTAAAATTGCTAGAAGTGAGAGAGGTTTGTATAACGTAAGTGTAGATAATATTTCACTTAATGGATTAAAAAGGGATAGTAATGGGTTATATGTAACCGGAAAAGAGGCATATTTTGAAGTTCCAGTTAATAGATATGCAGCAAAGGTTAGATTAAATTTTAAACAAGGAAGTCAAAGTTTTAAAGTTTATACTAAAGATATAAATGGAAATATCTCTATGACCTATACTAGTAATTCTGATATAAAAGGTTTTTTAAACATAGATATAAATGAAAATATAAAAAATATAAAGTTTTATGTGGAGGCTGACAGCAGTAAACAAAGCATAGGACTTCAAAGTGTTGATATTAATAACAAATTCTATTTCAATATTATAAGGTTTTTATTGACGATAGTGATAATATATATTCTATTGGCAATAGTGATTTTTAAAAAATATCTTCAAAAGAATTTACATGTTTCATTTATAGCTATTTCACTAGCTTTGGGTACAATGTTTATAATTTGTGTTCCTCAATATTATTCTTATGATGAAAGTGCACATTTTTTGAGGTCATATGAAACAGCTTCTTTTGATTTTAATTTTTCAAAAACAAAACAATCAAAATGGATTTCAAACATAGATGCTTTTACTGGCTATAGTGGACATGGTGGTTTATATAATTCATATGTGGATAGAATAGACAGTGTTATAACATTCTTTAACAATGACTATACGAATGAAAAACATATTAATTCTCCTGAAGATACATATCTGTTTGTGCCATATATACCACAGTCCATAGGAATATTTGTTGGAAAGACGTTGAGGTTACCATTTATATTAACATTCTACTTAGGAAGATTTTTTTCTCTTTTAGTATTTTCATTATTAGGGGGGGTAATAATAAAGCGTATTAAAATTGCTAAGCGGTTGGTATTTATAATTTTGCTTTTTCCATGTGTAATTTTAACAGCGGGAGCATATTCAGTTGATCCAATGTCACAAATATTTGCAATAGCAGCTGTTGCTATCTTTGTAAATATGCTGTGTGAAAAAGAAAATAGTATAGGGTATAGACAAATTGCCCAATTTGTTGCTTGCGTGGCGGTAACAACTATGTGTAAGGTACCATATGCACCCTTGATACTTCTGATTTTAGCAGTCCCAACCAATAAATTCCGTAATAACAAAAAAATGGACAAGTATTTAGTTAAACTTATTCCTTTTGTCATAATTGGAGTGGTGGCGATAGCAACATTTTTATATGGAGAGTCAAAAAATATTAACCAATGGGGCGTACCTGGTGTAAATGTTAAAGGACAAGTTTCTTTTATTATTAGGAACCTACCACAATACGCATATATCATAGTCAAATTTATTTCTTCATCAACGCTTGGATTATTCCAAGGTGCAATTTCATCATTAGCGTACTGTGGAGGAATTGATTCAGTATGGTTTATGATAATATTGATTACGTTATTTGTTGTTGCAATTGTAGATGCTGAAGACGATGTACTGATTTTAGGGAAAGCAGAAAAGAAGATTATGGGGATTTCAATTATATTATCATGGGTATTAGTATTGACAGCCCTTTATCTTACATTTACACCTGTTGCGAAAAATACAATTGATGGAGTTCAAGGTAGGTATATAACACCTTTATTGTTACCATTGTTGTTGTTATTTAAAAACAATAAAATATCAAGTAAATTTAATAAAGAAAAACTAAATTACGCTATTATAGTGATGACGACAATTATACTTAGTGTATCCGCAATATACATCTATCTTCAATTTAGTAACTAAATAGTTTATAAAATTAAGAGGCCACTTCAAAATATGTCGTAGAATATATTTAAAGTATGGCCTCTATCTATATTTTCTATGTTAAGACGAAAAATGTTATCTAAAAAAACATTCTATGAATAAATAGACAAATAAAATGGTTTATTGTATAATTAATTTGTTTGTTTTTAATATTTTACATATGATTTTAAGGAGGCAATACATAATGAAAGGAATTATTTTAGCAGGAGGATCAGGTACTAGATTATATCCATTAACAAAAGCAGTATCGAAACAAATACTTCCTATTTATGATAAACCTATGATATATTATCCACTATCTGTTTTGATGTTAGCAGATATAAGAGAAATTTTAATAATATCAACACCAAGAGATTTAGAAGTATTTAAAGAACTACTAGGTGATGGAAGTCAATTTGGATTAGACTTAAGTTATGCTGTCCAAGATGAGCCAAGAGGACTAGCTGATGCATTTATTATCGGAGAAAAGTTTATAGGAAATGATAAAGTAGCATTGGTTCTAGGAGATAATATTTTCTATGGCTATGGATTTACAGAAAGATTGAAAAATGCTGCTTTAAGAGAAAAAGGAGCTACCATTTTTGGATATCATGTAAGTAATCCTAGAGCTTATGGAGTAGTTGAATTTGATGAAGATAATAATGTAATTTCAATTGAAGAAAAACCAGAAAATCCAAAATCTAATTATGCTGTGCCTGGATTGTATTTCTATGATAATGACGTTGTAGAAATTGCAAAAAATGTTAAACCATCAGCAAGAGGCGAAGTGGAAATAACAGCGGTAAATAATGAATACTTGAATAGTGGAAATTTAAAGGTAGAACTTTTTGGAAGAGGTATGGCTTGGTTTGATACAGGAACTCATAGAAACCTTTTGGATGCTGCTAATTTTGTAGAAGCAATTCAAACAAGACAAGGTTTATATATAGCTTGTATAGAAGAAATTGCTTATAGGAACAAGTGGATTGATGGAGAGCAAGTTAAAACTCTGGCTAAGCCTTTGATGAAGACAGAATATGGCAAATACTTAATGAGTTTAACTGAAAAGAAATAATTTTGGAGGTATTAATATTATGAAAACATATTTAGTTACAGGTGGAGCTGGCTTCATAGGCTCAAATTTTGTACATTATATGCTAAAAAAATACAATGATATAAAAATAATAAATATTGATAAATTAACATATGCAGGAAATTTAGAAAACCTTAAAGAGATAGAAAAGAATCCAAATTATTCTTTTGTACAAGGTGATATATGTGACAAAGAAACTATCGAGAAAATATTTGAAGAAAATGAAATTGATTATCTTGTTAATTTTGCAGCTGAATCACATGTTGATAGAAGTATTAGAGAACCAGAAGTTTTTGCAAAAACAAATGTTTTAGGTACAGTCACATTACTTAATGCAGCAAAAAAATATTGGGAAACAGAAGATGGATTTAAGGCTGGTAAAAAGTATCTTCAAGTATCAACAGATGAGGTTTATGGTTCACTTGGAGAAACTGGTTACTTTATGGAAACAACCCCACTGGATTCACATAGCCCATATTCTTCAAGTAAAGCTGGGGCAGACCTTATGGTAAAGGCATATTTTGATACATTTAAAATGCCAGTTAATATAACAAGATGTTCTAATAACTATGGACCATATCAATTTCCTGAAAAATTAATTCCACTTATAATAAATAATTGTTTAGCTAAAAAAGACTTACCTGTTTATGGTGATGGACTTAATATAAGAGATTGGCTTTATGTTGAAGATCATTGCAAAGCTATTGACATGGTAATTAATGATGGCAGACTAGGTGAAGTTTATAATGTAGGTGGACATAATGAAAGAACAAATATTTACATAGTCAAGACTATAATTGAATATGTTGGAAATAATATAGATAGTGCGGTTACAGAAAACCTAATAAAATACGTAGAAGATAGAAAAGGTCATGACAGAAGATACGGAATTGATCCTACAAAAATTAAAGAAGAACTTGGATGGGAACCTGAAACAACTTTTGAAGTTGGCATTAAGAAAACTATACAGTGGTATTTAGACAATAAGGAATGGATGAATAACATTACTTCAGGACAATATCAAAATTATTACGAAAAAATGTATGGAAGAAACTAAGGAGTGATTTAGGTGGGAAAATTTACTTTTCATAAAACTGAAATTGAAGGTGTCTTTATAATTGAACCACAGGTTTTTGGCGATAATAGAGGCTATTTCATGGAAACATATAATTTAGATGAATTCAAAGAAGCTGGAATTGACAAGGAATTTGTTCAAGATAATCAATCAAAATCTAAAAAAGGTGTTCTAAGAGGTTTGCATTTTCAGTCTGAGCACTCACAAGGAAAACTTGTAAGAGTAATCAAAGGTGAAGTTTTTGATGTTGCAGTTGATCTTAGAAAAAATTCAACTACTTATGGTAAATGGGTAGGTGTAAAATTAAGCGATGAGAATAAAAAACAATTTTATATACCAGAAGGGTTTGCACACGGATTTTTAGTACTTTCTGATGAAGCAGAATTTGTATATAAGTGCACAGATTTATATCATCCTGAAGTTGAAGGTGGAATTGCTTATAATGATCCTGAAATAGGAATAAAATGGCCAACAGATGGAATAGATGAATTAATTTTATCAGAGAAAGATAAGAAATGGAAAGGTTTGAAAGAAAGTAAAATAGAATTCTAGTTGAATTTTAGGCTATACCATAACTAAACTTACGGTATGCCTTTAATTTTTATTGGTAAACATTATTTTTTACAAGAGAGGTAGTACAATGAAAAAAAGCCAATCTCTAAATACTATGTATGAATTACTGCTTACATTAGTAGATGTGATAATTATAGTAGCATCAATATATTTATCGTATATAATAGAATTTCATAGGTTATATCCACCAAAACATAATTTTAATCCATTTATAATAACTGTTCCATTTATAATAATTATTTATTTGCTACTTATGTATATATATGGACTATCTGATTTAATTAAACAATCAGTAGGAGAAATTGTCTACTCTGTTTTCTTGACCATAATCTTACTTTCAATATTTACAATGGCAGCAACATTCTTTTTCAGAGGTTTTGGATATCCAAGAGGGGTAGTTGCTTATAGTTCCGTTATTCAAATAATATTACTCAGTTTATGGAAATCAATCATATGGAAAGTTAAAAGGATTTTATATGGACAAAAAGATGTTATTATAATAGGAGGAACAAATGTAGAACATGTTGCTAAAAAGGTTATTATGAAGCAAAGTGATCTTTATAGAATCAAATATATTTGTGACGCTTCTTATGATAATGTAACTAAACTAATAAATGAAGTTGAAATTGTAATATTATGTGATGATATTAGCAGTGAATTTAAAGATTATATACTTGATAAGTGTTTAGTTGAACAAAAAAGTGTTCTAATTGTTCCAACAATGAGTGATCTTGCACTTTTTGGATCTAAGCTAAATACCATTGATGATTTGCCACTTCTTAAGGCGAAACCACTATGTCTTACAGCAGAGGAAAAAGCTATAAAAAGAATATTAGATGTTATATTGGCACTTATAGGAGTTATTATCAGTTCTCCGTTTATGATAATAGTTGCTTTTGCTATTAAAATATCAGATAGAGGAAATGTTTTTTATACACAAGAGAGAGTTACAGAAGCAGGAAAAACCTTTAATTTAATAAAATTTAGATCTATGAAGATGAATGCTGAAAAATTATCGGGTCCTGTGCTTGCAACAGATAAAGACCCTAGAATAACAAATATAGGTAGACTCATTAGGGCAACTAGGTTAGATGAGCTTCCTCAACTACTCAATATATTGAAGGGTGATATGAGTATAGTAGGGCCAAGACCTGAAAGACCATTTTATGTTGATAAGTTTGAAAAAGAAATACCTGATTATAAATATAGAACAACAGTAAAAGCAGGACTTACAGGTCTTGCACAGGTTCTTGGTAAATACAATACTACTGCAGAGGATAAAGTGAGATACGATATAATATACATTAAGAATTATTCTATACTTTTAGACATAAAACTTATACTGCAAACTGTGAAGATTATTTTTATGAAGGAAAGTACTGAGGGAGTAAAATCAGTAGATGAATTAGATACTTTGATTAGAAAAAGAAATTTAAATATTAAGATATATAAAAATAGTTGAATTAATTTATTCAATAAGTTAACATTAATTTGTTTCAAACTAATTAGTATAAGAAATTTTGAGGGTGATTTAATGATAAATACTATAAAAGAAGTAACTAAATATATCAAGGAAATACTTGCATCGAAAGAATTACTTTTTAATTTAACATCAAAAGAATTGAAATTAAAATATAGAAATTCTGTATTAGGGTTTTTTTGGTCCTTCTTAAATCCGATACTACAACTACTAGTTTACACTTTAGTATTTAAGTATTTTATGAAAAACTCAATTCATAATTTTACAGTATATCTATTATGTGGATTATTACCTTGGCAATTTTTTCAAACATCAGTGCAAGCTAGTACAGGATCAATAATCTCCAATGCTAATTTGATAAAAAAGGCTTATTTTCCAAGGGAAATACTGCCGTTATCGTTGATATTTTCGAATTTTGTGAATTTTATAATCACGTTGATTATACTTTTTTTTGCTGTAATTATAACACATACACCAATAGGCATACCTTTAATTGAATTACCTTTAGTATTAATATTACTTTTATTATTAACTATAGGACTTTCATTAATATTATCCAGTTTAAATGTTTTATATAGAGATATCCAACATTTTGTTGAGGTAATATTTATGCTTTGGTTTTATCTTACACCAATAGTGTATAATTTAAATACAATGAATACTGGAAAACTGGCAAAATATAAATTCCTTTTAAATTTTAATCCTATGAAATTAATCACAGATTGTGTAAAAGATAATCTGTATTCAAATTCTTTTGCTGACCCTAAGAAACTATTGGTTATAGCTATTCTTGATTTAATATTAATAGTAGGTGGGCTTTTCTTATTTAGAAAAATAGAAGTGGTATTTGCAGAAGAAATATAACAATATCGGAAGGGTTGGATTAATATGTCGGTTATTGAATTTAAAAATGTAACAAAACATTTTAAAATATATAAAAATAAAAATTACTCGTTAAAGGAAAAATTTTTAACTACAGTTTTAAAAAGAGATAAGTTGCAGGTTACAATTATAGATGTACTTAAAGATGCATCATTTAAGATTGAAAAAGGTGAAACGGTTGGTATAATTGGAGAAAATGGTACAGGAAAAAGCACTAGCCTTAAATTGATTTCAAATATTTTAAAGCCAAATGCTGGAGAAATAATTGTAAATGGTAAAATTTCATCACTACTTGAAATTGGAGTAGGCTTTCAACCAGACTTGTCAGGTAGAGAAAATGTATACATGTATGGGTCAATATTAGGGCTTAGTAAGTCTGAAATAGATAATAGATATGATGAAATTGTTGAATTTGCAGAATTATCAAATTTTATGGACACTCCTGTAAAAAATTATTCATCTGGTATGTATATGAGACTGGCATTTTCTGTAGCAGTTAGTGTTGATCCAGACATTTTACTGGTGGACGAAGTTTTGGCTGTTGGAGATGCTAACTTTCAGAAAAAATGTCTTGATAGGATTCAATCGTTTAAAGAACAAGGAAAAACAATTGTATTTGTATCTCATGATATGAGTATAGTAAATAAAATATGTGATAGAGTTATATTTATAAAAAAAGGCGGATTTGTAATTGAAGATACTCCTGAAAGAATGATAGGATTATATATGAAACTGTTGTCTGCAGCAGGAGAAGCAAAAGAAGAAATTAACAAAAAAATAGAAAACAATGAAATAGATGAGGTAGTAAAATTAGGTGAAGGTGAAAATTTTGATTTGCATGAAGCAAAAGAATTTTCAAATGGTAATAGAGAGGGAAACCGAAAACTTGAAATTACTAAAGTGTATTTTTCAGAAAAGAGTGGTTTAGCAAGAAATACATTTAGAACAGGTGAAAATATAAAGGTAAATCTTGAATATATAAAAAATGAATTTGTACAAGATGCTATATTATACTTTGAATTGGTTACCGAAGAAGGTTTGAAGCTTTCGTATCATGATTGTGGGCAAGATGGTATATTGTTAACGAATATTAAGAACACTAATATTATTACTTTTGAAATTAAAGATAATCTTTTTTTACATTCTAAATATTATTTTTCAGTAGGATTAAAAAACAGTGATGGAACTGAAATATATGATTATAGAAATAAACATTACTACTTTGTTATAGAAAAAGGTGATATAAAAGAAGAAGGAAAAATAAGATTGAAGTGTGAATGGATGGTGTAGCTTAAGTATAAAGGTGGGATAATAAAATGGATTTAGGAAATGCATATATTAATAGTCCTTTAAATTAAACATATAGGTATTCTTGTAGCTACATATAATAAAACAATTGACTTTACAATTATTTTTTGAAAACGAAGTAGAATCATTTCTTAACAAAAAATATGAAATAAAAAATTAGGTAAAGAAATTAATAAGAGCATATTAAATAAATTCATTGGTATTTTAAGAAATAGAAAGTGGTGAATGTTTTGAACGATTGTCCTAAAGTAAGTTTTATAATTGTAAATTATAATGGAATAGTATGCTTAAAGGATTGCTTTGACTCTATAATGAACTTAAATTACCCACAAGAAAAAATTGAATGCATTCTTGTAGATAATGGCTCAGTAGATGGTTCAATACAATTTATAAATAAAGAGTATAGAAATGTTAGAGTAATAAAAAATGATTCTAATGAAGGATTTGCAAAACCTAATAATGACGGTGCTAAAATAGCTTCGGGTGAATATTTAGCTCTTATAAATAATGATATGAAACTTGAAAAAAATTGGCTTATGGATATGATTGAATCACTTACAAAAGTTGAGGACGAAAATTATGTATGCGTTGGAAGTAAAATACTTAACTGGGATGGAAGTAAATTAGATTATGTTGGTGGAAGTATTAGCTTCTATGGACATGGATTTCAGTTTGATTATGGTCTGAATGCAGAAGAAGGAAATAAAAAATATAACAAAGACCAAGATATATTATTTCCATGTGGTGGAGCTATGCTAATTGACAAAAATACTTTTTTGGAAGTTGGTGGATTTGACGAGGATTACTTTGCATATAACGAGGATGTAGATTTAGGTTGGAGATTATGGATACTAGGACATAAAGTTAGATTTTGCTCAAAAGCTGTATGCTATCATAAACACAGTGTAACTTCAAATAAAATGAATAAAAATATTAAGGATGAGTTAAATAGTCGAAATTCATTATATACAATATACAAAAATTATGATGATGAAAAAATATATAAAGTGTTATTTTCGGCATTAAGTATTAAAATGTATAGAACAAATGACGATGATACTGTTCAACTTGATTCTGTAAAAGATTTTATTGATAATTTACACAAAATGAAGGCAAAAAGAGATTGGGTTCAAAAGCAAAGAAAAGTTGATGACAAGGTTATAGTGGATAAATTTTTTAAAAAGCCATATGATAATCAAATGTTAAAATATAACTTTAAAAATAACCTTTACAACAATATAATAGAGCAATTAATTAGTAGTACGGAACTAGACAATATATTTGGTAAGAAAAAAAGTAAAGTTTTAGTTATATCTAGTGGTAGTATTGGTGAGAAAATGGCTGGACCAGGTATACGTTATCTTGAAATATCAAAAGAATTGAGCAAAATTTGCAATGTTTCATTAGCTGTACCAAATGATGATTGCAACTTGAATCTTGAAGATTATAATATCGAATATTTCCACTATAGTGGTAGCAATTATGATAAAATCAAAGATGAATTTTTAACAAGTGATATTGTAATTGTACAAGGAATAATATTTGAACTATTACCTATTTTAAAGTCACTTTGTGATGACAGAATTGTTATAGTTGATTTATATGATCCAATTGTAATAGAAGATTTAGAAATAAATAAGAAAAAAGATATTAAGACTAGAGAAGTTATTCACAATAGTTCACTTAATTTACTTAAAGATCAAATAAAGATAGGTGATTATTTTGTATGTGCTTCCGAAAAACAAAAAGATTTTTGGAGTGGAATGCTTGTTTCAGCAAATAAGATAAACCCAAGAGAATATGACTTGTCAAATACCCTAAAAAAACTTATAGGACTTTTGCCATTTGGAATTTCAAATGAGGATCCTGTTCATAATAGAGAAGTATTGAAAGATAAAATAAGTAATTTTAAAGAAAATGATAAAGTATTTATTTGGGGTGGAGGAGTATGGAATTGGTTCGATCCTCTAACTTTAATAAGAGCTATAGGGAAAATATCAAGATATAGAGATGATATAAAGTTATTTTTCATGGGAGTAAAACATCCTAATCCAGATGTACCAGAAATGGAAATGTTAAATGCAGCTGTAAATTTAGCAGAAGAATTAGGAATTAGAGATAAAAATGTATTTTTCAATATGGATTGGGTTGACTATAATGACAGACAAAACTTTTTGATGGAAGCTTATGCAGGTGTTAGTTCTCACTTTGACAATTTAGAAACTAGATTTTCTTTTAGAACTAGAATACTTGATTATTTTTGGGCTGAACTGCCAATAATAGCAACAGAAGGAGACTATTTTGCCAATGAAGTTATTGATAAAAAACTTGGATTAATAGTAAAATATGAAGATGTTGATGGAATGGAACAAGCATTAATAAGGATATGTGATGATAAACAATACTATGAAGAGTGCAAAAATAACATTAAATTATATCGAGAGCAGTTAAAATGGAAAAATGTAACCAAGGACTTAAAGGCATTTTGTTTGGAACCTATTAAGAAAACAATAGAAAGCAGAAGAATGTATTCCTCTATTTTAGATATATGTCAGCTTGAATCCGATGGTGTAATAGAACCAATATGCTTTGATAAGTCAGTTAAGCAAGAATTTAAATGTAGATATCCTAATTTGAATAGAGTTGAGGTTAAATTTGGTACTTATAATAGGATAAATTATGGGACATTATTGTTTCAGCTTCATGATAAGCTAACGGGTGTAGTGATTTTTGAACAAAAGGTAAGTATTGCAAGTTTAGAAGACTGTAAATGGCATCTAATAGAATTCAGCCCTATTATAAATTCAGAGGGAAGAGAGTTCTATTTTGAAATAAGTACCTTTGAGGATGTACAGATTAGCAATTCAGTTGCATTATTTTATAAAAAAGCATACAATAGATACGGAAATTTATATTATGATGAAGGAAAAGTTGATGGAAACTTAGCGTTTAAAACTTCATGTATGTTGACAAATAAAACTTTAGATGATAAAGACGGCATTATGCTGTATGATGAAAAATGCATTGGTTCTATATTGAATAATATGAATGGCATAACAGAGTTAGATAGGAATAGACTGCTAAAATACATTGAAGTAACACAAGAAAATAAAGATAATATGCAAAAGCAGTCAACAGAAGAATTAACTAAGTCAATTACTAAAATAAGTGAAGAACTCAGAAAATTTGACAAATGGCAAAGAGTTATTGATAGTAGATTTGATAGACTAAAGAAACTGAATTTTGTAGCATTGATAAAAAGGGCTTTTAAAAATAAATCTAATGAGGTAGTCAAAGAATGAAGAAAGTATTATTAATCAGTCCAGACAATGTAAATAAAAAGATGTCTGGACCTGGAATAAGATATTACAATTTTGCAAGAGAGTTGTCAAAAACTTTAGATGTTACATTATTTATTCCTAATAAGCAGACGGATTTTAATTTCTCTAACGAAAAATTTAAGGTTATTGTGGGTGATAAAAAAGATCTTGAACAAGAGGTATATAATGTTAACTCTATTGTAGTACAAGGCATAGCTTTTAGGTTATATCCTTTTTTAAAGAAAATAAAAACTCCAGTTGTTGTAGATATTTATGATCCAATTACGCTTGAAAACTTAGAACTACGTAAATTTATGAATATGAAGGACAGAGTAATTTATCATGAAACAGACATCGACTTAATATTGGAACAACTTTCATTGGGCGACTTTTTTATTTGCGCAAGTGAAAAGCAGAAGGATTATTGGATGGGAATGTTATCAGCTGTCAATCGAGTAAATCCGGTTACATATAATGAAAATGTTGAAATGAAAAAGTTAATTGATGTTGTCTCTTTCGGATTTAACAATGAAGAGCCTAATAAAACAAAAAAAGTATTAAAAGGTGTATGGACCAATATTAAAGAAGATGATAAGGTTTTAATATGGGGTGGTGGGATTTGGAACTGGTTTGATCCTCTTACATTAATTGAAGCAATGAAACAAGTATGTGAAAAGAGAAAAGACATAAAGTTGTTTTTTATGGGAATTGGACATCCAAGTTTAAATGTAGATACCAATGTAGCTGATGAATGCATTAGACTAAGTAAAGATTATGGTCTATATGATGAAAATGTTTTTTTTAATGACTGGGTTGATTATAATGAAAGACAAAACTACCTGTTGGAAGCTGATATAGGTATTAGTACATATTTAAATAATCTTGAGACAAGATACTCTTTTAGAACAAGAATATTAGACTATTTGTGGTGTGAACTTCCAATGATACTTACTAAGGGTGATTACATGGCTGATTTAGTAGAAGGTAACGAATTGGGATATTGCCATATTGCATCAAATCCAGAGGATTTGGCAAGAAAAATAATACAGCTAATTGAAAATAAAGAAGATTATGAAAAAGCTAAGAATAATATTCATAATATAAAAGAAGAATATAGATGGGAAAATGTTGTTAAGCCTTTAGTTGATTTTTGTGAAAATCCATATACTTCATCGGATAAAATAGAAAAAGTTAAAGTGTTTTATAAAAATGAGGGCGTAAAAAAGTATTATTATATAAGAATAATATCAAAGATTAAAAGAATTTTAAAGAGAGTAATTAGTATCTTTAAAAAATAAAGTGACTTGCCAAAAGAATATACGATGCTAAAAAAATAGATAAATTTTAGGAGGATTACTATTAAATGAAGATAGCAGTTTTAGTTCCGTGCTACAATGAAGCGCTGACAGTTAAGAAAGTAATAGACGATTTTAAAATGGTTTTACCTGAAGCAGATATTTATGTATATGACAATAACTCAAAAGATGATACTTCAAAAATTGCTGCTGAAAACGGGGCAATAGTTGTGAGAGAAACAAGACAAGGAAAAGGTAACGTTGTAAGAAGTATGTTTAGAGATATTGATGCAGACTATTATATAATGGTTGATGGTGATGATACATATCCAGCAGAGTTTGCAAAGGAACTTCTAAAACCTGTGATGAATGGAACAGCAGATATGACTATTGGTGATAGATTGTCAAATGGAACATATAGGTCAGAAAATAAAAGGGCTTTTCACAATTTTGGGAATAACCTAGTTAAAGGTCTTATAGGTCAGCTGTTTAAAAATGATATTAATGATATTATGACAGGATATAGAGCTTTTAATAGGTACTTTGTTAAGACAATGCCTGTCTTAAGTGGTGGATTTGAAATTGAAACGGAAATGAGTATACATGCGTTGGATAAAAAATTTTTGTTAAGAGAAATACCTATTGATTATAGAGATAGACCTGAGGGAAGCAATTCAAAGCTTAACACATATAAAGATGGAATAAAGGTGTTGAAAACTATAGTATCTCTATTTAAGGACTATAAACCATTGCCATTCTTTTTGACAATCTCAATAGTATCATTTATCATTGGTTTATTAATAGGAATACCAGTTATAGTTGAATTTTTTAGCACACATTTTATAGATAAGATACCTTCGGCCATACTTGCTTTAGGATTTATATTAATTTCTATATTGTTAATAACCAACGGGCTTATTTTGGATACATTAGTTAAACAAAATAGACAAAACTATGAATTGTTTTTAAATCAGTATAAAATGAATAAGAAGGATTGATTTTGTAAATGGAAAGCTTGATGATTTCATTTGAAAAAAATAAAAAAGGAATTGTATTAATAATTATTGCAGCCTTGTTTACAGTATTAGGGCAGTACTTTTGGAAATTATCTCATGCAAACAATATTGAACTTGTAATAATTGGATTCCTGTTTTATGGAATAGGTGCCGTTGGTATGATAATAGCATTTAAGTTTGGAAGCTTTTCTGTATTGCATCCAATGATGAGTATAAATTATATTTTTACAATACTATTAGCATATTTTACATTAGGTGAATCTATTAATCTTTATAAAATAATAGGGCTTTTATTTATAATGATAGGCATAACTTGTGTAGGTGTTGGAGATGAATAAACTAATATTAATTTTAATAATAATTATTATGACGCTTTTAGGGTCTTTTGGTGGATTCTTTTTTAAAAAATCTACAGCAGGAGATGGAGTATTAGCAATTATAAAAAGTAAATTTTTGTATATGGGGGGGGTATTGTATATTTTAAGCGCATTATTAAATATTGTAGTGCTTAAATATATGCCTCTATCAGTTGTGTTACCTATGACGGCTATAACTTATATTTGGTCAATGATATCTTCAAAAGTAATGTTAAAAGAAAAAATAACTAAATACAAGTTATTTGGAATGTTTTTCATAATCATAGGAGTAGTATTTATAGGATTATCTTAATGTAAAAGTTTTTTTCAGGTAACTAATACTTGAAAGAAACTTTTTTGTTATAAAATTAATATATTGTTGATTTTATGAAATAATCATAAAATTGACTAATGACAGTGTAAATGTTAATATAAAAAATGTAATTAAAATGAATCAAATAGGAGTAAGGAATGTTAGAAATAAACTTAAGTATAATAATATTAAATTGGAACGCTAAGGATCTTTTAAAAGATTGCTTAAATTCAATATATAAAAATACAAAAGATTTAAGTTATGAAATCATAATTGTCGACAATAATTCTTCTGATAGAAGCTGTGCAATGGTTAAGGAGAATTTTTTACATAGAGAAAATTGTTCACTTATTGAAAATAAAGACAACAAAGGTTTTGCCTGGGGAAATAATCAGGCTATAAGAGTAGCTAAAGGGAGAGCTATTTTACTTCTTAATCCAGATACATTAGTAAATGAAGAAGCAATTAATAAGACATATGAATGTCTCGTTAATGATGAAAAGTTAGGGGTTGCTGGCTGTAAGGTGCTAAATACAGATGGCACGCTTCAGCTTGCTTGTAGAAGGATGGCACCGAGACCTAAAGATGCCTTTTTTAAAATCTTTGGAATTAGTAAATTATTTAAAAATAATAAAAATTTAACAAGGTACAATTTAACACACGTGTCCGAAGATGAATTTTTAGATGTGGATTCTGTATCAGGTTGCTTCCTAATGATAAAAAGGGAAGTCATTGATAAGATTGGTTTACTTGATGAGACGTTTTTTATGTATGGAGAAGAGATGGATTGGTGTATGAGAGCTAAGAAGGCAGGATATATTGTAAGATATTGTCCAGTTGGAACAATAATACACTACAAGGGAGAAAGCAGTAAGAAGCTTGGAGTAAAAGCAACATATGAATTCTATAGAGCAATGATTATATTTTATAACAAATATAATAAGGGAGAAAGCATATTCTTATTTGATTGGGTAGTTTATATTGGAATAGTACTTTTAGGTACGGTAGCCATAATAAAGAACATGTTAGTTCCAAACGGCAGAGTTGGAACAAAAGGATAGAGCACACTGAAAGAACAAGCTTTTTTCATGTGTCTAACATTATAAGTTAGTGGAGGACAAAATGGTTGATGTATCAATAATAATTGTAAATTATAATACAAAAGAACTTATAAAAGCATGTATTCAATCAATATATGAAAATGTAAGTGGAATTTCCTACGAGATAATTGTTGTAGATAATGCGTCAAGCGATGATAGCATATCTATGTTAAAGACAGACTTCATGGAAGTTAAACTTATTGAAAGTGGTGTAAATGGAGGATTTGCTTATGCCAATAATATTGGTATAAAAAATAGTAATGGAAGATATGTTTTTTTACTTAATAGTGATACAGTTATAGTTAAGGATGCCATTCAAAAGATGGTAGAATATATGGATGAAAATAAAAGTATTGGAATGCTTGGACCGAAGCTTTTAAACAAGGATTTGACTCACCAAACATCAATTTCTGGATTTCCTTCATTTAAAAGAGAAGTTTATCACATGTACAAATTAAAGAACGTACTCAAGATTCCTTTTGTAAAGAGTTTCTTCGTTAAATTTGGAGGAAAATTGGGCTCAAAAGATGTACAACAATACATGAAAAATTTTCAAAGAATAGAGGAACCTGAAGAAGTGCAGGTATTGGTTGGGGCAGCACTTTTAGTGCGAAGATCAGTAATTGATGACATTGGAATGTTAGATGAACGTTATTTTATGTATTATGAAGAAATAGATTTTTGCCTTCAAGCTAGTAAAGCTGGCTGGAGCAGGGTGTATTATCCATATGCAAAGATAATTCATCTTATTGGTAAGAGTAGTGAAAAGATAGGTGCTATAACTTTTTATGAGAGATACAGAAGTATGATATTATATTTTAGAAAAAACTTTGGTAACTTAAAAGAAATACAGGTTAGGATAAACTTAGTAATTGCGCTTAGTTTTAGGGTAATAGGACTCAGCATCCTGCAAATTTTTAATAAATCTCAAATAATAAAAAATAATAAAAAAGTTTACGGGGATACAATAAAAATGGCTGTAAACAAAAGTGCTATCAATATGAATAGATACTAAAAAGGTATTAATAAGAGGTGTTATTATGAAAGCTAGAAATAAATTAATTTATTACATATTATGTGCATACGTTATACTTATACCAATTATACCTAATCCAATAAAAGTTAATATAATTCCTAAAATTCATGAGATTGGAGCAATAGGGGATGTATTATTAGCTGTATTAATATTAGTGTTTATAATTGAGGTAATAAGAAATTGGAATAGTTTTATTAAGGATGCTAAAGATTTTTTAACTGACTACATGGGTATTTTTATGATTGCACTTTTAGCAATTATGGTAATATCAATTTCATATGCTTCTTATAGAAAAATTGCAATGACAGAAAGTGCTAGATTTTTATCTTATGTATTGTTGTATTTTATTACGAAATACAGCATAGACAAAAGCCAAGTTAAAGGTCTTATCAATTGTTACATATTTACCTTTGCAGTTATGAATGTTTATGGAATTTTTCAAAAAATTACTGGATATGGTCTTTTAACAGCATATGCTGTTCCAGGAACAAAAATTTTAAGAACTAATGCTACTTTTGATAATCCAAATACTTTTGCTGCATTTTTGCTTTTAGGAGCTTTTCCTATTCTTATGATGATAATTAAAAGTAAGACTATATTTTCAAAACTAATATTTGCTATAATATTTTTAATGACTTTATGTAATATAAGTTTTACAGGGTCTAGAAATTCATTTTTAGCGTTAGGGGTAGGAGCTGTAGTATTATCCATAATATACAGTTGGTATTTTTTAATAGGTCTAGGCGGACTTGTTGGAATTGGGTTTATTATTCCAATGGTAAGGTTAAGATTGTTCCAAATTGGAGGAAAATCCATAGATGATGGTAGAATACATTTATGGAAAACAGCTTTAAAAATGATAGAAAACCATCCTATACTTGGAGTTGGAAATGGAAATTTTATAGAACTATATGATACATATGTGGCAAAATACAAAGAACTTCGTTATTTAAATTATTCACATTATCCTACTCATAATGCATATTTAAAGATAGAATCAGAGCTTGGAATAGTTGGAGGAATTTCTTTTATTGGCATAATTGTAGGTGCTATAATAAAAATAAAAAATGTTATTAAAAATGTAGATGATAAAGATTTAAAAATATTTTATATTGGTTTCTTTGCAGCTATGATAGGTTTTTTCGTTATGAATCTTTTTGAAAGTCTTTTTACAGTGCCAGCAGTAGTTACGTATTTTTGGCTATTTTTAGCTGCAGCTGATGGACTTCTACATAGAAAAAGTGATTATATTTATTAGGAGGACATATGTTTTCAAAGATATTAAAATACGATATATACAATAAGAGTAAAACTGAATTTATTAATTATATAAGAGGATTTGATAAAATTCATATAATTTCAGGAAATCCGGAAGTTTTATATAATGGTCTTTATGATAATTCTGTTTTTGAAGGATGCACTATAAAAAACTCTGTTATAGTACCGGATGGTATTGGGGTTGTTATAGCCTCTAAAATTGCAAAATCCCCTGTAAAGGAGAAGATAGCTGGAATTGAGGTTATGGAGGAAATAGTAAAATTTTGCGTAGAGGATAAAAAAGGGATATATTTTTTAGGTGCAAAACAAGAGATGCTTGATAAATGTATTGAAAATCTTAAAAATAAATATAAAGGACTAATTATTTCTGGAAGCCACAATGGCTATTTTGATACTGAAAACTGTGAGGATATATTAGATGATATAAGAAAAACTGGGCCCCACGTGGTTTTTGTAGCAATGGGATGTCCAAGGCAAGAAAAGTTTATAAATAAATATATGAATAGTTTGCCCGCAAATATATATATGGGACTTGGTGGGAGTTTTGATGTTATTTCAGGAAAACTTAAAAGAGCGCCAAAATGGATGATTAGGTTTGGACTTGAATGGCTTTATAGAGTTGCTAAAGAGCCATTTAGAATAAAGAGGCTAGGAGTTATACCAAAGTTTTTGCTTAAGGTAGCCTTAAATAAAAATTATAAAGCTTAGATAATATTAATAGGAGTTGATATAAATGAAAATTTTAATTACTGGAGCAAATGGACAGCTTGGAAGAGAACTTCAAAGGCAATATGGAAAAAGAGATGATGAACTGATACTAACAGATGTAAAGGATCTTGATATAACAGATGTAATTGCGGTTAATAAATTTGTAAATGAAAACAAACCAGATGTTATAATAAACTGTGCAGCACATACTCAAGTTGATAAATGTGAAGAACAAATAGAACTTGCAACTAAAATAAATACTGTAGGTCCTAAAAATTTGGCAGCAGCAGCTTTTAACATTGGAGCAGAAATAGTTCAAGTTTCTACAGATTATGTTTTTGATGGAGAAGGCAATAAAGAACTAACAGAGTTTGATGCTACAAATCCACAATCAGTTTATGGAGCAACTAAGCTTGAGGGAGAAAAGTTAGTTAAAGCTTTAAATCCAAAGCATTACATAGTTAGAACTGCATGGCTTTATGGTGATGGTGGTAATTTTATCAAAACAATGCTTAAGTTAAGTAAAGATAGAGATGAGCTTAAAGTTGTAAATGATCAAATCGGTACTCCAACAAGTACTGTTGATTTAGCAAATGTAATAATTAAGCTTGTAGACGAAAAAAATTATGGGTTATTCCATTGCACGTGCAAGGGTGTTTGCTCTTGGTATGACTTTGCAGTAGAGATATTTAAAATTAAAAATATCAATATTAAGGTTAATCCATGTACATCTGATGAATTTCCTACAGCAGCAAAAAGACCAAAATATTCTGTACTTAGAAATTACATGTTAGAATTAACTACTGGTGATATTACAAGAGATTGGAAAGAATCATTAAGAGAGTATCTTGCAGAACTTGAGATATAATTGCTATAATATATTAAGACTCGTACTTTTAAAAGTACGAGTCTTTTAAAAAGGATTTAAGGATGGTATCTAAATGAATAAAGTAGCTAAAAATGCCTTGGTGGTAATTTTATCAAGTGTGTTATCCCAGTTATTAGTATTTTTTATAGCAAGTATTGTTGGAAAAAGACTAGATGCGGCTGCATTTGGAGAATTAACAACAGTTCAGGCTATGATGACATATTTTACTTTGCTTGTAGGTTTTGGATTGCAAACCTATGGAACTCGTGAAATTGCTAAGGATAAAAAGAGGATAAATAGGGTTGTTGGAGAAATTCTAGCCTTTAGAATAGTTATATTTATTGTTAGCTTTGTTGTAATAGTTGTAGTGGCTTTATGTATATGGAAATTTAATCATGACAAGGTGTTAGCAACACTTCTAATATTATATGGATTAACTTTGTTACCATCTGCTATAAGTATTGATTGGGTGTACAGTGGAATACAAAAAATGGAGTATAATTCAGTATACAATATATTTAAGAGTGGAGTACCATTTATTCTAGTATATATTTTTTTAAAAACAAAGAATCAGTTATATTATGTCCCAATATTTACAATTATAGCATTAGTAATTGGCTCTGTTTATCAATTTTATGGATATTTTTTTAAGGAAAAACTAAAAATATCCATAAATTTAGATAAAAAAACAGTGTTAGGTTATATAAGTTTTGGATCACCATTTTTAATTTCTGGAATATTAGCAATGATAAATGGAAATGTTGATAGATTGGTTATATCATTTTTTAGAGGTAGAACAGAGGCAGGAATTTATGGAGCTGGATATACTATTATAAGTTTTCTTATAAATATAGTTGGTATGATATTTATTCCTATTTTTCCTGTAATAATAACGTATTTTAATGAAAATGCCAAGGAAAAACTTAGTGAACTTATGAATAAAACTTCAAAAATTTTAGCAGCATTTGTAGTACCAGTGGCATTTGGCGGAATAATTCTTTCCAGGGAAATAATAATATTGTTATTTGGGAAACCGTATGTTGGAGCGTACATGTCTTTTTCAATACTATTAATTTATGTTATAATTCTTTTCTTTAGAGAATTATATGGATATGGGTTAAATGCTTGTAATTTAGAAAAAAAATATGTAAAGGCAGTTGCAGTTTCATCTATTATTAACCTTGGTTTAAACTTAATTCTAACACCGAGATACGGAATGAATATTGCGGCTATAATAACATTACTATCTGAAGTCATTAATTTTGTAATGATGAAGTATTATGCAAAAGAAGTAATAATTGTATCAAACACAAAAAATATTGTGAAAGTATTATTTCCAAGTTTATTGATGGCTGCGGTAACAATATTCCTTAAATATTTTAATGTAAATATTGTTATAAATATTATCATCAGTGCAGCTGCTTATAGTAGTTTTATATTTATTACAAAGTATATAACAATTTCTGAAATTAAATCAATAATTAGAAAAGGGTGATGTAAATGCGATATTGCGTATTATATCCACAAGCAGAAAATGTTCATCTTATAAAAGACGTAGGAATGATTGCTTACAAGATGAATACTCTTTATGGTCATGAGGCTTTTGTTGCTTCTTATAATAATGGAGAATATGACTATTTAAACAATGAGGTAAAAGGTTTAAAGCAAGAGTTTATCGATAAAAAGCATGGACATCTTTTTAATATATTTTTATATCTTAAGAAAAATTCAAGTAAGATTGATGTTTTGCAAATATTTCATATGACATCAAAATCAGTGATATATGCAGTTTTATATAAATTGTTTAATAAAAAGGGAATTGTATTTTTAAAATTAGATTGTACAGAAGAACTTCTGGTTAAAATAAAAGCTATGGGTTTTGCTGAAAAATTGTTTTTTAACTTCTTCTTAAATAGAGTAAATATTATAGGAGTAGAACAAAAAAAGATATATAAAGAGCTTAAAGTATTGTTAAAGAAACATACAAATAAGCTTTTAAATGTACCAAATGGAATGGATTTTACAACTGATGTTTTAAAAGAAAGAGTTGATTTTCAGGAGAAAGAAAATATAATTTTAACTGTAGGTAGGATTGGAAGCCCTGAAAAGGCATCAGATTTGTTAATGAGGGCGTTTGCTAGAGTAGATGAAAACATAAGGAAGGATTGGAAGCTTATCTTTGTAGGACCTATAGAAAATGAATTTAAGAGTGTTATAGGGGATTTCTTTAATAAAAATGAAAAACTTAAAGATGTAATCTTGTTTAAGGGCCCCATTTACGATAGAGCTGAGTTGTATAATGAATATAGAGAGGCTAAAATTTTTTGCTTAACTTCTAATTTTGAAAGTGTTGGTATTTCACTTATAGAGGCAGCAGCCTTTGGTGATGTAATAGTGTCCACAAGAGTTGGAATAGCGGATGAACTTGTGTCGAAGGGAAATGGTACAACTGTAAATATAGGAGATGAAGGTGCACTAACTAAGGCGCTTACAAATTTATTGACTAGCAAAGAACTTGAAAGGTTTTCAAAGGCTACTGAAAATTTGTGTAGAGAAGAGTACAATCTAGATTTAATAGTAGAAAATTTAAATAATAAAATAAAGAAATTAAGAGGAAATAATTAAATGAAAAGTCCAAAAGTTTTTATTGTAATACTTAATTTTAATGCTTTTAATGATACTAAAGAATGTTTAAATAGCTTAAAAAATATAGACTATAATAATTATGAAATTATAGTTATAGATAATTGCTCGAAAGATCAGTCTTATATTAATCTAAAAGAAGAGTTTCCTGAAAATATTATGTTAAGGGCAGAAAAAAATAATGGATATGCCGAGGGAAATAATTTAGGAATAAAATATGCCCTTGATAAGGGTGCAGAATACATATGTGTTTTAAATAATGATGTGGCAGTAGAAAAAGATTTCTTAACTAAGGTTATCCGTGTTATGGAAAATGATAAAAATGTTGGTATTGCAGGACCTTGCATATGCAAATATGATAAAAAAAACATTATACAAGCTATGGGAGCAAATATAAACTTATACACAGGACTAACACAAGGAAAGTTTAAAGGGCAAAAATATGAAAAAGTAAAAAAAGAAAATATATTTGTGGACTATCTTGGAGGAGCATGTTTTATAGCTAGAAAAGAAGTTTTTAATAAGATTGGATTAATTCCTGAAAACTATTTTCTTTTTTTTGAAGAAACAGAATTTTGTTTAAAGGCGTCTAGGGAAGGTTTTAAGCTTTTGTGTATATATGAGAGTAAAATTTATCATAAAGGGTCTTCTACAATTTCAAAGTATAATGGATTAAGTTATTACTTTTTAAATAGGAATAGAGTGATTTTTATAAGAAGAAATGCCAATATTTTTCAAAAATTAATATTTTCTATTTATATTTTTGTTGAAGCAGTTGGTCGTATAATATTAAGACGTGAGCCAATATCTCTAATAAAAAATATAATCAATGGTTTTAAAGCAGATACAAATAAAATAGATATAAATATTATAAATTCATTTATAAAATAGAATAATGACAATATAACTACACATAATACTAACATACTATATTTGTATTGGAGTGTGATTATATGGATTTTTATGATGTTATAAATAAAAGAAAAGGAATTAAGAAGTTTAAAAATACTGAAATAAGTGATGAAAAACTAGGAAGAATAATTAATGCTGCAATGAGTGCACCTTCTTGGAAAAACAAAACATCTTATAAATTTGTAATTGTTGATGATAAACATAAAAAAGATGCAATTGCAGAAGCTATAAGAAATAGTTCTGATGAGGCAAAAAATGCAATAAAAGATGCACCTATAGTTTCAATTGTAGTAGGAGAGCCAGAGGATTCTGGAAATATAGATGGGAAACCTTTTTATTTGGTAGATGGCGCTATTGCACTAGAACATTTTGTATTGGCAGCATCAAATGAGGGTTATGGAACATGCTGGATAGCTTCTTTTGACGAGGATATAATAAGACGTGAACTTTCAATACCATTTAACTTTAAAGTCATAGCACTTTCGCCTTTAGGAGAGATAGAAGAAGAAAAGCCACACAATCCAATGAAAAACGTCAATGAGCATGTATTTATAAATGATTGGAATAGTCCATTTAGTAAAAGAAAAGAAAAAGTGTTAAGCTAAATGCTAAAAAGATATTATAAAGGCAAAAAAATTGCTTTTATAATATCTTTTTTACTTAAATGTATAGAAAAATTTTTTGAATATGATAAAATAAATCTAACTATAAAATTGTTGCCCAAAATATAAGAATAATTTAGGCGGTGTAGAAAATGTTTGAAATGAAAGATGAATTTAGGACAGGAATAAAGATTATTGATGAGGAACATGAAAAGTTATTTGAAATAGCAGAAAGAGTATATCAATTATTAAAAAATCCATTTACTACCGATAAGTACGATAAGATTGTGTTGATATTAGAAGAACTTAAAAATTACACTGAGTTTCATTTTAAAGATGAAGAGGAATATATGGCTAGTATAAATTATACAGGCCTTTTTACACAAAAAGTCCAACATGCAGAGTTTATCAAAGTATTTGATAATATGGATCTTAAAAGTATTGATAGTAATCAAGACGAGTCATTGATGAAGGTGCTAGATTACATATCAAAATGGTTAGTAGAACATATTTTAAAAGAGGATCTTAAAATTAATGAAGGAATATAATTATCAATAAATTGAGTTTTATATTTTACGAAAGTGAGTGCATAAAAAATGTTTCAAGACATGAAAATAAATGATTTTACGGACAAACTGTCAAGTGAGTCACCAGTACCTGGTGGAGGTGGAGCAGCAGCCTTAGGGGCAGCCTTAGCAGCATCGTTAACAGCAATGGTTTTTAACCTTACAGTTGGGAAAAAAGCATTTGAAGAATATGATGAACAGACTAAAAAATATGTATTGAAAAATCTTCAGGAGATAAAGGATTCAAAAAATGAATTTCTTACATTTATTGATAAGGATGCAGAAGCCTTCTCAAAAATTATTGATTCGTTTAAACTTCCTAAAAATACAGATGAAGAAAAAATGATTAGAAGTAGAAAAATACAAGAAGGTTATAAATTTGCAGCTGAAGTCCCTATGGAGCTTGGGAAAAAATCAAATAGTATATATGAAATAATTGATGTTGCTATAAAATATGGCAACAAAAATGTAATATCAGATGCAGGTGCGGCAGCCATCTTTAATCATTCTGTAATAGAAATAGCGGTATTAAATATAGCTATAAATTTATCCGGAATTAAAGATGAAGGATTAAAAGGTATCTTGAAGAAGCTTTCCCAGGATATGTTAAATTATAGCCAAGAAAAGAAAGATAGTATTTTAAAAAATGTGTATAAACAAATATATTAATGAAAAAACCTGTAGAAGTTATTCTTCTACAGGTTTTTTTGGCCCAGTTAAATCTAATTGATAAAACATAAGATCAAGCCATCTACCAAATTTATATCCAGCTTTTTTTATTGTACCAGAATATGTGAAACCCAATTTTTTATGTAGTGATATACTTGTAATGTTTTCTGAATCAATTCCAGCAACCATTGTGGCATATTCCATTTTATTGGAAATTGCTATTAATTCCTTCATAAGGGTGGTAGCAATACCTTTGTTTCTATAATCTTTATGTACATATAGAGAATGTTCTATTGAGTATTTAAAGGCAGGCCAAGGCCTAAATGAGCCAAAGGTAGCAAATCCAGCAACTACGTTGTTATCCTCAAAAACTATCAGAGGGCATCCGCTAGCTAGCTTGTCTTCATACCATGCTATTCTATCTTCAAGGGTATGTGGCTTGTAAGAGTATATTGCAGTAGTATTTAATATTGCGTCATTGTATATTTCTAGAATTCTACTTAAGTCTTGTTTTGTAGCATTTCTTATCATTTATTCGCCTTTCTATTATTAGGCATATTTTTTTAATGCCTTAATTCTAAAAAAATTATATAATTTTTTTAGAATTAAGGCAAGTGAGATTATGGTAAATCATTAAGAGTTTTAAATTCATAACCCATAGATTTCCACTGCTTAATTAATGAATCTAATATATCTGTATTTGTTTTAGATACCGCATGTAAAAGATATATACCTCCTGGATGAGTCCTTTTTATTAGCAATTTTTTTGAACTCTCAGGGTTTGGTTGATCATCTTTTATCCAGTCTCTATAAGCTAGACTCCAGAATATTGTTTTATAACCAAGTTTTTTTGTATAGTTAAGAGAAAGCTCACTATATTTGCCCATGGGTGGTCTAAAAAACTTACTCATTTTGTATCCAGTAGCATCTTTGTAAACCTGTTCTGTGGAATTTAATTCAAAGGCAAATTTTTTTTCATCTGTAACTTTAGCCATGGAAGGATGGGTATTTGAATGATTACAAACCAAATTTCCATCATCAGCCATACGTTTAACTAAAGCTGTATTTGCTTTTATATATGGAACAGTAACAAAAAAAGCTGCTTTTACATTATTTGCTTTTAATATATCAAGTATTTTTTCAGAGTAGCCATTTTCATAGCCCTCGTCAAAGGTAAGATATATATATTTGTGTTTTGTATCACCTAAGTAATAACCATTATATTTTTTTAGTAATTCTAAACTGCTTCCCTCTGCCCTAGAAGGTTTACCATCCTTTTCAGGCAAAAAGTACCAATTATACTCTTTCGTGCTTATATCAGTTTTATTGGAAAAGGAATAAGAACTTTTAGATAAACATGTAGGCGGCATAACTTTAGCATTAGCGTATCCACCTAAGGATACATTAAAAATTATAATTAAAGGTATTAATAATTTTTTCATATTTTATATTCTCCTTGGTTATGATATACTTTATAATTGTAGAAAAAAATTATTTAATGTCTTTAGTAGTTTGTACATAGTTATCATAAATATGCAATGGAGTTTTTTGAAATGATAGACAGTTTTATAAAAAAAATTGATGAGGTATACAATATAATATCGGAACCAATAGACAACATTTACAAAAACATAGCGATAAAAAATTATAAAAGAGAAATGGGAATACAAGAGAAAGAATTATTCTCCATTAAGTATTATAAATTTATACAGTTAAATAAAGAAAAGGGAGTAGTTTATACTTCCTTTGAAATAGCGGAGTATATTATAAAAAACACTATAAAAGCAGAGGACATAATAAATAATCCATTTATAAAAATAGTTGATCCGGCTTGCGGATCGGGTAATATAATCATTCCATGTTTTTTATATATGTTAAATTTATATTGTGAAAATTTAGAGGAAATAAATAAAAAAAATAATATTAACATGGAAGAAAAAGATATTCCTGTTCATATTATAAAATACAATTTATTTGGGTTTGATATAGATCAGCATGCATTAAAGGTATTACAAGTTGATTTGTATAGTATAAGCGGATATGTACACATAGGGAATTTTAATAAAAAAGATTTTTTAATAGAAAAACTAGAAAATAAATTTGATGTATTTATAAGTAATCCACCGTATGTAGGTCAAAAATCAGTGGATAGAGAATATAGCATTAAATTAAAGAATACATACAGAGAAATGTATAAAGACAAAGGTGACATTTCATATTGCTTTTTCCAAAAATCCATTTTATATTTAAAAAAAGGTGGGAAACTGTCCTTTATAACTTCCAGATATTTCCTTGAGTCTCCAAGTGGAGAAACGCTGAGAAAAGTTCTAAAAGAATTATGTTCTATTGAAAAAATAGTTGATTTTTATGGTATAAGACCTTTTAAAAATGCAGGCATTGATCCTGTAATTATTTTTTTGAAAAATGAACAAAATATTGACAGATATATAGAGGTAATAAAGCCTAAAATAACTAAAGGAAAGAGTAAAAATGAGTTTTGCAAATCCTTGTTTAGTGGAATTGGAGAGACCTATAATACATTTTACATAAAGAAAAATTTACTTAACAGTAGCGGATGGATATTAAGAAACGAAAAAGAGAGAAATATAATAAATAAAATTGAAAAAAACAGTTTTACAAGTTTAGGAAACATATGTAATAGCTTTCAAGGAATAATCACTGGATGTGATAAGGCTTTTATAGTTGATAAAGATACAATAAAGTGTAAGGACTTAGAACGCGATATATTAAAACCGTGGATAAAAAGTAGCTATATAAAAAAAGGCGAAGTAAAAGAAAATGATAAATACATAATTTATTCAGATTCAATTAAAATAGAACAAAATTACCAGGTTTCTCTTAAACATATAAGTAAATATAAAGAAAAACTTCTTAATAGAAGAGAATGTAGGAATGGAATAAGAAAATGGTATGAATTGCAATGGGGAAGAAATGAAAGTATATTTGAAGGAACTAAAATTGTACTTCCATACAAAGCAGAAAATAATCGTTTTGCTTTAGACAAAGGCAGCTATTTTAGTGCAGATGTATATGCACTTATACTTAAAGATAATGTACCTTTTACATATGAATATCTTCTCTACATACTTAATAGTGATATATATGAATTTTACTTTAAAACCTTTGGTAAAAAATTGGGCGAGAATCTTTATGAATATTATCCCAACAATTTGATGAAGTTATGCATTCCAACGATGAGAGAAATTAAAGGCGATACTTATTTATACGAACTTTTTAAATTTACAGATGATGAGATAGAAATAATTAAAAGTAATTATATTAACGATAAATAAAATTTAATCTTAATAGTTAGAAATTGCGAAACAAGCTGGTTAAAGATTTTTCCTCTACTGCGTGAGTAAAAAGGTTAAAGATTGCCAGGGTGGCAAGATTAAAGAATTAACGATGATACCGTTAATGGTGAGAGAATTTGCTTTCAGCAAAAGGTGTTAAGGATGATTTTTCTCCGCTATGCTTCGAAAAGTCTTTAAACTTAAAATATATAATCTAAAGTATATTGTCATTCGTTTTTTTGACCGAAGGTCGTATATCTTGAGCTTAAACTTTGATAGCACTAAAAACTTAAGTAGATAGCTGTTTCCATAAGGCTACGCCTAAAAACAAAACCTACGGTTTAAAACATATAAGTCCAATTACTTTAAACTATGAAATTCATCTTTTGTCTGTTACGTAAGTAACTTCTCTCACCTTTGACGGCTTTAGCCCCGTCAATTCTTCCATCTAGCCGAAGGCTTTCTTTAATCTTTTTATCTAGCTTTAGCTATGATAAAATTCTTTAGTCTTTGCTTCGCAATCTCTTTATATTATGAAAAATATTATTTAGTGATTAAATCTTCAACATATTTAGGTAAAGCAAATGATGACTTGTGTATTTTCTTTGTGTAATATTTTGTATCAAACTCTACAGTAGTATCTAAGTTTGCATTTTCAGGGTCATATTTTTTAGAACCAATTGTAAAACTCCAATATCCACCAGGATAAGTTGGAATTGCGGCCATAAAAAGTTTTGTAATGGCAAAAGTTTCTTTTGCATCATTAAATACCTTTTTCACTACATCAGGAAGATAAAATGGAGTTTCCGTTTGAGCAACAAAAATTCCGTCATCAGTTAGACATTCTGATATCTCCTTATAAAAACTTCCACCAAATAGACCTTCAGCTGCACCAAATGGGTCTGTAGAGTCAACAATTATAACATCAAATTCATTTTTATGTTCATGGACATATTTTATTCCATCACCTATAAAGACTTCACATCTTGGATCATCAAGAGCACAACTTATTTCAGGTAAATATTTTTTACATTCAATAACAACAGCTTCATCGATTTCACATAAAACAGCTTTTTCAACAGAAGGGTGCTTTAAAATTTCTCTTATTGCACCACCATCTCCGCCACCTACAACTAATACTTTTTTTGGATTTGGATGAGTGAAAAGGGGAATATGTGTAATCATTTCATGATATACAAATTCATCTTTTATTGTAGTTTGAACTATACCATCAAGAACTAACATTCTTCCAAAAAAATTAGTATCTAATATTGCTAAATCTTGATATTCAGTTTTTTTTCTAACCAAAGTTTCTTTAACTTTATATGTCATAACAGCATCTTCAATTTGAGCCTCTTTTAACCACATTTCCATAAATATTACCTCCTTATAACTATAAAATAGCAATAACATTATAACAAATAAGAGTAATATAGGGAATGTTTTATTAAAAATAAATTTATTTAAAGGTAGTATAAAAATTGATTTAATGGTAAATAATAAAAATAACTATATAAATATAAAACTAAATAAAGGAAAAATAGTTATAATATAGAATATATAAGATGAACTGAAATTCGTTTAACTTTTGTATCTGGGGGGAGATAAATTTGTATTTAGAATTTGAAACTAGTGGTGATAAACTTATATTAGTGCTTAATGGTGAATTAGATCATCATAGTGCAGAGGAGGTAAGAAATAAAATTGATGATATAATAAACAGGATTGGTACAAACAATGTTATTATGGACTTTAATAATGTAACTTTTATGGATAGCTCTGGAATTGGAGTAATAATTGGTAGATATAAAAAAATAGTGGCAAAGAATGGAAATATATGTATAACAGGGGTTAAGGGATCTGTTGAAAGAGTATTTGAGCTGTCTGGACTTTTCAAAATTATAAAAGTTTATAAAACTTTAGAAGAAGCAATTAATATAATTTAACCATTGGTTTTGGGGGGATAAAAATGTACGACAATATGATGAAAATTGAGTTCTTAAGTAAATCTCAAAATGAAAGTTTCGCAAGAGTTGCAGTGGCTGCTTTTGCATCACAACTGGATCCAACAATCGAAGAAATTTCTGACGTAAAAACTGCTGTGTCAGAAGCAGTTACAAATGCAATAATACATGGTTATGGAGAAAAGGAAGATGGAATAGTAGCAATTGAGGCGGAACTTAATAAAAATGAAATAAAAATTACAGTTATAGATAAAGGTTACGGAATTGATGATATTAACAAAGCAAGAGAACCACTATATACTTCAAGACCTGATTTGGAAAGGTCTGGTATGGGGTTTACAGTAATGGAGACATTTATGGATAGCGTAGAAATAGAGTCAGAACAAAATGTTGGTACAAGGATTCAGATGAAAAAAACATTTTCTTCGCTTTAATATATGATGTTCTAGTGAAAGGAGTGAAATACGAGTTTATACTTGGAAACTATGGGTAATGAAGCTATTAAAAAAGATGGCCATGATTATGAGAGAAATTTAGAATTAATACAAATGTCACAAATTGGGAATAAAAAAGCGTTAGATGAGTTAGTAGAAAATAATTTGCCGCTTGTATCCTCAATAAGCAGAAAGTTTTTGAATAGAGGTTATGAGTATGATGATATTTTTCAAATAGGTTGTTTAGGACTTGTTAAAGCAGTAAATAATTTTGATACAAAATATCAAGTTAAATTTTCTACATATGCTGTGCCAATGATAATAGGAGAAATAAAGAGATTTTTGAGAGATGACGGAATAATTAAAGTTAGTAGAAGTATAAAAAATACTGCTAAAAAAATTCATTATGATAAAGAGGCATTGATAAAGAAATTAAACAGGAATCCTACACTTAACGAATTGTCTGAGTATTCTGGTATAAACGTAGAAGATATTTTAATAGCAACCGAATCATCTAATAATCTTCAATACTTATACGATGTAATACATCAAGATGATGGTTCGCCAGTAATGTTAATTGATAAACTTAGCCAAACTTCTGGTGGAGATGATGAAGTGTTAGATAATATAGCACTTAAAGACGTATTAAAAGATTTAGATAAAAAATCTAGGCAGGTAATAGTTCTTAGATATTTTAAAGATAAAACACAAATACAAGTTGCAAAATTACTTGGCATAAGTCAAGTACAAGTGTCTAGAATAGAAAAAAAGGTGCTAAAGGTTATGAAAGAAAAATTAAGTGGATAGATTAAAATTCTATGCACTTAATTTTTTTTTGAATGTTTAAAATTAAATTAAATGCAAACAATATTTATGAAGGGAGTTAATGAATATGGAATCTAGAGAGAAAAAAATTAAAGATAAATTTCATAAGGTAACTGATGAAAGTTCTCCTAAATCAAAGCTATTTAAAAATTGTATTTGTGCTTTTATAGTTGGTGGTATAATCTGTGACGTAGGCCAATTTTTTAATAATTATTTATTAGGGTGGGGGATGTCTCCTGAAAATACAAGTTCTTGGGTAACAATAATTATGATATTTATAGGCGCTCTTTTAACAGGAATAGGAGTATATGATAAAATTGCAAACTTTGCAGGAGCTGGAACGGTAGTGCCAATTACTGGATTTGCCAATTCTATTGTTTCTCCAGCAATAGAATTTAAAAAAGAGGGATATATCCTTGGGGTTGGAGCAAAAATGTTTACAATTGCAGGGCCTGTATTGGTATATGGAATAGGCTCATCAATAATAGTTGGTGTAATATACTATTTTATAAGTAGGTGATAAATTTGGGTAAGAGAGTAGGAAAGCAGTCAATAAAATTGGATAGTAAACCTAAAATTATTTCAACTTATTCGGTGGTTGGACCTAAGGAAGGAGATGGGCCTTTAGGCAAATATTTTGATTTAGTATTGAAAGATGATTTAAATGGTCAAAAAAGTTATGAGAAGGCAGAAAGTAGTATATTATATAATGCAATAACTTCATGTTTAAAATTGGCTAACCTAAAAGAAAGTGATGTAAACTATCTTTTAGCTGGAGATTTATTAAATCAAATTAGCTCTTCCAATTTTGCAGCAAGAGATCTTGATATACCTTTTATTGGATTATATGGTGCATGTTCAACTATGACAGAATCACTAGGACTTGGAGCACTTTTAATGGAAGGTGGTTTTGCTAACTATATTATTGCAGCTACATCATCACATTTTTCATCTGCTGAGAGGCAGTTTAGATTTCCACTAGAATATGGCAGCCAAAGACATCCAACGGCTCATTGGACAGTAACAGGTGCAGGTGCAATGCTTCTAGGTAAAGAAGGGAATTTTCCATGCATAACATATGTAACAACCGGGAAAGTCAAGGATTACGGAATTACGGATGCAAATAATATGGGAGCTTCAATGGCACCAGCAGCTATTGATACAATAAAACAGCATTTTCTAGATACGGGTAGAACTCCAGAAGATTATGATCTTATTGCCACTGGGGATTTGGGAAAGTATGGCAAAGACATTACATTAAAATTACTAAAAGAGTACGGGTATGATATAGAGAAAACTTACATTGATTGTGGGGATGAGATTTATGGAACAAACCAAGAAGTAAATGCAGGTGGTAGTGGATGTGGTTGCTCAGCCGTAGTAGATTGTGGATATATATATAAAAATATTATGAGTGGTAAATTAAAAAAAGTTTTAATACTTTCTACAGGAGCACTTCTCAGCACTACATCAACACTTCAAGGAGAAACAATTCCAGGTATAGCTCATGCAGTTTCAATAGAGTTTGGAGAGTGATTATATGGACTATTTAATGGCTTTTATCATTGGTGGTGTAATTTGTGTTATTGGTCAAATACTTATGGATAAAACTTCGCTTACTCCAGCTAGAGTAGTGGTTTCTTTTGTTACTATTGGGGTTATTTTAGGTGCATTTAATATTTATGGTTTTTTGGTTAAAATTGGTGGAGCAGGGGCTACAGTTCCAATAACGGGTTTTGGATATAGTCTTGCTAAATCCACCATGAAAGAAGTAAATTCAGGTGGCATACTTGGAGCTTTTACAGGTGGAATTAAAGGTACAGCTGGTGGAATTGGAGCAGCTATATTATTTGGATACATTATGGCACTTATATTTAATCCAAAAACAAAAGGATAGATAGGAAGTAAAAAAATAAAGGAGTATGTTTTTTGTTTAGAACATACTCCTTTATTTTTTATAAACTTGGATAATTATTTCTTCTCGGGATTAGTAGGGTTTGTTGGTACGTTGGTATTTGTATTTCCAGTGTTTGTTTTGCCTGCGTTTGGATCCACAGTATCTGCTTTACCTGCGTTTGGATCCACAGTATCTGCTTTACCTGCGTTTGGATCCACAGTATTTGCTTTACCTGCGTTTGGATCTACGGTGTTTGTTTTTAGGGTGTTTGGATCCACAGTGTTTGTTTGAGTATTATTAGTTTGTGTGTTATTAGCTGGTGTAGTAGTAGTTGGAGCCGGTGCTTGAACTGATGGTTCAGTTCCTTCTATATAATACTGACCATTGATGTTTGTTAAATCATCTGGTGCAGTTAAATCTTTGACAGGCAAGTTTTTTGTAACATCTGCCATTATTAAACCCCAAACATTTGCAGAAATATTACTACCAAAACTTGGGCTCATTACAGTTTGTTTGTCATTTCCAATCCATACTGCAGCGGAATAGTATGGAGAAAGTCCACAAAACCAAAGATTTTTACTATTTGAAGTAGTACCTGTTTTACCAGCTACAGGCATACTAGATTTTGTTGCATTTGAACCAGTACCACTGCTACTAACTGGTCCTTTAAGCAAATTATACATAATATATGCAGTGTCAGCAGATATTACTCGCTTTGAGGTAGGCTGAGTATTATCTAATAAAACGGTTCCTTTGCTGTCAACTACTTTTGTATAAACTTTAGGAGTTACAAGAACACCGCCGTTTCCAAAAGTTCCGTAAGCGGAAGACATAGTTAAAGTATTACTACCATGATGTAGCTGACCAAGTGCCATGGCAGCGATACTTGTAGGATTTTTATCCTGACTATCCAAAGTTAACCCAAATTTTTGAGCATAAGTAGCTCCAGTTGTAACTCCAATCTGATCTTCAACTTTTACAGCGATAACGTTTATAGAATCTTTTATTGCTGTATAAACTGTTTGTGGCCCACTATAAGTGCCTTTGCCTGTATCATTACTTGGTTGATATGGCTTACCATCATCACCAATATACTTACTAGCAATATCAGGTGGTAGTGGTGAGTCATCAATAACGGTTCCAGCAGTTATTTCTTTAGTGTCAATTGCAGCGGCATATACGGAAAGAGGTTTGATACTTGAACCTACTGGGAAATTAAAATTAGTAGCTCTGTTGTATGATGCTGGGGGCTGAGTACCAGTACCACCAATAAGAACTTTTACTTGCCCAGTACGATAATCAGTTACAGTAGCGGAAGCTTGAGGTTCACGAAGTCCATTGCTACTAGAGGAAAAATAACCACTTGCCCATCCGTAAGATTTACTATCATTCATAATATTTTGAACTGATTCCTCCATGCCTCTATTCATGGTTGTGTATATTTTTAAACCACCATTTGTCAAAAGGTTATCTACCTGTTCATCAGTGTAGTTATATTGAGTTTTTAAATCTGTTTTAACAGCAGCTACTGCAGCAGATGAAAACCATGGATAACTGTAATATGTATTACTAGAATTACTATTTTGAGCAAAGGTAAGTTTACCTGAATTTATATCATTAATTGCATTGTTATAATCAGTATCACTTATATAGTTATTTTCTTTCATTTTATCAAGTACTGTTTTAGTTCTATTAATGTATAATGATGGATTTTTTTTAGCCGCATCTGAAAGCGGATAATACTTAGATGGGCTTTGAACAAGTCCAGCTAAAAAAGCACATTGAATGAGGTTTAAATTATTTACATCCGTGTTAAAATACTGCTGAGAAGCTGCTTCTACTCCGTTAGCCTGACCACCTAAATATATAGTATTCATATAAGCTTCTAGTATTTGATTCTTAGTAAGAGATTTCTCTAGTTGTACTGCAAGATAAGCTTCTTGAACTTTTCTTCTTATGGAAAGTCTGTTTTGAAGTGAGTCGGTCAAAAACATTCTTTGTTTAATAAGTTCTTGTGTAATTGTAGATGCACCTTGAACATTGTTTTGTCTATGAATTTTATTTAAAATATCATACACAAAAGCACCTGCAATTCTTTTGGGGTCAATTCCAGAATGACTGTAAAATCTTTCATCTTCTATGCTTACAAAGGCATGAGATAAATTTTGAGGAACAGAATTGATACTTACAACAGTTCTTTTTTGAGTTGTTAGTACATTATCCATTACTTGATTATTATCATCATACAATGTAGAAGTCTGAGCTAGATTTAATATTGTTCCATTTATATCTAAAGTTGGGGCTGTTTTTATCATTGCTAGAACAACACCTACGGTAGCTACAGAGCCTATTATTATTAAACATAATAATGTTATAAAAAATATTTTAAAGAATCTAAGTACGGGATTCTTTTTTTTCTTCTTTTTTATATTTTTTTTAGGAACTTTCTTTTTGATATTTTTGCTACTATTAGTAGTATTTGCCATAGAATAATCCTCCTTAATTATGCTTACGCCTATTAATTATAGCATAATATAATAAATTAATAAATTAGAAGAGAAGACCCAATGTATTAATAAAATATTAATAATTACACCATTTCATAATATTAATCATTTGTAATTATTATGATTTTAAAACATACCTATAGTATAAAGCAATATATGGAGATGTTAAATTGCATACAAGCACTAGAGTAAGAATAATACTTGTCCTAAGTATCATATTAATTATCTTTAATATTTTA
Source organism: Clostridium acidisoli DSM 12555 (assembly GCF_900176305.1). Lineage (GTDB taxonomy): Bacteria > Bacillota > Clostridia > Clostridiales > Clostridiaceae > Clostridium_I > Clostridium_I acidisoli. Next base: position 142,379 of record NZ_FWXH01000003.1, read on the forward strand.
TTATACGAATTTGACAAGAGTGTAAACTCAACAATAATAACAATAGCAGAAGCGGAAGTGAAAAAAAAGACTGTATACATAATTAACAAATCAGTTCTTAATGAATATAATAATGGATTTAACTATGATAGTGTAGTAAAGGTAGAGAAGGACTCTGAGGGAAACATAATAATGCTTAAAGCTAACACCTTGGAAATGAATAAAATAGCTTGTGAAGTGGCCGTACAAGCACAAAATGAATTGGAAAAAGAAGGCAATATAGATATAGAAATACCTTTAGTTTATGCTTTTAAAAATAATGTTTTTTCTAATATAGGGCCATCAGTATCAATAAAAGCTGAACCAATAGGTAGTATCGAAGCAAAATACTCTTCACAATTTGAAAGCGCTGGTATAAATCAAACACGACATAAAATTTATATTAACATTAATACCGAAGTTAGAATAATATTACCATTAAGCAATGATACAATAAATGTCAATAGTCAGATACCTGTTGCGGAGACAATAATAATTGGAAAGGTTCCAAGTACTGCTCTAGATCTACAGATTAAAGGTGCTGGATTTAAACTTCCGGCAAACAAAAAATAACCAGCAAACTTATGCTGGTTATTTCTATATATTATTCCCAATTAAACACATAAGGTACATTTCGATAATAGTCACCATAATTTAAACCGTAACCAACTACAAAAATGTCATCTATATCAAAACAACAAAAGTCGGGTTTAATGTCAACTTTTCTTCTTTCAGGTTTGTTTAAAAGTACACAACATTTTACACTATTAGCTTTTAAGGCTTTAACATGATTAACAACAAAATTCATTGTTATGCCAGAATCAACTATATCATCAACTATAAGGACATCGTAGCCTTCAATGTTGTCAGGAATGTCATTAACAACTTTAACAACTCCAGAACTTTCTTCAGCATCACCATAACTTGAGGTTGTCATAAAACCTATTTTAGCTGGAGCATCTATAGCTCTTACTAAATCAGCTGCAAATATAAAACTTCCTCTTAATAGAGAAAGTACATAAAGTTTTTTCCCACTGTAATCTTTTGATATTTCCACACCTAATTCTTTAATTCGTTTACTTATTTCATCTTCAGTAATTAGTATATTTCTCTTTTTATCGTCCATTGTATCCTCCATATGATAACTTTTATAATATCAATATTAGCAAGTATTTCGTTATTTTTCAATTCTTTTAGAATAATTACTTAAATAAAATACACGATTTTATAGAGTTAAGATGTATTAAAGTATCGTTTATTACTATTTACACCAATGTTTTTATAGTATAATATTATATAAATAAATTGTTAACTAATAGCAAATAATATAAGGAAAATTGTACTTATTCAAAGTGTATAGAAATAAATATAGAAAAAGAGGATAAAAATTTATGATATATGGAAATATAGATGGTATCAAAAAATCAGTTTTGGAAAAATTAGAAACAATATATGAAATGAAAGTGCCAAAATACAATATAACTGACGAGACTTTAAGCGAAATTATATGTTATGTAACTGGGATAATAAATAGAGAAATAAGTGTAGCTATAGACAGAAAAGGTAAAATTATAAGTGTAACAATTGGAGACAGCAGAGCAGTTGAACTACCCCTCATTGATATAAAAGAAAAAAAGTTGTCAGGCATTAGGATAATTCACACTCATCCAAGTGGCAATTCAAAACTTTCAGTTGTAGATATTTCTGCACTAATAAAACTAAAATTAGATTCAATTGTAGCCATTGGAGTTTTAGATGGAAAATTAACAGATGTATCCGTTGGTTTTTGCAGTATATATAACAATATTTTGGTTCCAGAAACTTTAGAAAAAATTAGCATGAAGGAATTATTAAACATTGATTTGTCAGATAAAATTAAATATATTCAAGATATAATAAGCAAAGAAGATGTGGTAGAAGATGACTCTGAGAGAGCAATTATTGTAGGTATAGATAGTGAGGAAAGTCTTGAGGAACTTGCAGAACTTGCAAGGGCATGTGACGTTAAATGTGTTCATTCAGTACTTCAAAAAAGAGACAAAATAGACACTGCTCATTATATTGGAATCGGTAAAATAGAGGAAATAAATTTGATTAAACAGAGTTTATATGCCAATGTAATAATATTTGACGATGAATTAGCAGGTTCTCAGGTTAGGAACTTAGAAGATATTCTTGGAGTTAAGGTAATTGATAGAACAACATTGATACTTGAAATTTTTGCAAGAAGAGCTAGAAGTAAAGAGGCTAGAATCCAAGTAGAACTTGCGCAACTCAAATATAGACTTCCAAGGCTCATGGGGCTTGGAACTATGTTATCAAGAACTGGAGGAGGAATAGGAACAAGAGGACCTGGAGAAAAGAAATTAGAAGTAGATAAAAGACACATTAGGGAAAGAGTATATGACCTTACAAAAGAACTTGAAAAAGTAAGGAAAACTAGGGAAGTTCAAAGAGAAAAAAGAACAAATGAAAACATACCTAAAATTTCTTTAGTTGGATATACAAACGCTGGAAAATCAACACTTAGAAATGCACTTTGCAGAATTGCAGCTCCAAGAGATACTAATAAAAAAGAGAATGTTTTTGAAGCAGACATGTTATTTGCTACATTGGATGTAACTACAAGAGCTATCATATTAAAGGACAATAGAGTAGCTACGATTACTGATACTGTAGGTTTTGTAAGAAAACTTCCACATGATTTGGTTGAGGCATTTAAGTCAACTCTTGAAGAAGTGGTTTTTTCAGATTTGCTTTTACATGTAGTGGATAGTTCTAGTGAAACTGTGTTTGAACAAATAGAAGCAGTTAATGGTGTATTAACTGAATTAGATGTAAATAATAAAAAAATAATTCTTGTTTTAAACAAAATAGATAAAGCAAAACATGAGCAAATTAGAAATATAGAAGAAAAATATAAGAACTTACAAATAATTAAAATCTCTGCTAAAGAAAATATAAACTTAGAAGATTTACTAGATGAAATAACATTAGGAGTACCAAGTAAATTAAAAAAAATGAGTTATGTTATTCCTTATACAGAGCAAAATTTAGTTTCAAATTTGCACAAAAATTCAAAGATTGAGACGGAAGAATATCTAGAAGAAGGAACAAGGATAACTGCTTTTGTTGATGAAAAAATATATAACCAATATAAAAAATACATGATTTAAATTTGGAGGATTAAAATAATATGGAGAGGGGAGAGGTTGAGTTTATCCAAGTTTTCTTAACCAAAAGAAGTTTGTGGGAAAAACAATTTTACAATATCAAAAAATTTACAAAAAATTTACAGATAGGTTCAAAGCAAATAAAAATGTCTTAGCAGTCATGGTTTTTGGAAGCATGGTTTCAGGAGATCTTTGGGAAGAATCAGATATAGATCTATTCGTCATCATAAACGATGAATTAGATGATATAAGAAATATATATGTAACAGAGAACAGCATCCCTGTTCACATTAAATTATTAAGCAAGGAAAAATTGTTTTTTCATAACCATAATAGCCAAGATGGTTTCTTGCATAGGGTTTTTGCAGGTTCAAGATTAGTTTTCTCTAAGGATGCTGAAATAACTTTAAGATATGATAATGGGAGATACTATTCTGACATAGATAGAAATAGGTGGAACTTGGTTTATCTTGGCAACTATATAAAATTATTAAGTGTATGTAAAAAACATATAAATAAAGATCCTATATATACTTCATATAGTTTTATGTTAAAGTGTGCTGAGGAATATTCAAAACTTCTCGTTAATTCATCAGGATATATGATAAATAATAACGTGATAAGTATGGCTACAAATATGAGTGATGATTTTAGAGTATATTTTGATAAGATTATTTTTGAAAAGGAAAATTTAGATAAAGCCATAAAAAACATAATAGATTATATGGAAAGAAATGTAGATGGAAATATAAAAAATTTAACTTCATTTTTGCTACAATTTATGAGAGAAAAAGATTGCTTCTTAAGTGCTGAAGACATTAAAAATGACAATATGTTTAAAAATTTTAAAATTAATTTTGAAGATATATTAATAAAACTAACTAAGCTTAATCTAATCAAAAAGGAAAAAAGAGATTATAAAACCAAGGATGGCACAAATCTTATTAGAGAAAATGTGTACTATATATAGCAGTGGAAGTGATTGAGTGAAAACTTATTCTATTGAATTTTTGGAGGAAGTTCCAAAATATGTTCAGATTGCAAAACATATGAAAAAGTTAATAGATGTGGGTAAGGTTAAGGATGGAGAAAAGCTACCACCAATAAGAAAACTAGCTGATTTTCTTCATGTAAACAACGATACAATAGTAAGTGCATATAAGAAGCTTGAACAAGAGGGGTATGCAGTTCAAAAAATAGGAAGTGGAACATATGCAAAAAAGAAAGATGCTAACAGAAGGATTAAAAGGGAATATACAGAAACTTTTAAAAAAATAATGGACAAAGATTCAAATGAGTACATCGATTTTGCAGGAGAAACATCATGTGACATATTTTTTCCTATGTATAATTTTAAGGAAGTTATAAACGAAGTAATTGATAGAGATGGAGTTAATGCCTTAGTCTACCAGGAAACTTTAGGATTTGAAGGACTTAGAAGAAGTATAAGTAAATATTTTTGGCAAGGGAAAGTAGCACCAAAAGATATTTTAATTGTTACAGGTGCTCAGCAAGGTATAGATATAGCATCTAAGGCAATAATTAATGTAAATGATAATGTAATTGTTGAAAAACCAACTTATAATGGAGCACTTTTTGTTTTTAAGTGGAGAGGTGCTAATGTATTTGAAGTTCCAATAGAAGATGATGGGGTAAACTTAGAAGCTTTTGAGAAAATACTTAAAAAAAATTATATAAGATGTTTTTATACAATGAGTTATTTTCAGAATCCAACAGGAATGTCCTACAGTAGAGAAAAAAAGCTGGAGATATTGAGATTTGCAGAAAAATATGATTTTTACATAATTGAAGATGACTATCTTTCAGAATTAATATTTGATGAAAATGTGAGCTATGAGAGTTTTAAAAGTTTGGACAAAAATGACAGGGTAATTTATATAAAAAGTTTTTCAAAAATATTTTTACCAGGCATAAGGCTTGGTTACATGATAGTTCCTAAAAAGTTGAAAGAATCCATTGAAAGTTCTAAAGTTAATACAGATATATCAACTTCAAGTCTTATGCAAAGAGCTTTAGATCTATATATAATTAAAGGATATTTTAGAGAATATATTAAAAAATTAAAATCCATATATAAGGATAGATACATGATTATGGAAAATTATATAAAAGACATATTAAAAGACAAAGTGAGCTTTAAGAGCCCTGGTGGTGGGTTTAACTTTTATTTGAAAATTTCAGACTATGTGAAGATAAACTCTGATGAATTGTTTTATAAATGCAAAAATGAAAAAATATTAATTTCACCAGGGGTGTTATTTTATAGAAACAATGATGATGGCTTAAGATATTTTAGAATAGGATATTCACAGACTGATGACTTTAAGATAAAAAATGGAATTGAAAAAATAAATAAAATTTTGGAGTAGAAGTGGTGTAAATGATAAACGGATTAGTGGATTATAATTGGGATGACATAGAGAATTATGATGATAGTCAAATATCGTATTTTCTATTTTTAGAGGGTAAATCCATAGATGTAATAAGTAAAATTAGAAACATTTCAAGAGAAGCAGTTCAAAAACATATTATTGATGGAAAGATAAAATACAGATTTCTAGCTAAGAGTAAAAATTCTGAAGAACTTTTAATAAGCATATCAAAAGCAGGAAAAAGTGATAAGCAACTTTTATTGAACAATTTAGATGAAAAAAACCTGGAAGCCTTAATTCAATATATAAAAAATAATTATGTAGAGATGCATGCAAAAGATAAGGAAACTGCTATTTGGCTAGTAGGGGAACTTAAGGACATTACTTGCAAAGACATATTAATAAGAGCTTCCGTGCATAAACTTGTCAATGTTAGAAGAATGGCAGTGTCTGCCATGGGTAAAATAAATGACAAAATTTTTGAAAATGCACTTAAGAGAGCTTTAGAGGATGAAAATCCGCAGGTTATAGCATATGCTTTAAAGTCACTAATAAAAATGGAGAATTCAGTTGCAAGGGATAAGGTTAAAAAGTTATTAGCTATTTCTAATAAAGAGTATATAAAAAAACTATGTGAAGAATATTTAAATATGGCTGAAACCGGAGAAAAAATATGAGTTATTATACAGTAAAAGATGAGGTTAGTTTTGAATTTGAAGAAAAAAAATCTATTTTTATAAGCAATGTAAAAAGAGTTACTAGCGAAGAAGAAGCAAAAGAGTTTGTTTCTAAAATTAAAAATAAGTATAAGGATGCTCGACACAATGTTTTTGCATATGTTATAGGAAAAAATATGAATATTCAAAGATATAGTGATGATGGTGAACCTCAAGGAACAGCAGGTATTCCAACTTTAGATGTTATTAAAAATAAAAAGATAACAGACGTTGCAGTAGTAGTTACAAGATATTTTGGGGGCATATTATTAGGAACAGGTGGACTTGCAAGAGCATATTCAAAAGCGGCATCTGAGGTTATAAACAAAGGCAATATTGTACTCAAGGTACTCGGTAAGCAGCTTTCTATAAATATTAGTTATGATTTTTTAGGAAAACTTCAATATGCTTTTGAGCAAAAAAAGTTGTATATTGATAATATAGAATACACGGATAAGGTTATTATTATTGCAAAATTTGAAACCGAAAATCTTGAAGAAGTTAAAAACGATATAATGGAATTAACTTCAGGAAATTGTTCTTTTTCAGAAGAAGATGAAAGATATTATTTTAAGATGGAAAATAAGCTGTTCTAATGCATATACATTAATATAAGGGTAATAAAGATAACAAAAAAATTTGAATGTAAAATATTATATGTGATATAATGTTTTAGGCACTTTATAAAGAAATTTTAAATAAAAAAATTGAGTTTTTATTTATATAAAACATAATGTTAGGAGGAGTTTTTATGTCAGGACATTCAAAATGGCATAATATTCAAGCAAAAAAAGGTAAAGCAGATGCAAAAAGAGGAAAGATATTTACTAAAATAGGTAAAGAAATAGCTGTTGCAGCAAAAAATGGATCAAGTCCAGAATCTAATGCTAAACTTAGGGATGTAATTGCGAAAGCTAAAGCAAGTAATATGCCTCAAGATACAATAACAAGAGCAATAAAAAAAGGTGCAGGAGAGCTTGAGGGAGTAAACTTTGAAGAACTAGTTTATGAAGGTTATGGCCCAGCAGGGGTGGCTGTGATAGTAAATACATTAACAGACAATAAGAACAGAAGTGCAGCAAATGTTAGGTACATATTTGATAGAAATGGTGGAAACCTAGGAGCAAATGGATGTGTTTCTTTTATGTTCCAAAGAAAAGGCCAAATTGTAATTGAGAAAAAAGATGGCATTGATGAAGACGAAGTTATGATGGCAGCATTAGATGCTGGTGCAGAAGACTTTAATGCTGAAGAAGAAGTATTTGAAATAATAACATCAGTTGAAGAGTTTGGAACTGTAAGAGAAGCTCTTGAAAAGTCTGGTTATGAATTTATATCTGCAGAACTTACAATGATTCCAGACACATTAACTACTTTAAACATGGAAGATGCTGAAAAAGTTCAAAAACTTATAGACAAACTTGAAGACGATGAAGATGTTCAAGACGTTTACCACAATGCTGAATTCCCAGAAGAATGGGAAGGCTAGGGTGTTTGAGGCACTTTTGAATAGTTGAAATACCAAAGACTATAGAAAACTCAATAAAAATCATAGTCAATTATTAAGGAATACTAAACACCTCATTTTTGTAAGGTATATTATTAATCTTTACAAAGGTGCGGTGTTTTGTTTTGCAATTAAATGATGCAATAAAAGAATGTATCTATTGCTATTTATTATCCATAGATATATAATGTCAAGAGATATACAATAGAAAGGAGAAATAAAAATGCAGGTTACAAATGGTGTAGAACAAGCAATATATGTGATTGCTGTATTAGCTAGACAAACTGATAATGAGCCATTGAAAAGTCATGTGTTAAGTAAAATTTTAGATGTCTCTGATTCATATTTAAGAAAAATCATTCGAAAATTGGTCATTGCAAAAATTTTAAAATCTAGTGCAAGCAAAACAGGTGGAATATCCTTAAATATGAGTATAAATGAAATTACATTCTTGGATATTTTTGAAGCTATTGGAGGAAATTCATCCTTTTTAAAACTCAATAGTCTTGGAGATAAAGTAATAATAAAGAACTTGGAATATTTTAACAATGATTCAGATAAAGTAGTTTGTGTTTTTAAGGAAGCAGAAAATCAATATAAAAAAGTGCTAAGTACATTTACAATTGCTGATTTACTTGCCTATGAGCTTGAAAATCTACCATCTATTGATTGGAACCTAATGATATAATATATAAAAACTGTGAATTAAAGTATTTTAGCAATTAGAAATTTTAGATAATTGTATTGGAGGAAATCCATGTGTGGGAAATATTAATAATTTTATTAATAATGTTTAAAGGTTTAAAATCAAAGGAAGTTGGTATAAAAACATTTATAGCCTTACCTATAATTATGCTTTATGAATTCTATGATAATTTTAAAGTTGGTACAATTCAAGCAACCGAAATTTCTGAATTAATTGTTCTTGCAGTAATAGCAGTAATAGCTGGAATAATACTAGGAAATATGAAGTTGATAGAAGTTGATAAAGGTAAATATTACATAAGACATACTTACAAATATATAGTTAGTTGGATAGTGATAATACTAATAAGAATTTTGGTATCGAAATTTGTTTTTAAATCAAGTATTGAAAATTTCAATTGGATTTCATGGGCATATTTTTTAGTATATTATACAACGAGAAGTATTACCATGGTATTAAGATATCCAGAAGTATTAAGCAACCTTATAATAAATAGAGAAAATATAAAATAATTAAAGTCTGATAATTATTTTGTATTTTAATTATGAAAAATGTTATGATTACATATATAAATATAGTTAAATTATTTTTCATAGTTAATTTGGGGACAATATCCATGTCTTAACCGCGGTTTGCTATTAAATATAACACTCTCGCATATAGATGTAAAAATCTTTATATGGAGGTGTTGTTTTTTTATATTAAAAATAAAAAATTCTATATAGGAGATGAAAAAATGGCTAGATTATATGGTGAAGAAATTATGTTAAGGGAATATAAAAGAGAAGATTTGGATGCAATAAGGGAATGGTGCAATAATCCTAATGTTACTAGAAACTTGTCGGATATTTTTTTATTTACGCACTCATTAATACAAACAGAAAAATTCTTAAATTTAATGTTAGATGGGGAAAAAGAAAATTATAAAGGCTTTGTGATCGCTGATATTAATACAGAAGAATATATTGGGCAAGTAGATTTAATTAAAATAGATTGGAAAAACCGAGTAGCAAGGATGGGAATAGTAATTAGAGAAGAAAAGCAAGGAAAAGGGTATGGATTTAGGGCTATAAAGATGTTACAAGACTTTGTATTTAATACTTTGAATTTAAATAAACTTGAATTAGATTTACATGATTATAATGTAAGGGCGTATAATTGTTATGTGAAATGTGGATTTAAAGAAGAGGGGAGATTAAGGCAAAATTTTTATATAAATGGGAAGTATACCGATACGATAAATATGGGTATTTTGCGAAGTGAATATGGAGAAATAATTAAAATCTAAGCTATGTCCTTATTATTGATATGGTTTGAATTTTTTATTTTACCAAAAACCCAGAATCTATATCCTAAAAAATTAACAATTTGAGCAAGTACCATTGAAATTATTTTAGCAAGAAAAGAATTCATAGAATTATCTTTCATTAAAATACTTAAGCCTATTAAGCTTACTCCAAGAGAAGCTGCATTAACGGCAACAAATTGAAAAAGCTCATTTGTTGTTTTCTTATTAGTCCTAGTGTCATTAAAAGTCCAAAATCTGTTACAAAGATAACTATTTAAAGTACCACTAGAATAGGATACTATTTGACTTATAACATAGTTAATACCAAATAAACTGTTTAGTAATGAAAATACACCAAAGTCAAACATAGTGTTTAAACATCCTACGCATCCAAATCTTATAATATGTTTGAATTTTTCATTATCGATAAAACCATTATAAATATTTTTAATTGTAAGCATATATTACCCACCTCTGATTATAATTTATTTATCCATTCTATATTCAAATAATAACAATAAAATGTGGAATAATTATGTTAAATTCATGTGATTTTATTTAATTTTAAGATATAAAATGGTAGCGATTTTTTATTGAACTTGAGCTAAATTATACTTTTATGCTAATTAGTGATAAGATTATAAGTGAAACGAGGTGTAAAAAATGATATTTTATCATTTCTCAGATGAAAAATGTAGTAAGCTAATTCCAAAAATATCCTCCAAAAGACATGAAGGTGAAGGTGAAAACAAAGGTAAAAAAATAACACTTTTGACTACTAATCCTAGCATGTTTTTTGATAATGACAATGGCGGAAATTTTTTCAAGTACAGATATGTTGTAAGGCTTGATAAAAATGATCCGTATCTACGTGCGGATGACAAATTTAATAATATGCTAGAAGGATATAATAAAACTGTTGGTTCAAAGGGTGGAACTTTCAAGTGGTTCTTTTATTATAATCCAATTGATTATGTATCTATATCCGAATGGAATGACAAGTTATGCAAGTTTTAATAAGCTGCACAGTGAAGTGAATTAATTATCATATATATTTAAGCCAAAAGAAAGATTTCAAAAGTTATGCTTTTGAGATGCTCTCTTTTACTTAAGATATGAATTTATTCTTCAAACATTTCTAAAAAGTGTTTCACAGCACTGGTTATATAATGATTATTCATCCAAACAATAAAAGTTTTTGTAATCAGATTTGGATTTGTGATTTCCTTATACAGCAAGTTTTTATTGGATGCAAGAATAATAGCTGATTTTGGAACAATAGCTACTCCCATTCCAGTATCGGCCCAGGTAAGCATTGAACGCACATCATCACTTTCACAAAATACCGTAGGAGTAAAATCAAGTGCACTACAGGCATCGGTTATTATATTTTTTAATTTTAGATGAAGTACTAATGGTAAATTATTAAGGCTACTTAGAGGAATTGTTTCTTCTAAGAAGGAAGAAGTAAAATTATCAGCATAAGCTGCTACCATAGGCTCATCATATAAGTGCTTAAACTCAAAGTTTTTTAAATCAAAGAATTTATGAAGAAGGTTATTTGAATCATAGTATGCATTTATTATTCCAATTTGGATAATGCCATTACTAAGAAGCTCAAGTATTGCAGAATTATTTCTTTCTCTTATTTGAAAATTTATTTTAGGATAGATTTTGTGAAAATTAGTGGTTTTTTCATATAATATAGAGGACGCAGAAGCAGTAGTACCTATAGATAAAGTACCCTCAATGCCTTCATTAAAATCTTTTAGTTCTTTTTCTGTTGTTTCAACGAATTCAATTATCTGCTCACCCCTGTTAAATAAAAAGTTGCCAGCATCAGTTAACTTAACTTTTCTTGTAGTTCTTTCAACTAGTTTAACACCAAGTTCTTCTTCTAAAAGTTTTAATTGATAGCTAAGTGGGGGTTGTGCTATGTGAAGCTTTTTTGAAGCTTTGGTTAAATTGCCTTCTTTTCCTATAGCTAAAAAGTATTTAAGTTGTCTTAAGTCCAACAAAATCATCCTTTCTTTTATTTATATAAATTTTATATAGATAGTATACATTATAAGTATTTCTCTTATAAGTCATCTTTTGATATACTAACATATTATAAATAGATAATCAATTAGCAATAATTAAGTCCGTATTATTTCATAAAGAGCTATGAGAAAATATTCCTTTAATAAAAGTGTTGCAATTATTTATTCAATTATTTTAAGGGGTGTTTTTTTATTGCTTTTAATTATTGATTTTTACAAAATGTTATCTAAATAAAAATTGTTAAGTAAAGAAAGGAAGTATTATATTGAAAAGTGACAATTATAAGTGGATGGCTCTTTCTTGCACTTCTCTTGGTGCATTAATGGCTGTATTAAACGGAACATCGTTAACTATTGCTCTTCCAGATGTTATGAAAGGACTTAATGCTAGTCTTAGTATAATAACATGGGTATTGATGGGATATATGCTAGCTATGACAATTCTAGTACCCTCAATAGGAAGGGTTGCTGACATGTTTGGACGAAAAAAATTATATGTAAGTGGATTTGCTATATTTACATTAGCATCTATATTGTGTTCGATTTCTCAAAATGGAGTGCAACTTTTAATATTTAGAATTTTACAATCCATTGGAGGATCTCTTTTAGTAGCAAACAGTACCGCAATTGTAACAGATGCTTTCCATAAAAGAGAACTTGGAAAGGCACTTGGAATAAATGGAATGGTAATAAGTGTTGCTGCTGTTATAGGACCTATACTTGGTGGATTTCTAGTTACTTTTGGTGGTTGGAGAAGCATTTTTTATATAAATATACCTATAGGGGTTATAGGAACTATATGGGCAGCAACACAACTTAAAGAAACAATGAAAATAACGGAAAAACAGAGGTTTGACTTTATTGGAACAATAGTATTTTCAATTGGAATGTTGTCACTTCTTGTTGGACTTACTATAGGAGCATTTAAAAGTTGGACGGATCCAATGGTAATAGTTCTTTTCGTTGTTGCAGTAATATTAATAACATTATTTGTATACATTGAAAATAAGACTGAGCAGCCAATGATGGATTTAAGATTGTTTAAAGTGAAAATAATCGCATTTGCATATGCTAGTACTTTACTTAATGGTATAGCTAGAGGAGCTGTAACACTACTACTTACATTCTTTTTCCAAGGAATTAAAGGAATAGATCCTCTTAGGGCAGGATTTTTATTGGCCCCTTTTGCTGTGTCTATGATGATAATGTCACCAATAAGTGGATATTTATCAGATAAACATGGTGCTAGAGTTTTAAGTACATTAGGACTTGTTATATCATCTGTTGGATTGCTTGGCATGATGACTATATCATCAAATACATCAATTTTTGAACTTGTAGTGTTAATGCTTATAATGGGTGCTGGATCCGGACTTTTCTTTACTCCCAATACAAGTTCAGTTATGAACAATGTACCAGCAGATAAAAGAGGTATTGCAGCTGGTGTTAGGACCATGATGAATAATGGCGGTAATGTATTAAGTATTGCAATTTCAATGGCAATAATTGCATCTAGTATATCGCCTAAGGCTATGCAGGCTTTATTTGTAGGAACTCAAGTTGGATCGCAAGGTATTGCAATAAATCAGTTTATACATGGACTAAGAATAGCATTTACTATTTCTCTAATTTGTAGTTTAGCAGCTGCGGTTATGTCGTATATGAGAGGATCACAACCTGATTGGTCTGAAGATAAAATTGTGAAAGAAAAAAAAGCAGCAATATAATAGATTATGGTGTTACTGAAGATTTTGTTTGGTAGCACCATTTTAATTTGTTTTTTTATCGATTTTATGATAAATTATAGTCTGAATAATTTGAAAGAACATGAGGTGGAAAATGAAATTATTGATCGAAAAAATAGATGAAAAAGCTATAATACCTTTTTATGCACACAAAGGTGATGCTGGTATGGATTTGTTTTCAATAGAGGAAGTTTTAATTTCTCCAGGTGAAATTAAATTAATTCATACAGGGATAAAGCTACAATTACCATTGAATACTGAAGCACAAATAAGGCCGAGAAGTGGACTTGCATTAAAAAATGGAATTACAGTTTTAAATACTCCTGGAACTATAGACGAACCTTATAGAGGTGAAATTGGGATAATATTAATAAATCATGGTAAAAAGCCATTTTTAGTTGAAGAAAAAATGAAGATAGCACAGATGGTAATAAAACCAACTATTAGTGTGGAGATTGAAGAGGTTAAGGAACTTAGTAATACAGATAGAGGAGAAGGCGGATTTGGGTCAACTGGGGTTTAGGATAGGAAATAGAGTTAGCTTACTATAAAATAATTAAAGATTATTACTCTACTAACTTAAGTTTCATTTACCTGTTACGCCAGTAACTTCTCTCACTTTTGACGGCTTTAGCATCGTCAAATCTTTCATCTAGCCGAAGACTTTATTTAATCTTTTTATACAGCTTCGGCTATGATAAAAATCTTTAACTCTTTCTTTCCAATTTCATTATATAAAGAAACTATATTATATATAAATAAATTATAAAAACTATTGAAAACGTTTTTATTGAGTTGTATAATAAAATTATAGAATTGCTAATGGGGAGATGATACTATGGCAGAAATGATTACAAAAAATAATCTACTTCAATACAAAAGAGAAGATGAAAATTTTATATATGGTGTAAGGGGTCTTTTGAGACTTTCATTTGGAAAAGAAATACTGTTTAATTATATGCCAATGGAAAGCTTAGATTTCTTCGTTGATGCTACGTACAATCAAGCTATAGATGCTACCCTTGCTGTAACTGATAAAAGAATAATGTTTATAAGTTCAAAATGTATTTCACCAAATTGCAGCAATTTAGTATATAGTTTCGATATTGAAGAAATAGGTGTTAGATATAGAAAAGTTTTAGGGAAAAGAGAATTTGTAATTACGTCTAATGGTAAGGAGTTATTTGAGTTCACTGAACCAGAAATAGTTTTTGAGTGTTATAACAAACAAAGAGATAAAGTTGAAAAAATAAAGCTTATATTGTCTGAATATGTTTTTAACAATTAAGGTATCATCAAAACGCTACTTGTTGATATAAATATATTAGATAAAGTCCTACTTCTAATTTATCTAATTAACTTCCTTTTAATAACTTTAAAAAGAAAATGTAATAAAATGTTTCTAACATTTTTATACATTTTCTTTTTTTATTTAATATTTATTGAAATAGTGAATAAAATATAGATTTTTGTAAATAATTCCCCAATAGGAGGGATTGTGTATGTTTAAGTATAAAAAGATTTTAATGGGAATATTAGCCATAGTTTTCATTTTTACGGTATCATTTTGTTATGGATATAGAAGCGTTTTAAAAAAAGATGTGTTTGCAATATACAAAAATTATTTAAAAGTTACAAACAAATATGAAGAGATTCCTAATGAAAAGGCAGTAAATGCAAATAAAATAAAGGTTCAGCAAGATGTTTCTAAAGATAATACTATAATTAAAAGTGATATGCCGGTACTATTTGTGGACAGGAAACATTACATGCAAAATGGAAAAGAAAAAATTGTGGATGACATTGTAAAACATTCAACTAGTGAGATAGAAGGATTTAAAAACAAAGAAATTAAAAATTTGTATGAAGAGCTTAAGATAAAAAAATATAATTTAGAAATAAAAAACAATCAAATAATATGTGTGAAAAAATATACTCCGGGAAAATATGTAGCAAAACTTAAGGGAGAAAAATATGAAATATTTCATTCTGAAAGTAATGGAGAACTAAAGTTATTTGAAACTGGGGGAAATATAAATCACAAAGGTGAAGATGAAGTTTTATTTAATCAAAACACTGAGGAATACGATACAGTTGAAGAAGCAAGAGAGAGCCTTGCAGACTTTACATCTTAAGTCTGAGGCTCTTTTTCTTTTAAAAAATTAAAGGAACTATGATGAAATAGGTTAAAACGTTACCCGTTATGTATATAAATTAAATTCTTATTAACATTTGTAAACTTGAATAAATTAATTTTAAATGGTAAAGTATATATTAGTTTTTAGTTAAGGGGAGAATAAAATTGTTTACATATATAAAGGGTATTTTTATTGGTATAAATAACGATCATGTTATTATAGAAAATAATGGCATGGGATATAAAATATATGCATCAGGAAGCACTATGGCTGTAATGCCTAAAACTGGAGAAGAAGTGATGTTATATTTAGTACAGATTATAAGAGAGGATTTTATTGGCTTATATGGCTTTTTTACTGAAGAAGAACGTAATATGTTTAATAAGTTGTTAACCATTAATGGAGTTGGTGCAAAAGCTTCCTTATCGTTGCTTTCTATTTGTAGTATTAATAACTTGAAGTATGCAATTTTAACTGGAGATGAGAAAACAATAGTTAAGGCACCTGGAATTGGTAAGAAGATAGCACAGAGAATAATATTAGAATTAAAAGATAAATTTGAGGCAGAGCAGTTTATATCAGATATAACGGATGATAGTGAAGAAGCAAGAATTATTCATGACACTGATAAAAAGGTGGCAGAGGTGATGGGAGCATTAATTTCACTTGGATATTCTGAAAAAGAAGCAGAAAGAGCAATAAAGGCTACTGACAAATCAGAGAATTTAGAAAGCATAATTAAAGATTGTTTGAAGTTTTTAATGAATTAATAAATGGATACTCTAATGTACATTGATAGGGGGTATGATTATGGAAGAAAGGTTATTAGGTGCTACAAGTATAAATGAAGATTCAGAAAATGAGTATAGTTTAAGACCACAAAGATTGAGTGAATACATTGGACAGACAAATGTTAAAGAAAAGTTAGCTATTTTTGTGGAGGCTGCAAAAAACAGAAAAGAAGCTTTAGATCATGTGTTATTTTATGGACCACCGGGCCTTGGAAAAACTACCTTAGCTAACATCATAGCTAAAGAAATGGGAGGTAGTCTTAAGATAACTTCTGGTCCAGCAATAGAAAGAGCAGGTGATTTAGCTGCTATTCTTACTGGATTATCAGAATTTGACGTGCTTTTTATTGATGAGATTCACAGGCTTAATAGAAGTGTTGAAGAAATACTTTATCCTGCAATGGAAGACTATGCGCTTGACATAATTATTGGTAAAGGGGCTTCTGCAAAATCTATAAGATTAGATTTACCTAAATTTACGCTTATTGGAGCAACAACTAGAGTTGGACTTTTGACTTCTCCACTTAGGGATAGATTTGGGGTTATGTGCCCTATGGAATTTTATAATGATTCCGAGCTTAAAGAGATATTAATAAGATCAGCATCAATTTTAAAAATAGAGATTGATGAGAAAGCAGCTTTTGAAATAGCAAGAAGGTCGAGGGGTACGCCTAGAATTGCAAATAGGTTGTTAAAAAGAGTAAGAGACTACTCAGAGGTAAGAGGAAATGGCAGAATTGAACTAGATTCATCTCAAAATGCACTTGAGCTTCTAGAGGTTGATAAAGAAGGATTTGACAGAATTGATAATAAAATTCTAGAGGCAATAGTAGACAATTTTAAAGGTGGTCCAGTTGGACTGGAAACACTTGCTTATTTTATAGGTGAAGAACTAGATACATTAGATGATGTGTATGAACCATACCTACTTCAAAAAGGGTTTATAATTAGAACACCTAGAGGAAGAGTTGCCACAGAAAAGGCATATAAACATCTTAAAAGAAACATTGATAAAAGTAGTCCATATTTTCAAGTTTCAATGCTTAAGGATAAGGATTAAGTTTAGTTAAAAGGAGTAAATGGTATGGAGGGTAATGATATTATAATTTCCGTTGTGGTTCCAATGTATTATGAGGAAATGGTAGCAAAGGAATGTTACAAGCAGCTAACAGATACTTTGGAAGGAAAAGAGTTTGATTATGAACTCATTTTTGTAAATGATGGCAGTAAGGATAAAACAGAAGATATATTATTAGGTCTTGCAAAATATGATAAAAGGGTTAGAGTTATAAATTTTTCTAGAAACTTTGGACATCAGACAGCAGTGACAGCAGGCATATTTAACGCTAAAGGAGATGCAGTTGTAATTATAGATGCAGATTTGCAAGATCCACCTAAGCTTATATTAGACATGATAAATTTGTGGAAAAAGGGTTATGACGTTGTATATGGAAAAAGAAAAAAGAGAAATGGCGAGACATTTTTTAAACTTTTAACAGCAAAATATTTTTATAAATTTCTAAACTATATGTCGGATATAGATATACCAAAAGATACTGGAGACTTTAGGTTAATTGATAAAAAAGTAGCGCAGGTATTTAAAAATATGCCTGAAAAAAATAGATTTGTAAGAGGAATGATGAGTTGGATTGGATTTAACCAAACTTTTATCGAATATGAAAGAGATGAAAGATTTGCAGGAGAAACTAAATATCCACTTAAGAAAATGATAAAATTTGCTACTGATGGTATCGTATCCTTTTCAACGAAACCACTTAAAATTGTAAGTTTTTTAGGTTTATTGAGTATAGTTCTTTCAATAGTTATATTTTTATACAGTATAATATCCAAAATATTTATACATCAAACAATTGCTGGGTGGGCATCCATTGTAGACATAATTGCATTTTTTGGAGGACTACAATTAATTTCACTAGGTATTGTAGGAGAATATGTGGCAAGGATTTATGAAGAATCTAAAAATAGACCATTATACATAATAAAAAGTACAAAGAACTTAGAGGATGAGGATAGAAAATAAGGTTAAAAATTGTATTAATAGCAATTGACAATATAGATAATATGAATTATATTTATTATTTGAAAGAAAACTAAAGAGGGTGAAGTTTTGCAGCTTAAGGATTTTGATTTTGATTTACCTGAAGAACTAATAGCACAACATCCTGCAGCAAAAAGAGATGAATGCAGGCTAATGATTTTAGATAAAGAAAGTGGAAGTATTGAACATAAGGTTTTTAAAGATGTAATAAACTATTTAAATCCAGGAGATTGCCTAGTTATGAATGACACTAGAGTAATACCAGCTAGGTTAATTGGAACAAAAGAAGGTAGTGGAGGAAAGATGGAATTTCTTCTCTTAAAGAGAATTGATAAAGACCATTGGGAAACACTTGTTAAACCTGGGAAAAAAGCAAAGATTGGTGCTAGATTTGAATTTGGTGAAGGACATTTAAAGGCAGAAGTTACGGAAATTAAAGAAGAAGGAAATAGAATTGTAAGATTTGAATATGAAGGTATATTTGAGGAAATATTAGATAGACTTGGTGAAATGCCACTTCCACCATACATTACAGAAAAATTGGAAGATAAAGAGCAATATCAGACAGTGTATTCTAAAAATGAAGGTTCAGCTGCAGCACCAACAGCAGGATTACATTTTACAAATGAACTTCTTGATAAGATTCGAGCAAAGGGAATAAAAACTGTATTTCTAACTTTGCATGTTGGTCTTGGTACATTTAGACCAGTAAAGGTAGAAAAAATAGAAGAACATCATATGCATTCTGAATTTTACATAATGTCTAAAGATACGGCAGATATAATAAATGAAACAAAAGCAAAGGGTGGTAAAGTATTTTCTGTTGGAACTACATCTACAAGAACCCTTGAGACAATAGCTGATGAAAATGGATTAGTGAAGGAATCCTCAGGATGGACAGATATATTTATATATCCTGGATACAAATACAAAGTAGTAGATGGACTTATAACAAATTTTCATCTTCCAGAATCAACGCTTATAATGCTTGTTAGTGCATTATCTGATAGAGAAAAGATTATGAATGCTTATGAAGTAGCAGTTAACGAAAGATATAGATTTTTTAGCTTTGGTGATGCAATGTTTATAAGATAATACAAGAAAAAAGTTCTTGAAAATAGAAAACATATATAGAAGGGTGAGTTTTAATGTATAAACTTCTTAAAAAATCGGGTAAGGTAAGACGTGGAGAATTCACAACACCTCATGGGGTAGTGCAGACACCGGTTTTTATGAATGTAGGAACACTTGCAGCAATAAAAGGTGCAGTGTCATCTATGGACTTAAAGGAAATAGGTTGTCAAGTTGAACTTTCAAATACATATCACTTAAGCTTAAGACCTGGTGATAAGATAGTAAGAGAGTTAGGTGGATTACATAAATTTATGAATTGGGATAGACCTATTTTGACCGATTCTGGTGGGTTTCAAGTTTTTTCATTAGCTAAAATGAGAAAAATAAAAGAAGAAGGTGTATACTTTAGCTCTCATATAGATGGCAGGAAAATCTTTATGGGACCAGAAGAAAGTATGCAAATTCAAAGTAATTTAGGATCTACTATTGCTATGGCTTTTGATGAATGTGTTGAAAATCCAGCAACAAGGGAATATGTTGAAGATTCTGTTGCGAGGACTACAAGATGGCTAGAGAGATGTAAAAATGAAATGGATAGACTTAATTCACTTGACAATACTGTAAATAAGAATCAAATGCTTTTTGGTATTAATCAAGGTGGAACTTATGAAGATATAAGAATAGAACATGCTAAAACAATATCAAAGTTAAATTTAGATGGGTATGCAATAGGTGGGCTTGCGGTTGGAGAAACACATGAAGAGATGTATAGAGTTATTGATGCCGTAGTGCCACATTTACCGCAAGATAAACCAATTTATCTCATGGGTGTGGGTCTTCCAAGCAATATTTTGGAAGCTGTGTCTAGGGGTGTAGATTTTTTTGATTGTGTTTTGCCGGCTAGAAATGGAAGGCATGGACATGTGTTCACAAAGCATGGTAAAATAAACTTGCTAAATGCAAAATATGAATTAGATGCTTCCCCTATAGATGAAGGTTGTAAGTGCCCTGCATGCAAGAACTATACTAGGGCTTATATAAGACACTTATTTAAGGCAAAAGAACTTTTAGCTTTGAGACTTTGTGTACTTCACAATTTGTATTTCTATAATAAACTTATGAAGGATATTAGAGATGCTATCGATGGAGACTATTTTGAAGAGTTTAAAAGTGAAAAACTAAATGATTGGGCAGGGAGAGCATAGAAAGGAGGAATTTTAATGAATCAGACAATTGTTATGATCATATATTTAGCTATAATTTTCGGATTTACTTTTATAATGATAATTTTTCCTGAAAGAAAAAGGAAAAAGAAATTTTCAGAAATGATGACTACACTAAAAGTTAATGATGATGTTATTACATCTGGGGGAATTATGGGTAAAGTTATAAACATTCAAGATAATTTTGTTATAATTCAATCAGGTCCAGATAAAGCAAGAATTAAAGTGTTAAAAAAAGCAATAAACAGTATATCTAATAATAAAGCTGAATAATTGTAATAAAAGACCTTCCATATACATAAATAGTAGTAGATGGAGGTGTTTTTTATGGAGAATAATGGTAGAAATTTATATGTTGGCATAATTGAAGGAGTACTTAGAGGATTTTTTATGACCTTAGCTATATTATTAGTATATGCGGTAGTTGCACATTTTGTGCAAATTGATGAGAGCATAACTTCACTTCTTATAATTATTGCAACACTTTTAAGTGTAGTATATGGGTCTATTTATGCTTCTCAGAAATCTGGAAGAAAAGGTTGGCTTAATGGACTTATAGTTGCAATTATATATTTCCTAATATTATATATTGTTGCGCTTGTTGCCCAAAGCAGAGATGCTGCTTTGACTTTAAAAGATTTTTCTAGATTACTTATTTGTGTATTTGTTGGAATGCTTGCAGGAATGCTTGGCATTAACTTAAAAGATAAATAGCATATTTCAATTTTAATCATTTTTTAGTAAGGTTTAGCTTCTTGCGTAAATACAGTTTTTTATGCTATAATTAAACATAAACGGATATTGAATGGAGGAATTTTCATGAAACATATAAAAACAATAAATAAATCAAATATAAAAGATAGTTTAAAAAAGCCTGGATGTAAAGAATGTGCAAATTCATGCCAATCAGCATGTAAAACTTCATGCACAGTTGCTAATTTAGCTTGTGAAAATTAATTAATTTATTTAGGCAGTAACAGATGTTACTGCTTTAAATTTATTTAGGGAGGAAAAAAAATTGTCATTAATACATAAATTTAAACAAATTGATGATTATTATGTTATAGATGTAAATTCAGGAAATGTACATGCTATAGATGAACTTGTATACGATCTTTTAGGTGAAGAAGGATTAGATTCAAAAGAAAAATTAGTAGATAAGTTTAGTGAAAAATATTCAAAAGATGATATATCAGAAGCTTATGATGAACTTAAAGAACTTATAGATGAGGGTATATTATATTCAAAGGACTTGTATGAAGAAATAGCAATGAATTCAACAAAAGGAGAATCATATATAAAAGCTCTTTGTTTAAACATAGCTCATGACTGTAATTTAAAATGTAAATATTGTTTTGCAGAAGAAGGAGAATACAAAGGGAAAAGAATGCTTATGACGGCTGAAGTTGGTAAAAAATCTATAGATTTTGTCATAAAACACTCTGGACCAAGAAAAAACATTGAAGTTGATCTTTTTGGTGGAGAACCTCTATTGGCTTTTGATACCGTTAAGGAAATAGTTGAATATGGAAAAGAACAAGAGAAAATTCACAATAAAAACATAAGATTTACAATGACTACTAATGCAACATTACTAAATGATGAGATTATGAAGTATATAGATGAAAACATGGGAAACATAATTTTAAGTATAGATGGTAGAAAAGAAGTAAATGATAAGGTAAGGGTAAGGGCAGACGGAAGTGGATGTTATGATAGCATTTTACCTAAAATAAAAAACATGGTAGACATGAGAGATAAATCAAAACAATATTATGCTAGAGGAACTTTCACAAGACAGAATACAGACTTTTTTGAAGATGTAATGCATATGGCAAACGAAGGGTTTAAAGAAATATCAATAGAACCTGTTGTTTTACCGGAAAGTGATCCACTATCTTTAAGAGAAGAAGATTTACCTACAATATTTAAACAATATGATAAATTGTACGAAGAGATGATAAAAAGACACAATGAAGGCAATGAGTTCACTTTTTATCACTTTAATATAAATCTTCAAGGAGGACCATGTGTCTATAAGAGAATTTCAGGTTGTGGAGCAGGACATGAATATGTAGCCATAACTCCAGATGGAGATGTGTATCCATGTCATCAATTTGTAGGAAATAAAGATTTCAAAATGGGTAATATATTTAGTGGTGAATTAGATAGTAGCATTTCTAAAGGATTTAGAGAAGCACACATATATAATAAACCAAAGTGCAAGGATTGTTGGGCTAGATTTTATTGTAGTGGAGGATGTCAAGCTAACAATTATAATTTTAACAAGGATTTTAATACCCCTTATGAGCTTGGATGTAAGATGCAGAAAAAAAGAATTGAATGTGCAATTGCATTAAAAGCTAAAACTATGGAATAATATTAATGAAATTACCTAATATTGACTAATTATAAAAACAAAATTATAATATAAGTTGTATGCTGGTTTATTTTGCACCATATGACTAAAAGGATTTTCTACAAAGGGGGATAAAAATGAAGAAAAAGAGTACAGCATTTTTTGTACTAAGTGTCATAGTAATAGCGGCACTAGCCTATATTGGAGCTTTTGGTTTAAATCTTGGAACTGACTACAAGATTAAATCACTTGGGGAAAGTATAAACAAAGGACTGGATCTTCAAGGCGGTGTTTCTGTTGTTGAACAGGTAACAGATAAAAATGTGTCAAATGAAACCATGAACCGAACTGTTGAACTGTTGAATTTAAGAGTTAACAAAATGGGTGTAAGTGAGACAAATGTAGTTAAATATGGAAAGGATAAAATAAGAGTTGAGGTACCAGGAAATTATAGTGAAGATCAAGTTTTAAGCACTATTGGTAAAACTGGCAAATTAACTTTTGTTGGACCTGACAATAAAGTTATCTTAACAGGTGACGATGTTAAAAGTGCATCTCCAGGTTATGATCAGACAAATAAACCCGTTATAAATCTTGCATTAACAGCTTCTGGTACAAAGAAATTTTCAGATGCAACTGCAAAGTTTATGGGACAGAAAATAACAATAGCCATGGATGGAGAAACAATTACAGACCCTACTGTTGATACTATTATAGCAGACGGTAATGCTCAAATATCTGGTGAAACAACAATAGATGATGCAAAACAAAAAGCAGATATTATCAATGCTGGGGCACTGCCTGTAACCCTTAAACCAGTAGAAGTTCAGCAGATAAGTGCTACACTTGGAGCTGATGCACTTCCATTATCAGTTAAGGCAGGACTTATAGGTATATCTATAGTATTAGTTTTAATGTTGATTTGGTTTAGAAGACCAGGACTTATGGCGGATATTGCACTTGTATTATACATAGTATTAGTTTTAATGGTATTTTCAGGTTTGGGAGTTGCTCTTTCACTTGCAAGTATAGCAGGATTTTTACTTACTGTTGGTATGGCAGTAGATGCTAATGTGCTTGCTTTTGCAAGAATAAAAGAAGAACTAAAAGCTGGAAAATCTATAAAGACAGCAACAAATTCGGGATTTAAAAATGCGTTATCTTCAATTGTAGATTCAAATATAAACACTATTATAGCAGGTGTGGTACTTTACTTTTTAGGATCAGGTGAAGTTAAGGGTTTTGCATTGACGCTAGTAATAGGTGTACTTGTAAGTTTATTTACAGCTTTATTTGTAACAAAACACCTTTTAAATTGGGCAATAAACATGGGCCTTATAAATAAACCTGAACATTTTGGTGTGAAGGGGGTAGACAAATGCTAAGAGTAGTTGAAAAAACTAGAATTTGGTTCATCATTTCAGCAATTATCATAATCACAGGTATAAGTTTTATGATTTACCACAAAGGTCTTAATTTTGGCATGGATTTTAAAGGTGGAACAATTATAAAAATTGATATGCAAAAGAATTTCAATAAAAATGATTTAGACTCAACAATTCAAAAATATGTTAAAGTAAACACTTATGATACTACGAAAGTTGGTTCCAAGGAATTGGATATAAGTGTAGATAGTGATAAAATTACTGATGCAAATTCAACAAAATTATTTAATGACATAAAGAAAAAATACAATCTAAAAGATAAAGATCTTTTAAGCAGAGACAGAATTGGTGCGTCTATAGGAAGTGAACTCTTGCAAAAAGCTATATTGTCACTAACTGTATCCATTATATTAATGCTTTTATTTATAGCATGGAGATTTGAATTTAAATTTGGTATAGCAGCAGTTATAGCATTGATTCATGATGTGCTTGTAACTTTAAGTGTGTATTCAATATTAAATTTACCAGTTAACAGTTCCTTTATAGCAGCAATTTTAACCATAATAGGATATTCTATTTCTGATACAATAGTTATATTTGATAGAATAAGAGAAAATCAAAAGAAAATGCGTGATAAAACATTAGTTGATATGACAGATACAAGTGTATCTCAAACAGTAGGCAGGTCTATTTGTACAGTTACTACAACAATAGTTACAATAGCTTGTGTACATATATTTGTACCTTTACCAAGTATAAGGGATTTCACTTTGCCAATTTTAGTAGGTGTGGCTTCAGGATGTTATTCTTCAATCTTTATTGCTAGTCCTATATGGGTAATACTTAAGAAAAGAAGTAATAAAAAAAGAGCTTCCTTAGCAAATTAGATAAATTAAATGCCGGGGTTTTAAACCTCCGGTATTTTTTTCGTTCATTATTGCGAATTATATCTAATAATTAAGTATGCTGTAAAAAAATATTTGAATTATTCAATATAATGCTATATAATAAATTGTGTTTTCTACAAATTTGGAGGAACCGTATATGGAAATAATTCAAGGAAGTTTAGAATATTTTAAAGAATACAAATTGAATAATCCATTTTTAATGAATGGTATGAAAGATGCAATCTTTAAAATAATTAATGCAGTTAACAATAGAGAAAAAATAGTAGTTTATGGATGTGGAGATGTTGATAGTATATGTGGCATTTCTATTCTTTTGCTGCTTTTAAAATATTTAAATGCGGATGTGGAGTATTTTATACCAGATGATAATGATAATGAGATAGGCATAAGCAAAATGGCACTTAATAATTATATTAAATACTTAGGAGCGGATTTGTTAATAACTGTAGGGTGTGGAGGCAATTCCAAAGAAGAGATAATACTTGCAAAACAAATGGGCATTAGTGTTATAGTTACTGATAACCATGAAGAAGTTAATTCAGAAATCGATGCTATAGTTATCAATTCAAAAAATAAAGCTTGTAATTATCCATTTAAACATTTGTCTTCTGCTGGAACTGTATTTAAGTTATGTGAAGCAATTTCGATGTATTATAAAATGAAAAGAGTCTATAAATATATAGATTTAGTTATGATAGGAACTATAGCTTCAAAGGAACCTATTAAAAATGAAAATAAAGCTTTAATAGATATTGGAATAGAAGATATAATGAATACTAATAATTATGGGATTAATGCATTACTTAAAATAAATAAAATTTCTATCATGGATATGGAAACTGCCATAAGTCTTGTGAACTTAATAATCCCATTAAAGGACTCTCCACGAAATAAGGATAATGCTAGAATTGCTGTTGAATTATTTACTACACGTGATAGTTATAGAGCAATCCAAATAGCAAAATATTTAAAAAAAGAATGTCTAAAATAAAAAAATCAGTATTAAATTATTTTCATTAATATTTTAAGAGCATTGATAATAAGATATGTATTATATATAATTAATGTGTACAAAATTTAAATATGAATTAAAAATGTTCGCTTTTGTGCTTACTAGGAGGAATAAAGATGGATATAAAAAATGAAATTAGAGTTATTGAGGATTTTCCGAAAAAAGGAATAAGTTTTAAGGATATTACAACACTTATTCAAAATAAAGAGGCTTTTAAATATACAATAGATACTTTAAAAAAAGCTTTGGAAGATAAAAATATAGATGTTGTAGTTGGACCAGAAGCTAGGGGATTTATTTTTGGAACGCCACTTGCTTATGCACTTGGAGCTGGATTTGTACCAGTTAGAAAAAAAGGTAAATTACCTGCAGAAACCGTAAGCCTTGAATATCAGCTTGAATATGGAACAGATATTTTGGAAATACATAAAGATTCAATAAAAAAGGGACAAAGAGTTGTAATAGTAGATGATTTGCTTGCAACTGGAGGTACTATTGAAAGCGTTGCTAAACTTGTAGAATCACTAGGTGGCGAAGTAGTATCAATGGAATTTATTGTTGAACTTACAGGCTTAAATGGAAGAGAAAAGTTAAAAAAATATCAAATTAACTCCCTTGTAAAATATGAATTCTAATTTTTATGAATTAATTTTACTATGTATAAAATTAAATTGCAAAACAGGATCGAATAATATATAATTATAGTAAAAATAAGTTGGCTGGTTGTTAAACCAGCCTTTGATTTTAGGGAGAGAAAACTTAATGCTTGGCAAATTGATGAATAACATAGATGAACACTGTAATAATGTTGATAAAGATTTAATTGTAAAGGCATATAAATTAGCTTCTGAAGCACATAAAGTTCAGAAAAGGGAATCAGGGGAACCATATATAATTCATCCTGTAGAAGTCGCTTGTATACTTGCTGAAATGGGTATGGATACAGCAACTATTGTGGCTGGATTGTTACATGATGTAATTGAGGATACGGAATATAGTCATGAACAAGTGGCAGAAATGTTTAGCCCAGAAGTTGCAAATTTAGTTGAAGGTGTGACAAAGCTTGGTAAAATTAATTTTTTAACTAAAGAAGAACAACAAGCAGACAATGTTAGAAAAATGTTACTTGCTATGGCGAAAGATATAAGAGTTATTCTTATAAAATTAGCAGATAGATTGCATAATATGAGAACTCTCAGATATATGACAATTCAAAAGCAGAAGGAAAAAGCAAAGGAAACATTAGATATATTTGCACCACTTGCCCATAGACTCGGAATGTCCAAGATTAAATGGGAACTTGAGGATTTAGCATTTAGATATTTAAATTCAAATGAATATTACAAACTTGTTGACGAAATTGCTGAGAAAAGGGTAGAACGTGAAGAATATATTAAAAATATAGTTGATGAACTCCATAAAAATTTAAAAGAATCTGGTGTTTTAGCCGATATAGATGGAAGGCCAAAACATTTTTACAGTATATATAGAAAAATGGTTAACAAAAATAAGACTTTAGATCAGATATTTGATTTAACAGCTATAAGAATTTTGGTAAATGATATTAGAGAGTGTTATACAGTACTTGGAATTGTTCATACTATGTATAAACCAATTCCAGGACGATTTAAAGATTACATTGCAATGCCTAAACCAAATATGTATCAATCATTACATTCAACGGTTATAGGACCACAAGGAAAATCTTTTGAGATACAGATAAGAACCTTTGAAATGCATAGAACAGCAGAATACGGAATTGCTGCACATTGGAAATATAAAGAAGGAATTACAGGGGAAGATCAGAATCACGATGAAGGACTAACAAAAGATGTTAATTTTGATACGAAACTTACGTGGGTAAGAGAAATGTTAGATTGGCAGAAAGAAACAAATAATCCAGAAGAATTTATGGAAAATTTTAAAATAGACCTATTTGCAGATGAGGTATTTGTTTTTACCCCAAAGGGGACAGTTATAAATTTACCAAATGCATCAACACCAGTGGATTTTGCATATAAAATTCATACAGATATCGGCAATAGATGTATAGGAGCTAAGGTTAATGGAAGAATAGTGCCTTTAGATTATAAACTTAAAACTGGGGAAATAGTTGAGATTCTTACATCAGGAGTTGCAAAGGGACCTAATATTGATTGGTTAAATACAGTTAAGAGCAACCAAGCAAAAAGTAAGATAAGATCTTGGTTTAAAAAAGTAAAAAGAGAAGAGAATATAAATAAAGGCAAAGATGTAGTGGAAAAAGAAGCTAAAAAGCAAGGATATAATTTTGGAGAGATTTCTAAAGGACCGGCTTTTGAGCAATTACTAAAAAAATATAATATGAATTCAATAGAAGATTTGTATGTTGCAGTTGCTATCGGAACTAATTCCGCTTCAATAGTGGTTTCAAAATTAAAAGAAAGTTTTGAAAAGGGAAAAGGACTAATTGACAGTGATGAAAATGCATTAAAAGAAATTAGAGAGCATATTAGTAAAGAGGCAAGAAAAGAAAAGAAAAATAAAAAAGTTACGCCTGGAGTTACAGTTAAAGGTGAAAAAGATATTTTGGTTAGATTTGCTAAATGTTGTAATCCTGTACCTGGAGATAAGATAATTGGATATGTAACAAAAGGTAGAGGAGTTTCAGTGCATAGAATGGACTGTGAAAATGTAAACAATCTTTCAAAAGAAGAGGATGCAAGTAGAATTGTAGAGGTTTCTTGGGGAGATGCTAAAAATGAAGCTTATATTGCTGAAATTAAAATAAAAGCAGATGATAGAAAGATGCTTCTCACTGATATAATGGAAATTATAAATTTAACTGACACAGATGTGGAGTCCATGAGTGCAAAAACTGTAAAGGGAGATATAACTTATCTAACCTTTCAGATAAAGATTATTGATATTGGACATTTAGATACATTGATGAAAAATATAAAGAAATTAAAAGGCGTACAAGAAGTATTTAGAACAAAGAGTTAGTTATAGTGGGTGATTAAATTGAGAGCTGTAATACAAAGAGTAAAAAGTTCTTCTGTTGAGGTTAGTGGCAATATAATTGGTAAAATTGATGCTGGGCTTAATGTACTTTTAGGAATAACACAGGAAGACACAGAGGAAGATTTAAGATATATAAAAGATAAAATAATAAACCTTAGAATATTTGAAGATGAAGACTTAAAGATGAACAAGTCTCTTTTGGACGTAAATGGACAATTATTAATTATTTCTCAATTTACTCTTTATGGTGATTGTAGAAAAGGTAGAAGACCAAATTTTATGAAGGCACTTTCTAGTAATGAGGCTAAGAATTTATATGACAAATTCTTAGCCATGTGTAGAGATGAAGTTGCTGTAGTTGAAGCTGGTGAATTTGGTGCATATATGAATGTACAGATAGAAAATGATGGACCAGTAACTTTATTAATAGATAGTAAAAAAACATTTTAAATCAGTTTTAAATAACAAAAGTTATTTATAAAATAAATATTGCTTAAGTAAGATAACATTAGTATGAATTAATAATTTTACAAAAGCAAAATAAGATGCAATTATATATGCATTTTATGCTTAATTAATTGGAGGGAATATAATGGAAGTAAAAATAATACCAGCTGGTATTTATGATGCTAATTGTTACATTTTATTTGATGAGAAAACAAAGGAGGCCGCAGTAATTGATCCAGGTGGTGACACTGATTTAATATTAGATGAAATAAAACTTTTAGATGCAAATGTAAAGATGATTTTGCTTACTCACGGACATGCTGATCATACAGGTGGGGTTGTAGAACTTAGAGATAAATTTAAATGCAGTGTATATATAAATGAAAAAGACTCTGAGATGATAAATAAGAACATTCCTATTTATGGAAAAGAAAATGAAAATGGAGATAAATATATATCAGATGGAGATATTTTAAAATTCGGAGAAATAACAATAAAATGTCTAGAAACCCCAGGCCATACTCCAGGTGGAATGTGTTTTCTAACAGATAAGGCTGTTTTTACAGGTGATACACTATTTTATAGATCGGTAGGAAGAACTGATTTTGAGGGTGGAGATTATGATACACTAATTAATAGTATAAATACAAAACTTATGAATTTACCAGAAGAGTTATATGTATTTACTGGACATGGTCCTAGAACTAGCATAGGATTTGAAAAAAAATGTAATCCGTTTTTAAAATAAGTGGTGAAAAATGATTAAAATTAAAGCTGATTGTGAAAAATTTAAATACGACATTTATAATATTTTAAAACTCTTTTTCAGTGAAATAGAGTTTATTAGTACTGATGATTGGAAATATAAAATTTTAATTGAAGATACAAGATTAAAAATAATAGAGGATTCTTTAGTATCAGTATGTGAGTTTGATGATAAATTAACAATTAAAGAAAACATCAAACATTCTTTATATAGTTATTTAAGCAAAAAAACTGGAATAACGCCCCCATGGGGGACCTTAGTTGGCATAAGGCCAACTAAGATAGCACTTAGCCTCATAAAAGAAGGTAAAAGTGAAGAGGAAATATTGAGGCACTTTGAATATCATAGTCTAACAAGGGAAGATAAAGCTAAGTTATGTATTGAGGTGGCTAAGGTAGAGGAAAATTTAGTAAACAAAGAAAGTAGCAATATAAGTATTTATGTTGGAATGCCTTTCTGTCCAACAAGATGTCTATATTGTAGTTTTATTTCGGATACTATTTCTAATTGTAAGAATATAGTGGAAGACTATTTAAAAGCTTTAACATATGAGATAGAGATGATTTCAAAATATGTTAAGGATAAAAAACTTAATGTAGAATGTGTATATTTTGGTGGAGGAACTCCTACATCAATAAATAATCAGCAATTTGAGCTCATTATGAACAAAATTTATAACTCTTTTGTAAAGGGCAATAATGTTAAAGAATTCACAGTGGAATGTGGAAGACCAGACAGTATAACAAATGAAAAGCTTAATACATTAAAAAAATATAAGGTACATAGAATAAGTATAAATCCTCAAACTATGAATGATAAAACATTAAAATTGATTGGAAGAGGACATGACTCAAAAGAAGTTATAGATAAATTTAATTTAGCAAGAAACTTAGGTTTTGATAATATAAATGTTGATTTAATAGTAGGGCTTCCTGGAGAGGGAAAAAATGAATTTATTCATACTTGTGAAGAAATTTTAAAATTAAAACCAGATAGTCTTACAGTTCACGGTATGTCATTAAAAAGAGGTTCAGATCTCCATAAAAACATATTAAACAATATACATATGAAAGTTGCAGCTAAGGAAGAATTAATTGCAATGCATGATGCTTCTTTAGAACTTAGTAAGAAGCTTAATTTGAAACCATATTATATGTATAGGCAAAAAAATATGGTTGGTAATATGGAGAATGTAGGTTATTCAAAATTGGGGAAAGAATGTTTATATAATGTTGAAATGATTGAAGAAAAGCAAACAATTATAGCAATTGGTGCAAATGCAGTATCAAAAATTATATTTTTAGAGGAAGATAGATTAGAACGTTTTCCAAATATTAAAGATGTTAGAGAATATATAAAAAGGATAGAAGAAAAAGTTGAGCATAAAATAAAATTTCTAGACGAATTATATGGCTAGTTATACCTATATTGCGGAATTATATATATAGGTATACAATTGTAAGCGTAGTTAATTATTTTTTACTTTTAGGAGGAAATGCAATGGGAGAATCGTTAAAAGGTCTAAAAAGAACTGTAATGTGCGGTGATTTTAGAGAAAGCAACATTTCAAATACAGTAACAGCAATGGGATGGGTTCAGAGAAAGAGAAATCTTGGGGGACTCGTTTTTGTTGATTTAAGGGATAGAACTGGAATACTTCAAGTTGTATTTGGAGATAAAATAAATGAAGATGCATTTAAAAAAGCTGATGGAGTAAAATCAGAATATTGCATAGCAGTTACAGGTAAAATTGTAAAGAGAGAAGCTCCAAATGAAAATATACCAACAGGAATGGTAGAATTACAAGGAGAACAAATAAAAATATTATCTGAAAGTGAAACGCCACCTATTTACATAAAAGAAAATTTAGATGCAGCTGAAAACATAAGATTAAAATATAGATATTTGGATTTAAGAAGACCAGATATGCAGAGAATATTTAAAATTAGACATAAAACAGCTAAAATAATGAGAGATTTCTTAGATGAAAGTGGATTTATTGAAATAGAAACTCCAATGTTAACAAAAAGTACACCAGAAGGTGCAAGAGATTATCTTGTTCCAAGTAGAAATTATAAGGGTAAATTTTATGCATTACCACAATCACCACAGCTATTCAAGCAGCTATTAATGGTATCTGGTTATGATAAATATTTTCAAATTGTAAAGTGCTTTAGAGATGAAGATTTAAGAGCTAATAGACAACCTGAATTTACTCAAGTTGATATGGAATTATCCTTTGTAGAAGAGGACGATGTTATTGCATTAAACGAAAAATTGATAAAAAAAGTATTTAAAGAAATTGCGGATGTTGATGTGAAATTACCAATAGAAAGAATGCAGTATAAAGTTGCTATGGAGAAATATGGCAGTGACAAACCTGACTTACGTTTTGGCATGGAAATTCAAGATATAAGTGATGTTGTTAAAAATTCTGAATTTAAGGTGTTTCAAGATGCACTGCAAAATGGTGGTAGTGTAAGAGCTATAAAAGCAGAAGGCTGTGCTAATATGGGAAGAAAACAAATTGACAAATTAGGTGAGTTTGTTAAAACATTCAAAGCAAAAGGTCTTGCGTGGATAGCATTAAAGGATGGAGAGATAAAATCTTCAATATTAAAATTTCTTAGTGAAGAAGATATTAATAATATAAAACATGTAATGAATGCAAATACAGAAGACTTGATTTTAATAGTTGCTGATAAAAACAGTGTTGTATTCCAATCATTAGGTGAACTTAGATTACATTTAGCTAAAGAGCTTAATATATTAAAGGATAATAAAGAATTTAGATTTGTATGGATAACTGAATTCCCTCTTTTATCTTATAATGAAGAAGAAAACAGATATCAAGCTGAACATCATCCATTTACAATGCCAATGGATGAGGACATACAATATTTAGAGAGCGAACCCTCTAGAGTTAGAGCTAAGGCTTACGACATAGTATTAAATGGAGAAGAATTAGGCGGAGGAAGCATAAGAATACATGATACAAAACTTCAAGAAAGAATGTTTAAAGTATTAGGGTTTACTCAGGAAAGTGCATGGGAAAGATTCGGATTTTTACTTCAAGCCTTTAAATACGGTCCACCACCACATGGCGGTCTTGCATATGGATTTGATAGGCTGATAATGTTTCTTACAGGTACGGAAAACATTAAAGATGTTATTGCATTCCCTAAAAATCAGAATGCAGCTTGCGTTATGACACAGGCACCAGATGTTGTAGATGAAAAACAGCTTAAAGAACTTGGAATTGATGTTTTTCAGGAAAATTAAAAATATTCTAACAATAACCAGTTTATAAAATATATAAGATGTAGTATAATTAGTAATGAAGACGAACCTACTGTGTTCGAGCATTGAGTTTATGTTGACCCAACACTTTTTTTTAGGGAGCTTAACTCTTTCTGTAGAATGAAGCTTATTTTTTTAAGTACAAGAAGCAGAAAGGCAGCACCCACCTGCACTTAGCGGGTTATCGTTTAAACTCAAGAGACGGCACGGCGGGCTCTTTTCGCATTTACATAACTTTCTTCCTTTTTAAAAATATTAGTTTTGAAAGCGAAGAAATCATAACTATAGCTATTGCAATAGCACCGGCGCCTGTAAGCGTTTGAAGTCCGGTTAAGGTTGCTTTTGAAATATTTCCGCTTATTGTGTAATACATTGTATAATACATTCCGTATCCTGGTACTAGTGGAATTATGCCACAAATTGTATAGGTTGTTACAGGAGATTTAAATACTCTTGCCATAGCTTCTGAATAGATTGATACTACTAGCGTTGCTACAAATAGAGACACTGTATTTGAATTATGTAAATTCTGCAGCAATAAATAAATAAACCAAGATATACTCCCACCTAAAGATGCTATAAATATATTTTTTCCCCTAATATTAAAAATAATTGCAAATCCAAGAGAAGCAAGAAAAGAATAAAATGAAGCTAAAATCATATATTAATACCTCCAAATAGTCCAAACCATATTTTAAATATCATACCTGTACCAACCGCTATAGCTATAGCTATAAAAACTGCTTCAACAGTTCGTGTAACACTAGAAACTAAATCACCATTTATTGTATCTCTAAGTGCATTTGTAATAGCAAGTCCAGGAACTAATAACATTATTGCTCCAATTATGGTTTTATCATAATTATCACATAAGTTAAGTTTGTAAAGCAAAATGGCAAATAGTGCTGCCTCCATACCACCTACTAAATTGATAAAAAAGCCATATACACTAAACTTAGAAAGTGAAATAGTGGTATATCTAATTATGGCACCAATAAATACAGCACAAAAGAAATCTTTAAATGTACCATTAAATAGCAAAGTAAAAAAACCAGCGGCTAAAGCCGAACATAAGATTACTAAAGCATCCGAATAACCCTTTTGATGTTCTATGTTGTCGATTTCTATTTCTAAATCATCGATGGTCAAATGCTTTCTTTCTATGCTTCTAGATAAATTATTAATCTTTGAAATTTTGTCTAAATTGAAAGTCGCTCCATAAGTACGCTTTACTGTAGAGTGATTTTTATTGTATTCATCTTTAGCACTTAATATTATGACAGTAGGTGTAGCATAAACATCAATTGATTTTACACCAAGAGCTAAAGAGATTCTTACCATTGTTTCTTCAACCCTATAAGTTTCACCACCACTTTCAAGCATTATCTTTCCGGCTTTAGTAGCTGCATTAAGTACCCTGTTGGTATCCATCTAATTTCTCCTTTATTATGTTTTCATTATTACATGAGTATTATAACATAAAATAAGTTTATGTAAATTAAAGTTGTTTTATTATAAAATCCAGTATATAATCATATTTAAAGTTGAAATTTATAATTTAATGCTTTATTATATAATATGTATGTTAATTAACAATTAATAAAACTAAGATTTATAAATTAAGTACTTATTATGGATTTATACGATTAATTTATTAAATAATATAAGAGGGTGTAAATATGGATTTTGAAAATGTAAAACAAACGGATGAAAAGGTATATGAAATAATTAACGAAGAACATGAAAGACAGGAAAACAATATAGAGCTTATAGCTTCTGAAAACTTTACGAGTAAATCAGTAATGGAAGCAATGGGTTCTTATCTTACAAATAAATATGCAGAAGGTTATCCAGGGAAAAGATATTATGGTGGATGTTATGTAGTTGATAAAGTAGAAGATCTTGCAAGAGATAGGGTTAACAAATTATTTGGAAGTGAACATGCTAATGTTCAGCCACATTCGGGCGCACAAGCAAATATGGCAGTATATTTTGCAATGCTTGAAACTGGAGATACAATATTAGGTATGGATTTAACACATGGTGGACATTTAACACATGGAAGTCCTGTAAATTTTTCTGGGAAACTTTATAATGTAGTAAGTTATGGTGTAAATAAAGAAACTGAACAAATTGATTATGAAGAACTAAGAAAAAAAGCACTTGAAGCTAAGCCAAAGATGATAGTAGCAGGTGCAAGTGCATATCCAAGAATAATTGATTTTAAAAGATTAAGAGAAATTAGTGATGAAGTAGGAGCATATTTAATGGTTGATATGGCTCATATTGCAGGACTTGTAGCTGCAGGCTTACATCCATCACCAGTTCCGTATGCAGATTTTGTTACTACCACAACTCACAAGACTTTAAGAGGCCCTAGAGGTGGAGCAATACTTTGTAGAGAAAAATATGCAAAGGCAATTGATAAGGCAGTTTTTCCTGGGATGCAGGGTGGACCATTAATGCATGTAATAGCGGGTAAAGCAGTATGTTTTGGAGAAGCTTTAAAGGATGATTTTAAAGACTATGCAGGACAAATAGTGAAAAATGCAAAAGTTTTAGCTGAAGAATTAACAAAATATGGTTTTAGACTTGTTTCAGGTGGTACAGATAACCATCTTATACTTGTTGATTTAACTAATAAAGATGTAACAGGTAAAGATGCAGAAAAGCTGCTTGATACAGTAGGAATAACTGTAAATAAAAATACAATACCATTTGAAACCAAAAGTCCATTTATTACAAGTGGTATAAGAATAGGTACAGCAGCTGTTACTACAAGGGGTTTTAAAGAAGAACAAATGAAGTCAATAGCAGAATACATAAATGAAGCTATACAAAATAAGGACAAAGATTTAAGCTATTTAAAAGAAAAAGTAAATACTTTATGTAAAAAATTTCCGATATATTAATTTCCATGTTTTTTTAGAGGTTATCACAGAGAAGGTAGTTATCTTTGTGAGCCTCTTTTAATTTACCCGAAGACTACATTCGTAGCACTCTCTTATTCTTCAAAGTGGGAGTGACGGCTGCTACGTATCTTAATAACGATTTCTAAGTTTCAGATGGATGATCTATGGCCTAAAAACACCACCTGTAACCAAGAACTTTGTTTATAAAAAAATGTTCTATATAAAGCATATTAGTTTATGATATAGTATAGATAATTATTTTAGGGGATGATAATAAAATGGGTGTCATAAAAAGAATATCGTTAATTGGAATGGGGGCTATTGGTTGTGCGTTTGGCAGAAAATTATATGATGTTAATCCGGGCGCACTAAAGGTAATAGCCAATAAAGAAAGAATAGCTAGATATATAAAAAAAGGATTTATAATCGATGGGAAAGAATATAATTTTTCATATATTGAACCGGAGGAGAAATGTGAACCAGCAGATCTTGTTATTATTGCGGTAAAATCAAATGGACTAACTAAAGCAATTGAAGATATAAAAAATCATGTTGGGAAAGACACAATTATAATTTCACTTTTAAATGGTATAACTAGTGAAGAGATTATAGGTAAACAATATGGCATGGAAAAAATGCTTTATTCTCTGTGTATTGCGGAGGCTAATCGAAGTGAAAATAAAATTCATATTTCAAACCATTGTAGTATAGTTTTTGGAGAAAAAACAAATAAAGAGTATTCTGATAAGGTGAAGATGGTAAAGGAACTTTTTGATAGAGCAAATATTTCTTATGAAATACCAGAAGATATGATGCATTCATTATGGTGGAAGTTTATGGTTAATGTTGGCGTAAACCAATCATCTGCTGTAATTAGAGGTACTTATGGAACCTTTAAACAAAAAATAGAAGCAAAAAACCTTATGGAATCTGCAATGCTAGAGGTTGTGACATTGTCAGAAAAAGTTGGAGTTAATCTTAATAAAGGGGATATTAATAAGTGGTATGAATTATTGGATACACTAGAACCAAATGGAAGAACTTCAATGTGTCAGGACATATTAAACGGAAGAAAAACAGAAGTTGATATATTTGCGGGAACCGTTTGTAAGTTAGGAAAAAAATATGGAATAGAAACACCAATAAATAGAACTCTTCTAGATATTATTAAGGTTATAGAATAGTTATATGAATATGAATGATGAAGTTTTAAACAAACAATCAAAGGTTTCCTGTGAAATAAAAGTCTTTAAAGAGTTATTTATTAAGCAGTGGTGGGAAGAAAGTAATGAACTTCCTGACATAGGTAATGCAAGCGGATATTGGCATAAAAGAACTAAAGAAAAACAAACAAATCAATTTGTGAATCAATTTGTAATAAATATAAAAGAGTTTCCTAAAGAGCAATCATATCGTAAGGAATGGAAGAAAAATTTTAAAGTTGTAATAGATAATTTTATTAAAGAAACAGAATTAATTACAATTAAAGAAAAAGAGATTTTATTAAGCAATGAATTAATAGAAAGTACAGAAAAATTTATAAGCAAAGCAAGAAAATTTAACCCAAATCTAAGTTTTGAAGAGTTAGGGCAAGCAATGAGAAATTTATGGATTGTTAACATAATACAAATGTTACTTGGAAGGACTCCAAAACTTACATCTTCTACATATGGATACAGTATGTTATACCCATATACAGACAATTTTTTAGATAGTAAGGTTATTTCTAGAGATGACAAGACTAAGATAAATAAAAATTTTGCCTTAAAACTTGCAGGTAAGAAGACAATAGCAAAAAACGAATATGAAGAAAATCTTTTTAAACTTGTAAATAACATAGAAGAGGAGTATAACCGGGAACAATATCCAAATGTATTTGATAGTTTGTTATGTATTCATAGTGCACAAATAAAAAGTCTTGCTCAGCAAAATAAAGCTGTTACACCTTACGAATCGGATATTTTAGGAATCAGTTTTGAAAAAGGAGGGACTTCTGTTTTAGCAGATGCCTATCTTGTAAATGGGGAATTAACTGAGCAGCAAGCTAAATTTTTCTTTGGGTATGGGGTTTTATTGCAATTGTGTGACGATTTACAGGATGTACAGGAGGATTTAGAAAATGGAAGTGTTACAATGTTCTCTATGTTAGCTAACACATGGAATTTTGACAATGTCACAAATAAACTTATAAATTTTACTGTGGATCTTTTAGAAAGTATGCCAATGGATAATATGATTGTGATAAAAGATTTAATAGAAAAAAACTGTATACAATTAATATTATTTGCCATTGCAAAAAATAAAAAATTATATAGTAAAACTTACATAAAGAAAGTAGAAAAGTATTTTCCATATAGATCAAGGTATATGAGTAATGAATTAAAAAAAATCAAGAAACAATTTTCAAAAGTTAAAGAAAGTTACAACGGTGTAAGTACAGAACAAATAATAATGTATGCCTTAAAAAATGATAAATAATGATTATTTTAGACTTAGTTTAAGTAAAATTCTATTTGTATCTACAGAAAGGACTATAATACTATAATTAAGTGCTAAAAGGTAATCTAAAAAATTGGTTAAAGTGTTATTAAAAACGTAAATTGTTTCGTTACTTTTTGTTTGAATGAGAAAAGTAGATAATTTTTTTACAATTAGGACATTATCAAAGGGGTTTACATTATAGTTGTTATTTTTAATCCAAAAAGTATTTTCTTCTCCTTGAAGCAGTTTTAAAAAACTTATGTGCTCTTTTTTTATAGATTTATTTTCAATAGTTAGTTTATCCAAATTTTTTGTCTCGATTTCTAATAAATTTTTTTCAAGTTGAATTTTATGTTTTAAAGTTTTTATATTTTCATCAAGAAGGATTAAACTCTTTTCTTTTTGTTTAAGCTTAAAAACACTTAAAAATTTCAAATTAGATAAATTATTTTTATTCATTGAGTACCTCTATCTTCTTTTTCTCATTTAAATAATTATACGGTTGGTGATAATATGAAAGAGTTATTATTTAATATTATAACAAAAATTTATATTGATGCTAAAAGATTTATTATAAATACAGTAAAAAAGATTAAATTTGAAAACAGGAAAAGTAGTATTATTAATGTTATGTATGATCCATTAATTGAAGAAAAAAGAAAAGAAATAGATAACCTTAAAACAGAATTAAAAAACTTAAAAGAAAATAGAAATAAAATAAATAAACAAATAATTAAGCTAAAAGATGAAAATGCTGATTACAATGAAAAAATAAAACATATGCAATCTTTTAGAAATTTTATTTTAAATAAACGATTTTAGTTATGTTAAATAAAAAGATTAAAGAAAACCTGTGGCTAGGTGAAATATTTGACGATAACTTATAACATCCTGCCACTGTGGCAATCTTTAATCTAGGGTAAAAATCTTTAACTAGCTTACTTTTAAAAACCGGGTATCATTTACAAATCAATATGCCACCAATCACTGGAATATTTTTGTAGAAATTCAGCGGGCATATACAAATACCCCTTATCTCCAAAATTCTCTCCCCAACTATTTCTTATAATAAAGTAAAGACCATCATATTTTTTAAATGGTAGAATTTCTTTAATTTCTTCATTAGGATTTTTTGTTGAACTTTCAGGTTTAGAGAAGTAGCCGCATATATTCAATGCATGTCCACCTAATAGCTGTTCACCATTTTTGGGTAGTGGTATATATCCATTAGAAGTTATATTTTCAAAAGATTCATATACTTTAACTCCAATTAGAACTGGCCTTTTTAAGACTCCAACAGAATATAAAATATCGTCTATAGTTTTAACCTTATATTTTGTCATAGCTTTGTGATTTTTTGCATCTTTATCATCTGCAGCACTAGGAGTGGCAGTAAATTTTTTTATATCATATGGGTCTAAAGCTTCTGTGCATGTCCCGATAGTAGTTGCAACTAAAGCAGATCTAGCAATTGTACTGCCAGCATCCTCATTAACATCATTATCTTCTTTTCTTTCTTGGTAATAAAAATATAATTCTGAAAGAGGAATATCTTTATTTAATAGATATTCTAAAACGCTGCAGGCACTAAAACTTGTACAAGCTCCAAGTTCACCTTGATCTTTTACAGGACCATAACCAGCCCTTAAATCTGCACTTTGTGGTATAGATTCAGTTTTTTCAACATTTTCGT
This sequence comes from Clostridium acidisoli DSM 12555, assembly GCF_900176305.1. Taxonomy (GTDB): domain Bacteria; phylum Bacillota; class Clostridia; order Clostridiales; family Clostridiaceae; genus Clostridium_I; species Clostridium_I acidisoli. The sequence continues at coordinate 183,518 of NZ_FWXH01000003.1, forward strand.
GGAATAATAGGTCTGTACTTCTTTCAAGGCTAGGCTTTAAATTGTACTTGTAAGGTAATTTTTTTCCCATACTAATCCCCTCTTCATATTGATTTAGCAAATATTATTTATGCTAAAGAAAATAACATAAATTACTATTATATTATTTTGTTATTAAAAAGATGTTACAATATTTTTATGATTATATACCAAAAAATGTAAAAAGTCAAGACTAAAATGAAATGCTCACGGGATTGTTTGAATTATTTTTATAGATTATAATTATATAAAAAAGATGAAGAGTATATATTACGAGCAGGTGATGAAATGATTATGCTAGATAGATGGACAAAAATATTAGAACATGTAAAGAAAAATAAATTTTCTACAGTACAAGAACTTATGGACACATTTAATATATCTATGTCTACAGTTAGAAGAGATTTAGTAGCTATGGATGAAAGAAATCTTATAAAGAGAACTAGAGGTGGTGCAAAAGCAATATATGGTAAAAGCTTAAATGATTCAGTAACTAGCAGTATGCTTATAAAAAATAAAGAAGAAAAAATAAAAATAGCCCAAAAGGCCGCTACTTTGATTAATGATAATGATTTTATATTTATAGATTCTGGAACAACTTGTTATTATATTATTGACTTTATTGTGGCAAAAAACATAACAGTGGTTACAAATGGAATAATGCAGATACAAAAATTAATGGAGAAGGGCATAGAAACGTACATACTAGGAGGATATGCAAGACCAGAAAGTAATTTAATTGTGGGAGAAGATATGGAGAAAAAGGTGTCAATTATGAATTTTAATGTGGCTTTTTTAGGTACACTTGGTATTGATTCATGTGGTGGATTTAAGGCACATGCTCTATTTGATGCAAACTTTAAAAAAACTGTATTAAAAGCATCTGAAAAGACTTACGTATTGGCAGATAAATCTAAATTTAATGTTAGAAAATTTTATACATATGCTGATATTCCAGAAGCTACTGTAATAACGGACTCAAAAGTGAATTTTAAAGATGAAAGACTTAAAATAATTTATGTATAATTGTTCATATAATGAATGAAAACGTTGACTTATATATATAAAATGAAATATAATGTTCATATAATGAACAAAAGGAGTGAAGGTTATGAGAATGAAAAGTAATTTTTTATGGGGAGGAGCTACAGCTGCAAACCAATTTGAAGGAGCTTGGAATGAGGGAGGAAAAGGGCCAAGTACCGCAGATATGTTTACAGGTGGAACTCATACAATTCCAAGGAGGATAACTAGAACTTTAGAAGAAAATACTCATTATCCAAGTCATGAAGCAATTGATTTTTACCATCATTATAAAGAGGATATACGATTATTTTCAGACATGGGATTTAAAACATTTAGGCTTTCAATAGCTTGGTCTAGAATATTTCCTAATGGTGATGAACTTAAACCAAATGAAGAAGGTTTAAAATTTTATGATAAGGTTTTTGATGAACTGTTAAAATACAATATAGAACCATTAGTAACAATTTCACACTATGAGACGCCATTTGCACTTACTGAAAAATACAAAGGGTGGTCAAATAGAAAATTGATTGAATTTTATACAAGATATTGTTCAGTGATTTTTAATAGATATAAGGATAGAGTAAAATATTGGCTTACATTTAATGAAATAAATTGTTTAACGGTACCCTTTGGGGCTTATATGGCAGGTGGCATGATATTAGATGAAAATGAAAACAATGAGGAAATACGGTTTCAGGCATTACATCATCAATTCGTAGCAAGTGCAAAGGCAGTTAAACTTGGACATGAGATAAATCCAAAATTTAAAATTGGGTGCATGATTGCATATATGTGCAGTTACCCTAAAACTTGTAATCCAAATGATGTAATTTTAGCTCAACAAAAAGATCAAATAAATAATATGATTTGTTCTGATGTTCAAGTGAGAGGATATTATCCAGGCTTTGCTTTTCGGTATTTTGAAGACAATGGAATAAAAATTAAAATGGAGAAAGAAGACGAAGACATATTAAAAGAAGGGTGCGTTGATTTTTATTCATTTAGTTATTATATGTCCAATGTTGTAAGTAGCGATAAAAATGGTGAAGAAGTTAGTGGAAATGTACTTGGTGGATTTAAAAATCCATATCTTAAGGCTTCAGATTGGGGTTGGCAAATAGATCCTAAGGGGTTAAGATGGACATTAAATCATATATATGACAGGTATCAAATACCAGTAATGGTAGTGGAAAATGGATTAGGTGCTGTTGACAAGCTTGATTCAGATGGATCAATAAATGATGATTATCGTATCGATTATTTAAGAGATCATATAAAAGAGATGGAAGAGGCAGTTAAAGATGGAGTTGAACTTATGGGATATACTATGTGGGGTTGTATAGACCTTGTAAGTGCATCCACGGGAGAGATGAAAAAACGATATGGATTCATATATGTTGACAAAGACAATGAAGGAAATGGGAGCTTAAAAAGGATTCCAAAGAAAAGCTTTAAATGGTATAAAAAAGTTATTGAAAGCAATGGTGAAGATTTAAATTAGGCACATACATTATAAAAAAGATTATCTCAGTGTATATTGAGATAATCTTTTTGTATGTATTAAATTAATATAAAAGTATTGTCAATGTAGTACTGTTATAAACAAATATCATTTATCAAAAAAAGCTTAATGTATGATAAAATAAATATTATGGATATAATGTAAATTAGAAAGGTATGATTAAACTATGAGTTTAAGATTTATATATGGAAGAGCTGGAAGTGGCAAAAGCAATTTTTGTATGGATAGTATAAAAGAAAGAGTAGACAAGGAAGAAATAGGACCTTTTTTTTATCTTATACCAGAACAGTTTTCCTTTCAAGCTGAAAAAAATATTCTTCAGAAAATAGGAGAAAAGTCTAATTTAAATGTTCGTGTACTTAGTTTTAAAAGAATGGCTTATAGGGTAATGAATGAGGTTGGTGGAATTACTCGAAAGCATATGGATTCTGCTGGAAAGTGCATGCTTATTTCTCACGTTTTGGATGAGGTTGTTAATGATTTAACTGTATTTAAACGGGCAGCAACTCAAAAAGGCTTTATAAATACAATTTCTGACACTATAAGCGAGTTTAAAAGATATTCAATAACTCCAGAACTTTTATCTATTGCTGCAGAAAATATTGAAAATGAAACTAATCTTAAAAGTAAACTATTAGATTTGAATAAGATATATGAAAAATTTGAAAAGGTACTTCATGAAAATTATGTTGATGCTGATGATGATTTAAATTTGCTTCATGAAAAATTGGATGAATCAAAAATGTTTAACAATGCAGAGATATGGATGGATGAATTTTCGAGTTTTACTCCACAACAATATAAAATTATAGAAAAACTTATGAAAAAAGCAAAAAGAGTTAACATCACTCTTACTAGTGATTATGAAGATGGTTTGAAATATGGTACTGATATATTTCAGTTTACTAGAAATACTGAAAATAAGCTTATTGATATAGCTAGAAATAACAATATAGTTTTGGATAAACCCATAGTGCTTAAAAGCAAACCTTTTTATAGATTTAAAGACAGTAAGACACTTTCATTTTTAGAAAAAAATCTATTTGCATACCCTTATGAAAAATATGCAGAAAAAACGGAGGATATAACATTATTTAGAGCTCAAAATAAATATTCTGAAATTGAAAGTACTGCAAGAGATATAATAAAAATGTGTAGAGATAAGGGGTATAGATATAAAGATATAGCTGTAATTACAAGAGATCTTAAAAATTATGAAAATATAATTGAAGCTATTTTTAAAGAACATGAAATTCCATATTTCATAGATGAAAAAAAAGACATAGAAGGAAATCTGATAGTTGTGCTTATAACTTCAGCCATTGAAATTGTAACTAAAAATTGGTCTTATGAAGCAATGTTTAGGTACCTTAAGACGGGACTTACAAAAATACCCTTAGAAGATATAGATGTGTTTGAAAATTATATTTTAGCGGCAGGTATAAAGGGAAAAAAGAAGTGGCTTGATGAAGAAAGGTGGGAGTACAGACCTAATTCGTTATTTTCTAGTGAAGAAATTTCACTTAGAGAGCAAGAACTTTTAGAGAGAATAAATATGATTAGAGAAGTTGTAATTGAACCATTGAAGGAGTTTTATAAGAAGACTAGAACTAAGAAAACAGCAGAAGAAATATGTAAAATAGTCTTCCAATTTTTAATGAATATTGGTGCTCAGGAAAAAGTAGAGGAATTAGTATCTCAATTTAAAGAAGGCAAAAATCAGTTGATTGCAAATGAATACAGTCAGATATGGAATATAATAATTGACTTATTAGATCAAACAGTTGAAGTAATGGGAGATACAGAGCTTACTTTAGAGGAGTTTGAAAAAATATTAACCATAGGAGTTAGAGAGCATAAAATGGGTCTTATACCACCAACTGTAGATCAGGTTTTAGTTGGAAGTGTTGAAAGACTTAAAAGTCATGATATATGTGTACTTTATCTTGTAGGCGTAAATGATGGCGTTTTTCCTTCAATAAATAATGATGAAGGAATATTAAGCGATATGGAAAGATTATCACTTAAGGAAAAGGGAGTGGAACTTGCAAAGGATACTAGAACAGCTGCATTTGAGGAACAATTTTTAGTTTATACAACATTAACTATACCGGGAAAATATCTAAGAATTAGTTACCCAATGGCAGATTATGAAGGAAAGACTTTAAGGTCATCTTCTATAGTTTCACGAATAAAAAATATATATCCAAAGTTAAAAGAACAAAATGATCTTTTATTTTATGAAAATGATGAGGATAGATTAAATTTAATTGATGCAAAAATTCCAACTTTTAATGAACTTGTAAATGTTTTAAGAAAAAGAGTGGATGGACAGGGCGATGCTTTAATTTGGAGAGATGTTTACAAATGGTTTAGTAGTTCCAATGAGTGGAAGGAAAAGTGTGAAAGAGCATTCAGTGGAATTAGTTATTCCAATCAAACTGAACTTATTAGTGAGGAAAAGGCTAGGAGCTTATATGGAAATAATATGAGGATAAATGTATCTAGGCTTGAAAAGTATGCGGAATGCCCTTTTGCTTATTATGTTCAATATGGGCTTAAGGCAAAGGAGAGAAAGATATTTAAGATTAGTTATCCTGATATTGGTACATTTATGCATAAAATAATTGATGAGTTTAGTGAAAAGGTAAAACTTGAAGGCATTAACTGGGATGAAATTGATAATGCCTGGTGTGAGGAAAGCATAAATACTATTGTAGAGAGTAATGTTAAAAAAAATAATAACTATATTTTGAGCAGTTCACCAAGATACAATTATTTAACTAAAAGGCTTAAAAGGGTTCTTACAAGAACAGCTATGGTTATAACAAATCACATTAAAAGAAGTGGCTTTAAACCTGTTGGTTTTGAAATTGATTTTAGTGAACATGGTGGATATTCACCAATAATTGTGGAACTTTCTTCAGGAGAAAAGGTAAGTTTAATAGGAAGAATAGATAGAATAGATATGCTTGTAAAAGACAGTGAAACATATATAAGAATAATAGATTATAAATCTGGAAATAAAATTTTTAAACTTTCAGACGTATATTATGGACTTCAAGTTCAGCTGCTTTTATATCTTGATGCTATACTTGAAGAAGAGGGGAAAGACTCAAAAAAGGAACCCTTACCAGGAGCAATTTTGTATTTTAAAATAGATGATCCTATAATCAGGAGCAATAAAGATATAGATGATGAGGAACTAAAGAAAGAGATAATGAAGAAATTTAAAATGAAAGGTTTATTAATTGACAATCCAGATATAATTAAGGAAATGGACAGAGAGATGAATGGTAATTCTACGGTTATACCAGCAAGAATAAATAAGGATGGTAGTCTTGGGAAATCCGATATAGCTTCAAAAAAACAATTTGAACTTTTAAGGGAACATGTAAAAAAAATAGTTGCTAAGAGTTGTGAAAACATGCTAAAGGGGGATATAAGCATTAACCCTTGTAAAAATAAAGATTTTGTACCATGTAATTTTTGTTTGTATTCATCAATATGTACTTTTGATAAAGAGCTTGAAGACAATAATTATAGAAATATATCCGAAAAAAGTGATGAGGAAATTTGGAATAAATTAAGTAAGGAATATGAAAAACAAGAAGGTGAAAATTAATGGGAAATACTTGGACCGACGAGCAAAAAGAGGCTATATATACAAGAGCTTCTAATTTACTTGTAGCAGCGGGAGCTGGAGCAGGAAAAACTGCAGTTTTAGTTGAAAGAATAATAAAAATGATAACGGATGAAAAAAATCCTATTGACATAGATAGATTATTAGTAGTTACATTTACAAACGCAGCTGCAGCAGAGATGAGAGAAAGAATTGGGGAAGCAATATCAAGAGAACTTTCTAAAAGTCCAGATTCTAATGTGTTACAAAGGCAACTTGTACTTCTTAATAAGGCTAAAATAACTACTATACATTCATTTTGTCTTGATGTAATTAAAAACTATTTTCATCTTATAGATTTGGACCCTAAATTTAGAATAGCTGATGAAACTGAAACTGTTTTATTAAAAACTGAAGCAATGGAAGAATTATTTGATAAAAATTATGAAGAAGGAAATAAAGAATTCTTTCATCTTATTGAATGTTATTGTTCGAATAGAGATGATTCAGCACTTACGGAAATGGTTTTTTCTCTGTACAATTTTGCAAAAAGTAGTCCGTTTCCAGAAAAGTGGATTAATCAAATAAGTGAGAGTTTTAATGTTTCAGAGGATTTTGACTTTAACACGTCAATTTGGGCAAAAACGTTAATTTCAAATGCAAGAATAGAACTTTTAGGTATGCAAAAAGCTACAATAAAAGCTTTGAAAATAATAGATGGAGAAGATAGTATAAAACCATATAAAGAAACCTTTGAAAATGATTATAACATAATTAATGATTTGCTTTTAAGTGCAAGTGTGGATTTTAAGACATTTACACAATGTTTAAGAGAAACAAAATTTACTACACTTAAAAGGTGTAGTAAAGATGCAAATAAAAATAGTAAAGAAGAAGTTCAAAATATAAGGGATAAGTACAAAAAGCAGTTTAAAGACATATCAGAAGAAATATTAAATACTTTAAATGAAAATATGGTACAACATATTAAAGAATTATATCCAATGCTAAAATATTTAGGTAAGATGGTAATTGATTTTGACAATAACTATATAAAGGCTAAAAAAATCAGAGGGATAATAGATTTCAATGATATTGAGCATTTAACTTTAAAAATATTAATTTCAGTTACGGATGAAGGAGAAGTAACTCCATCTAAAGCTGCAATTGAACTCAGAGAAAAATATGAAGAAATATTTATAGACGAGTATCAAGATAGTAACCTTGTACAAGAATATATTTTAGGGGTTGTTTCAAGAAGAGAAAGTGAAAAACCGAATGTATTTATGGTTGGAGATGTAAAGCAAAGTATATATAGATTTAGACAGGCGAAACCTGAGTTGTTTTTAGAAAAGTACAATAAATATTCAAATGAAGTAGGAGCAAAAAATAGAAAAATTCTTTTATTTAAAAATTTTAGAAGTAGGAAAGAAATCGTTGATGGTGTAAATTTTATATTCAAATCAATAATGTCAGAAAATATTGGAGAGCTAAATTATAATGAACATGAGGAACTAAAGTTTGGATCAAAATTTGAAGATATTGATGAAAAACATTTTAACGCCTTAGGTGATAATGAAATAAATATTATCGAAAAAAACAATATTATTGATAAAAATAATATAGACGATGAAGAAGACGAAGAAGATATTGATAATATAAGATTAGAAGGAAGAATGTTAGGGAAAAAGGTAAAGGAACTAGTAGATAATCCCTATGAAAAGCCATTTGTAGTATTTGATAAGGATACTAAAGAATACAGAAATATAAAATATAAAGATATAGTAATATTACTTCGTACAACCAAAAATTGGGCTGGAATATTTACTGATGAATTAAAAAGATGTGATATACCTGTTTTTGCGGACACAGGAAGTGGATATTTTGAAGCTACCGAAATAAAAACCATATTAGCGCTGTTACAAATAATAGATAACCCTATTCAGGATATACCATTATTATCAGTAATGCGTTCGCCTATAGCATCATTTAGTGATGAGGAAATAATAGATATAAGAAATATAGATGAAAATCTAAGTTTTTATGAAGCATTAAAAATTTTTTCTAAAGCATCAGAATTGGAAACTAGTATTTTAAAAAAATCACGCAATTTTTTAAGACAGTTAAATGAATTTAGAGAGTTGTCATTACATATGCCAATAGATGAATTTATTTGGTATATATACACTGAAACTGGCTATTATGGTTATGTTGGAGCTATGGAGGGTGGAGTTCAAAGACAAGCAAACTTAAGAATATTATTTCAAAGAGCTAAAGCGTATGAAAACACCAGTTATAAAGGGCTATTTAAATTTATTAACTTTATAAATAGGCTTAAAACAAGCAGTAAGGATATGGGAAGTGCAAAGATATTAGGTGAAAATGAGAATGTGGTTAGAATTATGAGTATTCACAAAAGCAAAGGATTAGAATTCCCAGTAGTATTTTTGTCGGGCTGTGGGAAAAATTTTAATCTTAGGGATACTGCAAAATCTGTGTTGCTTCATTATGATCTTGGATTAGGACCTGACTATGTAAATTTTGAGAGGCGAATTTCCTATCCAACTATATTTAAAAATGCTATTAAAAAGAAAATAAAACTGGAAAGTTTATCTGAAGAAATGAGGATATTATACGTTGCAATGACTAGAGCCAAGGAAAAACTTATAATAACTGGAACTACAAGTGAAATTAAGAAATCAGCATTAAAGTGGTCAGATGAGGTTTTAAGTGAGGATAAAAAAGTATCTGAAAATACAATAATAAAAGGCAAAAATTATTTGGACTGGATTTGTCCCGCTATTATGAAGCATAAGGATGGAGAAATCTTAAGAAATGAAGCTGAAATTGAGCCTCAAAATTGTTACATAAACGAAGATAGTTCTAAATGGGATGTAGTTCTTTGGAATAGAAATGAAATTCTAAAGGAGGACGTAGAGAGCAGTGTAGAGGACAATGAATCCGAACAGCTTCAAGATATACTTTTAGAAATAGAAAGTAATCCTCCGAGGACAAAATATTATGATGAAATTAATAGAAGACTTAGTTTTAATTATAAATATGAAAACTCTAAGACATTGCCTTCAAGTATATCTGTAACAGAACTTAAAAGACAATATAATACTGAGGAAGAGTATTCGAGAAATTTGTTTTCGCCAGCTTTAAAAAAGAGACCTTCATTTATGGAGGAAAAAAAGGCTTTAACACCTAGTGAGAGAGGTACCGCAATGCATAGTGTTATGCAAAGACTTGATTTTAAACAAGGTGTTAAGGAAGCTGATATAAAAAAACAAATGGATAAAATGATTTTTAGAGAACTTATAACAGAGAACCAAGGAAAAGCTGTGGACATAAAAAAAATAGCTAGATTTTTTAAAACTGAGCTTGGAGAGAGAATGCTTTCATCAAATAATGTTAAGCGAGAAGTTCCATTTGTAATAAGGTTAAAAGCAAGTGAAATATACAATTTGAATTCAGAGGAAGATGTAATGGTACAAGGGGCAATAGATTGTTATTTTGAAGAGAATGATGGTGTAATACTAGTAGACTACAAAACTGATTATGTAACAGAAAAAAATATAGAAGATATTGTGAAAAAATATTCTATACAGCTTAAATATTATAGCGAAGCGTTAGAAAAAATCACAGGAAAAAAGGTTTTAGAAAAATATTTGTATTTATTTTATGATGGAAGTATTATAGAAATTAGCTAGTATTATAATTATTGCTGTTAAGTGCTAATAGCCATAAAATAGCAATATGTGAGGAGGTTTTGACATGCTGAAATTTTTAAAAAAGAATTGTAACATAATGTCTCCAATATCAGGAAAAATTATGGATTTAAAAGATGTACCCGATAAAGTATTTGCAGAAAAAATGGCAGGTGATGGAGTAGCAATATTTACATATGGTGATATGGTTTTAGCACCAGCAGATGGAATTATTTCCATCATATTTAAAAGTAATCATGCAGTAGGGATGACACTTAATAATGGAGTTGAAATTCTTATTCATATTGGGATTGATACAGTTGAACTTGAAGGCAGTGGCTTTACAAGACTAATAGAAGAGGGAAAAAAGGTTAAGGGTGGTGATCCAATTATTAAAATTGACAGAAAATTTATAATTGAAAAAGGATATTCACTTATTACGCCTGTATTAATAACAAATACTGAGCTTATTAAAGACATTGATGTAAATATAGGAGCGGATGTTAAAGCAGGAGAAGATATACTTATGACTTATAGAACAAAATAAAGGTAAAAGATAAATTTCATAGTTTAAAGTGATTGGACTTATATGTTTTAAACCACCTTTACACTCTCTCCAAAGCATAATAGCAAGAAAGATGTTAAGCAATGTATACAAATATGCCAAGTGCATGATAAATGGTTACTTCATTAAAGAGCAAAAACTTGTTGGTACAATCTTATACATATTATACTGACACAAAATTAAAAAATTTTATGTTGTAAGAAGTGGGGGGAATATATGAAAAATGACAAATTTATAAAACCATTGATTCTCTTTTATTCTTTTACTGGCAATACTCAGTATATTGCACAAACGAAACATGAAGTGAACAGTGGATTTATGCCAGAAATCAAGCCAATTCAGAAAGATATATCAGCTTATAATACCATCCTGATTGGAACTCTTGTGTGGTGGTTTTCTTTTCCTCCTGCGGTTAGAACATTTCTTTCAGACAATGCACTGAAAGGTAAAATGGTTTATCCCTTTATTACAAACGGTGGTTCAATGGGGCAAATAAAGATCTGTGTCCCAAAGCAATGGTAAAGTCAAGTTTGTCTATTCTTGTTTAATGGTAGGGAATTATGTATTCCTAAAATAGAAATTATTAATTGGGTAAAGAAAATTAGCAGTTTATATAATATAGATGGTGGAGGATATATACGATGAATAAAAGGCCTATTACAACATTGTTTTTATTAACCTCAGTTGATGGAAAAATTAGTACGGGTGCTTCAGACGAGTTAGATGTAGATAAGGACTTTCCTAATATCCATGGAGTTATGGAAGGACTTCATCAGTATTATGAAATTGAAGAAACAACAGATTTATGGTGCCTTAACTCAGGCAGAGTACAAGCCAAAGTAGGCGTAAATGAAAAACCTCTGCCACAGGAAAGATGGAACATTAGTTTTGTTATTATCGATAACAATCATTTAACAAAGCATGGAGTGGAATATTTTACGCATCTATCAAAAAGCTTTGTATTGGTTACCTCTAATAAGCATCATCCTGCATATGATATTCAAGCTGATAACTTGTATATTTTGTATTATGATGTTTTTAACCCTGATAAATTGTTTGAAGATTTATATGAAAAATTTGGATGTGAAAGAATTACTGTACAGACGGGAGGTACATTAAACGGGCTGTTCCTACGTGCTAAGTTGCTGGATTTTGTTGATATCATTGTTGCACCAATTCTCATAGGAGGCAAATATACTTCTTCTTTGGTGGATGGAGATTCGTTGATGTCTAAGTCAGAACTTAATAAGCTTGGTGTATTAAAGTTAGAAAATGCGGAAGTATTACAGGATTCCTTCATAAGGCTCAGATATAAAATAATTAGTTAAATGTAAAAAATCTAATTAATTACTGTTCTTAACCATAAACCTTTTGCCGAAAGCAAATTCTCTCACCTTTAAATTCATTATTTTTCCGACCTAAGGAGGAAAAATTTCCTTAAATTTTTTTGACAACTCTTGCGTAGCAAGCTTTGAAGCTGGAAAAATAATTCTACCATAAATTAATCTAGAGAGAATAGAATCAAGATTGTAAGGGAATTTATGCTTATCTGAAATTTTTTCGCATATTTTATTTAAACCAAGTTCGTGATAGATTTTTTGAAGAAAAAGATATCCACCATTAAATGAGCATTGTTCATCTTTAGAAATTATTTTAGATTGTTCAAAAGGAATAAGTATTTTTCTTGTTTCCTCTTTTTCTTTATCTGTTACGTAAGTAACTTCTCTCACCTTTGACGGCTTTAGCCTCGTCAATTCTTCCATCTAGCCGAAGGCTTTCTTTAATCATTTTATCTAGCTTTAGCTATGATAAAATTCTTTAATCTTTGCTTCGCAATTTCTAACTATAATGAATTATTCCAGTGCCTAGTATAAAACTTTACAAGTGAATATATATATTGTATACTTCTGTATATACATTAGCATACGGAGGGATTACACATGAATAAAGTTAGAACGTTAACTTATACAGCATTGCTAACAGCAATGGCAATCATAATACCAATTTATTTTGGATTTTTAAGGGTATATATTCCACCTTTTTCTGCAACCATAGCAGCCCATGTACCAATGTTTATAGCCATGTTTTTTGGACCATATGCTGCAATTATAGTTGGAATAGGGTCAGCCTTAGGATTTTTAATAACAACAACACCGGTTATAGCAGCAAGAGCATGCACACATATAGTAGTTGGATTTGTTGGTGCAGTGCTTATTAAAAAAGGCGTAAGCTTTCCAAAGGTTGTGGCTAGTACATTACCTATTCATGCAATTTTAGAAGGTTTAGTAATAATACCGTTTACAGGATTTAATTACTTGGTAGCAGTTGTTGCAATTGGTACAGCAGTTCATCATATAGTAGATGGAATTATAGCATATATTATAGCTAAATCAATATCAAAAGTTTCTAAAAGTAGGGATAATGTGTTCAAAAGCGTTGCATAAATGAAAGGTTGTTTTATATAGAAAGAAATGCAAAGCAAATATTAGCTTCCAAATTTTATTATATTGTGAAGCTAATATTTTTTTATACAAAAGAATACTTCCAAACTACTCCAAGGTTATGTTAAGATTAATTACAAATAAGATTAAGGAGACTAACAAATGTCAGATAAAAGTATTGAACTTATGAAGAAATTAATTGAAGAAAAAAAGAACAAGGGACATAATAAGGAAAATAAAAGACCAGATAAGAGTATAGGAAATAAACAAAAGGGTTTTAACAATACAAAACAAGGTGGAGTTTTTGATAAATAAGGTGCTTAAAGCACCTTATTTTCTATACTGGAGAAAATTGACTGTTGTAAAGATTTGCGTATTCCCCACCAGATAATAATAATTCGTCATGAGTTCCACTTTGAACAATATTACCATTATTCATAACTAATATTAAGTCAGATTCCTTAATTGTTGAAAGTCTATGAGCTATGACAAAACTAGTTCTACCTTCAAGCATTCTAAGAAATGCTTTTTGAATGCGAAGTTCAGTTCTTGTATCTATACTACTAGTAGCTTCGTCTAAAATTAACATAGGAGGATCCACAAGCATTACTCTAGCAATTGTAAGCAGTTGCTTTTGACCTTGAGATAGGTTTTCTCCAGAATCAGTAATCATAGTATCATAACCTTTAGGTAGACGCCTTATAAAGCTATGCGCATCGGCTGCTTTAGCTGCAGCTATTATATCTTCTTCGGTAGCATCTGATTTACCATAGGAAATATTATCCCTAATAGTTCCAGAGAAAAGCCAAGTTTCCTGTAGCACCATACCGAAGTTGCGACGTAAGCTATTACGTGATATTTTTTTAATATCCACATTATCAATAAAAATGTTTCCTGAAGAAATTTCGTAAAATCTCATTAGTAGGTTTACAAGGGTTGTTTTACCAGCGCCTGTATGTCCTACAATTGCAATTCTGCTACCAGGTTTAACGGTTAAGTTAAAATTTTGTATAAGTGGAGTTTTAGGAGTATATGCAAAGTTGACGTTATCAAAACGGATTATACCGGCATTGCTAGATAAGTTAATAGCATCCTTATCATCTTGTATTTCGGAATCCAAATCAAGAATGGTAAATATACGCTCACTAGATGCAGCTGCAGCTTGAATTTGTGTAAATACTGCTGTTATATCATTTAAAGGTTTTGCAAAAAGTGTTGAATATATTAAAAAGCTTGATATGTCACCAACAGTTATTTTTCCTAAAATGGCTAACACGCTTCCTATAACACCAATTAATGAATAAGTAATATTATTTACAACTCTTGTTGTTGGACCAGATAAAGACCCATAAAATTGAGATTTAACACCTGCATCATATAAATCGCTGTTAATCTTTTTAAAAGCTTCAATAGAAGTTTCCTCATAGTTAAAAGCTTTAACTACTTTTTGACCGCCAATAATCTCTTCTATATATCCATTTAGGTTACCTAAAATTTTTGCTTGTTTTTTGAACATTTTTTGGGAGCTATTTGTAATAAATCTAGCCATAAAATAAGAAGCTGGGGACGATATGACTACTACCAAAGTCATAATTGGACTAATGTATAACATAAAAATCAATGCTCCAACAATAGTAACTATACCTGTAAGTAAGGTTGATAAACCTTGGAGCATTCCATCTGAAATTGTCTCCATATCATTTACAAATCTGCTAATGGTATCCCCGTGAGGATTGTTATCAAAAAATTTTAATGGTAAGGTATTAAGTTTTTTAAAAAGTTCACGTCGCATATCATTAATAGAACGGTAAGTAACTAAATTAGTTGAATAAGTTAAAAGCCAATTGAAAATATTACCTACAGCATAAACTATTATTAATAGAATTAAAATTTTAATCGCCGCATTAAAATCTACGTGTCCTTTGCCAGTCATTTTATCGATAGATCTTCCTATAAACATTGGACCCATAAGACTTCCGATTACGCTTACAAGTGCACTTATAAGCGAAAAGACAATATATAACTTATATTTTAACATGTATTTTGCAATTCGTTTAAATATATTTATATTCATTATTATTTTACCTCCTTACTTGAAAGCTGAGAAAGACATATTTCTTTATATATTTCGCAGTTATTCATAAGTTCTGTATGTTTACCAACACCAGCAATTTCACCATCATTAAATACAATAATCTTATCTGCATATTTTATTGAACTGGCACGCTGAGAAACTATAAGTACAGTCATATCGTTACTACTATTTTTAATAGCTGATCTTAGTGCTGCATCAGTTGCGAAATCTAAAGCACTAGAGGAATCATCCAATATAAGAATTTCAGGCTTTTTAACTACTGCACGAGCGATTGTAAGTCTTTGCTTTTGACCACCGGAAAAATTCAAACCACCTCTAGATACGTTTGTGTCGTAACCGCTAGGAAGATTTACAATGAATTCATCAGCCTGTGCTATTTTTGCAGCGGATACAACTTCCTCATAAGTAGCATCTTTTTTACCCCAGCGTATGTTCTCTAAAATGCTTCCTGTAAAAAGTACGGCTTTTTGAGGTACTATACTAATTTTATCTCTAAGGGTTTCTAGAGGATAATCTTTGATATTATGCCCATGAATTAAAATCTCCCCAGAAGTTACTTCATAAAATCGTGGAATAAGATTTATAAAAGTAGATTTACCAGAACCTGTACTTCCAATAAGTCCAACTGTTTCACCTTTATTAATACTAACTGATATGTCATTTAAAGCAATATCGCCAGTAGTGTTGTAACCAAATGAAACATTTTTAAATTCAATCATATTTTTATGACTATTACTGTGTTCTATAGTAGCAGGATTTTCATTAATATCAATAATGGATGGTGAGGTTAATAGTACTTCATTTACACGGTTTGCAGATGCAAAAGCTTTAGTAAAGGTGATAACTAAATTAGAAACAACAACGAGAGCCAGTAATATTTGAGTTATGTAATTAACATAAGCAATGATTACACCTTGAGAAAGATTACCTAAGTTAATTTGATAGCCACTAACCCAAAGGACTACAACAATTGCTGCATTCATAACAAGAGTAGTAAGTGGGCTTAAAAGTGCGGATATCTTACCAACTAAAACTCCAGTAGAAGTTAAATCATCATTAGATTTATTGAATCTTGTTTCTTCACTACTAGTTTTTGCGAAGGCACGAATTACTCTAACACCAGAAAGATTCTCACGTAGAATTAGTCCTATTTTATCAAGTTTATTTTGATACATTCGATAAAGAGGAGCTGTTTTGTTTATAATAAAATATAATATTATAGCGAATATGGGTGTTGTTATAATCAATATTATAGATAATTTAAGGTCAAGAATCATGGCCATTATGATTCCGCCTATACAAATAAAAGGTGCTCTGACTACAAGACGTATAAGCATAGCCACAGCTAATTGAAGTTGATTTACGTCACTAGTAATACGATTAATAAGTGAAGGGGTACCTAGTGAATCTATTTCAACATATGATAGTGAGGATATATGTTCAAATAGGGTATTACGCAGGTATGTACCAAAACCTTGAGAGGCACGGGCAGCAAAGTGTTGACAGGTCAAAGAAGAACAAAACCCTAAAAGGGCCATGACTATCATTAAACCTCCCATTTTAAGCACATAATTAGTATTGTGTGTAGCAATCCCTTTATTGACTATAAGTGCCATAATAGTTGGTAAAAGAAGTTCCAGAATTGCTTCTGTCAACTTAAAGATTGGACCTAATATACATTCTTTTTTGTAAGGTTTTAAAAATTTAATTAAATTAAGCAAATTTATCGTCACACTCCGTAAAATTATTATAAATATTATTGCATCTTTCGATTCATGCGTTTATGATTATAACATATAGAAACGTATATTAATAATATATGTTTTATATATAATGCATATAAAAATAGTATTGGAGAAATTTTATGGATATAAAGCAGCTTAAATATTTTTTAACCATAGCTGAAGAAGGACAAATAACTGCAGCAGCTAAAAAATTGCACATTGCTCAGCCGCCTCTAAGTCAGCAATTAAAGATTTTAGAAGAGGAGCTTGGGATAAAACTTGTAGAGAGAGGATCAAGACATATACATCTTACAGATGCAGGAAAGATACTTAGAGAAAGGGCAAGGCAAATTTTAGAACTTTCGGATTCTACAGTAAATGAAATAAATGATTTTAAAAGAGGATTAAAGGGTACCCTTACAATAGGAACTATATCTTCATCCGGTTCACTCCTTTTGAAAAATGTAATAGCTAAGTTTCATAAAGAATACTCAGGTGTAAAGTTTTCAATAAGAGAAGGAAATACTTTTAATATTTTAGAACTCTTAAATAAGGGAGTTATAGAAATAGGGATTGTAAGAACCCCATTTAAGGCGCTGAACTATGGATGTAAATATATGAAAAAAGAACCAATGATAGCAGCGATGACAAAAAAATATTGTTCTGGTGATGATACAAAAACAATGGAAATAACTGAATTAAAGGACAAACCTATAATTTTATATCGTAGGTTTGAAAATCTTATAATAGAAGCATGTTTTGAAAATGGCTTTAAACCAGAGATATTTTGTAAAAATGAAGATGCACGCACAACACTTATGTGGGCAAATGCAGGATTAGGAATAGCTATAGTACCAAAATCGGCTTTTGAGCTAGTTAATAATGAAAATCTTATTTACAAGGAGATTGAATATGAAAAATTAGTGACTTCAATAGCTGCAATATGGATAAAAGATAGATACCTGTCATCACTTGCAGAAAAGTTTATAGAGAGCTTCAATGAAGATGAATAGATAGAAAAATATACCTAGTAAAAATGAAGCATTCACTAGGTATATTTTTTCTTATTAAGAAGTTAAGTTATTTGAGAATTGTAACATGTACAGTTCTCATACCCCAATTTAGGGCATCAGCATTTGATGGGAAAAACACATCGATTCTGTTTCCTACAATATCTCCGCCAGTATCAGCAGCAATGGCATAGCCATATCCATCTACGTAAACTTTAGTACCAAGTGGAATTACTCTTGGATCTACTGCTATAGTGCTATAACCGTTTGGATTTCTTGTTGTCATTGGACCAGTTGATGTATAACTGTTATCTGAATATGCAGTGGCATCTAATGTAAGTACAGTTCCAGCAGAATTTGGTCCGGTGAAATTTGGAATGCTAATGTTACTACTAGCAGCAGATAATGAAGCCTGTTTTTGAGCTGCAAGTTCTTTTGCCTTTTCAGCAGCAATTTCCTTTTGTTTTTGTTCTTCAATTAATTGTTTTTCTTTTTCAGTAGCTTTACTTAACAAGTCTTTTTCTTGTTTAATATTATCACTTAATTTTGACAACATAAGTTCATTATTAGCTTTTAACTCTTGTAAATTATTATTCTGCTTGTCTAAGTTTTTGCCTTGTAAAGTTATGATTTCTTTTTCACTTTTTACATTGCTAAGAATATTGTTATCATATTGAAGTATTTTTGCAGCTATATCCATTTTTGTTATGAAATCAGTGAGATTATGTGATCCCAAAAGGACTTCTAAGTAGCTATAGTTACCATCTATATACATAGCTTTAACTCTTTTGTTTAATAAATTTTGTTGTAAACTCAATTTATTTTTTGTAGCAACAAGTTTAGTTTGTGTGTCTTTCATTTGATCATTAAGTTTGTCCATATCGTGCTTATTAGTATCAACCTTTTTCAATACATCAGTAATCTGGTTGTCTAAATTTTGAACAGTGGATTCTAATTGTTTTTTGTTGTCTTGAGTTTGTTTTAATTCGTTAGAATCATTATTGGATGTTGCTGCAAAAACATTACTATTTAATGTGAAAACTAATGATATTATTGTAATAATAGTTAATGCCTTTATTTTCAATTTTCATCCTCCTTTGATTGTTTAATTTTTATTATAACATAAAATCCTAATAAAACTAAACTAAAATTTGGAAAATAAAAAAATCTAAATTATTATAGTAATTATGTTTACAATAATGAAAAAAAGGAGTAGTATAAATATAGACAAGAAATAATAAATATTAAATAATAACAAATATTAAATAAAGTGAGGTGAAACGTCTATTTATTATGATTTTGCACAATATGCATAATATATAAGAATAGACTAAATTATGAAAGTAAAATTTCAAGGAAATGAAGTTACATTAGTTGGAGAACAATTGAAGGTTGGAGATACCTTTCCAGAATTTAAAGCATCAAACAATTCTTTAGAAGAAGTAGCTTTAAAGGATACAAAGGGTGTTAGAATTTTCTTAACAGTACCTTCTTTAGACACACCAGTATGTGATTTAGAGGTTAGAACATTTAATGAAAAGGCTTCTAAAATAGAAGGAGTAACGGTATATACTTTATCCATGGATTTACCTTTTGCACAAGCAAGATGGTGTGGTGCAGCAGAAGTTGAAAATGTAATTACACTTTCAGACTACAAGGATAGAGCTTTTGGTAAAGTTACTGGTACTTATGTAAAAGAACTCGGTTTACTTGCAAGAACTTCTTTTGTAGTTGGTAGCGATAATAAAATAACATATGTTGATTATTTAAATGAAATAACAAACTATCCTAATTATGATGAAATATTAGAAGCAGCTAAAAAAGGAAAATAATAGTAATAAAATTATCTGTTTATGAAAATTGCGAATTAAAAGCTAAGGATTTCCATCTGAAACAATATGATGAAACTTTAGCTGTTACTTCGCAATTTTTTTTGATTAAACCTAGTCAATTATTATGGTTCAATAAAATATTTGAAATTTACCATGAAAATATATAAATCCATAAAAACCTATTGTATAATAAGGGTAAAGTTAATATAATGGAGGTGGATTTATGAAAAAATTGTGCGGATTTATGGGTAAATTCTTTCTAGGTATGGTAGCTTTAATATCAATTGTAGAACCAGCATCGCTTAGTGGGGTAGCAACGGAGAAAATGCCAAAATCAATTGAAAAAGATAGATAAAAGTAGACTGAATAGGAAGGGTAACAAATTTTGTTGCTGTTCTAATATACATAATAGGGGGATTTTTAAGTGTTGCTAAAAATATGTGACATTCTAAATACAGTTTGTCAATCAATTTTATTTTCGTGGATTTGTTATAACATAACTTCTAAAAATAATAGGATTTCAATAATGAAATCCTATATTTTATCAGTGTTGATTTTTTTAATAGTATTTATCTTCACAAACAGTAATCTTAATATTCCTTTTGCAAATTTTTTAATGGCAGTTTTTATTTTACTAAGTATAGTTTTGTTTTACAGAAAATCAATTTTAGATGCATTTCTAGGATTTGGACTGGCATATTCTGTGATTGCAATATCAGCATATTTTTTAGTGACATTTTATCAAAATGTTTTAGCAAAATTTAATTTTGAAATACCTGGAGATGTACAATTGTTTACTTTTGTATACATACCAATATTTATAATATATATTTTTGTGTACATATTAAGAAACTGGATTTTTAATTCATTTATTTTTGTGAGAAATTTAAAGCATTCATTTATTTTTATATTTTTTATAGATTTTGGATTGATTTTTTTAGATACATTACATATGGAATGGACTACACAGCCAATGGGGATTATATTTAAATCAATTTTGTATTTTTTAGGATTTGTTACATTAGTATTTATGAGTATATATTTTGCAACTTTAAATGATAAATTGAAAGAGCTAGAACTTTTAAATAACGCATTAAATGAAAAAAATACTGAGCTTAGAAAAATAAAACACGATTATGGAAGTGAAATAAGTTGTTTGTATGGATTATATAAGCTTGGAAAGTTTGATAGAATTGGGGAATTGTTAAAGTCCATAGTAGATAAGAATCAGGCTATAAATTCAGGCGTTAAACTTAACACACAAATAAATCCACTTGTGTCTTCTGTTTTAGACCTTGGAGCAAGGGAGGGTTTGAATATAATAGTTTTTGATAATGGAGATTATAAAAACTTAAATATTACGGATAATGATTTATTAAAGGTTTTATTTAACATTGTTAAAAATGCCATTGATGCATTGGAAGGAACAAATAATCCTACTATCAAGTACAAAAGTTATAATAGTTATAGTGGAATTGTTATAACTGTAAGTAATAATGGACCACAAATACCGGAAGATGTTAAAAAAAGAATCTTTGAATTAGGATATAGTACTAAAGAAAACACTAATTTAGACAGAGGTTACGGACTTAGTATTGTTATAGATATAATAAAAACTTGCGGCGGTAAAATAATAGTTAATAGTGATGCACATAAAACTCAATTTAAAATTGAGATTCCATATAAAAATTCTTAAAATAGTATAGGAAATTTACAAAGGGGAATTTGATTTGCGAGAGTTGATTAAAATAATTGCAGCATATATTTCTGTAACAAATGGATATTCAAATGAAGATGAACAAAGAGTGGAATATGGGATTAGAATATTTACTTTTGAAATACTTAAAATAATAATAGTAATAAGCATATTTGCATTTTTTCATAAGACTTTGGAGGCAGCAGTAGCCATTTTAACTATGTCATTAATAAAGCCGTTTATAGGTGGTTATCATGAAAATACTCAAGTAAAATGTTTTATAGCCACATTAATAATTATTGGATGCATTGTATATTTGTCGTTGAACGTGCCAATGCATAATATAGCTAAGGTTATATTATATGTGGTATGTTTATATGCCATGTGGCAGCAAGCACCAATAATTAATAAAGATATGAAATTAACTAAAGCTAGTCTTATTAAACGAAATAGAAAGATAGGGATTTCTATTTCTATAGTATTTATTTTGTTTTCATTTTTAGCTTACAGATTACAGATAATTTCTAATATAATATGTTGGACTATACTTTTTCAAGTAATATTCATGTTTAATAAAAGAGAATAAACTAAAAAAAAGATGAATTTATTTAATAAAGAGTTATAATTAATATGTAGCAAATGTTTAGTTGAGGAGAAGATAAAATGAATATAGGTAGAAATGATAAGTGTTGGTGTAAAAGTGGTTTAAAATATAAAAGATGCCACTTAGAATTTGATGAAAAATTAGAATCATTAAAACTTAAGGGATTTGAGGTTCCTTCGCAAGATATGATTAAAAATAAAGAGCAGATAAATTGTATTAGAGAAAGTGCCAAAATCAATAATGCAGTGCTAGATCATGTAGCAGAGAACATTAAAGAGGGAATGAGTACAGAAGAAATTGATAAATTAGTATATGACTATACAATATCAAGAGGAGCAATACCTGCTCCATTAAATTTTGAAGGATTTCCTAAAAGTGTATGTACATCTATAAATGAAGAAATATGCCATGGTATACCTAGCAAAGATATTATATTAAAAAGCGGAGATATCGTAAATGTGGATGTATCAACAATATTTAATGGATATTATTCAGATGCATCAAGAATGTTTATGATTGGTGATGTAAGTAACAAAGCTAAAAAATTAGTTGAGGTATCAAAAGAATGCCTTATTAAAGGAGTAGAAGCAGTTAAACCTTGGGGATTTTTGGGTGATATAGGTGCTGCTGTTCAGGAACATGCAGAAAAAAATGGATATTCTGTTGTTAGAGATTTCGGTGGACATGGAGTTGGAATACAATTTCATGAGGAACCATTTGTTCCTCATGTTGGAAACAAGGGTGAAGGAGTAGTTCTTGCACCTGGAATGATATTTACAATTGAGCCTATGATAAACGAAGGAAGCCCTGAGCTGTTTGTTGATGAAGAAAATGATTGGACGGCTATAACAGAGGATGGATTGCTTTCTTCGCAATGGGAATATACTATTTTAGTAACAGAGGATGGAATTGAAATATTAGCTAAATAATTTAACATATATTAAAGGTGTATTGAAATGACTGCAAAGGATTTTGATACATCTTTTTTATTTTTTTACTTATATTAAGGAGGAGAATATGAACAAAAATGATCTTTATTTTCACATTCACTATTGTAATCATAAGGAGACACAAGATGATTGGAGATATAGGGAAAAGATAGATAGAAGGCTTAGACATCACGAATTTTTTTTAGTTACTGGAGGAAAGGGGTATATAACAGTAGAATTAAAAAAATACAGTGTAAAAAAGGGAATGTTATTTTATCTTAAACCTGAGGTTCATCATATAATTGAAACTGATTTAGAGGAGCCTCTTAATTTTTTATCGGTTCACTTTAATTTTATTCATGTAAATTTTGAGGATAATCAATGGAGTTTAAAAAATGAAACTAGAAATTTAAAATTAAATACTATGCAAGAATTTAAAGATTATTATGTGATTTTTAACGATTTTAAGAAACTTGTTCAGGTTTGGAGTGAAAAATTACCAAGCTATGAATTTCGCTCTAAAATTTTACTTCAAAAATTGTTACTTGAAATACATGATAATGTAAAAAAACAAAACACAAATTATGCCACTTTGCTTAAAATAGAAAAGGTTATAAGGTATATGCATGAAAACATAAATTGTACAATTAAATTAAATGATTTATCAACTCTTGTAGACTTGTCTAATACATATCTATCTAGAACCTTTAAAGAAATTACAGGTTATTCAATTATTGAATTTTTTAATAAAATGAAAATAGATAAGTCCAAAGAAATTATCAGTGTAGGGGATAAAAAGATTAAGGAGGTTTCAGATATACTTGGATTTAAGGACGAATTTTATTTCAGTAGACTATTTAAAAAAATTGAAGGAGTAAGTCCAAAAGAATTTTACAGCAAAAATGTCCATGGATATTAAAATATTGCATGGATTAAAGCCATTGTTTAACTTATAATTAGTTTATAATTGTAAAGCACGAGAGAAGGTTGACATTATTGAAAATTTGGAAAAGAAATTTAATTGTATGTTGGTTTGGAACATTTGTTACGTTGATAGGAATGAGTCAAATAGCGCCTATAATGCCACTGTATATAAAACAACTTGGTATTCAAAATACTGGCTTAATTGAACAAATATCAGGTGTTGCTTTTGGAGTAACGTTTATAGTATCTGCAATTTTTTCACCTATATGGGGTTATGCTGCAGATAAAATTGGAAGAAAACCTATGCTTCTACGTGCAAGTCTCGGTATGTCTATCGTAGTGGGAAGTATGGGGTTAGCTCAAAATGTATATCAGCTGATTGGACTTAGAATACTTCAAGGGGTTATAACCGGATATAGTACGGCTTGTACAACACTTATAGCAACTCAAACAGAAAAAAAACATGCAGGGTGGGCATTAGGAGTACTTTCAACAGCATCCGTGTCAGGATCACTGCTTGGTCCATTACTTGGTGGATATTTGGATGAAATTTTAGGATTAAAGTTTACATTTTTCTTAACTGGTGGACTTATGTTAGTTGCATTTACTGCAACTTTGTTATTTGTTAAAGAAGAATTTGTGCCACAGGAAAAAGAGGTTCTAAGTACTAAAGAAATTTGGAGAAAGCTACCGGACGCAAGTCTTATAACAACTATGTTTGTGACATCATTTGTTTTGCAACTAGCATATTATTCAATAGAGCCAATTATAACTGTATATATAACTCAAATATCTAAAAACTTAAATCATATAGCACTAATATCGGGAATGGCATTTTCTGCATCTGGACTTGCAAGTATTATAGCAGCACCAAGACTAGGAAAATTATCAGATAAAGTTGGAGCACATAAAATTATTTTAGGGGCACTTATTGTAGCTGGAATAATATTTATACCACAGGCATTTGTGAAAAATCCATGGCAATTAATGGGGCTAAGGTTTATGCTTGGAATTGCAACTGCAGGGTTAGCTCCTTCAATTAATACATTAATTAAGAAAATAACACCAGAAAATCTTACAGGTAGAATTTTTGGATTTAATATGTCTGCATTTTATCTAGGTACCTTTGGAGGATCCATTCTTGGAGGTCAAATAGCAGCACATTTAGGTATAAAATATGTATTTTTTATTACAAGCACGCTACTTATTCTAAATGCGATATGGGTTTATAAGAAGGTTTTTACAAAATTAAATGCAGATAGCAAAAACAAGGAAATTAGCAAACAGATAGTGTGAAAGAAGAAACTATATCATTGATAAAACAATAGAAATTTGAAAACAAGCGACTAAAGCTTTTCACCCAAAAACCATAGGTGATAAGCTTTAGCCGCTATTTATATTAAAATGAAAATCATTTATTCAATGATTTAACACTTTCATTAAACTTATTTAGCATAAGATTTTTACACTCATTAGTAACAAATGCGGAAGTTATTCCATTTCTAATTAATTTCAAAACTTCATCTAAAGAAAAATTTAGCTTTGAAATTAAATTTATATATTCATCTATTAAAGTTATATTTGAAACTGTTCTATTATCAGTATTTAAAGTTACATTTATACCTTGCTTTAAATATGTTTTTATAGGATGTTCAACATAGTTATTAATTGCTTTTGTGTGTAAATTACTAGTTGGACACATTTCTAATGTAACTTGACTTTCAATAAGGTATTCTAAAGTTTTAGAGTCCCTATAGGCATATATACCATGCCCAATTCTTGAAGCGTGTAATAAATCTATGGATTTTAATATGTTTTGATAAATTCCAGTTTCTCCTGCATGTATAGTTATGTTAATTCCAGATTTATAAGCTAAATCAAATGCTTTTTTATGAAGTTCTGGAGGGAAATCACTCTCATTTCCAGCTAAATCAACAGCTACAACACCATATGAAATATATTTTTTTGCGAGATTAACTACCTTTATGGAATCATCCACAGAGTTATGTCTTAAAGAACATAATATGAGCTTAGATACAACTCCATATTTGTCCTTTCCATCTTTCATAGCTTGTAAAGTAGCTTCTATTGATTCCTCAGCAGTTAAGTTTCCATTTTCATGCTGAAGAGGTGCAAATCTTAGTTCAGTATATATAATGCCGTCCTTTTTTGAATCTTCAATAAGTTCCATAACTATTCTGTAAATATTTTCTTTGCTTTGCATAACTCTTAAAGGAAAATTAAATTTTTCTAAGTATTCGTTTAATGAATTACAATTTTCCTTTACTTGAAAGTATTCTATTGAAGTATCTATACTTGAAAAAGGTACTAATAAACTATTTGACTTTGCAAGTTCAAAAAGTGTTTCAGGTCTCACGCTGCCGTCAATATGACAATGTAGTTCTGTTTTTGGTATATTTTTAATAATTTTTTCTATATCTAACATTTTAACTCCTCTTAAATTTTTAAAAGTTTTTAAAATCTATTATAACGCAAAAATAATAAAATATCGACTATTAAAAAATGTTTTTAAGACAAAGCATTAGTTTTGTCTATTAACTATGATTTACAATTATGTTAATATTAATTATAAAGTCAAATAAAGGGAGTGTTAGTTTGAAAAATTCAAAAACAAAAAAGTTTTCTGTGCTCTTATTAACTTTATGCTTTAGTATAGTTATTTCTTTTAACTTATCTAAATCAGTTAGTGCTGCTGAATCTGTTAACAACTCAATAGATACAGTAGGTATTGCTAATAATTATCCTATAATTATGGTGCATGGTCTTTTTGGATGGGGAAACGATGAACTTTATGGAATAAATTATTGGGGAGGAGCTGAGAGCTTAAAACAAATTCTAACAAGCAAAGGATATACAATTTATACACCAACCATAGGTTCTGTATCTAGTAACTGGGATAGAGCCTGCGAATTATATGCATATATAAAAGGTGGCACAGTGGATTATGGGGAAGCTCATGCAAAAAAATATGGACATAACAGGTATGGACGAACTTACCCTGGCGTGTATCAGCAATTTGGAACGCTTGATAGATCGGGACAAATTCAAAAAATACATCTTATTGGACACAGTATGGGGGGACAAACAGTAAGGGTTCTTGCTCAATTGCTTGAAAATGGAGATGCTGATGAGATAAATAATACACCATCAGATGATATTAGTCCTCTTTTTACAGGAGGTCATCATTGGATTGAAAGTATAACAACTATTGCTACGCCACATGATGGAAGTCAGGAATCACATGAACAAGAAGGTATAGAACCTATGGCCCACGATTTTTTTGCAGCAATGGCAGTACAAGGTGGTCTTGTTAATTCTGACAATCCATGCTTTGATTTTAGATTAGACCAGTGGGGACTTAAAAAGGAGCCAAGTGAATCATATCAGAGTTATTATAAAAGAGTAGTTACTAGCAATATATGGAAAGATACTAAGGATCTCAGTGTATGGGATTTAGCACCTGAAGGAGCTAAAGAATTGAATTCTTGGGTTAAGGCACAAAGTGATATTTATTATTTCTCATTGGCTTGCGAAGATACTCACAAAAGTTTATTTACGCCATATCAAGTACCAAACTTAAATATGAACCCTCTTCTTTTAAAGAGTTCATATCTTATGGGTGCTTATATAAATAACAAACCAGGAGATGTACCAATTGACAGTACCTGGTGGGAAAATGACGGAATAGTAAGTGTTGTTTCTGCAACATATCCAAAAGTTGGGTCAGATGATAAAATGGTTCAATATAGTGGAACACCACAAAAAGGTGTGTGGAACTATTTGGGAGAAATAGACAACATAGATCATATAGAAGTAGTTGGATTAAGTCATCCTGAAACTCGTCAATACCTTGAGAATAAATATATTGATTTGGCAAAGACTTTATCAAATCTTCCTAAATAAAAAATATTACAAGGTTACTCAATAATTATGTTAAAGCATAATGTTATTGAGTAGCCTTTATTGATTACGTAATAAAATACACTTTAAGAGAGTTATGATATAATAGTTACAACAGAATAATGAATATGGTGGTGATTATAAGTGTCAAAAATAAAAACAAATGCTATGAGAATCCTTGATCAGAAAAAAATTCAGTACCAGGTCATAACATATGATGTATTGGATGGTAAAATAGATGGAAAAGCTGTATCAAAGAAAATAAACAAAGATCCAAAAGAAGTATATAAAACATTGGTAGCAGAAGGACAGAGCAAGGAACTTTATGTATTTGTAATACCAGTGGAAGAGGAACTAGATTTAAAAAAGGCTGCAACTGTAGCAGAAGAAAAAAGTGTAAATATGATACATGTGAAGGATATACAAAAGCACACAGGATACATTAGGGGGGGATGCTCTCCTATAGGAATGAAAAAAAATTATAGAACTTTCATAAATGTAACTGCAGAACAAATGGATAATATAGTTATAAGTGCAGGAAAAATAGGAACACAAATTGAGCTTGAACCACATATACTTGCAGAAGTTACAGGAGCTAAGTTTAAAGAAATAATAAGATAAAGTTTGATATTAAAACCTATTTATTGTCTATAATATATTAATAAGTCGTATATAGTAAAGACAATATTTGAGGTGTGATTATGTATAAAAAGATTATATATTTATTGATAGCCATGACTTTTGTATTAACTGCATGTTATAATTCTGGTAGTAAGTCCGTGTATAATTATGATACTAGAATACAATATTATTTCACAAAAAATGGTGATCATCCTGAGAAAGCTCTGGTGAAAATTATAAATGCAGCTAGAAGTAATTTGGATATTGCAATATATTCTGTAACTCAAAAAGATATTGCAAAGGCAATTATACAAGCTAAAAAAAGAGGAGTAAAAGTTAGAATAATAACAGATCGTCAGGAAGCTAATTCTAAATCAGAAATGGGAGTGCTACAATTGTTTAGAGATAGTGAAATTCCGGTGAAAGTAAATTGTCATCAAGGACTTATGCATATGAAAGTAAGTATTGTTGATAAAAATATTGTTACTACTGGATCTTATAATTATACTGAACAAGCAAGCACAAATAATGATGAGGTACTTGTTGTTATAAATAGTCCAAATTCCGTTAATGACTTTGAAACTCAATTTGAAAATATGTGGAATGACAATGATAATTTTCAAGACTTTTGAAGATTATAAGGGCAATCTTTCATGGAAGAAGGTAATTACATATGAATAATAAAATTTTAAAGTCAAATGTGCTGCTATTACTTACAGCAGCAATATGGGGCTTTGCATTTGTTGCTCAACGTGTAGGAATAAAATATGTAGGTGCATTTACTTTTAATGGTATAAGGTTTGCATTAGGAAGCATATCTTTAATTCCATTGATAATGTTTTTTAATAAAAACAAAGAGCAAGCAAAAAACATAGAGAGAAGTGCAGTATTTCCAGGGATAATTGCAGGAATAATACTTTTTGCTGCATCATCTCTTCAACAAGTAGGGATTATAGGAACTACAGCAGGAAAAGCAGGATTTATAACTGGTTTATATATTGTTTTAGTTCCTATACTTGGTATATTTTTAAAACAATATATTGGTATAAATTCTTGGATTGGAGCTATTGTTGCAGTAATAGGACTTTATTTATTATGTGTTACTGGAAAATTTGATATTTCTACTAGTGATATGCTTATACTTTCAAGTGCGCTTTTTTTTGCAATACATATAATTTTAATTGATTTTTTATCGCTTAAAGTAAACTCACTTAATTTGGCTTTTTTTCAATTTTTAACTTGTTCAATTTTAAGTATAATTTCAGCAATAATATTTGAAAATATAAATATTACGAACATACTACATGCTTCGGTGCCAATATTGTATGGGGGAATTTTTTCTGTTGGTGTAGCATATACTCTACAGATATTTGGCCAAAAACATGCAGAACCATCACATGCTGCTATAATTATGAGCATGGAATCTGTTTTTGCTACAATTGGTGGTTTCATAATATTACACGAATATTCAAATTTAAGAAGTATAATAGGATGTTTACTTATTTTAGCAGGGATGATTATAGCTCAGGTTAAGATAAATAAAAAAACTATAGAAGAAAGTGAGGACTACGATAAGGTGAGCGTAGGCAAGTAAGAAATCACAAATTTTTAATAGATAACCTTGAATTAACCATATAAAGAAATTGTGAAGTACCTGGTTAAAGTTTTTTACTCTTCTACGTGAGTAAAAAGGTGAAAGATTGCCAGAGTGGCAAGATGGAAGAGTTAACGGCCTTGGCATCGTCAAATCTTTCATCTAGCCGAAGGCTTTCTTTAATCTTTTTATTATGATAAAATTCTTTAGTCTTTGCTTAGCAATTTATAACTATTTAGAACAAAACCTTACTTATTAAACAAACTATATAAGTAAAAATTAGGAGGATGGGCTTTGGAAACAAAAACTAGAATGGAAGCAATTATCGCAGTAATATACTTAATAATAATTTTTGTAATTAAAAATATAGTGTTAGATAAAAAATATGATAAGAATAAAAGTGAACTTATATTTAATAGTCTAAGTTTTTTATTGATTCCATATTTTTTAGCATTAAAGCAAATATCACTAGCAGCAATAGTCTTAATAGTTATAGTTTGGCAGTATTTTATAAGCAAACGTAGAAAAAATAAATAAAGTGAAATATTAACTATAAAATTATATAATGTATATAGGTCTAAAAAGTGAATAGAAAGAGGTGCAAGTATGAACAAGGACTACTTAGAAAAATACTCAAAGCTTATTGTTAAGGTAGGCATAAATATTCAAGATAATCAAATTTTGGTTATTAACTCACCAATTGAATGTGCTGAATTTACTAGGATGATTTCAGAAATTGCCTATAAAGAAGGTGCAAGAGAAGTTGTTGTAAATTGGAATGATGAAAAACTTTCTAAAATAAAATATATAAATGGAAAAGAAGAGATATTTGATGACTTCCCAGAATGGAGAAAAGAACTGTTTACTACTTACGCAAGGCAAGGAGCAGCATTTTTAAGTATATCTGCATCAGATCCAGAACTTATGAAAGAGGTAGATGCCAAGAGGATTATGAGAGCTAATAAAGCATCTGGAAAGGCACTAGCTGAATACAGAGAGAGAATGATGAGCGATAAAAATGTTTGGTGTGTTGTTTCAATACCTACAAAGGCTTGGGCTAAAAAGGTGTTCCCAAATATTTCGGAAAATGAGGCAGTTGAAAAGCTTTGGCAAACAATATTTGAAACGGTAAGAGCTGATAGGGAAGATCCTGTAAAAGCATGGAATGAGCATCAAAACAATTTGAAAAAGAGCATGGATTTTTTAAATGCCAATAATTTTAAATACCTAAGGTATAAAAACTCAATAGGCACAGATTTAGAAATAGAGCTTCCTAAAAATCATATTTGGCTTGGAGGATCATCATTTAGCCCAGAAGGAACTGAATTTATGGCAAATATACCTACAGAAGAAGTGTTTACATTGCCGCTTAAAACTGGGGTAAATGGAAAAGTTGTAAGTTCTAAACCATTAAATTATAATGGAAATTTAATTGAAAACTTCTCTTTAATATTTAAGGAAGGAAGAATAGTAGATTTTAAAGCTGAAAAAGGATATGATAATTTAAAAAACCTTGTTGACACAGATGAAGGTTCGCATTATCTTGGAGAAGTAGCATTAGTCCCATTTGATTCCCCAATTTCAAATTCTAATATATTATTTTATAATACATTGTTTGATGAAAATGCATCTTGTCATTTAGCTATAGGTGAGGCTTATCCTACATGCTTAAAGGGCAGTGAAAATATGTCAGATGAAGAAATTAAAGATGCTGGTGTAAATGACTCATTGGAACATGTAGATTTTATGGTTGGAACTAAAGATTTAAGTATAATCGGAGTTACTGAAGATGGTAAAGAGGTAGTAGTATTTAAAGAAGGTAATTTTATATTCTAGAATTGAAAAGTGAGATATCTTAAATTTAATTTGAGGTATCTCTTTTTTTTGTACAAAAAATTAAATATTTGACAAAAATGAAGTAAGCCATTAATATTAAATATATTAAACAAATAAGAATACTAGGAGGAACAAACATGAAAAAATTATATTTGGCAATAATAAGTGTTTTAATTATAGCTTTGGGTGTAACAGGTTGTTCAAGTAAGGCTAGTAGCAATAAAGATGCCTTATCGAAAATAAAGGAAACTGGTGTAATAAGAATAGGAACAGAAGGAACGTACGCACCATTCACATTTCATGATAGCAATGGTAAATTAACAGGCTTTGATGTAGACATAGCTAAGGAAGTGGCTAAACGTATTGGTGTAAAAACCGAATTTGTTGAGACAAAGTGGGATGGTATGATAGCAGGGCTTGACAGCAATAGGTTTGATATTGTTGTAAATGAAGTTGGAATAACAAAAGAAAGGCAACAAAAGTATGATTTCTCAAGCCCATATATTGTATCTAAAGCTGTTTTAATAGTGAGAAAAGATGACAATTCAATAAAGAAATTTTCAGATTTAAAAGGAAAGAAGTCAGCACAATCATTAACAAGTAATCTTGCTCAAATAGCAACTGCAAATGGTGCTGATTTAGTACAAGTGGATGGTTTTAATCAGGCAATAGACCTTTTAAATTCAAAAAGAGTAGATGCTACAGTAAACGATAGTTTGTCGTTTTATGATTTAATAAAACAAAAACCAGATACACAATTGAAAGTAGTAGATACAGATAAAAATGCTGATAAAGACGCAATTATTCTTAAAAAGAATAAAAAAGAATTATTAGATGCTATAAATAAGGCATTAGGAAGCATGAAAGCTGATGGAACTTATTTGAAAATTTCTAAAAAGTGGTTTGGCACAGATGTATCAAAATAAATTTAAGTAAAGCGGTGTTAATATGAATGAAAGAATAGTGCATATACTTTTAAGTTCTTTTTTACCAATGCTTGAAGCAGGTATTAAAGTTACGGTACCACTTACATTAGTATCTTTTGTACTTGGGCTAATTTTAGCTCTTTTAACTGCATTAGCTAGGTTATCAAATATAAAACCATTAGTGCTTCTAGCTAAATTCTATGTTTGGATAATAAGGGGAACGCCATTGCTAGTTCAGTTGTTTATTATATTTTATGGGTTACCTGCTTCAGGAATAACGTTGGATGCAATAACTGCGGCTATTATTGGGTTTACTCTAAGCGTTGGGGCTTATAATTCAGAAATAATTAGAGCTGCTATTTTGTCAATTCCAAAGGGACAATGGGAAGCCGGATATTCAATAGGAATGACAGATAAACAAGCACTTATAAGAATAGTTATACCTCAAGCAATTAGAGTTTCTATTCCACCTCTTGCTAATTCTTTTATAAGTCTAGTTAAGGATACTTCTTTAGCGGCATCAATAACAGTTACAGAAATGTTTCAGATTGGGCAAAGAATAACTGCTACTACGTATGAACCTCTTTTGATATACTGTGAAGTAGCGTTTTTATATTTAATGTTCTGTACAGTTTTATCAAAGGTACAAAATGTTTTAGAAAAAAGAATGGACAGATATGTAGCAAAATAACGGGGGTAATTATATATGATAGATGTACAAAATTTGCATAAAAGCTTTGATGGAAATGAAGTACTTAAAGGAATAAATTTGCACGTTAACAAAGGGGAGACAGCAGTAATAATTGGACCATCTGGGTCAGGGAAAACCACACTTTTAAGATGCCTTAATGTTTTAGAAGTACCTGATAAAGGGAAAGTTGAAATTGGTCACAGCAAACTGGATTTTGATAAAAGTAAGATACCACAAAAAAGTGAAATAATAGAATTAAGAAAAAGAACAGGTATGGTTTTTCAAGGATTTTTTTTATTTCCACATATGACTGTACTTGAAAACATTATGGAAGGGCAGATTACAGTATTAAAAATAAATAAAATTGATGCACAAAATAGAGCAATAAAATTGCTTGAAAAAGTTGGGCTAAGTGATAAGAAAAATCAATATCCACATCAATTGTCTGGAGGGCAACAGCAAAGGGTGGCAATAGCAAGGGCTATGGCTATTGAACCAGAGGTGTTATTATTTGATGAACCAACTTCAGCATTGGATCCAGAACTAGAAATAGAGGTCCTAAAAGTTATGAAAGAACTTGCAAAAGAAGGCATGACCATGGTAGTTGTAACTCACAAGATGAGTTTTGCAAGAGAAGCATCTCAAAAGGTAATATTTATGGATCATGGAATAATAGTTGATAGCGGAACGCCAAAATATATTTTTGAAGAAACAAAAAACCAAAGAATTAAACAATTTTTAACTTTGTTTAGTGATTAAAAAGATCAGTAGCTATGATGAAAATAACTGAAATTATTTTTTATCATAGCTACTTTTTTTTATAAGTAGTAAAATATATGTAATGAAAATTTATAGAAGGATAAAGCAATATATGACTCTATGGAGGTATTGTAATGAGTAAACTGTTCAAAATAAAGACAAAAGTACAAGATGAAAAAGAAATAAGTAATGATTTTTATAAGTGTGATAATAGTAAAGGATTGGTGGTTTTATTTCCAGGAGTAAATTATAGTTGCGATAAGCCACTTTTACATTATGCAAGAAAAATAGCAATTCTAAATAGCTTTGATGTGTTATGCATAGAATATAGTAAAAAACTAACTAAAGATGACGTAGAGAACGGTAATCTAGAATTTTTAGAAAAAGAAATATTAATGACATTAAAAGAAGTAAAATATAAAGCTTATAATAAAATTTATTTTATAAGCAAAAGCATTGGCACAAAAATCGCAGGAGAATTGGGAGAAGTATTAGGTGATAAAAAAATAAAGCAATTATATCTAACACCATTAAAAGGAACTATTAGATATATGAAAAATATAAAATGTGCAGCAATAACGGGAACAAAAGATAAATTTTTTAAGAGTGAGGATATAGATATAATAAAAGAAGAAAGTAATGTGAACTTTATTCTAATTGAAGAGGCCAATCATTCTTTAGAAATTGAAGATGATATAAGTGGAAGTATAAAAATTTTAAATAAAGTTTCGGAAGAAATAATTAAATTTCTTTCCGAATAATAGAGTATATACTTTTAAAGGTATATACTATTGCTAGGATAAATATTGGCCAAAGTGGAAATAAATATCTGGGTTGACCTTCAAATACAAAGGTTATGACTAAAAAGAATATTACATTTAAAAATATTAATGTGTGGACTTTAATATTTTTAAGGGTGCCTTTTACAAGTTTTATGACAATTAACCCAAAGTAAAGAATCATAAGAATAAGGGTAAATAGGTGAATCTTTTTATTTAATAACTGTAATGTGGGTTTGTATTTGAATTTATTGCCAGCAGTTAAATAATTTGTAGACCAAAAACAAGAATCAGAAGTTAGAAACGTATTTTTAACCTTTTTTAAACCAAGTTTTAAAAAGGACTCTGGATTTTGTAGTATCCAGTGAAATGCAGCTTTTTTCCCTTCCTCATCTACCTTAACTTCATCCCAAAAATCGTCATTTTTATTTTTATATTTTTCAATTAAATTTCCATGAATTTTTGTTGGATTTCTCCAAGCACCAATTGCATCCGGATTATTATTTATGTAAAGATTGTAGCCACCATTAGTTGATACAGGTATAAATTTGTGAAATACAATATAATTTCGAATAGTCCAAGGGGAAATTGTCAGTAGTAGAATTAAAGTTATAGCAAAAAAATTTTTCAGTGGTTTTATTAAGCTTTTAAAATTTATAATATCTATTAAGAATATTATGCCTTGATAAATCATCATATAGGGCTTGATTAATGTCAAAACACCTAAAAGTATACCTAAAATTATATTAGACTTATATGTGTTTTTTCTATTGAGGACAAAATATATAAGAATTATAAAAAAAGTAGTAAAAATAATTTCAGTACTAATAACGCTTGTATATGCAATATTAAGTGGCAAAATTCCATATATTAAAGTGCATATATAAGCACTTTTTTTACCAAAGTATTTTTTAGAAATATGAAATAAAAATATTAATGAAATGCAGCTTAGAAATAAGTTAGCAAATTTAGCTGCAATAAAACTTGAACCTAAAAAGAAATAAATTATAGATAGAAACAAAGAATAACCAACGGGTTCGTAGGCGGAAATATGTCCATATATTCTATAGCCCGTACCATTAACTAATGAAACAGCACCATTGTAATATTGTAAAAAGTCAGATACAGGAACAGTTGGAACCTTTAAAATCCATATCAATTTTAGAAATAAAGAAAAAACTATTATACCAGTTATAGTAATAAAGTTTTTATAATTTTTTAATTTTATTAACATATCTAATTTCTCCTAGTAATTAAAAATAGTAAATACAGTCTTACAATAATATACTGTATTTTTTTAAGATTAACAAGACATAGGCATATAATGGCAATAGCTTATTTTCAAAAATACTATGGAAATACTAAAAATACTATTCTATAATCATATTGTAGCTTAAAAACAATTAAGTCGTATTTAAAAAAATTTAAAATAAAACAGGAGAAAAAAATGATTTTATCAGGAAAAGAAATAATAAATAAATTAGGAAAAGAAATAATAATTGAACCTTTTAATGAAAAACAGGTTAATCCAAATAGCTATAATTTAAAACTTCACAATGAACTTCTTGTTTATAATGATAGTGTTTTGGATATGAAAAAAGAAAATACTGCAAGAAAACTAATTGTTCCAGAAGAGGGATTAAAGCTTGAACCAAACAGGTTATATTTAGGTAGAACTGTGGAATACACTGCAACTGAAAACTATGTTCCAATGCTTGAAGGAAGGTCTTCTGTTGGAAGATTAGGCCTTTTTATTCATGTAACTGCAGGATTTGGAGATGTTGGTTTTCATGGGTATTGGACTCTTGAGATATTTTGTGTACAACCTATTGTAATTTATCCTAATGTTGAACTTTGCCAAATATATTATCATGCTGTAGAAGGAGAGTATGACAAGTATAGTAGTGGTAAATATCAAAATAATAAAGGAGTGCAACCAAGTTTATTGTATAAAGATTTCAAATAATTTGAGGTGAATGTTTTGAAGTATAAGATGATAGCAATTGATATGGATGGAACTTTTTTAAGCGATGATAAAACAATATCAAAAGAAAATTTAAGCGCAGTAAAAAGAGCCATTAATTCAGGGGTAAAAGTAGTTGTATGTTCTGGAAGAGTACCATTTTTATTAAAGCCAATTTTAAAAGATATGCCAGAGGGACAACCACTTATAGCTGGAAATGGAAGCATTATATTTGATCATAACAATAAAGAGATTTATACTGCTGATATAGATAGAGATACAGTATTTAAAATAATAGATATTTTAAGAAGTAAATTTGGTAATGTTTATTATCACTTTTTTAATGGAGACATAGCTTGTGCAGAGAAATTTGATATGACAATAAAAAGATATTATGAAAGAAATTTTTCTGTACCTAGAGAAAATAGAGTTGAGTTTAATATAGTTCCAGATTCGAAAAAATATATAGAGAGAAATAATTGTTTTATTAGAAAAATTGAAATTAATGATAAAAATCTAGATTTATTGATGGAAATAAAGAAATGTTTGGAAAAATTGAAAGATATAGAAGTAGTGGAATCTGGTGAGGATGGTATAGAAATAACGAAAAAAGGTATTAATAAAGGAAATTCTCTTGAAATTTTAGCAAGATATTATGGATATTCTAAGGAAGAATGTATTGGTATTGGCAATGATGGTAATGACTTAGAAATGATAAAAAAAGCTGGAATGGGAGTTGCCGTAAGTAATGCCAAGCGTTATATAAAAGATGTAGCAAACTATATAACTGAAGGCGATAACAATAACAATGCAGTAGCGGAAGTTATTGACAAATTTATTGACATATCAGCATAAATATATATAAATTCATAAATAGAGTTACTATGGATTAATTAGAAATTTATGGTTGACAGATTTGCTAATATAAATTAAGATTATATATAAAATGTATTGGGGGTAGGAAAATTGATATTTACAAGAGCTTTATCAAGGTGCTTAGAAAAACATATCAAATTAAATGATAGTCCTACCTTAATAGTATGTTCCCAATATAAATAAAATATGAGCATATTAGTCATGGGCTATCACCCATGGCTTTTTATTTTAAGTCTAAAAGAGGCCATGAAAAGTGTCTCCTTTAGACTTTTTTTATAAATTGGGACAAGTTAAAAAACAGACATAGGGGGAATTGTTTTTGAATACTTATATATTTATTTATGATGACTTTGCTAATTTTGAAGTAGCATTATCCGCACTGTTTATGAAGGCAAAGGGGGAAATAATAACAGTAGCATTAGAAAAGAGAGAATATGTATCAGAAGAGGGATTTAAATTTTTGCCACATAAAATATTAAAAAATGTAAAACCAGAAGAGGTAGATTTATTTATTATTCCAGGAGGCAATTATAGCTCAATATATGGCAATAAAAAAATTTATGAATTTATAACTAAGTTATATGAACTTAATAAATGTATAGCAGCAATTTGTTCTGGAACTATTCAAATTGCAAAAGCAGGTATTCTTGATGGAAAAAAATTCACAACAAGTATGCCAATAGATGAACATTCCGAATTTAAGAAAGGTATATTTCTTGATGAAAATGTGGTTGTAGATGAAAAAATTATAACAGCCAAGGGAAATGGTTATGTTGATTTT
This sequence comes from Clostridium acidisoli DSM 12555, assembly GCF_900176305.1. GTDB lineage: Bacteria > Bacillota > Clostridia > Clostridiales > Clostridiaceae > Clostridium_I > Clostridium_I acidisoli. The sequence goes on from NZ_FWXH01000003.1 coordinate 221,986, forward strand.
GCAATTGAAATAGGAAAGGTTATGGATATTTATGAAGATAAAGATGATTTAAGAGAAACAGAAAACTATTTCAAATATTTCAAATAAAGGTGGCGTTTTAGTACATGTATATTGGAAACAAGGTGAAACTTAGAGCATATAAAAAAGATGACATAAAATTAGCTTATGAATATATTAATGATTATGAAGTTAAGAGACTTTTAGTAACCAACATACCATATCCTATGATTTATGAACAGGAAGAAAAGTGGTATGAAAGTCTCATAAAAATGGATGATGAGTACAATTTTGCAATTGAGTGTTTGGATAATGGAAAATATATTGGTGGTTGTGGAATAAAGAGTGTGGATTGGCTTAGCAGAAAGTTAGTAGTTGGAATATTTATTGGTGATAAAAAATATTGGGGAAAAGGTTATGGCACAGACGCAATGAAAATATTAGTTAAATTTATATTTGAGCAAATGAATATAAACAAAATTAAATTAAATGTTTTTTCATTTAATAAAAGAGCAAAAAAATGTTATGAAAAATGTGGATTCAAAGTTGAAGGGATATTAAAAGAAGAACTTTTTAGAGATGGAAAATATTATGATGAATACATTATGTCAATATTACTTAAGGAGTGGGAAACAATGGATAAAAAGGATAATTGACATTAAAAATTCATAATATTATAATATAATTAATTCCAATAATTTATATTTGAAAACTAGGATTACATATGATCATAGGAGGGAATGCAAAATTGTCAGAAGTTATATTAGAAATAAATGATATAGTTAAAAAGTTTGATGGTGAAGAAGTTATTAAAGATATATCACTTAAAATAGAAAAGGGTGAATTTTTAACATTATTAGGTCCTAGTGGTTGTGGTAAAACTACAACGTTAAGAATAATAGCAGGTTTTGAAGAACCTACTAGTGGAAGTGTTTTATTAGAAGGAGAACATGTTGAAGATAAGCAACCTCATGAAAGAAATGTAAATACAGTATTTCAAAACTATGCACTGTTTCCACATATGGATGTGTTTGATAATGTAGCTTACAGTTTAAAGATTAAAAAGGTCAATAAAGCAGAAATGAAAAAGAAAGTTGAAGAAATGTTATCTTTAGTTCAACTTGATGATTTCAAAAAAAGAAAAATAGAGCAACTGAGTGGAGGCCAAAAACAAAGAGTTGCTATAGCAAGGGCGTTAGTAAATAGTCCTAAAATATTGCTACTTGATGAGCCTTTAGGAGCACTAGACTTAAAACTTAGAAAACAGATGCAAGTTGAACTAAAGAAACTTCAAAAAAAGCTTAAAATAACTTTTATATACGTAACTCATGACCAAGAGGAAGCTCTTAATATGTCAGACAGGATAGCAGTTATGAACAAGGGTATTATTGAGCAAATTGGAAGTCCTAAAGATATATATGAAAGACCAAAAACAAAATTTGTGGCAAGTTTTATTGGGGAATCAAATTTAATAAAAACTAAAGTTTCAAAAATTGATGATAAAAACATATATGTTAAGGTTGGAGATGACAATATAAAGTTAGATTATAGTAATTATAATGATTCAATAAGTAAAGAAAGCTATATTTCTATAAGACCAGAGGATGTTAAGTATTACAAGGATAAGACTGGATATGGATTAAAGGGTGTAATAAAAGAGCATAGTTATGTTGGTTCAATAATTAAAACAATTATACAACTTAAAAATGGTGAAGAAGTACTTGCTTATGATTATGATAAGAAAAAAGAACTTTTAGAGCTTGATAATGAAGTTTGGATTTCATTTCAGCCAGAAGATATGGTTATAGTTGAAGAAGGTTAGGTGAGGAGTATGAAGAAAAAAAGAAGTGATATATCGAAGATTGTAACCACACTACCAATATCTTTTTGGATGCTTTTTTTTGTTGCAATACCACTTTTATATATAATCTTTATAAGCTTTATGCAAAGAGGGGACGATGGCGGAATTATATATAATCCTACAATATCAAATTATACAAAAATGCGAAGTGCTCTTTACGTTAAGGTGTTTTGGGATTCTATTGTAATTGCATTTATTACAACTTTTTTTACATTATTATTAGGTTATCCTTTTGCATATTTTGCAGCAAAGATTAATAAATTTAAAATTGTGGTGTTACTGCTTATTATTGCTCCATTTTGGACTAATTCTCTAATACGTACTTATTCATGGATTGTGATTTTAAGTAGTGGCGGTGTAATAAATCATGCACTATTATCAATAGGTTTAATAAAAGAACCTTTAAAAATGTTATATACCTATGGGGCAGTATTAATTGGAATGATATACACTATGTTTCCATTTATGGTATTACCGCTATACAATTCTATTGAAAAACTTGATAGAAATTACCTTGAAGCAGCTAAAGATTTGGGGGCAAATAGATTAATGGCATTTAGAACAGTAACGGTTCCTCTGACTATGCCAGGAATAGTTGCAGGTTGTATTTTAGTATTCATACCATCAGTAGGTTTGTTTTTTATTCCAGACTTAATGGGTGGAAGCAATATAATGTTAATTGGAAACTTAATTAGGAATCAATTTTTAGAATCAAGAGATTGGCCATTTGGGTCGGCACTTTCCATAGCAATGATTGTCATATCCCTAATATTAATTTGGGCTTATGTAAAGATTGTTAGTAAGAAGGTAGACATGGAGGTGTTTTAATGGAATCAAAGATTTTAAAGAGGTTATCAAATGCATATATATTGTTGGTATTTGCATTTTTATATGTTCCAATAGTAATAATTATTATTTATTCTTTCAATTCTACTAAATCAAACGTAGTTTGGGGAGGTTTTACATTAGATTGGTATAATACATTGTTTAATGATGATAATGTAATTACCGCCTTAAAAAACAGTCTGATGATAGCTATAATAAGTACAATTATATCAGCTATAGTTGGAACTGTTGGCGCATTTGGCTTTGATAGATATAAGTTTAAAGGTAAGGGTGCTATAAGCTTACTTATTTACATACCCATTGTAATTCCAGAAATAATAATGGGTATATCCCTCTTGGTGTTTTTTTCAGCACTTCAAATGGATTTTGGTATAGTTACCTTAGTATTAGCTCATACAACTTTTTGTATACCATTTGTATTAATAAATGTTAAAGCGCGACTTTCTGGGTTTGATAAATCCTTGGAGGAGGCTGCAATGGATTTAGGTGCTTCAAAAATCACTGTTTTTAAAACCATTACCTTGCCAATAATATTTCCAGCAGTAATTTCAGGAGCCATGCTTGCTTTTGCGCTTTCACTGGATGATGTTATTATAAATTTCTTTGTAAGTGGACCCGAAAGTACAACGCTTCCAATTAAAATATTTTCAATGCTTAGGTTTGGACTTTCACCAGAAATAAATGCATTATGTACAATAATGCTTTTGACAACATTTGTTATATTATTAGTTTCACAGATAATAAAAGTAAAAAAAGAAAATTAGGGGTGATTTTGTGTTAAAAAGGAGAAATAAAATTTTAAGTATAATAATGGCAGTAACTATTGGAGCTGTTTCTTTAGTTGGTTGTACTGGTAGTTCTTCAAATAAGTCTAGTGATGAAAAAGTAGTAAATCTTTTTACCTGGGCTAATTATGTACCAGATAGTGTAGTAAAAGAGTTTCAAAAACAAACGGGTATAAAGGTTAATTATAGTAATTTTTCCACTAATGAAGAAATGCTTGCAAAACTACAAGCTACAAAAGGCTCGCAATACGATGTAATAATATGTGCAGATTATATGGTTCAAGTTATGGGTAAGCAGAAGAATATTTTGATGCAACCTATAGATAAATCCAATATACCAAATTATAAAAACATTGACTCGGCATATCTTAATCAGTATTATGATAAAAACAACAAATATTCAATACCATATTCTTTAGGTAGTGAAATGATAGTTTATAATCCTGATAAGATAAAAAAGGATATAAAAGGAATAAGTGATTTGTGGGATCCATCCTTAAAGGATTCTGAAGTACTACTTGAAGATCCAAGATCTGTAATAGGTATGGCGTTAACAAAACTTGGGTATAGTATTAATGAGACAGATCCTAAAAAACTTTCAGAGGCAAAAGATGAACTTAAGAAATTAAGATCAAATGTTAAAGTGTTTGATGCAGATACGCCTCACACTAGTTTAATAAATGGAGATACTTCAATAGGAGTAATGTGGGGATCACAGGCATCAGCTGCTTTGAAAGGAAATTCAAAATTAAAGATAGTATATCCAGAAGAAGGAATGCAATTTGAAGAAGATAACTTTATTGTGCCAGTTAAAGCACCACATGAAAAAAATGCTGAGAAATTTATAAATTTCTTGCTTGATGGTAAAGTAAGTAATGAAATAACAACAAATACAGAATACATCAATGTAGATACGGCTGCAAAAAAATATATGTCACAAGAATATTTAAACAATAAAGCAGTATATGTTCCTAAAGTAGAATTTAGTAAAGCAAAACATTTAGAGGATGTTGGAAGTGCTACTAAGGATTATGATTCAATTTGGTCAGAATTTAAACAACAATAAACTTAGGAAGTGAGGATATGGACAAATATGATTTAGTCATTAAAAACGGTATGGTTGTTGATGTTAAAGACGGCGATATTAAAAATGTCAATATTGGTATAAACGGAAATAAGATAATTACATTAACAAAGCATAATATCTTTGGGAAAATAGAATTAGATGCAGAAGGTTTACTTGTAAGTCCAGGATTTATAGATGTACATGGACATATTGATGGACATTTAGAATGTGGAAAACTTTCTGCACTTCAAGGGGTTACTACCACCATAGGTGGAAACTGTGGTGGAGGCCCTTTAAATATAAAAGATTTTTTTTATAAGCAGGATAAAGATGGATTTATAATAAATCAAGCACAACTTATTGGACATTCTTTTACATTAAGAGAAACTGTAGGTATAAACAATCCATATATATCGGCAAATAGAGATCAAATTAATAAAATGTCAGACATTTTAAAAAAATCCTTTGAAGATGGAGCAATAGGATTATCTTTTGGAATCGAATATGCACCAGGTTCTTCTAAAGAAGAAATATTATTATTAAGTAAAATAGCTAAAGAATATAATAAAGTGGTACCTATTCACACAAATGTTAATTTACCTAGAGACCTAACATCACTTAAAGATGCCATTGAAATATCAAAAAAAACAGGAGCACATGTTTTGATTTCACATTTTGTATATCAATATGGAACAGGCATAATAAGTGAAGCACTGGACTTAGTGGATGACGCAAGAAAGCATGGATTAAAAGTATCTGTAGATAGTGGAATGTACAGTGCATTTTCAACATTTATTGGCTCCACAATTTATGATGAAAGTTATATTAAAAAATTTGGCTGGAAAATTTCAGACATGCTTGTTGCAACAGGTAAGTATAAGGGTGAGCATCTAACTAAAAAAACATATGATGAATTAAGAACATATGGTAAAGATGAAAGTGTTATATGTTTTGCGGGAGTTGAAGAGGAGATATATGAGGCTTTAAAAAAGGAATATGTTATGTTGTCTTCAGATACGGGACCTAGTCCATCAGGTAAAACAAGCGAAGGTCATCCTCAAAATGCTGGAACATTTCCAAGATTTTTTAGAAAAATGGTAAGAGAAAGACAAGAATTATCAATAATGGAGGCCATTAAAAAATGCACAATTATTCCTGCAAGAACCTTTGGATTAAAGGGTAAGGGAGTAATAAGAGAAGGTGAGGATGCAGATATTGTTATTTTTGACATAAATAAAATATGTGATAAAGCCAAATTTCCTGATAAAGGTGAGCCAGATGCTAAACCTGAAGGGATACCTTATGTAATAGTAAATGGGCAAATTGTTGTAAAAAACTCTAACATTGTGAATGATGTTAGATCTGGAAAGTGTATAAAAGATTTTCCGGCTTGCAATATCTAAAAAAATTAAGAAGAAAAATAATATGAACAAAAAGTTAATTAAAATTATAAAATGTGGTTTTTGTGTGTTTTTGTATAAAAATAGTACTAAATGTTGTAAAATTAACTTAGTACTTTGTATTTATACATAGATAGTATTCTAATATAAAGAAATTAGGAGGGATTTTATGCAAGTAAATCAGACATCACAACTAAGTGAACTAAGTGCACTACAACAAGCTATTTCAGGTAGTGGCAGTACAGACAGTAGTAATAGTTCTTTATTTTCATCATTGCTTGAAGAATTAGTGCAAAATTCAAATAGTACTGCAGCAACTCAAAGTTCCACTAAAGCAAGTACTGTAGCAGCAACTACAGGTAGCAGTTTAGATTCTTTAACTCAGCAATCTAAAAATTTAGATCAAATGATTCAGTTGCAAGCACTACAAGCTATGGCTTCAAGTTCAAGTACAAGCAGTGATGATTCTTTTGGAACCGATGATAGTGATGGCAGTGACAGTAGTGACGGTATTGGTAGCATTGGTGGTAGTAGCAGTGATACATCACAGCTACTTGATACAATCATACAATCTCTTGCACAAAAACAAAATGATACAAATAGTTAAAATATTATTTAACTGGCTACAAGAATATAAATTAATTAGTAAAAAGATGTCATAATTTGATGACATCTTTTTTCAATTACAACTAAATAGCATTAGACCATATTTCTATTTTGTGGTATTCTAATAATAGATTAGTTGCAATGAATGGAGGCATTATAGTGAATTTAAAAAAGATTAATGAATTGAAGGCTGGAATAAAAGTTGATAGTTTTTATATAATTAAATCCGTTTCCAGTAGAATTTCATCAAATAATAAAAAATATTTAGATTTAACAATGGGTGACAAAACTGGTGAAATAAGTGCAAAACTTTGGGATGCATCTGATGAGGATGAGGGGTTATATAAAGAAAATGTATTGGTTAAAGTTAGAGCTGCGGTAGTAGAATGGCAAAATAACTTACAGCTTAAAATAGATAAAGTACGACCATCTAATGAGGAAGATGGTGTTAAAATAACAGACTTCGTTCCATCAGCACCTGAACCATCAGAAGATATGTATTTAAATGTACTTGAATACATTGATAAAATTCAAAATGAAGATATAAAAAAAATTGTTAATTATATATTAGAAGATGCTGGAGAAAAAATAATGAATTTTCCAGCAGCAAAAAAGAATCATCATGCTGTAAGGTCAGGACTTTTATATCATATAACAACAATGCTAAAAGCAGGTGAGGGGCTATGTAAGGTATATGATTTTTTAAATACTGATTTAGTGTATGCAGGAGTAATACTTCATGATATGGCAAAACTTGAAGAAATGAAAGCTACAGAAATAGGTATAGTAACTGATTATACAATAGAAGGTCAACTTTTAGGGCACATTGTAATGGGGGCTGAAAAGATAAGAGCAGCAGCTGATGCCATAGGAGTAGATAAAGAAATATCAATGATATTGCAGCATATGATTTTAGCACATCATTATGAGCCTGAATATGGAAGCCCTAAAAAACCAATGCTTCCAGAAGCGGAAATGCTTCATTATTTAGACGATATGGATGCAACTATGTTTGATATGAAAAAAGCAGTTGGTTCAGTTAAGCCTGGTGAAATGTCTGATCCTGTTTGGTCTTTAGAGAAGAGAAAAATATATAATTCCATTTTTGATAAAAATATTTAAATACTAAAGGAAACAATTCTGGAGGGTAAACATGAAAAAAATCGTTACTGATTACATAATGCCAATAATTGTTGCTTTAATATTAGCAATGTTAATAAGGCAGTTTATATTTTATAAAATTGTAGTGCCTACAGGTTCAATGTCTCCTACAATAGAGATAAATGACCAACTGATTGTTACTAAGGTCTACAGTAAAAGTAGCCTCAAAAGAGGAGATGTTGTGGTCTTTAAATCTAAAGAACTCAATGAAGAACTTATAAAGAGGTTAATAGGACTTCCTAATGATACTATTAATATTACTGAGGATGGTAAAGTGTATGTTAACGGTAAGGAAGTGGAACAAAAATATGTGGTGAATAATGGGGGAAAAGGAGGAACTTATAAGGTTCCAGCTGGAAAGTACTTTTTCTTAGGAGACAATAGAATTAATTCATTTGACTCTAGGTATTGGAAGAATTCATATATTTCTTGGTCGGACATACAAGGAAAAGCTAGGTTTATTGTGTATCCTTTCAATAGAATCGGATTTTTAAAGAAATAATAAAAATACTGTAGTTTCTATCATATATAGATAAGAAGCTACAGTATTTTTATTTAGCAAAGATAAGAATATAGTTCTGCATATTTATGTGCTGATTTTGTCCATGAATTATCTTCTTTCATAGCCTTGTAAACAAGATTTCTCCAAATATCTTTGCGATTATAATAGAAGTATTCAGCTCTTCTAATTGTGTATAACATGTCATTGGCATTATAATTTGCAAAGGAAAAACCATTTCCTGAACCGTCTACTTCATTAAATGATTGTACAGTATCGCGAAGACCACCAGTTTCTCTTACAATAGGAATAGTACCATAACGTAAAGCTATTAGTTGCCCAATTCCACAAGGCTCAAACAAAGATGGCATTAGAAACATATCAGACCCAGCATATATTTTTTGCGCTAATGAATTATCGAACATGATATTTGCAGAAAATTTATGTGGATATTTATATGAAAAATATTTAAACATATTTTCATATTTAGGATCACCAGTGCCAAGTACAACTATTTGAACTTCATCTTGAAGCAAATCTTCAAGAATAAAAGAAATTAAGTCAAAACCTTTTTGATCAACAAGTCTTGATACTATTCCAATAACAGGAACATCTTGTCTTACTGGAAGATTTAGAAGTTTTTGCAAATCAAGTTTGTTTTGAATTTTATTATAAAATTTATCAGCATCATAATGGGTAGATATGTCTTTATCAGTATTTGGATTATATATATCATAGTCAATGCCGTTAACTATTCCCCATAAGTCCCAATTTCTACTTCTTATTAATCCATCTAAACCTTCGCCATAAAAAGGTGATTGGATTTCATTTGAATAACTAGTGCTAACTGTAGATACTTTGTCTGAAAATTTTATGCCACCTTTCATATATGACACACCATCATAGAATTTAAGAGCATCTTCATTAAAATATCCGTTGTCTAAACAAAGAAGTTCACTTAAAATGTTTTTATCAAAAACACCTTGATATTTTAAATTGTGTATTGTAAATACTGTTTTAATATTGTTAAGGCGAGGACTAAATCTAAAGACATCTTTTAAAAGTACAGGTATCATTCCAGTTTGCCAGTCATTACAGTGTATAACATTAGGGGTAAAATACCCCATATAGTTTATTGATTCAAGTACAGCTCTAGAGAAGTATCCAAATCTCTCTGCATCGTCATAATAACCATAAGCATCATTCCTGTAGAAATAGTATTCATTATCTATAAAATAAAATGGAATTGAATCGTGCTCTAAATATTCTAAACCACAAAATTTTTGTCTCCAACCAACAGGAACTTCAAAATTGGCAATATGCTGCATTCTGCCTTTAAAATAATCAGATATAGCACTATATTTAGGAAGTATAACTCGTGCATCAATTCCTATTTTCCTAAGTGCTTTAGGAAGTGCGAAAGCAACGTCAGCTAATCCACCGGTTTTAATAAAAGGAAAGCATTCAGAAGCTGTAAATAAAATATTCATATGATCTACTCCTTTTAATATAATGATCTTTTTTCTATAACCAATGGAAAATCAGTGTCTCCTTTTAGATCAGTATTTTCTTCAATTACATTATTTTTATCAACAATTACATTGTTTAGCTTTGCATTAGACTTTATTGTGCAACCTTGCATTATCACACAGTTACTAACTTCAGCTCCTTCCTCGATAGAGACTCTTCTAGAAAGCACACTATTATTAACAGTACCTTTAATTAAGCAACCATTAGAAATTAGGGAGTTACATACATTTGAACTACTAAAATGTTTAGTAGGTGGTTCATCCATAACTTTAGTATATATAAGTCCGCTAGAAAAAAATAAGTCTTTGTTTATATCAAGGTTTAACATGTCCATATTTGCCTTGTAGTAGGATTGAACTGAATTTATATATGCTAAATACCCCTTAAACTCATATGCATTTGTGCTTAGGTTCATGATGTTATCGTATATACAATTTTTAATATCAATCCAACATCCAGTTTTTATACAGTTGTTAAGCAAATTTATCAACAATTCTTTACTTAACATAAACATGTCCATTGATAGGTTTACGCTGCCTTCACAAGTTAAATCGTTATTGGCATTTTGTTTTGAAAATGTAATGTTTTTACCTACACCTATTACCGTATTGTCTTTTGATAGATTTAAAACGTTACAATCTTTAAAACAAGGATTGTTTGCAACTATTTTTTTATAAATAATTGTGACATCTTTACCTGATTGCTCATGAAACTTTGCAGCTGCTTCATAGTCTATGTTACATACCATAGAGGAAGTTGAGATGATAACCATCTTCTTTTTACTTCTATATAAATATTCCATGTTATTTCTTATCATTTCAATATCTTTTAAATTAGTATTACTTTCACCAAAATTAAATACAAAAAGTCCATCAATTTTTCTATTTAAATCCCAAGGTTTGCCGGAGGATACATGATCAATAAGTGATCTGGCTTTACTTTGGGTGAATATTCCAACATTTTTTATTCCTGAGTTCGCTAGGTTGGAGAGGGTAAAATCTATTATTCTATACCTACCAGCAATTGGGATAGAAGCAATTAATCTATTTTTTGTTAAACTTTTTATATTGTCTGTATTTTCATTTAAACTTAATATACCCATATATTCGGATAACATATATATTACCTCGCTTTCTAATTAAACTGCTGCACTTTCCTTTATTTGATCACCTTCAGCGATTACAGTTATTTCATCGCTATTTCCTACAACACAGTTATTAGATATAATTGCATTGCTGTCAATAATTGATTTTCTAATTGTTACATTATCTCCAATGTACACATTAGACATAACCACAGAATCATATATTTTTGAATTTTTACCTATATGAACTCCTGGAAATAAAACTGAATTATAAGTTTCACCCAAAATCACACAACCTTCAGCCACTAAAGAACTTTTTACTATTGAGTCAGGAGCTATATATTGTGGTGGACTTACAGGGTTAACTGAAAAAATTCTCCAATCAGGATTGTGAATATCAAGTAAATTGTTGTCATTTAGCATATCCATATTTGCTTGCCAAAGACTATCAATTGTTCCAACGTCTTTCCAATATCCTTTGAAAGGATATGCAAATAGTTTTTTACCTTCATTAAGCATTTTTGGAATTATGTTTTTACCAAAGTCATTGTTTGAATGTTCATCATTTTCATCTTCGATTAACATTTTTTTAAGAATTTTCCAATTAAAAATATATATTCCCATAGAAGCCATATTATTTTTGGGAATTTTTGGTTTTTCTTCGAACTCATAAATCTCATTGTTTTCTTTAGTGTTCATTATTCCAAAACGACTAGCTTCTTCCATTGAAACTTCTATTACAGCAATGCTGGCATCAGCACCTGATCTTTTGTGTTCTTCTAGCATTTTACAGTAGTCCATTTTATATATATGGTCACCTGACAATACAAGAACATATTCTGGATCATAGGAGTCTATGAAGTGACTGTTTTGATATATTGCATTAGCGGTACCTTTATACCAATCTCCTCCATTTTCTTCCATGTATGGTGGAAGTACATAAACACCACCATTAGTTCTGTCTAAATCCCATGGACTTCCAATTCCAATATGCCTATTAAGAACAAATGGCTTGTATTGAGTTAGAACTCCAACAGTGTCAATTCCAGAATTGGAACAATTACTTAGAGTAAAGTCAATAATCCTGTACTTTCCTCCAAAAGGGACTGCGGGCTTTGCAATGTTTTTAGTGAGAATTCCAAGTCTACTACCTTGGCCACCAGCTAAAATCATAGCAATCATTTCTTTTTTTTGCATATCAATAACCTCCCCTAGTTTAAGCTTAAAAGTAAAAGTTTATAAATAAAACATATACCATACCATATATATATATTACCTTATTTTGTGAAAAAAGGCACTAGGAAAACAATATTATTTTGGGAATATAATAAAAATTTTATCAATTGTGAACAATTCGAATATTGTAATTAATAGTATTCAAAAATTATAAAAAAATTAAAAAATATGTAGAATATACAACATGATTACAGAAAATTATTATTTGTATAAAAAATTTTTTTGTACAAATAATAATTTTGGAGGTGTTTATTATGTCAAAACGATCAATGGCAAAAACTTCACCAGAAAAAATTAAGATTTATGATGATAGAAATCCTGAAAATAAGATACAGCAATCAATTGAAACGAGTGCATTAAATGAATCAGCTTATGAATTTGGAAAAAATAAAAACGTTGATAAACAGTGATGTAACAAATAAAAAACTAGAGTATGACTTTTTAACAAAGCTCATACTCTAGTTAGTTGTTTAAAATTCAACAATTATACAAGTAATATATTTTGTTATTTTTTTATAAAATATATTACTTCACTAATAAAAAATGAAATTACTGAAAAAAGTAGTGCTAAAAATAAAAGTGATGAAAAATAGGCGTTATATTTGGTTATTCCTAGAATATAATCAAAAGTATTAACACTAAAATTTTGTGCTAATGCATTTAAAAATATAATTATTATATAAAGCATAAAAAAACCGTCTAAAGCACCTTTAATGTCAGGTTTACTTAAAGCAATGTGTGATGAAACTGAAAATGCTATTATTACAAAAATCCAAAAATTTATACTAATAAGATTTGTTATTGAAAAGATGTACTTAATTAAATAAAGTGAGTTGAAAAAAATGTACTTTATAAGTCCAAAATCAATGGTAGTATAATTAAGGTTTTGCTTTAAGCTATTATTAAAAGCTGTAAATGAAGAGGGTAATAAAAAATACAATGATAACAGTAGAACAAATGTACCACTAAGTATAGGACCAACACCTATAAAAAAATTGCCAATTCTTTGGTATATATTTTTTTTGTTGTATGAGTGCTCAACATAACCTAAGGTTCCATCATTACTATAAAACTGCAGTAGTTTAATTTTGTTTATTCTATGAAGAAAAATAACACACATAATAGCATGACCAATTTCATGAACAGGTGTTCCAATAATAGCTGTTGTTAAAATTCCCTTATAACCAAAAGATTTTTGCATGTTTTTGTTGGTTGTTTTTTCTAGTATACCCAATAAAAATCCTATAATAATTATTATTCCAGTTAAATAAAATATTTCTATAGTACTGATCTTTACAATATTAAAAAATAAGACTGTCATATTTATTCCTCCACTTAAAAGTTAACATGAAATATTATATCACATAGAATTTAAATAGAATATTAACATTTTGTGTTATAATATTTAGTAGTATTCTAATAATAAACATTTCTAGTGGAGGTAATAATTTGGAAAAAATTGATTTGATATATTTTTATGATTGGTTTGATAAATATGTAAAAACATTTCTTGACAAAGATACTTTTATAAATGAGAACATAAAATTAAAAGAGGAGCATACAAAAAGAGTCTGTGATAATGCAAACATGATTTCAAGAGACATAAAAATTAATGAGCACGATAAGAATATTGCTGAAATAGCAGCACTTTTTCACGATATAGGAAGATTTGAACAATTTAAGAAATATAAAACCTTCAATGACAAAATCTCAGAAAATCATGCTTTGTTAGGTATTAAAGTGTTAAAGCAAGAGAAAGTGCTTTCAAATTTGAAAGAAGAGGATCAAAAATGTATTTTTAAAGCTATAGAAAATCATAATCTATTTAAACTAGAGAAAGATTTAGATGAAAAAAGCAGCTTGTTTTCAAAAATTATTAGAGATGCTGACAAGCTTGATATTTACAAGGTGGTTACAGACTATTATAAAGAACCCGAGGATAAAAAAAATACTGCAATAGAGCATGATTTGCCTAATACTAAAGGATATTCAAGTGAATTTATGGTTGATATAATGAATGGCAAAAATTCAAGCAATAAATATATAAAAAATAGAAATGATATGAGATTAATAAAACTTACTTGGATTTTTGACATTAACTATAATATATCCCTTAAGCAAATTATAAATAAAAAATACATAGAGAAGACTTTTGAGGTACTTCCAAGAACAGAGGAAATGGACAAAATGAAAGAGATTTTATTTAAATATATTAACGAAAAAATAAATTAACAAAGTATAAAAAATCATCTATTGCTAATAATAATGTTTGTTATGAAAGGCGAGGTGATAAAAATGGATTTTCAAGGTAAAGAATCAACAGGAAATTATAATGGTAGTATTGCCTGTACAGTAACTGAATGTAAATATAATGCAAAAGGTGATAGATACTGCACTTTAGATAAGATTCAAGTGGTAAAACATGAAGCAGAAGCTAAAACTGCTCAATGTACCGATTGTGGAAGCTTCATGAAGCTAGGATAAAAATATATTAATTAAGAGTTGAAAGTTTATCTTATCAGCTCTTAATTATTTTTTGCAAAAATTTCTGTAGTTTGTTATAAGGGAAGCATCACTATTTAAAAAGTTAATTAAATTTTTTATGGAATCCAATGTGTCCTTGTTTAAAGTGTGTTCTATTTTTTCAGTTTGTTCTAAAAGTGTAGAAGATAGACCAAGTAATTTTAAAAAGTTTTCAATTGTATTGTGTCTGTCCAAAAGAAATGCACCAACATTTATACCTTTATCCGTTAAAGTGATTATTCCATATTTTTCGTAATGAATTAAATCATACTCAGATAATTTTTGAATCATTTTTGTAGCAGAGGGTGGCTGGACATTTAAAGCCTTTGCAAGATCGTGTACTCTAGTAAAATGGCTTTTTAAAGAGAGTCTATAAATCATTTCTAAATAATCTTCCATAGAAGCAGTAAGAGTATGATTATCTTTCTTCATATATTCACCAAAGGTATAAAAATTATCTTTAAGCATCTTATCACCCTAATTCTTTTTTTAAATTGTCAATTTGATTTTCAAGGTCTATTATCTGTTTTCGTTTTTCTTCTTTTGAATTTAAGTACTGCTCTTGAGCAGCTATTGTAAGTAATGATGCACCTAAATTTGTTATGAAGTTTCCTAGAACATTAATATCATCAGGACTTTTGCCTTTGGATATTGCTATTGCTATAATGCTTGATAGTAATGTAAGTTCATCTGGTGATATTGAATCAAATAAGTTCACTATTTTCACCTCTTTGTAGGAATAAAAAGATTTACAAAAAACATGACTACAAATATGTTTCTGTAATGTTATAATAACTAATATATTATATGATAATAAAAATTTTAGTTGTATAAATTTTGTATTGATACAGTTAAATTAATTAGAGAGGTGTAAGGGTAATGGATATATATTCTTGGAATGTGAATGGTCTTAGAGCTATCAGTGGAAAGGGATTCTTTGAATTTATAAGTGATAAATCTCCAGATATTTTATGTATACAGGAGACAAAACTTCAAGAAGATAAATTAACAGATGAACTTAAAAATATAGAAGGATATTATTCTAATTTTTCTTTTGCAGAAAAAAAGGGATATAGTGGTGTAGCAACGTACTCAAAGGAAAAACCATTGTCAGTTAAACATGGCATAGGGGTAGAAAAGTTTGATTCAGAAGGTAGAGTATTAATTACTGAATTTCATGAGTTTATTTTGTTCAATATATATTTTCCAAATGGACAAAAAGATGAGGAAAGATTAAATTACAAGATGGAATTTTATGATATTTTACTAGATTATTTGAATGTTTTAAAATCAGATGGGAAAAAACTTATTATTTGTGGAGATTACAATACAGCACATAATGAAATAGACATCAAAAATGCCAAAGCAAATGAAAAATATTCTGGATTTTTGCCTATAGAGAGAGCGTGGATGGATAAGTTTATTTTAGAAGGATATGTGGATACTTTTAGAAAACTTCATCCAGAAGAAGTGAAGTATTCATGGTGGAGTTACAGATTTAAAGCTAGAGAAAAAAATGTAGGTTGGAGAATAGATTACTTTTTTATAACAGAAAATTTAATAGATAAAATAAATTCAGCAGAAATACTAAACGAAGTGATGGGCTCAGACCATTGTCCAATAAAGATAGGTTTGAATTAAAAAACTAATTTATGAAAAAAAGTTGAAAATTTAGAGTAAAGAATGTTCTTCTTACTTTAGATTTTCAACTTAACAAGTTTTTGTTTTTAGAAATACTATCTATTTAAGTTTTGTACCATCTTTATCTTGAACAATTAGTCCTTGTTTCATTAATCCGCCAAGCGCATTTTTAAAATAGTTTTTACTCTGATGAAAAACATGTTTTATATCCTCAGGAGAGCTCTTGTCATTGTATGGCATAAAACCATTATTATCATTCAGATATTTAAGTATGACATCTTCAAGTTCAAGTCTCTCATCCTTAGGAGCTTTTCTTGTTGTAAGTGACATTTTCCCATCCTCAAAATGCTTTTTTACTCTTAGTTTTAATTTTTCACCAGGAACGATTCTGTCGTAATACTCATTTTTTAAAATGACACCTTTAAACTTATTATCTACAGCTACCATTACGCTTCCATTGGTTTGAAAACCATAGACAACTCCTTCAACGTCTTTTCCAACAATGTATTCCTCGGTGTTTTCAATGTAATCTTCTATAAAAGTGGAAGCAGCAAGTCGACCAGTTTTATCTACATATACGTAAAATAAATAGCTATTTCCTTCAACCAATAAATAATTTTGTTCTTTTATAGGTACAAATAAATCTCTTTCTAAACCAAAATCAACGAAAGCACCTATTGTTGTTACAGATACCACTTTTAAATATGCTAGCTGATAAGCTTCAGCATAAGGTTTTTTCATTGTGGCAATAAGCCTATCCTTTGAATCTCTATATATAAATGCATCTATTTCATCGTCAACATTAATATCAGCACCTAAAGCACTTTTAGTAGGAAGTAAAATATCATCACTTGTCTTACCTGTTCCTGCATCTAAAAAATATCCAAAATCTGCTTTTCTACAAATTGTCAGTTTGTTGAACTTACCTATTTCAACCATAAAATTTGTTTTCCTCCTTTAAAATACTATATGTATTTTATTACGTCTATACATTGTAACACATAACTATAGGTAGTTAAAGGTATTGCTATAGAACTTAATTTTAATCTTCCATATATATTGTAGCTTATGTTATAATGATTTGTAGTTTGAACGTGAAAAATAATTGTAAACAATTAAAAATATAAAAGGATGGTATTTTAATGTTAAGTACAACAAATGTAAGTCTAAGTTATGGTGGTAGAAAATTATTTGAGGATGTAAGTATAAAGTTTACACCAGGTAACTGTTATGGTGTAATTGGTGCAAATGGAGCTGGAAAATCTACTTTTTTAAAGATATTATCTGGAGAAATAGAACCTAACACTGGAGATGTAAGCCTTCTTACTGGAGCAAGACTTACGGTTTTAAAGCAGGATCACTTTCAATTTGATGAATATGAAGTATTAAAAACTGTAATAATGGGGCATCAAAGACTTTATGAAATAATGACTGAAAAAGATGAAATCTATGCAAAAGAAGACTTTTCTGATGAAGATGGTATAAGAGCTTCAGAACTTGAAGGCGAATTTGCAGAACTTAATGGTTGGGAGGCTGAATCAGAAGCAGCAACACTTTTAATGGGACTTGGAATACCTGTATCAGAACATTATAAAACAATGAGTGAACTAAGTGGACCAGAGAAGGTAAGAGTACTTCTTGCTCAGGCATTATTTGGTCATCCAGATGTACTTCTTCTTGATGAGCCTACAAACCATTTAGATATGGATTCAATAGAATGGTTAGAGGAGTTTTTAATAAATTTTGAGGGTACAGTTATAGTTGTATCTCATGATAGACATTTTTTAAATAGTGTTTGTACTCACATGGCAGATGTTGATTTTGGAAAGATACAACTCTATGTTGGAAACTATGATTTCTGGTATGAATCCAGTCAATTAGCACTTAAGATGGCAAAAGATCAAAATAAGAAAAAAGAAGAAAAAATCAATGAATTACAGACATTTATAGCTAGATTTAGCTCAAATGCATCTAAAGCAAAACAGGCAACTTCAAGAAAGAAACTTTTAGATAAAATAAATTTAGATGATATAAAACCGTCTACTAGAAGATATCCTTTTGTTGGATTTAAAGCAGAAAGAGAAGCTGGAAATGATATTTTAAATGTTGAGAATATAAGCGCTACTGTAGATGGAATTAAAGTGCTCAATGACGTAAGTTTTATTGTAAACAAAGATGATAAAATAGCAATTGTAGGTGAAAGTGAAATAGCAAAAACCACATTGTTTAAAGTATTAATGGGAGAACTTGAGCCTGATAGTGGTTCATTTAAGTTTGGAATTACAATAACAAATTCATATTTCCCAAAGGATAATTCAGAATTTTTTAATGGAGTTAATTTGAGTCTAGTTGACTGGTTAAGACAGTTCTCAGAAGATAAGACAGAAAGTTTTGTGAGAGGATTCCTTGGAAGAATGCTTTTCTCTGGAGAAGAGGCATTAAAAACTGCAGATGTGCTTTCTGGTGGAGAAAAAGTAAGATGTATGCTTTCAAAAATGATGTTAAGCGGTGCTAATTTACTTATCTTAGATGAACCAACAAACCATCTTGACCTAGAATCAATTACAGCTTTAAATAATGGATTAATTGACTTTAAAGGAAATGTATTATTTGTATCTCATGACCATCAATTTATTGACACAATAGCTAATAGAATAATTGAAATAACACCAAAGGGAATAATAGATAGAAAGATGACTTTTGAAGAGTACAACGAAAGTGAAGAAATACAAAAGCTTTCGAAAGAAATGAATTCTTAATACTCTGAATTAAAATAATTCTTAATAGTTAGAAATTGCAAAGCAAAGATTAAAGAATTTTATCATAGCTAAAGCTAGATAAAAAGATTAAAGAAAGCCTTCGGCTAGATGGAAGAGTTGACGAGGCTAAAATCGTCAAAGGTGAGAGAAGTTACTTACGTAACAGGTTAAAAATGAATGTCAATATACTTGAGAACGTATATGGTTCTGTGTAAATTAGAATAAAAGAGAAGAGATTTAACCGAAAATTACTATGGGAAAATATTCCTATAGTAATTTTTGTTTTTAGGTTATTACTAAATACTGAGAAGGTATAGCGGCTTTATATTATTAGGTATTTGCCTCCCCAGGCTGAGTCTAAGGCTTTAAAGCTTCAACATATACTTATAAGGATATACCTCATTTAGTGTTCTGTTTTGCCAAGCAATGGCGGTATCCATTACATTATTGGTAATTTTAGATATTATTGATGGAGATATATCCTCCACATTTTACAGTTAGTTATATATAAAAAACATACATAGATTTGAATTTACACAAATCTATGCACGTTCCCAATTAACTGTTATATAAAAACCAAGGGCTACGCCCAAAAGCAAAACCTACGGTTAAAATACATAGTAGAGTTGTCTTTAAATATTAAGACATATAAATTTAAATTCATTATTTTTTTGACGTAGGAGGAAAAATTTTCTTAGCCTTTATGAATTTATCCATAAACACTTCACCTTTTAACGTGAGAAGCAAGCGTTAAAAACCTTCACTATTACTCTGTAATTTCTTTATATTATGACGTATCATTTACTCTTCTTCTAATTCAAGTCTTGCAGCAGGGAAGGGCGCAAGTGTTCTTTCTAAAATACCTTGAACATAAGCAATTAATACTCCATAGTTTACTATTGGAATCTCAGCATCTATTGCTTCTGATATTCTGTGAAGCATAGCACGCCTATTAAGCATACAACCAGCACAATGAACAATAAGAGCATAATCCTTTAAATTTTCAGGAAAAGAAAATCCACTAGAAAACTCAAACTGTAAATCTTTACCTGTCATTTGCCTTAACCATCTTGGTATTTTTACTTTTCCAATATCATCTGATTGCCTATGATGCGTACATGCCTCGGCAATAAGAACTTTATCTCCATCCTTTAGTTTTTTAATAGCAAAAGCACCACGTACGAGTTCACTTAAATCACCTTTATACCTTGCTAAAAGTATGGAAAATGAAGTTAGAGGTATATCCTTTGGCGTATCAGCAGCTACCTTTAAAAAAGCCTGTGAATCAGTTATAACAAGGTTTGGTTTTTTATTTAAGTTTTGGAGAGTTTCTCTAAGTTCATATTCTTTAGTTACAATGGAAATAGCATCGCTTTCGAGAACATCACGTATAACCTGTTGTTGTGGTAAAATAAGTCTTCCTTTAGGAGCAGCTTTATCAATTGGTGTTACAAGTATAACAAAATCACCAGGAGATATTAAATCACCTACAATTTTAAATTTGTCCTCTTCATTAGGACATGACTTTATTAAGTTTTCTTTTATTTCTTTAATACCAATATTATTTTTTACAGATACCCTGATAAGTTTAAAACCAAGTTTTTTTTCAAAATCTAAAATTTCATCTTCTTCTAAATTTACTAAATCAATTTTATTTAGAACTCCTATTATGGGGATTTTTTTTTCTTTGATTCTAGTAGCTATCTCTAAATCAAAGTCAGTTAAACCTTCATTAGAATCTATAATTATTAAAGCTACATCGGTTTTGTTTAAAACATCAAGGGTCTTTTTCTTTCTTAAATCTCCAAGCTCTGTCTCATCATCAAGACCAGCAGTATCGATAAATACAACTGCACCTAAGGGTAAAAGCTCCATAGCTTTGTATACTGGGTCAGTTGTTGTACCTTTAACCTTTGATACAAGTGATATATCTTGATTTGTAAGGGCATTTATTATACTTGATTTACCAACATTGGTTTTGCCAAACAAGGCTATATGTATCCTATTTGACATAGGAGTTTCATTTAAACTACTCATATATACACCATCCATAATGTTTTATTTGCCTGGAATACCAGGACTTGTTAAAGTGAAAGGGTTTAATATCTTTTTAAGCAAAGCGGTATCAATTAAGTTTTCACTTTCTATTATATCCTTAATTGTTCTATTTTCTAAAATAGCTCTCCTTGAAATTTCAGAAGCCCTATCATATCCAATGTAGTGAACGAGAGCAGTTGCAAGAGCAGTTGAATTTTCTAGATTACTTCTACATTGCTCTAAATCAACTTTAATATCTATAATACATTTGTCATTTAATATGTTAACCCCATTTTCTAAAAGATTAAGAGAATCTAAAAGGCTATCTGCAATAAGTGGTGCAAATGCATTAAGTTCTAGTTGTCCACTGGAAGCAGCTAAAGTTATAGCAGTATCATTTGCAATAACTTTCATAGAAACCTGAGCTATCATTTCTAGAATCACAGGATTTACCTTTCCAGCCATAATTGAAGATCCAGTTTGTACCGGAGGAATAATGAGTTCACCAATACTGCCTTTAGGACCGCTACCTAAAAGTCGTAGGTCATTCGACATCTTAATTAAATTCACAGCGGCAGATTTTAAAAGGCCGGACACCTCTACAAATACATCCATATTTTGAGTTGTATCAATTGGAAAATCACTTCTTGAGAGGCCAAGACCAGTTAAGTTTTGAAGTATATCTGTAACTAAAAAGATGTATTTTTGAGAGGCATTCATTCCAGTACCAATAGCAGTGCCGCCAATATTAACCTCTCTAAGTCTTTCTTCAACTTTATAAAGTCTCCACCTATCTCTAGATATAGCACGAGCAAAAGCACCAAATTCTTGACCTACCATTATAGGAAGTGCATCCATTAATTCAGTCCTACCGAGCTTTAAAATATGTGAAAACTCATTTTCTTTATCTTGAAGACTATCTTGAAGACGACTAAAGGCCTCAGAAGTTTTTCTTAAAAGTCCTATGGACGCAATTCTAAGTGCAGTTGGATATACATCATTTGTTGACTGTGACATATTCACATCTTCTATTGGATGGACAATGTTATATTCACCCTTTTTACCACCTAGAATTTCTATGGCAATGTTACTTATAACTTCATTTACATTCATATTCGTAGAGGTTCCAGCACCACCTTGAAGTGAGTTAGTAATAAATTGATCTAAAAAATCACCACTAAGTATTCTATTGCAAGCTTCTATAATTGCATCAGCTTTTTTTTCATCAAGTTGATTCAGCTTTTTGTTAGCAAGTGCACAGGCTTTTTTTACAAGAACCAATGCTTCTATAAGTTCAAAGTTAACCGATTTCTTACTTATATTAAAATTTTCTATAGCACGTAATGTATTGATTCCATAATATATGTCATTAGATATCTTTTTTTCACCAAGCATATCCTTTTCAACTCTAAAATTATCCATGTTTTAACCTCCGTGTGTATCCCTAAATCACATTTTAGCAAAGTTTATATTTAAATTCAAACAGGCAAGAAATATTTTTTGTATAAATTAATATTTATTAAGAAGAATAAATATATAATATAATTCAGTATATTGAATTAAGTAAGTTAAAGAATTATAATACATTTATCTAGTTATATTGTTATATGGTTTAACTTACTATATAGAGAGGGGCCAAAAATCTATGAATTATGAAATTAATAAGATTTATAATGGATTTAGATTAATTGAAGAAATGCAAATTAAAGATATAAGTTCTACTGGACGTGTCTTTCTACATGAAAAAAGTGGAGCAAAACTGATAAACATAGAAAATTCAGATGATAATAAAGTCTTTGCAATTAGTTTTAAAACACTACCAGATAATAGTACAGGAGTTTTTCATATATTAGAACATTCGGTATTATGTGGATCTAGAAAATTCCCATCAAAGGAGCCTTTTGTAGAGCTTGCTAAAGGGTCACTCAATACCTACCTTAATGCAGCAACATATTCTGATAAAACCATGTATCCAATAGCAAGTAAAAATGATAAGGATTTCAGAAACCTCATGGATGTGTATTTAGACGCCGTATTTTATCCAAATATATATAAATATCCTGAGATTATGAAACAAGAAGGTTGGCATTATGAATATAACAAAGACAATGATCAATTAAGTTATAAAGGTGTAGTTTATAATGAAATGCAAGGTGTATATTCTTCACCTGAATCACTTTTATTTAGAGGAATAAGTTCAAATCTTTTTCCAGATACTTCATATAGTCATGATTCTGGTGGAAATCCTATGAACATACCAGAGCTTACAGGAGAACAATTTTTAAGTTATCATAAAAAATATTATCATCCATCAAATAGTTATATTTATTTATATGGAAAATTAGATATTTTAGATCAATTAAAATTTATAGATGAAAATTATTTGTGTAATTTTGAAAAAATTGATGAAAAAATTGAAATAAAAAAACAAGAAGCTTTTAAGGAAATGAAAGAAAAATCTGTCTTTTATCCTATTTCAGAGTCAGAAGATGCAAATGATAAAACATATTTAAGTCTTAATTTTGTTATTAGTGATGCAACAAATAAGGAATTATATTTAGCATTTGATTTATTAGAGGATATTCTACTTGAAACAGCAGCGTCACCATTAAAAAATGCTATAGTTAAAGCTAATATTTGTAAAGATGCCTTTGGAATGTACAATAACAGTATTCTTCAAACATATATGAGTATTGTAATAAAAAATTCTAATGAAGCTGAAAAGGATAAATTCAAAAAAGTTGTATTTGATACGCTTAGGGACATAGTAAAAAATGGGATAGACAAAGATTTAATTGATGCAGTTATAAATTCAAAAGAATTTGATTTAAGAGAAGGAGACTATAGCACATATCCAAGAGGTCTTGTATACTGTGAAAAAGTAATGAATAGTGTGCTACATAACGGTTTGACTTTTCAAAACCTAGAATTTGAGAATGATTTAGAAAAGATCAAAAAAAATTCAGAGAATAGATATTTTGAAAGTTTAATAGAAAAATATTTACTTAACAATCCGTACAGTCTAATGTTTTCAGTTGTACCTAAAAATGGATTGTCGAAAGAAATAGCTAATGAGGAAAAAACAAAACTTGAAAAATATAAAGCTAGTCTTAATAAAGAACAATTATCACAAATTATAGCTGAAGCTGATGAATTAGTTAAAAGGCAATCTTTACCTGATAAAAAAGAGGATCTTTTAAAAATACCATTACTAACTATAAGTGATGTTAATAGAGAAGCTGAAACATATAATACTAAAATATATGATGAAGATGATTATAAAGTATTATATAATGAATTAGACACTAACGGAATTAATTATGTAGATATGTATTTTGACGCAGGTAATGTGAAACAAGAAGATATTCCATACATTACCCTTCTTTCATATTTGCTAAGTAAAATGGATACAAAAAATTATTCTTACGAAAGTCTTTCTAATGTTATAAACATTAATACTGGCGGAATTGATTTTGATTTGGATTTATATTCAGATGCAAATGATATAGATAAATATTATCCTAAGTTTATAGTAAGAGGAAAATGTATTCATGAAAAGTCAGAAAAGTTAATTGAACTATTCAAAGAAATAATTAACAACACTAAATTTGAAAATAAAGATCGATTTAGAGAGGCATTTTATGAATTAAAATCTAGAATGGAAATGATTATCGTAAGTGGAAGTGTAAGAATAGTAGGAACTAGGCTTAATTCATATTATTCGAATGTCTCACAATATAATGAACTTGTAAATGGATTATCTTTTTATGAATTTTTACTAGAAATTCATAAGGACTTTGATAATAAAGTTAATGAGATTTTTACTAAATTAGGAGAAATTTCAAAGCTTATATTTAATAGGAAAAACTTAATAATAAGCATAGGTTCAGCTAAAGAAGATTATGAAATACTAATACCAAAAGTTAAAGATATGGTGTTAAAAGATTTTAGATCAGAAACTTATGAGAAACAAGAATACAAATTTACACCATCTAAAAAGAATGAAGCTTTGGTTACATCATCAAATGTTCAATACGTTGCAAAAGGAAACAATTATTCTAAATTTGGATTTAGTTATACAGGAAAATTTTTAGTGCTTAGAACTATAGCAAATTATGATTATTTGTGGAATAATATAAGAGTCAAGGGCGGAGCTTATGGAGTATTTATATCATTTAGAAGAAATGGTAATATGTCAATATGTTCTTATAGAGATCCTAATATAATAGAGACTATAAAGGTTTATGATGAATTTGCAAAACATCTAGAAAAGTTTACTTGTGATAAAAGGGAAATGACTAAATACATTTTAGGTACCATAAATTCATTAGATACACCTCTTTCAAATTCTATGATATGTGAAAGAGAAGTAGCAATTTATATTAGCAACTTAGACAAAAAGCTTCTTCAAAAAGAGAGAGAAGAGGTCTTAGATACAAAAATAGAAGATATTCAAGAAATGAAGACAATAATAGATAAATGTATGGAAGAAAACTATATATGTGTATTAGGTGGAAAAGAAAAAATAGAAGAAAATAAGGACGTTTTTGAAAATATTATAAATATATTTGAATAGATTTATTGATTTTAAATGATAGGAGAAAATATATATGGATTACACTTTAATTGCAACCACTACTTTCGGAATTGAGGCCATTACTGGAAAAGAACTAAAAAGTCTTGGTTATGAAGATTTAAAGGTTGAGGACGGTAAGGTTACATTTTCTGGGGATGAGATGGATATTGCAATTGCAAATACATGGCTTAGAACAGCCGAGAGAATACTTATAAAATTAACTAGTTTTAAAGCAGAAAGTTTTGAAGAACTTTTCCAGGGAACTTTAGCAGTTCCCTTTGGAGATATAATACCAGTAAATGGTTTTATGCATGTGGTGGGGAAATCTGTAAAATCAAAACTGTTTAGTGTACCAGATTGCCAATCTATAGTTAAAAAAGCTGTTATTGAATCAATGAAAAAAAAGTACAAGCGAGATTTATTTCCAGAAGATGGACCTGAATATAAAATTGAAGTTGCTATATTAAAAGATGTGGTAACTCTTACAATTGATACATCAGGTGCAGGCCTTCATAAAAGGGGTTATAGAGAAAATTCAGGTGGAGCACCAATGAAGGAAACATTAGCAGCAGCACTTGTACTCATAAGTAAATGGAATCCATCTCATCAACTTGCAGATGTTTGCTGTGGATCAGGAACTATTGCAATTGAAGCTGCAATGATAGGAAAAAATATGGCACCAGGGCTTAATAGAAGTTTTGTATGTGAAACATGGCCGGGTGCAGATAAAAAAATGTGGGAACAAGTTAGAGAAGGAGCTAGAAAGGCAATAAATAAAGAAGAATTCAGAATATTGGCTTCTGATATTGATAGCTGGGTACTTAGAACAGCAAATGATAATGCAGCAAAAGCTGGTGTATCCCAATTTGTTTCTTTTCAAAGAATGCCGCTTAAGGAGTTTTCCTCAAAAAAGAAATTTGGATACATTATTTCAAATCCACCTTATGGAGAAAGACTTGGAGAAGCAAGAGAAGTTGATCAGATTTGTAAAGACTTTGGAAATTTGTATTCACATTTAGATAATTGGTCGGTTTTTGTAATAACACCACATAAGGATTTTCAACGATTGTTTGGTAAAAAATCAGACAAGAATAGAAAATTATACAATGGAAGAATACAATGTTATTATTATCAATATTTTCCTTCAGGTAAATAGTAGATAAAAAAATAGAAATAGTTCTGATTCGAGAACTATTTCTATTTTTTTATCTATATATTTATATCTACTTTTTTAGTTTTCCATATGTCTTTTGAATATTGTTCAATAGTATTATCACTAGAAAAAATACCGGAATGAGCAATATTTGAAATTGACATTTGCATCCAGGTTGCTCTATCCTTATACAATTTATCAATTCTGTTTTGAGCTTGCACGTAAGAATCAAAATCTTTTAATACGAAGTATTCATCATTATTTGCTATTAAATATTTGTGAATATCAGCAAATTCTGATGGAGGAACATTTAAAGAACCATTCACTAAATTATCAATTATTCTTTTTAGCCTGCTATCAGAATTGTAATAGTCAGAAGAATGATAAGTCTTATTTTTCTCAAGTGACATAACTTCATCCTTCTCCATTCCAAATATAACAATATTATCATTGCCAACAGCATCTTTCATTTCAACATTTGCACCATCAAGAGTAGCTATAGTAATGGCACCATTCATCATAAATTTCATATTCCCAGTTCCAGAAGCTTCTTTTGTTGTAGTGGATATTTGCTCACTTACATCTGCACAAGGAATAATTTTTTCTGCAAGAGACACGGAATAATTTTCAAGAAACAAAATTTTAATTTTATTATTTATGGACGAATCATTGTTGATTTTAGCTGCTACGGTGTTTATTAATTTGATTGTTTGCTTAGCTAGATAATATCCAGGTGCTGCTTTTGCTCCAAAAAAATATGTTCTTGGAGTTATTTCTAAATTAGGATTATCTTTAAGCCTATAGTATAAATCTAAAATTCCAAAAATGTTTAAAACTTGACGTTTATAGGCATGCAGTCTTTTAACTTGTACGTCAAATATTGAATTAGGATCAATAACTATTCCATAATGATCTTTTACGTGTTTTGCAAAATCCATCTTATTGTTTTGCTTTATATCATAAATTTTCTTTTGAAAAACAGGGTTTTTTGAATATGGAAGAATATCTATTAATTTATTTGGATTATGAATCCAATCATTGCCTATTGTTTCGGTGATTAGGTTTGACAACTTAGGATTTGACTTAATAAGCCACCTTCTATGGGTTATACCGTTTGTTTTATTATTAAACTTATCTGGATAAAAATCATAAAAGTTAGAGAGCTCTCTATTTTTAAGTATTTCTGTATGAAGCCTAGCGACTCCGTTAACAGAGTGACTTCCTACAATTGCAAGATAGGCCATTTTAATATTTCCATTCGAAATAATAGCCATGTCATGTACTTTTTGTAAATCATTATATTTTTCATTAACTTCGTTACAAAATCTTTTATCTATCTCTTCAATAATCATAAAGGTTCTTGGAAGAAGTTTTTTAAACATTTCTATAGGCCATTTTTCTAGAGCTTCATTCATTATAGTATGATTGGTATAAGCAATTGTATTTGTAGTGATTTTCCAAGCTTCATCCCAGCTCATACCTTCTTCATCAAGAAGTAATCTCATGAGTTCTGCAACGGCTATTGATGGGTGTGTGTCATTTATATGAATCGCAATAAATTCATCAAATCTTGACATGGGCAGATTACCTTTTTTATATCTTCTTATTATGCTTTGTATTCCGGCACTTACAAAAAAATACTGTTGCTTTAATCTTAAAATTTTACCATCGACTCTAGTATCATCAGGATATAAAACTTGAGAAATTGACTGAACTGAATATTTGTGTTCTACAGCTTTAGTATAATCACCTCTGCTAAAAGACTCCAGGTCGAAGTCTTTATCTATGGTTTCAGCGCTCCAAAGTCTTAATGTATTTACTGTATTATTTTTATATCCAATAATAGGAGTATCGTATGGAATAGCTAAGACAGCTTCGTAATCTTGGTAATTAAAAGAGAGTCTGTTATTTTCAAAAGTTGGAATAACCTTTCCGCCAAATTTCACTACTATGGCTTTGTCCTCTTTTTTTACTTCCCAAACATTACCGTTTTTTAGCCAATTATCGGGGATTTCAACTTGATATCCATCAACTATTCTTTGCTCAAACAGTCCATAATCGTATCTAATACCACAACCATGTCCAGGAATGCCAATTGAAGCCATGGAATCTAAAAAACATGCAGCAAGCCTTCCAAGACCACCATTACCAAGGCCAGCATCATTCTCCACTTCTTCAATTTCATGCAAATCAATACCTAAATCTTTTAGTGCATCTTTGCATAAGCTCGTTATACCTAGGTTCAATAAATTACTTCCAAGAAGTCTTCCAATAAGAAATTCCATAGAAAAATAGTATACTTGTTTAACATGTCGCTTATTGTATTGGATATTTGTATCCATCCACTTTTCAGAGGCATATTCTTTTACTAGGGCTCCTAAAGCGAGATATTGATGTAATTTCGAAGAGTCCGGAATACTTTCAGCGTAGAGGTTCATGAGTTTTTTCTTAAAATCTGATTTAAGTCTTTCCTTTGTTAAATTCATAGTGTTACCTCCTGTTATATCACATAGTATTGGCTTTTATAATAACTATTTTGCATAAATTAAAAATAGTTTTAATTATCAAACTATTCCTAAATAAATTTTACAACTTATGTATTATTTAGTCAATAAATTATAAAAATATGAAAAATTGATTGGATTATTGTAAAGAATTATAATGTGAATGTTTTATAGCATTTTGAAAATAATATAAATGTAAAAACAAATTTGAGAAGGGAGGCAGTCATAGTGTGGTGATTTCTAAATGTAAATTTTAATCAGAAGGAACTGTACGATGATGCAAACAAAATGAAATTAGGAACAGTAAAGTGGTTTAATGATGAAAAAGGGTTTGGATTCATTTCAGTTGAAGGAGAAGATGATGTTTTTGTCCATTACTCAGCAATAAAGGAGGATGGGAAGAGAAAAGATTTAAGTCAAGGTCAAGAAGTAAAATTTGATGTGGTTGATGGACCTAAGGGACCACAAGCATCAAATGTTCAGAAAATGTAGTAAAAGAAGTGTGCCATAATGCAAATGTGTAGTATGGCACATTTCTTTTACTGACTTTGATCTATAGATAGAGAAAATATGTAAAATATATTTACAACGTAACAATGTTATGTTACGCTATGTTTATAACAAAAATTATAATTTGAGGGGGTTAACCATATGGACATGGCTATTGAAGTTAAGGAGCTAAAAAAATATTTTATATCTAAAAAAAGAAAGATGTTTAGAGTAGTTGAAAAAAGTGAATTTAAAGCAGTAGATGGGGTAAGCTTTGAGATTAAAAAAGGAGAGGTTTTTGGTCTTTTAGGACCTAATGGGGCAGGAAAAACTACTACAATAAAGATGATAACGGGACTTTTAAGGCCTACAAGCGGTTATGTGAAAGTTAATGGATTAGATGTTGATAAAAATCCTATGGAAGCATTAAAAAACATAGGCACTGTTTTAGCTGGAGATAGAAGTATATATTGGAAGCTTACAGGTAGAGAAAATCTTGAATATTTTGCAGCCTTATATGGTTGTAACAGAAAAGAGGCAAAGCGTAGAGCAGAAAAACTTATTAGAAGGCTTGGACTCTCGGGAAAAGCTGATGAATTAGTAGAGAAGTATTCTACAGGAATGAAGCAAAAAGTAGCTCTTGGTAAGGCATTGATTCCAGAAGCACCAGTAGTTCTTTTAGATGAACCAACACTTGGGCTTGATCCAAATTCTGCACGTGATTTAAGAGAAATAATACTTGATATAAAAACTGAAGGAAGAGCGGTTCTACTTACAACTCATTATATGGAAGAAGCTGATTTTTTGTGTGATAGAATTGCAATAGTAGATACAGGAAAAATCATAGCTTTAGATACACCTGAAAATTTAAAAGATAGTATTAGAAGTGTAGAAAATCCTGCACCTTCGTTAGAGGATGTATTCATAAGGCTCACAGGTAAAAAACTCAAAGATGAGGTGAGTGCATGAATAGAATTAGAACAATAAGTACTATAGCTAAAAAAGACCTTTCACAGTATTTAAGATATCCTTCTTGGTTACTTCAATTATTAATTTGGCCAGCAATGTTTCCATTAATGTATATTTTAAGTGCTTATGGTATGGCTGGAACTAGTAATCAAGGTTTATCAGCATATAAAAGTGCCACAGGAACAAATGATTTTATTGGGTTTATAGTTATTGGAACAATGATATACATGTGGGCAAATATGACTATGTGGTCCTTTGGAACTTATTTAAGGGATGAACAAAATAGGGGAACCTTAGAATCAAATTGGCTTTGTCCAATTCATAAATTCGATATATTAATAGGCGGTTCAGTAGTAAGTATAGTCCAAGGAATAATATCAATAATCGTATCTATGCTAGAGTATCGATTTATTTTTGGAGTACATTTTACAGGTAATGTACTTGTTTGGTGTGTAGTTTTTATAGTGCTTATGCCAGGTGTTTATGGGTTAAGTTCCATATTTGCAAGTCTTGTTCTCTGGGTTAAAGAAACAAATTCTATGGTTCAATTGGTTAGAGGATTAATAATGATACTTTGTGGAATTAGTTTTCCAATAAGTGTTATGCCAACTTGGATGCAGTCAGCAGCTAAATTTTTACCTTTTACTTTTGGAATATCTGCTAGTAGAACTATAATGCTAAACGGGGGAACACTACTAAAAGCTTTACCAGATATAAGCTTATGTCTTTTTGAAGGAATTATATATCTTATAATTGGACGAATCTGTTTTATGCTTATAAATAGAAAAGTTAGAATGACAGGTTCATTAGATAATTTTTAGGGGGGAAAATAATGAATATAGAAAGAAACTTAATAGCTGCAAGAGCTAGATTTATGTTAAGCTTAAAGATGTATTTTAGATATCCATTAAACATTTTGCAAGTAATTGTAGACCCTATAATATGGTTAACACCTTTTTATTTTATGGGAAAAGCTTTTTCTTTAAATGGCAAAATAAGTGGATTCGCTAGTTACATGGGAAATTCTGATTATATTGGTTTTTTAGTAATTGGTTATATGGTATCAGCATATGTTAATGTAACTTTTTGGAACATTGGATTTTCACTTAAAGATGAAATGATGCAGGGAGTGCTTGAGTCAAACTGGAGCGCACCAGTGAATAGAATAAATCTTTTACTCAGCAGGTCTATATTCTCCTTTGTATCTGTAACTGTAGAAAACATCATTACAGGTGTTGTGTCACATTTCGCTTTTGGATTTAATATAACTCCTAATTTATTTAAAGTTATGATATTTTTATTACCAGGTATTGCTGCTATGCTTGGATTTGGGCTGATGATAGCTTCTTTAGTTCTTTTAGCTAAGCAGGCAAATGGAATAATTGATATAACTAGTGCATTTTTGAGCGCAGTATCAGGAGGGTATTTTCCTCTTAAAGTAATGCCAAGGGCCTTAGTTATGTTAGCATGTATTTTTCCGTTAACCTACATTAATGATTCAGCAAGAAATATTTTAATAAATCAAGCTTCTATAATGCCATTAGAATATGAATTACTATTTACATTGATTTTAATGGTAGTATTTTGTGTTATTGGAAGTATGGTATTTGCTAAGGTTGAAAGAAAATGCAGAGAAACAGGAAATGTAAGTGGACATTAATGATGGATATATTATTTTGTACAAAGGTATGTTATCTTTGCCAAAACTATTTCAATTTTATTATACCCGTGGTAAAATAGCCTAGGAAATTATAATAATATTATTCGACTTGTATCCTTAGGCATATTAAAAAATAGCATGGCAGTATGTTAAGTCTATTTTTCAAATGCCAACGGAATGAGAATGGAGGAAGAAAAATTGAAAAATGAAAATTTATCACGTAAAAAAATTGGTGTTAGGCAGCTTACGGTTATAGGAATGCTTTCAGGTATATCCATTATGCTTGGAATAACTGGTTGGGGTTACATTAAGCTTCCAATACTTCAAGCCACAATAATGCATGTACCTGTAATTATTGGTGCAATAATTGAAGGGCCAATAGTTGGAATGTGCATAGGACTAATTTTTGGAGTATCAAGTATAATACAAAATATGACGACACCAACACTTTTATCATTTGCACTTATAAATCCATTAGTGTCGGTATTTCCTAGAATATTAATTGGTATCATTTCATATTTTGCGTACAAATTAATACCTATAAAAAATGAGACTGTAAAAACTGCTGTTGGAGCTGCAATGGGTTCAATTACTAACACAGTTGGTGTACTTGGGATGATATATATCTTGTACTTGCAGCAATATGCAACGCGTATGAAGATTAGTTCTTCTGCAGCTGGAAAGGGAATTTTGGCTGTAGCACTTACTAATGGACTTCCAGAGGCATTTGCTGCGGTAATTATAACAGTACCAATAGTTATTGCTGTTAAAAAAGTAAGAAGAAATTAAAATTAAGATGTCTTAAAATTGTTAAAATAATTTTGGGACATCTTTTTATTTAAGTCAACAATGTAAGGAAATTGCAAAGCAAAGACTAAAGAATTTTACTGGTAAGAACAACGTTTAATTCAGCAATCTAATATTGTATAATATATGTTATAGTATAAATTAAATGAGTCTTATATATGAAAGCTAATACAAGGAGGTAACCCAATTTGGATTTATTTACTATGGCTATGGATAAAAATCCAGCCAATAAACCTCTTGCAGAGAGAATGAGACCAAGGAATTTAGATGAATTTTATGGTCAAGAAAAAATAATAGGAAAAGAAAGATTACTTAGAAGATTAATTGAAACTGATAATCTTACGTCAATAATATTATATGGACCTCCAGGAGTAGGAAAAACAACTTTAGCTACTATAATATCTAAAGAAACAAAATGTGAATTCGTAAAAATAAATGCTACTACTATTGGAGTAAAAGATATAAAAGAATGCATAAATAAAGCAGACGAATTAATAAAATTGTACGGAAAGAGGACGATTTTTTTTATTGACGAAATCCATGCTTTAAAAAGAGGTGCACAGCAAGATGTACTTCTAAATGCAGTAGAAAAGGGAACAGTTATATTAATTGGTGCAACTACGGAAAATCCATATTTTGAAATAAACGGAGCACTTTTAAGTAGATCTAAAATATTTCAACTAGAACACCTATCTGAAGATGAAATCATTAATATTTTAAAAAACATAATTAATGATTCAGAAAGAGGGTATGGATTTTTAAAAATAGATATAGAACCCAATGCATTTAAATATATAGCAGATCTCTCTAATGGAGATGCAAGAAGTGCCATAAACGCTTTGGAACTTGCAGTGTTGTCTACTAATAAAAATAATGAAGGAAAAATTATTATAAATGAGGAAATAGCACAGGAATGTATGCAAAAAAGAGTAATAAATTATGATAAAACTGGTGATAATCATTATGATATGGCATCGGCATTTATTAAGAGCATGAGGGGATCAGATCCGGATGCTGCATTATATTGGTTTGCAAGAATGATTTTAGGCGGAGAAGATCCAAAATTTATTGTAAGAAGGATTATTGTTCATGCGTCAGAAGATGTAGGAATGGCAGATCCGAGGGCTATGCTTATAGCTCATGCAGCATGGAATGCGTTACAGACTATAGGAATGCCTGAGGCAAGAATTCCTATAGCAGAAGCAATAATATACATTAGCAAAGCAAAAAAGAGCAATGCTGTTATATGCGCTGTTGATGCTGCCTTTGAAGATGCTAAAAATCAGCAATATAGAGTTCCCATTCATTTAAGAGATGCTCACTACAAGGGCGCAAAAAATCTAGAAAATGGAGTTAGCTATAAATATCCACATAATTATCCTGGGCACTATGTTGAGCAGCAGTATTTTCCCAGTGAGATTAAAAACAAAAAATACTATGAAGAAGATCAGGATTAAAAATTATGGGAATTTCAAATAAAATAAAAATATCCGTTAGGGATTTAATTGAACTGGTTTTAAGATATGGAGATTTAGTTTCAAGTTTTTCGGGTACTAATAGAAATGTTGAGGCCATTAAAGCTCATCAGAAGATTCAAAAGAATTCAAAAGAAAATTATACAAGTGAAGTAAGCATATCTCATACTGTAATAAAAGATAATATTGAAATAGAAATAAATGGTAGAATCGATGGCGTAATAACAAAGGATTCTGATGTAATAATAGATGAAATAAAAACAACAACTAACGATTTGGAAAATATAGACGAAGAATATAATCTGCTTCACTGGGCACAGGTGAATTGTTACGCTTACTTTTATTGTTTAAATTTTGAAAGACATAGTATTTTCACTAGATTATCCTATTATCAAATGGATAGTGGAGATATAAAGTATTTCTCAAAACAGAACACAATACTAGAACTTAAAAACTTTTTTGATGATATTATAGATAAATTTATCTACTTAGCAAAATTTAAAAACAAATTACATATAGAAAGGAATTTATCTATAGAAAAGTTGAAGTTTCCATACAATAACTACAGAAAAGGACAAAGGGAATTCTCAGTAGCTGTTTATAGAACAATTATGGAAAACAGAAAATTATTTGTAAAGGCACCAACAGGAATAGGAAAAACCATGGGTGTTATTTTTCCTTCTATTAAGGCATTGAAGGAAGGGCTAATATCAAAAATTTTTTATACAACAGCAAAAACAACAACTGCTAATGAAGCAAAAAAAGCGTTAGATGTTTTAAAGCATAATGGACTTAAGTTAAAAGCTGTGTTTGTAACTGCTAAAGACAAGGTATGCTTTAAAGAGGAAACAAACTGTGATCCAGAGGTTTGTCAGTATGCAAAAGGTCATTTTAATAGAATAAATGAAGCTGTAGTAAGTATTTTGGATGAAGATTTGCTTACAAAGGAGATAATTCAAAAATACGCTAAGCAGCACAAGGTTTGTCCATTCGAATTTTCATTAGACCTAACTAATTGGTGTGATGTTGTTGTATGCGACTATAATTATATTTTTGACCCAAGGGTATATTTAAGAAGGTTTTTTATGGAGGATGGAGGTGATTATGCTTTACTTATAGATGAAGCGCATAATTTAATTGACAGATCACGTGAAATGTATTCAGCTGAACTCTATAAAAAGGAAATTTTAAATCTTAAAAATATGACAAAAGAAAATTTTAAAGCATTAAGTAAAGCGTTAAATAAAATAAATTCTACTATGATAAAAATGAGAAATGCGTGTACGGACCAAAAGGTGGATTTTATTACTGAAAAAACTCCACCTAAAGAAATAATTAAACCTTTAAATAATTTTCTAAAAGAAGCAGAAAAACATTTTCAAGTTGATGAAGAATCAGAGATAGATGAAAATATACTTGACTTTTACTTTAAAGCTACAGCTTTTGTTAGAACTTATGAGTATTTTGATGAAAAGTATGTAACTTATACAGAGAATAATTTTGATGATTTAAAGTTAAAAATATTTTGTATTGATCCCTCTGTAAGGCTTAGTGAATTTTTAAAAAAAGTAAAATCAGCAGTATTTTTTTCAGCAACACTAACACCCATGGACTATTTTATGAAATTATTAGGTGGAAATGACGAATCATACAAAGCAAACTTTGAGTCCCCTTTCGATAATAACAATCTATGTTTATTATTAGATGACAATATATCTACAAAATATTTAGAGAGAAAGAATTCCTATAAAAAAATAGCAGAAACGATACATAGATGCATTAGCAAAAAAACAGGAAATTATATTGTGTTTTTTCCGTCTTATGAATACATGAATAATGTATTAGAAATATTTAAACATAAAGCTGAACATATAAAAATTATTAACCAAAAAAGTAACATGGATGAAGTAGATAAAGGGCAGTTTATAAAGGCATTTTCTGAGAAAAATAAAGAAACTCTTCTAGGATTTGCTGTTTTAGGAGGAGCATTTAGTGAAGGTCTTGATTTGGCTGGTGAGAAATTAATAGGTGTATTTATTATTGGGGTAGGATTACCTAAAATTAGTTTAGAAAATAATATAATCAAAGAACATTTTAGTGGAAATAATAAAGAAGGATTTTTATATGCATATGTATACCCAGGTATGAACAAAGTTCTTCAAGCAGCCGGAAGAGTAATTAGAACGGAAAGTGATAGGGGATTTGTAGTACTTATGGACAAAAGATACAGGGAAAGGCAATATAAAAATATTATGCCTGTGGGATGGAGTGATATTAAAAGAATAAATATTCCAAATAAAAATGATGAATGTATAATTTCCGATTTTTGGCATAATCACCATGATGTGAATAATTAAAAACTATACATTGCATTAATTACAATGAGTTTGTTAATAGATTTTTATATTTAGGCACTGTAAAATAAATAATAATAATAATTTACATAAATAAATATTAATATTGAAAATTGCAAGTTTTAAGTTGAAAAGCGTCAAAAATACACTTATAATATATAATAATAATATTTTGTTAAAATACATTGAAATATAAATATCAATTTATATACATTAAAATTTATATTTATGAATTAACTACAGATTATAAAACGTTATATAAGTACGTTTTCATGTGATCTACAGATAATTTAAATATTAGGGGGGTAAAAAATGAGTATGAGTAACGGTTATCCAAAATGCCAAGGTCTATATGATCCGCAAACGGAAAAAGACAACTGTGGTATTGGTGTTATAGCAAACATTAAGGGAGAGAAGTCACACGATATAGTTAAGAAGGGAATAGAAAT
The DNA here is from genome assembly GCF_900176305.1 of Clostridium acidisoli DSM 12555. Lineage (GTDB taxonomy): Bacteria > Bacillota > Clostridia > Clostridiales > Clostridiaceae > Clostridium_I > Clostridium_I acidisoli. Next base: position 259,453 of record NZ_FWXH01000003.1, read on the forward strand.
ATTAATTAACTTAACACATAGAGGTGGAGTTGGTTCAGATACTAAAACTGGTGATGGTGCAGGAATTATGCTGCAAATACCACATGAATTTTTTAGTATAACGTGCGATAATTTGGGGATAGATCTACCTAAGAGTGGTAAATACGGTGTTGGCATGATATTTTTGCCAAGAGAAACTACTATAACTAGTCAATGTGAAGGAATAGTTGAGAGGGTTGTTAGTGAAGAAAATCAAAAATTATTAGGTTGGAGAGACGTTCCAAGAGATAGCAGACTAATTGGTGAAACGGCTAAGGGCACAGAACCTGTAATAAAACAAATTTTTATAGGAAGCAATTGTGATACTGAGGAAGAGTTTGAAAAAAGACTATACATCATAAGAAAAAGGACAGAAAGTGAAGTTAAAAAATTATTAGATAAAGATGCAGAAGGATTTTATATTTGCAGTCTCTCTAGTAAAAAAATAGTTTATAAGGGATTATTATTGCCGGACCAAATAAAAAGTTATTACATGGATTTAAATGATATTAACTTTAAAAGTGCAATTGCTGTTGTTCATCAAAGATATAGTACGAATACATTTCCTACTTGGGATTTAGCTCAGCCATTTAGATATTTAGCACATAACGGAGAGATAAACACTATTAGAGGAAATAGAAATTGGATGAATGCTAGAGAAGGAAGTCTTGAATCAAAAGTATTTGGAGATGAAATTGAGAAAGTTTTCCCAGTTGTAAATCCAGATGGAAGTGATTCTGCATCTTTAGACAATATGTTTGAACTTTTAGTTATGGATGGAAGAAGTCCAGCCCATGCAATGATGATGCTTATTCCAGAAGCTTGGGAATTAAATGAAGAAATGGAAGCGGGAAAAAGAGCATTTTATGAATATCATGGATCATTAATAGAACCATGGGATGGTCCAGCAGCAGTTACTTTTACAGACGGAACTCAAGTTGGTGCAGTGTTAGATAGAAATGGTTTAAGACCAGCAAGATATGTAATAACAAAAAAAGGAATGGTTGTACTTTCTTCAGAAGCAGGTGTATTAGATTTTGCACCAGAAGAGATTGAGAAAAAAGGAAGATTAGAACCAGGAAAGATATTCCTTATTGATACAAAAGTGGGTAGAATCATTAGTGATGATGAAGTTAAAAAAGAAATATGTAATAGTTATAACTACAAATTAGCATTAGATGATAGTAAATTTGTGTTGAGTGATTTTAAGGGAACAGAAGAAGATACAACAATAATACCTGAAATATTGAAGGAAAGGCAACAAGCATTTGGTTATACTCTTGAGGATTTGAAAATAATATTAAAAGCTATGGCTAGTACAGGAAAGGAACCATTAGGTTCCATGGGAAATGATGCTCCACTAGCAGTTTTATCAAATAGACCACAAAATTTATTTGCATATTTTAAGCAACTTTTTGCACAAGTTACAAATCCACCAATTGATCCAATTAGAGAAGAAATGGTAACTTCATTAATTAATTATATCGGGGCTCAAGGAAATATATTAAATAAAGAAGTTTTAGAAAATCCATTTATTGAAATATCTTCACCTATTTTAAGTGACTTAGACATGTCAAAAATAAAAAGATTAAGTAATAAGGATTTTAAAACTACAACTATTCCAATAACTTTTAAATATGATACAGGAGTTGAAGGGTTTGAGGAGGCACTTGAAAAAATATGTGAAAGAGCTTCAAAAAGAGTTAATGAAGGCTACAATATAATTGTATTAAGTGATAGATTTGGCGATTCTTATGAAGCAGCTATTCCAAGCCTTTTAGCCGTAGCAGCTGTTCACCACCATTTAATCAGAGAAAAGACACGTACAAAAGTTTCTCTTATAATTGAAACTGGTGAAGCAAGGGAAACTATGCATATGGCATTACTTCTTGGCTATGGTGCTACAGCTGTAAATCCATATATTGCATATAAATCTATAAAACAACTTGTAAATGAAGGCGAAATCAAAAAACTATCTTATGATGAAGCTATATATAATTATATAGATGCAATTAATCATGGGTTATTAAAGATACTTTCTAAAATGGGAATATCAACTCTTAGAAGTTATCACGGAGCGCAGATATTTGAAGCCGTTGGCTTAAAGACTGAATTTATTAATAAGCATTTTACAGGAACTCCATCAAGAATTGAGGGCATAGGAATTGAAACAATTGCTGAAGAAGTTCTTATAAGACATAAAAATGCCTTTAATAAAATAAGAAAACCAGTTTCTGAGCTTGATGTTGGTGGAAATTATGCTTGGAGAAAAGATGGTGAATTCCATCTATTTAATCCCGATACTATATATAAACTTCAAGTTTCCGCAAGAATGAATAACTATGGAATGTTTAAGGAGTATTCTGGACTTATTAATAATCAAGATAAACATCTTTGCACAATAAGAAGTATGTTTGAGCTTAAAACAGAAAATGAAATTCCAATAAGCGAAGTAGAACCTGTAAGTGAAATACTTAAAAGATTTTGTGCTGGAGCAATGTCTTTTGGTTCAATTAGTAAAGAAGCACATGAAACTATTGCCATTGCTATGAATAGAATTGGTGGAAAGAGTAATAGTGGAGAAGGTGGAGAGGATCCAAAAAGATACAAGAAATCAGCAAATGGTGATTGGAAAAGAAGTGCCATAAAACAAGTTGCGTCTGCTCGTTTTGGAGTAAATGCTGAATATCTTATAAATGCAGATGAAATACAAATAAAAATGGCTCAAGGTGCAAAGCCAGGAGAAGGCGGACAACTTCCAGGTAAAAAAGTAGACCCAGCTATAGCTAAGGTTAGACATTCAACACCTGGAATAGATTTAATATCACCACCACCTCATCACGATATATATTCTATCGAGGATTTAGCACAATTAATATATGACTTAAAGTGTACTAACCCTGATGCTAGAATTAATGTTAAGTTAGTATCAGAGGTAGGTGTAGGGACAGTTGCAGCAGGAGTTTCAAAGGCTCATGCAGATGCAATTTTAATTAGCGGACATGATGGAGGTACAGGAGCTTCACCTGTTTCATCAATAAAGCATGCAGGACTTCCATGGGAGATTGGTTTAGCAGAAGCTCAACAAGTACTTTTATTAAATGATTTAAGAAGTAGAGTTGTTCTTCAAACAGACGGTCAGTTAAAGACTGGAAGAGATATAGTTATAGCAGCACTTCTAGGAGCAGAAGAGTATGTATTTGCTACAACACTTTTAGTAGTACTTGGATGTACAATGCTTAGAAATTGTCATTCTAATACATGTGAAATGGGTATTGCAACTCAAGACCCAGAACTTAGAAAAAATTTCAAAGGAAAACCAGATTATGTTGTAAATTTCTTGACTTTCTTAGCAATGGAAGTTAGAGAGTATATGGCAAAATTAGGGTTTAGAACAATCAATGAAATGATTGGAAGAGTAGATAAAATAAAGGTTAAAGATGGAAATAATCATTGGAAAGCAAAAGGAATAGACCTTTCAAAAATATTGTATAAACCAGATATGCCAAGTAGAATTAAACCATATTGCACTAAAAAGCAAGAACATGGTATAAAAACTTCTATGGATTATAAGTTGATTAAAATATCACAAAATGCATTGTATGATGGAAAAAATGTTCAGGCTGATTTTGAAATCAAAAATGTTGACAGGGCTGTAGGAGCAATGTTAAGTGGAAAAATAGCAAAAATTTATGGTAATGCTGGTTTAAAAGAGGATACTATTTGTTTTAATTTTAAAGGTTCAGCTGGACAAAGTTTTGGTGCCTTTGGAGCTCGTGGATTAACACTTTCATTAGAAGGTGAAGCAAATGACTACGTAGGAAAAGGACTATCTGGAGCAAAAATAATAATTAAAACACCTAAGGAAGCATCTTTTAAGCAAGATGAAAATGTAATTGCTGGAAATACTATATTATATGGTGCAACAGAAGGAAGTCTTTACATCAATGGAAAAGTTGGAGAAAGGTTTGCAGTTAGAAACAGTGGAGCTTCAGCTGTAGTAGAAGGTGTTGGAGATCATTGCTGTGAATATATGACAGGCGGAACTGTGGTTGTTATAGGTAAGTATGGAAGAAATTTAGCGGCTGGTATGAGTGGGGGAACTGCTTATATAATTGATGAGGAAGATAATATTTACAATACAATCAAAAACAGTGATATAGATATAGATGAACTAAATGAAGAAGATTCAGAGATAGTGTATAACATGATAAGCAATCATTATAAATACACTGGAAGTAAAAAAGCAGAGAAATTACTTAAAAACTGGGATAATTCATTAAAACTCTTCAAAAAAATAATCCCAACTGCTTATAAATTGATTTTAGAAGAAAATAAAGATGTAGCTTCTGAATTAAGAGCATAGGGGGTAGAAAAAATGGGAAAAGTAACGGGTTTTAAAGAATATAAAAGAGAAGTAGCTAAAAATAGACCTATAAAGGAAAGAATAAAGGATTATAAAGAAATCCATATTCCTATGGAAGAGGAAAAGATTAAAATACAAGGTGCAAGATGTATGGATTGTGGTACTCCGTTCTGTTCATGGGGTTGTCCTCTTGGAAATTTAATGCCAGATTTTAACGATATGGCATATAAAGGAGATTTTGAGAAGGCATATAAGCGATTAACTTTAACAAGTAATTTTCCTGAATTTACAGGACGGGTTTGTCCAGCTCTTTGTGAAGGTTCATGTACGCTTGGAGCAAATTCAGATGCGGTTTCCATAAAAGAAGTTGAACTTGGAATTATAGAAAGGGCCTTTAATGAAAATTGGATAAAGCCTGAGCTACCCAAGGTTAGAACGGGTAAAAACATTGCGGTTGTTGGATCTGGACCTTCTGGACTTGCAGCGGCAGCAGAACTAAATTCTGTTGGTCACAATGTAACTGTTTTTGAAAGACATGATAAAATAGGTGGACTATTAAGATATGGAATACCTGACTTTAAACTTGATAAATCTATAATAGATAGAAGAATAAATGTTATGGAAAAAGAGGGAATTGAATTTAAAGTTAACACTAATGTTGGATTTGATTATGAATCAAAAGAACTTCTAAAAAATTTTGACGCCGTAGTATTATGTGGAGGTTCAACAGTTCCTAGAGATTTACCGATTGAAGGAAGGGCATTAAAGGGAATATATTTTGCTGTGGACTTTTTAAGCTACATTAATAGAAAAGTAGCTGGTATTGATGTTTCTAAGGAAGCTATTGATGTGAAGGGTAAAAATGTTCTTGTTATTGGAGGTGGAGATACTGGCTCTGATTGTATTGGAACTTCAATAAGAGAAGGTGCTGCAAATGTATATCAATACGAAATTATGCCTAAACCACCAACTGAAAGAGATGAAACTATGCCATGGCCATTATTTCCAAGAACATTAAAAACAACTACTTCTCATGAAGAAGGAGCAATACGTGAGTGGTGTATCGAAACTAAAAAATTCCTTGGTGAAGATGGCAAGGTTACCGGAATAGAAGCTGTAAAAGTACAGTGGAAAAAAGATGAGAATGGTAGAATGACAAAGGTTGATGTAGAAAAGTCACAAACAACACAAAAAATTGATATAGTATTGATTGCTATGGGATTTGTACATCCAGAGCATAAGGGTATTGTTGAGGATTTAAATCTAAAATTAGATAATAGAGGCAATGTTGCAGCAGATGAAGCTTATATGACAAGTGTTAATGGAGTTTTTTCAGCTGGTGATATGAGAAAAGGTCAATCACTTGTAGTTTGGGCAATGCATGAAGGAAGAAGTGTTGCTAAAGCTGTAGATAAGTATTTAATGGGGGAAACTTCATTAAGAGGATAAAAAATAGTAAAGGGTTATAATTTATAGCCCTTTACTTATTTTTTGAAATTATGAATTGACAAATGGGTAGGCTAATTTTAATGTAAAGCAAGTCATAGAATTTTTATATAGGGAGGAAAATTGATGGAGAGCCATAATGAATGGGGACGATACCAAAAAATAACTAAAGATAATAAGCCAAGACATTTAGCAATATGTCTTAAAAATTTTTTATATAAGGAAATGTCAATCATTGATATAGGATGCGGGGCTGGGACAGATAGCATGTATTTTATTGAACAAGGATGTTTTGTAAATGCTATTGATAAAGTAACTAATGGCATAGAGCATAGAAAATTGGAATTGAGGCATGACATCAAGGATAAATTAAGTATAATTAATGGAGATTTCACCAACATGGAGTTCCCAGTTTGTGATGCTGTATATGCAAGTTTTAGTTTGCCCTTCTGTAATCCAAATAATTTCAATAAATTTTGGATTAATATTGAAAAATCAGTGAGGGAAGGTGGGATTTTTGCAGGAATTTTTTTTGGTGTTAATGATGATTGGCATAACATTTCAAAGAATATAACTTTTCATAGAAAGTATGAAATAGAGGAACTGCTTAAAACATATAACATAAAGAAATTCGAGGAAAAGGAATACGATGGACAATGTGTAGGCGAAAAAGGAAATGTAATTGATAAGCACTGGCATATATATGAGGTTATTGCAATAAAGAATAAGTCAGGAAAATAATCATCCATAGCTTTTTACCACGGAAAACCCATCACCTTTGACCAGCAAAGCACCTGTCAAACCCATCACCTCGATTTAGCGACCCTTCGTCTTTTCACCGCGAAGCATAGGTGAAAACCCTTCACCCGTGTTTTCCAATTTCTAAATAGTTTGAACTAAAACTATTCCTGTTTTTATTGTTGACAAATTTACTCGGCTTTGATATTATTTTTTTATAATGTTTAGTAAAACACTCGGATATAAATTTACTAAAGCATTCTATAAAGGAAGTGGGCTAATGAAACTTTCAACTAAAGGAAAGTATGGTGTAAAAGCCATGGTTGATTTAGCTATAAACTATGGTAAATCACCTGTATCAATAAAAAATATTTCAATGAGACAAAATATATCTGAATATTATTTGGAACAGCTGTTTTCATCTCTTAGAAAAGCAAAATTAATAAAGAGTGTAAGAGGTGCACAAGGTGGCTATATTTTAAATAAGGAACCAGAACAAATAACGGTTTCAGATATATTTGACATACTTGAAGGTCCTATTGAAATATCGGATTGTCTAGATGGAGATGTATGTAGCAATAGTAGCTGTTGTGCTTCTAGACTTCTTTGGGCAAAACTTAAAGAGAGCATAGACAATGTTACAAAAACAATGACGTTGCAAGACATTATTGATGATTATAATAATGTTAAGCACTAATGAGGAGTGGAATTAATGAACAATAAAAGCGTATATATGGATTATGCTGCAACTACTTTTGTAAAACCAGAAGTTTTACAGGAAATGCTTCCATATTTCACTGAAAAATTTGGTAATCCATCGTCGTTATATTCTTTTTCTGATGATACAAAAAGAGCAATAATAAGATCAAGAGAAAAAGTTGCTTCGGCTATAAATGCAGATAAAAGTGAAATTTATTTTACTGGCGGAGGATCTGAAGCAGATAACTGGGCTATAAAGGGAATTGCTGAGGCTCATAAAAATAAAGGTAATCATATTATAACAACTCAAATTGAACATCATGCAGTAATAAATACATGCAAGTATTTGGAAAAAAATGGATTTGAAGTTACTTATTTACCTGTAGATGAAGAAGGTTTTATAAGTTTAAAAGATTTAAAAGAGGCTATTACAGATAAAACAATCTTAATATCAATTATGTTTGCAAATAATGAGATAGGAACATTAGAGCCAATAAAGGAAATAGGAGATTTATGTAGAGAAAAGAAAATAATTTTCCATACAGATGCAGTGCAAGCAGTAGGACATGTAAAAATAGATGTAGAGGATTTAAACATTGACTTGTTATCTATGGCAGCACATAAATTTTATGGTCCTAAAGGTATTGGAGCACTATATATAAGAAGAGGTGTCAAACTTGAAAGTTTGATACATGGTGGTGGACAGGAAAGAAATAAAAGAGCAAGTACAGAGAATATTGCTAGTATTGTTGGAATGGGTAAGGCAATAGAAATCGCAGTAGAAGAGATGGATACTGAAGCTAAAAGATTAAGCAGTCTGAGAGAAAAGTTAGTAGAAGGTATTATGGAAAAAATACCATACACAAAGATAAATGGACCTGTAGGAGATAAAAGATTACCAGGAAATTCAGATTTCAGCTTTATTGGTATAGAAGGAGAAGCTTTACTTTTGGATTTAGATTTTGACGGAATTTATGCATCAACAGGCAGTGCCTGTGCATCTGGTTCATTAGATCCATCACATGTGCTTCTAGCTATTGGACTTAAGCATGAAGTGGCACACGGCTCTTTAAGACTTACAATGGGAGCAGGAACCACAGAAGATGATATAGATTATGTTCTTTCAAAACTACCTGCAATAGTTAAAAGAAGAAGAGAAATGTCACCACTTTGGGAGGATTTCATAAAGGAAAAGGAGAGAGTTTAATATGATGTACAGCGAAAAGGTAATGGATCACTTTAGAAATCCAAGAAATGTTGGAGAAATTGAAAATGCAAGTGGAATTGGGGAAGTTGGTAATCCACAGTGTGGAGATATAATGAAAATTTATATAGAAGTAAAAAACAATGTAATAGAAGATGTTAAATTTAAAACTTTTGGATGTGGATCTGCAATTGCATCGTCAAGTATGGCTACAGAATTAATCAAAGGGAAAACTTTAGAAGAAGCATGGGATTTAACAAATAAAGCAGTTGCAGAAGCGCTTGATGGACTTCCACCTGTAAAAATGCACTGCTCAGTACTTGCAGAAGAAGCTATACATAAGGCTATAAATAGTTATAGAGAGAACCATGGACTTGAAGTATGGAAAATGAAAACACATTCTGAAACAATACATGAACACGTACACGGAAACTAAATACACTAGTTGCTTTCTTTTCATATTTTGTTGACAGAACATAAAATTTTAAATATAATCTTCATGTAGTTAATATTTTAAGGTGATGATGGGAAGTAGTAAATATCTTGATATATAAAGAGAGGAAGTGGATGGTGAAAACTTCTTAATCAATTTATTGAAGCAGTCCTTGAACTGTGATTTTTAAGTGACACAAGTATATGTGTAATTAGGGTGGTACCGCGGAAGTTAGCTTTCGTCCCTTGCAAAATAGCAAGAGATGGAAGCTTTTTATTTTAAATTAGGAGGAAATAGTTATGAAAACAATGGGTTTGAATGAAGTAAGAGAGGCTTATCTTAGCTTTTTTGAAAGCAAAGGTCATTTAAGATTGCCTAGTTTCTCTTTAGTCCCTAAAAATGATAAAGGATTATTAATAATAAATGCAGGAATGGCTCCTATGAAGCCTTATTTTACAGGACTTCAAGTGCCTCCAAGCAAAAGGGTGACTACTTGTCAAAAATGCGTTAGAACTGGAGATATAGAAAATGTAGGAAAAACATCTAGACATGGTACATTTTTCGAAATGCTTGGAAACTTTTCTTTTGGAGATTATTTTAAAGAAGAAGTAATACCTTGGGCTTGGGAGTTTTTAACCGCGAATTTAAAACTTCCTAAAGAAAAACTATATGTAACAATTTATTTAGATGATGATGAGGCTTTTAAAATCTGGACAGAAAAAGTAGGTTTAGATCCAAGTCGCATATTTAGGTTAGGTAAAGAAGATAATTTTTGGGAACATGGTCAAGGGCCTTGCGGACCTTGCTCTGAAATTCATTATGACAGAGGTCAAGGTATTATTAAAAACAAAGAAGAGTTTATAGAAGCTTCAGAATCAGATAGAGCAGTGGAATTATGGAATTTAGTATTTACTCAATTTGATAAAGATGAAGATGGTAATTATAATAAACTTTCTAAACCAAATATTGATACAGGTATGGGACTTGAGAGAATTGCGGGTGTAATGCAAGATACAACAAGTATATTTGAAGTTGATACTATAAGAAAAATACTTGATGAAGTATGTAAAAAGGCTAATGTTAGCTATGGTAGCAATAAGCAAACAGATATTTCAATTAGGATAGTAACGGATCATATAAGAAGTACTACATTTATGATTAGTGATGATATATTACCTTCAAATGAAGGAAGAGGTTATGTTTTAAGAAGACTACTTAGAAGAGCAGCAAGACATGGAAAATTACTAGGAATAAATGGAACATTTTTATATGAACTATGTGATGTGGTAATAGAAAATTCATTTGGAGCTTATTCTGAATTAAAAGAAAAAAAGGATTATATTAAAAAAGTAATTAAGTTAGAAGAAGAGAGATTTAGTGAAACTATCGATAGCGGCATAGAGATCTTAAATGAATATATCGAAGAGATGAATAAAAATAATTCGAAAATTCTTACAGGAGAAAAGGCATTTAGACTATATGACACTTATGGCTTCCCGTTAGAGTTAACTCAAGAAATATTAGAAGATAAGGGTGCAAAAGTAGACCTTGACGCATTTAATTCTGAAATGAAGATTCAAAGAGAACGTGCAAGAGCTGCAAGAACTGAATACACTTATATGGGTACAGATATAAGTATTTTAGATAAAATACCAGCAGATTTAAACACTGAATTTGTTGGATATGATTCCTTAGAAGTTGAAACAAAAGTAAGTTTAATTGCAGCAGATGAAAATTTTGTCGAAGCTTTAGGTGACGGAAAATCAGGAATTTTAATAACAGAAAAAACACCTTTTTATAGTGAGATGGGTGGACAAATAGGTGATACTGGAATATTTGTAAGTGAAAACTGTGAAGGAATAGTTACAAATTGTAAGAAGAACATTTCGGGAAAAATTATGCATTTTGTTGAAGTTAAAACAGGGACTTTAAAAAATAATAATAAAATTAAATTAGTTGTAAATAATGATAGAAGACAAAGTATATCTAAAAATCATACAGCAACACATATGCTACATGAAGCATTAAGAGAAATTTTAGGAGAACATGTTCACCAATCAGGTTCCTTTGTTGATGATGGAAAACTTAGATTTGATTTTACTCATTTTACAGCTATTACAGAAGAAGAACTTAAAAAAGTTGAGGTTATTGTAAATAAAAAAGTAATGGAAGCAATAGCAGTGGAAACTGAAGTTATGAGCATAGATGAAGCTAAAAAATCAGGTGCCATGGCATTATTTGATGATAAATATGGAGATGCTGTAAGAGTTGTTTCTGTTGGTGATTTCAGTAAGGAATTGTGTGGAGGTACACACATAAAAAATACTGGAGAAATAGGATTATTTAAAATTATTTCAGAAACAGGTGTAGCTGCTGGAATAAGGAGAATAGAAGCTGTAACAGGCCTTAAAGCACTAGGGGTAGTTGATAAAAAAGATGAAGTGTTAAAAAACATTCAAAGAGATTTAAAATGTTCTGAAAAGGATGTTTTAAGTAAAATTGATTTAGTATTAGCTGAATTAAAAGAAAAAGAAAAAGAAATTTCAGAACTTAAGTCTAAATTGGCAGCTAACTTTGAAGATGATATAATAAAATCAGTTTATGAAGTTAAGGGAATTAAAGTTGCAGCAGCATCACTAAAAGATTTAGATGGAAATTCACTTAGGGATTTGGCAGATAAAATAAAGTCTAAAGTTGGTGGAAATGTTGTTGTAGTACTTGGAAGCAGCAATAATGGAAAAGTACAGATAATATCTATGGCCACAAAAGAAGCAATTAAATTAGGTGTACATTGTGGTGCAATAGTTAGAGAAGTAGCTAAAATTTGTGGCGGCGGCGGCGGCGGACGTCCAGACATGGCCGAAGCAGGTGGAAAAAATCCAGAGAAGTTATCTGAGGCAATATCAAATTTACAAAATATCATGGAAAAATTAGTAAAATAGTATACTTTTATTAATTAATAAGCTATAATGTATATAACTAGTTGATACCATTTTAATAAAGGGGTGAAAACTAAATGGGGAACAATAACGATAATACCATTCAATTTGATGTACTAAAAAATAAAGAAGACCTTACAAAGTCAATATTATCTGAGGTATATAATGCTTTGAAAGAAAAGGGTTATAATCCCATAAATCAGTTAGTAGGGTATATAATTTCTGGAGACCCTACATATATAACAAATTACAACGGTGCACGTGCTCTAGTTAGAAAACTAGAAAGAGATGAGATATTAGAAGAAGTTTTAAAATCATATCTTGATGTAAAATAAAAGTGCCCTAAGGGGCATTTTTATTTTAATTTTACATACAATAAGGAGATAAAATGAGAATTTTAGGTTTAGATATAGGAGACAGAACAATTGGAATTGCAATTAGCGATCCACTTGGATTTACGGCACAGGGAATAACCACAATTAGAAGAAAAAACATCACTATTGATATGGATGAATTAATAAAGATATGTAAAGAATATTCTGTAGAAACAATCGTTGCAGGATTTCCTAAAAATATGAATGGAACGGTAGGACCACAAAGTGAAAAGGTTTTAGCATTTTGTGATATTTTAAAAGAAAAAATAGATATACCTATAAAAATGTGGGATGAAAGGCTTACAACAGTAGCTGCACATAAGGCTATGCTTGAAGCAGATTTATCTAGAGCAAAAAGAAAAAAATTAGTAGATAAAGTTGCGGCAACTTACATATTGCAAGGTTATTTAGACAGTCTATAGAACTAATAATTTGACAAAACTTATTGTAATATTTAAAATAGTATTAAAATGGAGGAAAAATAAAACATGGAAAATGATACAACAAATATAACTTTATTAGATGAGGACGGAAAAGAGCAGGAATTTGAAGTTATTACAAAACTTGATTTAGAAGATAAAGAATATGTCATTGTTGCACCGAAAGATGCAGGTACAGAAACAGAAGCAATAATATTAAAAATTGATTCTGATGAAGATGGAAATGACATTTTATATACTATAGAAGATGATGATGAATTTAATATGATAAGTGAAGCATACGAAGCTTTATTCTCAGAGGGAGAATTAAATTAGATACAAAATTATTTAATTTTGCTTTGTATAGCTTTTGAAGTGGGGGATTTATATGCCTAAATTATCAAATGGAGAAATAGAACATTTAAAAAATAATTTAAAAGAAAAAGGTTACAAGCTAACACCACAAAGAAGAGCTATATTGGATACAATTATAAAAAGTGAAGGGCAACATCTTACTGCCGAGGAAATTTATGAACTTGTAAAGGCAGATTGTCCTGAAATTGGGTTAGCAACAGTTTATAGAACTGTACTTTTACTTGAAGAATTGGGAGCAATATGCAAATTGGATTTAAATGATGGTTCTAATAGATACGAACTTATACATCAAAATGAAAACCATCAACATCATCATCTTATATGCACAAATTGTGGAAAAGTGCTAGAAGTTGAAGGTGATTTACTTGAAAATCTAGAGAAAATAGTAGAAGAAAAATGTAATTTTGAAGTTAAAAATCACAGCCTTAAATTTTATGGTTTATGCAGTGATTGTAAAAATAAATAATTAGATGAATGCGGAGAAATTAATCTCTGTATAATTTAAAATATAAATTATAAAAATTCATAACCTGTAAGATAATTTAACGGTATGAACTTTTATAATTGTTTGCTGAAAATATTTATACTTAAAATATAAATATTCAAAAAAAGGAGGGTAGAGTTATGCGTAAAGAAAAAGATAAGATAAAAATAATAGCTTTAGGCGGGCTAAATGAAATTGGAAAAAATATAACAGCCATAGAATTTAAAAACGAAATAATAATAATTGATTGTGGGTTAAAATTTCCTGATGAAGAAATGTTTGGAATAGATGTAGTAATTCCCGATGTGAGTTATCTAGTTAAAAACATTGAAAAAGTTAAAGGAATATTTTTAACTCATGGTCATGAAGACCATATTGGTGCACTTCCATATGTATTAAAGGAACTGAATGTACCAGTATATGGAACAAAATTAACATTAGGTATACTTGAATCTAAATTAAAGGAACATGGATTGTTAAGTAAAGTAACGCTTAATTGTGTTAAACCGAAAGACATAATAAAATTAGATATTATGTCAGTAGAGTTTATAAGAACAAGTCATAGTATAGCTGATTCAACAGCTATAGCTGTTCATACTTCAATGGGTGTTATCTTACACACAGGCGATTTTAAAATCGATTATACGCCTATTGATGGACAATTGGCGGATTTTGCAAGATTTGCTGAACTCGGAAAAAGAGGTGTTTTAGCTATGCTTGCTGACAGTACAAATGTAGAGAGATCTGGTTATACAATGTCAGAAAGCACTGTAGGTGTGACTTTTAAAGAGATTTTTAGAAAAGCACAAGGAAGAATAATTGTTGCAACCTTTGCATCAAATGTCCACAGAATACAACAAATAATTCAAGCGGCAGAGGAAAATGGAAGAAAAGTTGCCGTATCAGGAAGAAGCATGGAAAATATCATTGCTGTGGCAATGGAATATGGATATTTAAAATTTGATGAAGGTACAATGATTAGCATAGATGCTGTTAACAGGTATCCAAATGAAAAACTTACTATTATAACAACAGGTAGCCAAGGGGAACCTATGTCTGCGCTTACAAGAATGGCAGCTTCTGAACACAAAAAGGTTAATATAGTTGAGGGTGATATGGTTGTAATTTCAGCATCACCTATACCAGGAAATGAAAAACTTGTTTCTAAAGTTATAAATCAATTGTTTAAAAAAGGTGCAGAAGTAATTTATGAAGCATTAGCAGATGTACATGTATCCGGTCATGCTTGCCAAGAAGAATTAAAGCTTATGCACACTTTGGTAAAGCCTAAATTCTTTATACCAGTGCATGGAGAATACAGACATTTAAAACAGCATAGTGAACTTGCAGCTAAACTTGGAATGCCAAAAAGCAATATATTGATTGCAGATAATGGTGAAGTTATTGAATTAACACGAAATTCCATAAGAAAAAATGGAACGGTAGTATCAGGTCAGATATTCGTAGATGGATTAGGTGTTGGAGATGTTGGAAACATAGTGTTAAGAGACAGAAAACATCTATCTCAAGATGGAATATTAACTGTGGTAGTAACTATTGAAAAGCAAAGTGGTAATGTAATGGCAGGACCAGATATTATATCTAGAGGATTTGTATATGTTAGAGAATCAGAAGATTTAATAGAAGAAGCAAGAGAGATAGTAAAAAAAGCTCTTAAAGAATGTGAAGAAAAACATATAACTGAATGGGCTGCAATAAAATCTAATATTAAAGATGTCTTAAGAATGTTTTTATATGAGAAAACAAAGAGAAAACCAATGATATTGCCTATAATAATGGAAGTATAGTTATTAATGCTTTCAAAAGGAGGGTTAGTGCATGGACAATGTATATGATAAGGCACATGAACTTGCAAAGGTCTTAAAAAGTTACCCAGAAGTTTCTGAGTACAGAGAAGCAAGTGAAAAAATTAAAAACAATGCTGATGCTCAAAAAATTATCGAAGATTTTAGAAAAATCCAGTTCGAAGCATATAATGAGCAGATGGAGAAAAAACAATTAAGTGAAGATACAAAAAAGAAATTTGAAAATATTTCTAATATAATATCTATGAACCAGGATGTAGCACAGTTTTTAACTGCAGAGCAAAAATTTAGTATAATTTGGCAAGATATTATAAAGATTTTAACTGATTCTATAGGATTGGATCTTAATTTTGGAATGAAATGATGCAAAAAGTTGACTTTTGTCAAACATAATATTAGAATAAGAGTGATAAAAAAAATTGGGTACAATTTAGTATCCAATTTTTGTTTGTAGTATGTTAGTTACTATCGACGGAATAATTAATACATTATTTATAAATTAGGTTGGAGGATAAAACATGGAATTATTTACAAGAAATGACATTAGAAATATAGCTATAATAGCACACGTTGACCATGGTAAGACTACACTAGTGGATTCACTTTTGAGACAAAGCCATATATTCAGAAGTAATGAGAAACTTGAGGAAAGAGTCATGGATTCAAATGACTTGGAAAAGGAAAGAGGAATAACCATATTATCAAAAAATACATCCGTAGTGCATAAGGGTGTTAAGATAAATATAGTTGATACTCCTGGACACGCCGATTTCGGAGGCGAGGTAGAACGTGTTCTTAAGATGGTTGATAGTGTTCTTTTATTAGTTGATGCATATGAAGGACCAATGCCACAGACAAAATTCGTTCTAAAAAAAGCATTAGAACTTAAGCTTAGACCAATTGTTGTTATAAATAAAATTGATAAGCCTAATGCAAGACCTACAGAAGTAATAAACGAAGTATTTGACTTATTTGTTGAACTTGGAGCTAATGATGAACAACTTGAGTTCCCAATAATATATGCATCTGCAAGAGACGGAATAGCAAAATATGAAGTCGAAGATGAAAGTGATAACATGGAACCATTATTTGATACAATAATAAAACATGTTAAAGCACCTTCTGGATATTTAGATGCACCATTCCAAATGTTAGTTTCAACAATAGATGCTAATGAATATGTTGGAAGAATTGGTATTGGTAAAGTAGAAAGAGGATCATTAAAGAAAAATCAACAAGTTGCACTAATAAGAAGAGATGGAACTAAGCAAAATGTTAAAATATCAGCACTTTATGTTTATGAAGGTTTAAAAAGAGTTGATACTGAAGAAGTTATGCTTGGTGACATAGCAGTAGTTGCTGGTATTTCAGATGTAAACATAGGAGAAACAATAGCTGATGGAGCTAACCCAGAAGCACTTCCATTTGTTGATATCGATGAACCTACTTTAAGCATGACATTCATCGTTAATAATTCTCCTTTTGCAGGAAGAGAAGGAGAATTCGTTACATCAAGACATTTAAGAGATAGACTTTTAAAAGAACTTGAAACAAATGTTAGTTTAAGAGTTGAAGAGACAGAATCAGCTGATGCGTTTAAAGTAAGTGGAAGAGGAGAACTTCACCTTTCAATCTTAATTGAAACAATGAGAAGAGAAGGTTATGAATTCCAAGTTTCTAAACCAATGGTTATTTACAAAGAAGAAAATGGAAAGAAATTAGAGCCAATTGAATACCTTACAATAGATGTTCCAGAAGAATTTATGGGAGTTGTAATGGAAAAGTTAGGACCAAGAAAAGCTGAACTTAAAAATATGACTTCAGCTGTAAATGGTTATACTAGATTAGAATTTAAAGTTCCTTCAAGGGGCCTTATAGGTTTCAGAAATGAGTTTATGACTGATACTAAGGGTAATGGTATAATGAACCATGTTCTTGATGATTATGAACCATTTAGAGGAGAAATTCCTGAAAGAAGCAGAGGATCTCTTGTAGTATTTGAAGCTGGTACAGCTATAACTTATGGTTTGTATAATGCACAAGAAAGAGGTAAGTTATTTATCGGACCTGCTACAGAAGTTTATGAAGGAATGATTGCAGGAGAATGTGCAAGAGCAGAAGATATTGATGTTAATGTATGTAAGAAAAAACATTTAACTAATACAAGATCTTCTGGTGCAGATGATTCTCTTAAATTAGTTCCAATTAACGATATGACTTTGGAACAATGTTTAGAGTTTATAGCTTCAGATGAATTGGTTGAAGTAACACCAAAGAGCATTAGAATGAGAAAGAAGATATTAGATTCAAATTTAAGAAAAAAATCAAGTAGAAATAAGTAAATAATAATTTAAGTTATGGATGGGTTTAAAATGTATAAAACTAAAAATAAATTAAAAATTTTATCGATTATTATTGTAGTACTTGTTGTGATTGCCTTAAGTTTTTCACTTTATGTTAAACACTCACTAGAGCATCCATTTAAAGTTACTAACAATAAGGAGTTTGAGGTAAAAAAAGGAGATACATTTTATAGCATAATTGCAAGGTTAAATTCACAAGGTTTAATGGATAACCCACTTATTTCAAAAGCATATATTAAATACAATAAAGTTCCCGGCGTAATAAAGCCGGGACTTTATATGCTATCTAAGGATATAAGCTTAAACAAGTTTATACAAGACTTAAGTGTGGGAGCTTATGATAAAAATTATCTTAAGGTTACTATTCCAGAAGGATTTAATTTAGCTCAAATTGCTGATAGGTTACAAGAACGTGGAATAATTAGTAAGGATGCATTTATAAAGGCTTGTGAAGATTACAAAACACCATCATATATTAAAGAAGACAGCAAGAGGAAATACAAACTTGAAGGATTTCTTTTCCCAGATACTTATGAATTAAAAAAAGGTATGCAAGGAAATGATATTATAAAACTAATGCTAAGTCATTTTGAAAATCAAATGTCACTTTTACAAAAAAAAGATAAAATAACTATAGATAAAAATGATTATGATAAAATAATTAATATGGCTTCGATAATTGAACTTGAGGCTTATAAAGATGAAGATAGAAGTGTAATTGCTTCAGTTTTTTACAATAGATTAAGCAAAAACATGAAATTACAATCTAATGTAACAGTAGAATACGCACTTGGACAGCATAAAGAAAAGTTATATAATAAAGATATTTCGGTGAATTCACCATATAATACATATGTTGTTAATGGCTTACCAGAAGGACCAATTTCAAGTCCAGGAATAAAATCAATAAAGGCTGCAGTAGAGCCAAGTAATACAAATTATTTATATTTCTTGTCATATGAAAATGGTGTAAGTTATTTTACTGCTGATTATAATGCGTTTTTAGCAGAAAAGAAAAAGTTACAGGGAGATTAGTTTGGAGGAATTTTAATGAGCGGAATTACCTATGATTATATGGAACAATATATTAAAAGTCTTATAAATGAGGATTCAGAGATTCTAAAAGAACTAGAGAGTTTTGCAAATGAAAATTCCGTTCCGATAGTCCAAAAAGAAACTGGAAAATTTTTAGAATTTATGGTCGCTGTTAAAAAACCTCTTAAAATTCTTGAACTTGGTACTGCTATAGGATATTCTGCAATATTAATGTGTATGAATTCAGGTAAAAATACTAAAATTACAACAATTGAACGCGACGATAAAATGGTTAAGATTGCCAGTGATAATATATTTAAATATGGATATAAAGATAAAATAGAAGTGCTTCAGGGTGATTGTCTTGAGGTTTTAAAGTCATTAGACGATGAATTTGACATGATATTTATGGACGCTGGTAAAGGACATTATAATCATTTTTTACCAGAATGTTTAAGACTTCTAAATAAGGACGGTATAATTGTTGCAGATAATGTGCTATTTAGAGGAATGGTAGCTAATAATGAATTAGTGCAAAGAAGAAAAATTACAATAGTTAAAAGAATGAGAAAATATTTGGACTTAGTTTCAAATGACGATAAATTGATTACATCTATTATACCAATGGGTGATGGAATCGCAGTAACAACAAGGAGGAATATAGATAATGAATAAACCAGAGATACTTGCACCCGCAGGAAATCTTGAAAAGCTTAAAGCTGCAATAGACTTTGGGGCAGATGCTGTTTATCTTGGTGGTAGTAAATTAAACTTAAGAGCATTTGCTGATAACTTTTCAACAGAAGATTTGAAAAATGGTATTAAATATGCTCATGAAAGAGGAAAAAGGCTTTATGTAACATTAAATGTAATTCCTCATAATGAAGACGTAGTTGGATTGGAAGAATATCTAATTGAACTACACGAACTAGGAGTTGATGCAGTAATTGTATCTGATCCAGGCATAATTATGACTGCTAGAGAGGTAGTGCCAGAATTAGAATTACATTTAAGCACTCAGGCTAATAATGTAAATTGGAAATCAGCTATTTTTTGGCATAAACAAGGAGTAAAAAGAATTGTTTTAGCTAGAGAATTATCTTTAGATGAGATAAAAACAATAAGAGAAAAACTTCCAGAAGATTGCGAAATAGAAGCATTTGTTCATGGGTCAATGTGCATGTCTTATTCAGGCAGATGTCTGCTTTCAAATTATATGACTGGTAGAGATTCTAATAGAGGACAATGTGCTCAACCTTGTAGATATAAATATTACCTTGTTGAAGAAAAAAGGCCAGGTGAATATTATCCTATAAATGAAGATGATAAGGGCACGTATATAATGAATTCAAAAGATTTATGTATGATTGAACATATTCCTGAACTTGTAGCGTCAGGTATAAATTCTTTTAAAATAGAAGGAAGAATGAAAAGTGCATATTATGTAGCATCAGTAGTTAAGGCATATAGAGAAGCCGTGGATGAATATTTTAAAGATCCTGAAAAATATACATTTAATGATAAATGGATGGATTATCTTGTTAAACCAAGTCACAGAAGGTATTTTACAGGTTTTTATTTTGGTGAAGATAATAAGCAATATACTGAATCATCAGCATATATAAGAAATTATGACATTATAGGAATTGTTGAAGAATATAATGAAGAAGAAAAAAGAGCAAAAATAAAACAGAGAAATAAAGCTTTTGAAGGGGATAAAATAGAAATTTTAAAACCTAAAGGAGATAATATAGTAGCGAAATTAACAGATATAAGAAATAATAAAAATGAAAAAATAGAATCAACTCCTGTTGCGCAAATGATATATTCCATATCAGTAAATGATGTTTTGGAAAAAGGTGACATGCTTATAAAAAGTAAGGAGGCAAAGTGATGAAACATCCTATTTTGATTGGAATTACAGGTGGGACGGGTTCTGGAAAAACAACTATAGCAAATGAGATATTTAGAAAGTTTGATAAAAGTTGTATTACGATGATAGAACAAGACTCTTATTATAAAGATCAAAGTAATCTTTCTTACGATGAGAGGACTAAAACAAATTATGATCATCCTGATGCCTTTGATACGGAACTTCTAGTAAATCATTTAAAACAGCTAATAAGTGGAAAATCGGTTGAAAAGCCAATCTATGATTTTTCCATTCATAATAGAAAAAAAGAAACAGTTACTTTAGAACCTCGTGAAATCATAATTGTTGAAGGTATAATGATTTTAGATTCTAAAGAAATTAGAGATCTTTTAGATATAAAAGTTTATGTAGATACTGATGCAGATGTGAGAATTATAAGGAGACTTATAAGAGACTTAAATGAAAGAGGAAGAACAGTGGACTCTGTAATAGATCAATATCTAAATGTTGTAAGACCTATGCATATGCAATTTATTGAACCAACTAAAAGATATGCAGATATTATTATTCCAGAAGGTGGAAGAGATATTGTAGCAATAGATATACTTACCGCCAATATTAGACAAATATTATCTAGAGAAGATAAGTAGATATATGAATAAAACACCTCACATTGGTCGAGAATTAAGACTATGTGAGGTGTTTTTATGAATAGTTTTAAAAAGAGATGTATTATGGTATTAGTTTTATCTATACTTATATTCGCTTTATTGATTTTTAAAATATATTTGATATCAATTAAAAATAATAGTCAAATCGTAAGTGTATTTCAAGCTCAGAATACATCTACAGAAAAGACTTCTAGTATAAATTTCAATATATTGGATTACAATGGAAAACAGCTTTTAAAATATGACTTAGAGTACTACGTAGTTATAAATCCATTTACCTTCCTTAAAAATAATAGTGACACTAATATGTACAACTTAAGAGCATTAACCTACACATTAAAAAGTTATAATAGCAAGTATGATTTATTTAATGATGATATAAAAAATGAAAATGTGAAGTTGTATTGGAAAGTAGATGAACAGACCTATGACAAAATTAATAAGATTAAAGGCGTAAACGGTATATACACATATACATATTACAAGGTTAATACAGATAAAGCAGCAGATTTGTGCAATATTTTAACAAATTTTAAAGATAACAATGGTAAAAATAAAGCTAGCGATTCTTTAGAAATGCAAATATATGATAAAATAAAAAATAATCAATATCCAGAAAAATTATTTCAAAGTGATTTAAACGGAAATCTCACAAAGATTGAGAATAAAAAGCAAGAAAATATTGTAAATGTTAAATTAACCATAGATAAAGATATGAATGACAAGATTGACAACATATTAAAAGATCCTCAATTTAATAATTATAAGCAAATAGGTGCAATTGTTATGGAAAGTGATACAGGAAAAATACGTGCCATGTCGCAAAAAGATTATTATAAGGGAAATATAAATGCAGGAATACAGGATGGATATTTATTTCCAGGATCTATTTTTAAAACTATAGTTGAAGAAGCTGCATTACAGAGTAAGTCAATAAAGACTTCTGATGTTTTTCAAGATGATGGTAAATATAGTGAGAGTGGGAAAAAGGCAACATACAATCTTACAGACGCCTTTGTTGTATCTGCCAATGAGGTGTTCATGAAAATAGGTAATAAAACTGGATTTAATAATATATACAAATATGCACAAGCCCAAGGAATTTTTTCAAAAGTATTAGGCTTAAATTATGAACAATATGGAATTTTGAATATGGATCCACTTTCTACTGGGGACTTAAGTCTCTTATCTATAGGACAAAAATTTAGGATTACTCCATTAGAAGCTTTAAGCATACCAAATACAGTTATTAACAATGGAATTTATGTAAAACCCAATATAATAGAAGATTATGTTGATGAAAATGATAAAATTATTTACAAACCACAAATTGAGACAAATCAAATATTAGATAAAGATAATTCAAAGTTCATAAAAACGGAAATGGAGCAAGTCCTTACAAGTGAAAATGGTACTGGTAAATTAGGTTATGTTCCTAATAATGATGTAGGTGGGAAAACTGGAACATCAACTAGAATAGAAAATAAGAATGAAAAACATGTAGATGCATGGTTTGCAGGATTCTTTAAAATAAAAGATAAATATTATTCAACCATAATACTTGTTCCGGATATAGAAAACAATCAAGAGGCAGGGAATACAGCGGTGCCAATATTTAAAAAAATTGTAGAAGAACTTAATAAATAGTTTAGTGTACATGCACATTTAATTAAATAAAACATAATATATTAGTAAGCACTAAGGGAGGGAGCATCTAAGTGTTTATAATATATTATTTGTTAAACATATTTGGAAATATTACCTTTTTAACTGCTTATATTGGAAATGGTGCTTCATTTCCGAAACCTTTAACAGAAAGTGAAGAAAGAACTTACTTAGAAAAATTAAGCTCAGGAGATAAACTTGCGAAGAGTGTATTAGTAGAGAGAAATTTAAGATTAGTAGCACATATAGTTAAAAAATATTCATATTCTGGTAAAGATTCGGATGATCTTATATCTATAGGAACTGTAGGATTGATAAAAGCTATAGATTCTTATAATTTTAAAAAAGGTACTAGACTTGCCACATATGCAGCAAGATGCATTGAAAACGAAATACTAATGCTTATAAGAAACAATAAAAAATCCAAAGGAGAAGTTTATCTAAATGATCCAATAGGAGTGGATAAAGAAGGTAATGAAATATCTCTAATGGATGTTTTAAGTTTAGACGGGGACTCAGTAATGGAAATTGTTGAAAATAAAATTCAAGTGAAAAAATTATATGAAGAAATAGACAATTGTTTAAAAGGAAGGGAAAAGCTTATAATTTTAATGAGATATGGGCTTAATGATGGAAATCCTAGAACACAGAGAGAAATTGCATTAATGCTTGGTATATCTAGGTCTTATGTATCAAGAATAGAAAAAAGAGCTTTAAAAAAATTATATAATCAGTTAAATGCAGCAAAAAATTAAATATTGATTGTTTACAATTAATATTTAAATCAGACATATAACTGAAATAAATGTAGTCTAATATATAATTATAGCAATTAAAGATTACCCCTTTTAAATATATTTTTTAGCATTTAGTTCATTCTAAGTGCTATTTTTTTATATAATAATATTGTAGGGAGGCGATTTTTATAGTATGGATATTATTTTAATACAACAAATTAATTTAAAAGATATTGATAATGGATTTAGACAAATACAAAAGAAATTTAATTCCAATATTATACCACATAAGGGTGATTATATATCTGATGGAGCCTTCGATGATCCTGATGAATATGAAGTGATAAATGTAATTATAGATTATCAAGAAAATTACGTTCAGGTATGGCTAGAACCTATAAATTTAGAAACAAATGATAAGGTAGATTTAGAAAAATATATTGAAATGACAAAATTATATAATTGGGAAAGCAATTTTTTGTTTATTAAGAATTTGTAATACATTTTTATTTTGCCAATAATTAATGTTACTTTAATAAATGTCTGGTAAAATATAAACATTAATATAAAATACATGTATAGAAACACTAAGGAGAAAAAATGATATTTAATAAGAAAAATAGTATATTTCATAAAAGTTTTAAAATTGGAATATTAGTAAAAGGTATTGATAGTGTATTGGAGATGATAGGAGGCATACTATTAATATTTTTGAATCCTAATAGATTAAATAAACTAGTTACACTATTAACACAGCATGAATTATCAGAAGATCCAAAGGATGTAGTTGCAAATTTTATTATTAAATTGAGCTCTCACTTTTCATTGAGTGGTCAGTATTTTGGTATCTTTTATTTAATGTCTCATGGCATTATAAAATTAATCCTTGTTGTAATGCTTTGGAAAAGAAAAATTTGGGCTTATCCTCTTACTGTAGTGTCCTTAATATTGTTTATTTTGTATCAAATATATCGTTGCACGATTATGTATTCTACAGGGCTTGTATTGTTGACTATTTTCGATATTGTAATGATAATATTAACGTTAATTGAGTATAAGAGTATAAAAGATAACAATAAATAGTGTTTAACCAGCTGATTATATATATTTATTAAAGGTAGAGGAGTAAAGCATGATATATTTAATTTTAATTATTATCTTAGCTTTAGCAGTAGCACCTTACAGTTTAGCAAAGGCTAAAAATAGAGCTATTAGATATGTTGACAAGCTAATTGAAAATTTTATAGAAAAGAATAATTTTACAGTAACAAAAGCCATAAATATTCCTGGGTATAATAATAGAGGATACTTTTTTATAGATGATAATAAAAAATGTATAAATTATTTATTCTGGGAAAAATCTAATTCATCAAATTTATATAATAGAACCTTCAATTATAAAGATATCTTAAAATGTGAGTTGATTAAAAATAAAAAAATAGAAGATTTAAAAAGTACAACTCAATGTATCGACAGTATAAAAGGGGAAACTTTTCTTAAAAATTTAGGCATTAGAGTGATTTTAAATGATTCATCTTCTCCATATTTAGATATCATGTTTTTAAATAGTGCGGTAGATATGGAGGTTGCAGATTTAGATATAACAATTAATTCTCTTAATGAGTGGTTAAATATTTTAAATAACATTATTAATATAGAACCTAAGTAAATACAATCACGTATTTTTTACATTAAAATATTATGTAATGAATAAGTATTTTTAGGAAGGTAATAGTATGGTTTATATTTGCCCATATTTTTCAAGGAAAATGGATGACATTGAATACAGAAATTCAAACAAATATTATGTAAATGAAAGTATAATTTTAAAAGAACAAAAATTAAGTCCACAAAAGTTTAATATAAAGTATCCATATATATCAAATTTAGACAATGATATAATAAAATCAAAAATAAACGAATCAATTGTAAATGAAGTAAGTGATCTTTTTAAAAGTCAGGTTCTAATTCCGGAACAAGTGGATTTTAATGAAATATTTGGCACATATGAAATTGGAGTAAATAAAAATAATATTTTGAGTGTTTTGTTTAGTTTGTATACTTATGTTAATAGAGCAGCACATGGAATTACACAGTATTCTTCAATAACAATTAACACAAAAACTGGTGAAGTATATAAATTTGATGAATTATTTAATTCAAAGGTGTATTATACAGAATTTTTAAATAGGATTGCAAATCAGTATATTAAAGAAAATAATATCCATCTTATAAATCCATATGGTGGAGTAAGACCTAATCAAGAATATTATCTTACAGAAGATAACCTGATAATTTATTATCAGGTTTACGAATATACTCCGTATTATTATGGTTTATTCAAAATAGAAATTCCTTATAATGAAATAAAAAATCTTTTGAGTCCAACATCGCCAATAAATAAACTTTTATAGAATTGCTAAATTTTTTATTGTAGTCATCATTATGCACACTTAAATTTTACTAATTCTAAAGTTTGATGTATAATTAAAAAGGGTAATTATAATGTTAACATAATAAAATAAGAATTAATAAAAATAATTAGCGATAGTGATGACTAGGAGGATTCGTTTTGAAAACTTTAAATGAATTATTAAAATTTACATTAGAAAACAAAGCATCTGATTTACATCTTACGGTAGGGGTTCCGCCTGTAATTAGAGTAAATGGAGAACTTCAAGTAATTGATGAGGAAAAATTATTACCAGCTTATACAAAAAATTATGCAAAGGAATTATTACAAGATAGATTTAGTGATTATGAAAAAGAAGGTGAGATGGATTCATCATTTTCAGCGTCAGGTATAGGCAGATTTAGAGTCAATATATACAAACAAAGAGGTAGCGATGCAATTGCAATAAGAAATGTTGGACTTAAGGTTCCAGCACTTAAGGATTTAAATTTTCCGAAAGTAATAAATCAATTAATTGATGCTCAAAGAGGTCTGATTTTGGTTACAGGTCCTACTGGAAGCGGAAAGAGTACATCACTTGCTGCTATGATTAATGAAATAAATTCTACTAGAAAAGAGCATATAATAACATTGGAAGATCCAATAGAATATATGCATAAACATAATAAGTCTATAATAAATCAAAGAGAAATAGGTAGAGATAGTAGTTCCTATGCTTCCGCATTAAGAGCAATATTAAGAGAAGATCCTGATGTTATTTTAATTGGTGAGATGAGAGATCTTGAAACTATATCAATAGCTATAACTGCAGCAGAAACTGGACATCTAGTATTTTCAACTTTGCATACAATTGGTGCAGCTAAGACTATTGACAGAATTATAGATGTTTTTCCACCTTTTCAGCAACAACAAATAAAGATACAATTGGCAGCAGTACTTAGAGGAATTGTATCTCAACAACTTATACCTACAGAAGATAAAAATGGACGAGTAGCTGCGTTGGAAATAATGATGAATACTCCTGCTATACAAAATTTAATTAGGGAAGGTAAAACACATCAATTACAATCGCATATACAGACTGGAAATAAATATGGTATGAAAACTATGGATATGGCACTAGCTGAACTCTATAGAACTGGGATTATATCAAATGAATCTGTGATGACTTATTGTATTGATAAGGAGCTTACTTCTAAATTAATATCCTTATAAGTTTTCAATAACGATAAAGTACAAAAATGGTTATTGTATGCATAATATAAAAACTTTATTATTAAATATGATAAATGTATTTTATTTAATAATAAAAATGGGTATAATAACTATTGATAGATGTATTATGAACTAGAATATGAATTTTATAATTTATTATAGCATTTACTTAACTTTTATGCTAAAATAACTTTGTTCAGGGGGGATCACAGTGAATGAACTAGTACATATTTTAATAATTATTTCACGTGTATTCACAGGTTTTGCTTTTGCTTACTCTTTATACAATGTAATTATTTCATTGTTTGGTATTTACAAAAAGAAAAACTTAGAGGTAGTAGCACCAAAAAAAAGTTTCGCATTGTTAGTAGCAGCACACAATGAAGAGGCTGTTATTTCAGACATTATTGTCAGCCTAAAAAGGCTTGAATATCCTAAGGAACTATATGATATATTTGTAATTGCAGATAATTGTGAGGATAACACTGCGAAAAATGCAAGAGATAAAGGTGCCATTGTTTATGAGAGATTTGATAAAGATAAAAAAGGAAAAGGCTTTGCGCTGGAATGGATGTTTAGTAAAATATTTAAAATGGATAAGAAATATGACTCTGTAGTTATTTTTGATGCGGATAATCTTGCTTCTAAAAATTTCTTAAATGAAATGAATAAAAAACTATGTGAAGGATATAAAGTTGTTCAAGGTTATTTGGATAGTAAAAATCCTAAAGATACATGGATTACAGCTTGCTATTCTATATCATTTTGGCAAAATAATAGAATGTTTCAACTTGCAAGAAATAATATGGGAATATCAAGTCAATTAGGTGGAACGGGTTTATGTATAGACACTGAAATTCTTAGAGAACTTGGATGGGGAGCTACCTGTCTTACAGAGGATTTGGAATTTACATGTAAGTTAATCTCCAATGGTGAAAAAGTAGGGTTTGCTCATGATGCAGTTGTTTATGATGAAAAACCACTTACATTAGTACAATCATGGAGGCAAAGAAGAAGATGGATGCAAGGTTATGCAGATGTATCGAGCAGATATTTCTTTAAGCTTCTAAAAAAAGGAATTAAAAGCAGAAGTTTAACTGCAATTGATTGTGCAATATATACAGTACAGCCAGTATTATTTATAATTATGGGTATTGTAGCTGTTGTTGGATTTGTTCAAGTTGGAATTAATGCTTATGGATATTTAAGTGGTTCATTAAGCATGGCTGGTAGTTCAAGTACTAATCCATTTACGATTTTGACGGCAATCTTTACTGCATTTCTATATCTGTATACTCCGTGCTTGTTAGCACTGGATAAAAAACTTGATTTTAAAATATTCTTGTATTATATAATTATGCCAATATATCAATTGACATGGTTTCCAATATCTATACAAGGAATATTGAAAAAAGATGATAAAGAATGGAGTCATACTGAGCATACTAGAAGTGTAGATATTGATGAGTTAGAAAAAGCGAATTAAGTTTAAATAAAAGGGGTTAGCTAAATACTCGCCTCTTTTTTATTTATATTACAATATATTTATGAAAAATTTTAATTAAAACAAAAATATTTTCTTTTAAAATAGAGGAAATTTCAAATTTCTGTTGAATATATTAATTTGTGTTCTCTTATAGGGGGGAAAACTGTATGAATGATTATTTAGTAGGAATAGATGTTGGTTCTTCGAAAGTTTGTGCGGCTGCAGGAAGAATAGACAAGAATGGTGAGCTTTCAATTTTAGGAATAACATCTGTAAATTGTCGAGGACTCAAAAAAGCTGTGGTAGTAGATATAGATGGCTCTTCGGAATCTATAAGGGAATGTATAGAAAAACTGGAGAGAATGGTTGATATTGAAATAAATGAGGCCTATATATCACTTCCAGGTGGAATAAGTGAGCTTGTACATAATACTGGAATGGTAGCTATATCAGCTGACGACAGAGAAATAAGGAAAAATGATGTTGAAAGAGTTTTAGAAGCCACTAAACTTATATCAATTTCATCCGATAAAGAGATTATAGGTATTGAGCCAAAACAATTTATAGTTGATGGTTATGATAATATAAAAGACCCAGTTGGAATGAGTGGTTTAAGATTAGAAGTAGAAGCAGATGTTTTAATTGCAAAAACTACAGTTGTAACTAACCTAGTTAAAAGTGTCAATAAGGCTGGAGTTGATGTGAAAGGAATATGCTTACAACCTAAAGCTACATCTAAAGTCGTATTAACTGAAGAAGAAAGAGAAATGGGAACTGCATTAGTTAATGTTGGTGCTGAAACAATGGATATAACAATAATCAAAAACAATAATATTTGTTTCACGTCAATAATACCACTAGGAGGAAATAACATAACTAATGATATTTCCTTAGGACTTAAGCTTCCCTTTCAAGAAGCTGAAAAGCTAAAAATTAAATGTGCTAACTTAATAAAGTCTAAAATTGAACAAGAAAACAAAAGTTTTAGTAAGTCTTCAATTAGCACAGAAAATTCTTCAATAGACTATGATTTTTTTAATGAAATAGTAGAAGCTAGAGTTGAAGAATTAATAATTATTATTAAAAAAGAAATTGAAAAAAGTGGTTTTTATGAGCAAATAAGAAATTTTGTCTTTGTAGGAGGCGGATTATCTTTAATCAATGGGTTGATGCCATTTGCAGAGAATTTACTCAAAAAAACTGTTAAGATAGGATCTCCTATTTTTGTAGGTGCAGCTAATCCAATATATGCAGTAGCTGTTGGGATAGTAAAGGATGCATCTGATATATTTAAGCAGAGTGAAATATCTAACGATTTTTATGAGGAAGAAAATAATGGCATTTGGGAACAAAAGAGTAAAAAGCGTTATGAAAACACAGGCGTTTTGACTAAAGTGAAAAATTTTCTTGCAGATTTTTTCTAAAGAGGAGGTAGTAGTGTGCTGGACTTTGATGTTGATATTCAACAATTTGCACAAATAAAAGTAATTGGTTGTGGTGGCGGAGGCAACAATGCTGTCAATAGGATGATTATAGAAGGATTAAAAAATGTTGAGTTTATTGCTATAAATACTGATAAACAAGCATTAGCACTTTCACAAGCTTCACAAAAAATACAGATTGGTGATAAACTAACGAAGGGACTAGGAGCTGGAGCTAATCCTGAAATAGGACAAAAAGCTGCAGAAGAAAGTAAAGAAGAAATATCAGAAGCAATTAAAGGAGCTGATATGGTATTTATCACAGCTGGAATGGGTGGCGGTACTGGAACTGGTGCAGCGCCTATAGTTGCCGAAATTGCAAAATCTATGGGCATTTTGACAGTGGGAGTTGTTACAAAACCGTTTCCTTTCGAAGGAAGAAAAAGAATGATTCATGCTGAAACTGGTATAAAAACTTTAAAAGAAAGAGTAGACACATTAGTAACAATTCCTAATGAAAGGTTATTAGCTATAGTTGACAAAAAAACAACTTTAGTAGAATCTTTTAAATATGCAGATGATGTTTTAAGGCAAGGTGTTCAAGGTATTTCTGACTTAATAACTATACCAGGATTAGTTAATTTAGATTTTGCAGATGTTAGAACTGTAATGCTAGACAAGGGACTTGCACACATGGGAGTTGGGACAGGAAAAGGCGATAATAGAGCGGCAGATGCAGCTAAAGAAGCCATATCTAGTCCATTACTTGAAACCTCTATTGTTGGTGCTACTGGTGTACTTTTAAATGTAACAGGCGGAGAAGATTTAGGACTATTAGAAATTAATGAAGCAGCTCAAATAGTTCAAGAAGCCGCAGATCCAGATGCAAATATTATTTTTGGTGCAGTAATTGATGAAAATTTAAAAGATGAATTAAGAATAACAGTTATAGCTACTGGATTTGAAAATGATAAAATTGAATCAACAATTAGAAATAATAGAACTGAAAATGAGGTTAAGAAACCAGAAGCTGAAGTTGCTAGCACTGTAGATTATTCGTCTAGGATAGATAATGGTGATTTAGATGTACCTGCTTTCTTGAGAAGACAAAGTAAAAAATAGTTGTAGTTTAATGGCTTTATACATAAAGAGGATGTTTTTAAATGATTTTAATCATTTAAAAACATCCTCTTTATTTTAATGCTAAAAAAAATAAGATTATTTAATAAATCATGACAAATTTACGAAAATAAAAAATTAGTATGTGAATTATAAAATGACAAAATATTGAAATTATAAGTTATATAATATTCTACATGGGGAGGGATATTATTGTGGTAGTGTATTTGGATATACTTTTACTTGAAAATTTAATTGTTAATTTTTTTTTGCTCTATATAACGGCACAAACATTAAGAATATATATAAAACTAAGATATATGTTTTTGGCTGCGTTTTTGGGTAGTTTATACGTTTTAACATTAATATATCCTGTACCAAAAATATTTAGCTCATTAATATTTAAGCTTATTGTTGCTTGTTTAATGACAATAATATGTTTTAGAAAAAAAGATTTAAACCTAAATTTAAAAGCTACAGCAATATTTATTATATATTCAATGATGCTAGCAGGTTTATGTATCTTTATTGAATTCTATAATAGCAAAAGTCTAACTTTTGATGGAGGGTTTATAAACTTTTCTTATAAATATATTCTTATAGCTTTTTTTATTTCATACATGGTAGTACATAGACTAATAATATATGTAAAAGATCGCAAGGAAATAACAAAACTTATTTATGATGTAGAAATAATTACTGACAATAACGCGAAAAAAGTAAAGGCTTTTTTAGATACAGGAAATGAATTAAGGGAACCGGCTACAAATTTACCAGTAATGCTTGTAGATAAAGAAATTTTAGAGGACGTAAAAATAGGAGGGGGAAATAAATTTTATATACCTTATAAGGTTATAGATGGTTCAAAAGGGCTATTAGTTGGATTTAAACCTACTACAGTTAACATTTACAATGGAGACACTTATACAAGTAGAGATATGATAATAGCATTTTCTGACCATAGATTAAGTGAGTTAAATGAATACAATGCATTGCTATCAAGAGGAATTATATAGATGGGGGATTAATATGTGGGTTAATGTGATTTTTAATAGGTTATTAGTAAAGTTTAAATTTTTTGTTAAAAATATAAGGTATATAGGTGGCAGTGATGCGCTTCCACCTCCTTTAACTAAAGAGGAGGAAGAAAAACTTGTAAATAAACTTACTACTGGAGATGAAAGTGTAAGGTCTACTTTAATAGAAAGAAATTTAAGATTAGTTATATACATAGCAAGGAAGTTTGAAAATACAGGTGTTGGAGTTGAAGATTTAATTTCAGTTGGAACAATAGGTCTTATAAAGGCTGTTAATACCTTTGATCCTGAAAAAAAAATAAAGCTTGCAACCTATGCATCAAGATGTATTGAAAATGAAATATTAATGTACCTTAGGAGAAATAACAAGGTTAGGGCAGAAATTTCATTTTATGAGCCGCTAAATATTGATTGGGATGGGAATGAACTATTATTATCAGATATATTGGGGACAGAAAATGATTCCGTATATAATCTGATTGAAGATGAAGTTGATAAGCAATTATTAAGTTTAGCTATGAAAAAGCTTTCAATAAGGGAAAAAGAAATAGTTGAGCTTAGGTATGGCCTCAATGGGTGCAGTGAGAAAACTCAAAAAGAAGTTGCGGACATGCTTGGAATATCGCAATCCTATATTTCAAGATTGGAGAAAAGAATTGTAAAAAGATTAAAAAAAGAAATTAGTAAAATGTTATAAGGGATGTCTCTAGTATAAAATCAGATTTCTGAGGGAATAATTTAAATGCTATTATTTCTTAAGGGGCTGATAAGATTGATGATCAATAAAGTAGAGATATGTGGAGTCAACACATCAAAACTCCCTGTACTAAAAGAAAAAGAGATGAAAGAACTTTTGATATCCATGAGAAATGGAAATGATACTGCAAGGGAGAAATTTATAAAAGGTAATCTTAGATTAGTTTTAAGTGTTATACAAAGATTTAATAATAGAGGTGAAAATGCAGATGACTTGTTTCAAGTTGGATGCATTGGGCTTATTAAATCAATAGACAATTTTGATTTGTCACAAAATGTAAAATTCTCAACTTATGCTGTTCCAATGATAATAGGAGAAATAAGGAGGTATTTACGAGATAATAATTCTATTAGAGTAAGTAGATCACTTAGAGACATAGCATACAGAGCGCTTCAAGCAAGAGATAAACTTATAGGTGAAGATAACAAAGAACCTACAGTTTCTCAGATTGCAACAGAACTTAAGTTACCTAGGGAAGAAGTGATTTTTGCATTAGACTCTATACAGGACCCAATATCTTTATTTGAGCCAATTTATCATGATGGTGGTGATGCCATCTATGTAATGGATCAAATAAGTGATAACAAAAATGGTGACGAAAGCTGGCTTGAGGACATATCTATAAAAGAAGCCATGAAAAAGCTAAGCAGTAGAGAAAAGATGATATTAAATATGAGATTTTTTGATGGCAGAACACAAATGGAAGTAGCTGATGAGATAGGAATTTCTCAGGCTCAAGTTTCAAGACTAGAAAAAACAGCTTTGAAGCACATGAGAAAATATGTTTAAAAGAATTTATAACACTTAAAATATAAGATATCTCAAATTTGTTTTAATCATTTTGAGATATCTATTTTCATATAATATATTGTATTTAATTAGATAGGAAGTGAGAGTATGGAAGAGGTTTTGCATTCTTTAAACAATATCAAAAGTATGGAAGTTATTGATATTTCAACGGGCTCAAAGATGGGGTTTATTAAAGACTTAGTTGTTGACTGTAACAATTATAAGGTGATTTCGATTTTATTACCTAATCAAAAAATTGGATGGTTTTCTAAAAAAAATGATATAGAGATTCCTTGGGAACAAATAAGCAAGATTGGTTTAGACGTTATTTTAGTGGATTATAAAGACATATCTAATAATGAGGATTGATGATAAAAGGATTTTAAGTGTATAATATATTTAAAATATTATATATAAAGGACGTGAAAGTTTTGAAATGCCCATTTTGTGGATTTGAAGACAGTAAAGTAATAGATTCAAGGGCTACTGAAGATAGTATGGCTATTAGAAGAAGGAGAGAATGTTTAAACTGTAATAAAAGATATACAACCTATGAAAAAATAGAGGATATTCCTATTCTAGTAATAAAAAAAGATTCTAGTAGAGAATATTTTGATAAATCTAAGATAATAAATGGACTTATAAAAGCATGCCAAAAAAGGCAAGTATCCAGAAAACAAATAGAAGATTTAGCTTTTGAAATAGAGAAAAGCCTTAGTAATGAAATGCTGACAGAAGTACGATCTGAAGTTATAGGAGAAATGATTATGGAACGACTAAAAGAGGTAGATGAAGTTTCATATGTGAGATTTGCATCTGTATACAGACAATTTAAAGATATAAATACTTTTATGGAAGAAATAAGTGGGTTATTAAATAAAAAATAACGCGCATATATGTTAAATCAATGTAAAGATACGTTAAATATATATTGATATAAGGTAAATTTTAATTCTGAGGTGTAAAATGAAAAGTGTAATTAACAATTTTGAGTATATTGAAATTTTAGATGAAAATATAAACATGAATTTTTCAACAGCAAAAAATGGTCTTGATTTCAATATGAATACTGAAAATGGATTAAATAATTTAGAGAATATAAAAGACTGGTTCAATGTAAACAAAGTAGGATACCTAAAGCAGACACATAGTGATAATATATTAGTTTATGATGGATTAATGCATGATGGAGATGCTATTATAACAGACAAGCCTAATGTTGCTGTTGGTGTTTTTACTGCGGATTGTGTGCCAATTCTTATTTATAGTAAAAAAAGAAATGTTATTGCAGCGGTACATAGTGGATGGAAGGGTACATTATCACAAATTGTATTGAAAACAGTTAAAAAATTAATTAATGAATATGATGTAGATTTAGATGATATTAAAGTATGTATAGGTCCACACAATAGAAGTTGCTGTTACGATTTTGGTGAAGAAACGGTGAAAAAATTCTATGAAGTTGATATTTATAAGAATATACATATATATGAAAACGGAAAATTAGATCTTAAAAAGTGTATTGTAAAACAACTTTTAAGTTTAGGGTTAATTGAGAACAATATTAAAGATGTTAATGTATGTACATTTTGTAATAATGAATATGACTTGTTTTCTTATAGAAAGCATAAAGAAGATAGTGGAAGGATGTTTTCTTTTATTTTCTTTAAAGTATAAGGTTTTGTTATTATAATTATTTTGGCTTTACAGGAATACAGGAGGGTATGTTTATGTCAGGAGAAAAAATTCTAATAGTTGATGATGAGGAACATATATTAGAACTTATTAAATTCAACTTGGAAAATAACGGATTTAAAGTTATTTGTGCAAATAATGGAAATGATGCATTAAAGCTAGCAAAAAATGAAGTACCACAATTAGTATTGCTGGATCTTATGTTACCCGGCATTGATGGTTATGATGTTTGTAGGGAAATAAGAAGAGATCAATCAATTTCAACAATGCCAGTAATTATGATTACTGCAAAGGGAGAAGAACTAGATAAGATACTTGGACTTGAACTAGGAGCAGATGATTACATAACAAAACCATTTTCTGTAAGGGAACTTGTGGCTAGGGTAAAAGCCGTGCTTAGAAGAACTAAAACTCAATATATGGATAAGATATATAATTTTGACAACATATATATAGATTTTCAAAAACATGAGATAGTTAAAGACAACAAGAAAGTTGATTTGACTCTAAAGGAATTTGAATTGCTTCAGATACTTGTTAGAAACAAAGGAAGAGTTATGACTAGAGATTTTCTACTGGATAAAGTATGGGGCTATGAATATGTAGGAGAAACAAGGACAGTTGACGTTCATATAAGACATCTAAGACAAAAGATTGAAAATGATGATAAAAATCCACAATATATAGAAACTATCCGAGGAATAGGCTATAGATTCAATTACGACGGTGAATAGCATGAAAAAAAGATTGTTAATAAACATAGTAGGAACAATTTTTTTTACATTGATATTAGTAACTGTGCTTTTTGTTTCTATAGTTAATTATCAATATGAAGAGAATGTAAAGTCTGATTTAAAAATTAATAATGGTTATGTTGAAAAAATTATATCATCAAAAGAAGTTAATGATTTTGGTAAGTTGTTAAATAATGTATACATAAACTCGGATATAGAACTTATTGTTCTAAACAATCAAAATCAGATAATTTTTAGTAATATCCAAGATAGAAGTAAACTGGATGTTTCAAAAATGTATGAAATTGATAAGGCTAAAACTTATGGAGAGTCTTATACAATAAGATTTAATAATACAGACAATAAAAATGTTATATATTATGCTACTAATAAAAAAAATTCATATACTGTAATTAGTTCTGAGGTTTTATCTTTGTCTGGAGTAATTGCTATTAAATATATTGAATATTACATATTTATGGTAATCATAGCCATGGTGCTTTCTATTTATTTTGGACTTAGAATGTCAAATTCAATAATACTTCCAATAAAAAATTTGGAATTCACTACATCATTAGTTGCAAAGGGAGAATTAAAAAGAAGGGTACTTATTGAATCCGATGATGAACTTGGGCACCTTAGTAAAACCTTTAATAAGATGGCAGAGCAGCTTCAGCTTACAATGCAAGATGCATTAGAGAAACAGATGAAAATGGAAGCTATACTTAAAAGCATGGAGAGTGGAGTTATAGCAGTAGACAGGAATAACAAAGTAATAATGATTAATCCATATGCAGAAGTTTTATTTGGAATCGAAAAGGACATAATAGGTAAAAATTTTATTGAGAGCATAAGGGATTTTGAATTTGAAGAGGTATTTAAGTCTAAAAGCAATGAATACAAAGAATTAAAAATTTTGTGGCCTAAAGAAAGAATTTTAAGAATAAAAACAGCAGACATAATAAGTGATAAAAAGCATATAGGAACTGTGGCTGTGGTTCAGGATATAACTGACATAAAAAAACTAGAGAACATGAGATCACAATTTGTTGCTAATGTATCACACGAATTAAAAACACCATTAACATCTATAAAAGGTTTTGCTGAAACTTTAAAATATGTTAAGGATGAGGAAAAGAGAATTCAATTTTTGGATATAATAGACGAAGAGGTTGAAAGGCTCACAAGACTTATAAATGACATATTAACTTTGTCAGATATAGAAGTTCATAAAACCATGAAAAAAGAAAATTTTTATGTGGATGAGGTTTTAAATAATATATTTAATCTAATGAAAAATACTGCTGACAGCAAAAGCATTAAGTTAGAAATTGTAGAAAATTCACATACTAAATTAATAGGCGAAAAAGACATGTTTAAGCAGATGGTTTTAAATTTAGTTGATAACGCAATAAAATATTCAGAAGTTAACGACAAAGTGTCTTTTGGTGCAAAAACAGAAAAAAATCTATGTGTTATTTGGATAAAAGATACGGGAATGGGAATATCAAAAGAACATATAGCTAGATTGTTTGAAAGGTTTTATAGAGTAGATAAAGCTAGATCTAGGGCAAAAGGTGGAACTGGTCTTGGACTTGCTATTGTAAAACATATAGTTATGAATTTTAGCGGAACAATTAACGTAGAAAGTGAAATTGGAAAGGGAAGCAAATTTATTATAAAGATTCCTTTAGAAAAGATGGATTAAGTTCCATCTTTTTTTATTTAACATAAAAATAACATGATATGCCAATGATATTAACTTAAGTGGTATAAAATTATGTTAATTTTATAGTAGAGGAGTATGGACATATGAAAAAAAATAAAAAATATTTGCAGTTAAAATTTAAAGACTCCATTTCACTTAAAATAATATCTATTGTTATTTTACTCGTTATAATGGGAATTGGTTTTATAGGGACCTTTATATATGCAATCACCTATAATAAAATGTTTAGTATGAGTGAAAACAATATGCAGACTGTTTCAACACAAATTTATAATAATTTTAACACTTTGATACAAGCTGAAAAAAATGATGTAAAGGAAATATCGGTAGATGGTGATATAAAGAATGTACTTGAAGAAAAAAATACTACTTCGGAGGATGATTTTTTAAATAAAAATTCAGGAAATCTTGATAATATTAAATATAAATTAAAACAGTATGCTAGTTTAAATAAATATGATGAAAATATTTTTGTAACAGATAAAAATGGATTTATTATTGCTTGTAGCAATGATAATTTTCAAAGATTTGATCTTAGCACACATGATTATATGAAAAGTGCATTACAAGGTAGCTCTGTTATGAGCAATGTATATACTTCGGTTGTGTCCATTAAACCCGTAGTTACTTTTGTAGAGCCAATCAAAGATGGAAATGGAAATATAATTGGAACTGTTGGAAAAAATGTATACACGGATTATTTTTCTGAAACTTTTGATAAATTTAAGTTCTTAAATAGTGGATACATATTTATAGTAGATAACATGGATAATACAATATATAGTCCTAATAAAATGAACATAAATAAAAAAATTAATATAAAGGAAATAAGTAAACTTTCAAAGGATAATAAATTCTGGAGTTCCTCTAAATCACAAACAATTAAATACAATAAAGATGGTGAAGAACAATATGCATATTGTACAAGCGTACCTCAGTTAAAAGTTGTTTTAGTATTGACGGTAAAAGTAAATGAGATAGAAAGTGCACCTAAAATGATTGGCTTATTTATTATTTTAATAGCAATAATATTAATAATTTTGCTTACTATTATATTAAGCAAAATTATTAAAGCTATATTTAAGCCTATGAATACATTAATTATAAATACAAAGGAGATATCTAAAGGAAATCTAACTGTAATCAATAATGCAAAAAATACTGATGAAATAGGGAATCTTAGTGTTAATTTTAATAATATGGTTTTTAACTTAAAGAAACTTATAGAAGAAATAAATGAATGTAGTAGTGATTTTGTTAATATTAATGATGGAATAAAGGAATCTTACAGCAGTATTGTACTAGGTATGAAGTCTGTAAATGAAAATAGTGAGGATATCGCTGGAGATACAGTAAAAATTTTTAATGCTGTGGAGAGTAGCTTTAATTCTTTTGAAACAGTGAAGGTAAAAACTGAAAATATAAAATATGAATCAGAAAAAGTTTTAAAAGAAGCGATTTTTATTAAAGACATAAATACTGAAGGCTTAAATACAATAAATGAACTTAAAAACATTAACTTAGAAACAGATAAAAAAATGAGCGAAGCAAATGGATATTTTGATATTTTAAAAAAGAATCTTTCTAACATAGAAGAGGTGGGTAATACTGTAACACAAATATCAAAACGGACCCACATTCTTGCTTTAAATGCAGCTATTGAAGCTGGAAGAAGTGGAGAAATGGGAAAAGGATTTAGCGTAGTAGCAGATGAGATTAAAAAATTGTCTTCAAGTGTCTCAGAACAAATGAACAAAATTTATGAAATATTAAAAGATTTAAATTTGGATATGAATAATACCCAAAATAAGATAAAAGATGTGAACAGCTATACTAATCAGCAGTTTGATCTTGTAAATGACGCCATAAATAATTATGACAAAATGTTAAATTCTTCTCAAAAAATTGTAGATTATATGAATGATGCATATAGCAGCATAGAAATGTTAGATGATGAAAACTCAGTAATATCAGAAAGACTAATAAAAATTAAAGATGCATATGAAGAATTTAATGGTTCTATAGCAACAGTTAATGAAATTTTATCAGAAAAATATGAAGATATAAAAGATGTGTATAGTATGCTAGAAAAAATGCATAATAATAGCGATAAGCTTGTTAATAGTATTCATAAATTTAAGGTGTAAAAATACGTTTGTTAAGATAACTTAACAAACGTATAATATTCGATTAACTTTGACAAGTTAAAATAGAATTGTTGATAAATGAGATATATCGACTTTGTATTTTGAATGGAGGGTAAACTTTATGAAAAGTAAAAAAGTAAAATTTGCTGTTTTAGCAGCATCAATAGCTGTTATGGCAGGTTTGTTTGCAGGATGTGGAAGTTCAACTGCTTCCAATAATAGTACTGGAAACAATACTAATTCAACAAGTTCAAAAACTGATGTTTCAGGTTCAATTACGGCTTCAGGTTCTACAGCATTACAACCATTAGTTGATGCAGCACAAAAAAGTTTTTCAGCAAAAAATCCAAATGCAACAGTATCTGTACAAGGTGGCGGTAGTGGTACAGGACTTACACAGGTAAGCCAAGGCGCTGTGCAAATTGGAGACTCAGATATTTTTGCTAGTGAAAAATTACCAGGAGATAAGGCAGCAGAATTAAAAGATCATGAAGTATGTGCTATTGGATTTGTTGTGGCAACTACTAATGATACTGGAGTTACTAATCTTACAAAAGCTCAAATTCAAGATATTTTCACTGGAAAAGTTACAAATTGGAAAGATGTTGGTGGTAAA
Source organism: Clostridium acidisoli DSM 12555 (assembly GCF_900176305.1). Classification (GTDB taxonomy): domain Bacteria; phylum Bacillota; class Clostridia; order Clostridiales; family Clostridiaceae; genus Clostridium_I; species Clostridium_I acidisoli. The sequence goes on from NZ_FWXH01000003.1 coordinate 300,276, forward strand.
GATTTACCAATTAAGATAATCCATAGACCTAGTGGTTCTGGTACTAGAGTTACATTCACTAAAACTGTAATGGGTGGAAAAGCAGAAAAAGATGATTTAGGAATGACTCAAGATTCAACAGGTGCTGTTGTAACATCTATGAAACAAACTCCTGGTAGTATAAGTTATTTGGCATTATCATACATGAGTGATGATGTTAAAAAATCTATAAGCGCTGTTTCAATTGATAGTATAGAAGCTACTACAGCTAATATAATTTCAAGTAAAGAACCAGAAAGCAGCAAATATCCATTCTGGTCATATGAACATATGTATACAAAGGGAGCTGCAACAGGAGTATCAAAAGCATTGATTGATTATATAATGAGCTCAGAATTTAAGAGTCAAGTTATAAAACAAGGATATATTCCAATAAGTAGTTTTAAATAGTATTGACTAGAAGACTAGCCTTTTAGTGGCTAGTCTAATGTTATAATAAAGATTTTGAGGTTGATTATATGGATAAGAAAAAATTTTGGAGAAAATTAAAAACAGAATACATAGGAAAAGGATATGCTATATTTTGCGGATTATTAATAGTGCTTTTGACATTATCAATAATTTTTTTTGTGGCTTCAAAAGGAATTAGAACATTCACAAATGACCACTATTCAGTTATGGATTTTTTGTTTAGTTCAAAGTGGAAACCAGACGCTGCAAAACCAGAACTTGGGACTTCAATTTTTATTGTTGGTTCTATAGTAGTAGCATTAGGGGCAGTAGTAATTAGTGCACCTATAAGCATTGCGCTAGCAATTTTTATGAATTTAATATCTCCTAAGTTAGGAAAAAGATTTTTACAACCAGCACTAGAATTATTTGTAGGTATCCCCTCAGTTGTTTATGGATGGGTTGGCGTAATATTATTAGTACCTTTCATTAAAAAAGTTTTTGGGGGAATGGGTTTTAGCCTACTTGCAGGAATGATAGTATTAAGTATAATGATTCTTCCAACAATTGCGAGTCTTGCATCGGATGCAATAAAAACAATCCCAGCTGATTATATAGAAGCATCTTATGGTCTTGGTGCAACAAGGTGGCAGACAATATATAAAGTTATAGTTCCATCTTGTAAAAATGGAATATTAACAGGTGTAGTTTTGGGACTTGCAAGAGCCATTGGTGAAGCACTTGCAGTACAAATGGTAATAGGTAATAGTCTTAAGTTTACAGACGGACTTCTTAATCCAACAATAACACTTACAAGTATTTTAACAATGAGTATGGCAAACACATCTGATGGAACTCCATGGAACGATGCATTATGGTCATTAGCATTTTTGCTTTTGCTAATATCATTTGTGTTTATTATTATTATCAGGCTAATAGGAAGACGAGGTGAAAGATAATGAAAGCAAAAACATGGGATAAAATAGCTACAGCTGTATTGTATGCCATATCATTTTTGATAATATTTCTATTAGTTGGCTTTATAGGGTATATTATATATAATGGCAGAAGTTCATTAAACCTTCACTTTTTAATTGGTGATTCTTTAGTAAATGAGGCTGGTGGAGGAATTGGGCCACAACTATTTAATTCGTTTTACATGCTTATAATTTCTCTTGTAATAACAGTACCTATAGGTATAGGTGCTGGAATTTATTTGTCTCAATATGCAAAACAAGGCAAAGTACTTGGATTTATTAGATTGTGTATTGAAACAATATCATCACTTCCTTCCATTGTGGTTGGTTTATTTGGACTTTTGGTTTTTGTTACCATGACACATTGGCAATACACTTTACTAGCTGGAGCACTTGCTATTACAGTAATAAACTTACCTTCTATGACAAGAGTAAGTGAAAATGCCATAACAGCAGTAGCCTCAAAAGTAAGAGAAGCAAGTCTTGGGCTTGGAGCAACGGAGTGGCAAACAATAAAAAAGGTAATATTACCATCAGCAATGCCACAAATTCTAACTGGTGTAATTTTAGCAGCAGGTAGAGTGTTTGGAGAAGCAGCAGCACTTTTGTATACCTCTGGAATGAGCTCACCTAATTTAAACTATAATAACATAAGTTTAACTAATAAAATATCACCGTTTAGTCTATTTAGGCCTGCAGAAACCCTTGCAGTACACATCTGGAAGCTAAACTCAGAATCAATGGTACCAGATGCATCAAAAATAGCAAATGGATCTTCAGCAGTACTTGTAATAATGGTATTACTATTTAATTTTTTAGCAAGAATAATAGGAAACAAAATATATAAAGCATATAGTGGAAAGTAAGGGGGAACATACTCGTGGGTATAGTCAGGACTAATAATTTAAATTTATATTATGGAAGTGTTAAAGCGCTAAAGGATATTAGTTTAGATATAGAAAAAAATTCGGTAACTTCTTTAATTGGACCTTCAGGATGTGGTAAATCTACATTTTTGAGAACAATTAATAGAATGAATGATTTAATAGATACTGTAAAAATTGATGGTGAAGTATTTTTTGAGGAAAAAAACATATATAAAGATTATGACGTAATTGATCTTAGGAAAAGAATAGGAATGGTTTTCCAAAAAGCAAATCCATTTCCTATGTCAATCTATGATAATATTGCATATGGACCAAGAATACATGGAATAAAAAACAGAGCACAACTAGATGAGATAGTTGAAAAGAGCTTAAAGGGTGGAGCACTTTGGGAAGAAGTAAAAGATAGACTTAAAAAAAGTGCATTAGGTTTATCTGGTGGACAACAGCAAAGATTATGTATAGCAAGAACTTTAGCCGTGGAACCAGAGGTAATTCTTATGGATGAACCAACTTCAGCACTTGACCCTATTTCAACACTAAAGGTTGAAGAATTAATGGATGAACTAAAGAAAAAATATACTGTAATTATTGTAACTCACAATATGCAGCAGGCCGGAAGAATTTCGGATTACACTGCCTTCTTTTTAAATGGTGAGGTTGTAGAGAGCGGAAAAACAGAAAATATATTCTATAAACCACTTGATAAAAGAACAGAAGATTATATAACCGGAAGATTTGGATAATATAAATTTATTAGTGAGGTGAGATGACTATGCCAAGAAAAGTTTTCGATTCACATTTAGAAGAACTTCATGTTGATTTAATTCGTATGGGAAGTATGGCTGAAAAACAACTTTTTCAGTCCATTGAAGCACTAGTTAATCAGGATGAGGTATTAGCAAAAAAAGTCGTTGAAAACGATGATATAATTGATGATATGCAAAAAGAGATAGAGGGAAAGGCAATAAGACTTATAGCTATGCAGCAACCTCTTGCCATGGATTTAAGAAATATATTTACTACCACTAAAATAGTTACGGATTTAGAGAGAATGGCAGATCATGCAGTAGATATTGCTAAGGTAGTAAAGAGATTAAAAAATGAGAAACCTATAAAACCACTTTTAGACATACCTAGAATGGCTGGTATTGTTAGAGAAATGATGAGAGAATCACTTGATGCATATGTTTCTGGAGACGTTGATAGAGCTTACGAAATATGTAAAAAAGATGACGATATTGATGCCATATATAAACAGGTATTTAGTGAACTTCTACTTATGATGATGGAGGATCCTAAAGCAATAAACCATGCAGCTCAATACTTATTTATATGCAAATATTTGGAAAGAATAGCTGACCATACTACTAACATTTGTGAATCTACCATATATCTAGTAACTGGTGAGCAAATAGATTTAAATGAATAGTAATAGAATCTCCTTTTTCTTAGATAAAAGGAGATTTTATTTTTTTGAATTCTTGACTAAACTTTTTTATTAATGTAATATTACATAATGGTAGAAAAAAAAGAGTTACGTGGCTTATTTAGGAGAGTAAGTATGAAAAATGAAATTTCAAAAGTAGATAAGGGGAGTATAGCAGAGGAACTTGGTGTTGAAATAGGTGATAGGTTAATAAGCATAAATGGCACTGAGGTAAAAGATATACTTGACTATAGATTTTTAATGTCAGATGATTTTGTAGTAATGGAGCTTGAAAAGACAAATTTAAATGAAATTTGGGAACTTGAAGTTGAAAAGGATTTTAATGAAAACTTTGGTATTGAATTTAAAGATCAAATTATGGATGAAGCTAAAAGCTGTAGAAACAATTGCATCTTCTGTTTTATTGATCAATTACCAAAAGGAATGAGAAAGTCCTTATATTTTAAAGATGATGATTCAAGACTTTCATTTTTGCAGGGTAATTTTGTGACCCTCACAAATTTAAAGGAAGAAGATATAGATAGGATTATTAAATATAAAATTAGTCCCATAAACATTTCTGTTCATACAACAAATCCTGAACTTAGAGTGAAGATGCTAAACAATAGATTTGCGGGTAACATTCTTGAAAGACTTCAAAGGCTTTCAGATGGCGGAATAACTATGAATTGTCAGATTGTTATGTGTCCTGGGGTTAATGATGGTATAGAATTAGAAAATACGGTGAAAGATTTATATAAGTTCTATCCACACATCAAAAATGTTGCTGGAGTACCAGTAGGAGTGACAAAGTTTAGAGATGGTTTGTTTAATATGAAAATATATGATCAAAGTTCTTCTGAAAAGCAAATACTATTAATGGAGTCTATGCAAAAAAAATTTATGAAGGAGATAGACGAACCGTTTATTAGACTTTCTGATGAATTTTATGTTTTAGCAAAAAAAGATGTTCCAGAAAAAGAGTTTTATAAAGACTTTGAACAGTTAGAAGATGGAATCGGTATGATAAGAGTTTTTAGGGAAAATATAAAAGAAACCATTAAAAACTTAAATATGAGAAAAAAAGGTTGTTTCACAATTGTAACAGGTGTATCTGCTTATAATGAAATAAAAGTTGCAACGGATGCAATTGCTAAAGAAAGCAACAAATTAAAAATAGAAACCATTAGAATTTCTAACAAATATTTTGGAGAAACTATAACAGTTGCGGGACTTTTGACGGCTACAGATATTATAGGTCAGCTAAAAGACAAAAATATAGGTGAATACATTATTTTACCAAATAACATGTTAAAAGTGGGTACAAATATCTTTTTAGATGATTTAACAGTAAAAGATATAGAAAATGAATTAAATAGGAAAGTTTTAATTTGTGACTATACAGGTGAAGATTTAGTGCAAATTATAAATGAATATTCTGAGGAGGATAATTAAATGGCAAAACCGATAGTGGCAATAGTAGGAAGACCAAATGTTGGTAAATCTACTTTATTTAATAAATTAGCGGGAAAGAGAATTTCTATCGTTCAAGATACACCTGGTGTTACTAGAGATAGAATATACGCAGAAGCAGAGTGGGTTAGTAAAGTTTTTACAATAATTGATACTGGTGGTATAGAGCCTGAAAATTCAGATTTAATAGTTGCACAAATGAGAAGACAGGCACAAATAGCTATAGAAATGGCAGATGTTATAATATTTATTGTTGATGGAAAGCAAGGACTTACAGATGCAGACAATGAAGTTGCACTTATGCTTAGAAAATCAAAAAAACCAATAGTTCTAGTTGTAAACAAGATAGATAAAATGAAGGATGAACCTAATGCATATGAATTCTATAATTTAGGTATAGGAGAACCAATAACAATATCCTCAGCGCAAGGTCTTGGTTTAGGTGATATGCTTGATAGAGTTGTAGAACACTTTGATACATTAAATATGGAGGAAGAAGACGATGAAACCATTAATATTGCATTTGTGGGAAGACCAAATGTTGGTAAATCATCTCTTATAAATAAGTTATTAGGTGAAGAGAGAGTTATAGTAAGCGACGTACCAGGAACAACTAGGGATGCTATAGATAGTCACTTAGAAACAGATATTGGAAAATTCACATTGATAGATACAGCTGGACTTAGACGAAAAAGTAAAGTTAAAGAAGAAATAGAGAGATATAGCGTTATAAGAACGCTTGCAGCCATTGAAAGAGCGGATGTATGTATATTAATGGTAGATGCTACAGAAGAATTAAGTGACCAAGATGAAAAAATAATTGGATATGCACATGAATTGAACAAAGCAATAATGGTTATTGTAAACAAATGGGATCTTGTTGAAAAAGATGATAAAACAATGATAAATACAAAGAAGATTTTACAATATAAGCTTTCGTTTATGGCATATGCACCATATATGTTTATTTCAGCGCTTACTGGTCAAAGAGTTGGAAAAGTTTTAGATTTAGCTAAACAATGTTACACAAATTACTCAAGAAGAATAGCTACAGGAGTTTTAAATGATGTTATAGGTAAAGCTGTGCTTATGAAAGAACCTCCAGTTGTAGCATTAAAGAGATTAAAAATATTTTATGTAACTCAAGTTGCAATAAAGGCACCAACATTTATATTTTTTGTAAATAATCCAGATTCACTTCATTTTTCATATGAACGATATCTAGAAAATAAGTTAAGGGAAAGTTTTGATTTTTCTGGAACTGGAATCAAACTTATATTTAGAGAAAGGAAGGAGTAATATGGAAGGAGTAACTTTCCTAGGAATGGGGAGTTTTGGCACTTCCCTTGGAATATTGCTAGCTAAAAACCAATGCAAAGTTACTATTTGGGGTAGAAATGATAAAGAAGTAGAAGAAGTAAAAGCTACTAGAGTTAATAACAGATATTTACCCGAAGTAGAGATTCCAAAAGATGTTCTTATAACAAGTGATATAAAAGAGGCTATAAGGGATAGTGAATATATTGTTCTTGCAGTTCCATCTTATGCAATAAGAAGTGTTTGCAAATTAATTAGTAAAGAGCTAAATGAAAAACAAATTTTGATTTCTATTGCAAAAGGTATAGAAGAAGGAACAAATCTTAGGTTGTCACAGGTTATAAAAGATGAGGCACCTTTAAATCCAGTAGTAGTATTAACAGGACCAAGTCATGCAGAAGAGGTTTCAAGAAATATACCAACAGCAGTTGTAGTTAGTTCTGCAGATATGAAGTATGCTTATAAAGTGCAAGATCTCTTTATGACAAAGTATTTTAGAGTTTATACAAATGATGATATTATTGGAACTGAGATAGGTGGTGCAGTAAAAAATATAATTGCACTTACATGTGGAATTTGTGATGGACTTGGATATGGAGATAACACTAGAGCTGCACTTATGACAAGAGGAATGAGTGAAATAGTTAAGATAGGAACCTTACTTGGCGGGAAAAAGGAAACCTTTTACGGACTTACGGGTATGGGAGATTTAATAGTTACATGTACAAGTTTACATAGTAGAAATAGAAGAGCAGGAATTCAGATTGGTAAAGGTGTACCAATAAAAGAAGCTTGTGAGAATATAGGTATGGTAGTTGAGGGAATATCAGCTTGTGACGCATTTTATAAATTAAAAGAGAAATTAAATGTATGTATGCCTATAGTAGATGAATTATATCAAATTTTATTTAAAAATAAAGATATAAAAGATGCAGCTCATTCGCTTATGAGTAGAGATAGGAAAAATGAGATTCATTAAAAATAGCATTTTCGAAATGATTAGTCATTTTGAAAATGCTATTTTGTATTTAAGCTAAGTTGATATATTTCGAGGTACTGGCGAAGGGTCGCTAAAGCGAGATGAAGGGTTTGACAGGAGCTTTGCTGGTCAAAGGTTATGGGTTTTCCGTGGTGTTTAATGCATAAGTATCTACTACTATATTAGTTATCATATGAATACTAAAGGCTACGCAAAAGAGCAAAACCTACGGTTAAAATATATAGCAGAGTTATCTTTAAGTTCTAAGATATATAAACAGAGTTCTTGGTTTCAGGTGGAGTTTTTTTCTACATCTGAAATTTAGAAATTGTTATCCATAAACACTTCATATTTTATCCGCGCAAAGCAAGGATAAAACCCATCACCTTTTAACGTGCGAAGCAAGCGTTAAAATCCTTCACTATTACTTCGCAATTTCTTTGTAGGATGTAATAAGAATTTATTAAGCATATCAAGTAATAAAATACATATGTATCTAATATATATATACCGTTAAATAATATATAGGAGGATACGTTTTGGACAATTTTGATATATACAAAGACATTGCAGAAAGAACCCAAGGTGATATCTACGTTGGGGTTGTAGGACCTGTTAGAACGGGAAAATCTACTTTTATAAAAAGATTTATGGACCTTATGGTTATTCCCAACATAGAAAATTCCTATAAGAAAGAAAGAGCAAAGGATGAACTACCTCAAAGTGGTTCTGGAAAATCAATTCATACAACTGAACCAAAATTTGTTCCAAATGAGGCTGTTGAGATTAAACTTGATGAAGGAATAAAATTTAAGGTTAGAATGGTGGATTGTGTTGGATATATTGTTAAAGGAGCACTAGGGTACAAAGAGGGAGAAAGGGATAAGATGGTTAGTACACCTTGGTATGATCATGAGATACCATTTGAAGAGGCAGCAGAGATAGGAACAAAAAAAGTTATAAATGAACACTCAACAATAGGGCTATTAGTCACTACTGATGGCAGTATAACAGATATACCTAGGGAGGAATATGTTGAGGTAGAAGAAAGAGTAATAAACGAGTTAAAGGCCATCAATAAGCCATTTATAATTTTATTAAATTCCGCTAAGGCAAAAAGTGAAGAAACTTTAAATTTAGCAAAGGAAATGGAGACCAAATATGATGTTCCAGTACAGCCATTAGATGTACTTAATATGCAAGAAGAGAATATAGCAGATATATTTAGTAGAGTATTAAAAGAATTCCCTATTAAAGAAATAAACATAGATATTCCTGAGTGGATTGAGAAATTAGAATCTAAGCATTGGCTTAAAAACAGTTACTGGGAAATAATAAAAAGTATGTGTAATAGTGTAAATAAAGCTAGGGATATCAAAAAGTCACTAGATGAATTTTCAAATTTAGATTTTCTTGACTCACTAAAAATAGAGGAAATGAATATGGGCGATGGAACGGCAAGGATAACTTTAAATCCCGATAGTGGAATGTTTTATAAAGTTATAAGTGAATATTGCGATACAGATATTTTAGGTGAAAGTCAACTTCTAAATACAATGAGAGAATATCATGGAGCAAAAGTAGAATATGATAGAGTAGCTCAAGCATTAAGAGAAGTTAAGGAAACTGGGTATGGACTTGTAGCACCTCAACTTACGGAGATGAAACTTGAGGAACCTAAGATAGTTAAAAATGGATCCAGGTACGAATTAAAATTAAAAGCTAGCGCTCCGTCATTTCACTTTATAAGAGCTGACATAGAAACTGAAATATCTCCTATTATGGGAAATGAAAGAGAAAGCGAAGAACTAGTAAAATCTCTTCTAGAGGAATTTGAAAGTGATCCATCTAAGATTTGGGAAAGTAATATGTTTGGAAAATCCTTTGATTTAGTTGTGAAAGAAGGCTTGCAAAAAAAATTATTCAAAATGCCAGAGGATGTACAGGTTAAGATACAGAAGACCCTCGAAAAAATTATTAATGAAGGTAATGGAGGATTAATCTGTATTATACTTTAAAAATTAATGTTTTTTTAAATAATGAAAGATTTATCAGAGTATGATACAGAAAACTGATAAATCTTTTGTTTTTCATTATATGTAATATTTTTGATTCATAATAGTTATATATTGCCAAGTACGGGTTAAAGAATTTTACCCTGCTACGTGAGTAAAAAGGTGAAAGATTGCCTTGCAGCAAAAGGGTGTGGATGATTTTTCTTCGCTATGCTGCGAAAAATCTTTGAATATTAGAAATATGTTTTGAAATCGTGTTAAATAGATATTAAATTTTAAAATAGGTCATTTTGTTTTATTGAGTATTATCTTTTTATAACTAAGCTTGCCTATAAGAAATAAAATAAAAAGTAAAATTACATATGAAACTCCAAGTAATATAAAAAGAGTTCGAGTTAAATAATCTACACTAAATCTTGAATTAATACCTAAGATTAAAAGGCTGGGTTGGCCTTTTAGACTTACAAGATTCATAAAAAAGTCTGTTGAAAGATGTAATCATATTGATATATATAACGATTTTGTTTTTATATAAAGATATCCTAAGGCAATACCGCAAAGTAGAACAGAAGACAACTAATAAATGCCCGTATACCTACTACAATGAAACATTGTAAAAATTAAGGAACTTATTAAAATTCCAAATGTTTTTCCTTTATATTTAGTCAAATAATTAAGTAAAATTCCTCTAAAAAAGACTTCCTCACAAACCCCTGCAAAAAAGGCTCTAATAAACATGCTAATTATAAATGATAAGACTATTTTTGATTCATAAAATTTGAAGCCAGTACCTTCATAAAAACTAATATGCATTAAAACTGTTGTTAGGTATATTAATATAGTACCTGTTAATCCTACACATACTCCTTTATATACATATTTTACACTGTGTTCATCATAACTAAGTTCTATTGAGTCTAAGAATTGTCCTTTGGAATATTTTCTAATAACTAAATATTGGACAATTAAAATTGTAATTTCCAAAAGTACATTTCCTCTCATCATTATATATTTCACTTCAAATCCAATATGCTGATTAAATCCAAACTTTCATAATTCACTATTGCTTTTATTATCAACAATTTACAGGTGTGTATAAATCATTACCTAGCTGCATGCTAATTATAGCATTAATTGTAATATTATGTGCGAAATTAAAACAAAACAGACTCCATTCCTTTAAAGACTGTTATTATTTAATCTTTTTATATAGCTTTAGCTATGATAAAATTCTTTAGTCCTTGCTTAGCAATTTCTTTGTATTACGGTTTAAATTATGATATTTGTATATTAATAAAGAAAAGTCCTATAAATTTTAAAAAAATGTGTTATAATCAGTAATGGCAAAACATTATACTTGAATTTATATCTATAATATATGTATAATAAAAAGTATAAATTTGTTGGCATCATATATGGAAGGATGATTTACTATGATGAGTAGTATGACAGGATATGGTAGAGCATTTTGTGAATCTAAATCAAGAAACTTTACAGTTGAAATTAAAAGTGTAAATCATAGATATCTAGATTTAAATATTAAAATGCCAAGGAGCTTATTAGCACTTGAAGATAGAATAAGAAAAGCTGTTCAAGGTAGTATAAGCAGAGGAAAGGTAGATATCTATATAACTCAGACAGTTTTAGAAACAGAAAATTCTAAAGCACTTTTTAATAAAAATTTGTGTGATAGTTATGTTAAATGTCTAAATGAAATAAGAGAACTATATAATATTAAAGATGATATTTCACTTTCTTTGATTTCAAAGTTTCCAGATGTGATAACTGTAGAAGAGAAAGATGAAGATGTTGAGGACATTTGGGAAGTGCTAAAGAAACCATTGAAAGAAGCTCTGGATACTCTTATATTAATGAGGAGGAGAGAAGGAGAATCACTTAAAGGTGATATTGAAAAAAAATGTACTGATATTAAGGTTTTAGTTGATTCTATAGATGATAAATCAAGAAATTTAGTTGACAATTATAAAGTTAAACTAAATAATAGGATAAATGAGCTTATTTCAGACAAAAATTTAATTGATGAAAATAGAATTGCTATGGAAGTTGCAATATTTAGCGATAAGGCTTGTATTGATGAAGAAATTGTAAGACTAAGAAGCCATATTTCACAGTTAAGCGAAAGTATAGAAATTTCAAAACCAGTAGGAAGAAAACTAGACTTCATTGTTCAGGAAATGAATAGGGAAGCAAACACAATTGCATCTAAAGCAAGTGATGTAAACATAGTTCATCTAGTCTTAGATATAAAAAATGACATTGAAAAGATTAGAGAACAAATCCAAAATATAGAGTAATTTTAGGAGGAAAAAGATGGGCATAAGGTTAATAAATATAGGATTTGGAAACATAGTTTCAGCTAATAGATTAGTTGCTATTGTTAGTCCAGAATCTGCACCTATTAAAAGAATAATACAAGAGGCACGTGATAGAGGTATGCTCATAGATGCAACATATGGAAGAAGAACTAGAGCTGTTATAATAACAGACAGTGATCATGTTATACTTTCCGCTGTTCAACCAGAAACTGTGGCAAATAGATTATCTTCTAAGGAAGAAGATAATATAGATGAGGTTGAAGAATAATGAAGAATAAAGGTCTCTTAATAGTTTTATCAGGCCCATCAGGAGCTGGAAAAGGTACAATCTGCAAAGCATTATTAAATAGACAAAAGTTTTGGCTATCAGTTTCAGCTACTACAAGACAGCCAAGAGCAGGAGAAATATCGGGCAAAAGCTACCATTACATAACTAGAGAACAATTTAAGAACAAGATAAAAAATGATGATTTTTTAGAATATGCAGAAGTTTATGGCAATTTTTATGGAACTCCAAAATCTGCTGCTATAGAAAAGATAGAAAATGGGGAAGATGTAATATTAGAGATAGATATTCAAGGTGCTTTGAAAGTAAAAGAAAACTATCCAGAGGGAGTATTTATTTTTATTTTACCGCCATCTATGGAAGAATTGAGGAATAGAATAATAGGAAGAGGAAGCGAAACAGCTGAGTCTTTAGTAACAAGATTCAAATCTGCTTACCAAGAAGTTAATTACGTATCAAAATATAACTATGCGGTTATAAATGATACAGTTGAAGAAGCAGTGAGTAAAATTGAAAGCATAATATCTGCAGAAAGATGTAGAGTAGATAGAATGAAAGACAAAATATTAGATTCGAAGGAGGGTTTACTTCATGAACAATTCTATGATTAATCCATCAGTAGTAGACTTAGTTAAAAAAGCAGGAGACAGATATTCAGTAGTTGTTATTACAGCTAAGAGAGCTAGACAAATAATTTCAGGTTCAAGACCACTTATAGATAGTGACGTAACAAAACCACTTACAATAGCAATTAACGAACTTGATCAAGATCAATTTAAGTTTGAATTTGAAGATACAGAGGAAGGAATAAAATAAAATGTCATCAAAAACAGTTGTTTTAGGTGTTTGTGGCGGTATTGCTGCTTATAAGGCATTAGATGTAGTTAGTCGTCTTAAGAAAAAAAATTTTGACGTACATGTAATAATGACTGAATCTGCATGCGAATTTGTAACGCCACTTAGTTTTCAAAGCTTAAGTCAAAATATGGTTATTAAAGACATGTTTGATGAACCAAAGGCATGGGAAATTCAGCATATTTCATTAGCTAAAAAAGCAGATTTGATGCTTATTGTTCCAGCTACTGCAAATGTAATTGGTAAAGTGGCTAATGGTATAGCTGATGATATGCTTTCTACAACTATAATGGCGACAAAGGCTCCAGTGGTTTTTTCACCGGCAATGAATACAAACATGTACAAAAATCCAATTGTGCAAGCTAACATAGAGAAGCTTAAAGGATTTGGATATACATTTATTAATCCTGACAGTGGAAGACTTGCATGTGGAGACAATGGCGAAGGAAAGCTACCAGATACTTCATATATAGCTGAATATGTAACTAGCATGCTTTATGATATAAAAGATCTGAAAGGTAAAAAAGTTCTTGTAACAGCAGGACCAACAGTTGCACCAGTGGATCCAGTAAGGTTCATAGGTAACAACTCTTCAGGTAAAATGGGCTATGCTATTGCAGAAGAGGCAAGAGACAGGGGAGCAGAAGTAACACTTATATCTGGACCTTGTGAGTTAAAAGCGCCATTTGGTCTTAACATTGTTAATGTAAATACTACTGAAGAAATGTATAATTCTGTTTTAGAACATTTTGATGATAGTAATATTGTAATAAAAGCTGCGGCTGTTGCAGATTATAAACCTAAAGTTTATTCTGAAAAAAAGATTAAGAAATCAGAAGATGATTTGACAATTGAATTTGAAAGAAGCAGAGATATTCTTAAAACTCTTGGTGAGAAAAAAACAAATCAAATTTTAGTTGGATTTGCTGCTGAAAGTAATGATTTAATTGAAAATGCTACAAAGAAAATAAAGAAAAAAAATTTAGATTATATAGTTGCTAACGATATTACGCAAAAGGATACAGGATTTTCAAGTGATGATAATTTAGTTACCATTTTAAGTAAGTATGGTGATTCATATACATTGGATAAGATGCCGAAAAAATTGGTAGCTAGAGAATTATTTAATTTACTATGCAAAAAGCGCTAAATGCGCTTTTTTGTTTCTATAAGGCATTTTGCTATGTAAAAGGGTGATTTAGTGTTTAAGTATGCAGGAGTTATTATTAATAATGAATCTTCAAAGGTAGATAAGGCATTTACTTATGAAATTCCAGAATCTATGAGAGCTTGTATAAAAGTAGGATTAAGGGTTAAAGTTCCATTTGGTATGGGGAATAGGATAATAGATGGATTTATAGTTGAGTTATTTGATAGGTGTGAGAACATAAGTAGGCTTAAAAAAATTTCACAAATATGCGATGATTTTACAATAATAAGAGAGCAGGATATTAAACTTATAAATATAATGCGTGAGAAATATATGTGTACTTACCTTGACTGTATTAAATTAATAATGCCCACAGGTATAACAAGAGGTATGAAACATAAAATGAACAAGGTTCTTTCAATAAAAAATAAATTGACAGATAAATATGATAAAGAACCTTATAAAGATATATTTAACATTGTACAGGACAATGATTGTAAATATACAAAAAATGAGATAAGTAAAAAATTTAATATTTCTGTTTCTTCTATAAACACTTTAGTAAAACATGAATTTTTGGATTACAATGTAAAAGTAGTAGATAGATACAATGAGAGAATTTATGAGAGCTATGGAGAAAAAAAGCTTAATGCTTATCAAACTGAAGCGGTAAATAGAATAATGGAAGAAAAAACACACAAATTTCTTATTCATGGTGTTACTGGTAGTGGAAAAACAGAAATATACATGAATTTAGTTAGTAAGATTATAAATAAAGGTGAAGAAGCCATTGTACTTGTGCCAGAAATAGCACTTACACCCCAGATGCTTGAGAGGTTTAAAGGCAGATTTGGTAAAGAAATAGCGGTTTTCCATAGTAGGCTTTCAGATGGTGAAAGGTATGATGAGTGGCTAAGAGTAAAGTCTGGCAAGGTTAAGGTTGCAGTAGGTGCAAGATCGGCATTGTTTTTGCCATTTAAAAATTTAGGGATTATTATTATAGATGAAGAACATGAACTTAGTTATAAGTCTGATGTAACCCCAAAATATAATGCAATAGATGTGGCTATAATAAAAAGTGAAATTGAAAACTGCAAATTGGTGTTGGGATCGGCAACACCTTCTATAGAAACTTATTATAGATGTAAAAATGGTGATATTGAACTTATAGAAATAAACAATAGGGCAGACGGAGCAAAACTTCCTACTGTAAATATTGTAGACATGAGAGAAGAACTTATCAATAATAATAAATCTATGTTTAGTAGAGAATTAAAAGAAAATATAAGTATTGCTTTAGAGAGAAAAGAACAGATAATACTGTTTATAAACAGAAGAGGTCATTCAACTTTTGTATCCTGCCGCAAATGTGGCTATGTTTTTAGATGTGAACATTGTGATATAGCGTTAACTTACCATAGTGAAAGCAAAAAACTTATTTGCCATTATTGTGGAGAAATAAGAAATTTGCCATCCTCTTGCCCGCAATGTAAAAGTCATTATGTAAAATACTTTGGAGTAGGAACTGAAAAGATAGAAGCAGAAGTGTGGAAACAATTTCCAAATGCAAAAACTCTAAGAATGGATTATGATACTACTAGAGCAAAAAATTCTTATGAACATATTTACAACATCTTTAAGAATGGAGAAGCAGACATCTTGATAGGAACACAAATGGTTGCGAAAGGATTAGACTTTAAAAATGTAACTTTAGTTGGAGTTATAGCAGCTGATTTATCCCTAAATCTTCCAGACTATCGAGCTAACGAAAGAACTTTTCAACTAATAAATCAAGTTTCTGGTAGGGCTGGCAGGGGAAGCAAGGAAGGTAAAGTAATTGTTCAAACGTATAGCCCAACTAGTAGTGCTATAATAGCAGCCGCTAAAAATGATTATTTAGGTTTTTATAAAGAAGAAGTACAGATGAGAGACTTAATGGACTATCCGCCATTTAAAAAGATATTATTAATAAATTTAAGTAGTAAATACGAAAATTTATTAATAAAAAATATACAAAATATTGGCGTAATATTAAAAAATATATTACAAAAATATAGTAATATTAAAATATTGGGTCCTTGCCCTTGTTCAATTTCAAAAATAAAGGAAATGTATAGATGGCAAATTATAATAAAAGGAAATTTTGATTATAAATTTTCATGTAATATAAAAAAAGTAGTTTATGATAGCATAAAAACTGATTATAATAATATAAGAGTAAGTATGGATGTAAATCCAACTAGTTTGTTATAGATTTACAATTAATAGGAGGTAATTTTGAAATGGCATTAAGAAATATAAGAACTTTAGGTGACGATATACTAAGGAAAAAAAGTAAGAAGATAGAGGTTATAAATCAAAGAATTTTAACTTTAATAGAAGATATGAAAGAAACTATGTATGAAGCTCACGGAGTTGGACTTGCTGCACCACAGGTTGGTATATTAAAGAGGTTAGTAGTAATAGATGTGGGTGAAGGTCCAATAGTTTTAATAAATCCTGAAATACTTGAAACAAGTGGCTCACAATTAGATGAGGAAGGTTGCCTAAGCATTCCAGGTAGGGAAGAGGAGGTTGAAAGACCAAATTACGTTAAGGCAAAGGCATTAAATGAAAAAGGCGAGGAAATAATAATTGAGGGTGAAGAGCTACTTGCACGAGCTATGTGCCATGAAATAGATCATCTTGACGGAGTTTTATTTATAGATAAGTCAAAAAAGGGAGCTGAATAAGAATTTGAATATAGTATTTATGGGTACTCCAGATTTTTCAGTACCAGCTTTAAAAAGTATGATAGAGAATTATAATGTTCAGGCTGTTTTCACTCAGCCTGACAGACCAAAGGGCAGGGGAAAAAAATTAGCATTTTCTGCGGTGAAAGAAGTTGCAATAGAAAATAATATACCAGTTTATCAACCAAATAAAATAAAAAATGAAACTAGAATGATA
The DNA here is from genome assembly GCF_900176305.1 of Clostridium acidisoli DSM 12555. GTDB lineage: Bacteria > Bacillota > Clostridia > Clostridiales > Clostridiaceae > Clostridium_I > Clostridium_I acidisoli. The sequence continues at coordinate 317,355 of NZ_FWXH01000003.1, forward strand.
GAAAAACTTAAGGAATTAGAACCTGATTTTATAATAGTTGTTGCATATGGACAAATTTTATCAAAAGAAATATTAGACATTCCCAAATATGCATGTGTAAATCTTCATGCTTCACTTTTACCCAAATTAAGAGGTTCTGCACCAATAAACTGGGCTATAATAAATGGTGAAATTGTATCAGGAAACACAACTATGATTATGGATGTTGGAATTGATACAGGAGATATGCTTTTAAAACAAGAATTTAAAATAACAGAGGATATGACGGCAGGAGATCTTCATGACATACTTATGAATAGCGGAGCAAAACTTCTTGTAGAAACTATAAATAAATATTCTAAGGGACAAATAGTTCCTGAAAAACAAAATGGTGATTTGTCAAATTATGCGCCAATGTTAAACAAGGAAACTGGAAAAATAGTTTGGAACAAAAGCAGTAAAGAAATAGAAAATTTAATAAAAGGCTTAAATCCACATCCTTTAGCATATACAACCTATAAAAATGATACAATGAAAATACACAAAGCAAAAGCTATTAGTGTAGAAGCAAAAAGAACTCCAGGAACAGTGTTAAAAGTGGATAAAGAGGGAATACTAGTTGCGTGTGGTCATGGTAATCTTCTAATAAAAGAGATTCAATTTCCAGGTAAAAAAGCTATGAAAGTTGAAGATTATCTAAGAGGAAACAGTATAGAGTTAGAAACAATACTTGGATTAGATTAAAATAATAAAAGGATGGTGTTAGAATGTTTTTTGATAGATCCTTTGTTTTGTTAATTCCAGCTATAATTATATCATTTTGGGCACAGAGTAAGATAAGCAGTACCTTTGATAAATATTCTAGAATTAGAAATACAAAGGGTTATACAGGTGCTGATGTTGCAAGAATAATTCTAGATGCAAATGGTTTGAATTATGTTCCAATAGAAGTGATTCCTGGAAAGCTAACTGATCATTATGATCCAAGAAACAAGGTAATGAGGTTATCGCCAGATGTTTTTCATAGTAATTCAGTTGCAGCCATAGGTGTTGCAGCACATGAGTCAGGTCATGCAATTCAACATAAAGAACACTATTCTCCTCTAGAAATTAGGAACTTTATTGTTCCTGCTGTAAATTTTAGTTCTAATGCTTCATGGATAATATTAATACTGGGTATGTTTTTAGGCAGTCCTTATATTATTAGATTTGGGATAATTTTATTTGTTGCTGTTGTGATTTTTCAGCTCATAACTTTGCCAGTAGAATTTGATGCATCAAAAAGAGCTATAAGAATTTTAGAAAATAGAAATATATTATATGCTGAGGAACTTAAAGGAGCTAAAGAAGTTTTAGATGCAGCAGCAATGACGTATGTAGCAGCGGCATTAATGGCAATTTCCCAGCTGATAAGATTAATTGGTATAAGTAGAAGAGAATAAAATCGAAATTGAGGTAAGTTAATGAAAAAAAGTAGAGAAATAGCTTTAACGGTATTAGATGGGGTTACTGGTGGTAAAGAGGCATATTCAAATATATTATTAAATAGGTGCATAAGCGAATCTAATTTAAATGAAAAAGACAGAGGACTTGTAACAGAAATAGTTTATGGAACTTTAAAGTATAAATATACTATTGATAAGATATTGGCATATTTTATAAAAAAAGATTTTAAAAAATTAGACCTTTCAGTACTTAATATGATTAGAATTTCTATATATCAAATAAAATATTTAGATAAGATACCTGAATTTGCAGCAGTAAATGAAGCTGTAGATATAATAAAAAAATCAAACGGGGTTGGTGCTTCAAAATTTGTAAATGGTGTTCTAAGAAATTATTTGAGAAATAAGGATGTTAATTTTGTTAAAGACAATGAAATGGAAAAACTTTGTTTTGAATATTCTTTTGAGCCATGGATGTCAAAACTTTTCATAAAGCAATATGGAAAAGAAAGAGCAATTGATATTATGAGGGGAAGTAATGAAGTTCCATCAATATCTTTTAGGACTAATGTAATTAGGACGAATACAGAACAGGTTCTAAAAAAACTTAAAGAAGCCGAATTTATGGCTGAAAAAGGATATATTGCTAGTGAGGCTGTTACTATAATAAAAGGTAAAAACATTGAGGACAATAAGTTGTTTAATGAAGGTTACATAACTGTGCAGGATGAAAGTGCAATGCTTGTAGCATCTTCCATGGAACTTGAAGAAGATATGAAAGTTTTTGATATGTGTAGCGCACCAGGTGGAAAAACAACACACATTTCTGAAATAATGAATAATACAGGCGAAGTTAAAGCTTTTGACATTCATAGAAACAAACTAAAACTTATAGAAAATAGTGCTAAAAGGATTGGGTTAAGCAATATAACTCTAACTGAGCTTGATAGTAGTAATTTTAAAGAAGAATACGAGGAAACAGCAGATAGAGTATTAATAGATGTACCATGCTCAGGTCTTGGAATAATAAGAAAGAAACCAGAAATTAAATGGAATAAAACTTCAAAAGATTTAAGAAGTTTAATTAATATTCAGAAAAAAATAATGGAAGCTGCATGCAGATATGTTAAAGTAAATGGTATTTTAATGTATTCAACTTGTACCCTTAATAAAGAAGAAAATGAAGAAAATATAAAGTGGTTTTTAAGTACGCATAAGGAATTTATAGTCGAAACATTATGTTTTGATGAAAAAGATAATATAATGTATAATGAAAATGGATCCGTTACAATATTACCTAATAAGTATATGGATGGATTTTTTATATGTAAGCTTAGAAAACTTGGTAGGTGTTAATGTGATTAATATACTAGATTATAGTTTAGAAGAACTTAAATCTTGGATGAGTGAAAATGGAGAAAAAGAATTTAGAGCAAAACAGGTATTTGACTGGATATACAAGGAAGTATTTGTTTTTGACAATATGAACAATATTCCTAAAGGTATCAAGGAAAAACTTAACGCAGCTTTTTATGTAGGAATACCAGAATTAATTAAAGTATATAATTCTATTGACAGTCATACAAAAAAGTTTTTATTTAAATACAATGATGGAAGCATTATAGAATGTGTTGAAATGGAATATGATTATGGAAATTCAATTTGCGTATCAACTCAAGTTGGTTGCAAAATGGGATGTAAATTTTGTGCTTCTACAATTGGAGGAATGTTAAGAAATTTAACATCTGGTGAAATTTTAGCACAAATAATAAAAGTACAAAATATTGTTAAAAAAAGAATTTCTAATGTTGTTTTAATGGGTAGTGGGGAGCCACTAGATAATTATGACAACGTAATAAAGTTTCTTGAAATTTCAAATGCCGAATATGGGCTAAATATAGGCCAAAGACATATCACACTTTCAACTTGTGGAATAGTACCTAAAATATATGAATTAGCAGAGTTAAAGCTTCAGATAACACTTGCAATCTCTCTTCATGCACCGACGGATAATGAGAGAAAAGAAATTATGCCAATAGCAAATAAATATAGTATTAAGGAACTTATGGATGCTTGTAATTATTATATAGAAAAAACAGGTAAGAGAATTACTTTTGAATATGCACTTGTTAAAGATGTTAATGATAATGAGAAAAACGCAAATGAGCTAGGTAGATTGGTGAAAAATTTATTGTGTCACGTAAATATAATACCTGTTAATAATGTAACCGAAAATAATTTTCAAAAACCTTCAAATAAAAGATTAGATGATTTTAGTAATATTTTGAATTCTTTCGGTATAAATAACACTGTGAGAAAAGAAATGGGTAGTGATATAAATGCTGCTTGTGGTCAACTTAGGAAGAGCTATATAAATAGTTTAGAAGAGGGGTGTTAGCATGGTTGGAATTTTATCTGACATTGGCCTTGTTAGAAAACTTAACGAAGATTCTGTAGGTTTAATTGAGGATGATAAAAAAAGACTATACATTGTGGCAGATGGAATGGGAGGACATAATGCTGGGGAAATTGCTAGTAAGATTGCTGTAGAATCTACAATTGATTATGTAAACAAAGAAAAAGAATTTAACAATCCTGGAGAGATTTTAACTGAGGCAATAAAATTTGCAAATGAAAAAATCTTTGAAAAATCTGAAGAGAATCTAGCCATGTCAGGTATGGGAACAACAATAACAGCGTGTCTTATTTGTAATAAAGAAATGCTTGTTGCTAATGTTGGAGATAGTAGTTGTTTTGTTGTTAAAAAGGATTTTATAGAGAAAGTTACAAAGGATCATTCTCTAGTTCAGCAATTAGTTGATGCAGGCACTATAACAGAAGAAGAGGCAATTAATCATCCTAATAAAAACATAATAACAAGGGCCTTAGGAACTAACAATTCAGTAGAGGTAGATATTTTTAAATTAAATTTAGAAGATATTAAGAAAGTTGTATTGTGTAGTGACGGCTTAAGTAACTCAGTAACGAAAAGTGAAATATATGATATTGCAACTAAAAATAATAATAAAGAAGCCTGCGAGAAGCTTATTGAGTTAAGCAAATTGAAAGGCAGCAATGATAACATATCGGTTATCATTTTTGAAGGGAAGTGTAATGATGATTGAAGTAGGAACTATGCTTAACAATAGATACGAAATTCTTGAAAAAATTGGAGAGGGCGGCAGTGCCATGGTTTACAAGGCAAAATGTCACATTCTCAATAGATTTGTAGCAGTAAAAGTACTAAAGGACGAGTTCTCTTCAGATGCTGAATTTGTTGAAAAATTTAAAAAAGAAGCCTATGCAGCAGCAAGCTTTTCGGATAATAATATCGTAAACATATATGATATTGGAACAGAGGGTAATGTAAACTATATTATTCAAGAGTTTATAGATGGAAAAACTCTTAAACAAATTATTAATGAAAATGGCAGATTAGAATATAAGGATGCAGTAAGTAAATGTAGACAAATTGCTAGTGCGTTAACTTGTGCCCATAGAAATAATATTATACATAGAGATATAAAACCACACAATATATTAGTTACAAAAGAAGGGGTATTGAAGGTTGCTGATTTTGGTATAGCAAAAGCCACAGATTCTGTTACTATAACGAGTACAGACAAAGTTATGGGATCAGCACATTATATTTCTCCAGAACAGGCAAAAGGAATTTACGTAGATGCAAGAACAGATATTTATTCGTTAGGAATAGTTTTGTATGAAATGTTAACGGGTAAAGTACCCTTTGATGGAGAAACACCAGTAGCTGTAGCTTTAAAACATATTCAGGAACCACCAGTACCACCAAGAAATTTAAATCCAGAGGTTCCAATGGCATTAAACAATATTGTATTAAAAGCTATTGCAAAGGAACCATATAAAAGATTTCAAACTGCTAAAGAGTTTATTGAAGGTTTGGACGATTTTAGTAATAATCTGAACGTTGAAAAAAAATCTGTGCAGGATGAATTTACAAGAATAATGGATCCAATAGATGAAACAACCTTGTTTAGAGAAAATGAAATAAATGATATTAATAATGCTGTTAAACCTAAAAATGCTGAAGTAGATGATTTAGAATCGGATGATGAAGCTGATAAGGCTTCAAAAGAACCAAGAAGTAAGAAAAATTCATTGTCAAAACAAAAGAAAACACTAATAGCAGTAATACTTGCAATTATTGTAGTTGGAGCAATAGGAGTTATTGCTTATACCTCAGCTCTTGGTAATAGCCCTAGTTCTACAAGTAAAACAACTGTGGCAGTACCAAATATAGTTGGCATGCAGCAAGCAGATGCTAAAAAACTTATTGAATCAAAAGGACTTAAGTTTACTGTTGCAGAAACTAAAAACAGTGATAAGGCAAAGGGATCTGTAATTGAAAGTTTTCCAAGCGCTGGCAGTAATGTGGCTAGTGGGAGTGAGGTAAGGGTTAACATAAGTGCAGGACCAGATCAACCGACAGTTCCAACACTTGAAGGAATGGATTTAGATAGTGCAAAACAAGCAATACAAGCAGCTGGATTTAAAGTTGGTACAGTAACACAGCAAAGTAGCGATTCAGTACAAAATGGATATGTAATAGATCAGGATCCAAAAGATGGTTCAGCAGCAGACAAAGATAGTGTTATTAATTTAATAGTAAGTACTGGACCTAAGATAAAGATGTCCACAGTACCAGATGTTTCTACCAAGGATAAGGATGCGGCAGCTGCAGCAATCAGTGCAGCAGGTCTTAATCCAAGTATATCTTACGTTCAAACGCAAGATAACACTCTTAATAACAAGGTACAATCTCAGGACCCACAAGCAGGAAGTAAAATAAAACAAGGGTCAGTAGTAACTATTACGGTTTACCAATATGTGGATAATACGGTTACTGTGCCAAGTGTTGTTGGGATGACACAAAGTGATGCACAAAGTGCATTGTCACAGGCACAAGTTTCTATGAGCGTTGGTGGAACAAAAACTACTAATGACAGTACACAGGATGGTAAAGTTGCTTCTCAAGATAAAACTGGTAAGCAGCAAAAAGGGACTACAGTAACTGTTACAATTTATAAATATGTTCCACCTGCAGGCAACAATACAAACAATACAAACAATACAAATAATACAGTATCAAAATAGATGTTCTAAAGGGAGGGCCAATGCAAGGAATAATTGTTAAAGGCATTGCAGGATTTTATTACGTAAAAGTAGACGAAGATATATATGAATGTAAAGCAAGGGGAAAGTTCAGACATAATGAACTTTCCCCATTAGTAGGTGATAAAGTAGAGTTTGATGTCCAAAATGGGAAAGGTTTTATTATGGATATTTTACCTAGGAGTTGCAGTCTTATAAGACCAGCAATAGCAAATGTAACACAAGCTATTATAGTTTTTGCTGTAAAAAATCCTGATTTTAGCACAGATCTTTTAAATAAATTTTTAATTCAATGTGAAGCTAAGGGATTGAAGGTTATAATTTGTTTCAATAAAATTGATTTGGTTTCAAAAGAAGAACTTGAAGAAAAAATAGCCTTTGTAAATAGTATTGGTTATAAAGTGATATGTTCAAGGGCAAAACAAGGTGAAGGTATTGAAGAAATTAAAGAACAACTGCATAACAATATAACAGTATTATGTGGACCTTCAGGTGTAGGAAAATCTACAATTTTAAATAGTATTTTAGGTAGAAACGCAATGGAAACTGGAGATATAAGTGAGAGACTAAAGAGAGGAAAGCATACAACAAGGCATTGTGAACTTATAGAAATTAAAGGTGGATATATAGCAGATTCGCCTGGGTTTTCATCACTTGATATTTCTGATATAAAAAAGGAAGATTTACAAAATTGTTTTCCTGAGTTTAATGAATATAAAAATGATTGTAGGTTCTCTACTTGTATGCATAATAAAGAGCCTGGGTGCGCAGTAAAAGAAGCTGTGCTAAAGGACGAAATAAACAAAAATAGATACGATTTTTATGTAAAAACTTTAGAAGAAATACAAAACAGGAGGGAATGGAAATGATAAAATTAGCACCGTCTATATTGTCCGCTGATTTTGCAAGACTTGGAGAGGAGATTAAGTCTCTTGAAAAACATGGAGTAGACATGGTTCATATTGATGTAATGGATGGAAACTTTGTACCTAACATATCTTTTGGAATACCTGTGATTAAGGCAATAAGAAATTTAACAAAATTAACTTTTGATGTACATCTTATGATTGATACTCCTTCAAGATATGTAAAGGATTTTGCAGATGCTGGAGCAGATATTATAACTATTCATTATGAAAGTGAAGTTCATCTAGACAGAGCAATAAAATATATAAAGAGTTTAGGAAAAAAAGTTGGGGTTGCTATAAATCCATCAACTAAAGTAAGTGTGCTTGAATATTTGGTAAGTGAAGTTGATATGATATTGGTAATGTCAGTTAATCCTGGCTTTGGGGGACAAAGTTTTATAGCTTATAGTTTAGATAAGATAACGGAAGTAAAGGAACTTTCAAAAAAACATAATAAGGATATAATGATCGAAGTTGATGGCGGTATTGATAAAAGTAATGTTAAAAGTGTAATTAATGCTGGGGCTAATGTTATAGTGGCAGGTTCAGCAGTATTTAGAGACGGAAAAATAAAAGAAAATATAAGCTTATTAAAAGAAGGCTTTTAAATATGAGAGTATTAATTGTTTCGGGTGGTAAACAACCTAAGGAAGCTACAATAAAAAAATATATAGATAAGGACACATACATAATAAGTGCAGATAGTGGTTCTGATGCTCTATATAAACATAACATTATGCCAAATTTAATTTTGGGAGATTTTGATTCAATTAGTGACGAGGTTCTGAAATATTATGAAGAAAAAAATTGTAAAATAAATAGATTTAAGGCGGAAAAAGACTTCACAGATACAGAAGCTGCAGTATTAGAGGCCATAAAACTTAAACCTAAGGAATTAGTTTTACTTGGGGCTACCGGAACTAGATTAGACCATACGTTAGCTAATTTGGGTCTCCTATATAAATGTAAAAAGGCTAGAATAGAGGCAGTTATAGTTGATGAAAATAACAAGGTATCTATACATAGTGAAAGCTTTGAATTTAATGAAAAAGAGGGACAGACATTTTCTCTACAAGCATTTGGAGAAAATGTAAGAAACCTATCAATAAATGGAGCAAAATATCCATTACATAATTACGACTTATCATTTGGAGATCCGAGAACGGTATCAAATGAATGTACAAAAAATCCAGTGAAAATAACCTTTGATAGTGGAATAATATTGCTTATTAAATCAAATGATTAAATAAAAATCATTATTAATTTTATAACTATGTGCTTAAAAAAAAACATTAAGCATATAATGTTATTGGATTAATAATGGGGGTAATAAAGTGACAAAGAAAATAAAAAAAGGCTCAAAATTTTTTTGGGGAATAACAGTTGCCTCTATTGGTATTGGTATTGTTCTAGTTTTTATTGTTCCCATTTGGGGATGGATTATGGCAGTTGGTGCAGGACTTATTTTTTGGGGATGGCATTTAATTGAACATTCAAAAGGCCGCTAGGAGGGATTTTATGAAGATTGTTGCATTTAAACTTCCAAGATTTTTATCTTCAATAATTAGATTTTTTACTAAAAAATAAATATCTAAGTAAAAAAATAAAAAATGCAATTGTTCATACAACTGCATTTTTTATCTTATATAGCTCTTTGCACTTTGCCTGAACGTAGGCATCTAGTACATACATGTATTGTTTTTGGTGTACCAGAAACAATAGCTTTTACCTTTTTTATATTAGGAAGCCAAGTTCTTTTTGACTGACGGTGTGAGTGACTATATTGAACTCCAGCAACCAATCCTTTTTCGCATACATCGCATTTTCTTGACATTGAAAACACCTCCTTAAAACGAAGTATTAACTTCACAATTAGCACAAATAATATTTTATCATAGAATGTGTCAAGTATGCAAGTAAAAAATGTAGATATGACTAAATATGATGATTAGCTTAAATTCCTTGAATTATTTATAAATATAATATAAAATGTTCTTAAGGTAAAAGAATGAGGAGGCGTTAGAAAATGGGTATATCCAATGAAAATGGGTCCATTAACTATTCGGTTGATGTTCTTGCAAATATTGTAGGCATTTCTACTATGGAATGTTATGGTGTAGTAGGCATGGCATCTAAAAATGCTAGTGAAGGTTTTTGGGAATTAATAAAAGGTGAGAATCTAAGTAAAGGTGTAAAAATAAATTCGAAAGATGATGATCTTAACATAGAATTATACATTATAGTAGAGTATGGAACAAAAATTTCGGTAATAGCAAATAACATAATACAAAAGGTAAAATATAATGTAGAAAATTATACAGGACTCAAAGCTAGAAGCATTACAGTTAATGTGCAGGGAGTTAGAGTCTAATTAGGTTTAACAATGAACGACTGTTCATGACCTAAAGAAAGCAGGAGGTAAAGAATTGGAACACTTAAATATAGATGGTCGTAGATTTTATAATATGGTAGTTAATGCTTGTAATGAATTAGAGGAAAAAAAGAATTTTGTAAATTCGTTGAATGTTTTTCCTGTTCCAGATGGTGACACTGGTACAAATATGTCTATGACTTTTAGAGGTGCGGTATCCCAAATTTCAGGTATGCAAGATTTATCTATTGGTGATATTTCAAAAAAATTATCTAAAGGTGCACTTATGAGTGCAAGAGGAAATTCAGGAGTTATACTTTCACAAATATTAAGAGGTATAGCTAAGGGGCTTGAAAACTTAGATACTGCAGATGCAAGTGAAGTTTCAAACTGCCTTGTAGAAGGCAGTAAAGCAGCATATAAAGCAGTAATGAGACCAACTGAAGGAACTATACTTACAATAATAAAGGCAGCTGGAGATAAGGCAGCTAGCAGCACAGAAGAAGACATTGTTAAATTAATGGAAGAAGTTTGTGCTTATAGTGAAGAGGTTTTAGATAAAACACCAGAAATGCTTCCAGTATTAAAAAAAGCAAAAGTTGTTGATGCAGGTGGAACTGGACTTTTAATCATACTTAAGGGAATGACAGAAGCTTTAAAAAACGATATGGATATAGAATTAACTGATAAGGTAGAAGATAAGCAAACTAGTACTGTACATGATGGTACTGATGATGCAGATATAAAATTTGGTTATTGTACGGAATTTTTTATAAAAGCAAAAGTAGATGACATATCTAACTTTAAAAATGATTTAGCTAAGATTGGCGATTCAATGATTGTAGTAAATGTTGATGATATAGTAAAAGTGCATATACACACAAATGATCCGGGAGTTGTACTTTCTAAAGCGTTAAAATTAGGAGAACTTTCTAAAATAAAAATTGATAATATGAGAGAACAACATAGACATATTTTAGAAAATGAATATCCAATAGAAGAGCAAGTTAATAAGGAAATAGAAACTGAAGAACATAAAAAGTATGCATTTGTGTCTGTGGCAGCTGGAGAAGGTCTTGTTCAAATATTTAAAGATTTAGGTTCTGATTGTGTAATAGAAGGTGGCCAGACCATGAATCCAAGTACACAAGACATATTAAGTGCTGTAAATAAATTAGAAGCAGACAACATATATGTTCTTCCAAATAATAAAAATATAATAATGTCAGCTAATCAAGCGGCAGAACTTTCTGAAAAAAATGTCATTGTAATTCCAACTAAGACTATACCTCAAGGAATCACATGTTTGACAGAATTTAATGTAAATGATGAAGAAAAGGCTAATACTAAAAATATGTTAGAATCAATAGATAAGGTTTCTAGTGGTTCAGTAACCTATGCTGTAAGAGATACTGAAATGGATGGAGTACAGATAAAAGCTGGGGACATACTAGGGCTAATAGAAGGAAAAATATCTAAAGTTGGAGAAAATCCTTATGAAATATGTTATGATTTAATAAAAGAAATGGTTAACGATGAAAGTGAACTTATATCCATTTATTATGGTGAAGGATTAAACGAAGAAGAAGTTAATTCCTTAACTAAGAGATTAGAGAGCGAATATGAGGATTTTGATGTTCAAAGTAATTGTGGTAAACAACCTTTGTATTCTTTTATAGTTTCAGTAGAATAAAAAAAGCCTTAGGGCTTTTTTTATTTATATGGCTAAAATTAATTATTGGAGTGAGTCTATGGATATATATAGTGATGTAAGTGTAATAAAAGGTGTTGGGGAAAAGTCTAGAGAACTATTAAGAAAATGTGGGATTTTTTCAGTTATTGATTTAATTCTGTATTTTCCAAGAGATTATGATGAAGTTTTATGTTCCAGTAATATAAAAGAATTTGATAAAGGTGAAAAGGTTATTATAAGGAGTAGATTTATTAAGAATGAAGGAAGTTTTAGAAGTAGAAATGGAAAGGTTATAACGAAGCTTTTATTTACTGATGGAAATAATTTATTTAGAGGTACGTGGTTTAATATGCCATATATATTTAAAAACTTTAAACCTGACATGGAATATGTTATTATGGGTAAAATAAATATAGTTAAAGGTGAGTTTAGCATAGATTCCCCTATAGTAGTTAATGATGAAAAGATGGGTGATAATAAATTATTGCCACTATATCCACTTAAAGAAACTCTTAAAAATACATATCTAATTAAGCTTATTAATAATGTACTAAGTCAAATTAACATTGAAGAAAATTTGCCTAAGTGGGTAATAGAAAGAAATAAATTTTGTTCTCTTGATAAGGCAATAAGATGTATCCATAATCCTAAGGATATTGTGGAATTAAATGAAGCAAGAAGACGTTTGAAATTTCAAGAACTATTTACATATTCACTTAAGGTTCTTATACTTAGGGATTATGTAAACATGGGGAAAAAGGGCATTGCGTACAAGATTGCACCAGAACTTACAAAACTAAAAGAAAAATTGCCGTATGATTTAACAAATGCTCAAAACAGGACTATAAGAGAAATTTTAATTGATGAGAAAAAACCGATAGCAATGAACAGATTGGTTCAAGGTGATGTAGGATGTGGAAAAACTATCGTTGCATTAATAGCAATGTTTAATGTAGTTAAAAATGGATATCAAGCAGTGCTGCTAGCTCCAACAGAAATTCTTGCAAATCAACATTTTGAAGAAGCTAAAAAACTTTTAAATGAATTTGGTATAAATATAGGAATTTTAACTGGAAGTTTAACTCAAAAGAAAAAAGATAACATTAAAACTGAATTAGCAGAAGGAAATATCGATATAATAATTGGAACACATGCACTTTTAGAAGATAATGTTGGGTTTAAAAATCTAGGAATGGTTGTTACAGATGAACAACATAGGTTTGGAGTTATGCAAAGAAGCAAGCTTTTTAACAAGGGCAATAATGTAGATATTCTTGTTATGACGGCTACACCAATTCCAAGAACACTAGGACTATATTTGTATGGGGATCTTGATGTGTCAATAATCGATGAACTACCACCTACAAGAAAAAAGGTAGATACTCATTTTACAGATATGAAAGAAAGTCATAAGGTTTATGAGTTCATACTTAAAGAAATTGAAAGTGGAAGGCAGGCATACGTTGTGTGTCCACTTGTAGAGGAAAATGAAAAACTTCAATTAAATTCAGTAAGTAAACTAGTGGATGAACTTAGAAGTAAATATTTTGAGAAAAATACTGTGGAAATGATACATGGAAAAATGAAAGCTAAAGATAAAGAGGCAATAATGTTAAAGTTTAAAAACGGAGACATAGATGTACTTGTTTCAACTACTGTAATTGAGGTTGGAGTAAATGTCCCCAATGCCACGGTAATGGTAGTTGAGAATGCAGAAAGGTTTGGACTATCACAACTTCATCAGTTACGCGGAAGGGTTGGAAGGGGTGAACATAAGTCGTATTGCTTTTTGATAGCACAAATAAAGAGCAAGACGGTTAAACATAGGTTAGAAGTAATGCAAAAGAGCAATGACGGTTTTTATATTGCAGAAGAGGATTTAAAAATTAGAGGTAGTGGAGAAATGTTTGGATTTAGGCAACATGGTGATAGTGGACTTATCTTATCAGATCCATTAGAAGATTCAAGCATTCTTAAAGAGGCAAATAATCAGGCTAAAGCTTTAATAAAAAGTAATGATGAAAAAGATATTATAGTTAAAAATCAGATGTTAAAAAAATTAGAGAGTACATCTAAATATATCTGCTTTAACTAAATATGGTAAAAGCCAAAAAGTTTTGTATATAGTATAAGTCTATGCTACAATATTAAGGAAACAAAAGTCAAAGGGAGGAAAAAATATGAGAATAATTGCAGGTCTTGCAAAGGGAAGAAAATTGTTGTCACCAGAAGGTTTTGACACAACAAGACCTACTTTAGATAGAGTAAAAGAAGCAATATTTAACATAATTCAAGAAAGTGTTCCATATTCAGTTGCGTTGGATGTATTTGCAGGAACAGGAAGTTTGGGACTTGAAGCTGTGAGTAGGGGAGCAAAACAATGTTATTTAGTAGATAAAAGTCCAGTAACATTTCCACTCTTAAAGAAAAATGTAGAAAATTTAAATTTTACAGACAAATGTGAATGCCTTAATATGGACTCATACAAGGCTTTAGAGCACCTAGATAAAAAAGGAATAATATTTGATTTGATATTTATAGATCCACCATATAGAAAAAATATGATTCCACCAGCTATTGAGTACATATCAAATAGTAATTTGTTGGATAAAGGTGGTTTAATAGTAACAAAAATTGATTCGCTAGAAGAAATTTATGAAGGAAATGAAAAAATAACTTTAATTAATCATAGAAAATACGGAAAAACGATTATTTGTTTTTATAGATATAGGGAGGATTAAAATGAAAACAGCAATATATCCAGGAAGTTTTGATCCTATAACAAATGGTCATTTAGATGTAATAAAGAGATCAGCAAAAGTTTTTGATGAAGTTATTGTTTTAGTTCTAGTAAATCCAAATAAAAAGGGTTTATTTGACATAGACGAAAGAGTTAAATTAATTGAAAAGGTAATAGGTTCTCTTAAAAATGTTAAAGTACAAAGTTACAAAGGGCTTCTAGTTAATTTTATGAGAGAACAAAAAGCAAGAGTAATAATAAAAGGCTTAAGGGCTATATCGGATTTTGAATATGAATTTCAAATGGCATTAATGAACAATAAATTAGATCCTAATGTAGAAACATTTTTTATGATGACAAGGGCAGAGTATTCCTATTTAAGTTCATCATCTGTTAGACAAGTGGCAGAATTTGGAGGATGTATTGAGGGCTTAGTTCCAGATGAAATAATTAATGAGGTATTGTCAAAATCAAAAACCTTTAAATAAGGAGAGATAAGTATGAATGTTATGAAGCTTTTAGAATATTTAGAAGAAATAGTTGATACCTCTTCGAAGGTACCTGTTACTGGTAAAGTATTGGTAAGCAAAAAGGAAATTATAAAAACTATAGATGAGATAATTAATCAATTACCAGATGAATTTAAGAAGGCACAATGGATATTGAATGAAAAAGATAAGATAATAAGTGATGCACTTAAAGAAGCTGAAAAGATAAGACAAAAAAATGAACAGCAGATAATGAGAGATATAGAGGGGCATAATATAACAAAAGAAGCAAAAATGCAGGCGGACAGAATAATCTTAGAAGCTGAAAAAACCGCAAGAGAAATTAAAATTGCATCAAGGGAATATGCTTCTAATGTACTTTCTGGTCTTGATAAAGAGGTTAAAGAAAGTAGCCAAATTATGCTAGCTAATATAAAAAATGAAATGGAAAAGTTTCTTGAAGGATATCAAGAAAAAGTTTGTGACGTTGGTATTGTTATAAAAGAAAACATTAAAGAACTTAAAAAGACTCAATAAGTTTAATAATTTTGTATATTACAAATGGACAAACAAATAAAAATATTATAAATACAAAATTAATATTTAATGGTGTATATGATTTTGAACTTATAGTTAAGATAGTAAAATGGCTGTAAAAAGTATACAAAATGAATGTAGTTGCAGCACAAACTAGACCTTGAATGGCTTTTCTAAAAAGATATGGAATCATTTTAAATTTATCCTTATATGTAAAAGCATACACCTGTGACATTACGCATAAGCCTCCAAAGGAAGTAAAAAAGCTGAATAACATTAATTTTAATAAGATATCTATTGTTGACAAATGGACTATATTACATCCATTTGTCATTTCTATTACACCTATAATTGTGGAGCCTATTATCTTATTTTGCTTAATTAATTGGGAAAAAAAGGCCGAATCTAATCTGCTTAAAATTACCGAAAACATTATGATAAAACCACCAACTAAGCTGCAAGATGAAATTGAATTTTCTACACTTTTTTTTATGCTTTCACCTAAGTTGATTTTTTTCATATTAACAGGAAATATATTTTTATGAGTAAATTGATTTTTTGTGGGCTGTATCAGAAAACTCATAATTATACAAGAAATATAATTTGAAGCAAGTAGTAAATAGCCATAAGTAGGAGAATTTAGCATAGAACTTCCAATGGTGCCGACTATAAATAAGGGGCTACAGTTGCTTGCAATGTTTAGAAGCCTTTCAGCTGTACTAAAGTCAATTTGCTTGTCTTCATACAGATCTGCACAATATTTACCGCCAAGTGGATAGCCGCATAAGGCGCTTATTATAATAACTATACTACAATTTTTTGGAAGCCTCATTATACCGCATAAAATTCCGCCAAAAATTTTTGCATATATGTATACACCACCATAATCTACAATTATATTTGTAAGTACAACGAATGGAAACATAGTTGGAAAAACCTTGTACATAAAAAGTTTAGCTCCAGATAGAGAACTGTTTATGCATTCTTTAGGGTTTAAAATTAATGATATGATTAAAACAGAACACATTATTGTAATAAATATATTTAATTTATTTTTTTTAAACAAATTAGTTAAAAACAGTAAACTCATAGAAAAAGTAATAAAAAAGAATACAAATATATTAATATTCAAGTCTATACCACTGTTAAAACATTACAAAATTTTATGAATTTGCATAATACTCTGTTAATGTTTTGACATATTCCTTTCCTTATTTATTGGCACCTCTTTTCTATATATAATAAAAATATATTAAAAAAATTACATATATTTATAAGTAAATAGGACTTATTAAATAATCTGACATTGGTCTTACATTTTTATTTAGTATGCTATACGCATTAGTAGCTTGAATGTCAAGTTTTAAGCATTCATATAACAACTCTTTTTTTGGAAGTTTTGAATAAATTGGAATATTAGAACTGTTTTTTATAAGCTTAAGCATTTCTCGTCCTCTGTCATTAAAACCTAAAATTCGTGCATATGGACATGGTTTTTTTCTAAGCAATTCCGTATTGTAATTTTCAAAACCAATAAAGTATTGACATAAAATTCTACTGATTCTAGTGTAAGAATATCGTTTGCTTTTTACTTTAAGAATAAGTTCGTTTATGTTGTTAGAAGAAATTATGCAATCATATATTTTGTTATGAAGACCTTCACTTGCATCCGGTATATTGTCAATATGATTTTCAGAAGATAGACATTTATATTTTAAATATTGAAATAAATTTTCCTTAAAAACAAAATTGTAATTTGCATTATGTAATTTTAATAATTCTTCATAGGTTGAGTTAGGCATAAAGCTTGCAAGCGAAGATAAATCTGTATTAAACATGAGATTTTTTCTTATTGCAGTAGCACTAGGAAAATTAGAAGTTATATTCTCATTGTTGTAATCGTCACCAATTCTTTTAACAGTAATTGGATTTATAGAACTATGTAACTTTATAAGGCTTTTACAATATTCGATTCCTAAAATATTGTTTGAATTTGTTAATAAATTATCAATATTTTTAGGAAACAATTGGGACAAGGCATTATTTCTTGCGGTATAATATGGAAGCCCTAAATTGATATAAGTTTTTAATTTGATTTTATATTCATCAGGTTCTTTTGTTAATATTTCAGCTAAAGTGTATAGGTCTTGGATATTTCCGTTTTCACTTCCAAAGCTTAAATTATTAACTATATTTAAGCTATTTAAAAGGCTTACAGCGCCAAAGGCAAAAAATTCTGCGGAAGAAACAGCATAAATTGATGGTAGTTCTAAAACTAAGTCTATACCATTTAATAGGGCTATTTTAGCGCGTTCCCATTTATCAATAATACTTGGCTCGCCTCTTTGAACAAAATTGCCACTCATTACACATATAGTTCCATCGGAATTTGAAGATTTTTTTGTTTCATCTATATGGTAAATATGCCCATTGTGCATTGGATTGTATTCTGCTATTATTGCAGAAATTTTCATGTAATCACCTGCTTAAAGTTTATAATATAATTTTAATTTTACTAAATGAATGGAATATTCACAATAGATAAGAGGAAATCTTATATACATATGCTTAAATTATTTAAAAATGAAAATTATAAAATTGAATTGTTAGAAATTTTTAAATATATCGAATATGAGTTTATTTTTAGTTTTTTATTGAAATAGATTAAAAAAAAGAGTTATATTTATAGTGTAAAATATAATAACATCGATATATAATTATATTATTGCATTTGGGAAGGGAGAAATTTAAAATGGATTTAATGAAAAATTTTTGGGAAATGGCTAAAAAGGACAAGAAAAAAGTAGTATTGGCAGAGGGAGAGGAAAGAAGAAATTTAATTGCTTGTGATAAGATATTAAAAAATGGTTTAGCAGATATTTTGCTTATAGGTAATAAAGAGAGAATTGAGGAAAACGCTAAATATCTTTCTGTAAATGTTGAAGGTGCGGAAATATTAGATCCTGAAACATCAACACTATCAGAAGGTTTTGCAAAAGAATTTTATGAAATTAGAAAAAATAAAGGAATGACTATTGAAAAAGCAGAAAAAATGGTAAAAGATCCTTTATATTTTGGTACAATGTGTGTAAAGTTGGGATATGCTGATGGTATGGTTTCAGGTGCTATTCACACAACTGGAGATCTTTTAAGACCAGGACTTCAAATTATAAAAACAGCTCCAGGAGTAAGCAATGTATCAGGATTTTTTGTTATGATGGTACCAGATTGTAAATATGGAGAAAGCGGTCTTTTATTATTTGCAGATTGTGCAGTTAATCCAAATCCAACAGCAGAACAACTAGCTTCTATAGCTATAACTACAGCAGAAACAGCGAAAAAATTGTGTGATCTTGATCCTAAGGTTGCAATGCTTTCATTTTCCACAATGGGAAGTGCTAAAGGAGAATTAGTTGATAAAGTCAGACAGGCAACAGAAATTGCAAAAAAAGAAAGAAATGATTTAGATATTGATGGAGAACTTCAGTTAGATGCTGCAATTGAAGAAGAAGTAGCAAGACTAAAGGCACCAGGAAGTAGTGTAGCAGGAAAAGCTAATGTACTTGTTTTCCCTGATTTACAAACTGGAAATATTGGATACAAATTGGTTCAAAGATTTGCAAAGGCAGAAGCTATAGGACCAATATGTCAAGGATTTGCAAAACCAATAAACGATTTATCAAGAGGTTGTAATCCAGATGATATTGTAAATGTTGTTGCAATGACTGTAGTTCAAGCACAAAAAGGAATATAAATGAAAAAATAGGAGGTCAATTTATGAAAGTTTTAGTTGTTAATTGTGGAAGCTCATCATTAAAATATCAACTTATTGACATGGAAGGCGAGAAAGTACTTGCTAAAGGTCTAGTTGAGAGAATAGGAATAGATGGTTCAATATTAACTCAAAAGGTAAATGGAGAAAAATACATAGTAGAGCAACCTATGGAGGATCATAAAATAGCAATTAAGTTGGTTCTAGATGCATTGATAGATGATGCTCATGGAGTTATAAAATCTATGTCAGAAATATCAGCAGTTGGTCACAGAGTAGTTCATGGTGGAGAAAAATATGCAAATTCAGTTCTTATAGATGAAAATGTAATGAAATCTATTGAAGATTGTATTAAACTTGCACCATTACACAATCCACCTAATATCATTGGAATTAATGCTTGTAAAGAATTAATGCCAAATACTCCAATGGTTGCAGTATTCGATACAGCTTTCCATCAAACACTACCAGATTATGCATACATGTATCCACTTCCATATGATTTATATAAAAACAATGGAATTAGAAAATATGGCTTTCATGGAACTTCTCATAAATATGTTTCAAAAGCAGCTGCAGAGTTCTTAAATAAAGATATTGAATCGCTTAAAATAATTACTTGTCATCTAGGAAATGGAGCAAGTCTTTCAGCAATTGAAGGTGGAAAATCTATTGATACAAGTATGGGATTTACTCCTCTTGCAGGTATTGCTATGGGAACAAGAAGTGGAGATATTGATCCAGCTGTAGTTACATTTTTGATGAAAGAGTTAAAGATGAGCACTGAAGAAGTAGATACTTTACTTAACAAAAAATCAGGTATTTTCGGAATATATGGTAAAAGTAGTGATATGAGAGATGTTAAGAAGGCAGCTTTTCAAGATAAAGATGCTAGAGCTATACTTGCGCTTAACGTGTTCCACTATAGAGTTAAACAATATATCGGTTCATATGTTGCTGCTATGAATGGAGTAGATGCAATAGTATTTACAGGTGGAATTGGTGAAAACTCATCTGAAAATAGAGAAGGTATATGTGAAAATATGGATTTCTTAGGAATCAAAATTGATAAAGAAAAAAATAATAGTGCTATTGGTGTTAATAGTGATATAACTGCTGAAAATGCTAGAACAAAAGTACTAGTAATTCCAACAGATGAGGAACTTATGATTGCACGTGATACTAAGGAAATTGTAATATCATTAAATTAAAACTTGACAATTTCATCTTAGATTTATATAATTAGTTTGTTATTTTGTGCATACAAGGATTATTTAGTAAGCAAAAATATTTAGGAGGGAATAGTGGCTTTAGCTCAAGCTATGTGGGTAACCACATAATATACGAAGGTTATTCGTATGAGAAATTATATTTTCAGAGCTTAAAATATGATAATTAATATTTCTGATTTAATACGTAAAAGCATAGCAAAAAAAGAAATCAATGTTATATTGGATTTAAAAAGCATTAAGGATAGTTATGAAACTATCAATGTTATAGATCCAATAAAGGTTCAACTAGTCATAGGTAAAATTGAGGATGTATTATCTCTTGATGGTGTTATCGTTGGTAAAATAGAACTTACATGTTCTAGATGTCTTCAGAAATTTAACTATGATTTAGATATTGAATTTCATGAAAAACTAACTAATAATCCTGACAATAGAGATGATGAACTCATCTTTATAAATAATGATAATTTTGATCTAGCAGAAATTGTTGAAAACAATATTATTACATCACTTCCGATTCAAAGGTTGTGTAAAAATGATTGTAAAGGCTTATGTTATACTTGTGGGAAAAATTTGAATTATGGCAGCTGTGATTGTGATAATTCAAATTACGATCCTAGGTTTGATAAGCTGAAGGATTTGTTTTCAAACAACTAAGGAGGTGTTTAATGTGGGAAATCCAGCAAGAAAATTTTCAAAAGGTAGAAGAGATTCTAGAAGAGCTCAAACTTTTAAATTAAGTTTACCAGGAATGGTTGAATGTCCAAACTGTCACGAGATGAAACTTGCACACAGAGTTTGTAAAAACTGTGGGCATTACAAAGATAGGGAAGTAGTTGCAATAGCAAAATAAAAAAAAGAAAGTCTTTTGACTTTCTTTTTTTTTATAAATATTAAGTATATGTTTACTCTTTATAAATATTAATGTAAAATAGTTTATTGGAAGGATGTGATAAAATGATTATCGCAGTGGATGGAATGGGTGGAGATAATGCTCCAAGTGCTGTGGTAGAAGCCTGCACAAAAGCTGTTAACGAGTTTGATGTTAATATAATAATCACAGGTCCAGAAGATTTAATAAAAAGTGAACTTGAAAAGTATGTATATGACAAAAATAAAATACAGATAGAAAACGCTACTGAAATAATAAGTCCTAATGAACATCCTGTTACTGCTATTAGAAAGAAAAAGGATTCAAGTTTAACTAAGGCTTTAAATTTAGTGAAAGATAATAAGGCTCAAGGTATAATTTCAGCAGGGAGTACGGGAGCACTTATGGCAGGTGCTACTTTTATAATCGGCAGAATTAAAGGCATAGATAGAATAGCTTTAGCTCCAATAATGCCAGGGAAAAACGCATCGTTTATGATTGTTGATGCAGGTGCAAATGTGGATTGTAAACCTCAATATTTGCTTCAATTTGCACTTATGGGTAAAATATACTTTGAAAATATATTGAAAGTAAAAAAACCAAGTATAGGTTTAGTCAATATAGGTGAAGAAGAAGAAAAGGGTAATGATTTAACAAAAAAAACATATAAGTTACTTAAGGAATCAGATTTTAATTTTGTAGGTAATGTAGAACCTAGAGAAGTATCAAATGGAGATGTAAATATACTTGTCTGCGATGGTTTTGTAGGAAACACAATATTAAAAATGTACGAAGGAGTAGCCTTAAATGTTTTTAAAATGTTAAAGAATGAGATAATGGCTTCTACAAGAGGAAAACTTGCAGGGTTATTATTAAAACCAATTCTAAAAAAGTTTGTTAAAAAATTTGATTATGCGGAAATTGGCGGGTCTGCTTTTTTAGGAACTAAAGGCATAGTAATTAAAGCACATGGAAGTTCTAATGCAAAAGCATTTAAAAATGCTATAAGACAAACTATAGAGTGTTATGAAGCTGGAATAACAGATAATATAGCTACTGAACTTTTAAAAATTAATGAAATAATAAAAGTTTCAGAAAATATAGAATAATATGCATCTTGCGGTTAAAAGCATAAATTAAATATTTAGGTTTTAACATAAATAAAAAAAACATAATATTAATATTGACGATAGAGTTTATATGTAATATTATCTATATAGAGTTTAGGAGGTGAATTTACATGTTTGATAAAATAAAAAGCATAATTGCAGATCAACTAGGCTTAGATGCCAGTGAAATAACAATGGAGTCTTCATTCGTTGATGATTTAGGTGCCGATTCACTTGACATAGTTGAATTAATAATGGCCTTAGAAGAGGAATTTGAGATAGAATTTCCTGATGAAGATGCTGAAAAAGTATCAACTGTAGGAGATGTAGTAACATACATAAAGGCTCATACAGAAGAATAACTGACTGTCCCGTGTATACGGGACTTTATATTTCTAATTTAAAATTATAGAGGTTATCTTTGAATTTGTACAAATTGCAAATTGAAAAATAAGCTTTTAATGAGAGGCAGGATAGGCAATGAAAGATGATTATTTGAAGGAACTAGAATATAGTTTAGAGGTGGATTTTGAAAATAAACATTTGCTTACAACAGCTCTTACGCATAGTTCCTACGCAAATCAAAAAAAAGATGTAAAATATAATGAAAGATTAGAGTTTCTAGGAGATTCTGTACTTCAAATTGTTATTTCAGAATATCTGTTTTTAAATTATGAAAATAAAACAGAGGGTGAGCTTTCAAAAAAGAGATCACTAATAGTTTGTGAAAATTCATTATTTAAAGTAGCTAAGAAATGGAATCTTGGAAAGTACATATTTATGAGTAATGGTGAGGAAATGACTGGTGGAAGAACTAGGGTTTCTATATTGGCAGATTGTGTTGAAGCTATAATAGCTGCAATATATTTAGATAAGGATATAACTTTTGCAAAGGAATTTATACTTAAAAATTTTATGAAAATAATAAATATGGCCATGAAAAACCAAATCATATTAGATTATAAAACAAAACTTCAAGAAGTTCTTCAAAAAAACGGTGAAACATCTATAACCTATGATTTAATTAAATTTGAGGGACCACCACATAGAAGAAAATTTTATATATCTGTAATTTTTGATGGAGAAGTTCGAGGAGAAGGTAGTGGCTACAGCAAAAAGGAAGCAGAACAGGATGCAGCACAATGTGCTTTAATGAAGATAGGTAGCATTTATGAGTAAAGAATATTATATTATACCAATATTTGTACCACATGAAGGTTGTCCACATAATTGCGTATTTTGTAATCAAAATACAATAACCGGTAGCCAAAATGTAGTATATAGTGAATTTGTGAGAAATACTGTAGAGGAGTATTTAGAAACAATAGCTAACAAAAATGCAACAATTGAGGTGTCTTTTTTTGGTGGAACTTTCACGGCTATAGACATGAAAAAACAAAAGGAATTACTTCAGGTTGCTAAAGAATATAAAAATGCTGGTAAAATAAAAAATATAAGACTTTCAACTAGACCAGATTATATAAATAGAGAAATTTTGGATAACTTGAAGAAATTTAAGGTGGATGTAATAGAATTAGGAGTACAATCTTTGGACGAAGATGTCTTAAGGATGGCAGGAAGAGGTCATAGTGTAGCTTCTGTTTATGATGCCTCTAAACTAATAAGAGAATATGGTTTTACACTAGGACATCAAATTATGCCTGGACTTCCTGGAGATAATTTCAAAAGAGATATAGATACTGTTAAAAAAGTAATAGATATAAAACCAGACATATGTAGAATTTACCCATCACTGGTTATAAAAAATACACCTATGGAAGAAATGTATCTAAGAAATGAGTATATACCGTATACTTTAGAAGAGGCAGTTCAAATATGCAAAGAATTGTATGGTATGTTTATTTCAAACGATATAGAGGTCATAAGAGTAGGCCTCCAACCGACAGAGGAAATTAATATAGGTAGAGAGGTAGTAGCAGGACCATTTCATCCAGCTTTTAGAGAATTAATTATGGGAAGCATATATAGTGATATAATAAAAGAAAATATTATTAAAGATTATAAGGGTTCTGTAAATATAGAAATAAACAGCAAAGACATATCAAAATTATATGCTGATAAAAAACGTTATTTTAATGAGATGTTGAAAACGCATAAAAACTTAAAGTTTATAATAAAACAAAATGATCAAATTTTTAGAGATTATATAGTTATAAACTTAGAGGAATATGAAAAAACAATATCAGTACAAAATTACTTAAAAGAGAAATACAATAGAGGAAATTTATAACATTTATAGAATATACTTTTAAGACCCAAAAATAAGTCGCATACAAAGACTGAAACAACACAATAGAAAACCGTGTAATTGCACGGTTTTCTATTGTATAAATTTAAAGTGTTTTAGTAGGAGGGAATATGAAGAACAATAATAAAAAAATCATTTTAAGAGCAATCATAATATTTATAGCGTTCATTTTTATATTTAGCACAGTTATAGAATTTTTAGCTATTTAAATTGGGAGAGTGTATTTATGTTTTTAAAGGGAATTGAAATTCGGGGCTTTAAATCATTTGCAGACAAAACAGAATTGGATTTCAAAAAAGGAGTTACGGCAGTTGTAGGACCAAATGGAAGTGGTAAAAGCAATATTTCTGATGCTGTTAGATGGGTTTTAGGTGAGCAGAGTGTGAAAAGTCTAAGAGGGGGAAAAATGGAAGATGTAATTTTTGCTGGAACCCAATTTAGAAAACCAGTAGGACTTGCACAAGTAATGCTCACTCTTGATAACACAGATGGATCAATTCCGGTTGACTATAATGATGTTACAATAGGTAGAAGGCTTTATAGATCTGGTGAAAGTGAATATTATATTAATAATACAAAGTGCAGACTAAAAGATGTACAGGAAATGTTTATGGACACAGGTATTGGTAAGGAAGGTTATTCTATAATAGGACAAGGAAAAATTGAGGCTGTATTAAGTGGAAAACCAGAAGAAAGAAGAGGACTTTTAGAGGAAGCTGCTGGTATAGTTAAATTTAAAACAAGAAAAGAAGAAGCAGAAAGAAAACTTCAGAATACAGAGGAAAATCTAACTAGAATAAATGATATAATTGGAACATATGAGGAAAGAATTGGACCACTTAAAAATGAAAGTGATAAAGCAAAGAACTTTATTGAATTATCATCTAAATTAAAAGAAAATGAAATAAACTTACTTGTGAACTCAGCAGAAAGATACAAGCTTAAAATGCAAGATATATCAAGAGAAATAGAAAAATTAAATGAAGATATAAAAAATATTTCAGATGAAAAAAGTTTTACTAACAAGAAATTAAGAAAATTAGAAATGGATTTAGAAGATTTAGAGAATATTTATGAGTCTAAAAGAAAAGAATATTATGAAAACAAATCAGAAGAGCAAAAACTGTTATCTGAAAATAAATTGATGGAAGAAAAAATTGAAAACTCAAAACTTGTAGTTAATAAAGCTAAAACTCAATTTGAAGAACTTGAAGAAAAGCTTAGGAAACTTTTATTGGAAAAAGAAAATAACACTGTAGAATACGAAAAACTACATAATAATTTATCGGGAATTAAATTAAAGATAAGTGATATAGGTAAATTGCTATCTTCATTAGAAAATAAAAGAAAACAATACGATAACAATTTGGTTTCTTACAAAAATAATCAGTTTGATACATTGGGGGCAATATCTGATTCTAATAATTTCATAACCCTTGTTAAAAAGGATATTGAAAATCATGAATTGAACATAGAACAAATTAAGCAGGCATGCAATAGCTATATGAATTCTATAAAGATAAATGCAACTACCAAAATTGCTTTAGAGAAAGAAACAGAAACTTTAAGAGAAAAAATTAATACATATGAGGAACATATAAGAACTAACAAAAAAGAAATGTCAAATTTAAATAGAATAGTAGCTTTAAATGAAAAAAAGCTTAGAGAGCTTAATGCTGAATTAAATAAATTTGGAGCAAACAGAAATATGCTTCAAAGTTTAGAAAAGCAATATGAGGGATATAATAGGTCTGTTAAAAACTTGATGCTTAACATTGACAAAGGCAATATAAATGGCGCAAATGGCAAATGTTTTGTATTTGGTGAAATAATAGATGTAAAAAAAGGATTAGAGGTTGCCATTGAAATAGCACTTGGTGGGGGAATTTCAAATATTGTAACTGAAGATGAAAATTTAGCTAAGAAACTTATAAACTATTTAAAACAAAACAACTTAGGAAGAGCTACATTTTTACCGTTAAATATACTAAAAAGTAGAAAACTCACTGTAAATAAAAATATAATTGAAACACCTGGTTTTCTAGGGATAGCTAGTGAACTTTTAGAATATGATAAGAAATTTTCTGCGGCTGTTGAACATATACTTGGAAGAACTGTAATTGCTAAAGATATGGATAGTGCACTTGAAATTGCCAGAAAAGCAAACTTCAGCTTTAAAATTGTAACTATAAGTGGAGAAGTTGTAAATGCCGGAGGTTCATTAAGTGGAGGAAGTATATACAATAAATCCTTAAATATAATCGGAAGAAAAAGAGAAATAGAAGATTTAAAAAATAAAATTGAAGAATTAGAAAAAGAAATTGAAGAGTTGTCTGCTAAAAATAAGGTGGATATAGAAGCTATAAAGCTTATTGACGAGAAAAATTTAAACTTTATGGATTCCGTACATTCTGAAAATATTGAAATAACTAAAATTCAAGGAAGAATAAGTGCTATTGAAGCTGAGAATGAAAAACTTAATAATAATTATAATGTATCAAGTAAAGAAATTTCAGTATTAGATAGTAAGTTTAGCGAAGCATCTAAGGATTTAACAAAAGAAGAGAAGAGACTAGAGGATTTAAAAGCAAAAGAAGCTCAATTGGCATTAGATATAGAGAAAATGGATAACACCATAAAATTAAAAAATAATGAAGAAGTAAAACTTAACGATGAGTTAACTACTTTAAAAATAGAGAAAGCAAAATATGAGGAAATATTATCATCAAAAACTAGAGAAACAAAGAGAATAGATGGTGAACTAGGTGATTTAAATGAAAAGAAAAATGAATTAGAAGAAGAAATAAGAGTTGAGCATGCTAACACTGAAAATTATAAAATTAAACTAAAAGATAACGAAATAAAGATTAAAGAAATTAAAGAATTTATTATAGAGATGGATAAAATATTTGAAAGTAAGGAAATCGAAAAAATTCAAATTAAAAATGAAGTTAAATTATATGGTGACAAACTTGAAGAAATAAATTTAACATTAAAGAATACAGAAGAAGTTAAACATAAAAATGAAGTCAGTTTAGCTAAAATTGAAATTGAAGATGAAACTGTGGTAAATAAAATAAATGAAGAGTATAAACTCACCTATGCAGAAGCTTTAGAATATAAAAAAGAAAACACAGATATAGCTGTGGTAAGAAATGTAATAGAAAATATTAAGCGGCAAATAACATCTCTTGGGAATGTTAATGTTGGTGCAGTGGAAGAATATAAAGAAGTAAGTGAAAAATATGAATTTATGACAAGTCAAAGAGATGACTTGGTCAAATCAAAAGAAGAAATCATAAATATTATAAACGATATGTTATCAACTATGAGAAAGGTATTCATAGAGAATTTTTCTAAAATAAGAGAAAATTTTAATGAAACCTTTAGAGAACTCTTTAAAGGAGGAAGTGCAGACTTAATTCTTTCGGGAGAAGACGTGCTTTCAGCAAATATAGAAATAAATGTAGAACCTCCAGGTAAAAAACTTCAAAACATTAATTTGATGTCTGGTGGAGAAAAAGGACTTTCAGCAATAGCCTTATTATTTGCTATTTTAAAAATGAAGCCAACTCCATTTTGTATATTAGATGAAATTGAGGCTGCCTTGGATGATGCTAATGTATCAAGATACTCAGAATTTCTTAGAAAGTTTTCAGAAAACATACAGTTTATAGTAATAACTCATAGGAAAGGAACTATGGAAGCAGGAGATGTACTTTACGGTGTAACAATGGAAGAGAAAGGTGTGTCAAAAATTGTTTCTGTTGACTTAACTAGTGAGGTTATATAATATATTAAATTTATAGGAGGATAAAAGATGTTTGGTGGTTTTTTTGATAAATTAAAAAGTGGTCTTTCAAAAACAAAAACTAATTTTACAGATAGGATAACAGAAATATTAAATGGTACAGTTTCTATTGATGAGGATATGTACGAGGAATTAGAAGAAATATTAATTACAGCAGATATTGGTGTAGAGACATCAATGTACATAATAGATAAATTAAAAGAAAAAATAAGGGAAGAAAAAGTTAAAGATCCAGCTGAAGTTAATGGATGTCTAAAAAGAGTAATTATTGATATTTTAGGAAGTTCAAAAGAATCAATAGATCCAAAAACAACGCCAGAAACAATACTTGTTATAGGGGTAAATGGAGTTGGAAAAACCACATCTATTGGGAAAATTTCGGCAAAACTTAAAAATAAAAATTATAAAGTTATAATGGCTGCAGCAGATACATTTAGAGCAGCAGCTATAGATCAATTAGAAGTTTGGAGTAAAAGATCAGGTGTGGATTTAGTAAAACATCAAGAAGGTTCTGATCCAGCTGCGGTGGTTTATGATGCAATAGAAGCTTCTAAAGCAAGAAAAGCAGATGTACTAATTTGTGATACTGCAGGTAGATTACATAATAAAAAAAATCTTATGGATGAACTTGCAAAAATTAACAGAGTTATAGATAGAGACTTTCCAGAGTCAAGTAGAAGAACACTACTTGTATTGGATGCCACTACTGGTCAAAATGCTGTTATTCAAGCTAAGCAATTTATGGAAGTATGTAAAATAGACGGAATAGTACTCACAAAGTTAGATGGAACGGCTAAAGGTGGAGTTGTTATTTCAATTAAG
The DNA here is from genome assembly GCF_900176305.1 of Clostridium acidisoli DSM 12555. Taxonomy (GTDB): domain Bacteria; phylum Bacillota; class Clostridia; order Clostridiales; family Clostridiaceae; genus Clostridium_I; species Clostridium_I acidisoli. The sequence goes on from NZ_FWXH01000003.1 coordinate 346,553, forward strand.
CATGCACTAAATATTCCAGTAGAACTCATTGGTGTTGGAGAGGGCATTGATGACCTTCAAGAATTTGATGCCAATGAATTTGCAGAAGCATTATTTTAAATAATAGGTGTTAAGTAAAAATACTTGACACCTTTATTATTTTTTGATATTATATCAATTGTGAGTTGGTGATAAAGATGGATAAAAGATTTGAGATATCGCTAATGTTAGATTTATATAGTGAACTTTTAACTGATAAACAAAAAGATATAATGGATTTATATTTTAATGATGACTTATCCTTAGCTGAAATATCAGAAATTAATAATACTAGTAGGCAGGCTACTTATGATATAATAAATAGATGTCAAAAATTATTACTTCAATATGACAGCAAGTTGAAACTTTTAGATAAACAAATATTAGTTTCAGGAGTAAAAAAGGAAGTTCAAGATAAACTTGCAATATTGAAGCAAAAAATATGTTCAGAAGATGAATTGGATATAATAAATAGTATAATAGAAGATATTAAGCAAATATAGTTGAATATTTTTAGTTATGAGGAGGTTTGTCATGGCTTTTGAAGGTTTAACGTCTAAGCTTCAGGATACTTTAAAAAAGCTCAGAGGAAAAGGAAAACTATCGGAAAATGATATAAAAGAAGCTATGAGGGAAGTTAAAAGGGCCCTATTAGAAGCAGATGTAAATTTTAAGATAGTAAAAGATTTTATAAAAAAGACAAGTGAAAAATGCCTAGGTGAAGGTGTAATGCAAAGTCTAACGCCTGGACAGATGGTTGTAAAGATAGTAAATGAAGAACTAACAGCTTTAATGGGTAATACTGAAAGTAAGCTAAATTACAGTGATACAGGAATTACAGTTATAATGCTTGCAGGACTTCAAGGTGCAGGTAAGACAACCATGTGTGGTAAGCTTGCCTTATCATTAAAGAAAAAAAATAAAAAACCATTACTTGTAGCGTGCGATATATACAGACCAGCTGCTATAAAACAATTAACTGTAGTTGGTAAATCAATAGATGTACCTGTGTTTTCAATGGGAGATAAAGTTAATCCTGTAGAAATTTCTAAAGCTGCAATTGAACATGCAAAGGATAGCGGTTGTAATGTAGTTATAATAGATACAGCAGGAAGACTTCATATAGACGAAGCATTAATGGGTGAATTAAAAGATATAAAATCAAATGTAGAGCCTAATGAAATTTTATTAGTAGTTGATTCTATGACTGGTCAGGATGCAGTAAATGTTGCAGAAACTTTCAACTCAGCATTAGATTTAACAGGAGTAATCCTTACAAAACTTGATGGTGATACAAGAGGTGGTGCTGCCATTTCAATTAGAGCAATGACTGGCAAACCAATAAAATTTGTTGGTATTGGTGAAAAAATGAATGATCTTGAGGTGTTCCATCCTGATAGAATGGCATCAAGAATTCTTGGTATGGGTGATGTCTTAAGTTTAATTGAAAAGGCTCAAAGCGCCATAGATGAAAATGAGGCAAAAGAACTTGGCGAAAAAATGATGAATCAAGGTTTGAATTTTGAAGACTATCTAACAATGATGAAACAAATGAAAAAATTAGGACCACTTGGTAAGATAATTGAAATGCTACCAGGTGCAGGTTCAAAGATGCTTGAAGGTGTAGATTTAAGTCAAGGTGAAAATCAAATGAAAAGAGTTGAATCTATAATATATTCAATGACAATAAAAGAGAGAAGAAATCCATCTCTTGTAAGTTCTTCGGCATCAAGAAAAAAGAGAATTGCATTGGGTTCAGGTACAACTGTTCAAGAATTAAATAAGCTTATAAAAACTCTTGATATGGTTAAGAAGCAAATGAAACAGATGAAAGGTTTTGAAAAAATGTCTAAAAAGGGATTGTTTGGCAAAATGCCTTTTTAATAAATTTATATTTTATCCTTTGAAGGAGGTGATTACATATGGCAGTTAAGATAAGACTAAAAAGAATGGGTGCTAAAAAAGCTCCATTTTACAGAATTGTTGTTGCTGATTCAAGAAGTCCAAGAGACGGAAGATTCATCGATGAAATTGGATACTACAATCCAACTACTGATCCTGTAACATTTAAAGTTAATGCTGAAAAAGCAGCTGAATGGATGAAGAACGGTGCACAACCATCAGATACAGTTAAAAAGCTTTTTAACAAAAGCGAAATAACAAAATAATTACTGGGGGTGTTTATCATAAAACAACTATTGGAAACAATTGTTAAAGCCTTAGTTGATAACCCAGAGATGGTAAAAGTGAATGAAATTACCGGTGAAGCATCAATAATTTTGGAACTAAGAGTATCACCAGATGATATGGGAAAAGTTATTGGTAAACAGGGCAGAATAGCTAAAGCTATCAGAACTGTTGTAAAAGCAGCAGCTATAAAAGAAAATAAAAGAGTTGTTGTAGAAATTATATAAGAGTTAGGCTAGCCTAACTCTTTATTTTATTAAAGAGGTGCAAATTTATGAAAGAATTTATAACAGTTGGTCAAATCATAAATACCCATGGAATTAAAGGAGAGCTTAAAGTATATCCTTTAACTGATGACATAAGAAGATTTAGAAAATTAAAGACAGTTTATATAGATGGCATTGAAAGAGAGATATCTTGGTGTAAATTTCAAGTGGATAAGGTTATATTAAAAATAGAAGGGATTGAATCACCAGAAGAGGCTTATAAATATAAAAATAAATACATTCAAGTTAATAGAGAAAATGCGGCTAATTTAGAAGAAGGCAGATATTTTGTGGCAGATATAATTGGTTGCAATGTGGTTGATGAAAATGGTAAAAAATTTGGAAATGTATTTGACGTAATATTTACTGGAAGTAACGAAGTTTATTGGGTAAAAGGAGAAGAAGAAATTCTTATTCCAGCACTGAAATCTGTAGTTAGTAAAATGGACATAGAAAATAAAATAATTACTATTAAGCCGGTGGAAACATGGAGCTAAATGTTGATATATTAACTTTATTTCCAGAGATGTTTGATATTTTTAACTATAGTATTATAGGAAGAGCCATAGAAAATAAAATAATAGATATAAATACGCACAATATTAGGGATTACAGTGTCAATAAACACAAAAAAACTGATGACTATCCTTATGGTGGTGGTCAAGGTATGGTTATGACTGTGCAACCTCTAGTAGATGCTATAGAGGGTGTTAAAAAAAATAACGAAGGCAAAGTTATTTTTTTAGGACCTAGAGGTAAAAAATTTGATCAAGAGATGGCTAAGGATTTATCTAAAGAAAAAAATCTCATTTTTGTATGCGGACATTATGAAGGTATAGATGAAAGAGTTTATAATTATATTGATTTAGAAATATCACTGGGTGATTTTGTACTTACAGGTGGTGAAATGGCTTGCATACCAATAGTGGATAGTATAGCAAGGTTAATACCAGGAGTTCTAAAAGTGGCTGAAAGTTATGAAGATGAATCCTTTTATAATGGTGTATTAGAGTATCCACAATATACAAGACCTGAATGTTTTAGGGATGACGTTGTTCCAGAAATTTTACTTTCAGGTCACCATGAGAACATTAGAAAATGGAGGAGAAAAAAGTCGCTTATACTTACAAAAACTAGAAGACCAGATATGTTTAAAAAAATCTCCTTATCAAAAGAAGATAAAAAACTTTTAATGGAGAATAAATGATTTTTATTGAAAATATAAGCACTATGTGTTAAGATATAAGTTGTGTTAGTACGGGCGCTCCTCTGGCTGCAATCAGTGGTTATGAACGTCAAATTAATCTTAGGAGGGAATGCACAATGTTAGATATAATAAAATCAATCGAAGCAGAACAAATCAGAACTGATTTACCTGAATTCCATGTAGGAGATACTATTAAAGTTGATGTAAGAATCAAAGAAGGAGAAAAGGAAAGAATCCAAGCTTTTGAAGGAACAGTTATCAAAAAGCAGAATGGTGGATTAAGAGAAACTTTCACTGTAAGAAGAGTAGCTTACAATGTTGCAGTTGAAAGAACTTTCCCAATTAACGCTCCAATAATAGCAGGTATTAAAGTAGTAAGAAGAGGTAAAGTTAGAAGAGCTAAACTTTACTACTTAAGAGATAGAGTTGGTAAGGCTGCAAAGGTTAAAGAATTAAAGTAAAAAAACGGGGCTGTAAAGTCCCTTTTTTTATTTTGGCTCAATAGGCCTAAGTTTGTTTAATAATTAATAATTTTAATATATACAGTCTGTTGAACAAAGAATATTTAAATTCGGAATATAAAGAAATTGCGAAGTACCTGGTTAAAAATTGCCACATTGGCAAGATGGAAGAATTAACGGTAATGCCGTTAATGGTGAGAGAATTTGCTTGCAGCAAAAGGGTTATGATGATTTTTCTTCGCTATGCTGCGAAAAATCTTTGAACTTAAAATCTATAATCTAAAGTATATTGACATTCATTAGCCTCGTCAATTCTTACATCTAGCCGAAGGCTTTCTTTAATCTTTTTATCTAGCTTTTAGCTATGATGAAAATCTTTAACCAACTTGTTTTGCAATTTATTACAAATAAGAATAAACATTAATAATTAGGAAAGAAGGGATATAATGATACAAGCAATAAATTGGTTTCCAGGTCATATGGCTAAAACTAGACGTGAAATAAAAGAAAATTTAAAGCTGGTTGACGCAGTTATAGAGATAAGAGATTCTAGAATAGTAAAATCAAGTGCAAATCCAGAGATTAATGAGATATGCAAAGATAAACCTAGAATTATATTATTAAATAAATGCGATTTAAGTTCAGAACGTGTTACAAGAGAATGGATCAATTATTTATCGAAAGGTAACGTAAGAGCGATACCTGTGAACTCCTTAACAGGAGTAGGACTAAATAACATAAAAGGTGAACTTGATAATTTATTAAAAGAAAAAATAGATAGACTTAAGTCAAAAGGTGTTACAAATGTAATTACAAGGGTTATGGTAGTAGGTATACCTAATGTTGGCAAGTCGTCTTTTATAAATAAAATGGCAAGAAATAAGATTGCCAAAATTGGAGATAAACCAGGTGTTACAAAAAGTAAACAATGGATAAAAACTAAAATTGGTATAGAGCTTATGGATACCCCTGGTGTGCTTTGGCCTAAGTTTGAGGAAACTAAAGTAGGTTTGAATTTGGCATTTACTGGTGCCATAAAAGATGAAATAATGGATATTGAGGAACTTGCATTAAACTTAATAGAAAAGCTTCAAAAAGATTATCCTGATAATTTAATGAAGAGATATAAATTAGATTCTTTGGAAACAGAAGCTCTTTTGAATATGGAAAATATAGCTAGAAAAAGAGGAGCGGTTATTTCTAAAGGTAATATAGATTATAACAGAGTGGCTGTAATGCTTTTAGATGAGTTTAGAGGTGGAAAATTAGGTGCTATATCATTAGAGAGTCCTAGAGGTTAGTTATGGATATTAATAAAATGAGTTTCTTAAAAATCAAGGAATACGTGAACAATAGCTCTGAAGAAAGCTATAGAGAAACTATAGAATTGCTTAAAAATGATAACAGAAAAAATGTTCGAAATCTTTCTAAGAGCTTAAGTGTATATTTGGAAAATAAAAGAAAAGAATTAGAGAGAGTTAGGAAACTATATGAGTTTGATAAGAATTTAGAGATAAAAGGACATCTAGCAGGTGTTGATGAGGTTGGCAGAGGACCACTAGCAGGACCTATTGTGGCAGCTTCAGTTATATTAGACCTAGATGTAGAGGATAAAGATTTAATACTTGAAATAAATGATTCAAAGAAGCTTACTGCTCATAAAAGAGAAGAATTATCTAAAATTATAATAGAGAAAGCTAAATGTTATAATATCGAGTTAATAGATAAAACTGAAATAGATAAATATGGAATTGGAGTTTGCAATCAAAAAGTTTTAAGATTAGCCGCACAAAACTTAGAAATGAGGCCTGATTTTGTGCTTTCTGATGGATATGCAATAAAAAATGTAGGCATAAAGAACACGTTTGCTATTAAAGGAGATTCTAAAAGTGCTAGTATAGCTTGTGCATCAATAATTGCAAAAGTTTATAGAGATGACTTGATGAAAAGATATGCAGAGGAGTATCCAGAATATCATTTTGAAAGCAACAGCGGTTATGGAAGTAAAGAACATATTGAAGCGATAAAAAAGTATGGACCATGCCCAATACACAGAATTAGTTTTCTTGGAAATATATTGTAGGATGTATATACCTAAGCCATAATGTCAATAGTTATAATGACTGTTTAATTATGGCGTTTTTTTATAATATATAGAGATTGCAGAATAATAGTGAAGGGGTTTAACGATTGCTTCGCACGTTAAAAAGCGAAGGGTCGCCAAATGGCAGAGGTGACGGGGTTTATCCTTGCAATGCTCGGATAAAAGGTGAAGGGTTTATGGATAGATCCATAGCTTTTTTCCACGGAAAAAATATTACCTTTGACAAGCAAAGTGCCTGTCAAACCCTTCAACTCGTTTTAGCGACCCTTCACCTTTTCACCGCGAAGCAAAGGTGAAAACACTTCATCAGTACTTCTCAACACGCTGTTATAAACAAATGCCTTGAAGTAAAGGAGCATATAATGCATAAGTTAAATAAGGCTATTGGCAATTATGGTGAAGACATAGGGGAAGAATATTTAATAAAAAACAATTATACAATTAAGGAAAGAAACTTTAGATGTAGAACAGGTGAGATTGATATAATTGCATACAATGAAGAATATATGTGTTTTGTAGAAGTAAAAACTAGATATGATTGTAGTTTTGGAACTCCAGCTGAAGCGGTTAATAAAACTAAACAATATAAACTAAAGAAGCTTGCTGAATTTTATGTTTATAAAAACAATTATTATAATTATAATATTAGATTTGACATTGTTGAAATAATATTAAATGGATTAGACAACAAATATCAAATTAAACTTATAAAAAATGCTTTTTAAGTTAAACATAGCTATACAAAAAAATAAATCAAATACAAAATAGGCTGTACTGAAAATTATTAAAAATTTTTTAGTATGGTTTATTTTTTTATTATTTTCGTGAATTTATATTTATTTGTATATAAATTAAATTCTTTGTATATAATTTGAAGGAGGGATTGTGAACATAGAACTGCAAAGGGAGAAACAGTTATGAACGAATATGATTTATGGTTTATATTATTAAGAATTAGTGATAAGATTAAAATTAATTTGATAAAAACATTTAAAAATACTAAAGAAATATGGTATTATACTGTAAATGAATATAATACTAGAAGTAAAGATGTCAATTTAAAGCTCAAATGGGACAATGATACAGTAAATAATTTGAAAAATGATATTGTTAGAAATAAAATTAGTTTGGTTACATATTTTGATGATGATTATCCTAGTGAACTTAGAAATTATGATGATTCCCCGTATGCTATTTTTTATAAGGGAAATATAAAGAGCTTAAATAAATATAGAAATGTTTCTATTGTTGGATCTAGAGAATGCTCAAGCTATGGAAGTAATATAGCTAAAATAATAGCAAAAGACCTTTGCAATGAAAATATTAATATAATTAGTGGTCTTGCAATAGGCATCGATGCAGAAGCTCATCTAGCATGTGTAGAAAATGGTGGATACACCTGTGCAGTTTTAGGGTGTGGGTTAGATATTGTATATCCAAAACGAAATTTAAAAATTTTTAATGGAATATTGGACACTGGAGGATGCGTATTATCTCAATTTGTACCTGGAACAAAACCGTTAGCGTATAATTTCCCCATTAGAAATAGAATTATAAGTGCACTTAGTGAAATTACAATTGTGGTAGAAGCTAGTTTAAAAAGTGGATCACTGATAACGGCAGGTTCAGCATTGGAGCAAGGAAGAGAAGTGATGGCAGTTCCTGGTTCGATTTTTTCTAAGAATAGTATAGGTACTAATAAGCTTATAAAAGACGGCGCAGTTCCCCTTACTAATAGTAAAGATGTATTTCAATTACTGGGAATAGATTATAATGAAAAGATAAATAAAGAAAAAAAATTAAATGGACTTGAAAAAAGGATTTATGGCATGATTTCTGACAATCCTATACATATTGATGATATTATAAAAATAACAGGTGTTGACATAACACAAATTTATGAGTTATTATTTGAAATGCAATTGAAAAAAGAAATTATGTGTTTAAATGGTAATTATTATGTGAAGGCTAATAATTATATTTAGAACCTAAATAATATAGACAGATTTTTGGAGGGGATAAGATGGGACAAAATTTAGTTATTGTAGAATCACCAGCAAAAGCTAAAACTATAGGAAAATATTTAGGAAAAAATTTTGTAGTAGAAGCTTCAATGGGACATGTAAGAGATTTGCCAAAAAGTTCTTTAGGTGTCGAGGTTGAAGATAATTATACACCAAAGTATATTACAATAAGAGGTAAAGGGGAATTGCTAGATAAATTAAGAAAAAGAGCAAAAAAAAGCGATAAAATATTCCTCGCTACCGACCCTGATAGAGAAGGGGAAGCAATATCTTGGCATTTAGCAAAGGTATTGAAAATTGATGAAGATAAAAAGTGTAGGATAGTTTTTAATGAAATAACAAAAAATGCTATTAAAGCTGCAATAAAAAAACCTAGGAAAGTGGACTTAAATCTTGTGGATGCTCAGCAGGCACGTAGAGTACTTGATAGGCTAGTAGGATATAAAATAAGTCCTATACTTTGGAGAAAAGTAAAGTGGGGATTAAGTGCAGGTAGGGTTCAATCTGTTGCTTTAAAAATTATTTGTGATAGAGAAAAAGATATAAATGCTTTTAAGCCAGAAGAATATTGGTCAATTGAATGTCTGTTAAGTAAAGATAAAAAAACAAAACCTTTTTTAGTAAAACTTTTTGCGAAAAATTCTAAAAAAATCCTTATACAAAACAAAGAGGAAGCAGATAAAATTATAAGTGAACTAGAAAATGAAAGTTTTGTAGTAAACAAGATAAAAAAATCAACTAAAAATAAGAATCCACTACCTCCATTTACTACTAGTACACTACAACAAGATGCCTATAAGAGATTAAATTTCTCTACCAAAAGAACTATGTCTGTAGCTCAGGCACTTTATGAAGGTATAGAGATAAAAGGGCATGGTACTGTAGGATTAATAACTTACATGAGGACAGATTCTATAAGAATTTCAGAAGAGGCACAAGGGATTGCTAAAGAATTTATAACATCAAATTATGGAGAACAATATATACCAGATAAACCACATGTGTTTAAAAGCAAGAAGAACATACAGGATGCTCATGAAGCTATTAGACCATCACACATAGAGATAACTCCTGATGAGATTAAGGGAAGCGTTAAGGATGAGCAATACAAGCTTTATAGCTTAATTTGGAATAGATTTATGGCAAGCCAAATGGCTTCTTGCGTTATGGATACAATTACATTGGACATAAAAAATGGAATTTACCTGTTTAAGGCCAGTGGCTCTGCAATTAAATTTGATGGTTTCATGAAAATTTATAATTACACTTTAGATGAAGAAAATAATGATATTAAGATACCAATCCTATCAGAAAATGATATCCTAAATAAAAATGGTATAGATGGAAAGCAGCATTTTACACAGCCACCAGCAAAATTTTCAGAGGCGTCACTTGTAAAAACACTGGAAGAAAATGGAATAGGAAGACCGAGTACTTATGCGCCGATAATATCAACTTTACTTGGAAGAAAATATATTGAAAGAGAAAAGAAAACTCTTTCACCAACTGAACTTGGAAATATAGTTAATAATATAGTAAGTGAATATTTTAAACAAATAGTTGATGTGGAGTTTACGGCCGGTATGGAGGATAAACTAGATAACATTGAAGAGGGAAAGATTAATTGGAATAGCGTTGTAGATGAATTTTATAAGCCATTGGAAACATCAATAGATATAGCAGAAAAAGAAGTTGCAAAAATAACAATTGAAGATGAAGTTACCGATATAAAGTGCGATAAATGTGGTAAATTTATGGTGATAAAACATGGTAGGTTTGGAGATTTCTTAGCTTGTCCTGGATACCCCGAGTGCAAAAATACTAAAGCTATAGTGGAAGAACTTGATGTAAAATGCCCTAAATGTGGAGGTAAAGTACTTGCTAGAAAAAGCAGGAAAGGCAAAAAATTCTTTGGATGTAGCAATTATCCCGATTGTGATTTCGTAAGTTGGTTTGAACCAACAAATGAAAAATGTGAAAAATGTGGAAGCTATTATGTAAAAAAATACAACAAAACAAAAGGTGACTATTTGGAATGCTCAAATGCTGAATGTAAAAATAAAAAGTACAAAGATCAATAGATAAAGTTTTTGTAACAATATACAAATTTAATTAACATAATGACTATTTTAATTAAAATATTAAATGAAATTAAGATATAATGGTGTCGAATTAATTGAAAAACAGTTGAAAAATCCATGTTGGTATGTTATCATAACAGCATGGATTGTAAAATAATTCGGAATATTATAAATTTTTTATATTTTATATTACTCTAAATGTATTATTTTGCTACCTAGTGTAATGATTATGTATTAGTGTAGGAGGAAATTTAATGTCCACTCTATTGAATAAAACAAGGATGCTAAATAAAATATTGCAAAAATCCGGAGCAGAGCCAGTAGTATTTGATGATATTTGCAGTCTTTTAAGCGAAATTTTACAGAGTAATGTATATATAATAAGTAGAAAAGGAAAAATATTAGGGTACAATCTATCTACAGGTTTTGAATGTGATAACTTAAGAAATATTGTTATAGACAACATGAAATTTCCTGATGTGTATAACAATAAACTCATGAGTACGAATGAGACAAGAGATAACTTAAAAAATACTGGAAGTTGTGTTTTTAATGATAACTGTAATTGTGAAATTAGCAATAAAATAACAACTATAGTTCCAATCGTAGGTAACAGAGAAAGACTTGGTACCTTATTATTAGGAAGATTTAATGAAAATTTTACTGATGATGATATGGTGCTTTCTGAATACAGTGCAACTATAGTGGGACTTGAGATACTAAGATCTAAGCAAGTTGAGATTGAAGATGAGGCAAGAAAAAAAGCAGTTGTTCAACTAGCAATAGGAACATTATCTTATTCTGAACTTGAAGCTGTAGAACATATATTTAATGAATTAGATGGTAATGAAGGTTTACTAGTTGCTTCAAAAATTGCGGACAAGGTTGGTATAACAAGAAGTGTTATCGTGAACGCTCTTAGAAAATTTGAGAGTGCAGGGGTTATTGAATCAAGATCGCTTGGAATGAAAGGCACTCATATTAAAATATTAAATGATAAGTTGTTAGACGAGCTTAAAAAAATTAAGTAGTTAGAAGGTATGCAAATTAGCATACCTTTTTATTTTATAAAAAACATGTTGAATATATAAAATTAATATGGTATACTATTGAGGTAAAAATACGCACACTATCCAATTTGTAATTTGGTGCCTAAAGGTCAATTACAAGTATGAAGGTAGTGGAGGAAAAACCAGGGAGGTTTAAATTATGTCAGTTATATCAATGAAACAATTATTAGAAGCTGGTGTTCATTTTGGACATCAAACTAGAAGGTGGAACCCGAAGATGGCTCCATATATTTTCACAGAAAGAAACGGAATTTATATCATCGATTTACAGAAAACAGTTAGAAAAGTTGATGAAGCATATGACTTCATAAAAAGTGTTTCTGAAGAAGGAAAAGATGTATTATTCGTAGGTACAAAAAAACAAGCTCAAGAAGCAATTTCAGAAGAAGCAGTAAGAGCAGGAATGCATTTTGTTAATAATAGATGGCTTGGTGGTATGTTAACAAACTTCAAGACAATAAAGACTAGAATTAAAAGACTTGATGAAATTCAAAAGATGGAAGCAGACGGAGTATTTGAAGTCCTTCCTAAAAAAGAAGTTATAAAACTTAAAAATGAAGAAGAAAAACTTGTTAAAAATCTTGGTGGAATTAGAAACATGGTTCAAGACAAAGTTGGAGCTTTGTTCGTTGTAGATCCAAGAAAAGAAAAAAATGCTATTTCAGAAGCAAAAATTCTTGGAATACCAGTAGTAGCTATAGTAGATACTAACTGCGACCCAGACGAAGTTGACTACGTAATACCAGGAAATGATGATGCTATAAGAGCTGTAAAATTAATTACTGCTAAAATGGCTGATGGTGTTATAGAAGGAAGACAAGGCGAACAACTAGCTGAATAATATCAAAAAATAAAATGAAGAAGTTTACTTCTTCATTTCTTATAGTATAAAAATGAACGGAGGAATAAATATGATTTCCGCAAGTATGGTTAAAGAATTAAGAGATAGAACAGGTGCAGCAATGATGGCTTGTAAAAAGGCTTTATCAGAAACTGACGGTGATATGGATAAGGCAATTGAAGTATTAAGAGAAAAAGGATTAGCAGCAGCAGCTAAAAAAGCTGGAAGAATTGCAGCTGAAGGATTAGTTGTTACATATGTTAGTGAAGATGGAAAGTTAGGTGCAGTTGCTGAAGTTAACTGTGAAACAGATTTCGTATCAGCAAATGAAGAATTTTCTACTTTAGCAACAAATGTAGCAAAAATGGTAGCACTTAGCAAAGTAAATACAGTTGAAGAATTAGTAGCTGAAAAGTATATAGCTGATGAAAGTGTTACACTTAAAGATGTTCTTACAGGTTTAATATCTAAACTTGGAGAAAACATGAATGTTAGAAGATTTGCAAGATATAATGCTGAAGATGGAGTAGTTCAAAGCTACGTACATGGCGGCGGAAGAATTGGAGTTTTAGTTGAACTTGCTTCAAAAGTACAAAGCCCAGTAGTTAGTGAACTTGCAAAGGATATATGCATGCAAATTGCAGCGGCAAATCCATTGTTCTTAAATGAAGATCAAGTTGATCAAGAAGCTTTAAATAAAGAAAGAGAAATATATAGAGTTCAAGCTTTAAATGAAGGAAAACCTGAAAAAATTGTTGATAAAATGGTTGAAGGTAGAATAAAAAAATATCTTAAAGAAGTTTGCCTTGTTGATCAAGTTTGGGTAAAAAATTCAGACTTAACTATTTCAAAACTACTTCAGGAAAAATCAAAAGAAGTAGGTTCACCGATTACTATAGTTTCTTTCTCTAGATTTGAAAGAGGAGAAGGTATAGAAAAAGTAGAGGAAAATTTTGCTGAAGAAGTTCAAAGACAAATGCAGCAGGGAAAATAGTAAAGATAAGAGAACACTGCGTGTTCTCTTTTTTTAAAGTAATATACTTATTGGAGGTATAATTTATTATGAAAAATACGAAATATAAAAGGATAATGCTAAAATTATCTGGTGAATCCCTAGCTGGTGAAAATGGATATGGTATTGATTTTAACGTAACTAAGAGGGTAGCAGAAGAAATAAAAGAAATAGTTGACATGGGCATAGAAGTTGGTGCAGTAGTTGGTGGAGGAAATATATGGCGAGGTAGACAAGGGCAAGATATGGATAGAACAACTGCAGATTATATGGGTATGCTTGCAACTTGTATAAATGCTATGGCACTTCAAGATTCATTGGAAAGCATAGGAGTATATACTAGAGTTCAAACAGCTATAGAAATGAAACAAATTGCAGAACCATTTATTAGAAGAAGAGCCATGAGGCATTTAGAAAAAGGCAGAGTTGTAATTTTTGGCGCTGGAACTGGTAATCCGTATTTTTCTACAGATACCACTGCTGCACTTAGAGCAGCAGAAATAGAAGCTGATGTAATATTACTTGCAAAAAAAGTTGATGGAGTTTACGACAAGGACCCTCATAAATTTGCTGATGCTGTTAAATTTGACAACCTTAATTATATGGATGTGCTTGAAAAGGGTCTACAAGTTATGGATTCTACAGCTACTTCACTTTGTATGGATAATGAAATTCCAATTTTAGTATTTGGACTTGATGCTCCAGGAAATATTCGTAAAGCTGTGTTAGGTGAAAAAATAGGTACTTTAGTATCAAAATAAATTTAGGAGGATTTTTATGTTAAAAGATGTTATGACTAATGCTGAAGATAAAATGAATAAAACTGTTTCTGTCTTAAAAAGAGATCTTTCGTCTATGAAGGCTGGTAGAGCAAATCCTTCAATTCTTGATAGACTTGAAGCTGAGTATTATGGAACTCCAACACCCTTGAACCAACTTGCTAATATATCGTCACCTGAACCAAGAGTTTTATTAATTCAACCTTATGATAAAACTTCAGTAAAGGCTATTGAAAAATCAATTCTTACATCAGATTTAGGTTTAAATCCTTCAAATGATGGATCTGTTATAAGACTTGTTATTCCTGAGCTTACAGAAGAAACAAGAAAAAATATTGTGAAAAATGTTAAAAAAGCTGGTGAAGAAGCTAAGGTTGCAGTGAGAGCAATAAGAAGAGATGCAAACGATAAGGTTAAAACTTTAAAAAAGGATAATGAAATTACAGAAGACGAAGTTAAAAAATCAGAAGAAGATATACAGAAAAAAACAGATAGTTTTATAAAGGAAATAGATAAAATTTTAGAAGAAAAAGAAAAAGAAATATTATCTATATAAAGTTGTTTATTATTTTATTTAATATGATTGAGTTAAAAAACCTGCTTGTATGCAGGTTTTGTTATAATTTATAATTTGAATATTAAATATGGGGGTGGCTTAAATGTGGAAATTTACAACTTCAAAAAATTTAAATCCTGACTCAGATGAAATGATTTTAGACACTGAAAACATTCCTAAACACATTGCAATTATAATGGATGGAAATGGACGATGGGCAAAGTCTAGAAAACTTCCAAGATCTATGGGACATAAGGCAGGAGTAGAAGTTATTAATAAGATAGTGAAAGCCTCAAGTGATATAGGTGTTAAATACTTAACTTTGTATGCGTTTTCTACTGAAAATTGGCAAAGACCTAAAGATGAAGTTAGTGCATTAATGAGACTTTTAGTTGAATATATGAGGAAAGAATTAAATAATCTTAATAAAAATAATGTTAAGATACAAACTATAGGTGACATATCTAAATTTCCTCAAATATGCATAGATGTTCTTGAAGATTCAAAATTGAAAACAAAAGATAACACTGGTTTGGTTTTAAATTTGGCCTTAAATTATGGCGGGAGAGCTGAGATTTTAGGTGCCTTTAAAAACATTTTTAATGATTATGAAAATGGACGTTTAACTAAAGAATATATAGCGAACTTAACGGAAGAAAATTTTAATAAATATACATACACTGCTGGAATTCCTGACCCAGATATTATAATAAGGCCAAGCGGAGAACAAAGATTAAGTAATTTTTTATTATGGCAGTGTGCATATTCAGAATTTTGGTACAGTGATATACTTTGGCCAGATTTTACAGTAGACCACCTTTATAAAGCAATATTTGATTATCAAAAGAGAGATAGAAGATTTGGCAAAGTAAAGTAGAGGTGTAAATAATGAATAAAAGATATATTGGTGCGGTAATTTTAATGCCCCTAGTAATATTTTTGCTTTTAGGAGGAATATACTTACAAGCATTGACTTTAATATTGTCATTGTTTGGAATGTATGAATTTTATAAAGTAATAAGAAATGAAAAAATTAATCCAATTAGTATTGTTGGATACATTTTGTGTATTATATATTACATAATTCTTAGTAATAATTTAGAGTTCAAATATATTATGTTTATATTTACGGTTGCGGTTTTTATAATGTTTTGTATACCAACATTAAATACAAAATATAACTTTATAGATATTTCGGTAACTATGCTTGGTTTTATATATGTAGCAATGTTTTTTAGCTTTATAGTTTTAGTAAATCTAAAAACTGTTACAATTTCAAATCACCAAATAGCTATAGGAAAATATTTTGTTTGGCTTATTTTTATAGCTTCCTGGATGTGTGATACTACAGCATATTACTCAGGACGGTATTTAGGAAAACATAAACTATGCCCAAAGGTAAGTCCTAAAAAAACGGTTGAAGGTTCACTTGGTGGATTAATTGGAAGCATATTATCTTGTTTGTTATTTGGATACATAATTAATACATACGTTAGTGACATAAATCTGCTTCATATAAATTTAGTTCATTATGCAGTAATAGGTCTTTTGTGTGGGGTGTTTTCACAATTTGGAGATTTAGCTGCATCTTCAATAAAAAGATATGTTAAAGTTAAAGATTATAGCAACTTGATTCCCGGACATGGAGGAATACTTGATAGATTTGACAGTATATTGTTTTCAGGTGTTATAGTATATTATTATGTAAGTTTTATTTTAAATATGTAAAATTTCATAATAGTGTATTTAGGTTTGAAGTAGGTTAACTCAAAATAATAAATTGCAAACAATTTATTATTTTGAGTTAACCTCTTTTTTATATTAATAAATAATATATTATTAAATTTTATTGAATATAATGTAACAAAGCAATAGTAGAAAGGAATAAATATTGTATAAAAAAATAATAGAATGTTTTTTACTCCTAATCTTTTTTATAGCAATTGATTTGCTTATAAGAAATTATTTTAGCCCATTTTTTACAATAATTATTTTGCTCTTATTGGCACTACCTATATTTAAATTTTTATGTAAATATAACATATTTAATATTAATATAAATGCAATAATAACAATTATACTAATAAATTTAATTATATTTATCATTATAGTTTATGGTAGTAGTGTGATTTTTATAAAAATTAAACATATAGTCTTGATAATTTTCAGCAATTTAAGCATAGGAAATATAGACAAGCAATTTAAAATAGCCAATTATTTTCAAATAGAGGATATACTTGAAAAGTCTAAGGGTTATATTTTAGATATATTAAATTTCAACAATATGCAAAAAGGTGCATTTTTTACAACGGATTTAGTAATTTCATATTTTGTTGCTAACGTATCGCTTTACTTTATTTTAGTAGATAATTGTGCTATAGTAAAATGTGTCAAAACTTATATATCAGAAAAGAAATTACTATTAATAAAGAAAAAATTTAGAGAGATTAAGAAAATAGTTTTAATCGAAACGTTATTGGTTTTAAGCACTACTGTGCAAACAATTTTTGGATTTATTATATTGGAAATAAATAGTGGCATATTTTTAGGAATATTATGTGGGGTTTTGGATATATTACCTTATGTTGGAACCTTAATTGTTTTTTTACCTTTAGTAATATATAATATATATTTGAAAAAATATATTATAGCTATAGGACTAACTTTTTTATATATTTTACTTCAATTAAACAGACAAATCATGGAAGCAAAGTTTATGAGCATAAATCTAAAAATACATCCACTACTGATGCTTATTTCTTTATATATAGGTAGTAAAATTTTTGGACTTCCAGGTCTTATAATAGGACCAATTTATTTGCTTATAGTTAAAGAAATTATTATTTCATAAGTTAGGAGAGATATATTTGAAAAATATTTCTATTTTAGGGGCTACTGGGTCCATAGGTACTCAAACCTTAGATGTAATTAGGAAAGAAAAAGAACGATTTAAATTAATAGCAGTTACTGCAAATACAAGTTATCTAAAAATAATAGATATAATTAATGAATTTAAACCAAAATTAGTTGGAATGATGGATGAAGATGCATATAAAAAAGTTAAAAATTACTGTTTTGAAAAACAAATAGACATGGAGATTTTATGTGGAATAGAAGGTTTAAATAGAGCGGCTACTATGGAAGAGGTCCAAATTGTAGTTACATCTGTAGTTGGAATGATAGGACTTATACCTACTATCAATGCAATTAGAGCAAAAAAAGACATTGCACTTGCGAACAAAGAAACACTTGTAGTTGGTGGAGAAATAGTAATGAAAGAAGCAATCAAGGCTGAAGTTAACATTCTTCCTGTAGATTCAGAGCATGGAGCAATATTTCAATGTCTTCAAGGAAATAAAAATAATAAAATATCAAATTTATTGGTTACAGCGTCGGGAGGTCCTTTTAGAGGAAAACATAAAAGTGAACTTATTGATATAAAACCCGAAGATGCTTTAAAACATCCTAAATGGAATATGGGTAAAAAGATATCTATAGATTCAGCTACACTTATGAACAAGGGACTTGAGGTGATAGAAGCACATTGGCTATTTAACATGCCATTTGAAAACATTAAAGTTGTGATTCACCCGCAAAGTATAATCCACTCTATGGTAGAATATTCAGATGGAAGTGTGATTTCCCAGATGGCTAGCACGGACATGAGGCTCCCTATACAATATGCCCTTAATTTTCCTAGTAGAAGCGAAAGAATAGTAGAAGCAATAGATTTTTTTTCAATAGGAAATTTAACCTTTGAAAAACCTGATATGGAAAGCTTTGGGTGCTTAAAACTAGCATATGAGATTGGAGAAATGGGTGGAAATATGCCAACGGTTTTAAATGCTGCAAATGAGATAGCCGTGGAATTATTTTTACAAAATAAAATAACTTTTTTGCAGATTGAAGATATTATTAGAGAAGCTACTGAAAAATTCACCTATATTAGAGATATAGATTTAGACATTATTTTAGATACGGATAAAAGAGTTAGAGAATATGTTAAAAACAAATATGATTTATAGGAGGGTTACTTTTGTATATTTTAGCAGCTATAATTGCTTTTGGTGTTTTGATTTTAATTCATGAACTGGGTCACTTTATATTGGCAAAATTAAATGGTGTAAAAGTAGAAGAATTCGCAATTGGAATGGGACCTAAACTTGCGTCTATTAGTGGTAAGGAAACTCAATATTCCATAAGAATATTGCCTATTGGTGGATATGTAAAGATGCTAGGTGATGAAGAATCTAGTGATGATCCAAGAGCTTTTAATAATAAATCACCAGTAAGAAGATTAAGTATAGTAATTGCAGGACCTTTAATGAATCTTATATTGGCAATTTGTATATACATAGTAATTGGAATGATGGCGGGTATTGAACTTCCAGTAGTAAATTCCGTTGTAAAAGGAAGTCCTGCTGAGAAGATAGGAATTCAAAAAGGTAGTGAACTATACAAAATTAATGGAGCAAGAATTTTAACGTGGGATGATTTTGTTGTTTATGTAAGCCTTGCAAAAGATAAACCAATAAATCTTTCCATTAAAAATGATGGCGTAGTTAAAGATTACAATATAAAACCTATGAAGAATAAGGAAACAGGCACATATATGGTAGGTGTTGGTGGTAAAGTACTTACATCACCAAACATATTTCAATCTATAGAGTATGGATTTAAACAGACTCTAACAATGGTAAGAGAGTCATTTCTCAGTTATAAACTATTGTTTACTCGTCAGGCGTCTCTTAATGATGTGGGAGGTCCAGTTACAATAGTAAAATTAACGAGAAAGGCAGCCATGGCAGGTTTAGTTCCATATTTAAATGTACTGGCATTATTAAGTGCTTCAATTGGAATACTTAATCTAGTTCCTTTTCCGGCACTTGATGGAAGTTATGTACTTGTATGTTTATATGAGATAATATCAGGCAAAAAGGCAAATGAAAACAAAATAGGAATAATTAATACTATTGGATTTACTATTCTAATGGCATTTATGATTTTAATAATTTTTAAAGATATAGTATATCCCATAAATTTTTAAGAGGTGTTTCTTATGGAAAGAAAAAAAACTAGAAATGTAAAGGTTGGAAGCATATGTTTAGGAGGTAGCAATAAGATAGCTGTTCAATCTATGACAAATACAGACACAAGAGATGTAGAAGCTACAGTAAATCAAATATTAAAACTTGAAGAGTCGGGTTGCGATATTGTGAGATGTGCAGTACCGGATGAAGAGGCAAGCATGGCTATAAAGGATATTGTTGAACGTGTCCACATACCTGTTGTAGCTGATATTCATTTCGATTATAGATTAGCCTTAAACTCTATAAAAAGTGGAATTTCTGCACTTAGAATAAACCCGGGTAATATTGGAAATATAGAAAAAGTAAAGATAGTAGCTAATGCTGCAAAAGAAAAAAAAATACCTATTAGGATAGGGGTAAATTCTGGTTCACTACAAAAAGATATTTTAAATAAATATGGCAGGGTTTGTGCTGATGCATTAGTGGAAAGTGCTTTAGAACATGTTAAGATATTAGAGGATTTAGATTTTTATGATATAGTGATATCAATAAAGTCCTCGGATGTTATTATGATGATAGAAAGTTATAGAAAAATTTCAAAGTTAGTTGATTATCCACTTCATCTAGGTGTAACAGAAGCAGGCACTGTTTGGAGAGGAAGTATAAAATCTAGTGTTGGAATTGGTACATTACTTTGTGAAGGTATTGGAGATACAATTCGTGTATCTCTTACAGGAGATCCTGTTGAAGAAATTAAAGTTGGAAAAGAAATTTTAAAGTCAATTGGCCTTTTATCAGAAGGTATAGAATTTGTATCTTGTCCAACCTGTGGTAGAACACAAATAGACCTTATAAGTATTGCAAAAGAGGTAGAAAATAGACTTAGTGGATCTAAAAAAAATATTAAGGTAGCAATAATGGGGTGTGTGGTTAACGGTCCTGGGGAAGCAAGGGAAGCTGATATTGGAATTGCAGGTGGAAAAGGCGAAGGACTTATCTTTAAAAAAGGTAAAATAATAAAAAAAGTTAAAGAAGAAAATCTTGTTGAAGAACTTATAAATGAAATAAATAACATTTAGATTGAAGTTTCAAATTATGTAATATTAACTTTACCTTGAAATAAAGGTTTTATTGTGTTAAAATTAATAAAGATATAAATTTACCGGTGATTTTTGCAAAAGAGTGGGTTCAGAACCCGCTCTTTCTGTTTCTTAAGCGCAACAATAGTTGCGTTTTTACATTAGTGTAAATATATTAGTGGAAATTGTTAAAACTATTGAGTGAGGAGGGATTTGAAAGTGAGTGAACAAACTTTGATTAATGAATTGATAGATCTGTTAAAGCCAATAGTGTTAGAACTCCATTATGAATTTTATAATTTAGAATTTGTTAATGAAGACGGTGAGAATTATCTTAGAATCTATATAGATAATGAAAAGGGAATAGATTTAAGTGATTGTGAAAAAGTAAGCAGGAAGATAAGCGAAACTTTAGATAAAGTTGATCCAATCGAAGTGTCATATTATTTGGAAGTATCATCACCAGGTATTTTTAGGCAGCTTTTTACAGATGAACATTTAAATAAAAATATTGATTCTAAAGTTAGCGTTACCTTAAAAGAAGACTACAATGGAAAAAATAAATATATAGGAAAACTTAAGAGTTTTACTGAAACAAATATTATCATAGACTTTAAAAATAGAGATTTATCTATCCCTAGAAATATCGTAGATAAGGTAAATTTGGAAGGGAAAGCATAGGGGGTTATTAAAAATGAATGAGGAATTTATTGGCGCTTTAAGAGAAATAGTAAAAGAAAAAGGTATAAGTGAGGAAATGCTATTTTCTACCATTGAAGACGCGCTTGTGGCTGCATATAAAAAAAATTATGCTAAAATAGCTGATAATGCTCATAATGTTAAGGTTACAATGAATAGAGAAAATGGAGATATTCATGTTTATGCTCAAAAATCAGTAGTGGAAACAGTATTTGATGATATAAATGAGATATCTTTAGAAGAATCTAAGGAGTTTGACCCAAGATATGAAGTGGGCGATTTAGTAGACATAGAGGTTACGCCAAAAAGTTTTGGAAGAGTTGCAGCACAATCAGCAAAACAAGTTGTTGTTCAAAGAATCAAAGAGGCTGAGAGAAGTATTGTATATAATGAATTTTCAGAAAAAGAATTTGATATTATAACAGGAACTGTTATAAGAAAAGATAAAGGAAACGTTCTTATAGACCTTGGAAAAACAGAAGCGGTACTTGGTGCAGCTGAACAAATACCAGGTGAAGATTATATATATAACACAAAAATCAAACTTTACATTGTAGAAGTTAAAAACACTACCAAAGGAGCACAAGTATTAGTTTCTAGAACTCACCCTGGTCTTGTAAAAAGGCTTTTTGAACTTGAAGTTCCAGAAATATATGAAGGTGTAGTTGAAATAAAATCAATATCAAGAGAAGCAGGTTCAAGAACAAAGATTGCTGTTTATTCTTTAGATGAAAATGTGGATCCTATGGGAGCCTGTGTTGGACCTAAAGGTTCAAGAGTACAAAACATAGTAAATGAACTAAAAAAAGAAAAAATTGATATAATTAAATGGAGTAAGCTACCAGAAGAATATATTGCAAATGCATTAAGCCCTGCTAAAGTATTAGATGTCACTATAGATGAAGAAAATAAACGTGCTTCAGTAGTAGTTGAGGAAGGACAGCTTTCGCTTGCAATAGGAAAAGAAGGTCAAAACGTAAGATTAGCTGCTAAATTAACTGGATGGAAAATTGATATAAAAAGCGAATCTCAAGCTGAAAGTTTAAAAAAATCTATTGAGGAATAGGGGTGTTCTGTGATGAAAGTAAAAAAAATACCTCAGAGAATGTGTACTGGATGCATGGAAATGAAACCTAAAAAAGAGCTTATAAGAGTAGTAAAGAATAAGGAAGGTCAAGTTTCTGTTGACTTTACTGGCAAAAAACCAGGAAGAGGCGCCTATATATGCAAGGACATAGAATGTCTTGAAAAGGCAATAAAAACTAGAAGACTTTCAAAAAATCTTGAAATAAATATAAGCGATGAAGTCTATGAGAACTTAAAGGATGAAATCACTAATGAATAACGATAGATTTTTAAAATTTCTAGGACTTACCAAAAGAGCAGGAAAGCTAAAAGAAGGTTATAATAAATGTGAAGAAACACTTAAACTTGGTTATGTGAAATTGATTATAATGTCTTTAGATGCTTCTTTAAATACAAAAGATAAATTTAATACATATTGTAAGAGATATGGAACTTGCATGATAGAGGATTTTTCAAAAGAGGAACTTGGTAAGGCACTAGGAAGAGAAGAAATAAATCTTGTATGTGTGACTGATGATAGAATGAGTAAGAAACTTTTAGAGTTATGGAATGAAAAAAATAATAATCGGGGGTGAACGATTTGTCAAAAATACGAGTACATGAATTGGCAAAAGAACTAGATATATCTAGTAAGGATTTAATAAATTTACTATTAGAAGAATTTGATATAGAAGTAAAAAATCACATGAGTACTATTGACGATGAGGATGCTGAATTAATAAAAGAATTTTTTGCAGATAATGAAAAGGACCAAATTATTGCAAATGTAACTAATAAGAAGGAAGACATTGTAGAAGTATATGAAGAAATATTAAATGAGAGTGTAGCAAAAGAAAAGAAATCTAAGAAAAATAAAAACAAAACAGCTAGTGAAGATAATAATGCAGATGCTTCAGAAGAGAATGAAAGTACAAATGATGTTATTGAAATGAATGACACAATAACTGTTAAAGCACTTTCTGATAAATTAGGAAAATCTACAGTTGAAGTTATAAAAGAACTTATGTTTATGGGAGTTATGGCAGCAATCAACCAAGAGTTGGATTTTGAAACAGCAAGGAAATTAGGAGAAAAATTTGAGGTAGATGTAATTCATCAAGAGGACAACAATGATAATGAATTTGCCGAAATAGATAACGAGGAAATAGATGATAAGCTATTAAAAAAGAGACCACCAGTTGTAACTGTAATGGGTCATGTTGATCATGGTAAAACTTCATTACTAGATTCAATTAGAAAAGCAAGTGTTACAGAAACAGAAGCTGGAGGAATAACTCAACATATTGGTGCGTATGTTGTAAATATTAATGGAGAAAGTATTACATTTTTAGATACTCCAGGACATGAAGCTTTTACTGCTATGAGAGCAAGAGGAGCTGAAATAACAGACGTTGTTGTTCTAGTAGTAGCAGCAGATGATGGTATAATGCCTCAAACAGAAGAAGCTATAAATCACTGTAAAGCAGCAGGGGTACCAATTATTGTGGCAATAAATAAAATTGATAAACCAGGTGCCAACATAGATAGAGTTAAACAAGAACTTACAGAGCATGGTCTTGTATCTGAAGATTGGGGTGGAGACACAGTTTGTGTACCAGTTTCAGCTAAGACTAAAGAAGGTATAGATAGCTTACTTGAAATGATAGTGTTAACTTCTGAAATACAAGAATTAAAGGCAGACTCAACAAGAAAAGCTAAGGGTGCGGTAATTGAATCTAAGCTTGATAAAGGAAGAGGAGCTGTTGCATCATTACTAGTTCAAAATGGTACACTTCACACAGGTGATTCAATATTAGTTGGTTCAACTTATGGAAGAATAAGAGCTATGTTTGATGATAAAGGAAAGAAGATAAAAGTTGCAGGACCTTCTATACCAGTTGAGATATTAGGACTTTCAGAAGTTCCATCAGCAGGTGATAAATTTAACGTTGTTAAAGATGAAAAAACTGCAAGAGATATGGCAGAAAAGAGAAAACAAAAATTAAGAACTTCATATTTGAATGCCAATCATAAAGTATCATTAGAAGATTTATACAGCCAAATTCAAGAAGGTAAAGTTAAGGAATTAAATATTATTATAAAAGCGGATGTTCAAGGATCTATAGAAGCTTTAAGAAATTCTCTTGAAAAACTTTCAACAGATTCAGTTAAAGTAAGAGTTATTCATGGTGCTGTTGGAGCAATAACAGAAACAGATGTTACACTTGCTAGTGCATCAAATGCTGTTATAATTGGATTTAACGTAAGACCAGACAACAATGCTTCTGCAGCAGCAGAAAAAGAAGCAGTTGAAATGAAGACTTACAGAATAATATACAACGCAATTGATGATGTAAAGGCTGCTATGTTAGGTATGCTTGATCCTGAATTTAAAGAAGTAATAGTAGGAAAAGTAGAAATAAGGCAGGTATACAAGGTATCAAGTATAGGAACTGTTGCAGGTTGTTATGTATTAGAAGGTAAAATAACAAGAAACAGCAGTATCAGAGTAATTAGAGACGGAATTGTAATATTAGAAGGAAATCTTGGATCTTTAAAGAGATTTAAAGATGATGCTAAAGAAGTTGCAACAGGATATGAATGCGGACTTACAATAGAAAAATTTAATGACATCAAAGAGGGCGATATTCTAGAAGTATTTGCTATGGAAGAAATAAAACCTAAAGAATTATAGTATAAAGAGGTGGGTTTATGGTTAAATATAGAGGCGGAAGAATCAATGAAGAGGTAAGAAAAGTAGTTAGTAACATCATACAAAATGAAATAAAAGATCCTAGACTTAATACACTTATAAGTGTTACTAGGGTTGAAGTTACTAAGGACCTTGGATATGCTAAAGTGTTCGTAAGTATATTAGGTACAAAAGAAGAAAAGGAAGAAAACCTTAAGATACTTAAAAAAAGTGCTGGTTTCATAAGACGTGGAGTTGGGAGAGAAGTAAAACTAAGAATAACTCCAGAAATTTTAATAGAGTTAGATAACTCTATTGAACAAGGCATGCATATTGATTCCATCCTTCATAAGATAAAAGAATCGGGTGAAAAGAATGATTAATGAAATAATACAAATGATCATGAAAAGTAATAAAATTGGAATTACTTTTCATGAATCTCCAGATGGAGATTCTCTTGGTAGTTCACTTGCACTTTTAAATGCATTAAGATCTATAAACAAAATTGCATATATAATTTGCAAAGAGAAAATACCAGAGACATTTGTTTTTCTTCCATTAAGTGAGGAAATAGATGGTGAATGTAGTGAAATATCAGAAGACACAGATTGTCTAATTACTTTAGACTGTGGGAATGTAGCGAGACTAAACTGTAATGCAGATTTTAATAATAGAAATTTTAAAATCATTAATATGGATCACCACTTATCAAATGACAAATTTGGAGACCTTAATTATGTTGATACAACATCAGCTTCAGTTGGTGAGATTATGTATAAACTTATTAATGAAATGAATATTGAAATAGATGATAATATTGCTACATGTATTTATACATCTATACTTACTGATACAGGATCTTTTAGACATTCAAATACAACATATTATACACATGAAATAGTAAGTAATTTAATTAAGGATACAGGTTTTGATTTTAGTTCCATTCATAGAAAAATATTTGATAACAAAAAGCTTGCTATGATTAAATTACAAGGATTAATAATAGATGAACTTTATTTAATAAATAATGGCAGGCTTTGTGTTATGAAACTTACACAAAATATGTTAGAAAAAGTTAAACTAGAAGAATGCAATAGTGCAGAGCTCATTTCTATTGGACTTAAAATTTCAGGTGTAGAAGCTGCAATTTTGATTAAGGAAAAAGACAATGTAGTAAAAGTTAGTTTAAGATCAAAAGAATACGTTGATGTAAGAAAAATAGCTGAAAAGTATGGCGGTGGTGGGCATATAAGAGCTGCCGGACTAAAAATGGAGGCTTCAATTGATGAAGCAGAAAAATTGTTAATAAAAGATTTTGAAGAAGAGTTGATCTAATGGATGGAATAATTAATATATATAAACCTGAGGGCATATCCTCTTTTGATGTTGTAAGAAACATAAGAAAACTATCTGGAATTAAAAAAGTTGGGCATACAGGCACCCTTGACCCCATGGCAAAGGGTGTTTTGCCAATATGTCTTGGAAAATCAACTAAAATTGTAGATTATATAATGAAGGATTTCAAGATATATAAGGCGGTTTTAAAATTAGGTGAAGTAAGTGATACTTATGACAGAGAGGGAAAAATAATTCAAAGTAGCAAAGTTGATGTAGATGAAAATGAGATTATAAGTGTTATAAATTCATTTATTGGAGAAATTGATCAAGTACCTCCAATGTATTCTGCACTAAAGGTAAATGGAAAGCGCCTTTATGAGCTTGCAAGACAAGGCATAGAAATAGAAAGACAAAGTAGAAAAATAAATATATATGACATAATTATAGAAGAAATAAATATACCTTATGTTACTTTTGAAGTAAAATGTTCAAAAGGTACTTATATTAGAAGCCTTTGTTATGATATAGGTGAAAAACTTAATTGTGGAGCTTTAATGTGGGACTTAGAAAGGGTGGCTACAGGTAAGTTTACAAAGGAAAATGCTATTAGGCTAGAAGACCTGAGCACAGATAATTTAGAAAAAAATTTAATTCCAATGGACAAAGCACTACATATGTATGATAAAATATACTTTGAAGAAGATGCTGAAAAGTTATTAGTAAATGGAGTCAACATAAAAGATAAAACTTTTATTGCCGACATAAAAACAGATATTATATATAGAGTGTATCTTAAAAATGATAAATTTATTGGATTAGGCATGAAAAATGAATTTGGATTTAAAATAATTAAATTACTGTTAGTTTAGGAGTACAATGTTATGGTTATAAATGATAATTTTAATATTAAATTAAAGGATAAAACTTTTATTGCGCTAGGAAGTTTCGATGGTCTACACTTAGGACATTTGGCTTTAATTAATAAGGCAATTGAACTCGCAAAGATAAATAATGTTAAAAGTATGGTAAATACATTTGTAAATCATCCATTATCTATTATTGATAACACTAAAGTACCTAAGCTTATAATGTCAAACGAGACAAAAATTGAAATTCTAGAGGATATAGGAATTGATATAATAAACTTTATGACTTTTGATGAAAATTTTAAAGACATGTCTCCAGAGGATTATATTCTTAACCTCATAAATCATTATAATGCAATTGGCTTTGTTGTTGGATTTAACCATAGATTTGGAAGTAAAAATAAAGGTGATGTTGAACTTTTAAAAGAGCTTAGCATTAAATATAATTTTAATCTTCATATAGTGGAACCTGTAAAATATAGTGATGAAACAATTAGTAGTACAAGGATAAGAGAAAAAATTGCAAGTGGAAATGTTGAATGTGGTAATAAAATGCTTTTTAGACCATTTATGCTAAATGGGAAAGTTGTTGAAGGAAAAAAAATAGGCAGCACTGTTCTTGGTTTTCCAACTGCTAATTTAGAATACAATGACAAATTTATATTGCCAAGGCAAGGCGTATACTATTCTGGGGTAAAATATAAAAATAAATTGTATAAAGGAATAACAAGCATAGGTACAAATCCAACTATTGAAGGTATAAATAAACTAACTATAGAAACATATATTCTAGATTTTAATCTTAATATATATGGGGAAACTATAGAGTTGTATTTTTTTAATAGAATAAGAGGCATGATTAAATTTAATTCATTAGGTGAATTAATTGCTCAAATGGAAAAAGATAAAAATTTTGCAAAAGAGCAAAATTTAGAAATCTAACTTGATTATTGCAAAAAATGATTTACAAGTAAATTTACTTTTGTTATAATTATATGCGAGATCCTTATCCTAAGATTATCGACTAACCGACGATATTCTTGGAATATGGGGATAATATTTTGGAGGTGCGAAATGGATAGAGAAACAAAGGACAGAATCATTAAGGAAAATGCTACACATGAAGGAGATACTGGTTCACCAGAAGTTCAAATAGCATTATTAACAGAAAGAATTAATCACTTAAATCAGGATCACTTTAATGTTCATAAAAAAGATCATCATTCAAAAAGAGGTCTTATTATGATGGTAGGTAGAAGAAGAGGACTTTTGAACTACTTAATGAAAGAAGATATCGAAAGATATCGTGCTATTGTTAAAAAACTTGGATTAAGAAAGTAATTATTGGAGCGGTTTAATACCGCTCTATTATTTTACTAAATGTTATTTTACATATAAACAATAATATTTTACAATAATATAATTGAAATTAATTTTGAGGAGGTAAGATGAATGAACAATGTACTAGAAACTGAGATAGCTGGAAGAAAACTTAAAATCGAACTCGGTAATATAGGAATGCTTTCAAATTGTGCTATGTTTATAAGCTATGGTGAAACTGTAATATTAGTAAATGTTAATGCGTCACAATCACCTAGAGCTGGTATCGATTTCTTCCCATTAAGTGTCGAATATGAAGAAAGGTTGTACTCAGTAGGTAAAATACCTGGTGGCTTCATAAAAAGAGAAGGTAGAGCGTCTGAAAAAGCAATACTTCATGCAAGAGCAATAGATAGACCATTAAGACCACTTTTTCCAAAGGGATATAGAAATGATGTTCAAATTGTTTGTACAATAGTATCTGTAGAACAAGACAATGCACCAGATATTCTTGCTATGAATGGAGCATCTATGGCATTATGTCTTTCAAGTATACCTTTTAGCATACCAGTTGGAACAGTTGCAGTAGGACTAATTGATGATGAATTTATAATAAATCCTACTGAAGAACAAAGAAAAGTAAGTTCTTTAAATTTAACTGTATGTGCTACAAAAGAAAGAATAATGATGATTGAAGCTGGTGGAGATGAAATACCAGAAGACGTTATGATAAAGGCAATAGATTTTGGCTTTAATGCTTGTCAAAAAATTGTTGAATTCCAAGAAGAAGCTATGAAGAAATTTGGCAAAGAAAAAGATATACCAGAATTGCACGTAGTTGATGAGGAAGTAGAAAAAGATGTTAAAGCTTTTGCTTTTGATATGCTAAAAGAAGCTATGTATATTACTGATAGAGATAAGAGAAATGAAGTCTTAAAAGATATAAATAATAAGATAAAAGAAGAATTTGGTGAAAAATATCCAGACAGTTCAGCTGACATAGGCGATATAGTTTATGGTATTCAGAAAAAAGTTGTAAGGAACATGCTTTTAAATGAGGGAAGAAGACCAGATGGCAGAGGATTTAAAGAAATTAGAAAAATAAGCTGTGATGTTGGAATTTTACCTAGAACACATGGAACTGGATTATTTACAAGAGGATTAACTCAAGTAATGACTGTTGCAACAATTGGTGCATTAGGAGATGTACAAATTCTTGATGGACTTGGAACAGAGGAATCTAAGAGATATATGCATCATTATAATTTCCCAGCATATTCAACTGGAGAAGTTAAACCATTAAGAGGACCAGGAAGAAGAGAGATAGGTCATGGAGCTTTAGCAGAAAAAGCACTTGAACCATTAATACCTTCTGAAGAGGAATTCCCATATACAATAAGACTTGTATCAGAAGTTCTAAGCTCAAATGGATCAACTTCACAGGCAAGTGTATGTGGAAGCACATTGGCATTACTTGATGCAGGAGTTCCAATAAAAAGACCAGCAGCAGGAATAGCTATGGGACTTATCACAAGTGAAGACTTATCAGAAGAAGAAGTAATTACTGATATTCAAGGACTTGAAGATTTCTTTGGTGATATGGACTTTAAAGTTGCAGGAACTACTGAAGGAATAACTTCTATTCAAGTTGATACAAAAATACATGGACTTTCAAAAAACTGTGTTGAAAAAGCAATAACTGGCGCAAGAGTTGCTAGACTTAGTATACTTGAAAAGATTAATGCTTGTATTAGTGCTCCAAGAGAAGAAATGTCTCAGTATGCACCTAGGGTTTACAAAATACACATTGATCCTGAAAAAATTAGAGATGTAATTGGTGCTGGTGGTAAAACTATTAATAAAATAATAGCGGAGACTGGAGTTAAAATTGACATTAAAGAAGATGGAACAGTTTTTGTTATGTCAAGTGAAAGTGAAAGCGCTAAAAAAGCCCTTAAAATAATAGATGATTTGACAAGAGAAATTAAACCAGGAGAAATATATCTAGGTAAAGTAACAAAAACAACTAATTTTGGTGCTTTTGTTGAAATAATTACTGGAAAAGAAGGTTTGGTTCATATTTCTAAGCTTGATGTAAATAGAGTTAATAAAGTTGAAGATATTGTTTCTGTAGGAGATGAAATATTAGTAAAAGTTACTGATATTGATAACCAAGGCAGAATTAATCTTTCTAGAAAAGATGCAATTAAGGACTCAGAAGAAAAGCAAGATGAAACTGAAAAGTAACTAAAATAGAAGGGCATTTGCCTTTTTATTTTTTTATTATCTATTTTATTGTAATTACTTATAGAAAATAATCATATGTATTATATATGATTATTATTTTATTTTGGGGTGATTAATGTGGAAGATAATATAAAACTTTATAGTGAGATAGAAAAATATGAAATTATTAATATAAATGATGGTGAGAAGTATTCAATTGTTTCAAATAATGATATAATAATAGACGAAAATGGAAATATGAAATTATTAGTATTAAATGAAAACTATTCAGGGGTAAGTTTTTTTAAGAGAAGTAATTTCTCAGAGGTACCATGGGACTACGTAAAAAAAATCGGTACAAAAACAGTAATAATAGATATAGATGAAAGTGAAATAAAAAAAAATAATTTGTAATATGTATAAAAATCCGCCTAATTGAACAAAATAATGTAATTAGGAGGGGATATTTATGACAAAATCAAAAAGCAAAAAAGAGGAAATAAAAAATTCAGATAAAGATACAGATGATAGCTTGGAAAATGGGTTACCTGATTTACCAGAAGATAATGAAAATGATAGAATATATGTATTGCCAATTATAGGTCAAATAGAAGGTCATACAAATCTTCCACCACAAAGTAAAACCACCAAATATGAGCACGTTATACCTCAACTAGTTGCAGTAGAGAAAAGCAAAACAGTGGAGGGATTAATTATAATTTTGAATACTATTGGTGGAGATGTGGAAGCGGGTCTTGCTATTGCTGAAATGATAAGCAGTTTAAGTAAGCCAACAGTTTCACTTGTTATAGGAGGAGGACACTCTATAGGGGTTCCACTTGCAACAGCTGCCGATTACTCATTTATATCTCCAAGTGCAACAATGATACTTCATCCTATAAGAATGAATGGTTTAATAATTGGAGTATCTCAAACCTTTCAATATTTTAATAAAATGCAACAGAGGATAATTGAATTTATAACTAGAACTTCAAATATTGATGAAAAAACTTTTAAAAGGTTAATGGTAGAAACGGATGAATTATTAAATGATATGGGAACTATACTTATTGGTAAGCAGGCTGTTAACTATGGATTGATAGATGAAGTCGGAGGAATAAAAGAGGCCTTGGATAAACTGGAACAGATGATTCAAAAAAAACCATAGGAAATCCTATGGTTATTATATTTATATAAATATTATCTTAAGAAGAATACCATGGGGGTGAGATGTTTTGCAAAAAAGGCGGACGAACAAAAAAGATAAAGAGTCTATAAAATCAACCTTGTATTGTGATATAGCAGGAGTAGTTATGTTATGTTTGGGCTTTTTTACATTTTTCAGCCTCTTCTTTACAAATACAAGTGGAATTTTAGGAAAAGGTATGAGAAAATTATTATTTACAGTAATAGGATTAGGCGCATATTTATTTCCATTCATAATTATAATAGTGGGAATATCTTATATAATAAAAAAAGGGAATATAGAATTTAGTAGAAAATTTTATGGAATAATGCTATTAATAATAAATAGCTTAATGCTTATTACATTTATAAATTTAAATAAATACTATGTTAGTGGACAAGTACTAGATGGTATAAATAAAATATATACTTCTGATAATACATTTCATGGAGGTATAATATGCTATTTAATTGATATACCAATATTAAATTTATTAGGAAAAGGAAGTTTTGTATTATTCGTTTGTATATATTTAGTATCTTTCATACTTATATCTAGAAAGTCTTTAAGAGATATTTTTGTCTTAGTATTCAATAGATATAAGCCCATTCCAAAAGATGTAGATCAGAAGGAAAATACAAAGGTAATAAAAGATGATGGAGAAAAATTTATAAAAGATACTGTAAGTAAAATAAAAATTTTAGATTTTATGAAAAATGACGGAGATATTACTAATAAGACAAATGATAATACAGAAATAAAAATAAAAGATAGTAATGATAATGATGAAACAAAAGATAATATAAGTAAACAATTGGAAAAAGAAATAGAAAATAACTCAAGTGCCAATATAGCTGGTGAGTATTCTTTTCCTAAAGTTGAACTTTTGAATGAAAACAATTTAAATAAACTAAAAAAGAGTGATAAAAAAGATTTATTAATTAGTGCTACTAAATTAACAGACACTTTAAACAGTTTTGGTGTGGAGGCAAAGGTAGTTCAAGTTACTAAAGGACCATCAGTAACAAGGTTTGAGTTGCAGCCAAGTGCAGGGGTTAAAGTAAGCAAAATAGTTAATTTATCAGACGATATAGCTTTAAATTTGGCAGCATCAGGTGTACGTATCGAGGCACCTATACCTGGAAAATCAGCAGTAGGAATAGAAGTTCCTAATAAAGAACTAACACCAGTGTATATGAGAGAAGTAATCGAATCAGAAAAATTCTTTAATTCTAAGGCTAAACTTGCATTTTGCCTTGGAAAGGATATAGGTGGGAACTGTGTGGTATCAGATTTAAGTAAAATGCCACATGTACTTATTGCTGGAGCTACTGGATCAGGAAAAAGTGTATGTATAAATACTTTAATATTGAGTTTGTTATACAAATATAATCCTGAAGAAGTTAAATTACTTATGATTGATCCAAAAGTTGTTGAATTAAATATCTATAATGGTATACCGCATCTTTTGATTCCTGTTGTTACAGAACCTAAAAAAGCAGCTGGAGCCTTAAGCTGGGCTGTAAATGAGATGACTAAACGTTATAAGATATTTGCAGATAACAATGTAAGAAATATTGAGGGCTATAATGAGCTGTTTAATAAAGGAAAAGTAGAAAGCAAATTGCCTTGTATTGTTATAATAATAGATGAGTTAGCAGATCTTATGATTGTATGTCCTAATGATGTAGAAGATTACATAGGAAGACTTGCTCAAATGGCAAGAGCTGCAGGTATGCATCTTGTAATTGCAACTCAAAGACCATCCGTTGATGTTATTACTGGGGTAATTAAAGCAAATATACCATCAAGAATCTCATTTGCAGTTTCAAGTCAAATAGATTCTAGGACTATATTAGACAGTTCTGGAGCTGAAAAGCTTCTTGGAAAGGGTGATATGCTTTTTTATCCTGTAGGAGAGTCTAAACCAATGAGAATACAGGGTGCTTTTGTTTCAGAAGAAGAGGTTGAAAAAGTTGTAGGTTTTATTAAAGATCAAACTTCTAGCACAAACTATAAAGAAGATATTATTGAAGAAATAAACAATAGCTCTTTAGGAAATAAAGATGGAGATGAAGATGAACTTTTAAATGAAGCTATAAAAATAGTAGTTGAAGCAAATCAAGCATCCACTTCATTAATACAAAGAAGGCTTCGTATTGGTTATAATAGAGCAGCTAGGATTATGGAACAATTAGAAGAAAAGAATATTATATCTAAGCGAGATGGAAGTAAACCTAGAAATATATTAGTAGATAAGAGTGAAATAGAGCTATAGAAAAATTTGAAGGCAATATATGTAATAAAATTTATCTTGTGAAATTGTATTTTTAGTTATATTATTATTAATAGCATATTTAAAAAGGTTACACAACATAGCAAAGTATATTATAGCTATGTAGCTAAAGAGATACAGGAGGTTTGACGTGAATAAACTAAAATTTGGAGTTGTAAGCCTAGGGTGTGACAAGAATAGGATTGATACAGAAACTATACTTGGCAAAGTAAAGAACAATTTTGAAATTGTTAATGACCCAAAACTTGCGGATATAATAATGGTAAATACTTGTGGATTTATAGAAGCTTCAAAACAAGAATCCATAGACACTATCTTAGAAATGGCGGAATATAAAAATAAATACAATTGCAAAATGCTTATTGGTACAGGATGTTTAACTCAAAGATATGGGGACGAACTTTTGGGATTGATGCCAGAACTAGATGCCATTTTAGGAGTAAATGACTATGAAAAGTTGGGTTCAGTTATTGAAAACTTTTTTAATAAAGGTGATAAGCAGATCTTATGCAATTTTAGTGATGAAAATATAAATGAAGGAGAAAGAGTAATAACAACAGGTACATTTAGTGCATATGTTAGGATTTCAGAAGGTTGTAATAATTTCTGTACATATTGTATAATACCTAAAATCAGAGGAAAATACAGAAGCAGACATATTGAAGATATAGTAAATGAATGTAAATCTCTTGCAGATCAAGGTATAAAAGAAATCATTTTAGTTGCACAGGACACCACAAAATATGGTGTTGATATTTATAATAAAAAAACTCTTCCAAAACTTCTTAGGGAAATATCAAAGATTAAATCCATTGAATGGATAAGACTTCTTTATTGTTATCCAGAGGAGATTACAGATGAATTAATAGATGAAATATACACCAATGATAAAATATGCAAATATATAGATATGCCAATACAGCATATAAGTAACAGTATACTAAGAAGAATGAAGAGAAGAACAGAAAAAGAAGAAATAATTAAGAATATATATAAAATAAAACAAAAAATTAAAGACATAACAATTAGAACATCATTAATAGTAGGTTTTCCAGGGGAAACAAAAGCAGATTTTGATGAACTTAAAGAATTTATAAAACTTATTAAGTTTGATAAACTTGGTGTTTTTAAGTATTCAAGAGAAGAGGATACTGAGGCCTATGACATGCCAAACCAAATCGATGAAAGTGTTAAGGAAGAAAGATTTAACGATTTAATGATTTTACAACAAGAAATATCAAAAAATATCAACAAGGGAAAAATTGAAAACATATATAAGGTAATTGTAGAAGGAAAAAATGATGAGTTTTGGTATGGAAGAAGTTTTGAGATTGCACCTGAAATAGATGGTGAAATATTTTTCAAGTGTGATAAAATAATAGACATAGGTAGTTATGTGAATGTTAAGATTATAGACAGTCTAGAATATGATTTAATAGGGGTTGTATGCGATGAATCTTGCGAATAAACTTACATTAATAAGAATAATATTAGTTCCCGTATTTTTAATTTTTATAGCAGTAAAAAGCATACCATATGGTAGCGTTATTGCCACAGTGGTATTTATTATAGCTGCACTTACAGATAAGTTAGATGGTTATATTGCTAGAAGCAGAAATCAAATAACTAGGTTTGGAAAGCTTATGGATCCTCTAGCAGATAAACTTTTAGTATCAGCAGCTTTGGTTTCATTAGTTGAGTTTCACATACTAAGCAGCTGGATTGCTATTATAATTATTGCTAGGGAATTTGCAGTAACTGGGCTTAGATCAATAGCGGCTGCAGAAGGAATTGTACTTGCTGCAAGTAAGTGGGGAAAATTAAAAACAGTCATACAAATAATTGCTATTTTGTTAGCACTTCTAAAATTAAACTTTAGAAGTATAAAGGTTTTGCATCATGCGTTGCCGATTAATGTATTTATGAATTTCAAAATAACATCAAATGTTGTAATGTATATTGCTGTAATAGTAACTATATTATCTGGTGTAGATTATTTTGTTAAAAACAAAGAAGTAATACGTTCAGACAGATGAATAAAAATTAATAAGGTGGACATAATTCACAAATGAAGTTCCTGTTTTTGGCAGGAACTTCATTTATAGTATTGACCAATAGAAAAAAGTGATATATAATTAATACAGAACAAACGTTCGACAATATGAAAGGTTGGTGAACCCAAGGGGATATAATATGGATAATGAAAAATTAAAAGCTTTAGAGGCTGCACTAGGACAAATTGAAAAACAATTTGGAAAAGGTTCTATAATGAAATTAGGTGAGAACAGTACTTTAGACGTTGATTCCATTTCAACTGGCTGTTTATCTTTAGATATAGCGTTAGGAATAGGTGGAGTACCAAAAGGAAGAATAATTGAAGTTTATGGCCCAGAATCTTCCGGTAAAACTACTGTTGCACTTCATATCATAGCAGAAGCACAAAAAAAAGGGGGCGCTGCAGCTTTTATTGATGCAGAGCATGCTTTAGATCCAGCTTATGCTAGAGTGTTAGGCGTAGATACTGAAAATCTAATAATTTCTCAACCAGACACAGGAGAACAAGCACTAGAAATAACAGAAGCATTAGTTAGATCAGGAGCAATAGATGTAATTGTTATTGACTCTGTTGCAGCTCTTGTACCAAGAGCTGAAATAGAAGGAGAAATGGGAGATTCTCATGTTGGACTTCAGGCTAGACTTATGTCCCAAGCACTTAGAAAGCTTGCTGGTTCAATTAACAAATCAAAATGTGTTGCTGTATTTATAAATCAGTTAAGAGAAAAAGTTGGAATAATGTTTGGTAATCCAGAAGTAACTCCAGGAGGAAGAGCACTAAAATTCTATTCTTCTGTAAGAATGGATATTAGGAGAATAGATTCCATAAAACAAGGTGAGGATGTTCTTGGAAATAGAACTAGAGTAAAAGTTGTTAAAAATAAGATAGCGCCACCATTTAAAAAAGCTGAATTTGACATTATGTATAATGGGGGAATTTCAAAAGAAGGAAACATTGTAGATGTTGGTGTTCAAGAAGAGATAATTCAGAAAAGTGGAGCTTGGTTTTCTTATGGAGATATTAGACTTGGGCAAGGTCGTGAAAATGCTAAGCAGTATTTGAAAGAAAATGTAGATGTAAGTCTTGAAATAGAGAATAAAATAAGAGCTAAATACAATCTTCCTCTTTCAGAAGTAATACCTAATAAAACTAATAAAACTGATAAAAAGGACGAAGCAACGGCATCAAAAAAAGAAAATAATTAATAAAAAGGAGTTTCTATGTTTTTCATAGAGGCTTCTTTTTATTATTATCAATGTCAATTTTACTTGCTTGACATCAATGTTAAATTAATATACAATTAACTTAAATACAAATACTGGTTTAGCATATTCAAATGATTGCCAAATGAATATATATGACACCTTTTCAAAGCTTTCATTTTCACAATTTATAACTGCTATAATAAGCAAAGGAGGTGTTTTCGGCAATGGTAAATAACTATTGGATTTTATCTGTCATAGTTGTCGTTGTACTGGCAATTCTGATAGTTGCAATTGAACTTTATGTTAGAAAAAAATATTCTTGGGCTAAAATATCAAAAGCTGAGGAAGTTGCAAAAGATATAAAGGATGATGCTATCAGAGAAGCTGAATCAATGAAAAAAGAAGCTATATTAGAGGCGAAGGAAGAAGTTCATAGACTCAGAAATGATTTTGAAAAAGAGACACGTGAACGGAGATCTGAAGTCCAAAGACTAGAAAGAAGAAATATTCAAAGAGAAGAAGCACTTGAAAAAAAGAGTGAATTTTTTGAAAAAAGAGAAGATAGTTTTAATGTACGTGACAGTGCGTTGAAAGAAAAAGAAGAAAAAGTTGAAGAATTATATCAAAATCAGAGAAAAGAGCTTGAAAGACTTTCAAATTTGAGTTCTGAGGAAGCAAAACAAATACTGCTTGATGAAATAAGAAAAGATATTAAGCATGATGCAGCTGTAATGATTAAAGAAGTTGAAACAAGAGCTAAAGAAGAAGCCGATAAAAAGGCAAGAGAAATTATTACATGTGCAATACAAAGATGTGCAGCTGATCATGTTGCTGAATCCACAGTATATGTTGTATCTTTACCTAATGATGAAATGAAAGGTAGAATAATTGGTAGAGAAGGTCGAAACATAAGGGCATTAGAAACTCTTACAGGAATTGACCTAATTATTGATGATACTCCTGAGGCTGTTATACTTTCAGGATTTGACCCTATCAGAAGAGAAGTTGCTAGAATAGCACTTGAAAAACTAATATTAGATGGAAGAATCCATCCTGCTAGGATTGAAGAGATGGTTGAAAAAGCTAAAAAAGAGGTAGAAAACGACATAAAAGAAGAAGGGGAACAGGCTACTTTCGAGACAGGTATACATGGGTTACATGCTGAGATCATAAGATTACTTGGAAGATTAAAGTATAGAACTAGTTATGGCCAGAATGTCTTAAAACATTCTATAGAAGTCTCATATTTAGCGGGTTTTATGGCTTCTGAACTTGGTATGGATCCAACACTTGCAAAGAGAGCTGGTTTATTACATGATATAGGTAAAGCAGTAGATCATGAAGTTGAAGGTCCTCATGCATTAATTGGTTCAGAAACAGCAAAAAAATATCATGAATCATCAGTTATTGTTAATGCTATAGCTGCACATCATGGTGATGTGGAACCTCAATCATTAGAAGCCATACTTGTTCAGGCTGCAGATGCTATATCAGCTGCAAGACCTGGTGCAAGAAGAGAAACTTTAGAGGCTTATATAAAACGTTTAGAGAAACTTGAAGAAATTTCAAACTCATACGAAGGTGTAGAAAAGTCATATGCCATTCAGGCTGGAAGAGAAATTAGAATAATGGTTAAACCAGAAAGTGTTGATGACGCAGGTTCAGCAGAGATGGCTAGGAATATTGTTAAAAGAATAGAAAGTGAACTAGAATATCCTGGTCAAATTAAAATAAATGTTATAAGAGAAACCCGCGCAATTGAATATGCAAAATAGAATTTTCTTATATTAAAAAATACCCTCTATCTTTAGAGGGTATTTTTAATTAATTTCCATATTAACGAATCGTAAATATAATAACACGCATTTTTAATATTAGATATTATGAATAGGTTTTCAGTTAAAAAAAGGAATTAATTACTTTAAACGTTAAAATAATTTCTACTAAAAAAAGGAATAATTTATTATATGTAGAATAATATACCTGTAGAATGCTTTATTTAGTTTTACTAATATATAACTAACAGGAGGGTGTTAATATGGAAGTATTAAAAGTTTCAGCAAAATCGAATCCAAATTCAGTAGCAGGTGCTTTGGCCGGTGTGCTTAGAGAAAGAGGGGCAGCAGAGATACAAGCCATAGGTGCAGGAGCAATAAATCAAGCAGTTAAAGCTATAGCTATAGCAAGAGGGTTTGTAGCACCTAGTGGTATTGATTTGATTTGTATACCAGCATTTACGGATATTGAAATAGATGGTGAAGAAAGAACTGCAATAAAGCTTATTGTACAACCAAGGTAGTTTTTTGAAATAATATTTTTCATTATATAAATAAAAGGATTGTTTTAATCATATTAAAGCAATCCTTTTATTTATATGTTTTTAATGCATAAATATATTCATATTTTATGGCATACCCTTTTAATTAGTATGAAAATATGTTAAATTAGAGAATAGCATAAACATTTTAACTTTTGGAGGTAAGAATGAAAGATATAAGACTTAAATACATACTTAAACTTATGAGACCTAAGCAATGGCTAAAAAACTTTTTTGTATTTGCAGCAATAATATTTTCTGGAAAATTTGAAAATAAAAATATATTTCTTTTGAATTTAGGGGTTTTTGCACTGTTTTGCCTTATTTCATCAGCAGTTTACGTGTTAAATGATTTAGTTGATGTCGAGAAAGACAAGCAACATCCAGATAAAAAAAACAGACCCATTGCCAGTGGCAAGGTGTCTAAGACTCAGGCAATGATTTTAGAGCTATGCATATTATGTATAGTATTAATATTATCCTATAACGTAAACTTAAGAATATTAGCGGTTCTTATAACCTATTACGTTATGAATGTATTATATTCATTTAAACTTAAAAATGTTGTTATAGTAGATGTTATGATAATAACCTTTGGATTTGTACTTAGAGTAATAAGTGGAAGTATAGTGACAAATGTGCAGCTATCTCCTTGGCTTATATTATGTACAATATTAATTTCACTGTTTTTGGCACTAAATAAGAGGAGAAGTGAGATTGTTACATTAAAAGATAATAAATCTTCTCATAGAAAAATACTAGAGGAATATTCTATTGAATTAATAGACAATATGCTTACAATTGTTACACCAAGCATATTAATGACTTATTGCCTTTACACTTTTAGTTCCATACA
Organism: Clostridium acidisoli DSM 12555; assembly: GCF_900176305.1. Lineage (GTDB taxonomy): Bacteria > Bacillota > Clostridia > Clostridiales > Clostridiaceae > Clostridium_I > Clostridium_I acidisoli. Next base: position 387,390 of record NZ_FWXH01000003.1, read on the forward strand.
AAGTAGAACAATGATGATAACCATACCATTTGTTTTATATGGAATATTTAGATATCAATACTTGGTTTCTAAAAAAAATGTTGGGGGAAAACCAGAGGATGTTTTTCAAAATGACTTACCATTTTTAATTGATGTGGTTTTGTGGGCAATTTTAATAATAGTTATCATATATTTTAAATTATAATGTAAGGCATATTTTTATATGTCTAATCAAATAAAACTTATATAAAATTACTAGGAGGTATCTTTATGATTTTTTCCAAAAATTCAGAAAATATTTCACCATCAGTAACGCTTTCAATTACTGCAAGAGTTGCACAAATGAAAAAAGAGGGTATAGACGTAATAGGTTTTGGTGTTGGAGAGCCTGATTTTAACACACCTGAAAACATTCAAGATGCAGCAATAAATGCAATGAAAAAAGGTTTTACTAAATACACTTCTGCATCAGGAATAATAGAACTTAAAGAAGCTTTAGTGAATAAATTTAAAAGAGACAACAATTTAAATTATAGTGTTTCACAAATAATAGTATCAACAGGTGGAAAACAATGCCTTTCTAATCTTTTTCAAGCTGTTTTAAATGAAGGCGATGAGGTAATATTAGCTTCTCCTTATTGGGTTACATATCCTGAACTTATTAAATTATATAATGGAAATCCAATTATAGTTGAAACTGATGAGAAAGACGCCTTTAAATTGACGCTAAAGCAGTTAGAAAAGGCATATACTGATAAAACAAAGGCAGTGTTACTAAATAGTCCTAATAATCCAACTGGAACTGTTTATAATAGGCAAGAACTTGAACAAATTGCTGATTTCGCAAAAAAACACAATATTTTAATAATTTCGGATGAAATGTACGAGAAGCTTATCTATGGTGATTCAAAACATATAAGTATAGCAAGTATTAGTGAGGATGCTTTTAATAGAACTGTTGTAATAAATGGGATGTCAAAGACATATGCTATGACTGGTTGGAGAATAGGATATGCAGCTTCTGGCAATGATTATATTATTAAACTCATGTCTAATATACAAAGTCATACAACCTCAAATCCTAATTCAATTGCTCAATATGCATCTGTAGAGGCATTAAACGGTGACCAGAGTTCGGTTGAGCTAATGAAGGAACAATTTAAAATAAGAAGAGATTATATGGTTGAAAAAATAAATAGTATAGAGAATATCTCATGTTTAAAACCGGAAGGTGCATTTTATGTAATGCTTAATATAAGTAAGCTAATGGGCAAGAAAATTGATGGTACTTTAATTAATAATTCTTTAGATTTTACTGAAAAATTGCTTGATAAAAATAAAGTTGCAGTTGTACCAGGAGATGCTTTTGGTGTTTCTAAATATGTAAGACTTTCTTATGCTACATCCTTAGAAAATATTAAAGAGGGATTACAAAGAATAGAAGATTTTGTCTCTCAAATAAAATAAGTTATAAGTTTAAATAAAGATATATATAAGAACGTACAAAAAAATAGAATTTAGTATGAATCCATGTAAGAAAATAGTATATTAAATATATACTATTTTTTATTTGTGGGGTGATATTATGGGAAAAATATTAGAACTTTTGCAACCAATTAACGGCTCTATTATTCCTTTATCAGAATTAAATGATTATTTATTTAATAAAAAGATGATGGGTGAAGGGGTAGCGATTAAACCTAAGGACAATTATGTATTTTCACCAATAGACGGGGAGGTAGCAGTTATATATGAATCTAAACATGCTATTATAATTAAATCTGACACAGGCATACAGGTTCTTATTCATATTGGGTTAGATACTGCAAAATTAGAAGGAAGAGGTTTTGGTAGTTATGTTAAAGAGGGAGATAAGGTGTCTGCTGGAGACAAATTAATTTTTTTTGATCGTGAATATTTAGAAACTAAATCATCATTGGATACTCCGATAGTTGTAACAAATCCAGAACTTATAGAAAGTATTGAAATTAATTACGGTTGTAAAAATGCCAAATGTAAATTTGCCACCATTAAGTTAAAGTAGACAAATTTCGAAAATTCACTTGAACTTGATAAAATATAGTGTTAAACTTATATGGTAATTAAGTTTATTAGTTAGTAGAGGTGGATGAGACAATGGTTACAAAAGAAGCTACAGTTAAAAGTGCTACTGGTTTACACGCAAGACCAGCTACATTGTTAGTAAAGAAAGCGTCTTCATTTAAATCAGATATTAGCATTGAAAACAATGGTAAAAAAGCGAATATTAAAAGTTTAATAGGTGTTTTATCATTAGGTGTAACAAAAGATTCAGTTGTTAAAGTAATCGCTTCAGGTGATGATGAAGCTTTAGCAGCAGAAGAAATAGTAAAGTTAATTGAATCAATAGAAGAATAATTAAGTTGGTTTAATTACATAATAAAAGGATAGCTAATGCTATCCTTTTATTTTTAGGCAAACATAAAAAAAACACGAACAAAAACGTTTTAAAACTAAATAATGTATGATATAATATGAAATATATTTAACAATCAAGATTTTATGTTCACTAGGAGGAAACCTTTTATGAGAAATGTATATGAAACACCTTTAAATAAAAGATATGCATCAAAAGAAATGTCATATCTTTTTTCTGATGAAAAGAAATTTAGGACATGGAGAAAATTATGGGTAGCTTTAGCAGAAAGCGAAAAAGAACTTGGTTTAAATATAACAGAGGAGCAAGTTGCTGAACTAAAAGCTCATATGGAAGATATAAACTATGAAGTAGCTGAAGAAAGAGAAAAGGAAGTAAGACATGATGTAATGAGCCATGTATATGCTTATGGAGTTCAATGTCCTAAAGCAAAAGGTATAATACATCTTGGTGCTACAAGCTGTTATGTAGGTGACAATACAGATATAATTGTAATGAGGGAAGCTTTAATACTTATAAAAAATAAGATTTTAAATGTTATTGCTCATCTAACAAATTTTGCATTAAAATATAAGAGTTTGCCTACGTTAGGATTTACGCATCTTCAACCAGCACAACTTACAACTGTAGGTAAAAGAGCTACACTTTGGATACAGGATTTACTTTTAGACATTGAAAACATAGATTTTGTAATTGACACTATAAAACTTAGAGGTGTAAAAGGAACAACTGGAACTCAGGCAAGTTTTATGGAGTTATTTAATGGTGACGAAGAAAAAATTAAAACTCTTGAAAAAAAAGTAACTGAAAAAATGAATTTTGAAAAAGCATATAATGTTACTGGTCAAACTTACCCAAGGAAGGTTGATTCTATAGTACTTAACACTCTTTCAGAAGTAGCTCAAAGTGCATATAAATTTAGTAATGACCTTAGAATACTTCAAAACTTAAAAGAAATAGAAGAACCTTTTGAAGCACACCAAATAGGATCGTCTGCCATGGCATATAAAAGAAATCCTATGAGATCAGAGAGAATAAGTGCACTTTCAAGATATATAATTATTAATTCGCTCAATCCTGCAATAACAGCAGGAACCCAATGGTTTGAAAGAACCTTGGACGATTCTGCGAACAAGAGGATAGCAGTCCCAGAAGCTTTCTTAGCTTTAGATGGAGTACTAAACTTATACATAAACATCTCAAGCAACTTAGTAGTTTATCCAAAGGTCATAGCTTCTAGAGTAAGCAGTGAACTTCCATTTATGGCTACAGAAAATATACTTATGGAAGCCGTAAAAAGAGGTGGAGATAGACAAGAATTACATGAAAAAATAAGAGTTTATTCAATGGAAACTGGAAAGAGAGTAAAAGAAGAAGGTCTAGATAATGATTTGATGTCAAGAATAGCAAAAGATTCTTCATTTAAGCTACAAGAAAATGATGTGCTTACTATTCTTGATTCTAAAAATTTCATTGGTAGAGCACCAGGTCAGGTAGATGACTTTGTTAACGAATGTATAAGCCCTCTTTTAGAAGCAAATAAAGAAAATTTAGGTATTACAGTAGATATAAACGTATAAACATATTCTAAAAAAATCACAGTGAACTTATGGTTGCTGTGGTTTTTGTTTTTAATAATCCAAATTGAGGTGATATTATTGAAATTTTATGAATTTGGAAATGAACGAAACCCTGCTATTATGCTTTTACCAGGGACATGTTGTCACTGGAGAAATAATTTTTCGGATGTAATTGATTTACTTGCAGAAAACTTCTTTGTTGTTTGTGTATCGCATGATGGGTTTGATGAAACAGAAAAAACAGAATTTCCAGATATGCTGACAGAAACAGAAAAAATAGAGGCATATATCAAGGAACGGTTTCATGGGAAGATACATGCAGTTTATGGATGCTCGCTTGGAGGTTCATTTGTAGGATTGCTAGTACAGAGAAAGAACATTCACATGAATCATGGCATTTTGGGGAGTTCAGATTTAGATCAGGCTTCTGAAAAAGTGGCTAAAGTAAAGGCAAAGCTCATAATATTACTTTTTCATAAGATGTTACAGTCTGGAAAAGTTCCAGGATTCCTGAGGAAAAGGATGGTTAAGCATGGAACAGAGAACTATGCAAAAAATGGACTACGTATGATGGGAATCGGTGGGGTAGATGTCTCATTTGTAAGCAAAAAGAGCATGGAAAATCAATTTTATTCGGATCTTGTAACACTTCTGGAGGATAACATTGAAACAGCAGGTACGATAATACATTGCTTTTATGCTTCTAAAATGGGAGAAGAATATAAAAAAAGGTATCAGAAGCATTTTGCTCAGCCACATATAGTGGAACACGATTTATTGCATGAAGAACTTCTGGTTTGTTATCCAAATGAATGGGCAGATACGATAAAAAATTGTATATTGTAATACTGGTTATATATACACATTATTTTTCATAAAGTTAATATATGGAGGTAATGTGCATGGGTGAGAAAAATATAAACAATTCGATAAACACATTTATATTAGTTCTTGGTATAAGCGTAATGATATTTTCTATTTATATATCTACCAATCTTTTTAATGAGCAGAAAATTTTGCAGGGAACAAATGTAGGCAAGGGAAATATGTTTTATACACAAGTACTTAATTATACGATGCCTGTAGTAAAGGTTACAAGTTTTGATGAAGAAGATATGGCAGAAAGTACTTTTTCTGTAAAAAGTGCTGTTTTAAATTATATGGGAATTAATTTAAGCAATCCTTATGAAATATTAAAGAAGGAAATAGCGTATTTTAATAGTGATAATAACGATACAATTAATAATGATAATAAAAGCTCTAAAGACATAACTGGTTATAATTTAAATGATAAAGATATAACCAAAGATAATGGGACTACTGATTCAGTTAATAATACCAATTCATCTAGTCAAACTTTTCAGGTGTACAACCCTAAACTAAAAAAAAATAATGCTGATACAAAGCCAGAAATACTCATATATCATTCGCATACTACTGAAAGTTATGGCGTTTATGGGCCTGATAATATGGATCCAACGAAAAATGTGTGTGCTGTTGGAGACGAAATTGCCAAAACTCTTTCAAATGATTACGGTATTTCTGTAATACATGATACAACAATTCATAATGCTACAGATTACAATGGAAGTTATAAAAGGTCTAGACAAACCTTAAACAAATATTTAGCTAAATATGGTGATTTTAAAATGATAATTGATTTGCACAGAGATTCGGATCCTAATAAAAATAATGTTACTACTACAATAAATGGTGAAAGCTTAGGAAAGTTTATGTTTGTTATGACAAGAAAAAATCCTCATTTTGATAAAAATATGATTATTGTGAATTCTTTACTCAATACATCTAAGAAGTATTTTCCGCAATTAACCATTGGAAATGGAGTGTATTATTATGATTATGGAATGAATTTTTTTAATCAAGATGAAAGCAACAATGCATTTTTATTAGAAGTTGGTTCTATTTCAAATACACTAGATGAATCAAAGGGAACAGCAAAGTATATTGCACGAGCTATTGCAGAATATATAAATGGTGAAAAGTAAATTTATGTTTTATCCGATGACTAAAATCCGTAACCAAGAACTCTGTTTATAAATATATTTGAGAAATAAACTTCTTCTTATAATATGGAAGAAGTTTATTTATTTGACAATGCTTTGATATCAAAGTATAATAATAGTACAAATAGTTTGATACCAAAGTATTTTTCCAAATATCCAATATAAGTAGGGAGGTTTTTTATGAATATAACACGAGAAACAATTAAAGGTAATGGATTTAGTGTCCCAAGCATAGTTTTCACACCATCAGATTTACAGGGAGCAGCTGTGATAATTCATGGATATGGCGGCTCTAAAGAAGAACAATTAGGCTTAGCATATAGAGTAGCTGAAGCGGGACTAAAAACTTTTGTTATTGATTTAAGAGGTCATGGCGAAATATGTTAAGTTTAGATGAGAAAGTTTTATTCGATGTAGAAAATGTAATAAAATATTGTAAGTCTCTTGGAAAGACAGTTGCAATTGGACATTCATTAGGTGGAATACTTGCACTAATAAGTAGTGCAGATTTCGCAATAGGAATATCACCTGCACTTAATAAAATCTTTGGAGAAGAAACTCAAAAGATTTTAACAAATGTAAGAGGATATAGAGTCAAAGAGGTTTTTTCAGGGAAATTTTTAGAAATACTTCAAAAACTTCCGAGAGTTAATTTTAATGATGACATGAAAAAAACAATTATTTATGGTTCACGGGATATACCAGAGATAGTAAACTCATGCAATAGCTTTAAAAATGGGAATTCATCAGTTATAGAGATAGAAAATGCAATGCATAGTGATATTTTTACACTTGAAAATACATTTCAAAGTGTAATTAGTCAAATAAAAAAGTGGAGGGAACAAAATGATATGTAAATTAGAAAATATAGAAGTAAATTATGAGGCATATGGTGCTGGAACACCGATTCTCATGTTACATGGATCTCCAGTAGACCATCGATTAATGAAAGGATGTATGGAACCTGTATTTAATAATAGAGATGGATATAAAAGAATTTATATGGATCTTCCAGGAATGGGAAAAACTAAAGGTGAATCTTGGATTACAAATATAGATGAAATGCTAGAGGTAGTAATTAAATTTATTGAAAAAGTTATTCCAAATGAAAACTTTTTAATTGCTGGTGAATCCTACGGTGGGTACTTATCAAGGGGAGTAATATATAAACTTGGAAGTAGAATAGATGGATTATTGTTAATATGTCCTGCTATTATTTTACAGTATGAGAAACGCAATGTTCCAAAGCATACTGTTTTAAAGAGAGATGTCACACTATTATCACAACTCAATCCATCTGATGCCGAAAGCTTTAATTCCATTCAGGTAGTACAAAGTAAAAGTATTTGGGAAAGATATAGAGATGAAATATTGTCTGGTATAGAGGTAGCAGATATTGAGTTTTTAGAAAATATCGATGCTAATGGATATAAATTTTCTTTTGATGTAGATAATATGGAAGAAAATTTTAATAAACCCACACTTATGCTACTAGGACGTCAAGATTCGCGGGTAGGGTATAAAGATGCTTGGAGCATTTTAGAAAAATATCCAAGGGCAACCTTTGCTGTGCTTGATAGTGCAGGACATAATTTACAGCTTGAACAATCAGAAATATTTAACTGTCTAACTAATGAATGGCTGGATAGAATTGAAGAGGATAGCACTAAACAATAAATGTTTTAGATAACTTTGTTTTGAGAATAGCACATGTTGCTATTCTGTGCTATTCTCAAAACAAAAGGATTGTATATTGGCTGTATTTTTAATCGTAGTGCTTATGCCATTCTGATTTTAATATAGCATATTCATATGTGTCAAACCATATGGGTTGTCCATTACTATCAGTTTTAAAATAAATATTTTGTAAAAGCATACCTTCACGTCTCATTTGTAAACGCTCAAGAAGCTTCCAAGAACGAGTATTCTTTGAACTACACATAGCAATAATACGTCTTGCACCTAAATTTGAAAATGCGTAGTCAAGTAATCTCTTTGCACTCTCTGTGGCATAACCCTTGATTTGATACTTTCTATTAAAAACATAACCCAATTCAAAAGTATTAAAGTCTTCTTTACTTAAATATAGGTTTCCAATTAACTTTCCACTTTCTTTTAAGCAAACTGCGTAAAAAGATTCAATATTTGCTCTATTAATTGATTCTTCTTTAGCTTGATTTTCAGAATAAGTATCATAAGGCTCAAATTTAACAACTTGTTCATCACATAAATATTCATATAAATCATGCCAATCATTTTCTTTAAACTTTCTAATAATTAATCTATCTGAAACTATATTTTCCATTTTTATCTCCCTTTTTATTCTATAGAAGATGTATACCTCCTATAATTTTAACTGTTCTAAGAATTTCTACTTTCATGAAAATTCCTCCTTCCCTTAAAATTAAATCTATATAAAATGAATAGATTGCTAAATAGAATAATATGTACTTTACAAATAAATATGTAAAAGTAAATACCAATATTATACCATATTTAATAACGATATACATATATCCAATAATTAATAAGACACATAAAAAAATAACAAGTTAAGATTGCAATATGATTTTGTTTAACATAAGGAAACAGGTTCAGTTTATTAATATCTAAAGCATTAATATTCAATTGACGTTGAGCAATATCATACAAGAACTAATAAATCTATTTATGTTATCCTTAAAACAAATAGTAAGAAAGGAGAAGCATGAATGCAAAAAGAAATTCGAAATGTTTGTTTTGATGCAGAACTAAATATCGAAGCTTATAATTTTAAAGGAGTAATGCAAAAATTTCCTAATCATTTTCATGAATATTATGTAATAGGTTTTATTGAAGATGGTGAGAGGTATTTATCTTGTAAGAATAAAGAATACACGGTGAAAAAAGGAGATTTACTTGTATTTAATCCTGGTGACAATCATACTTGTAAGCAGATTGATGGCAGAGCTTTGGATTATCGATGCATCAATATTAAGCCAGAAGTTATGAGTAAAGTAGTTTATGAAATAACAGGTAAAGGATATCTACCTTATTTTACACAACAAGTAGTTTTCCATAGTGACCTAATATTATCTTTGAGTGAACTTCACCTTATGATAATGCAAGAAGAAAAGGACTTTAAAAAGGAAGAAATATTCCTTTTTCTCATAAAACAGCTAATTGAGGAATGTACAGAAGCAACTACATATGAAGTAACAGGACAATCAAGTACAGAGATAAAAACAGTATGTGAATTTTTAGAAAAAAACTACAGAAAAAACATTACTTTAGATAATTTAAGTGAGCTTACAGGAGTAAGCAAATATTATTTATTACGTTCATTTACGAAACAAAAGGGCATTTCTCCGTATAGCTATTTGGAAACTGTTCGTATTAATAAGGCAAAAAAATTATTGGAGAAGTGTATACCACCTATTGATGTTGCATTGCAGACAGGTTTTAATGATCAAAGTCATTTTTCCAATTTCTTTAAAAAATTCATAGGGTTGACACCAAAGCAGTATATGAATATTTTTAATGACGATGATAAATCATAATATATTAAAGAAGGAGAAAAGCGAAAATGAACGAGCAAAGTACAAAATGTGTAATGATAATAGATGAAAATTTACCACTGGGAATAATATCAAACACAGTAGCAATATTAGGAATAACACTTGGAAAACATATTCCTGAGTTGGTAGGCGAAGATGTTTTTGATGCTACAGGACAAAGTCATTTGGGAATTATTAAAGTACCCGTACCAATTTTAAAAGGAAATAAAGAAATTCTTAAAGAACTGAGAGAAAAACTATATACTTCTGCGTTTGAGGATATAATCGTAGTTGATTTCTCAGATGTTGCCAAGGGTTGTAATATATACAGTGAATACATGCAGAAAGCATCAACTATATCGGAAACGGAACATACTTACTTGGGACTTGCTATTTGTGGCAATAAGAAAAAAATTAACAAGCTAACAGGAAGTATGCCCTTATTAAGATAAAAAATATACAAATAAATAAATTATGTCTTTACAAAACTGAACGTATAGTTTATTATATAAATATAAACTATACGTTCAGTTTTGTATTTTTATCTAAAAATTTTAGTAAGAAGGAGAAGAAATGATGAATAAAGAAAATATAAACAAAAAAACTTTTATATTGAGCAAATCAATTATATTATTAATGGCTATTACTTGTGGGGTTACAGTAGCAAATTTGTATTATAGTCAACCTTTATTGTCACAAATAGCTAATACTTTTCATGTTTCACAAGCAAGTGCAGGGATTGTGTCTACGTTAACACAAATAGGTTATGCATTTGGATTATTTTTTTTCGTACCACTTGGTGATGTAAAGGAACGTCGTTCATTAATTATAAAAATGTTGTGTTTTATTGCAATTGCTCTTCTAATTGTAGCAGTTGCACCTAGCTATCCAATATTGCTAATTGCATCATTTCTCGTTGGGTTTACAACAATAGTTCCTCAAATTATAGTACCTTTTGCAGCCCATTTAGCAAAGCCTAAAGAAAGAGGTAAAATAATAGGCATAGTTATGAGTGGCGTACTCATAGGAATTTTACTTTCAAGAACATTTAGTGGATTGATTGGAGGAAAATTTGGATGGAGAATAGTGTATTTTTGTGCAGCAAGCTTTATGATATTATTTGCAGTTTTAATAAAAAAACTATTACCTACTAGTATTCCAAGTTCTAATATTTCTTATAAAAATCTATTATCATCAATAGTGCCATTATTTAAAAGTGAACCAGTGCTTAGGGAAGCTTCAATTAATGGCGCAGCAATGTTTGCTTCATTTAGCGCATTTTGGACAGCTTTAGTTTTCTTATTAGGAACAAGTACTTACAAAATGGGCTCAAGGGAGGCAGGATTATTTGGATTAGTGGGAGTAGCAGGAGCATTGATTGCACCTTTTGTTGGAAAAATATCTGATAAAAAAACACCAAGATTCACAATTGGTATAGCTATAACTCTCTCAACTTTATCATATATTTGTTTCTGGTTTTTAGGATATAAATTGTTAGGGTTAATAATAGGAATTATTTTACTTGACATTGGAAGTCAAACAGGATTAGTATCCAATCAAGCTAGAATTCAAGCATTAAATGATGAGTCACGTAGTAGGATAAATACAGTTTTTATGGTGTTCTATTTTATGGGAGGAGCAGTTGGGTCATTTTTAGGAGCTTTAGGTTGGCAATATTACGGCTGGCATGGAGTGTGCCTAGTTGGAATTTTGTTTCAATTGATAGCCATGATATTCCATTTTATAATTTATAGAAAAAATAATTAAACTATATAGGTATTGAATATGTAGTTATAGTTTTGGGAAATAATAAATATAGCAAAAGCATTACATCTTACATTTTATTATGAAATGGAAAGGAAGATTTTTAATGTCTAATAATATAAATTATCCTAAAACTGTACCTGCTCAAAAGCAAGATAAACAACCAGGACTAGAAACACTTATGAATCCTAAACCAATTTATGAAAACAAAGAATATAAGGGCACAGAAAAACTTAAAGATAAGGTTGCTGTAATTACAGGAGGCGATAGTGGGATAGGAAAAGCTGTGTCCATAGCCTATGCTAAAGAAGGGGCTAAAATAGCAATAATATATTTGGATGAAACTGAAGATGCTGAAGATACTAAGAAAATCATAGAAAACATAGGCTCAGAATGTCTATTAGTTGCAGGCGATATAGGTGAAGAGGAATTTTGCAAAACGGCTATAGATAAAATAATTAAAAAATATAACAAGATAGATATATTAGTTAATAATGCAGGAGAACAACACCCTCAAAATAGTATTGAAGATATAACGAAGCAGCAACTTGAGAGAACCTTCAAGACAAATATATTTGCAATGTTTTATATAACAAAAAAGGTCATGCCGTATCTTAAAGATGGCAGTGCAATAATAAATACAACATCTATAACTGCTTATAAAGGACATAAAACATTAATTGATTATTCTTCAAGTAAAGGTGCAATAGTTTCATTTACTAGATCATTATCTTTATCACTTGCAAGCAGAAACATAAGAGTTAATGCGGTGGCACCTGGACCAATTTGGACTCCATTGATACCAGCATCTTTTAGTGAAACTGATGTGGGAAAATTTGGAAGTGATACACCTTTAGGGAGACCAGGACAACCAGAAGAATTAGCTAATGCTTATGTTTTTTTAGCTTCGGATGGTGCTTCTTTCATTTCAGGTCAAACTATTCATGTAAATGGCGGAGAAGTTTTTAATAGCTGAACTGGAACTAATAAACACTGAACAAATCGGTAAAACTTTGAATAAACTGGCGTTATGCTGCTTGTAGCAGCAAACCCAAGAGTTAAGGTACAATAGCCTTAGCTCTTTTTTGATGAAGAAAAAGGTGAGCACAATAGCTAAACTTTTCGTAAATTACAAAACAGGTCGAATTAATACATTAAGTTTTTACCCACTATTAAAATTAAATAATAAGTGTATACTAATAGTATATTGTAATTATAATCCAAATATCATTTATATTTGTGAATTTAAAAGGAGATAAAAATATATGAGCTATTGGAAAAATGATAGAATTGCTTCAGCAGTAAAAGGAGAAAATCCAACAGTATTAACAAAGATGAAAAGTGGATTTGCAGTAATAGGGGATCCACAGTTCCTGCCAGGATATTGTATACTTATAGCTTATCCAAAGGTAAAAAGCTTAAATGATTTAACTATTAAACAAAGAACAGATTTTTTGCTTGACATGAGTTTAATTGGAGATGCTATTACTGCTGTATATAATCCATTAAGAGTAAATTATGATATACTGGGCAACACAGATGAATTTCTCCATGCACATATTTTCCCACGTTATGAATGGGAAGAGGAAGAACGAAGAAAATATCCGGTGTGGCTATATCCAAAAGAAAATTGGAGTATTGAAAAATATCAGTTTAATGATGAAAAACATGGTGAAATGAAAATGCAATTAACTGAAAAACTTATGGAGTTAATGAAAAAGAATTGTATGCCTTGACCCCATCTGAGTGTTAGTTGAACTAAATCCAGTGCATAGCAACCGTTAACTCTCCAATTGCAAAAGTAGAGAATCCAAATCTTGATTTGGTGTGAATCACTTTATCTTTTAGATCTAAGGAGAGCCTTATGGATGGTAACGAATGTATAAAAGGAGAAGTTTATGAAATATGGTATGCCAACTTTAATTGAAATTGATAATATTGAAAATTGTACTGCATTATGTAAAGAACTTAAATTAGATTTTATTGAGTTAAATATGAATCTTCCTCAATATCAAATTGATAAAATTGATATTTCAAAATTTAAATCAGTTGCTAAAAAAGAGAATGTATTTTTTACAATTCATCTTGAAGAAAATTTAAATGTTTGTGATTTTAACAGAAATGTTTCTGATGCCTATACAAAGACAGTTTTATCAACTATTGAAATAGCAAAACGGCTTCATGTGCCTATTTTAAATATGCATATGAGTAATGGTGTTCATTTTACTTTACCAAAAGAAAAAGTATATTTGTTTAATCAATATAGTGAAATTTATTTATCTAAGCTTAAAGAGTTTAGAGTTTTATGTGAAAAAGCCATAAGCAATAGCAATATTAAAATATGTATTGAAAATTGTGATGGATATAAAGATTTTACAAAGGAAGGAATAGAGATTTTATTAGAAAGTAATGTATTTGGGCTGACTTTTGATATTGGACATAATCATAGCATTAATGGAATAGACGAGCCTTTTATTAAAAAGCATATAGATAAATTACATCACATGCATATTCATGATGCAATAGGAAACAAAAATCATCTTGCCATAGGAACTGGGGAAATAGACATTAAACAAAAAATAAATTTGGCAAGGGAGCATAATTGTACATGCGTCTTTGAAACAAAAACAATTAATGGATTAAAACAATCAGTAGGAAATCTAAAAAGGTATATTGACTTTGTGGTATAAAATACCTATAATCTTAATATAACAGTGTTAGATTTTATAACTATATTATTAGGAGGAAATTAATGAGCACAAAGGAAAGACGTGAAAGGGAAAGGGCAGAATTAAGAGAAAAGATAATTAAAGCTGCAGAAGAACTTTTTGCAGAGGATGGGTATAAAAATATTAGTATGAGAAAAATATCAGCTAAGATAGATTATTCACTTCCAACAATATATCAATACTTTAAAAACAAGGCAGATATATTATTTTATATTTATCAAGAAAACAATGGTAAACTTCTTGAAGTAATGAGTCAAATAAGCACTGAAAAGCATTCGAATATTAAAAAATTAAAACTTATGGGTCAGGCTTATATTAAATTTGGTATGGAAAATTCTAATTATTATGAACTTGCTTATATGAGTAATGCTATTAGATATGAGGATGAACTAATTTATAACGATATGGATTCACCAGGATTTAAGGTATATAAGTTGCTTTTAGATACTGTGAAGGGATGTAAATTGGAAGGATATTTTAAAAATGTTGATTATGAAATTACAGCTCAATGTCTTTGGTCAGGCATTCATGGAATAATATCTTTGTTAATTATGCATTCTGAATTTCCATGGAAGGATAAAAATCTGCTAATAGAAAATATGATAAATCAACTTATCAAATAGGGGGATTCCAATGGTAAATACAAAGAGGATAATTTATGCAGTCACAGCTTTAGCTATAGTGGTAGGAGTATCTTTAGGTGCTAGATATTATATAAAACTTCAAAATTACAATAAAATTATAAATGGAATTTCTATTAAGGAAGTTAACTTAGCTAAGGTCTCTGATGGGACATACAAAGGCTCCTTTGATGCTTTGATGATTGAAGCAGATACAAGCGTTACAGTAAAAAATCATAAAATTGTTGACATAAAACTACTGCATCATAAAAATGAAAGAGGAAAACCTGCAGAAGTAATTCCAATGAGAGTTGTTAAAGCTCAATCACTAAAGGTAGACACCGTATCCGGAGCGACTAACAGCAGTAAAGTTATTTTAATGTCAATTCAGAAGGCCCTAGAAAAGGGTTCTATAAAAAGTTAGGAGCTTTTATATGGAAACAAAATATGAAACTGAATTTTTTGCTATGGGTACTGTAATAAATCAAAAAGTTTATGGGAAAAATTCAGAATTTGCATGCATACAGGTTGAAAATGAAATAAAAAGAATAGAGAATATTATGAGTTTCTTTCTAGAAGACAGTGATATAAATAAACTAAACAAAAATGCTGGAAAGAGCAAAATAAAATTAGAAGAAGAGACAATCTATGTTATTAATAAAGCAAAACAATTATCAAAGCTCTCTTCTGGTGCTTTTGATATTACTACAGGCCCACTAGTTAAATTATGGGGAGTTTTTACTAATCATGCTAAAGTACCTAATAAAAAAGAGATAGATGAAGCTCAAAAGTTAATAAGATATGAAGATATAATAATTGATGTAAAATCAAATTTGGCCATGCTAAGAAGAAAAGGACAAATGGTTGATCTTGGCGCAATAGCTAAGGGCTATGCAGCAGATAAGGCCATAGAAATTTATAAAAAAAATGGAATTAAGTCTGCATTTATTAACATTGGTGGAAACGTAATGGTTTTAGGTAAAAAAAATCATGGAGATTTATGGACAATAGGAATTCAAAATCCTGATAAGGTTAGAGGTGAATGTATAGGTGCATTACTGCTAGAAGATGCTTCAGTAGTAACTTCCGGTGGTTATGTAAGATATTTTGAAAAAAATAATATTAAATATCATCATATTATGGATTTTAGAACTGGGTATCCTTGCTCCTCAGGACTTAAAAGTGTAACGGCTATTTCAAATAAGTCTATTGAAGCAGATGCACTATCTACAGCAATTTTTGTTTTAGGTTATGAAAATGGAAGGAAATTAGTTGATAATATTGATGGGTTAGAGGCAATATTTATTACAGAAAATGATGAAATTAAAATAACAGAAGGGCTTAAAGATAAATTTGTTTTATTTGAATGTGTTTAGAAAAAACTGTAGATGGAGGATTTAAAAGTGTATCTTAAAGAAAAAATATTAGGCTTTATAAGTATAATTTTTATATTATTGAATCTTAGCTACATACTTGTTAAATATATTAAAAAAATAAATAAAAGCATTAAGATAGATATGAAAAAGGTTTTAAGAGTACACTGCTTTGCAGGAATAGTTGCAGCAATTATAGCTATTGTGCATATTGGAAATAATGTGTTAGATCCTGAATTTTCTTTTGGGTATATATCTTTTGTAATTATGTTATTAATAATAATCACAGGTATAATTGTTAAATACTACAGAGAGGTTTTATTTATAAAGAAAATTTACTGGAGACTTATGCATATTATGTTAACCATTTTTTTTATTATGATGTTGTTTCTACATGTATTGACAAATTTTGTGTATTAAAAGTTAACATAAATATATTTTTTTTACAATTTGAGCAACAATTTTACATAAAAATAGTTGCTTTTGCATTTAATTTATTGTATACTACAAACAAATAAAAAATAAAGTTGAAGGTAGCTTATGAAAATGAGAAAAGTTAAACTGTTCTGTATCCCACATGCTGGTGGTTCAGCTACTTCATATTTAAAGTTAAAAAAATACATAAACTCTCACATAGAAGTTTGTCCTATAGAACTAGCAGGCAGGGGGAGAAGATTTAATGAGAATTTTTATGATAGCATAGAAGAAGCTGTTTACGATGTATATAAGATAATTGAAAGTGATCTAGATTATGAATATGCTATTTTGGGTCACAGCATGGGAAGTTTAATAGCT
Organism: Clostridium acidisoli DSM 12555; assembly: GCF_900176305.1. Classification (GTDB taxonomy): domain Bacteria; phylum Bacillota; class Clostridia; order Clostridiales; family Clostridiaceae; genus Clostridium_I; species Clostridium_I acidisoli. Next base: position 404,206 of record NZ_FWXH01000003.1, read on the forward strand.
TTTGAATTAGCTCATCATATAATTAAATTAAAAAAACAAAACCCAATACATATCTTTTTTTCTGGAAGAAAGTCACCTAATATTATTTATGCAAACAATCAAATTCACAAATTGCCTGAAGAGGAATTGAAAAATAAAATTTTTCAATTTTCAGGCACACCTAAAGAAATTTTTGAAAACGAAAAAATTTTTCGAACATTTTTACCAATCTTGCGAGCAGATTTTAAAATTTGTGAACAATACAAATATAAAGAAAAGTCTTCTAAATTAAATTTTGACATTTCAATATTAAACGGAAATATGGATGATATAAAAATAAAGCATATAGCAGATTGGAGGAAGTTTACATCAAAAAAATGTAACATACGTTTTTTTCAAGGAGGACATTTCTATATTAATCATAATTGGAATAATTTAAGTGATTTTATAAACTCAATAATAGATAAAACTTGAAATTAAATAATTTTGGATGGTGATAAGTTTGAAAAAGGATAAAATAGAAAATATTAAAGAATCTGTACTTACTATAATCTCAGAAATAACAGGATATTCTATAAAAGAACTTGAAGATGATATGTATTTAGAAAGTGATTTAGGATTTGATTCAATAAAAATGATAAATTTAATGAATCAGTTGATGAAACTTATTCCAGAAACTCAAATAGAGGCTTTTACAGAGAAACATTCAATTTCAGCCTTAATGACTTTAGATACAATAGGAGATGTTTTAGAGGTATTTGAAAATTGGGTTTTAGATGAAAATCAAAAAAACGGAGAAATAGTGAATAATAAATTAGAAATATTAAACTCACAATATCCGTTTTTGGCATCCTACTGGGCAGTTGGCACAATAACAATTTGTTCTGGAATTAAAATAAGAGGAGAATTAAATTTAGATTATTTAATGGAAAGTTACAGGAAACTTATAAATGAAAATATAACATTGAAGGCTTATTTTAAAGCTCAAAAAGGGGCCACTTCTTTTAAGGATTATGAGCAATTAATAACAAAAGATACAGCTTTAAATAAAATAAAACTTATTGATATTAGAGGCTTAAGTAGTGAAGAAAAAGAAAAAAGAATAAAAGAAAATATTAACAATATAATAAATAAAAAATTTGATATTTTTAAATGGCCACTGCATAACATTACAGTCATTAGAACAGAAAATTTTCAGTATGAAATAATATTTTCCAATAGTCATCTTATATCTGATGGATTAGGAAATCAAAAAATCATAAAAAAACTTCTTAACATATACAGTAATAAGCTGTTAGGAAAAGAGTACAAATCTAATAATATAAACCTTTCTTTATATAATGAGACAGTAAACAAAATTAATTCATGGCGTGATGTCGAAGAAAAAGTAAAATTTGAGGAACATCTAAAAATTCAAAACAAAAATAAGTATCTTTTTAATCCTATGAATAAAAACAATACAGGTAAATTTGCTGAGGTAAGTAGTATAAAATGTTGGATTGAAAGTGATACACTGGATAGGTTAGTTGAGTGTGCTAAAAAACTTAGAGTGTCCCTTTTTACACTTTTAGTAAGTGCATATATTAAGACAATAGTTTCATTGCAGGAAGAAGATAAGTCAGTTATATTAAATTTACCCACAAGCGGAAAGGTTTATCCTAACATAGATGCATCAGAATATATAGGGTGTTTTGCACAAAATTTATCCCTTAATTTTTCAAATATTAATAAATATGATAATTTTGACTCTATTATAAGAAATGTTGATATTGAACTGAAAAAGGCAATAACAAGTGGATTTGATAGGGAACAAGTATATGATGCAGCTAAAGAATTGAGGGAGAAAGAACTTTTATTTGATGGAAAAATGACAGAATTGACTTCTTCATTCATTAGATCAAGTTTAAAATCAAATTTATATTTATCTTTTATAGGAAATAATGACATAGACTTTAAGTATGGTGATTTAGATATAGTTGACTATGGAACTTATACTTCAACTAACTCAGCATCAATAGATAATGTTATAGAAATATTCCAAAAAAAGCTTTTTATATCTTCAAATTATGATAGCTTATTCTTTAAAAAATCTTATATTGAAAACCTTATTGCATATTTTATAGAGGAAATTGAAAATTTATCTCTATATGATTTTAAACTAGAAGAAAACATAAGAAAACCACTTAATTATAATGTAGATGTAGCTTGTGAAATTTCTAATATTATAAATGAAACTTGCTTTATTAATATAAATGATAATGAATTTGAAGGTGATTTAGAAGCAGAATTTGGAATTGATTCTTTGGAACGTATTAGAATCATAACGAAAATAATAAAAACTTATAAAGGCGTAAATAGAGATGATTTGTTTGATTGTAGAACTGTAGGCGAAATGGCAGTCATAGTTGAAAATGGCAATGCTAGTGCTGAAAATCTTAAAGAAAAAGATGTAATTCAAAATGTTGATATTAAAATTCCTTTTGTAAAGATAATTGACCAATGCATTAGAACGCCAAAGGCTGTAGCTATTAGTTATATGGATACTAATTTGACATACGCTGAATTAGACAGTTCATCTAATAAGTTAGCAAATTATTTAAGAGATCAAGAAGTTAAGACAGGTTCTCTTATTGGAATAATGACGCTACCGGGACCACTTATGTTAATCGGAATGCTTGGTATATTAAAGGCAGGGGCTGCTTATGTGCCAATAGATCCAAATTACCCGGTAGATAGAATTGAATACATACTAAACAATGCTAATATAGAAATTTTAATATCTGAACAAGAATTAAAAGATGAGCTTAAAAAAATATTAAGGAAAAATGAAATAGTACAAGGAATTATATTTTTAGATGAGGGTGAAAGCATAAAAGAAGATGTAAATTTTGTTCAAGTTGAGAATTTCATTTGGAAAGAATATTCAGATATAGAACCTTCTATTATAAATAAACCGGATGATTTGATGCTTATTATTTACACTTCTGGTTCAACAGGTAACCCAAAAGGAGTAATGCTTACGCATGAAGGTTATATGAACAGGCTGTCATGGCATCAAAAAATGTTCCAATTAAAAGCAGGAGAAAGGGTTGCACAAAAAACATCTTGCTGTTTTGATATATCAATTTGGGAATTGTTTTGGCCATTAATGTATGGTGGAATTGTATGCCCAGTAAGAAAGAATGTAATAAAAAATCCATGGAAATTAGCTCAGTGGATGATAGAGTCAAAAATCAATATTATGCACTTTGTTCCTTCTCTATTTGGTGAATTCGTAAATAGTATTGAAGATGAAAATTATGAATTTAAAGATTTACGCTGTCTTATTTATAGTGGCGAGGCATTACCAATGTCTTTTATCCAAAAATGGATAGATAAATATGGAATGAGCACTACTTTAACTAATCTATATGGACCTACAGAAGCATCAATCGATGTAACTTATCATGTTATAAAAAAGAGACCAGGATCAGATGGCGAACTTGATATACCTATTGGAAAACCTTTGGATAATGTTTATATATTAAATTTAGATGAAAACATGAATGAGGTAAAAGATGGCGATGTGGGGGAACTATGGATTGGAGGAGTACAAATTGCCAAAGGTTATTTAAATAATGATGAAAAAACAAATATGGTTTTTAAACCGAATCCATTTAAACATGTTAAGGGAAAATATATATACAAGACAGGAGATTTAACATGTAAAAATAAAGATGGAAGTTATGAATATCATGGACGTATAGATAATCAAGTTAAAATAAGAGGGTTTAGAGTAGAATTAGGCGAAATCGAAGCAATACTTCATTCACATGCAAAGGTTAGAGAAGCAGCTGTAATTGCTCTAGATTATGGATTGGAGCAGAAAAGAATTGTAGCTTGTTTGTCTGGAAGTTATGTTGAGGATAAAGAAATAAAAGAATTAGTAGGTAGTAAAGTACCAGAATATATGATACCTCATACTATAAAATGGATGGAAGAGTTACCTAAAACACCTAATGGCAAAACTGATAGAAAAGCTTTGAGTAGTCTTGTTTTAAATAAAGGAAACACAGAAATTATTAAACAAAGTATTAATTCAAGAAATATTGAAAATGAGGATATTATACTTCCACTTGCTCCGGCTCAAAAATGGCTTATGACTTATTTTGAATATCCTTACCAATGGGCTGGATTTACAAGATTTAAATTTAAACAAGCTTTGGATTTTGAAAGTTTTAACAAGTCACTTACATTTTTAGCAGACAAGCATGAAATATTAAGATGTGAATTGATGATGAAAAACAATAAATGGGTACAAAAAATATTGCCAAAAAGTTTGAACGTTAAAGCAGAATATTATGACGCTACTAATATTCCCGAAGAACTAAGTAGCAAAGAGATAGATAAATTAATAATTAATAATATAGAAGCTTTAAAGGTGGATAAATGGCCTTTATGGAAAACCATCGTAGTAAAAATTACAGAAACTGATTATGACATATCAGTTATTGGGCATCATTTGATTTCAGATGTTGTTACAAATCAAATATTGTTTGATGACATGTGGAAAATTTATTCAAAGGTTCTTTTAGGCGAAACTCCACAGTTTAATATGAAAAAGTCATATGTAGATTTCATACGTAATGTTGAAAAAGAGAAGAAGGATAAAGAAGTAAAATTTATAAAATATTGGAAAAATAAATTTCCAAATGAAGATTCGGTATTTAATATTCAATATGATTTTAACAAAGGACCTAATAATGAAGATTCATCAGAAGTAAAAAGTTTTGCCTTAAATAAGGAATTAACTTCATTATTATTAGGGAAAGCAAAAAAATACTTTAAATCCAATGTGTACTGCATACTACTAGCACCACTTTATGAAGTTTTAAGTAAAACTTATAATTCTTCTAGAGTTGTTGTAAGTCATAGAATGCATGGGAGAGATTTAGGAAATGATTTATATTTAGATGTTGCTGGAGATTTTGCCGTAAATTTTCCAATAGGTATTGGAGTAGAAAAGGAAGACAGCTATGAAAAAATAATTAATAATTTGAGAAAAAACTTTGAAGAAGTTCCTCTTAATGGAGTCAGCTATGATGTGATTTCAGAAAAACTTCCTTTTTATATGTATCCTGATTTTAAAATAACACCAGTAAGAGCAAATTATCTTGGAAATAGAAATTTGATAAATTATAAGTCCTTTGAATTCTCAAAAGAAAATTTAGACAGAAGATTCTCAATGCCAAATGGGAAAAGAACATCTGGGTTAGAATTTTTCTTCTCAATAGTTGATGGCATTTTAGTGCTTAACTTAGAATATTCAACAAATTTGTTTAAGGATGAAACTATTGAAACGTTAGGTAACAAATATATACAGACTTTAACTAAATTAATTTCTAAAGTTCAATTGGATATAAGAAAAGAGGTTATAAGCAGGGATAAGGAAGATAAAGTTGTAGTAATAACAGGTGGCGGTAGAGGTATAGGAAAAGAAATTGCTATAGCTATGGCAAAGAAATATAGTGTGGTTGTTATTATAGGAAGAACCCATTCAGACATACTTAAAGTTTCAGAAGAAATAGAAAAACTTAATAGTATAGCATATCCAATAACTGCGGATGTAACCGACTTAGAAAAAATCAATAGAGAAATTGAAATTGTTATTAAAAAGTTTGGAAAAATAGATATTTTGGTGAATAATGCTGGAATAACTAAAATGTCATTATTAGTGGACACAAAGCCCAAAGATTGGAAAGCTATAATAAATACAAATTTGTTTGGAACTTATAATTTGTGTTATGCAATAGCTCCATGTATGATAAAACAACAAGGTGGAAAAATAATTAATATCGGTTCTGATTCCTCCTTAATTGGGTATCCACTTATGACTGCCTACGCTGCTTCAAAGCATGCAATATTAGGACTTACTAAAGCTTTATCAGAAGAACTAAAATTAAACAATATTCAAGTTAATGCAGTATGCCCAGCATTAGTTGCAACAGATATGGCGCCACACTCTTTAAAAGGCAAAGCAATACATCCATCTAAAGTTGCAGAAGTAGTTATGTTTTTAGCATCTAAAGAAGCAGATTGTATAACAGGTGAAACAATACAAATAAATGGTAAACAAGATATGTATTGGTTTGGCGCAAAACAGATGAAAATGCTTCAAGGTTATAAGTAAATAAATATTTAATGAATTGAGTGAAGAATAATATGAATATGGTTAGACCGTTTAACAAGGGAAAGTGGGCAATTTATTTAATGGCATTTCTTATAGGAGGTGCCATTGGAATAATAATACCTCTTACATCAACACATATGTCAAAAAATCATGTTAGTAACTTCGCTATTGGAGTAATTGCTTCTGTGTATTTTTTTGCAATTGCATTAGGAACGATATTTATAAATAAAAAAATGAAAAATATAGATTTAAAGAAATTTATATCTGTAGGGTTATTTATAAGTTCTGCTTGTACAATACTGTTTCCATTTGCAAAAACTCCATATGTTTGGTTTGCAATTATGTGTTTAATTGGATTTGGCATAAGCTTTCATTTAGTCGGCACGCAAACAGCACTTCATATACTTTCAGAAGAAGAAATTAGGGGGGTAACAAGTGGCATATATACTCTTTCTTTTGCTATTGGTTACGCTGTAGGAACTATTAGTGGACCATTAATATATGAAAAGAATACATTGTTATCTTTTATTACTGGAGCTGTATTTTTAATCATAGCCTCACTAATTGTTCTCTTTAAAATAAAAATAAAACTTACAGTAGTTACGTACAAAAAAAGAAGAATTACTCAAAACATATCATTAGCTCTGCAAGCAGCATTTTCTTATGGTTTTATTGAAAACACCATTGCAGCGCTATATCCAGTATTTTTGTTAGAACATAATTTTACAGTAGCACAAATGGGATTAGCACTTGGTATGTTTGTAATTGGAGGAATAGTTGGAACCATACCAATTACGTATATTGGAGATAAAATTGGAAGAGAGAAAGGATTAATAATAGGGGTATTAATATCTATAATTGCATTATTAGGAATAACTAAGTTTAATGTTTTTAATTATAAATTAATATTTTCTTTTATTGCAGGCATTGGAATAGGATCTATATACCCAATATCAATGGCACTTGGAACTCAAAACTTAAAGAAAGAGGATATTGCAGTTGCAGCGTCTAGGTTCACATTTTTTTATAGCTTTGGGTCAGCAGCAGGACCAGTGCTATCTTCTATAATCATAGACAAATTTTCAACCAAATATTTATTTAGTTTGAGCATAACATTTCTTATAGCTTTATTTGTAAATATAGTTTACAAAAGTAAAAATAAAAAATTAGTACAGGGGGGCAAATAATGAAAAATTCATTTAGTACTGATAAACCAAAACTGTCAATATTAAAAGGCAAACCCATAAAAGAACTTTATTATAAAAAGGGCAATTTAGGAAATCTATTAATTGAGGCTGCAAGTAGTGAAGAAGATAATGGAATTACATTTGTAGACGAGTTTTATAATGAAAGTTATTTATCATATAAACAAATTTTAGAAAAAGCATATTTGGCATTAGGTTCATTGCAAGAGAATGGAGTGAAAAAAGGCAGCTATGTGATGCTCATAATAGAAGAAAATATAGACTTTGTAATTAATTTTTGGGCTTGTGTCTTAGGTGGTGCTATTCCGATTCCACTAACGCATCCGTCGGCTTTAACAAAAGGCAACTCTAGTGTTGATAAAATTCTTAATATATGCGAGTCATTAGAAAAACCAATTATAATAGTAGATGAAAATAAGAAAGAAGCATATGTTAGTTTAGTTAAATCAGAACAAATGGATACCGTAAAGTTATTAGGAACTAATGACACTAGAGTATCTAAAGTAAATGGAATTTTAAGTCTTGCAGATGTGAATTCACCAGCATTTATTCAGTTTAGTTCTGGAAGCACTAATACTCCTAAGGGCGTAATTTTGACACATGAAAACATTCTTGTGAACATAGAATCAATGGTTAATAGATTAAAAATAAATTCTGAAGACACAATAATGAACTGGATGCCATTTAGTCATGATATGGGACTTATTGGATTTCATATTTTAGAAGTTGCAACAGTTTCAAAAATTGTAAATATAAGTACAACCACTTTTGTTAAAAATCCAGGAATATGGCTAGATCTAGTAACAAAATATAAGGCAACAGTAACTTCATCACCTAATTTCGGTTATAAAATATTGCTTCAAAGATTGAATGAAAAGCAGCTAGCTAATTGGAAATTGAACTCATTGAGGGTTATTATAAATGGGGCAGAACCAATTTCAGAAGTTTTAGTAAACACTTTTTTTCATAAACTATCCTCTTGTGGACTTAAAAGTTCATCTATGAATCTTTCTTATGGAATGGCAGAAGCAGCACTTGCTATTTCAATATCTCCATTAAATTCAAATCCTATATTTCATTATAGCGATAGAAATAAAATGTCAAAGGAATCAAAAATCGAAATTAGTATGAACAAAAAGGAAAAAACTATAGCAGTAGCAGATCTTGGGCAAATACTCGACGGTATGGAACTTAGAATTGTTGATGAAACTGGAAAAGTTATCACAGAAAATAATATTGGTGAAATTCAAATAAAGGGTAGAAATGTTACTTCTGGATATCTAAATAATGAGGAGTTAAATAAAGAAATTTTTGAAAATGGATGGTTTAAAACAGGTGATATGGGGTTTGTAAGAGATGGACGACTTAGTATTACTGGACGTATAAAAGATATAATATTTATAAATGGACAAAATTTTTATTCTCATGATATTGAAGATAGAATTGAAGGTATAGATGGAATAGAACCTGGTAAAATTGCAGTATGTGGTTATCATGATGAAGTAGAAAATAAAGAAAAGGTAGTATTGTTTTCTAACCTAAGCGTAGATGCTAAGGTATATTCACAGATAATAAGTTTTGTAAGTGAGAGCATAGGTTTTAACCTTGATTATATAGTTATAGTTAATAACATTCCAAAAACCAACAGTGGTAAAGTTCAAAGATTTCAACTTATGAAAGCATTTAAAGCTAAGCAATTTGTAGATAGTACGTATACAGCTAGTAAATATTTATTATTAGATGAAACTAAAGCTGTTTGTAAAAATAGATCTAAAATTAAAACAGGAATTAACACTGATTCATATTTGGAAACTATTAGAGATATATGGGCAAAAGTATTAGAACTACCTAAGGAAAACATAAACTGTGAAAAGTCTTTTCTTTCTTTAGGTGGAAATTCAATTAGAGCTATACAGATGCTAAGCTATATAGAAGACGAGTTAAATATTAAGCTTAGTCACGATATATTGATTGAATGTCATACTATTAATGAGATGAATGACTATTTATTAAAACGTCCTAATTATATAATGCCAAACAATTCAAATGGAAGCTCAGATAAAAATATTAATAGAAGTGAGTCAGAAGATATAGCTGTAATATCAATGGCAGGATATTTTCCTGGAGCAAAAAATTTAGAAGAGTTTTGGAATGATTTAAAGAAAGGAAAAAGTAATTTTACTAAAATACCCAATAGTCGTTTTGATATTGAAAACTATTATAATAAAGATAAACAAAGTGGGAAAACCTACTGTGATGTTGGTGGTTTTATAGATAATCCATACGCCTTTGATCCAAAATTTTTTAACATATCAGAAGAGGAAGCAAATGTAATGGATCCACAGCAGCGAATTATATTAGAACTTGTATTTAAAGTACTTGAAGAGGGTGGATATTCAAAAGCAGCTGTAGATGGAAAAAATATAGGTATGTTTATAGGTGCAGGAACAAATAATTATCTTGAATATCATTTAAATACCTTAAAAATTAATGATATAAAAGAATTTAGCAGTTTTGAAGAACTCTCACAAAATCAAAAAAAACAATTTGTAGAAGAATGGAATAGCAAATTTGGATATACAGAAAATCATCCTAATTTATTGGTAGATAATATTATAAATATGATAGCTGCTAGAGCTTCACATGAGTTTAATTTTAAAGGCCCTAGTTTAACTGTAGATACAGCCTGTTCTTCAGCCCTTGTCACAATTCATTTAGCTTGTGAATCACTTAGAAACAAGGAATGTGAAATGGCAATAGCAGGAGGAGTAAATCTTTTATTAACTCCAACGCCGTATGTGTTATTTAGTAATGCAGGAGCTTTATCCTTAAGTGGTAAGTCTAAAATATTTGATGAGGAGGCAGACGGATTTGTCCCAGGAGAGGGAGCAGGAACTGTTCTTTTGAAACCACTTTCAAAGGCTATAGATGATAAAGATGATATTCTTGCAATAATTAAAGGAAGTGCTATAAGTAATGATGGACGTTCAATAGGTGTTATGGCTCCGAACCCCGATGGACAAAGAAGTGTTATCGAATCTTTATATGCAAAGAAGGGAATTAGTCCAAAGGAAATTCAATATGTAGAAGCACATGGAACAGGAACTAAAATTGGGGATCCTAGTGAAGTTAGAGCGCTTTCAGAAGCGTATAGCAAGTGGAACACTGAAGATAAATCTATTGCAATTGGTTCTGTTAAGGCAAATGTTGGACATCTTTTGAATGCAGCGGGTATAGCAAGTTTTATTAAGGTAGTCCTAGCTTTAAAAAACAGAACATTACCTCCAAGTATAAATGTAACTAAACCTAATCCATTAATTAAATTTGACAAAACACCTTTTTATTTAGTAAATAAAGCAAAAGAATGGACTATTGGTAAAGAAGAAAAAAGAAGAGCAGCCGTCAATTCCTTTGGTTTTGGTGGAACAAATTGTCATATGATTTTAGAAGAAGCACCAGAAATTGTTAATTATAAAGAAATTAAAACAAACACATTACCCAAAAATATATTATGCCTTGGTGCAAATAATAATGTAGCTTTAAAACAGAAGGTTACTAATTTATATGAATTTTTAAAAGTGAATGGTAATTATTTTCTAGGAGATGTATGTTATACAGAAAATCTTAGATCTATGGATTTTAAGACTAAATGTAGCATAGTAGCTGACGATATTAATGATTTAATTAAGAAGTTAGAAGGTTTAAAATTAAAAAACAATGAAGTAATAAATTTCAAGAAGATAGCTTTTATGTTTACAGGACAAGGCTCTCAATATGTTGGCATGGCAAAGGATATATACGAAGTAATTCCAGAATTTAGAGCACATTTAGATGAATGCTCAGAAGTTTTTTATCCTTATATTAAAGCTAAAATAACAGATTTAATTTATAGCGAAAATGCAGAGAATAATGTGTTAAAAAACACAAATATCACACAACCAGTAGTGTTTGCTATAGATTATTCCTTTGGGAAAATGCTTATGGATTATGGAATAAAACCGGATTGTGTGCTTGGGCATAGCATAGGTGAATGGGCAGCTGCATGTATAGCAGAGGTTATAAGTCTTAAGGAGGCTGCAAGACTCGTTTCCCTTAGGGGTAAACTTATGAATGAAATAAAAATACAAGGAGCTATGGCAGCTGTATTTTTATCTAAAGATAAACTAGCAGAACTTTTTGACAAAATTAAACCAGATGAATTGTGGATTGCAGCTTATAATGGAAGTCATCAGGTTATATCTGGAAAGTCACAAAGTGTAGACAAATTCATTAATATCTTAGAAAGGCAAGGAATTGTATGTAAAAAACTAAAGGTTTCAGAGGCATTTCATACTCCGTTAATGAAATCAATGTTAGCTGAATTTGAAAAAGAAATGGAAAATATAAAATTTAAGGAACCTAAAATTAAGATTGTATCGAATATAACTGGAACTTTCATTGAAACGCCAATGAAGTTAGAATACTGGCTAAAGCATATATTAAGTTCAGTAAGATTTGAGCAGAGTGTGAAGTTTATATACGACCAAGGCATAACTAATTTTATTGAATGTGGTCCAGATAAAATCTTATCAGGTATGGCTAAAGCTGTTTTAATAAATAATGATGTTAATATTATGCCTCTTTTAGATCGAAAAAAAGATAATTTGGACGTATTTTTAGGTACTATTGGGGATTTGAATTCCTTAGGTTTTAAATTTGATTGGGCAAAATTCTTTATGAATTTTAAATATAATAAAGTTAAATTGCCGTTATATCCTTTTGAGAAAAGCACTTATGGACCACAATTTGGTACTTTAATAAAGAAATCTATAGCACCAAAAGAATGGTTTTATAGCTGGAAATGGAAAGAAGATGTTAAAATCGGTGAGAAGGAAATTGGAGAAGGCGCAATAATAGTTTTTGCTGATGAACTTTCTATAGGACAGCAACTTGAATATAATTTTGATAACAAAACGAATCCTGTTTATTTTGTTAAAACAGGAAAAAACTTTATCTATGATGGAAAAAACAATTTTGTAATAGATCCTGATAATAGAAGGGACTATAAAAATGTTTTAAATGAAATTCCTAATAAAATCTCTACAATTATACATCTATGGACGTTAAATCATGGTGAATTTAATCCAAAACTTGAAATTTTAAATCATAAATTGATAAATGAAAATTTCTACAGTATATTGTTTATGGCGGATGCCATAAAGTCTAAAGCAGAGGAAAGTATAGATTTTGTCGTTGTTACAAATAGAGCACAAAAGGTAAAGCAAGATGAAAATATCAGCAGCCCATATGCAAGTTTAGCTACTACATTAACTCAAGCAATAGGTGAAGATAACACTGAAATTAGGTGTAAGATTATAGATATAGATGTTAATGCTTATAAAACAAATAGTGATATAAGCTCCACTTTATTTAACGAGCTAACCATAATGCCAAACGAAGAAAATATTATCGCAATAAGAGATAATAAAGGTTTTGAGAGAAAATTGGAACAGTTAGATGTTATAGAGAAAAGTTTAGAAATAAAAGATGGAGAAACTTATCTAATTACTGGTGGTGTTGGTCCTTTATGTGGAGACATAGCACTTTCCTTAGCTAAGAAGGCTAAAATAAATCTTGTGCTAACGGGTAGGAGTGTTTTACCTGAAAGAGAACTTTGGAATCAAACAACTTCTGATATATCATTAAAAGAAAAAATAAGTTTATTAATGGAGCTAGAAAAGCTTGGGGCAAAGGTTATGTACTTTTCAGTAGATGTAGCAGATTATGATACTATGAAAAAATGCATAGAAGAAGTAAAAAATAAATTTGGACACATAGATGGCGTACTACATGGAGCTGGAGTAGTGGACTACTCTGAATTCAATTTATTTAAAAAAGATTTAAATACTGTTAATAAGGTGCTAGCACCAAAGGTACAAGGAACTATAATAACAGATATGCTCACAAGAAATGAACCGTTAAAATTCTTTGTTATGCTTTCATCTGTATCTGCTTCAAAGAAAAAATGGTCAAGTGGTATTGGTGATTATGCAGCAGCCAATGCTTTTCTAAGCAGTTATAGCATTTATAGAAATCAAGCTAATGCAAAGGGTAAAACAGTGGCAATAAACTATTCGCTTTGGGAAGAAAAAGGCATGGGTAAAACATTTGGAAAAGGTGCTGAACAGGCAGCTAAGGTTCAAGGCTTACGCCCTCTTAAAGCAGAAAAAGCTGTAAATGCATTTTTTAAAGCAGTGGCATTTCACAAGATTAATAATGTTCATGTAATTGACTATATTAGTGAAGAGAAAGCTAAAAATACGGAAGTAAAAGAAAAAGTGTTATCTTATATGGAAATAGAAGAAAATAAAAATACAATTTATAAGATCATAGCAGATGAGCTTAAGGTTTCAAAAGATAATCTTGAAACCGAAACTAATTTTATGGAACTAGGACTTGATTCTGTTGGAGCTATGAAAATAATGGCTAACTTAAGTGCTGCTTTTAAAAAGGAACTTTATCCTACTCTCATTTTTGAATATCAAACTCCAGTTGCTTTAGCAAATTATATAGAAAAAAATTATTTTACAACTAAAAAAGAGACTTATGTAGAGGAAGAAGAGAAAGATTTAAATGAAGTAGATAAAGAGAAAACAAGTGATATAGCAATTATAGGAATATCGCTTAGAATACCTGGGGCAAACAATTTAGATGAATATTGGAAAATATTAAATGATGGAAAGGTGGTAATAAAAGATGTACCAGAAGAAAGATGGTCAATTAGAGACGAATATAGTACTGAAAAAGACTCATTACATACAACTTATTCAAAATGTGGGGGCTTTATTGATAGGGCTTACGGCTTTGATCCTTTATTCTTTGGCATTTCTCCTAAAGAAGCAGAAGTAATGGACCCACAGCAAAGAGTTTTTTTAGAGGTTGCATTTGAAGCCTTGCAAGAAGCAGGTTACATCGGAAAATATAAAACTCAAAAAATAGGTGTATTTGTTGGCTCCGAACAAAACAGTTATATGGAGCATTTTACTAACTATCGTAATTACAAAATGTTAAAAAGTAGCTTTGAAAATAGTCCTTGGTTTAAGAACATGGAGATGGATGAGAAAAGAAGTGTTTTAAAAGCTTTAATAAATGTTTTAAAACCAAAAGAATTAATGGCTGATTCAGTTGCAGGAAATGGATTAAATGAAATTGCAGCAAGAGTTAGTCATTGCCTAAACCTTATGGGACCAAGTCTTGTAGTAAATACAGCTTGTTCATCATCTTTAGTTGCTCTACATTTAGCTTGTGAAAATTTAAAAGCCAATCAAAGTGAAATTGCCATTGTAGGAGGAGTAAATCTTAATTTAAGCTCCATTCCTTTTATATCAATGAGTAAATTAAATGCAATTTCGCCTAATGGAGAATGCAGACCTTTCGATGGAGATGCAAATGGAATGGTTTTGTCTGAAGGTGTAAGTGCAATTGTAATAAAACCAATGAAAAAAGCAATGGAAGATGGGGACAATATATATGCAGTAATAAAAGGCTCAGCAATAAACAATGATGGACATTCACAAGGAATAACGGCACCTAATCCAAATGGACAAGCAATAGCAGTAGAAATGGCTTATAAAAATTCTGGTGTAAATCCTGAAACTGTCTCTTATATTGAAGCACATGGGACGGGTACACCACTTGGAGATCCAATAGAAATTCAAGGAATGACTAAAGCTTTTAGAAGTTTTACTGATAAAAATCAATTTTGTGCTATTAGTTCAGTTAAAGCCTCTATAGGACATATGCTGGCGGCATCTGGTCTTGTAAGTTTAATTAAGGTTGTACTAGCTATGAAACACAATACTATTCCGAAGACTGTTAATTTTAAAAATGTAAATCCAAATATAAACTTTGAAAGCACACCGTTTTTTGTAGCAAAGGAAAATATAAAATGGAAAGCTAAAGATGAGAATCCGCTAAGGGCAGGTGTTAATGCTTTTGGCTTTGGTGGAACAAACGCTCATATTGTAATTGAAGAGTCGCCTATTATTAAAGCAGAAAAAAATGATGATAAGATTGGAACTCATCTTTTACAAATAACAGGGAAAAATCAAAATACAATAAAGAAAATTTCTGAAAATTTAATAAATTATGTAGAACAAAATCCAGAAATTGAGATTTCAGCAATATGTGACACTATGAATAGCAGTCAAAAGCAACTCATATATAAAACTTCAGTAGTAGCGGAGTCTAAAAGAGATTTATTAGATAAATTGTATGCTATAAGTGAAGGTGTTATGACTGATGAGATGTATAATGGAAAAATAAATCCTAACAAGGAAACAAGGTGTCATCTATTACTTGATGGAAATTTTAAAGCTGACAAAAATGATATTCAGGTTTTAAAAAATAGATTTAAAGTTTTTAAGACAGCCTATAATACATGCTCTAGTTATTACGAGAGCATACAAGTTGGAAAAACATCAAGTGAAGAAATAGATGAAAAAGTTGAAATGTTTTCCTTAGAATATTCTTTTGGAGCACTGCTTGAAAGTTTGCAAATTAAGTTTACAACCATAATATCTAAAGGCTTTGGTATATTAAGTGGAGCAGCTTTAACAGGTAAAATAACTATAAACCAAGGAATAAATATAATTTTAGATGAGAACATTGATATAAATGAAAAGAAGAGAGCAAAAATTAATAGTCCGCTTATAACAGTTCAAGGAGCAATAGATTGCTCTGATGAAGAGGATTTACTATATATTCTAGACTTAGTTTATGATAATGAGTTGTTTCCTAATTTAAATGAGATTGTTAAGGAAAAGGAAACAATATTATATTTGGGCACATCAAAAGAAATAGAAGCTGAACTGGAAGGTTTAAGCATAGGAGCAAAATTAATAAATGAAAATTTAACAAGTTCACTAGAAAAAAGTTTTCTTTCAGCTTTAGGCAAAATGTATACTCTTAATATTAGTTATAACCCTAAAAACTTATATTCAAATTATAAAATCATAAAAACTGCATTACCAACTTATCCTTTTGATAATGTGGACTATAAAATGTCTCTTGAAAATAATGATTATATGGACTACAGTTTGCAGAAAATAGACAATATCATAAGATTAAGTCCTAATGACAAAAAAAATTCTTTTGCTAAGCTTAGTGATGATTTTAAATTAAACAAAGGATTATAAGAGGAGTGATAATTTTGGATAAGATGAGTACATTATCAGAAAATCTAATTAATATTGCTAAAAGCAATTCTACAAAAGGAATTTATATTATAAAAGGAAAAGAGCAGGAAATATTTGTTTCATATAGAACTTTATATAAAAAAGCTTTGAAGGTTTTATACAACCTTCAAAGTATAGGATTAGAGGAAGGTCATGAATTAATATTACAAATAAAAGATGAAAAAAATGAACAATTCTTGTATGTTTTTTGGGCATGTATATTAGGAAAGATAATCCCAGTTCCAGTTAGTGTAGCTCATAAAGAAAATCTAACTAAGATAATAAAAATATTTAAGAATTTAAGTAATCCCAAAGTGATAATCGATGAAAAATGTTATGAAGCCTTACGTAAGAATGAGAAAAATTCTGTAGACAAAGATATAATTGAAAAATTAGAAAATAAAATTGTTAATTTAGATGAATTGCTTATAGAAAATGGAATTGGTACAATAAAGGAAAGTAAGCCAGAAGACGTAGCTTATATACAATTTTCTTCAGGGTCTACAATGGATTTAAAAGGTGTGGTTTTAACAAATAAAAACCTTCTTACAAATATACAAGATATAATTGATAATTCTAACTCTACAGAATTTGACTCCACACTTAGTTGGATGCCACTGACGCATGATATGGGTATAATAGGATTTCATATGTTTCCATTAATGTTTAATATAAATCAGAGCATAATAAGAACTTCATTATTTATAAGATATCCCGTATTGTGGATAAAAAAAATCAATGAACATAAAGTCACAATTACAGCATCCTCTAACTTTGGTCTTAGATATTTTCTAGATAGCTTAAAGGATTCAGTGTATAATGAGTGGAATTTAAGTTGTATAAGAAAAATATTTAATGGAGCAGAGCCAATTTCAATTGATATAATTAATGAATTTTTAAGTAAACTTAGCACATATGGTTTAAATAAAAATAGCATGTATCCTGTATATGGTATGGCAGAAGCTAGTTTAGCAGTTGCGTTTCCCAAGCCTAATGAACAGTTTTCAACTATTACAGTTAGAAAAGATAAACTTGGCATTGGAGACAAAATAGTTATAGCTGAGAATAAATCAGACAAAGAAGCAGTAGAACTTGTAGCTGAAGGTTATAGCGTAAATCATTGTAGCATAAGAATAGTTGGACATGAAGGTGAAGTATACGATGAGGGAACAGTTGGACATATTCAAATTAAAGGAGATAATGTTACTAAGTCATATTATAACAATCTGCAACTCACTAAAAAAATAATTAGCGAGGATGGATGGCTTAATACAATGGATTTAGGGTTTATTATAGATGAAAAAATAATTATAACTGGAAGATCACAAGATATTATATCCATACATGGTACAACCTATTACGCACATAATATAGAAAAGGAATGTGAACAGCTTGAAGATATAGTGTCCGGACGACTAGTTGCATGTGGTGTTTTTGAAAAAAATACAAAAGAAAAAAGTTTAGTTATCTTTATATTATTTAAAAAGAGAATTGAGGATTTTGTTCATCATATAGAATCCGTTAAAAAACTTATAAGAGATGAGTACAAAATAAATATTAGACATGTTATTCCTATTAAATCCATTCCTAAGACCACCAGTGGAAAAATTCAAAGATTTAAATTAAAAGAAATGTATGAAAATGGTGATTTTAAAGATTTAATAAAGGATATCATTGAAATTGCAAAAGGATAGGAGAAAAAATGGTTTCCACATATTGTGTTGATTTAGATGAGTTTAAAGATGAAGAGATTTTAAATGATTTATTAAACTATGTATCAGAAGATAAAAGACTAAGATTATTAAGATATAGATTCTTAGATGATAGAAAAAGAGGAGTAGTATCTGATTTACTTATAAGATATATTATAAATAGAAAGTTAAATTATAAAATAAAAGATATAATCTTTAAATACAATAATTTTGGGAAACCTTATTTATTTGGTAGCAGTGAATTTCAATATAATATATCTCATTCTGGAAAATATGTAGTTTGTGCAACTAGCAATAAAGCTATAGGAGTAGATATAGAAAATATAAAACCTATAGATATGAGCATAATAAAACATGTGTTTACTAAAAATGAATATAATGATTTTGAAAATGCAGAAAAAAAGACAGAAACTTTTTATTCTATTTGGACGCTAAAGGAGAGTTTTGTTAAGTTAATCGGAAGTGGGCTTAATATACCATTGAACTCATTCTGCATAGATGGAATTTTTAATACTAATACATATTGCAAGTATAAAGATGAGACTTTTTATTTTAAGCAATATAACATAGATCCAGATTATAAATTATCGATTTGTTATAAGGAAAAAATATTGCAAGATGAAATAAAAATCTTTAAATTTAAGAATTTTTTGAAGGAACTACATGTGATTTTATAGAATCTTTAAAATAAAATTATAAACAGAGTTTTTGGTTTCAGGTGGAGTTTTTTCTACCTGGAACTTAGAAATCGTTATCCAAAGAGACGTAGCAGCCGTTATCTCCCACTTTGAAGAAGATGGGAGTGTTACGGATGGTAGTCATCGGATAAAAAAGAATAACCCTTCCTCGGTATGTATATTTTTTTATTATTATAGTATAATTATATGCTATAGTAATAAAATGGCAAGTATGCAGTTTTTTATTACTAAGTAAGAAATTTATGAGTATAGGAGTAATATATGGATATAAAACGAGGAGAAATAAAAGATATAGCTAGAATAATGGATATAATTAAAGCTGCAATTGCAAATATGGAAGCAAAAAAAGTATACCAATGGGACGATATGTATCCAAATGAAATGGTGATAAAAAATGATATTATAAAAAAGAATTTATATGTTTATATTGATGAAAATATAATTAAGGGAATTATTGTTTTAAATGAGACTCAAGATGGTGAGTACAAGAAATTAAAATGGAAATATAGCGCTAAGAAACAAATTATTATCCATCGCTTATGTATTGACCCACAATATCAAGGAAATGGAATCGCTAAAAAATTTCTAAAATATGCTGAAGAATATAGCATGGAAAACAATTATGGTAGCATAAGATTAGATGCTTTTACTAAAAACAAAACGGCGTATACTATGTATGAAAAATTAGGTTACGAGAAAGTAGGAATTGTAACCTTTAGAAAAGGTGATTTTTATTGTTTTGAAAAAAATCTAAATTAGGATGAAATATAGTTTTAAAACTTGTCAATAATAAATATATAATGAATTAAACGAGGTGTAAGGGTTGATAAAAGAAGCATTAAATGTGCTAAATGAATACTATGGTTATAAAGATTTTAGAAAGTCTCAAAAATCTGTAATTGACAGCATATTGTGTAAAAAAGATACTTTAGCTGTTATGCCTACAGGTGGTGGTAAATCAATTTGTTATCAAATACCAGCACTATTATTTGATGGAATTACTATTGTTATTTCGCCACTAATATCTCTTATGAAGGATCAAGTGGATAACATAAAAGACTTAGGCATAAGCGCAGAGTATATAAATAGTTCTCTTAGTTCTAATAAAATTCAAGAAATTACTGAAAAATTAAATGAGGACAAAATAAAATTACTTTATTTAGCACCGGAAAGATTAGAGGCTTCAGAGTTTTGTGAATTTATGAAAAAACTAAATATATCCCAAATAGCTGTAGATGAAGCACATTGTGTATCACAGTGGGGACATGACTTTAGAACAAGCTATAGATACATAGGTAGTTTTATAGGAAGCCTTCCAAAACGTCCAGTGGTAAGCGCCTTTACCGCAACTGCAACTGAAGAAGTGCGAAAGGATATTGTGAAGTTAATAGAGCTAAATGAACCAGAAGTTTTTATATCGGGGTTTGATAGGGAAAACTTAAAAATTAATGTTTTAAAGATACCAAACAGATTAAAATACGTATTAAATTACATAAGCGAAAATAAAGACCAATCTGGAATAATATATGTATCCACCAGAAAAGAAGCAGATCATATTTATGAAAATCTTATTGAAAATAACATATCTGCAGCAAGGTATCATGCAGGTTTACCGGATGCTGAAAGAAAGCAAAATCAAGAAGATTTTGTATATGATAGGATTAATGTCATGGTTGCAACTAACGCTTTTGGTATGGGAATAGATAAATCAAACGTGCGGTTTGTAATTCATTATAATATGCCTAAAAATATTGAAGGCTATTATCAAGAAATAGGAAGAGCTGGCCGTGACGGTGAAAAAAGTGAATGTATTTTATTGTTTTCTGCTCAGGATATAATAACTCAGAAATATTTAATAGAAGTTGGAACCCAAAATCCTGAAAGAAGAATAAATGACTATAAAAAACTGCAAACTATGATTGACTTTGTTCACCATAATGGATGCCTTAGAAAATACATATTGAATTATTTTGGTGAAGAAACTGAATATGAAGATTGTGAAAACTGTAGTAACTGTTTAAGTGAAGGGGAACCAGTTGATAGGACGGTAGAGGCCCAAAAAGTTTTATCTTGTATATATAGAATGAAGAGGGATTTTGGAGTAAACACAATTGTAGATGTATTAAGAGGTTCAGCTCAAAAAAAAATACTTCAGTATAGATTTAATGAATTATCTACTTATGGAATAATGAAGAATTACTCAAAAAAAGATCTGGCGGAATTTATAAACACTTTGATATCTCACGACTTTATAAGTTTAAAGGAAGGTGAGTATCCTACAGTTGTATTTAGTGAAAAATCTATGGATATATTAAAGGGAGAAGAAAGGGTAATTTTCAAGGAATCAGTAAAAGTACAAAAAATCACTGAAGATAATGAATTGTTTGGGGTGTTAAAAGCCTTACGTAAAGATATAGCTTCAAATGAAGGGGTGCCACCATACTTCATATTCCCTGATAATACGCTTAAGGAGATGAGTGTAAGATTTCCTTCTAATAAAGAACAGATATTTGATATATCAGGTGTAGGACAAGTGAAATATGAAAAATATGGTGAAACATTTTTAGAAATTATTAATGATTATGTAACAAAAAACAATATTGAAGTTAAATGGACAGACAAATCAGAAGTAAGCTTGCAAGAAAAAGCAACCAATAATCTTAGAAGTAGTAAGGTGAAAACTCAAGATGTAACAGTAAATATGATTAAAGAAGGCAAAAGTATAATAGAAGTTGCTAAAGAAAGGGAAATAACGGTATCAACTGTATTGGGGCATATTGAAAAATATATAAATGATGAAAATTCAGAAAAAGTTGAATTTAATTTAGAGGGTATTTTCACTGAAAAAGAAGAGAAAGAGATTATGGAAGCTACTGCTGAATTAGGGGTAGACAGACTTGCTCCAATAAAGGCTAAGGTATCTCAGAAAATAACATATGATGCAATAAGAGCAGTTATATTAAAAAATTATGTTTTGAGGGATAAATTATGAAATGGCAAATAAAAAAATATGAGGAATTAACTCCAGATGAGATATATGAGATACTTAGAATACGGAATGAAGTATTTATATCAGAACAAAAATGTCCATATGTAGATGTAGACGGTAAAGATAAAAATTCATATCATTTGTTTCTTAGTGAGGGGAAAAGTATTATATTTTATTTAAGAATTTTAGAAAAAGGAGTATCTTATGATGAAATATCTATAGGAAGGGTATTAGTTAATTCGAAATTTCGTGGCAAAAGTTTTGCAAGGATGGGATTAAATAAAGCAATAGAATTTATAGAAGATAAATTAAATGAAAATACAATTAAAATATCTGCACAAGCCTATTTAAAAAAATTTTACGGAAGTTTAGGTTTCCATGAAGTGTCTGAAGTTTATTTGGAAGATGACATTCCTCATATTGAAATGGTGTATAAATCGCTGAAAAATAATCCATTGTAGTTAAGACTTAAATTTAGGTTATATTTCCCTATTAATTTGAATAGTTAATAGGGGAGGGGATATGATGAGAAAAATAGTTAGAACAGCAAATTGTCCAAGTTGTGGCTCTGTGAAATTAAAAATAAAACCGAGTAATGGTAAGGTAGATTATTTCTGTGCAGAATGTGGAATACATGTTGAAAGAACTAAATGTGAGACTTTTACATCTTTTGATAGTAAATGTGAAGAATGTGGTAATGATATTTTTAAAGTTAAAATTGAAGAAAAAGAAGATAAAGTATTTTGGACTCCATTTTGCATAGAATGTCATGGACAACCTGCCTTGATTTGTATAGATTATGAAGGAAATGAATTTGACTTTAAAGAAAGAGAACAACTAATAATTAAAAATTCTATGGATTTGTTTGAAGCAAGGCTTGTAAAAACAGAACATAGTTTTTACACATTTAATGAAAAAGTAGATAAACTAAAAGATATTATGAATAAAAATAAATATAAGGCCTTAAATATAGATAAATAATATTAAAGTAGGTGAAAAATATATGAGCGGATATAACGGTACTTTAGCATATGATTTTATAGATAGAGCTTTTGAGCACAATATTAGAGCAAAAGTAATTTCAATTGAGCATATTAGAGAACTTCAAAAATACATAATAGGTACAATGAAAGATTTTTCCGATGTTGATCAAAATTTAGGAAAATATTTAAAAAAATTTAATTATGAAATGGCAGAAGGTTTTAAGGATGCGAAATCAATTATTGTTATAGCTGTGCCGCAACCAATATCTAGAATATATTTTACATTGAACTCAAAAAAATATGCTGTTATAATGCCGCCAATGTATCTATTTAATAGTAGTTATGAGTTGGAGGACAAGCAAAAGAAAATAATAGAAGTTACTAAAATTGTTGAAAATATTCTTAACTATGAAGATTTTAAATTAGTAAAAATAAATCTTCCATGCAAACTTACGGCTGTAAAAAGTGGGCTTGGAGTTTATGGCAGAAACAATATCTGTTACATTAACAATGAAAGCAGTTTCTTTTGGCTTGCAACTTATATTTCGGACATGCCCTGTGTAGATGATACATGGATAGAGTCGCCTACTACAATGAAAAAATGCAGTGATTGTAATGCATGCTTGAAAAATTGCCCTACAAATGCAATAGCTGATGACAGATTTCTTATACATGCCAATAAATGCATTACATTACAAAATGAAAGTGAAAAAGATTTTCCAATATGGTTAAAGCCAAGTTGGAATAATTCAATAATAGGTTGCATGAGATGCCAAAGCATATGCCCAGTAAATAAAAAATACATTACAAAAATAAAAGATTTAGTCCAATTCGATGCCACAGAAACAAAAATGATACTGGAAAACGTCCCATTACATAAGCTTCCTGAAATAACATATAAAAAAATAGATGATATTAATTTTATTCAGGATTATAAAATACTTGCTAGAAATTTAAAAGTTCTGATAAAATAAAATTTTGCACATAAAATATAGTGGAAAGGTGATGTAAAGTTATGAGTATAGATTTGAGTAAATCAATTATAGATGTTATTAAATATAGAACTTCCATAAGAACTTATGATAACAATTCGCTTTCAAAAGAACTTAAAAACAAATTGGAAAACCACATAGGTAGTGTAGCAGGACCATTTGATGAAAATGTAAATCTACAAATAATTGACAAAGATGATAAAAGCAATGAAAGTGTAAAACTTGGTACATATGGAGTAATAAAAGGTGGGAAATCTTTTATTTTAGCTGCTATAAAGAACAACTCGGAGGCTTTGTTAAATTTAGGATATATTTTAGAAGATGTTATTTTATATGCTACAAAGTTAGGGGTTGGAACTGTATGGCTTGGGGGAACCTTTAATAGAGGAGAATTTGCAAAAGTAGCAAATATTACGGATAATGAAATATTACCTATTGTTGTACCTATTGGCATTCCAGCTGAGAAAAGAAGTATAACTGAAAAGATGATGAGATTTGTTTCTGGTGGACAAAAAAGAAAAAACTTTAATGAGATATTTTTTTATGAAAATTTTGAAAAAAGCCTTGATGAAACAAAAGCTGGTGATTACGTTAAAGCTTTAGAAATGGTAAGATTAGCACCTTCTGCTTCAAATAAGCAACCGTGGAGAATTTTAATGACCAGTGATAGCTTTTACTTTTTTTTAAGTCATGCCAAAGGCTATCAATCTATGGGCTTCGATATGCAAAAAATTGATATAGGAATTGCTATGTATCATTTTGAGGCTACAGCTAAAGAATTAAATTTAAAAGGGCATTGGACAAAAGAAAAAGAAAACATAAACTCTGTTCCAGCTGAAACAGAGTTTATTATTAGATGGATTAAAGATTAATTTTAAGTTAATAATAATGAGGATATCCTTATATTACTTACCTCTAGGTAAGTTAACTTACCGCAAAGTGCCTACTTGTTAGTTCTTATATATTAAAGTACACTTAAAATCGTAGCTAGGTTAACAAAGTTATAATGTAGATAAATTTAATATTGGAGGAGATAAAATGAAGGTAGTTGCGTTTAATGGAAGTCCGAATAAAAAGGGAAATACTTATGGAGCTATAAAATTAGTAGCTGATGAACTGGAAAAAGAGGGTATTGAGGTTGAAATAATAAATGTTGGAAGTCAAGTAGTAAGAGGATGTATTGCATGTGGTGGCTGTGGTAGAAATAAAAACGAAAAATGTGTTTTACCTGGAGATTCTTTGAATGAATGGGTTCAAAAAATGAAAGAAGCTGATGGTATAATACTTGGATCACCTGTACATTATTCAGGAGTAGCAGGAACAATGAAGTCATTTTTAGATAGAGCATTTTATGTGGCTGGAAGTAACGGTAATTTGTTAAGACATAAGGTGGGAGCTTCAGTGGTTGCAGTAAGACGTACTGGCGGAATGCCAACTTTTCAGCAATTAAATAATTATATAAATTATTCTGAAATGCTTATGCCAGCTTCAAGCTATTGGAATGTCATCCATGGCACAGCACCAGGAGAAATTCACGGAGATGAAGAAGGAGTTCAGATAATGAGAACTTTAGGACAAAATATGGCTTGGTTAATGAAATTGGTTCAGAATGGTAAAGGCAAGGTTTCAGAGCCTGAGAAAGAAAATAAAATATTTACAAATTTCATAAGATAATTAACTACAAAAGTTTTTATAGTTATTAAGTTGAAGTTTTGTAAATAATAAAATCCTTGATAGTAAATTTATTATCGGGGATTTTATTATTTAAATTTAATTTTCAGTAACTATTTAATTTAAAAATATGTTGCTATGTGGTATTATATTAGTATATAGTAAAAAATGTTTAAAGTTAAGCTTGTTACTGGGGGAATTTGTTATGGATAATGATATGTTAAGATGCCAAGAGACACTAGGTGATGCTTGCATAAAAATAGTTTACTTAATAGGCAAGCTAAAACAAAAAGATTTAATTAATGAAAAAGAATACTTTAATCAAACACATAAGAAAAAAGAATTTTTAAAAAACATTTCACAAACTTGTTAATAGCATTTGAATTAGAGTAGGTCAAAATACAAATTCTCATTTTTGGGTTTTATTTTGCTCTTGATAGAATTCTTCAATTAACTTGTCCAACTCTTCACTAACCTTAAGTATATCGTCTTTACATAGATTTTCTTCGTTAGATAGTAAATCATTCAAATAGTCTCTCAAAATCTCCATTTTTTCATTTATATCCATAATATTTAATCCTCTTCTATTTATTATATTAATTACAACTAAATGTCAGTAATTTAATTTTAATATAATCATAACATTAAATCAATAAATATATTTTTACAGTTATAGTGATATTTGAATAAAGTGCATTTTTGCGGCCCAATTTTTTTCAAATGGAATATTCAAAAAATTGGGAGTGTGTTGCGAAATTAAAGGATAATCATTATATAGGTAAGTAATAGTAGCAGAATGAGATATCCTTCCATTATTGTTTTCATAAAAAATCACATCGCCAGGCTCTAACATATTAATATAAGGCACTTCTTTACCTTTAATACCATATAAATTATTTTTATCATTGTTCTTTAAATATAAATAAAGCTCTTCAGCTACGGACCAAGAAAACGACCATCTAGAGGACTTATACCACCAAGGGTTTTTACCTGAAAAAATCATAGGTGCACCTCCTGCAAGCATACATTGAGAAGTAAAATTTGTGCAGTCACCTCCGTTATCTTCGTATACTGGAATATATTTAAAGGCTGGATTTGGAGTTTGCGCATAATTAAAAGCATAATTTACAGCTCTAACCTTAGAATATGTCAAATTTGATTTATAATTCATAATTTTCTCCTAATATTAATTACAATATATTTTATGATAGAAATTGATAAAAGTAACTAAAAATTTTAATCTAAATTTAATCTGTTGATATGATAATAATAGCAGAGACATTAAATAAATTATTGCATTTCACTTTATTAGTAAAAGAGGTTAGAATTATGTATTCAAATATTTTAAAACAAATAAACATATTTGACAATTATGTTTTATTTATTATAAACAGAAAAATGAAAAACAAGTATTTGGATAAAGTAATGCCTGTTATAACCAGTTTAGGCAATTTAGGCGTGGTATGGCTTGCTATAGCAGTAATTTTATTATTTGTTGAAAAAAACAAGTCCATCGGAGAAGTAGTTATATTAACAATGATATTTAGTACTATTGTTGGCGAAGGAATAATAAAACATTTAGTTAAAAGAGTTAGGCCATGCAATCAAAAGAATAATAGTACGCTTTTGATTGTAAAGCCTATATCGTATTCATTTCCTTCTGGACATACTTTATCTTCTTTTGCTGCAGCAGAGGTATTATCTATTTATTTTATTAACTATAAAATTATTTTTATTACAATAGCATTGTTAATAGCACTATCAAGAATATATTTATATGTACATTATCCAACTGATGTTATAGCAGGAATGTTAATTGGGATTTTGTGTTCCAAATTGATATTTATAATTCTACAAGAAATTTATATTAATAACGTGGGCACTTTTTTAAAAAACATACTTTAGGGGAGAAAATAACATGAATATGGCGATTTTTAGATTTATAAACAATTTAGCAATGAAAAATATGATTTTGGATAACATAATGATTATATTTTCAAAATATGTACCATTTTTGTTTATTGCAATTTCAGTAGTAGTTTTTATTTTAGGAATTAAAGAAAAACATTTAAATTATAGACAAGTAGTATTTAGTACTTTATTTATTGCAGTAGTAAACTTAATCTTAAGTTTTATAATTGGAGGTATATATTATGTAGACAGACCATTTGTTCATAATAAGGTGAATTTGTTAATTAATCATACAAAAGATGCCTCTTTTCCAAGTGATCATGCAATAGGTACAATGAGCATAGCCTTAGGTCTTCAAAAATACAATAAAGTAGTGGGAATAACATTAACTATATTGTCCTTAATAGTAGGAGTCTCAAGAGTATATGTTGGCAATCACTATCCTATTGATGTTATAGGCGCATATATAATTGCTATTATAACTACTTATATTTATAATGTTATATTAAGAAGCAAAATGGAAAAAATATATGAAATAGTAGAAAAAAAGATATTTCTAACTTTGGGATTTAAGAAATTATACAATGAAGTGGAGTTGTAGAAGTATAAAGAGGCGAATTTATGGAAAAATTTAAAATACTTATAGTTGAAGATGAAAAACAAATGGCAATGTTTATTGAAATGGAACTGAAACATGAAGGTTACGAGGTAGATATAGCTTATGATGGGTTAACTGCAATAAAAAAAGTGGAAAAACACAATTTTGATATTATCATTCTTGATATAATGCTTCCAGGTTTAAATGGTATGGAGGTTTGCAGGGAGATAAGAAAATCTTATAAAGTTCCAATTATAATGCTTACAGCTAAAAGTGATATAAGGGATAAGGTTAATGGACTAGACATTGGCGCCAATGATTATATAACCAAACCTTTTGCTATCGAAGAACTACTTGCAAGAATAAGAGTAATTCAGAGAAATACCACAGTAAGCCTCGATGAGATACGATTTGATGATTTAATTATGAACAATAAAATGCATAAAGTAATGCGTGGAGATAAGCAAATAGATTTAACCAAAAAGGAGTATGACTTGTTAGAGACTTTACTTATTAATAAAAACATAGTTTTAACTAGAGAAAAACTTATAGAAAAAGTTTGGGGATACGATTATGAAGGAGATACAAATGTGGTAGATGTCTTTATAAGATATCTTAGAAGTAAAATTGATGATAATTTTCAAAATAAATTAATATCTACCGTTAGAGGGGTAGGATATGTAATTAAAGGTGATAAATAGATGAAATTTAGTTTTATTAGAAATGCCAAAATCTCTATTAAATTAACAATAATTTATGCATTTATGTTTTCCTTTATATTACTTATATTAAACGCTTCAGTTCTATACGGAATAAAAAATTATTTCTATTCACAGGCTAATAAGCAAATAAGTGACGTGAAAAATATAGTTTTAAATGATGTAAGTGATGGAACTTATAACATTGATATAACTGATAAAAAATTATTGCTAAGTATACCTAACAAAGAAAACTTATTTATAAAGATTACTAAAGAAAATGGTGAAATACTAAACATTTCAGATAGGTATTATTATAAAATCAAAATTGATAACAATTACAATGAAATTAAGCATCTTGAGGAAAGAGACAGACATTTGCTTTTTGAAAATGTGAGCATTAAAAGTTACCAATATGGTACTGTTACATTACAAATAGTGAAGGATATGGATAAAGAGTACGATTTTATGAAAATACTATTTGCGTTAATGGCAATATCGGATTTTATTGGCGTGATTTCTTCAATTATCATTGGATACATAATAAGTAAAAAATTATTAAAACCTATTGCTAAGCTTACTAAGGCAGCAGAAAATATAAGCATTAACAATTTGAAAGAAAGAATTGATATTGAAGGCCCGGATGATGAACTTAGAAGACTTGCTAGTACTTTTAATAATATGATAAATAGGCTTCAAGACTCATTTGATAGACAAACTCAATTTGTTGCGGATGCATCGCATGAACTTAGAACCCCAACTGCTGTTATTAGTGGTTATGCTAATTTACTGGATAGGTGGGGAAAAGATGATAGGAGTGCCTTAGAAAAATCAATTTATGCTATTAAATTGGAATCCTCTAATATGGCCAAAATCATAGAAGAACTACTTTTTCTTGCAAAAGGTGACAGTAATAACAATCAAATTGAAAAAACTCATTTTTTCATTAATGAATTAATAAATGAAGTTATAATGGAAAGTAAGCTTATAGATAAAGATCATAATGTATTTACTGAAAAAAATGATAATGTTAATGTATTTGTAGATTATAAAATGATAAAACAGGTTTTAAGGATAATTATTGATAACAGTATAAAATTTACACCTAAAGATGGTGATATTATTATAAATTCTACAGCTTATAAAAATGTATTAGAAATAACTATAAGTGATACAGGAATAGGCATACCTGAAAATGAAATAGATAAGATATTTAATAGATTTTATACTGTAGATAAATCTAGGTCTAAAGAAAAAGGTGGAAGTGGGCTGGGGCTTCCTATTGCTAAATGGATAGTAGAAATGCATGGTGGAACTATAAAGGTATTTAGTGAAGAAGGAAAAGGAACTAAGACAATTATAAAATTTAAACTTGAAATTTAGAGGCATGTATGATAAACTACAGACAAATAAAATTGAATTCTTACCTAGGGTAGAGGAGCTATAATTATGATTATTTATTCTTAGCTGGCAGGCAATTAGGAATAAGGAAAGGAATTATGGCCGAAGATTACACTTTGGCAAAGGGGTAATCTGGTTTTGTATAAAATATATACAAAATTGTCACTATTGGTTTTATAGTGGAGAGCTACAAGGTGCACGTGCATTGTTAATATTGAATTTCTGATAATAACAGCAAAGGTGTTCCTTTGCTGTTATTTTTTTATACTAATAATTGCCCTTTGGTAAGAGGAAGGCTGGGATAATATGAAAATTAAAGGTGTTTTGGTACCACTTATCACTCCATTTTTGGATGGGAAGGTTGATTTTGAATCCTACAAAAATATGATTAAACATTATTCAGACAAAGGAGTAGCAGGATTTATTCCATTAGCAACAACTGGTGAAACACCAACTTTATCTGATTATGAATATGAAAGTTTGCTCCATAAAACTATTGAGTATAATGAAAAAAAATTACCTGTATATATAGGGTTTGGCGGAAATAACACTGAGAAGATGGCTAGGGAGATAAACAAGTTTGAAAAATACAATATTCAAGGACTTTTATCTGTATGCCCATACTATAACAGACCAGACCAAAGAGGTATATATGCCCATTTTAAAAGACTTTCAGAAGCTACACCTCTTGATATAATCTTGTACAATATACCATATAGAACTGGTAGAAATATTGAAAATGATACTGTAAGAAAATTAGCAGAACTTAAAAACATAGTTGGAATAAAAGATGCCTGTGGTGATTTTAGTCAAAGTACGGAATTACTATTAAATCGTCCAAAGGACTTTTCAATATTAACAGGAGAAGATGCATTTTTTTACAACACTTTAGCTCTTGGCGGCGATGGTGGAATTATGGCATCAGCGCATCTTAATACAGAAAAATTTATTGAAGTATATAATAAGATGAAAAACAATGATCACATTGGAGCTTTTGAAATTTGGAAGGAAATATCAAATGTTATACCTTTATTATTTGAAGAACCTAATCCAGCTCCTATCAAATACTGTTTATATAAATTGGGATTAATAAAATCTCAAGAGGTAAGACTACCATTAGTTGAAATATCAAAGACTTTGGCAGACAAACTTAATAAAAATTTATAATAATACCTTAAAATCCATACCATATATGATAAAATATTGGTATGGATTTTTATTAATAATTTGAAGGTGATTGAAATGGAAAATAAAATAAAAAAAGTTAGAACTTTGGCAGAGACAAAATTTTTAAGTCTTTATGATGTGGAATATAAAAATAAAATGGGAAAAATAAAAAATTGGACGGTAGCTTCAAGAAAAGATTTTGAAACACTTAAGGGACAATATCTAGAAGGTAAGGAAGAAAAAATAGATGCAGCAATTATAGCAGCATTACATGTGGATACAAAAAAAATTGTATGTGTACGCCAATTTAGGGTACCTTTAAATGATTATGTGTATGAACTTCCTGCTGGTCTCATAGATGGAGATGAAAAATTTGACGTTGCAGCTAAAAGAGAGCTTAAGGAAGAGACAGGGCTTGATCTTTTAAAGATAAATCATGAAAAAACTAAAAAAGGTGTATATGCTTCTGCTGGAATGACAGACGAATCTGCAGCCATAGTATTTTGCACTTGTAGTGGATGTATATCAAAGGAAAATTTAGAAGAAGATGAAGACATAGAGGTTGTAATGTTATCAAAAGATGAAGTAAAAGAATTATTAAAAAAAGATGTTAAAATGGATATGCGAGCATTTATAATGCTTCAGGCATTTGTAGAACTTGGAGAAAAATTATTTGATTAGTAAATGGGAGTTGTTTGTATGTATTTGGAACAATGTAATCAATATTTACGAAGTGTAGAACTTAAAAAAGAAAAAATAGGATCTTTTTCAAGATACCCTTTTTCTTTACCAGCAATAAAGAGTCTATCAAAGCTACATTTTCATCCAAAAGTAACCTTTATTGTTGGTGAAAATGGTTCAGGTAAATCAACTATTTTAGAGGCAATTGCCATTGCCTATGGATTTAATCCAGAGGGAGGATCTATTAATTTTGATTTCTCTTCAAAGGACACACACTCACAATTACATGAATATATTAAGCTAATCAAAGGCATAAAAAAGCCAAAGGATACATTTTTTTTGAGAGCTGAAAGTTTTTATAACTTTGCAACCAATGTAGATGAACTTGATAAAATAGTACCAGGGCTTTTTTCTTCATATGGTGGTACATCTTTACATAACAAATCTCATGGAGAATCATTTTTCGCGGTATTTATGAATAGATTTTTAGGAAGTGGTTTGTATATACTTGATGAGCCAGAGGCTGCATTATCACCAGCAAGACAAATGTCAATGTTATCAAGAATGCATCAGCTGACTTCTGATAATTCACAATTTATTATTGCTACTCATTCACCGATAATAATGGCTTATCCAGATGCTAAAATATATGAGATTAAAGAGGACATTAGAGAAGTTTCTTATGAGGAGACGGACAATTATCAAATTATGAAACATTTTATAAATAATACAGATAGCATGCTTCGTATACTCCTAAAGGATAACTAGCGAAAAGAGTAATTACTTAGTTGATGAAACATAAATATTATCTTTTATGTAAAATCTCCAAAGAAAATCTTTATATTCTTCTGCATAATCAATTCCGATTCTTTTAGAAGAAACAATCTGAAAATCATTATAATTATGATCATCTATATAGAAAATCTTACTGACACACATATCTTCTTTATTTAAATTTTTATCTATATTAAATGCATTGCAGAGTTTCCCAGGTCCATTTGTTAAGTTTTTTATTTGTTTATTTGTTATCATATTGTAAGAAATCTTAAATCTATTAAATGACATTGTATCAAAGCCTTCTAAGGGTTCTAATGCTCTTATCAAAACAGCCTGAGGAACGCCTTCTTCACGAGTAACAACATTAAAACAATAATACATTCCATAAATGAGATAAATATAGGATACTCCTGGCTTGCCGTACATTACTTCTACTCTCGGCGTCTTTTTTCCACCATAAGAGTGAGCAGCCTTATCTTCAATTCCTAAATAAGCTTCGGTTTCAACTATTTTAGCAGAAAGTTTTTTGCCGTTAATTTCATGAACTAGGACTTTTCCTAAAAGTTCTTTAGCAACTGTAATAGTGTCTCTTTCAAAAAAATCTCGTGTTAACTTTTTCATTAATGCTGCCTCCTACATTGAAGAATATACTGATATTATATATTTGTATTATTAACTTTACAACTAATTATATAAGGGCATTTATATTTTTTGTAGTTTGAATTATAATTTATTGGAGGAATAACATTTATATTTGTAATATAAAGAAATTGCGAAGCAACTGGTTAAAGATTTTTACTCTACTACGTGAGTAAAAAGGTGAAAGATTGCCAGAGTGGCAAGATTAAAGAATTAACGGTAATGCCGTTAATGGTGAGAGAATTTGCTTTAAGCAAAAGGGTTAGGATGATTTTTCTACGCTATGCTGCGAAAAATCTTTGAACTTAAATTTATAAATCTAAAGTATTTTATACTTCATTTTTTTGACCGAATGTCTTTATTGTTGGTTCATAAATATTTGTTACAATATTAACCATAATATGAACACCAAAGGCTACGCCTAAAAACAAAACCTACGGTTAAAACATATTGTAGAGTTTTCTCTAAATATTAAGACATATAAATTTAAATTCATTATTTTTCTGACGTAGAAAGAAAAATTTCCTTTACCTGTTGCATAAGTAACTTCTCTCACCTTTGACGGCTTTAGCCTCGTCAATTCTTCCATCTAGCCGAAGGCTTTCTTTAATTTTTTTATCTAGCTTTAGCTATGATAAAATTCTTTAGTCTTTGCTTCGCAATTTATAACTACTATGATCAAATTTTAATTAAGCGGCAAATTATAGCTTAATGAAGAAAGGAGAAAATTGTATGACACCAAAAAAATTAAAAAAAGGTGATGAAATTAGAATAATAGCACCAGCACGAAGTCTAGCACTTATAAATAATGAAACAAGAACAATAGCAAATAATTATTTTAAAAAAATAGGGCTAAAAATTAGCTTTTCAAAAAACTGTGAGATTATAGATGGATTTTCATCCTCCTCCATAGATGAAAGAATAAGTGACTTACATGAAGCTTTTTCAGACAGAAATGTGAAAGGGATACTAACGGTAATTGGGGGGCATAATTCTAATCAATTGTTAAAATACATAGATTACGATTTAATTAAGAAAAACCCCAAAATAGTATGTGGATTTTCTGATATAACAGCTTTAGCAAATGCAATTTACGCAAAGACTGGGCTTGTTACATATTCAGGACCACATTATTCAACCTTTGGTATGAAAAAAGGTATTGAGTACACATCAGAATATTTTAAAAAATGTCTGTTTGAAAATGAAGACATAAAACTTAATGCCTCACTAAAGTGGAGTGATGATCAATGGTTTTTAAATCAGGAAAATAGAGTTTTTCATGACAATACTGGATATAAAATAATAAATAAAGGAAGAGCCAAAGGAAAAATAATTGGAGGTAATCTTTGTACATTGAATTTACTACAAGGTACAGAATTTATGCCAGATTTAACTGATAGTATATTGTTTATAGAAGATGATGAACTAACATTTAAAGAAAACTTTGATAGAGATTTGCAATCGCTTATACAGCAACCAAATTTTAATAAAGTAAGAGCTGTTATAATAGGGAGATTCCAGATTGCCTCAGAAATAAGTGAAGGTGATTTGTTTAAAATAATAAAGTCAAAAAGTGAATTAGAAAAGCTTCCTGTAGTATATAATGTAGACTTTGGACATACTACGCCACATATAACTTTTCCAATTGGAGGGTTTGCTGAAGTTTGTGCAGAAGATGAAGTTACAATAAATATAAAAGAACATTAAGCCTATGCTTAATGTTCTTTTATATTTATTGCTGGAGAGTTTCTATATCTTATTTTTTAATTAAACTCTAGCTTCGAAGTAGTGATCTCCACCATTTGTTTTAGTAGCGCTTGAAATAACATCTGGTTTTTGTACACTTTGAGTTTTAGTAGCACTTGATACCACATCTGCTCTTTGCAATTGTTTAGCATTAGTAACATTATTTGAGTATGTTGAATTAAAAATTCCTGATATATTCATTTATAACTTCCTCCTTTCTCAATTAAAAATTCAAGTTGAGTAAAATCAATATAAAAACTCTCCATCTCTGATACTATAAAATATAAAGCTTAAAATTTACTGAGAAAAATCCATAGAAAAATAAATATATTCTAACAATATTTCATTTATATATAATTATTTCACTAAAATACACAAAAAGTTGGCGTTATGATGTATAATGTTCATAAATATAAAATTAGGAGCAAAATAATGAATATAGGAATGAAGATTAAAAAATTGAGAGCTGAGAAAGGAATTACTTTAAAAGAATTAAGTGAGAAAAGTAATCTATCTATTGGATTTTTGTCTCAATTAGAAAGAGGACTTACAACAATAGCTGTTGATTCACTAGAAAAATTAGCTGAAATTTTAGAAGTGCATTTAACATATTTTTTTGATTACCCACATAAAAGAAAAGATAGAATTTTGAGAAGTTATGAGCAAGAAATACTAGATGTAGAAGAAGGTGGGTTTATAAAATATAGTTTAAGTACGAATTTAGAAGATAAACAACTTGTTCCAAGACTCATAGAAATTCTTCCGCAAAAAAAGGAAGAGGAGATAATATCATATAAGCATGATGGTGAGGAATTTGTTTATGTATTAGAAGGCATATTAACTATTTATTTAGAAAGTGAAAGGTACGAGCTTTATCCTGGAGACAGTGTTCATATGGATTCAGAGATTATACATAATTGGGCTAATTATACTAATAAAAAGGTTAGATTATTAGCTGTTAACACGCCAAATCATATATATAAATAATGTTATACATAGTTATAAGAAGGAGAAAATGAACGTGGATAAATTAATATTGTATCTAATTGCCTCTTTTTTTATAATTGGAGCAATTGATTATACATTTGGATGCCCTTTAAAACTTGGAGGTAAGTTTGAGGAAGGAATAAAAACCATGGGAGCCTTGGGCCTTGGTATGATAGGAATATATTCTTTAGCTCCAATATTTTCAAAGCTTTTAGCCACTGCAATTGTGCCTATATGTAGAATATTTCATTTTGATCCTTCTATAGTTCCAGCAACTTTTTTAGCTATAGATATGGGAGGCTATCAAATGGCTACGAAGCTTGCTTTAACTAAGGAAATGGGCATGTTTTCAGGAGTTATTATTGCATCAACACTAGGCGCAACTATTAGTTTTTCAATACCAATTGCTATAGGGATGATTCACGTAGAAGATGAGGAGTATTTTTCTAAAGGAGTTATGATTGGAATTGCAACTATACCAATAGGATGTCTTCTTGGAGGTTTATGGCAAAAGATAAATTTTAACGTATTAATATGGAATCTTATGCCTATATTTATTTTTTCCATTGTTTTAGGAGTAGGCTTGTTAAAAGCACATAAATTTTTAATTAAAGGCTTTAATGTATTTGGAAAATTAATAATTGGTATAAGTGTTGTTGGATTAATGCTACAAGGAATTGAGGTTATATTAGGGGTAAAACTTGTTTCAGGGTTAGCACCACTTTCTGAAGCTACATTTATAGTAGGAAAGATAGCTTTTGTGCTTGGTGGAGCTTACCCTATGATTGAAATTATAAATCGTATTTTTAAAAGAAGTTTTGATAAAATAGGTGACAGATTTGGAATTAACGCTGTTTCGGTAGGTGGAATATTAGGAAATCTAGCTAGCAATTTATTAATATTTGGAACTTACAAAGAAATGAACCCTAAAGGTAAGATGATTTGTACTGCTTTTGGAGTAAGTGGAGCTTTTGTGTTTGGTGGTCAATTTGGTTTCGTGTCAGGAATAGCACCTAAGATGCTAGGATCATTTATTATTGCAAAGCTCATATCTGGAGTGATAAGTATTGTATTAGCTGCATGGATGTATGAACATGAAGCTAAACAACATAGAATTGAAGAAAATGGAGGCATAACTTATGAAAGTTAAAGAAAAAATTGAAAAATTAAGACAATTAATGAAAGAAAATAAAATGGACGCCTACATAATTCCTAGCTTTGATGCACATCAAAGTGAATATGTTGCAGAACACTGGAAATGTAGACAATGGATATCAGGTTTTACAGGATCAGCAGGTACTGTAGTTATTACATTAGATGATGCAGGTTTATGGACTGATGGAAGATATTATCTTCAAGCAGAAAAGCAGCTTGAAGATTCAGGAATTAGATTGTTTA
Organism: Clostridium acidisoli DSM 12555; assembly: GCF_900176305.1. Classification (GTDB taxonomy): domain Bacteria; phylum Bacillota; class Clostridia; order Clostridiales; family Clostridiaceae; genus Clostridium_I; species Clostridium_I acidisoli. The sequence continues at coordinate 441,822 of NZ_FWXH01000003.1, forward strand.
GAATGGTAGATCCAGGAGTACCTTCTTACACTGAATGGCTTAAAGATGTTCTTTTAAAAGGAAACATCGTAGGATTTGATGGAAATGTTTTTTCAGTAGAGATGGTTAAAAACATGGAAGAAGTTTTTGAAACAAAAGGAATAGCACTAAAGATAAACCAGGATTTGATTAATGAATTATGGAAAGATAGACCAGACATACCTAAAGATTTAATCTGGGTACATGATATTAGATATGCAGGAAAATCTAGGGCAGCAAAAATAAATGAAGTAAGGGAAGAAATGAAAAATAAAGGTGCGAATTACTATTTATTATCTTCCCTGGATGACATAGCATGGCTTTTAAATATAAGAGGCTTGGATGTTCAAAATAATCCAGTGGTAACATCTAACGTAATAATAGCAGAAGACAAATGTTATTTGTTTATTGATGCTTCAAAGGTTCCTAAGGATGTTAAATTTGAACTAGAAGTTGAAGGGATTGAGCTAAAAGAGTATAGTTCAATACAACAATTTTTAAGCGGACTCACAAATAAAGACGGAATTATGTTTGATACTACTAAAACAAATGTGTGCTTATATAATGCAATAAACATAGATACAAAAAAAATAGAAGAAGCAAACATCACTACTAAATTAAAAGCTATTAAGAATAAAACTGAGATAGAAAACTTGAAACGCTGCGAAATAAATGATGGAGTGGCTATGGTTAAATTTATAAAATGGCTAAAAACTTCAGTAGCTGAAGAAGAAATTACAGAAATTTCTGCAGAAAAGAAATTAGAAGACTTTAGAAGGCAGCAAGAATTATTTGTTGAACCAAGTTTTGATACAATAGCAGGATACAAAGACCATGCTGCTATGATGCATTATAAAGCAAATAAAGAAACTCAGTACACGCTAAGAAATGAAGGGGCTTTTTTAGTCGATTCAGGTGGACAATATTTAAATGGAACAACGGATACAACAAGAACCATAGTGCTTGGAACACTCACCGAAGAAGAAAAATTTGATTTTACCTTGGTACTAAAAGCAAATATTGCATTAAGTGAAGCTAAATTTTTACATGGAGCAACAGGATCAAATTTAGATGTATTAGCAAGACAACCCATTTGGAAATATGGCATGGATTATAAATGTGGTACAGGCCATGGAGTAGGATTTTTATTAAATGTTCACGAAGGACCTCAAAATTTTAGTAAGATACCTAATAACGTACAGTTAGAAAAAGGAATGGTTATAACTAATGAACCTGGAATATACAAAGAAGGAAAACATGGCATTAGAACTGAAAACATGATGCTTGTAGTTGAAGATGAAAAAACGGAATTTGGCCAATTTATGAAATTTGAGCCAGTCACATTCTGTCCTATAGATTTAGCTGGAATAAATAAAGATATGTTAACTGAAAGCGAAAAACAATGGCTAAATAGTTATCACAAAGAGGTATATGTGAAACTTGCTCCTTATCTAAATGAGGAAGAAAAAGTTTGGTTACAGGAAGAAACAAAAACAATATAAAAAAATTACAATTTGTGGTTTATAGGTGGATGTTTTAATGCACCTATAAACCATAGTATTAAGAAAACTAGAAAAGAATTTTATACGGTTAACTTATTCAATATCCAAGTCATGTTTTCTCCAATGGATTTCATGTTTTCCATACCTTCAACATCATTTGTTACTTCACCAATTTCTTTTCCGTATACCATGTTCCAATAGCTTGCACCAACTAGGTACATTTGAGTACAATGTAAGAAATAATTCATAGTATCAAAGGCACGTGTAGCTGCTCCTCTACGAACTGCTACTACAGAAGTGCCAATTTTATGCTTTATAAGGTCACCGTTGGCACCTGAAACCATACCAATTCTTTCAAGCAATGCTTTCATATTTGATGTTACATCAGCAAAGTATACTGGAGAACCTAAAATAATACCATCAGCTTCAGACATTTTTTTTATGCATTCATTTACAATATCATTTTTAAAAACACACTTGTTGTCTTTATTTTTAAAACATCCGCCACAACCTATGCATCCTTGGATATTTTCACCAGATAATTGAATTAATTCAGTTTCTATTCCATTGTTATTTAGCTCTTTAAATATTTGATTTATAATAATAGAAGTGTTTCCATCCTTTCGAGCGCTACCATTGATACCTATAACTTTCATTTATATACTCCTCCTAAATTTCTAATTTGATTTAATAAATAATTGTTTTTGTTTTAAATCACTATTTTTTCTGATAAAATAAGCTTATATGCTGTACAACATGTTTTTATTATATTGCATATGTCTTTATTTGAATAATATAAATAAAATATATACGATATAACTATAAGTTATATGGAGGATTAAAATGATTAGTATTGATCAAATGAAATATTTCACGTCAATAGTTGAATATGGGAGTTTAAATAAAGCTGCACAACACTTATATGTTTCTCAACCAGCATTAACAAAACAATTAGCATTACTAGAAAAATCTTTAAAATGTTCATTACTGTTAAGAACACCTACTGGAATAAAATTGACACCATCAGGAAGATATTTCTATGAACGTTCTGGTGCAATTATAAAAATGCTAGAGGAAACTATAAATGAAATTGAGTCTTTTGGTGAAGGCAATAGCATTAGAATTGGCGGTTTACAAAATTTAATAACATATTTTTTACCTAAATATGTAGATAAGTTTAAAAAAATGCAGTATGAAGTTTTTATTGAGGCGATGGATACAAATGCACAATTAGTTGATAGTTTAGAAAATGATTTTTTTAATTTGGTTTTTATATCGGATGCATTACAAAAACCAGAGCTTGTTACAATTCCATTACTCGTTGAGCCTTTTTACGTAGTTATGAAAAGTTCAAATAAGTTATCTGAAATGAAAGATATTGACTTTGTTACTGTTGCTAAAGAAAAATTAATTTTATACAAAGATCCATGTCCAATAAGAGCTAAAATTCGTCAACACTGCAGTTTTATGAACGTTACACCAAATATTATACTTGAACTTGAGCTAACTGAATCACTTATCAATTATGTTGAACAAGATTTTGGCATTACAATTCTTCCTAAGATGGTAATTGATACTATTAATAATCCAGCAATAATAGCTCTTGAAATTAAAAAATTTCCAATTCATAGAGTCATTTCTGCTGTATTAAAAAAAGAATATACACATTCCTATTTATCACTTTTATCTTAAATTGTATATATTGAATTGATATGAGGGATTATAAATGATATAATAAATATATATTTTTTATATGTAAAGGGAGATTTTTATGAGTGAGGTTGTTCTTAACTAAGCAATTAAATATGTAAGTCTTTGAAAATCTAAGAAAGCCTGCATTAACGTAGGTTATTTTGTGATTGAAATTTAAGGACTTATTACTTAGATAAGAACACGGATAAACAATCCTTTTCATTAACAAGATGATAGCCGTGCAAATGCACGGTATTTTTTTACCTAAAAATACTATGTAGTAATTACATGGTGATTTTAGGCATATTGATTGGATTTAAAGCTATAAGTGAAACTGTGTTCACTTATAGCTTTTTATTTTTTGTGATTATACATGTAAGACTAAAAAATTAGGAGGAATGAGGATGTCTATTGTGTTACAGGTAGCAATTAAATTTATAAAAAAACAATAAGTGTAGATGGAGGAATTAGAATTGAATGATAAAACTGTTGAATTATTAGAATATGACAAAATAAAAAATATATTAAAAAGTTATGCTATATCGGACTCAGGCAAGGAAAGAATTGAAAAACTAGAACCATATGTTGATATTAAACTTATTGAAAGATATATGAATGAAACTACGGAAGCAAGAAATATAGTTAATATAACTTCAAGTATTCCAATCCACAGCTTAAATGGAATTAAGAAGGTAGAACAAAAGATTAATAAAGGTTCTGTACTATTGCCAGAGGATTTAGATATTATTGCAATACTTTTAAAGGATACTAAAAAATTAAAGACGTTTATGAAGGATAAAGAAAGTGTTGCGCCTACAATAAGTAACTATGCACAATCCATTAATGAACTCAATGATTTAAGAGATGAAATTGAAAGATGTATTGAATTTGGGAGGGTTTCGGATAGAGCTAGTTCAAAGCTTTTTAAGATAAGAAAAAAGATAGGGGTTTTAGAAGAAAAAACCAAACACAAACTTGATAATATGCTAAAAAGTGAAAAATATAAAGACTATATTCAAGATGCTATTGTCAGTCAGCGAAATGGAAGATATGTTATTCCTGTAAAAAGCGAATATAAAAAAAATATTAGTGGAGACGTACAAGATAAATCAAGTAGTGGGTCTACAACTTTTATTGAACCAGAAGAAGTTAAAAAATTACAGAATGAACTTAGCATATGTAGGATAGAAGAAGAGAAAGAAGTATATATAATATTATCCACGTTAACTAATATGGTTGAAAGTGTACATGTAGAATTAGCCATTAATATTGAGGTAATGGTAGAATACGATTTTCTATTTGCAAAAGGAAAGTATAGCAAGGCTATAGATGGAAGAAGTGTGATTCTAAATGATAAAAAATATATAGATATTAAAAATGGAAAACATCCTCTTATTGGTAAAACAGCAGTCCCTTTGGATTTTTCAGTTGGGAAGAACTACAGGGCATTAATTATAACAGGCCCAAATACAGGAGGAAAAACAGTAGCATTAAAAACTGTGGGACTTCTCACAATGATGGCACAATCGGGAATTCATATACCTGTTGGAGAAAATAGTGAAATTGGTGTTTTTGCAGATATATTAGTTGATATAGGAGATGGGCAGAGTATAGAGCAAAGCTTAAGCACATTTTCATCTCACATAAAAAATATAGTTAATATTTTAAATTGTGCAGATAAAAACACCTTAGTTATTATGGACGAGATTGGATCAGGAACAGATCCAGGAGAAGGTATGGGTATAGCAGTATCTGTCCTTGAGGAAATCTATAATAAAGGTTCCGTAATATTATCTACAACACACTATAATGAAATAAAGGACTTTGCTAAAAATACTCCTGGCTTTATAAACGGATCCATGGGATTTGATATTGAGACGTTGAAACCACTTTATAAATTAAATATAGGGGAGGCCGGTGAAAGCAATGCGTTTTTGATTGCTTTAAGGCTTGGAATGGCTAACAGTATTATTGAAAGGGCGCATGAAATAACTTATAAAGAAAAGAAGGATTATTCTAAATATAAATGGGAAGTAGAGGAAACAAACAAATCTAATAAGATTATAGATTCACACCATAAGCAAATTGAAAAATTAAAAAAAGCTGAACAAAAAAATGCTATAGGAGAGAAACAAAAATTAAAACCTAAATTTAAGCTAGCTGATTGTGTTTATATAAGTTTTATGGATAGAACGGGCATAATATGCGAAACTGAAAATTCTAAAGGCGAATATGGTGTAATGGTAATGAAGAAAAAGCTTAAAATAAATAAAAAAAGACTTACTCTTTATATATCAAGTAATGAATTATATCCTGAAGATTATGATTTCGATATTATTTTTGAGACTAAAGAAAATAGGAAAAACAAACATCAGTAGCTATACAAAAAACGTTCAGAAATGAACGTTTTTTTGTTGTTTCTAGAAAATATACCAAATATTCCTCAAATTTGCTAATGTTTTTAGTGAAGGGAGGGATATTATGACAACTTTGGATGAAATAATCGACAAGATTGAAGAACTAAGACAATTGATGCATCAGTTAATGAATAAAAAACCGTTATTAACTGATCCAGATTTAGTAGCGTTAAGTCAAAAATTAGACAAGCTATTAAATGAATACAATGATTTAATAAGTAGAAAAATTTAATTCATTGTATTAATCAAAAGAGGACATCCATAAAAGGGTGTCCTTTGTGTTTGATTTTTTTATTTAGAGGGTTTGAATGTCTTGCAACAGGTGTCATCACTAGTGTGAGGAGAAGTATTTTTCATTGGGTTAACCTCTAAAGAATTGGCATTGCAACAATTATCTTGCCAATAGTTACAACAATCAACACTGCATTTAACTTCCATTTTAGGTGAATTCATAATAAGAAAACCTTCTTTCATATATTAATTTATCCGATGACTAGCATCCGTAACAATCCCATCTTCTTCAAAGTGGGAGATAACGGCTGCTACGTATCTTTGGATAGCGAGTTCTAAGTTTCAGATGGAAAAAACTCCACCTGAAACTTAGAACTCTGTTTATGTTTTACATAGGTTAGTATGGCATATCAAAATAGATATTATGCAAAAATAGTGTAGGACAAATATAAATAAGCTATTAGAATGTAAAAGAGGAATTATTATAAAAATATTGAATATATATAACTTGGTTTAGATTTATATTTTTAGGAGGCGTTTTATGGAAGGCAATGTAAAAAAAGAAAAACTAAATTTTTGGGATAAATTAATAGGAAGTGTAGAAGGGATAAAGCATTATGAGTATATTTTAAAAGAAACCGGTGGAAAAGCAATAATATATTTGTTATTAATGTCGTTACTTGTAGGAGCAATTGCTTCCATAAGAAGTGCTGTAGATGTTAACAATGAAATATCAAAATTTATACAAGTATATAATAATAAATGTCCAAATTTTCAAATTAAAAATGGAGAATTAAGTGTTGAAGGTAATATGCCCATGGTTTTATCAAAGGATAATAATAATTATGTTATAGTAGACACAACTAACCAAACAAATCCTGATATCTTAGATTCTTATAACCAAGGTATTTTAATATTAAAGGATAAAATTATTGAAAAAAAGAATGCAACACAAACTCAAGTTACAAATTTTAAATCCTTTAATGGTATAACTATTGATAAAAAGTTGATAAATGAATATTTACCCTTCATAAAAATTGTTATTCCATTTATTTTTATTGGAAGGATGCTCTGGTATTTTATTGGTGGACTTTTAAGTGCTCTATTTTTAGCATTATTTGCGCTAATAGTTAATGGTGGTTTTAAAACTAATTTAACATATGGAAAGTTGTATAGCCTAAGTATATATGCATTAACGACTCCATTTATAATTGATATGATTTTTAAAATTTTCAATATTAATCATTTTAGTTATTATTGGCTAGTATATCACATTATAGCTTTTGCCTATGTTTGTTTTGCTTTGTACCGTTTAAAAAATTCTAAAGAAAGAGGCTGAATAAGCCTCTTTTATCTAAAATATTTATGCAAAAACTTCACCGGAATATTGATCTATATTTAATTTTGTTATTTTATCAGTTAGAGCCTTCTTAATTTCTATATTATCAAGAGATAGGTATTTTACATTGTTAAAATACATACCATTGCGCCTCATAGGTTCTAGAAAACTCATCATGTCAGCATAACCTTTTTCTGCAGCTTCATCAAATTCTATAGATATATCTTTCATTTCAACTTTTTCAATCTTTCTCTCGGGAAGGCCGTACATAAAGGCAGCACAGACTTTAGTGTTTGTGGAAATTATATTTTTTATATAGATTTTACCTATATAAGGAGTTCCTTCATCTATAGGTAAAATTTCTTTGTCCCATACATATTTTGTTTTACCATCTGCGTCGCAAAAATAAAATGAATTAATAGCAAAAGGGGTTGAAACCTTATCCATCTTTACGTTTTTTATATGAATATCATCTATGATACCTTTTGAACCACGTCCTCGTCTTGTTTTTATTCTAAGGCCTCTATCTGTAGTATTAAATGTACATTTTTCTATAAATATAGATTTAACACCAGAAGACATTTCACTTCCAATTACAACGGCACCATGACCAGATTTCATATTACAATTTCTAATATAGATATTTTCTGATGAAACCGGATTTTTTTTGCTTATATCTATTTTCCCTGATTTTATTGCGATGCAGTCATCACCAACAGAAAAAGTGTCTCCCAAAATAAGTACGTCTTTTGAAGATTCAGGGTCTAGAGCATCTGTATTAGGTGCATCAAAAGGGTTTTCTATATTTATATTTATAAATTTCAAATGTTCACACATTAGAGGATGTATGGTCCAAGAAGGAGAATTTTTTATAGTTATTCCTTCTAGTAATATATTTTTACAAGAATTTAAGAATACAGTTCGGGGACGCCATGCAATTCTTTTTTCTTTTGGGTTAAGCCACCAATTATTGAAATCAGCATTACCATCTAAAATACCGCTACCAATTATATTTACATTCTCTACAGAAATACCTGTAATTAAACTTGCAAAGGAATCTGCTTCATTTCCTTCCCAGGAGCTAAGATAGAAATCCTTATCCGCACATTTAATTGTGCCATTAAGCATAGGATAAAACTCTCTTTCTTTTAAACCTAGAAGTACTGCTCCTTTTTTTAATTCAATCGTTATATTACTTTTGAGAAATAATGGACCTGTAAGATAGATTCCTTCTGGTATTATAACTCTTCCAAAGTTAGGACAACATGTAATGGCGGCTTGCAAAAATGCTGTATCTATATTTTTACCATCGCCTATGGCACCAAAATCTAATACATTTACAAAAGCATATTCAAACTTTGTGTTGATATTAAGAATAGGAGATCTATCAGTAGAAAGTTTATCTTCAATAAAAACAGAGTAATTTGTTTCAGGTTTTAAATTATTTATAGTAAATACATTTTGTGTAGTTGTAAAAGTTTCTTTATTATCTAAATATATTATTGCTTCATTTTTTAGGTAAAAGCATTCATCGTTTTCTATTTCAAATGATGCAGTTGAAGAGGTTATTGAAACTAAATTCATTTTCATAATTATTCATCACTCACTTTCAAGTTTAGTATCCAATTTCATCAGCTATTATTATGATTTTAATTCTTCCTTCAAATTTTATTCCATTATGAATAATTGTTGTAAAATTACATATTCTTTTTTTGCAATCACAATCAACACAGTATCCTGTTTCTACACAAGGAGTTTCATGTTTTATTCTCTTTGAATTCATAGGGGCTATGTCACGTATTCTCTTAAAAGCAGAATCAATGTTATCAACTATTTTATTTACACCGGCCACGATTATTACATTTCTAGGACCAAAAATCATAGGTGCCACTCTGTTACCAGTGCAATCAGTGTTTACAAGTTCTCCATTTTTAGTAATGGCATTAGTTCCTGTAATCAGATAATCTGCAGTAAGAGATTTTCTGTGTATTTCAACTATGTCTGGATTAAAGGGAAGTTTCTGATATCTATCAAAAAAATTATAATTCCCATTTCTTAAAATGTCCACAATTCCCATTTGATTTAAAGTATCAGAGCCTCCAATTGCTACACTTGAACCTTCTGTTATCATAGAAAGTAGGGCGCTTTTTGCATCTTCAAGAGTATCTGCATAAGATGCTTTGAAATGTTTTTTATTTAGAGTTTCAACTATTTTTTTTGCTTTACATATATTTTGCCATTTTTTTATTTCATCCATTAAAATTTGCCTCCCAAATTTAAGTATCAATCAGGACCACGTGTTAAATTGACACATGGTCTTTATATATTTTATGAAATGCGTAAGATGGTTATAAATCCTCTATCTAAATTGTTTTAGGTTTTGCTTGAATATGACCTGACTTGTTGTTTTTGTAGGATACATTATTATTTCCAAAACACTGCTCATACTTCCATCCAGTCAATTCTTCTATTGCTGCTTTTGCTTCTGGAGTTACATCTGCTTTTGATCCTCCAGCATGAACTCTATTTACTTCATCTACTAATAATTTATGAGTTTCTTTTGTAAGTTTAAATCTAGAAGCTGCAACCCAAGTTATTAAAAGTAATACAACTGGAACAACAATTGCAACTACACATATTCCAATAACTGCACCATGTGGCTGCACGTGAACATTTTTTCCGCTTTTAAAACCAAAAACTCCTAAAACTATTCCAAGTACAATTGGTTCTATGGCTGAAGCTACCTTTCCAAATAAACCATTGACACCGTTATATACGCCTTCTCTTCTCTTACCTGTTATTGCTTCATCTATATCTGCAATGAAGCCCATCTGGTAAGTAGGAACATAATCAATTGATGTTTTACCTATAATGTTAATTATCGCAAAGATTACAAATAAAGCTACTGTTATTGATGAATGTCCAATAAGAGCAAGTAATAGATAACCAGCAGATCCTACAAAAACAATAGCTGATCCAATTTTATAAGTCTTTGGTCCTCCAAATTTATATGCTAACAAAATATACACAAACAAAGCAACACATGAAATTATTGATGAGGTACTGTTTATACTTGATACAGTAACGGTTGATACCAATACAACAAATACTGCAAAATAAGTAAATACTCCACCGGATAGTTGCTTAAATACACTTCCCAAAAACCACATTATAGTATGAAGTCTAAAGGCTCTATTTCGCATACTTGAAAATATGTCTGTTCCTAGTTTCTTAAACACTTCAACAAATGAACCTGCAGCATCTTCATAAACAATGTCCTTAGGATCCCTTTCATATACATTTAATATAAAGAAAATTAAGAAAATTGTGGTTATTATTCCGTAGATAAGACCAATATACCAAAATGATTTAGCTGAAGTTTTACCGTACGTTGAAAATATATATGCAGTTAAAAATCCAGTTATAATGCCTGATATAGTACCACAGTATTGTTTACCACCAATTAATTTTGCTTTTTCAGCCGCATTCTGTGTCATTTCAGCTGGAAGGGTAGTTCCTGGCACAAAAATTAATGTATAGGATATTTCATATATAAAGTTAACAATTAAATAATAAGCAAAAGATTTTTCTGCTATCCATAAAGAAGGAAACACAAGTGCTACGCCAATTATTCCTACAGCGATAAAAGGCTTTCTTCTTCCATATTTCTTACCAAATTTTGTTTGCCCAACTGCATCACTTATAAATCCTAAAATAGGATTACCTAATGCATCTATAAGTCTGACGGCTCCAAATATAAAGCCTGCCTTTACAGCGCTTATTCCACATACGCTTGTGTAAAAAAACATAAGCCATGCGGATATTAGTCCCTGTGCTCCACTTCCTAGAAAGTTTATACTTGCATAACCAAATATATTTCTTAATTTTATTTTTTCTGACATAATTTAATCCCCCTTAATAATTAAATATATTTATATTTTTTAAGGCTAAAGAAATTTTGTTGTAGAGCCACCTTTGACTTCAATTATTTCATTGTTAACGCTAAGCCAAGCTGATTTCGCAGATGGATTATGAACAAATGTGCTGTTTGCTGAAAACTTCAAGTTATTAAGCAAATTAATATAATCAACTATTTCTATATTTGTTGCATACCAAATATCCTCTTTATTAGAGACATAATTGCAGAAATTTTCGATAAGACTCCAATTGTTGTCCTTATCGAACTCATAGCTATGGCCCCAAACATACATGAGATATAAATATTGTTTTTTATGAAGTTCAACAAAGCTTTTAGCATTTTCCATTAAATTGTGATTGTGGTGACAGGTAGCTTTCCATTCATAAAAATCACTAGGTAATTCGAAATTGTCTTTATTTCCAACAATTCTTGAATATTCAATGCCTAGATACTTTAGCATACTTTTAATTTCAGCATTATAGGAGCCATTTGGATAAGAAAGACCTCGTACTGTATAGCCTACAATATCCTCAAGGTTTTTTCTGTCGCTAAGTATCTCTTTTATTATCTGTTCACTGGGACATCTAGCTATTGTAGGGTGAGTTAAAGTATGGGCTGAAACTTCATGACCACGGTACAAGTCTTTAATTTCATCCTTTTTGAGATGTATATCAAGTCCAAGAAGTCCTGAATTTAAATGAAAAGTGCCTTTTATTCCATACTTATTAAAAATGCCAACTAATCTTTTGTCATACTTTTTTCCATCATCATAACTCATAGTTAATGTTTTAAATTTTCCGAATGGGAAACATTTTAAAATAGTAGCCAATTTTTATGACCCCCTGTATAATATTTAAAATAAAAACGTTTTCTGAAATTGCAAATATAAATAAAATTTATAATAATTCATATTGAGAGGATGCTAGCAAAAATGGTCCAAGGCCTTTTGGTTCATTACTAACTATTGGTTCACTTATATAATAAGCGAAACTACCATCACGATTATCTTTTCCCCCAAGACCAGCAACATAACAAATTTTATTTAAATTTATAAAACCATCTTTTGTTTCTAATATGAATTCATCCACAAGTCCACCGTAAGCCTCTTTAGCAGTTTCTTTTAAATCTAAAGGAAGGTAACCATTTTTAACACCTTTAAGTAGGGCGTAAACTATCATAGATGAACCTGAAGCTTCTAAGTAGTTGCCTTTTCGGCTGCCTTCATCTAAAACTTGATACCATACGTGACTTTCTTTATCTTGAACTTTAAGTAAAGCTTGCACACAATTGTTTAATGTGATAATAAGTTTTGGTTTATCAGTGTTAGTTTCAGGAAGAACTTCAAGGGTATCAACTAGAGCCATTACAAACCATCCCATAGATCTTCCCCAAAAATGAGATGATAGTCCAGTTTCTTTATTAGCCCAGTTCTGAGTTTTAGATTCATCAAAGGCGTGGTAAAGAAGTCCAGTTTTTTCATCCTTTAAATTTTTTTCACATATTACAAATTGATGAGTTACATCATAAAATTCATTAGCATTTCCAAATTCTTTTATATACTTAGCATAAAAAGTTGAACCCATGTACAAACCGTCTAACCATATTTGATTAGGGTATATTTTTTTATGCCAAAAAACGTTTTCTTTAGTTCGTGGATGAGTGTTAAGTTGGTTTCTCAAAATATCTAAAGCCTTTTTATATTTCTTATTTCCAGTTTCTTTAAATAACGTCAACAATATTTTTCCGTTATTTAAATGATCTATATTGTATTCTTCTAAATTATAACCTTTGATAGTTCCATCTTCAGATATGAAATGATCCATGTTGTTAATGACAAAGTCCAAATATTTCTTATCTTTTGTCATCTTAAACACTTCAGCTATGCCATCTAAAGTAAGACCATATTCATATCTCCAGTTATCTAGCAAATCTATTTTTTTACTTATGATAGAATCAGCCATCCATTTTGAATAAATTTTCATAAAAACACCTCTTAAAACATATTTGGTAATTTAAATATTTGCATTAAAAACAATGTTAACGTTAACATAAATTCATGTTATCATTCTAATTTACCATTGTCAATATATAAAATACAAATTTACGTAAATATAGAATTACTTACAACGGACTTATAAATAAAGTTTCTACAGCTACAAAAGAGAGACTCTATATGATATAATTTTTTTATCAATACAGTGTATGAAATAAAAACATAGTTTATAACTTTTTATGGCAAGGGGCGATTAAATGACTAACATTAAGGATATAGCAAAATATTGTAATGTTTCGGTAATGACAGTTTCAAGAGCATTAAATAACAGTGGGGAGGTAGCAGACGCTACAAAAGAGAAAATTTTAAAAGCTTGTGAAGAATTGAAATATAAACCAAATGCAGCGGCAAAAACTTTAATCACTAAAAAAACTAAAATGATAGGTCTTATTATACCTGATATAGCAAATCAATATTATGCAAACATAAGTAAGGGGGTAAGTTCATATCTTGAAAGTAAAGATTACGGTCTTATATTATGTAATAGTGATAGAAAAAAAATTAATGAAAATAAATATTTAAATTTTCTTTCTGAAGGGAGAGTTGATGGAATAATAATTTTACCTGTAAAACCTAAGAAAGGGGACTATGAAGATATTGTAAAACAAATTCCTATGGTTATGGCAGATAATTTTGCTGATGGACTAAATGTAAATTTTGTTTCAAGTGATAATTACATTGGTGGTACAAAAATTATTGAGCATATGGTGAAGCAAGGTTATAAAAATATAGGTGTAATACTAGGGGATAAGGAATCCACTGCGTCTAATAATAGATTTAAAGCGTACAAGGATGTACTTGAAAAAAATACAATTAAATATAATAAAGATATAGTTGTTCATAGTAATTCTACTTTTGAAGAAGGTTTTTTAATGGCCGAAAAACTTGTTAAAAAAGGAGTGGATAGTATTTTTGCTATAAATGATACTGTTGCTATGGGGGTAATAAAATATTGTTATGAAAATAATATAAAGCTGCCAGAGGATCTTGGTATTGCTGGGTACGATAACATTGAACAATCATCAATGCTTACACTACCTCTAACAACTGTTGATCAAAACAATAAAAAAATTGGGTTAATAGCTGCACAAATGTTAATTTATAACATAGAGGGTAAGGTAAAAGAGATTAATAATATCATACTTGAACCTAACATTGTAATAAGAAAATCCTGTGGGGAAAAATAGCAATGTTAGCTTGACTATGGAAAAATACAAATGTATAATAAGGTCATAATATGTTAACGTTAACGAAAGCAATTTTATGAGTTTATAGAGAATTAACTAGGAGGGACATATATGGATATTAGATATGCAAGTCATTTAGATGATGTAAAGAAATATGATACAGAAGAATTGAGAAAAAAATTTATGGTGGAAAATGTTTTTGTTGAAGGTGAAATTAGCTTAATATACAGCCATATAGACAGAATTATTTTTGGAGGAGTAGTACCTACTAAAAAAACACTTTATTTAGAAGGTAGCAAGGAGCTTGCTTGCGAATATTTTCTTGAGAGAAGAGAACTTGGAGTTATTAATATAGGTGGTGCAGGTGCAATAACTTTAGATGGTAAGAGATATGAGCTTGCTTCAAAGGATGGTATTTATGTTGGTATGGGAGTTAAAAAAATAGCTTTTGAAAGTGCAGATGAAAAACATCCAGCTAAGTTTTATATAAATAGCGCTACAGCACATAAAACTTATCCAACCGTTAAAATTAGTCTTGAAAAAGCTAATAAGGTTCATTGTGGAAGTGATGAAGAATGTAATAAAAGAACAATAAATCAATATGTTCATCCAGCAGTTTGTGAAAGTTGCCAACTTGCTATGGGTATGACTATTTTGGAACCAGGAAGCATATGGAACACCATGCCATGTCACACCCATGATAGAAGAATGGAAGTTTACTTATATTTCAATATGGATGAAGACAATGTTGTTTTTCATCTTATGGGAGCTCCAGATGAGACAAGACATATAGTAATGAAAAATGAGCAAGCTGTAATATCTCCAAGTTGGTCAATACACTCAGGTGTAGGAACAAAAAATTATACATTTATTTGGGGTATGGTTGGTGAAAATAAAACATTTACTGATATGGATGAAATACTTACTAAAAATTTAAAATAACTAGGGGAGTGTTATCAAGATGGATTTTTCAATAGAAGATTTTTCAATGGATTTTTTTTCATTAAAAAGTAAAGTTGCAATAGTAACTGGGGGGAATACAGGACTTGGTCAGGGTTATGCCTTGGCACTTGCAAAAGCAGGCGCGGATCTTTTTATAGTAACACATAATGATAATTTTGATGAGACAAAAAAACTTATTGAAAACGAAGGAAGAAGAGTAGAATTTATTAAAACAGATTTGTCTATTAAAGAAAATATACAAGAGGTAGTGGATAAGTGTATTGAAAATTATGGGAAAATAGACATACTTGTAAATAATGCCGGGACAATAAGAAGAGCGCCAATTCTTGAATATAAAGAAGAAGATTGGGAAGACGTAATAAATATTAATTTAAATGCAGTTTATTATTTAAGTCAAAAAGTAGCAAAGGTAATGGTAAAACAAGGTGGTGGAAAAATAATAAACGTAGCTTCCATGTTGTCTTTTCAAGGTGGAAAATTTGTACCGCCTTACACTGCATCAAAACATGGCGTTGTAGGTATAACTAAAGCTTTTGCAAATGAACTTGCTGATAAGAATATACAAATTAATGCAATAGCTCCAGGTTATATTACTACGAACAATACTGCACCTATTTTAAAAGACAAAAAGAGAAGTGAAGAAATTTTATCAAGAATACCTGCAGCAAGATGGGGAAATCCATACGATATAATGGGAACTGTAGTATTCTTAGCAGGAAAAGCTTCTGATTATATAAATGGACATGTATTAGCAGTTGATGGTGGATGGCTAGTCAGATAATAAAGCAAAAAAATTCAATTTAAAACATTTAATAGATATGGAGCTGCCTCAATATTCTTATTTTGAGGCAGCTTTATCTTTCATTTAAAGATAAGGGGTGAAATTTATGATTACAGTATCTAAATATGGAAATGGAGATTTCAGAACTATTCAAAATGCAATTGATAGCATACCGGAAAAAAATAAGCAAAGAGTTATTATAAATATTAAGCCAGGTAGTTACAAAGAAAAAATAAATATTACAAAATCATTTATAAGTTTAATTGGTGAAGACGTAAAAAACACAATAATAACTTTTAATGATTCAGCAAATGTGTTATTACCTAGTGGTGAAAAAATGAGAACGTTTAATTCTTATACCGTATTTATAGATGGTGATGATTTTATTGCTGAAAATATAAGTTTTGAAAATTCTGCTGGAGATGGAAGCATAGTAGGGCAAGCAGTAGCAGCCTATGTGGACGGTGATAGGGCAAGCTTCAAAAATTGTGAATTTTTAGGATGCCAAGATACTTTGTTTACAGGACCACTACCACCAAAGCCAATAGAAGGGAATACTTTTGGAGGCCCTAAAGAAGGAAAACCAAGAAGAAATGTTAGACAATATTATGAAAATTGTTATATAAGAGGGGATATAGATTTCATTTTTGGATCAGCTACTGCTGTATTTAATAAATGTGAAATTTTTTCAAATAACAGAAATATGAAAGTTAATGGTTTTATTACAGCAGCATCAACCCCACGAGAAAATAAATTTGGGTATGTTTTTATAGAGTGTAAGTTTGAAAGTAATTCGGCACCGAGTACTGTTTATCTAGGAAGACCTTGGAGAGATTATGCGAAAACTGCCTTCTTGAACTGCTATATGGGAGAGCATATTATTCAAGAAGGCATTCATAATTGGAATAAGAAAGATGCTGAAAAATTAGTCGATTATGTAGAGTATAACAGCTATGGTCCTGGAGCATTAATGGATAAGAGAGTTAGCTGGTTAAGAATTTTAAATAAGGAAGAAGCAGAAGAATATTCTATTTCAAATATTCTTTCTGGTAATGATAATTGGAATCCACATAAAATTTAATGAATTTTTACAATAGGGCATATAACACTAATTCAAATGAATTGGTGTTATATCATATAAAGCATAAGAATTTGTTTCATTTTTCACATTTTTATGTGAAATAGTTTGCCACTTTCTATTTGGAACAAGTTTTCCAGTAGTTTTAATCCAATTCGTTATTTTGCTGTTAGAATTAGAACCATGCATTTTATCATTTTTATTTACTAATGCATATTTAATATCACCATTAGAAACTAATTTTTTAAATGTATCTAAATTAATAATTTTATCAGAACCACTGTAACCTCCAAGTGTCATTATAGGTTCACCGGTTTTTAAAATTAAATCTGATGCATAACTTGTAGCTGAAGGAACAGCAACCAGATATTTTCCACCATGTCTGTTTTTTTGTAAAAATTGAATCAGCTTTTTGTCACTGCCTAAGGTAGGTATATAAGACTGACTTTTCTTTTTTGTTACAATCTCTAAACCAGCTGAAGGACTGCTACCATTCATTTTATAAAAAATAGTAGTAGAAGACCAAATGGTTGGTGCAATTAAAATTCCTGTAAATGCAATACTTGTTAATATAGCAATAGTGCTATTTCTTTTTATAGTAAATAGCATTAATGTCAAGGATGCTCCTATACAAAAAATTCCAGTTACTATAAGAGTGACTTTATAACCAGCTGATTTATTGTAATTAGTAGACAATATAAGCATTTCAATTAAACCGTTTATTATAAGAGAAATTGGTAATAAAAATTTAAACCACCCACCTTTTTTGTAAAATCTCCACATTGACATTATCCCAATTCCAACTAAAGCTGAGATAGAAGGTGCCATAGTAGTCAAGTAATATGTATGGATTACATTTTTCGAGAAACTAAAATATATAAACTCAGTGAGCATCCATATAAACCAAAGTGATAAAGACAATTTTTTCCTAAGGTCAGGGGACTTTTTAAAGTATTCTTCTATTATGGCAGCTATAAAGCCTAATATGGCAAGTGGCAAAAACCAAGATATTTGATCTGATAAATTGTTGTAATGAAATAATCTTGTTATGCTAGCTTGGGAGTTAGCGCTTCTTTTAAATTGAGTGCTGCTTGATAATTTTTTATTGGGTTTAATTCTATTTAAATTATTGTTACTCTTTTTTTGGGCACCAAATTTTCCGCTTAGCCCAACTCTCTCTAGTCCATTATGACCAATTATGAGTTCTAAAACTGAATTGTTTGTACTACTCCCAACAAAGGGTCTATTGCTAGCTGGGACATTATCGACAACGAATGCCCAAGATAGAGACACAGCTAAAAGAATAAATGAACCTAAAATGAGATGTAACATTTTCTTTTTAATATTTAACGAAGAAGATATAAGATAAGTCACGTATAAAGCTGGAGCCACCATATAAGCTTCCACCATTTTAACATTAAATCCTATACCAAGAAAAACTAAACTCAAAATAAGAAATTTAAAATTTCCTTTTTCAGCAGCTATTGATAAAGCTAAGCATGCAAGAAGCATAAACAAAACTAATACATTATCAATGGTATTATTACGGCTTGATGCTACAAATATAGGTGTTACCGCAAGACATAATGCTGAAATTAGTCCGCTAATAGGACCAAAAGATCTTTTAACTATATAATATACAAGCCACACAGAAATAACACCTGCTAAGGCCTCAGGTAATATTACACTCCAGCCGCTAAAACCAAATATTTTTGCACTGACAGCTTGAAACCAAAAACCTACAGGAGGTTTATCAATACTTACAAAACCAGAAGGATCAGAGGATAAAAAAAAGAAATTCTTAAAGTTTAGCAGCATACTCTTTACGCCTGCTGAATAATATGTATTTGCATAACCTTCTATGCCTAAATTTGCAAAATTTAATATTCCAGACAATATTAATATAATGCTCAATATTAGAGTTTCTATTTTTATTTTAAAAAATTTGCCCATTAAATATTGCTCCTTCCTAAATTTCAAAATAATATTTAATTAAATGATATGTATTAGTAGTGTCAAGGATGTGTTCATTTTATAAATATTATGTAAACATAGTAATATGTTGACTATGGAAGAGACATATGTTAATATTTCAATTAATACAAACGTCCGAATTATATTGGATGGATAATTAGTTTGTAAATATAATAAAACGGAGGGCAGGAATAATTATGATGAATAATTATGATTTAATATTGTTTTTTACAATATATTCTTTTCTAGGATGGATAATAGAAACAATTTTTGCAAGCATAAATGAAAAGAAAATAATCAATAGAGGTTTTCTTACAGGACCTTTTTGCCCCATTTATGGATTTGGTGCTGTTTTAGTTATTAGATGTTCAGAATGGACTAATACAATTTGTACAAACTATTTTATGTATTTAACAATAAGCGTACTTTTTTCAATTTTCTTGGTTACCATATTGGAATATATAACAGGATTTTTTTTAGAAAAAATTTTTAATTGCAAATGGTGGGATTACAGCGATAATATGTGGAATTGCAATGGATATATCTGTATCAAATATTCATTGCTTTGGGGGATCCTGGCATTTATGCTAGTACATACTATACATCCAGTAATTTCACAGGTTATTTTCTCAATACCTACATCAATAAAAACTTATATGGAAATATTTATTTTATTGTATTTTATAGGGGATACAGCAAAATCCGTAATTAGTACTTTAGATTTAAGGAAAGTTATTATGAATTACTCAAACTTCTCAGTAAATAAATATTGTGAAAAGATAATTAAATATAATCGCTTTTTTTATGCATTTCCACGGCTGTTAATTTTGAATAGTGGTATTATTAATCGTGATGTAAGGAGAATTTTAAATGAGAGGTTTTACAAAATCAAAACTGAACTTAAAAATAGATTCCAAAACTTATGACGAATATAAAAAGTGTATTAGTGATTTGACTAAAAATGAAACCGTACGTTCTATGGACAGATTTATACAACATAATAATATAACTTGTATGGAACATAGCATTTACGTATCATATATTAGTTATTCAATTTGTAGACGACTAAATTTTGACTATCGTTCAGCGGCACGAGGAGGTTTGCTCCATGATTTTTTTTTATACGACTGGCATACAACAAAAACTAATGACGGATTACATGGGTTTACACATCCTTATGTTGCATTAAAAAATGCGAATAAACTTTTTAAACTAAATGATGTGGAAAAAGATATTATAGTTAAGCATATGTGGCCACTAACTATAAAATTGCCTAAATATAAAGAAACTTTTATAATTGTATTTGTAGATAAATATTGTGCTTTTTTAGAGAGTGTTAGGCTTGCAAATAAAGCTAATATTTATGAGCTCATGAGTAATATCTTTTAAGTGCAAATATATATAAAATCGGATGGGAGAGAAAGGTGAAACACGTGAACAATCAATCAATAAATATGAGCCAATCTGAAAAGATACTCAATTCAGCATTTAAATGTATAGCAACAAAAGGTTATGCTAATGTTTCTCTAAGAGATATCGCAGATGAGGCTGGGGTAGTGTTAAGTCAATTAAATTATTATTATAAAAATAAAGAAGGTTTATTTACAGAAGTAGTAAAAATGTTATCACTAAAATATTTGAATGAAATTGAGGATACTTTAAAGAATGGAAAATCAAAAAGTGAAAAAATTTCAAGTTTAATAAAGTATTTTCAGCAAATGTTAAATAAAAATCCTGAATTGTTCAAAATTTTTTATGATATGACCAGCATGGCTCTTTGGTCAACATATTTAAAAGATCTTCTTAATGATCTTTTTAATAAGCTAACCTTTTTAATAGAAAAATATGTTATAAATACTGATCATTATAAAGAAAAATTTAAAGAATATTCTTCATCGGCACTTTCCAGAATGATATTAGGCACTTTATTTGGGACGTCTGTACAGGTGATTTTAGCTGATAGCGAAAAAAAAGATATTGCGGAATCATTAGGTGTATTACGAGCAGTATTTAGCTAAGCTTAAATTCTAAACCAAGAATTTAGAGGAGTGGGTAAACATGATAATAAAAAGTGTGACTTTTTATATAAAACCTGAGAATACAAAGGAATTTATTGAAGCAACTAGAGAAAATCAGAGAAATTCTATAAAGGAAAAAGGAATTGTATGTTTTGATTTCTTTCAATGTAAAGATGATCCAAACAAGTTTTTACTTTATGAAGGTTATAACTCTGAAGAAGACATAAACAAGCACTTAGAAACAGATTATTTCATAAATTGGATAAATACAGTTGAAAAGTGGTTTTCAAGTCCAAGAGATAGGGTAACATATATTCCAGTATCTTAAAAATGAAAGGGGAAACATTATGAATGAAGTCTTAAAGCAAATAAAAAATAGAAAATCTATGAGGGTATTTGAAGATAAACCAATTGAAGCTCATATAAAAGAGGAAATAATTAATTCTGCATTAGAAGCACCAACGGCAGGGGCAATGATGCTTTATAGCATAATTGATATTACGGATGAGTCATTAAAGAAAAAACTATCAGTACTTTGCGATAATCAGCCATTTATTGCGAAAGCTCCTTTAGTCATGATATTTATTGCAGATTACGAGAGGTGGTACGATTCTTTTAAATTTGAAGAGTGTAATCCAAGAGAGCCAGGCGAAGGTGATATTCTTCTTGCATACAGTGATGCAATTATAGCAGCTCAAAATACTGTAGTGGCAGCAGAATCTTTCGGAATTGGTTCATGTTATATTGGTGATATAATTGAGAACTGTGAAGAGGTTAAAGAATTATTGGGACTTCCCAAATATGTTGTTCCTGCAGCTATGGTAGTATACGGATATCCTACAGAAGCTCAAAAGAACAGAACAAAACCAGCACGTTTTGAAAAAAAGTATATAGTTTATGAAAATAAATATCATAGCCTATCTAAGGAAGAGCATGTAAAAATGCATACTACAAAAAATGAAAATAGGGGAATAAAAGATAAAGATATTAGTGAAGAAATCAAAGCATTCTGCAAGCGAAAATACATGTCAGCTTTTTCCCTTGAAATGAACAGGTCTGCAGGTGAGTATTTGAAAAAATTTAGAACGAAATAAAGTGAAAGTATGCTGCAAAAAAATCTTGATTTTTAGGAGATAGCAATGTACAAAATAATATAACTTATGGTATTATATGGAGAGCTAGTTCTTGTAAAAGGTATCTATTTTATTGTGATGCAAGAGGAAACTTCCCACCATTCGTATTGTTTTCAGATCGTAAATGAAGATGGGGAAACCTTTTCTAAAGAACATAATGTTGAACTTAATAGTTCAAAAGGAGATATTATAATAATTCCTTTTGAAGATGAACTAATCATTTATATTTACTTATATAACACTATACTTATTATAATATCGAAGAAGTTAAAACACATTTTAAAGATATGAAAATATTATTTAAAGAAAAAAATAAGAAAGAAGATTAACAATATGGATGGAACAATCCGGAAAAATGTAAAAGTAGGAACAAAGGTATTAGTTGTACAAAAACAAGACCAGCGTTCAAGAAAGTTAACTGAGGGTGTAGTTCAAATGATTCTTACAAACTCAGAGGTTCATCCTCGTGGCATTAAAGTTATGCTAGAGGGTGGAATTGTAGGAAGAGTTCGGAAAATAAAATTAAAATATGATAAACAGCATTCATTCTTTTGAGGTTGAGTGCTTTTTATTATGGTCAAATTTTTAAAAGAAATAAAAACAGGTTGTATATCAAAACAAAGTTAAATCACATTTTTATTAGAGTTAGTAAAAGTGTGATTTTTTATTTGTATTAAGGAAAACATAGAATTGCTCGAAAGTTGTTTGTAAAAGGTAAAAAAAGTATATTTTTATTATATTGAAAAATAACCATTTATTTATAACAATACATAACGATAATATATAATTAAAAGGTTAAAAATGATTAACACTGGTGGTGATTTATTGAGTTTAATAAATTCTGGAAATGGAATAATAGGAATAGACTATGCAGAAATGAATCGAGTAAAAAGTAACTTAAAAAGAGCAAGAGATAAAAGCACAGAATTAAATAGGAGAATAAATGCAGTAATAACAAAACTGCAAGTAGATAAAAACTCCTCAAGAATAAAAATGGCAACGGATCAACTAAGAGATTATTCAAGACAAGTAACAAGAATGCAAGGAGATATGGATAGAACCATAAATAAAGTGGACAAGGCAATAAGAAGATTCAAAGAAGTAGATAGTGCTTGTGCAGCCAGAATAAGAGCTATAGGTGGAGACGAAAGTGAAAAGAAAAGTTTCCTGGAAGAGTTAGAAGGAGAATTTACAGCAATTGGAGAAAGAATAGAAGCAACAGCAAGTTCATTAATTAAGGAAGGAGAAAAAATATTTAGCAGTGTAAGAAATGATGAAGAAAAAGCATTTAATGGAATGAAGAAAGAAGCAGGCAATATATGTAGTGGAATACAAGATATAATAAAAAATGGTAGAATAAAAGAAATAGCAAGTGATGCAGGAGTGATGGCAAGTTTAATGTACCTTGAAGCAACATCCACGGATAAAAACTTTCTAAAAAAAGCTCCAGAACTTGTTAAAGTTTATGAAAACAAATTACTAGTTGATGAGAATAACATATGGAGTACATATAGTAAAGAAGATGAAGTGGGATCAGGACTAATTAAAAATTTGTACAAGGATGCAGTAAACATAGAAAACAAAGTAGGTTCTGTAGCAGATACAGGATGGGAAGAGTATAAAAAAATTAATCCAATAGGAGCGGGGATAATAGCAGGAACTTATGATTTTGGAAAAGGGACAATAGAGGGATTAGTAGGTGTTGGAAAGGGAATAGGGAATGAATATTATGACCTTAGAGAAAATCCAGAAGGCACCATAAAAAACTTGGCAAGAGTAGGGATAGATATAGCAGCATTGGTAAATCCAGCAATGCCGAAAACAGAAGATGATGAGAGATTTGAAAAAGGACTAGAGGGAATTATAAGTAAAGAAATAAATGATAAATTAATAAATGGAGATACATATACAAGAAGTAGAGCAATAACAGATGTGGGAGAAAATATAGTATCATTATTTTTAGGAGGAGCAGAGATAAAAGCAGCAAGTAAAGTAGGAGAAATAGGAGATTTAGGAAAACTTGCTGAGGTTAGTGAAACAGGAGAAAAAATAGATGAAATATCTAAAGTAAGTAAAATAAGTGATGGAATAAGTGGAGTAGAGTCAGGAAGTTTACTAGCAGAAGGAGAAAAAGCATTTGCAAGCTTAAGGGATGTAGGCAATAATATAAGTAATAGTGCAAAGACGATAAAAGATATAATAACAGGAGAAAAGATAATAACAATAGAAGTATTAGATACAGGAACAGGGTTAAGAGTACCCAATATGTCAGTAATAGATAATAATATAGAAAAGATAAGTAAAATAGAAAATGTTAGTGGTAGTAGTTTAGAGGGGGGAAGTAATGCTGTTGATGATTCAATTGATGGTATAAAAATAATAGATGGTAAGGTTGGTGGTAAAATACCTGTAGATGAGTTCAAAAATATAAGAACTGAATCTATACAAAATGTGGATTCAGATGCAATAACATTAGGTAAATATAAACCAACAGTAAAGCCAGATGGAAGCTTAGATTGGACAATTCCAGCAAATGATTCATATACAGTAATGGCTGGAGATACCACGTATTTTAGCTTGGGGAATGATTGGGATGTAATAAAAGGTAAGTATAATATAACTGATGATGATATGTTTGATTTATTTAATGTGCCAGCATTAGACGATGCTGCAAAAGCAGGAAAAGAAATACGTTTTTCACATGATCCAACCGCGTATGGAGATTGTGCATTAAAAAAGGAATGGGAATATTTAGAGAGTAGTTATGGATATAGAAGATTAATTCAAAAAGGAGATTTTTGGTATGCAATTAAATGATACAGATAAAATGGCAATGATTATTGTAGATTATTTAGAGAAAAATTTAGGAGATAAAATTGGATCATGTAATATTTTTAATGTTGTAGACGATAAAAATTATAGGGCTTTTAGTATTAGGTTTGAAGCATATGATTATTTTATTGTATTATTTAATTATGATAGAGGTTTAATTGGATGTAGTATTCAATATGGAGATAATAATTTTATTGGTCTTAAAAATAGCCAGAAGTGGTATGAAAAAGCAGATTTTGATGTTTTCTGCAAAGAACTTCAACAGCAATTAGAATTAAGAATACCAGATAAATTTTTAGAAGCTAATAGTTGGAAATAGACTGCATAATTAAGGTTTAGTAAAAAATGTGATAGAATCAATAATTTTAATATAAATTTTCGCTACATAATTCAAATTATGCAGTTAGAAAGAGACAAAATGAACCAGCTGAAATTTAAGTAAGCTGGTTTATTGCTTTTTATAATGATAAAATAGTGTTAATCATTGAAAATATTGAACCTAGCATTAAAAGATAATAAGACAGACTTAGCCCCAAGGGGGTTAGTGAATCTGAAAATCTAGCAAAGGTAAGCTTAGATACTAGAAAAATATCTGAAATAGAGCGTACTAGTTATATATTAGAACATACTGATTTAACAAGAGAACAGGTACAAGATTATTTGGATATAAACTATTATAGAAATCCAGAAGTTGGGGATGACTTTAGAAATGAAGGAATAATTAAGTCTGGCAATAACGTTTTAATACCACGTAGTACAAAATACCTTGATGAAGATGGATTTATTAATTGGGAATTGGCACCAGAGAAAGGCTATGTTCTTGATGATAAAGGAAATGCAATTAAAAACATTTTGACGTCTAAACCGAGTGGAAATAATAGGATGTTTGATAGATATGGAAATGAATATGGTAATTATTTGTCGCCAGTTGACTCAGAAGGAAATAGTTATGCTTTTGAGAAACGTGCATTGCCTTATGTTGAAGATGCAACTACTCACCATGTTTATGAAGAAACAGGAGATTTAAGTAATATTCGTAATGACATAATTAATTCAAGTTTATCCGATTCACGAAAGCAAGAATTGTTAAATAAATTAGGTGATAATAAAACATATATTGGTGAGGCAAAAAGGAACATATTACCAAATAAGTGGAGCAAAACAAGTTGAAACACCATTATCTATTAAAGTATTATGCGAAATTGGAACGCTAACAGAGAGGTAGTGAATTTTATGAACAAAGAACAATTAATAAATAAAATGAAAGATGAATATGGGAGAGTAATCTTAAAGGATGATGGAAATAAAATATTAGCAGCACCTTTCAAGTTTTATATACAAAATGGTAAATATGTTATAACTGAAAATGTTGAAAGGACTGGAAATATTGAATTGCTTAAAATGTCAGATGAAGATAAAGCATGCAGATATTTCTGGAACATTTTGCATAGGAATTAGATTTAATAATATTTCTTATGAACAGAGGGCATTACCATATTTAGATAATATGAATGCATATCATAAATATGAAGTTACTAGAGATTTTAGCCAATTAAGTGATGCAATTAAAAATTGTAAGGATAAAGATTTAATTGAATTAATTAATGCAGATGCTTTAAGATATGGAATTGATTTAAATAACCTAAAAACTTACGGCGGTGAAATTGCTAAAGCATTTAATGCAATTGGAGAAGGAACACAATGGCAATTACCATTATCGATACAGTATCTAAAAAAATTAGGTTTCTTAAAGGAAATTAAATAAAAGGTTAGGAGAAGATTAAAATGAATATAAATGAATTAGAAAATAAAATACATAAGATGGGATTGGATAAATATAAATACAATCTTGGAAATATGCCTATGAGAGAGTTAGAATTAGGTTTAATAAGAGAAAATAATAAGTGGACAGTCTATCAATCATATGAGAAAGGAGGATATAATACTATTAAAACATTTGATAACGAGGATGAAGCATGTGATTTAATACTATATTTTTTAAAGTTAGAAAAGAAAAAGGAAACATTATTAAATTCATAATATGAATGAGAATGCATAAAAATTATAATTAGTATAATCAAAAATATTTAGATGCATAATAATAATTCTGTAGTGAAGTTGTCAACAACAAGGGCCAAAATACACCCTAAAAACCACAAACATCTACCAAGGAGAAGTAATGCTGTCTTTTATGGGTAAAAATAGTACATTGATTAAAAACTTCCTTTAACGTATGATACGTGATAATGGCATAACTTTAATGGATGCTAAATAGTGTCTGTTGGAGTTTTTCTTTTTAAGGTCTAATTTGGATGCAACAAGACATAACTTGGTCGTATATGGCTAAGTTTTCAATGAAAATAAGCTATAGAGAAAAATACTGATAATAAAAAAGTTGCTTGAAACTACGATATTGTAACCAAGGCTAGACGTACCAATAGTTTTATATAATTTAAGAGCAACCCCAAATGCAACCAAGGTAGGAGAATAGGGGATCTAAGGAAAGCTTGCTGAGGCTAGTGAAACAGGAGAAAAAATAGATTCAGGATTAACGCAGTCTAAAATAGATGAAATATTGTCAACTGCTAAAGGTGAAAGATCTGACCAATCAACATATTTGAATCAAGAATATATTGAAAAGCATTTATCACAGTTTGATGATGGTGCTTCAATTATTATGACAAAAGAGCAATATATAAATTATGTTAAGGGAAACCCCTACATAGGAATACCAGATGATGGAACACAGTTTGTCTTACCTAAAAATGTATGTGATAAGATAGCAATAACATAGCTTATTATGAGAAATCATTAGGATTTGATATTGGACATTTTGAAGATGGTGGAGGTTTAGTACGAATAAATATAAATGATGTGAGTAATTTAAATTTAAGAATACCATCTGGAAATGAGGCTGATGCAAAATCACATTGGTTACCAGGAGGTTTTACTGATGATGGAATACCAGAAGCTATTTTATATTTAATCCCTAATGTTGATTCAAAAGTAAGTATTATAGAATTGAAATAATAAGGAGAAAAATATGGATTATAAAATATTATTAGATGAAGCTATAAAGCATGGAGAAATATTAGCTTTTTTAAGAGGTGAAAAACAATATAGGATAGAAACGTCGCAATATATGCCTGGAGTTGAACCGACAGATGCAGGAAAGGTGTTGTCAAAAGCAATTTATAAAAGTTATAAAGAAAGTCCAGAAATAAAGGAAATATTTGAAGATGCATTGATTAATATGTTAAATGGTGATGCAATGGATATTTATTTAGTTGTATTATATGTTACAAGTCAGCTATTCAAAGAAATGAATGATATTGCGCCATTTAAAATAAATAAAAATTTTATAATTGCAAAGTTGCAAAATAAAATTGCTGAAAACAAAAAATTATTATCGGAAGATATTAAATTATCTGATGGCTTTATAAAAAAAGGGGTTTGGAATAACATTGAACGCTTTGATAGTGTTTGTAATATGGAATATGGGTTTAGATTGATAGTTTAATAGCAAGGGAATATCAATTCTTTTATAATGTAAAAAAATTGAAGGGAGTAAAGGTGATGTGTCAAGTAATGGAGGAGTTCAAGATAAGCTTAATTGAGGATGGAAAGAGTCCTAAAACAGGTCATTCTTTCTATTCATATGTATGTAGGTGATAAAACATTATCCTTCGGATTTAAATATGTTATAATATGACATGAAGAGGTGAGACAATAAATGCATAAAGTTAAAAAAGCTTACTTATATGTAAGTTTGATACGTTCGCTGCCATTATTACTTTTATTCAATACTACCAGTCAAAAAAGTATCATAAATAAAGATATAGCTAGATGGATTAAAATACATAAACTTGAACATCTAAATTATTCACTATTTATGTATTTACATTTATTGGTATTGACTATACCGGAATTTCGGAATTTATTATTTTTTAGATGTAGAGACAGATATTTTTTAAATAGTATTAATAAGATAATATATCCTCGATTAAAATCTTTATATATTACCGATAACAATATTGGAGGTGGCCTATATATTCAGCATGGATTTTCTACTGTAATAACTGCAAATACTATAGGAGAAAACTGTTGGATAAATCAGCAAGTAACAATTGGATGGGTAGAAGGAGAGGGGTGCCCTACTATAGGTAACAATGTACATATCTATGCTGGAGCTGTTGTGATAGGTAATATAAATATTGGAGATAATTCAATTATTGGTGCTAATGCTACCATTGTAAAAGATGTTCCACAAAATTGCACTGTAGTAGGCAATCCTGCCTATATCATAAAAAGAAATGGCATTAAAGTGCATGAAAAGTTATAAACAAATAGTAGTTAAGGGTGTAGATTATATTTCTTAAACTAAAGGGATAGTGGTGCTACAACAATATTTAATGTAGATGTAACGAATTTATGAAAAATTCTATATTTATACAATCGAAAGTCCTTGGTTTATTCCAAGGACTTTCAGCGTTTAAGAAATACCGAGGTTTTATCCGATGATTACCATCCGGAACACTCCCATCTTCTTCAAAGTGGGAGATAACGGCTGCTACGTTTCTGAGGAAAAACCAATTTTATAAATTTTATTTAAACTATTGTATTTAATTACTTGAATTATATTAGGCTTAATTTTAACTAAATTTTTATATTATAAGCCAAAGCAAATTTAATAAAATAAATCATGATGAAAATATTGATAGGAAAGTTAATTTAAAAAATGATGATGATTGTTATTTTATACAAATCCAAAGTTTTGCCACAAATGAAAAAGCTCTAAATAAAAAAATAGCTGTAAAAATTGGCAAAGTGAATTACAAGCTTAATGTAGCAGGTACAGATATAAAACCATTTATTGCATTAGATCATTTCAGTGAAACTCTTGTGGTAAAGGATGCAGTATACAATGATATTAAACAAAATAAAGATAAAACAAACATAGTAAATATTACAGGTTACATTCTTAAAAATGATTTTAAAGCAGAAAAATTCGTAAGTGATTTGCAAAAAAATATGACTAAAGAAAGCAACGTACTAACATTTTATGAACATTACAAAGACGGTCTTAAACTCCTTGGAATGATGGCTTTCATAGGATTATTTATAGGACTGCTTTTTATAACAGCAACAGGAAGCATAATATATTTCAAATTAACTATGGAAGCAAGAGAGGACAAAAGTAAATTTATGACTCTAAGCAAAATAGGAGTAAGCAGAGATGAAATACGAACTGCTGTGTCCAAAGAATTATTAATATTATTTGGAGCCCCTTTTTTAGTAGCTGCTATAAACACTTATCCTGCAACCATAGCATTAGGTCACATGCTAGCTCTTAAACTTATGAATATATATATAATAATTCTTATAATATATGCAGCAATATATTGTATATATTATTTTGCAACACTGAAGACCTATATGAAGATTGTTAGTGAATAATAAAAACACCACTATAAAACACTAACACTTACAGGCCATATTGGAGAAATCTGATATGGCCTTTTATAATACATAACTTTTTAAACCCATTTTAAAAATTATTTGAAAAATTGTTGAAAAGGTACAAGGAAGGTTGTACAATTAAATTATGGTAATAAAAGTAAATATTTACAATAAATTAGATAAGCCAAGAAGACAAGGTGAATTTAGTCCTAAGATGGCTAATAAATAAGTATAAAGGAGAGGATATCTCATCATGTATAGGAAAAAGGAATTTGGTGAAGGGATTATTTATACAATAACAAATTATATTTGGTGGTTCTTGCTTGGAAGTTTTTATTTTGTACTAACCAACATATTATTTATTTTTGCATGTTTCATAACAAATGCTGCAGGAACTTCTCTTTTCAATCTGATAACAGTTATATCCTTGATTCCAACAGGTCCAGCTTTATTAGCACTCTTTAGTGTTATGGGCAAGATTGTAAGGGAAAATGATGTTAATATGACTAAGGATTTTTTTAAAGCCTATAAAAAAAATTTTTCTGAAGCATTATTTTATTGGGTACTATTTATAGGGATTTTAAGCTTAATTTATGTTGATATTGTTTATTTAAATTCAAATAATCAACTTATGGCGGCTAAATTTATTTTAATGGCAGCTAAAATTATCTTAATAGCTGTGGCATTTATTTTGATTTCTGTAATGTTTTATGTTTTACCTATTGTATCTAGATTTTATTTTACTAAAAAAGATATAATCAAAATTTCGTTTTATTACGCTTTAAAAAAGATTCATATTACAATATTAAATTGGATTTGCCTCATAGGACTATTATATTTATCAATGAAGATTTTTAGTTCGATTTTACTATTTTTCTTTTGGAGTATACTTTGCTATTTAATTATATTTAATGAGAAGTCGATTTTTAAGGATTTAGAAGAGAAATGTCAAAGTTTATTAGGTGGTTGAAGGATATGAAAATATCTACTAAAATTATATTATATTATTTATTGATATTTATACTTTCAATGTCATTTATAATTTTATTCTTTATAGAGACAGACAAGAAAACTATATCTGACAAAGTAAAACAGATGTCTGTGGATGCAGTAAAATCAATAAGTTCAAAGATGGATTACATAATTGATATCACAGATAATCAGTCTAAGATGTTAATCTCAAGTCAGACAATCCAAAACATTTTAAGAGACGGAAACGCGAAAAATGAATTTATCTATCAGCAGGAAATGGATAATTATATTGCAGACTTTATGAATTTTAATGACAATATCTCTTCAATATATATTTTCGACAATTACGGAAATAAATATTTTATTGATTATACGTCACCAGTAAAAAATATAAGCTTGGAGGCTATAAAAACTTCTAGCTGGTACAATAGGCTAATTGATTTAGACGGAAGATATTTATTGAAGTCAAATGGAGAAAACACCTTTCAAAGTGGTTCAAAAAATTATGTTTCAATGATAAGAATAATAAATGATTTAAACACCCAAAAACCTATTGGAATTATGGTGATAAATGTTTCTGAGGAATACATTAAAAATAAATTATATGATGAAAGTGCAGCTACACAAAATATTATTTTGTTGGATGAAAAAAATAACAACATTATTAATGGAAATTTACCTGCAAATAAAAAGTTATTGAAGAGTTTTAATTACGACAGTAATGGGTATTCAGCAATACAAAATATAAATTCAAAACAATATATAATAACTGAATTGCAAAATAAATATGGTTGGAAAATTATAAGTATTAATTTATTTAACGAATTATCGGCAGGGAAACAAAGTTATAATGTGGTCTTATTAATTGCAATGGTGATAAATGGTATCTTACTGATTGTAGGCCTTTTATTTACTTCACTAATTATAACTAAGCCTATAAGAAAACTTACTCAAGCAATGAAGGAAGTAAAATTTGGTGAATTTAAAGAAGTAAATATAAATACTGGTAATGATGAAATAGGTGACCTGAAGGACATTTATAATATAATGATTCGTCAAATCAAGAAACTTTTTATAGATATTGTTGAAGAACATAAGACAAAGAGGAAAGCTGAACTTGAGGTGCTTCAAACTCAGATTAAGCCCCACTTTCTTTATAATTCACTTGATGCTATAAGTTCATTAGTTTTGTCCAAAGAAAATGATCAAGCTCTTGAATTTGTTAAGGCATTGGGACAATTCTACAGATTATTTTTAAGTAGTGGTAATGAGGAGATTACTATTAAGGAAGAAATAGATATGGTAAAACATTATCTTATAGTTCAAAAAATAAGATTAGGTGGAAAATTTACAATAGATATCAAGATTGACAATAGAGTGCTTGATTTTAAAATTCCACGTCTTACTTTACAGCCACTTGTTGAAAATGCAATAAAGCATGGAATAAGGGGAAAGTTAGGACCTGGTAAAATTTCAATTTACACTATGTATTATGAGGATTACATTATATTGTCAGTGGAGGATGATGGTATAGGCATTGATGAGGAAAAAATCAAAAATATTAAAAATGGTATATTTACTGGTGTTGGTCTTAGAGCAACAATAGAGAGGTTAAATATCTATTATGATTCAGAAAATGTAATCGATATCTTAAGTGAGAAAGGTACTGGTACAAGAATAACAATCAATATTCCACGAGCAAAGGAGTCTTAATAATGTCAACAGAATCAAAACAAATTAAGGTAGTTGTAGTTGATGATGAACCCCTTGAAATAAATTTAATCAAAAAGTGTATAAACTGGAAAATTTTTAATATGGAAATAGTAGGGGAAGCACAAAATGCTATTTCAGGAATGGAACTTGTTGAAGGATTGTCACCGGATATTTTATTTACAGATATAAATATGCCAATAATTGACGGTATTAAATTTAGTGAGATGGTAATCCAAAGACGGTTTAAAACTAAAATTGTAATATTATCAGGATATGACGATTTTAGATATGCCCAAAAAAGCATAAAAATTGGAGTTTCAGATTTTTTGCTAAAACCAATAAATAATGATGAGGTTTTTAAGGCTGCATCCAAACTTAAAAATATTATTGATTATGAAAGGGAGAGCTCTAATGAATATAATTTACTAAAAAAACAATTAAGCGATAACCTTCCTTACATTAAAGAAAAGTTTCTTATTGAGCTTATAAGCGGAAATTTGGAAAATGAAAAAATCATAAACAGGGCTTTGTTTTTAGGGCTACGTTTTAAGTATCAAGGTGTTCAAGTTGCCGCAGTAGAAATTAACAGTTCAAGTACATATGATGATAATGTAAACACTGGAACATATTTTATACAGAAGATAAAAATAACGAACATGATAAAGGATGTATTTCAGGAAAATGAATTTATCTATGTTTTTTATGATACACTAAACAGAATTATTATCTTGAATAATAATGAAAATATAGATCTTTTTGAAAAATGTGAAATCTTAAAAACCAAAATAGGTGAAAATATAGAATATCCCGTGAGTATTGGACTTGGAGAAATAAAAAAACATGTGTGTGAAATCCCTGCTTCATATAAAGAAGCCTTAGAGGCATTAAAATCCATTAAAATAATTAACGTTAAGCAAACATGTAAAAGTGACTGTATAATAATAAAAGCAAAAAAATATATTGATGACAATCTTGAAAACAATAAACTGTCACTTTCTTTGATGGCAAAACACTTGTATCTAAACCCAAGTTATTTAAGCCGCATGTTTAAAAAGGAGATTGGTATAAGTTTTGTAGAATATCTTACAAAAATACGTATGGAAAGGGCTATAGAGCTTTTGAAACAAGGAGATATGAAAGCCTTTGAAATTGCTGATAGCGTTGGCATTTCAGACTCCAATTATTTTTCTACTTGTTTTAAAAAATATACAGGTCTATCTATAAGTGAATACAAGAAATATATTATTAATAAATTTATAGATAATGGGCCTTATAAAATGAAATCAGTAAATTAGAATTTCTATATCTAATAATTAAAAAAACTACCGGACTGATAAATCAGTCTGGTAGTTTTTTTACTAATGTCCAGTATTATTTGTTTGCGCCAACCTGTGCTTGCATTTGTTTAGTAAAATCTTCAGGTGTAATCTGTTTACCAAAGATTTTAGCAACAAGATCTTGATGATTTTGTGCATCTGCACCTTCAAGATAAAGGTCCCAAGCTGGAACACTTGCATTTGCTCCAGTTACTATATCAGCCATAATCTGTTTTGAAATTGGATCGATCTTTGATTGATCAACATTATCATATTTCCATTCAGGAAGACCTGCACCCGATAAATAGAACTGTGAAGAAAGATTTTGAGCTAGGAATTTAACTGCTTTTACAGCATCTGTTTTATCCTTAGTGGCAGCGTTTACAAGAAGGCAATCCGCACCACCGCCAAGATAATCAGAAGTCTCACTGCTTCCACCGCTGATTGATGGGAATTTTACTGGAATTATTTTGCCTTTCATTGGTGAAGCATCGATAGTTCCAGCGTCAAAGTTTCCTCCAAAGTACATCGGAATCTTTCCTTGAGTTAATTGTTCTACGGAATCATCTCTTGTAATACTCAATGCACCTTGGTCAAAGGCTTGTGCCTTAACAAGTTCTTGGAGTTTCTCTGCAGCACTTGCAAATGCCGGATTATCAAAAGATGTCTTTTTATTTAGAGCATCTAGGCTAAGCTTGGAACCTGCTGTACGAAGGGCTATCATATCATAGTACCACATTCCAGGCCATTCATCCTTTTCACCAACAGCCATTGGTGTAATTCCTTTTGACCTGAAGGCTTTAACTGCAGTCAACAATTCATCAAAGGTAGTTGGCACTTTTATATCATTCTTATCAAACATATCCTTGTTAACATACAATGCTCCAGCTTGCTGATTATATGTCAATCCATAAACCTTATCATTGTAAGTTACATTTGTTAATGCTCCAGGGAGCATCTTGTCCTTTGTACCGTCATTGAGGTAACTGTCCAAAGGAAGTATCTTGCCAGCGGTTACAAAAGGTTTAGTAAAACCGCCTGCCCATGAATAAATTATGTCAGGGGCATCACCTGCTGCAACAGCTGCTTTAATTTTTGTCTTATATGCGTTGTTTTCTGATACACTTGTAACAATCTGAACGTTTGGATTCTCCTTATTCCATTGACTTACAACAGTATTTACTGCTGTTTTTCCAGGATCAGTAGTTGCAATGTTCCAGAAAGTTAAGGTTACTTTTTTTGAAGAGCTATCTGAGGAACTACCACTAGTGCTTGACGATTGACATCCTGCAAGACCGAATAACATAGAACCAACCAAAAGAGGAATTGCTAAATTTTTTCCGAATCTGTTCATTCTTCTCCCACCTTTTAAATAATTAAATTTGTAAATGTTTCCATAAATATAATAATTCATAAACTGGTAAATTAACATAAAATATTTTTACAGACTTCTTTAATTTTTTTACTATTCGCAATTTTTAAATCTAAATAATATACAACATTTCTGGTAAAAAAATTAAAGATTCTGGTAAAAAAATTATATTAAAAATTTAAATAAAACAGTTATCATTAATATAAGGCAATTAATTTACTATAAGGAGTTGATAGGTATATGGAAAATATGTTGAGGAACAAAAAGGCAATATTCTTATTTGTTTTTCCAGCATTTCTTATCTTTTTTGTAATCGTTTTGCTCCCGATTTTCTTCTCTTTTCAGTATAGTTTACTTAAGTGGGATGGCATAAGCAAAGGAGTTTATATAGGGCTGCAAAATTATAAAGACCTGTTTGTAAATAATAGTGATGGCTTTTTAAAATCTGTAGAGAATTCGGTATTACTGGCTGTATTATCTGTTTGCATTCAACTTCCAATTTCACTTTTCTTCGCGCTTGTTTTAGCAAGAGGAATACGCGGCGAAAAGTTTTTTAGGACAGTGTATTTTATACCTGTAATTTTAGCAACTGTTATTGTAGGACAGCTTTGGATGAAAATATATAACCCAGATTATGGTCTTTTAAATTTCGTACTTTCAAAAATGGGTTTAAAATTTCTAGAAAACCAATGGCTTGCCAGTACCCATACGGTTTTAGGTGCCGTATTTATACCTATTTTGTGGCAATACATAGGTTATCATATGCTTCTTATGTATGCATCTGCTAAGTCAATTTCTCCAGATATATATGAAGCTGCAAGGATTGACGGTGCAAGCGAGTCAACTATAGCCTTCAAAATAACTATACCACTTATAAAGCCAATACTTAAGGTGTGTGTCGTCTTTGCTGTAATAGGATCATTCAAATCTTTTGATCTAATATATGTACTTACTAATGGAGGTCCAATGCATGCTAGTGAAGTTCCAACAACACTTATGTATACCGATATATTTAGTAAATATCAATATGGTTATGGAAGTGCAATGGCAATATTTATTGTAGTGGAATGTTTTATATGTACAATCTTGATTAATAGACTTTTCGGAAAAGAAAATAACTAGGTTAAGGAGCGTGGACTATATGAAAAACATTTTAAATAATAGAAGAAAATCAGAAAAAGTCTCCAAATTTCGAAACTTTTCTTTGGGAAAAACTATACTCTTCATATTTTTAAGTGTATGGGCTTTTATACAAATATATCCTCTTTTTTGGCTGCTACTTTTCTCGTTTAAAAGCAACGATGAGATTTTCGGAGGCAACATAATGGGACTGCCACACAAATGGCTAATATCAAATTACACTACTGCCTTAACAAGCGGCAATGTATTTAGGTATTTCTTAAATAGTGTTATAGTTACTGGAGTAACTATTATTGTATCAAGTATTTTAATAGCATCTGCATCATATGCTATTGCACGTATGAAATGGAAATTAAGGAAACCTGTGTTGTTTATATTCTTAATGGGTATGATGATACCAATAAATGCAACGTTACTCCCAATCTTTATAATTCTTCAAAAAGTTAAACTTTTAAATACTTATTTTGCGCTTATACTACCGTATGTTGCATTTGCCTTACCTATGGGCATATTCATTTTAACGAGTTTCATGATCAATATACCTAGTGAACTTGAGGAAGCAGCTTGCATTGATGGCTGCAATGTATATCAGATATTTATGAAAATAATAGTTCCTATTGTAAGGCCGGCGCTTGCTACCATTGCTATTTTTACCTATCTTTCTTCGTGGAATGAGCTGATGTTTGCAAACACCTTTATCAATGATGATGTTAAAAAAACATTAACTGTAGGAATAATGTCACTTTCGGGACAATATTTAACTAACTGGGGGCCTATTGGCGCAGGACTTGTTATTGCAACAGTCCCAACCATTATTATATACGCGTTACTAAGTGAACAGGTTCAGCAGAGCTTGGTTGCAGGAGCTATAAAAGGTTGATAACTGAGGTTTCAGATGGGAAATTAAAAATACACTATTGAAAGGATGATAGAACATGGAAAATAAATCATTTTATGCTCACCACAGTGCTTTTGGAGCATTTTCAAGCTTTATGCTAGGAAAAATAGGTATAGGAGGAGGTTTTGTATTAAATGATGTAAGGCCACCACAAAATAATGTTTATATAGGTTATAAGCAAGAAGAAATGATTAGGCTTCTCCCATTTTGTACTATAAATAATAATGCTGAGGAAGAGTTTACGGGAGAAGTGAACAATACGAAAAAAAATAAACCTATAAAAATTTTTTCTGAAGCTGAAATAAATAGGAAAATGGGATGGGCTTCAGATACCTGGACTGCAGAAAGACTTAAGTTTTCTATAATAACTCCTTTTGGATATGTTAAGGAGCCTACAGTTATGACAGAAAAAGAAAAAAAGTATGCTTTTGCTCCAGTAATATTTGCGCAACTTACTTTTGATAATAGTGACAAAACTACGGATGCAGAAATGATATTTGGGATAGAAGGGCCTAAGAGGAGATTGTCAATAACTACACAAGGAAAGTACCTTGGTGCAGCATGTGAAAGAAGCTATGGATTTGCAACTGTTAATTCTGGTGATATAAAGGAGTTATCAAGGCTTGATATATTAACTTCTTGGGCAAATGACAATTATCAGAATCATGATTTGGGCACAGCTCCAGCTTTAATTTTCAAAGTTCCTGCAGGTACTGTAAAGACGTATACAATTGCACTGGCAACATATAAGGAAGGTACTATCACTACAGGCATTGATACCGATTTTTACTACAGCGGATTGTTTAAATCGCTAGAAGATGTAATTGATTTTGCTTTAGAAAATGTCCATTATTATTTAGATATGGCAAAACAAAGGGACAAAGAACTTCAGGAAAGCAAATTAAACGAGTATAGACAATTTCTAATAGCTCATGCAACGCATAGTTATCATGCTAGCAGTCAGCTAATGAAAAAGAAGGATGGCTCAGCACTATGGGTTGTTAATGAAGGTGAATATATAATGATGAATACCTTTGATCTAACGGTAGACCATATTTTTTACGAAATGAAATTCCATCCATGGACAATAAAAAATTCTTTAGACTTATTTGTAGAAAGATATAGTTATCACGACCAAGCTGGGTTAGCCTTTACCCATGATATGGGAGTTTCTAATGGTTTTTCTCCAAAGGAATATTCTTCATATGAACTTCCAAATCTAGATGGTTGCTTCAGTTATATGACACATGAAGAATTGTTAAACTGGATATTAACTGGAGCAGTTTATGCATTAAAGATGAATGATAAAGAATGGCTTAATAATAATGTAAAGATTTTTGTGGAATGCTTTGAGTCATTAAGTGCAAGAGATAAAAATAACGATGGAATAATGGATATAGATAGTACAAGATGTCAAGAGGGTTCTGAAATAACAACTTATGACAGCCTTGATGTAAGTCTTGGTCAAGCTAGAAACAATCTTTACCTTGGATTAAAAAGCTGGTCTTCATATGTATTACTTGAAAAGATATTTAAAGAATATGGTTTTAAAGATCTTTCAGACAAATCCTTAGAAAAAGCAAAGGCAGCAGCAAGTAAAATAGCAAGTGAATTTAATGATGAAGAACAGTATATACCAGCAGTTTTTGAAAACGGAAACACTTCAAGGATAATCCCAGCTGTAGAAGCACTTGTATATCCATATATAGTAGGAGATACTTCATCAGTTAGTGAAGATGGAATGTATGGAGCTTTAATAAAGAAACTTAAAAGGCACATACTTACAATAATGAAACCTGGCATTTGCATTGATGAGGTTTCTGGTGGATGGAAACTTTCTTCTACAAGCAAAAATACATGGAATAGTAAGATATTCCTTTGCCAATATGTAGTTAAAGAAATACTTAATATGAATTTTCCAAGTGAGGAAGCTTGGGATAGAGTTCATGCTAGTTGGCAACAAGTAAGCTGCAGTGAAGATTGTGCAACGGATCAAGTGAATAGTGATACTGGAACTTCAAGGGGAAGTAGACTGTACCCAAGGTTAGTTACAAGTATTCTTTGGATGAAATAAAGGTAATAAACTTAAATATTCATACACTGAGAGCCATTGATTTTAGGGGCTGTCAGTGTTTTTTGAATTAAATGGAGTAGTTAATGCAAATATTTTGGAGTATAATAGTAAAAAATGAGAATTATTGATTATATTTTGAGGGGTGGTGGTTATATGAGTGAAAGCGATATTAGTGACATTATACCGATTATAAATTTAAAAATTATAAGGAGATGCTTTTATGAGTTACAACCCCGAAATCCCGAAAAACAGATATGATAATTATGAAGACCGTGAATGGACTCGTCTTGAAAAAGACGGACATGGAGAACTTCTTTACCATGTGCATTTTGATATATTAAAGCGTTATATCAGTGAAAATGACAAGGTTTTAGAAATTGGTGCTGGTTCTGGACGATACACAAAAGATATTGTACAAATGTGCAAAGAAATAACTGTAGGAGATATATCAGCACATCAGATAGAATTTAATAAATCTAAAATGAAAGAACTTTCATTGTTTGAGAAAATTAAGAAGTTTTGTTTATTAGATGTGCTACATATGGAGATTTTTGAAGATTCATCTTTTGATTGTATTGTTTGCATTGGTGGAGTAATAAACTATCTATTAGATAAAGAAAAAGATGGCATAAATGAAATGCTAAGAGTTCTAAAGCCCGGCGGAACATTGATTGTAGGTGCTATGAGTTTTATCGGTGCATCACTATATTACTTAGATGGCATTAGGTATGAAAAAGACCAATTTGGAATTGAAGCTACAAAGTGGGTATTTAATACAGGAATTCAAGACGAAGAACACTATCCTGTTCCAAGCAAGCACTATGTCCATATGATGAGAAGTTCAGAAATGGATGAACTATTTGCCCATTTTCCTGTCACTATAAAAGAGAGAAGTTCTGCTGGATTATTTACACAAGCTGGCGATTCTGCGTTAGAAAATGCTAGACAGGATAAAGAATTTTGGCAATTCATTATAGAAAAAGAAATTGCTTTTACTAAAATGCAAGGAACACTTGATTGTGGAATGAATATCATTTATGTGCTAGAAAAAAATAATTAAACAAACTAAGTATTACTTAATAAAATAAATATGAAAAGTGATTAAAACTGATAGAGAAGGCTTGCTTATGAAGAATGAAAAATTTATTAAATTACTTCCATTTGAAACTAATAATTTAATAATCAGAAAGACTATACTTTCTGATACTTATTTATTAATTAAAATGGACAAGAATGAGGAGGTACAAAAGTTTCTGGGTGGAATAAAAAATGCAACATTTTCTGAAAGAGAAAAATTTATGCAGAAAAAAATTGACAAATTTGACCAAGGGATTATTGGAATGTTAACAGTTGTATTAAAAACATCAAGTGAGCCTATAGGTTTCCTGAATTTTGATATAAATGAGTCATGTAATAATGCAGAATTATCTTATATATTTGATTTTGATTATTGGAATAAAGGCTATTGTACAG
Organism: Clostridium acidisoli DSM 12555; assembly: GCF_900176305.1. GTDB lineage: Bacteria > Bacillota > Clostridia > Clostridiales > Clostridiaceae > Clostridium_I > Clostridium_I acidisoli. Next base: position 483,377 of record NZ_FWXH01000003.1, read on the forward strand.
AATCAGCTAAAAAACTTGTTGAAGTGGCGTTTAAAAATTTAAAGTTACATAGAGTTTATTCTGATACAATCTCAGGTAATATTGGTTCGGTAAAAGTTCTGGAGAAGATCGGAATGATTAAAGAGGGAGAACGAAGAGAACATGTCTTTGTTAATGAAATTAGTGAATACAGAAATTTTATAGATTATGGAATTTTATGTTGCGAATATGAAGATTAATATTGTCTTTAGGCAGTTTCTACAGATTGAGAGGCTTTTATGCTAAATTACTATATTAGTGTTGATGCATGCAAAATATCAAATGAATACTTAGGATTAAACCTTTTTTAGTTTGATGTTAAGAGAGGTATTAGCTAACTTTCATCCCATATTAAAAGAGAGACCTCTTAACACTAATATTATATGGTTAAATGAGAATATATTCTAATTAGAAATGTAAAAGAAAGAGTAGCGATTTAATGTGTCATAATGCAATTATGTTTTATGACACATTTTTATTTCAGAATTATTTTTGAGGTTGTTGTTCATAAATGGTAATAATATAATTTAAATGTAATATTTAAAAAAATAGCAAGTCATTTGGAGGGAATGATTAAATGAAATTAGAAGAAATGAGTAGTTTTTTTAATAATCGTGCTGAGGATTATGAGCAACACATGATGGATAATGTAGAGGGAGCAAATAGATTTTATATTGAGACTGCGAAATTAATACCCAAAGTTGATGAATTAAATTTGCTTGACTTAGGCTGTGGTACAGGTTTAGAGTTAGATGAAATTTTTAAAATTAATCCAACAGTTAAAGTTACAGGAATTGATTTATCTAAGGATATGTTAGAAAAAATAAAAGAAAAGCACAGTGATAAATTGAATCAAATTAATCTTATTGTCGATAATTACTTTGATTATGATATAGGGGTATGTGTGTTTGATGGTGTTGTATCTGTAGAAACACTTCATCATTTTACCCATGAAGAAAAAGTTGGATTATATAAGAAAATTTTTAAAAGTTTAAAAGAAAATGGTTTTTATATTGAAACGGACTATATAGCTCCAAATCAAGAGTATGAAGATTATCATTTTAGGGAAAATGAAAGAATACGTCTAGAATTAGAAATAACTGATGGATTTTATCATTATGATACGCCTTGTACTGTGGAAAATCAAATACAAATGCTTTATAAAGCAGGATTTAAGTCTGTAGAAAAAGTTTGGCAACATGAATGTACGGTTATTTTATTGGCCAAGAAATGAGATAGCTATAATTAAAAAATTTATATTTTAAAGGCTTACTTTTAAAGGTAAGCCTAATTTTATGAATAATATTGAGTAAACTTCGGAATATCTTTTATATTTTGGATTGTCTACCATCAGCACCCTACGCACGTGGAGACTATAATAAGGCTGAAAAGGAAAGATAGTTAGAACCTTGATAAAATTAGGGTTCTTTTCTTTTGCATAAATTAATATGTTCCTACATACATGCAAGTGAACAGAAAGATTTTACCAATCTCATCCATCATACTGATGTAAAATCAAATTTATACGTATTTGCAAGTAAATTTTTAGAAAAAGGTAAGAATAATCAAAAATTAACAGGATCAGTTCCTGAAAATGCCAGGTTAGCATTGGCGGCAAAATATATCACATGGGTTCAAAGGCAGCTACAATCCGCTCTGTTGGAGATAAATCTTCCTATTATTTTACAATGATATGATTAAAGGTGAACTTCAAGCTGTATTATGATTATCACAAGCTTATCTGTAGATCTAGGGACAGAACTTTATCAGGAAATCTATGGGACACTTACTTTTTTGATAGCCGATCACTTTTAAGTGCCTACTGTGTTTATTAACTATGGAATTGTATAATTAGTATTAAAATAAAGAAAGAAGAAGTGATGAAAATGTCATATTTGATTAAAGCTTTAGATAACTGTAAACTTTCCTTAAATAATAGATTGATTTTTCCACCAATGGCAACTGGAAAATCAGATAATGGGATGGTAAGTCAGGAAATGCTAGATTATTATAATGAAAAATCTAAAGGTGGTTATATATCTTTAATTATTATAGAACATAGCTATATAACACCTCAAGGTAGAGCCAGTGAAGGGCAGCTTTCTATAGCAGAAGATTGCAATATGGAAGGCTTGAAAAAATTAGCTGAGGTTATTCATAAAAATAATTCAAAAGCAATAATGCAAATTAATCATGCAGGAAGTGCAACTAATATAGATGCAACAGGAGGATATGAGAATGTAGGTCCTTCAGCTATAATTAATCCACGAACAAAGTCTGATGTTCCAAAAGAACTTAATAAAGAAGAAATAAAAGAAATAGTGGAAACCTTTAAAACAGCAGCAAAACGCGTAAAAGATGCAGGTTTTGATGGTGTAGAAATCCATTCTGCTCATTCATATCTTTTAAATCAATTTTATTCACCAATAACAAATAAGAGAACTGACGAATATGGAGGAGATGTATTAGGAAGAATAAAAATTCATCTAGAAGTCATAAAAGCTGTAAAGGAAGCGGTAGGCAATGAATTTCCAGTTCTTCTTAGACTTGGAGCTTGTGATTACATGAAAGGAGGAACAAAAATAGAAGATAGTAAAATAGCAGCCTTAGAATTCCAAAAAGCAGGAGTAGACATATTAGATATATCTGGTGGATTATGCGGTTATACTGTTCCAGGTAGATCTAAAGAGCAAGGATATTTTTCGGAAATTACAGAGGCTATTAAGGAAGTTGTCTCAATACCTGTTATATTAACTGGTGGAATAATAGATGCTCAGGCTGCTGAAAATTTACTTTCTTCTGGTAAAGCTGATCTTATAGGTGTGGGAAGAGCTGTATTTAGAGATTCAATGTGGGCAAGAAATGCAATAGAAAGCTGCCTATAAAACAAGCAAGGTAAAGATACGTGAAAAATAGCATATATAATATGACGTGATGTTGTCATATTATATATTTACACATAAGCATATACATTCTCCACACCAGTTTTATTAGCTGGTGTTTTAGTTTGTCTAAAAATCTTTAAGCTGGGAATATAAAGAAAATTGATTTTTTTTTTGATAAGTATACTTGATTAATTGACAAGTATAATTGACATAAACATCTATATAAAATACAATAAATATAAAAGAAATTGGAGGTAGATATTATGAAAAAAGAAGATATTCTATTGAAAACGCAATATGGCGGATTAGATGAAAGAGAAGCAAATATATTTCTACGTTCGTTTGGCATAGGTGGTATTGTTGTATGCATTTTGGCTGTAGTGTTTAGCGTTTGGGAAGTAATTCATGGGAAAACATTTTTTCAATTCAGTGCATTTGTTTTTGTATATTTGTGTGCTACTGATTTTTATATGTATAAAAACATAAAAAATAAACGATATTTGATAATTGGGATTTTTTCTGGTATTTTAACTATTGCATTAATTACAATGTTCTTTGCTAGGGGTTAATGTTATGAAAAATGAATTAGTGCTTAAAAATCGATTAAAAGTTGCTCGTGCAGAAAAAGAATTGTCTCAAGGTGAATTGGCGGAACTTGTTGGTGTATCTCGTCAAACAATTAGTTCTATTGAAACAGGTCAATTTTGTCCCACAGCAAAGCTAGCATTAATACTTTGCATAGCATTAGATAAGAAATTTGAGGAACTGTTTTATTTTGATTAATATTAAGAAAAATCATAGTAATCCTCATCCTTATTATATCATACAAAATTTTTAAATAACAGGCTTATAATTTTTACATATTGTGTGTATTATATGAACTGACGTCACTTCGTAGAGAATTGTTTCACTCAAACCTTGAAAAGATGGAGGAGATACTATGAATTCATATGTGCTTAACTTTCAAGAAATTGACAAAACAAGGCTTTCCGTGATAGGGGGCAAGGGTGCCAACCTGTGGGAACTATCAAAGGTTCCTGGGGTAAAAGTTCCAAAATGTTTTTGTGTTATCACAGAAGCCTATAAAAGGATAACTGGAGAGAGCAAGGAACTAAACGGTTTGTTAGAGGAATTATCGCATCTTAGAGTAGAAGATAAGGAGAAAATTAGTAAAGTTAGCAAGAAAATTCGCATGGTCATCGAAAGCTTATCTATTCCTAAGGATATTCAAGAAGAGATTGCAATTTGTCTTACAAGGCTTGGTGAAAAAGATGCCTATGCCGTGCGTTCAAGTGCAACTGCAGAGGATTTACCAACAGCTTCTTTTGCCGGTCAGCAGGATACGTATTTGAACATCATTGGATTAGAAGAAGTCCTAAAGCATATAAGCAAGTGCTGGGCATCGCTGTTTACCGAGAGAGCAATAACTTATCGGCTTCAAAATGGTTTTGATCACCTTAAAGAAAACATATCTGTGTTAGTTCAGAAGATGGTGTTTTCTGAGGCATCAGGAATTTTGTTTACTGCAGATCCCGTCACCTCTAATAGGAAGGCGTTATCTATTGATGCCAGCTTCGGACTTGGCGAGGCTTTAGTATTAGGGCTAGTGAACCCTGATAACTATAAAGTACAGAGTGGCAAAGTTATTGATAAGCAGATATCTAGCAAGAAACTGGCTATTTATGCCTTGAAAAATGGAGGCACAAAAGAGCAGGAGATTGAGCCAAAGATGCAGTATAGGCAAGCACTTACGGATGAACAGATTTTGAACCTCTCACAAATAGGTAGAAATGTTGAAAAACATTTCGGATGCCCACAGGACATGGAATGGTGTTTGTATGATGATACATTTTATATTGTCCAGAGTCGTCCAATCACAAATTTATATCCAATTCCTGAAGCGAATGATGAAGAAAAACATGTATATTTATCTGTGGGACATCAACAAATGATGACAGACCCATTGAAACCATTGGGAATGTCTTTAATGGAGTTAGTATCTTTTGGTCACAGATTTAAAGCCGGTGGAAGGTTGTTTGTTGATGTGGCACAAATGCTGGCTTCACCAGATAGAAGGGAAATGTTGTTAAATAGTATGGAACAACATGATCCGCTCACAAAAGATGCAATGATGAAAATAATAGAGAAAGATTTTATAAAATGTTTGCCAGATGATAAAGAGGAACAGAATGATAGCAAAAACAAAATAAAAGTGTGTCGCCTGCGAATTCAGAGTTGCAAATCGAAAGCAACCCGGCAATTGTTTCTGACTTGATTAAGAAGTGTGAAGTTTCCATAGAAGAGTTGAAACAAAAAATCCAAAGTAAAGCTGGAACAGATTTAATCAATTTTATTTTGGAAGACATAAATGAGTTAAAGAAGATTTTATTTGACCCAAAAAGTTCAGCTGTATTTATGGCTGCTATAAATGCCTCATTGTGGGTAAATGAAAAAATGAGCCAGTGGTTAGGTGAGAAAAATGCAGCAGACATTGTTTCACAATCTGTACCAAATAATATTACTTCGGAAATGGGACTTGAATTAATGGATGTGGCAGATGTGATTCGTCCTTATCCAGAAGTAATTGAGTATTTGCAACATGTAAAAGATGATGATTTTTTGGAGGAACTGGTTAAGCTTCATGGTGGACAGGAAACTAGGGATGCAATCTTGTCTTTTCTGAGCAAATACGGAATGCGATGCAGTGGAGAAATCGATATAACTAGAACCCGCTTCAGCGAAAAACCAATTACACTTGTTCCTATGATTCTCAACAATATCAAAAACTTTGAGTCTAATGCTGGTAAAAAGAAATTTGAGCAAGGGCGACAGGAATCTTTGAAGAAAGAACAAGAACTATTGGATAGATTGATACAGTTACCTTATGGTAAAGAAAAAGCCAAAGAGACAAAACAAATGATTGACCTAATTCGCAATTTTATCGGTTACCGTGAATACCCAAAATACGGCGTGGTTAGTCGCTACTTTGTTTATAAGCAAGCTTTAATGAAAGAAGCGGAACGACTCGTACAAGACGGTGTTATTCATGAAAAAAAAGATATTTACTACCTTACTTTTGAAGAACTTCGCGAAGTGGTACACACCAATAAACTTGATTATGATATTATAGGGAAACGGAAAGGAGAACATAAATTAAATGAGAAATTAACACCACCACGTGTTATAACCTCTGAAGGTGAAATCATTACAGGTAGATACAAACGAGAAAATCTGCCAGATGGAGCTATTGCAGGATTGGCTGTTTCTTCTGGATTTATAGAAGGTAGAGCACGTGTTATTTTAAATATGGAAGATGCTGATTTGGAAGTTGGAGACATATTAGTAACCACTTTTACTGATCCTAGCTGGACACCATTATTTGTATCCATAAAAGGCTTAGTTACTGAAGTTGGTGGACTTATGACCCATGGAGCTGTTGTAGCACGTGAATATGGCTTACCGGCAGTTGTCGGAGTAGAAAATTCTACCAAACTTATAAAAGATGGACATCAAATTCGTGTGCATGGAACAGAAGGGTATGTAGAAATTCTATAATTTTTAGCTATATTTACACAATCGAAAGTCCTTGGTTTATTCCAAGGACTTTCAGCATTTACGAAATACCGATTATGCCTTCTGTAAGAGATATTCTTCCCAATGAAAAATATACAGGAGATGTTCCTTTTTATTCTAATTTACACAGAACCATGTACTTTCTCGTTCTATTGAAACAGGTCAATTTTGTCCCACAGCAAAGCTAGCATTAATACTTTCCATAGCATTAGATAAGAAATTTCAAGAACTGTTTTATTTTGATTAAGATTAAGAAATAATAATACATAGATGAAACTATAGATTCACATACTTATGATAAATGTACCCAAATGGATAAAAAAGTACGATTTAATCCGTATATGGTTTTATATTCCTTTAGCATTTATGTTACAAAGGGATGTAGGTGATAAAAGATTACTTTTGGGATCTAAACATGTTATAATATGACATGAAGAGGTGAGACAATAAATGCATAAGGTTAAAAAAGCTTATTTATATGTAAGTTTGATACGTTCGCTGCCATTATTACTTTTATTCAATATTACTAGTCAAAAAAGTATAATAAATAAAGATATAGCTAGATGGATTAAAATACATAAACTTGAACATCTTAATTATTCACAATTTATGTATTTACATTTATTAGTATTAACTATACCGGAATTTCGAAATTTATTATTTTTTAGATGTAGAGACAGATATTTTTTAAACAGTATTAATAAAATAATATATCCTAGATTAAAATCTTTATATATTACCGATAACAATATTGGAGGTGGACTATATATTCAGCATGGCTTTTCTACTGTAATAACTGCAAATACTATAGGAGAAAACTGTTGGATAAATCAACAAGTAACAATAGGATGGGTAGAAGGCGAGGGGTGCCCTACTATAGGTAACAATGTATATATTTATGCTGGAGCTGTTGTGATAGGTAATATAAACATTGGAGATAACTCAATTATTGGTGCTAATACTACCATTGTAAAAAATGTTCCCCAAAACTGCACTGTAGTAGGCAGTCCTGCTTATATCATAAAAAGAAATGGCATTAAAGTGCACGAAAAGTTATAGCGACACTATATGTAATGAATTCATCAAAATTCTATATTTACACAATCGAAAGTCCTTGGTTCATTCCAAGGACTTTCAGCGTTTACGAAATATCGAAGTTTTATATCATTCCTCCATTAACATAAATGGTTTGACCATTGATCCATCTAGCAGGACCGGCTAAAAATGAAACTACTTCTGCAATATCTTCAGGTGCCCCTAGACGCTCAATAGGGTTCATCTTAGCCAGGTGGTCAATTGTCTCTGCATTTTTACCTTCAAAGAATAGTTCTGTTGCTGTTGGTCCAGGAGCTACCGCATTTACAGTAATATCTTTACCACGAAGCTCCTTTGCAAGTATAAGACTGATTGCATCAACAGCCCCCTTACTAGCAGCATAAGCAGCATAAGTAGGCAATGCGAGTTTCTTTACTGAAGTTGAAATATTAATAATAGCACCTCCAGATCTTACGCGACGGGCAGCTTGTTGGTCAACAACAAATGTACCACGGATGTTTGTATGAATTATTCTATCAAGTTTATCAAGATTGAAATTAACAATTGTATTAAGCTCCATAATACCAGCCGAGTTAACTACAATGTCTACACCGCCAAAATCTTTTTCTGTAATGTCAAAAAGTTTACTGACAGCAGCTTCATCACTAATATCTGCTTTAACAGCAATAGCATTTCCACCTTCTTCTATTATAGATTCTACAGTTTTATCAGCTTCAATAGCATTGTTTGCATATGCGATAACTACTGTTTGTCCGTCAGATGCGAGACGTTTTGAAATTGCACGTCCAATTCCACGTGATCCTCCTGTAACAATTGCAATTCTTTCTTTTTTAGTTGTATTCATAATAAAATCCTCCTAATTTCTCTTTAAAATAATGAAAACACAGTATATACCTTCTGGAATATAAATTTATTATATGTCAGACAGTGCATTATAAGATAGCCTATTAACATAAGATTATTGCCTAATCCTACAAACTATAATATAATTTATATATAAATTAATATTTAGTATAGGAGTTAGAAATGGATAACAAAATTGCGATTTATCAAGAAAAACTGGTTTCAATGATTAATGAAATTGTTAGGGAGGATGGGTTATATGCCACCACAATACCTGCTTTGGAGTTATTTAGAGCATCTAATGTTTCTGAACCTTTACATACTATTTATAAACCATCGCTATTAGTAATTGTGCAGGGATCAAAAATTGTAACATTGGCTGATGAAAATTATAAGTATGATCCAGCATCATATTTAGTTGCATCTGTTCATCTTCCTATTACTGGTCAAATAATTCAAGCGAGTCCTGAAAGACCATATTTATGCGTTCAAATAAATTTTAATACTGAGCAAATACTTGATATTGTTAAGGAATCTGATGAGGTATGGAGTGGCAAGAAGGATTCAGGACGTGGAATAGTTGTAAATGAAATCAATTCAGATTTACTTGATGCTGTGTTAAGACTTGTTAAGCTTTTATATACACCTAAGGATATTCCAATCCTTTCGCCTTTGATAATTCGTGAAATTTTGTATAGAATTTTACAGGATAGACAAGGAGATCTTATTAAACAATTTGCAATGATTGGAAGTCATGCACACTGCATTGCAAAAGTTATTCAGTTTATAAATAGTAATTTTTCAAAATCAATGAGAATTGAAGATTTAGCAAGAAAAGTTAACATGAGTACATCATCATTACATAATCAGTTTAAAAAAGTAACGGCAATGAGTCCCTTACAATATCAAAAACTCATAAGATTGCAAGAAGCTAGACGTTTGTTATTTTCTGAATCAGCTGAAGCTGCGGACGTTGGTTTTCAAGTTGGGTATGAAAGCCCATCTCAATTTAGCAGGGAATATGCACGGATGTTTGGATTGCCTCCTATAAGCGATATAAAGCGCCTCCGAGATTCGTTATCTTCTTAAAATATACCTTTCAGCGATATACGATGAATTATAAACCCGGATATTACAATTTTGCCCTCAATATGATATAATAACTAAAAATATGATTGCCGATTTATTGGAGATATTTTAACTAATTTACTAAAGTATAAGTTGTACATGTTGGCTATTTATTATTAATACTTTAAAAATATTAAGCCGAAATATAGGAAGTATGTATGGAGGAAGTTATGTATATAAAGAAGAAGTTACCAATAACAATGATTACACTAATTTCAATTCCAATGCTGTTATTATGTTATATAATTTATAATTATACATATATGACTGCGACTAAAGATAGTAAGGAGCATATAGTTCAGGTGACTTCAGTAGAGGGTAATGCATTAAATACCTTTATAAATTCACAGGTAAAAGAAGTGGAACTTTCAGCAAGGATAGAAAGTGTTGCAAGACTATTAAAAGAAACAAAAAAATCTGAGGATTTAAAACAATTTGTATATAATGCAGACTCTTTAGGTGTTGATAAACTGCTTGCTTCAAGAGTTGAAGAGCTTAATGATGTTCAGCATTCTTTTGTTTGTGATTTAAATGGTAATATTATAGCTGATAGTAGTTCAGAAGGATTAATGCTAAATGTAACAGATAGGGAGTATTTTAAACAAGCAATAAGTGGACAAACTGTAATAAGTGACGAAATAAAGTCTAAAATCAGCAATAAAAATATAATTGTTATTGCTAGTCCAGTTGTTGATGAACAGAAAAATATAATTGGTTTATATTGTAATGCAATAGAAATTTCAGCTTTTGATAAATTTATAGCAAATATTAAAATTGGTAATACAGGATATGCTTATTTAGTGGATGACAATGGCATTATGATAGCACATCCTGATAAGGCTAAATTAGGGAAAAAAGTCGATAATTTAGTCTTAAAAAAAGTGGTAGCTACAAAGTCATATTTAAACCAAATCGATACTAAATTTGATACATATACATACAATGGAAAGCAAAAATATTTTGGATATACTGTAATACCAAAAATAAATTGGATTTTAGCTGTTTCACAAAATATAAGTGAAGTAAATTCTACAGCAGAATTGGAATTTTACTTTATAATAGGTATAACTATATTAATGCTAATAATAGCCTCAATTATTAGTATACTTTTTTCAAAATCAATAACTAATCCAGTTAACAAATTAATAACTGTAATGAATAAAGCGGAAAATGGTAATTTGTCAGAAACTTGTGATTATAATTCAAATAATGAATTAGGAGTGTTATCAAACAATTTCAATAAGATGATAAAAAAGCTTAGCAATAGTTATGAAGAGTTATCTGCCGTATATGAAGAGCTGTCTGCAACTGAGGAAGAATTGAGGTCTCAATATGAGGAACTTTTGGAAAATCAGAATGCATTAGCTATAAGCGAAGATAGATTTAAACAAGCTTTAGATGGAATAAATGATGTAATTTGGGAGTGGGAAATAAAAACAAATACTTTTTTTGCGTCTGACAAATGGGAAGAATTAACGGGATACAGCAATAAAAATATAGATATCAGTGAACTTTTGAAAATAATTGTTTTAGATGATAAACTTGAAACAATTATAAACAATTATAAAAAGTGTATTGCTGGGTCACAATATTATAGAGAAGAACTTAAGCTTACAACTAAAGGTAGTGAGAAAAAGTGGGCGTTAATAAGAGCTAGGATAATTAGAGATAATGAAGGAAATCCTATTAAACTTACAGGTATTATTTCTGATACAACTAGTATTAGGGAAGCAAATGATAAAATAAGCAAACTTGCCTATTTTGATTCTTTAACAGGAATTCCAAATAGAACTACACTTATGAGCAAGCTTAAAGATGCAATAAATGAAAGCGTAAAAGATAATAAATTAGGTGCAGTATTATTTATAGATCTTGATGATTTTAAAAAGATTAATGACTCGTTAGGACATGATATTGGTGATAAACTTTTAAAGGCAATTTGCATTGAAATAAAGGCTCTTTTAAATAAAAATGAAGCTCTTTACAGATTAGGTGGAGACGAATTCTTAATTATTATGAGTGATGTTAAAGTTAGAAAACAAGTAATAGATTTAACTCATGCAGTACTAAACATATTTAATAAATATTTTGTTTTAGATAATAGACAGGTGTATATAACCTGCAGTATTGGTATTTGTATTTTTCCTTTAGACGGTAAAGATAAAAATGTCATTTTAAAGAATGCGGATACGGCTATGTATAAAGCTAAAGAAAAAGGTAAAAATACTTTTGAATTTTATAGTGAAGAAATGTCAGAAAAAATCTTGAAGGATATGGTAATTGAAAAGGCATTAAGAAGTGGAATAGAAAAAAATGATTTTTACCTTCAGTATCAACCTCAAGTTGATATTGAAACTGGTAAAATAATAGGTGTTGAATCCCTTGTTAGACTAAAAAATGAAGAACTTGGATTTGTATCTCCAGGTGAGTTTATTCCGCTAGCAGAGAAGACTGGTCTTATTATACCAATAGGTGATTGGATTATGGAAACTGCAATTGCTAAAAAGGCAGAGTGGTTTTATAAAGGGTATGGAGATGTGCGTATGTCTATAAATGTATCTTCACTGCAAATTCAGCAGCATGATTTTGTTGAAAAGGTTAAAGCACTTGTTGAAAAATATAAAATAAATCCTAATTTCATGGAATTGGAAATAACAGAAAGTGTTTTAATGGAGTCATTGGACAATAACGTAAGGATTTTGCAGGAATTGATGGACATTGGAATAAGAACTGCACTAGATGATTTTGGGACAGGATATTCTTCCCTAAATTATTTGAGGACTATACCAATTGATACTTTAAAAATTGATAAATCTTTTATTGATGACATTTGTGTAAATGATAAACTGGGAGCTATAGTTGATGGAATTATAGAAATGGCACATAAGTTAGGCATGGAAGTTGTAGCAGAAGGTATTGAAACTATGGATCAACTAAAAGTGATGAAAGAAAAAAAATGTGATATAATTCAAGGTTATGTTTATAGTAAGCCGCTTTTAAGCGATGATCTAGAGAATCTGTTGGAAAAAGGGTTTGACAATCCTTTTTAAGTTATTAGTATACATATTCACCATCGCTTGTGAGTAGCTTTCATAGCTGATTACAGGCGTTTATGTTTTTAATATAAAAATTATGAGGTGATACTCTCTTGAAAATAAACGATTTAATTAGTTTAATGCTATTAGCATCAGTATTAGAGTTACTCTACATAGGATATTTTTCATGGAAAAAAGACAAAGTATATATTTCTATATATATACTCCCTGTAGCTATTTATGCACTTGGATATGCTTTTGAAATACTATGCACAAACATTGAGTGGGTAAAGTTTTGGGTTAAAGTAGAATATTTAGGTGCTTCTTTTCTAGGTGTGATATGGTTAATGTTTGTACTTAGTTTTACCGGTCATATAGAAAAGATTAAAAAAAGAATCCTAATAGCATTATATATTGTACCTTTAACTACATTAGTAATGAATTTTACAAATGATTTTCATCATCTGTTTTATAAAAAAATGTACATGAATAATCAAGGAGTCTTTCCTATTTTAGAAGTAATACATGGTCCCTTTTATTGGGTGCATACTGTGTACACATATGTATTAATGGTTATAGGCCTAGTGATTTTTATAAAGGCTTATTTTAAAGCAGTAACAATTATAAGAAAACAGATATTATTTCTAATAATTGCTTGGATAATTCCATGGATTTCAGATGTTATTTATACGTTTAGATTATTTCAGTTTCATATGGACTTATGTCCACTTGCACTTTCTTTTTCAGCAATAATAAGTAGTTTTGCAATATTAAAACTTAAACTTTTAAAACTTACCCCAATAGCAATGGAGAAGGTATTTTCTAGTATTTCAGATGGGGTTATAATACTAGATCTTGATAATAACATAGTTAATCTTAACAACTCATCAAAAAATATTATTTCAGAATTGAAGGATATAGAGCCAGGAGACAAAAAAATTCATGAGGTGCTTAAGGATTATAAAACAGTACTAAAAGCTTTAGATAGTGATACTTACAATGAATGTTTAGTGAACATAAAAAATGGAGGCTCATTAAGGTATTATAAGATGAATATTAACAATGTATATGAAAAATCTCGTAAAGTAATTGGGAAAATACTAATGTTTCATGACATTACTGAAATCGAGCTGCAGAAGAAAAAGGTATCTGATAATTTGAATTTTATTGAAACACTTATAGATGCTATTCCTAACCCTATATGTTATATGGATGAACATATAGTATATAACCATTGCAATGTTGCCTTTGCAGAATTTTTAGGTAAAAATAAAGAAGAAATCATAGGAAAAACTGTTTATGAAATATATGAAAAGGAATTAGCAGAAATTAATGAAAATGAAAATAAGAAGTTAATAGAGAAAAAGGGAACTCAAGTTTATGAATCAAAACTTAAATATCATGATAACACATATCATGATATGATTTTTAGCAAATCAGTTGTTGCAAACGAAGCTGGAGATGCTAATGGATTGTTTTGTATTGCAATAGATATTACAGAACAGAAAAAGGATAAGGAAAAAATAAATAAGTTATTAAAGTTAAAGGAATCAATGCTGAAAATAGGATATTCCATCAATGGAGCAGCTAATATTAATAATTTACTTCAACTAATATTAGATGAGGTTATTAGTTGTATTGATGAAAGAAGTTGTGGTTCTATATTACTTTTAGATGATGATAAAAATTTAAAAATAGCTGTAGCTAAAGGTTATGCCTCAGAGGAGGTTAAGAAATTTGAAGTTATGCTTGATGACCACCTTACGTGGTTTAATAACGGTAAAAATATTAATGAAACAGTAGTTTGTAATGATATTGACAAAAACCCAAATATAAAGATATTAGATACAAAAGGAAGGGAAAAAATAAAATCTGCTATTAGTTCACCTATTATTGTTGATGATCAATTATATGGTTTTTTAAACATTGATAGTAGCTATAACAATATTTTTAATGCTGGGGATATAGAACTAATGGAATACATGAGAAATCAGGTATCCATTGCAATTTCTAAGCATAAACTTTATGAACAAACTGTATATTTATCTAGATATGATAAATTGACCAATGTATATAATAGAAGTTATCTTGAACAATCACTTAATTCTGTTATTTATAATGATAATGCAGAAAAACAAGAGTTTTTTATAGCGATTTTTGACTTAAATGGACTGAAATTGGTTAATGATAATTATGGTCATTTAGTTGGTGATGAATTGATTAAAACATTTTCAAATGGAATAAGTAGTTTAAAGGGAGCTTCCGATATTATAGGAAGGTTTGGAGGAGACGAATTCGTTGGAGTTTTCTTCAATGTAGATTTACAAAGCTTAGTCAATAAATTTGATAGCTTAATTGAACACTTTAATAATAATCCAATAATTTTTGAGGAAAGCAAAATAATTTGTAGCTATAGTTATGGTATTGTTAAATTTCCAGCAGAAGCAAGAGAGTTACAGAAGTTATTAAAAATTGCCGATGAACGTATGTATGAATATAAACGCATACTAAAAAATAAAACTAATAAAGCAAAGTAGCTTTAGGGGGCAAAGGTAGTGAGATTTGATGCTGAAATTTTTGATCAAGTTGAATCTTTATTTAAGGTCACTAAATTTAATGACCATCAACTTCATTGTGTAATAAACTTTGAGGGTAAGATTAATAAGGATATTATGAAAAAATCAATAGTTTTAATGTTAGAGGTAGTACCTATTCTTGGAAGCAGCTATGTGACTTATAAAGGCCGTCCTTATTGGGAAAAGGTAGATGCTTCAAGATATAAAGATGTGATAATTTTTACGGATAATGAAGTTGAATTTAATAGCTTTATAACATCTAAAACAAATAAATTTACTGCTCCTCAAATGAAAGCCTGTGTATTAACCTCGCGCAAAGATTCATTATCCATTATTATGAATCATATGATTTGTGATGCTGCTGGCTTTAAGGAGTATTTGTATATGTTAAGTGATTTGTATTCAAAGCTTATTAGGAATTCTAATTATTCACCGGATTATATAATTAACGGAGATAGAAGCTTAAAAAGAATTAATAAGCAATTTACATTAAAAGATAAGGTAAAGGCATTAGTATTACAAAATAAAGAAAGTAATAAAAATAGTTCGTATAAATTTCCAATGAGTGAAGAAAAAGAAACTAATCCTTTTATTTTGACTCATAAAATACCTAAAGATAGATATTTATTAATCAAAGAATATTATAAAAAACATAACGTTACATTAAACGATGTGGTTTTAGCAGCATATTATAGAGTTCTTTATAATATGCTAGATTTAGATTCTAAAAGTGAACTTAATATTCCTATAATGGTTGATATGCGTAGAAACCTTAAAGATAAAAAGTTTGACGCATTGTATAATCTTTCGTCTACTGCCATAACCCACATTGATCATAATATTAATGATAATTTTTATGATACAGTAGTAAAAGTTAATAAAGATATGAATTTAAAAAAAAGCAAAGCTATCGGCTTAAATGGCGTTGTGAAGCTTTTGGTGACTTTTGGAATCTTCAATTATAAACTCAGTAGTTATTTGGTGGAGAAAAATCTTAAAAATCCTTTAATTTGTATGACTAACATAGGAATATTGGACTCTCAAAGGCTTATATTTGAAGGTACAGAAATAGACCAAGCATTTATGAGTGGCTCAATTAAATATAAACCACATTTTCAGCTAGCTTTGTCAAGCTTTAAGGACAGTATAACTTTCAGTGTTAACTTATATGGAAGTTCAAAAGATAAAGAAAACATTGAAAATTTTTTTACTTTACTTGATAAAGAACTCCCACAATAGCAGTTTCAGCTGATGATTTTTCATGATTGAGAAATTGCATATACTTATAATCACTTAAAAATGTTGATTTATTACTTACAAATACTTATAATAAGTATAGAAGGTGATTTAATGTATCAAGAAGAAAGACTTTTAAAAATATTAGAATACTTAAATGAACATAATGCAATGTCCATTCATGATATTTGTGAAATGTTTAATATATCAAGAGATACTGCACGCCGTGATATTTTAAAACTTATAGGTCAAGAAACGGCAATTCGAACTCATGGAGGAATTAGCTTACCAGTTTTAAAAAATACGATTAAAGAATATAGAGAAAGAATTAAAGCTTATTCTGAAGAGAAAAAAAATATTTCAAAGAAAGCTATAGAATTTATTGAGGAAAACAAACACTATTTTTTTGATGTTTCCACCATAATAAGTTTTTTGGCAAAAGAAGTAAATAAACCTATTTGGGTATTGACACATTCTCTGGATAATATTGAAATGCTTTCTGAAAAAGAAGATGTTTCTGTACATTCTATTGGAGGATGTCTTAATAAGAAAAATAGATTTTTTTATACACCCAATTGTATAAGTTATTTTGACGGTATAAGGTTTGACATTGCATTTTTAGGAGCAGCTGCCATAACAGAAGATGGCATTTATTATGTAGATGAAGAGGATGTTTTCATTAAACAAGCAGCTGCTAAAAAATCTGATGTAGTAATTATTCTTGCTGAATATGAGAAGTTTAAACGTTTAAGTTATTATAAAGGTGTAGATTGGGAACAAATCGATGTTATTATTACTGATAAAATGCCGCCAGCTGTCTTTGCAAATATTATACAATCAAATGATATTAAATTAATCATTACTTAGTATATTTTAGGAGGATGAGTTTATGGGAAATTTTAAAATGATATGCCTAGATATTGATGGAACTTTATTAAATTCTAATCACAAAATTTCTAAAGAAGTAAAAGATACAATTAATATAGTTGCAAATCAAAAGAAGATGCTTGTGATATTGGTTTCAGCTAGAATGCCAAAAGGAATAATATTTTTACAAAAAGAACTTGAAATAAATCAACCAATTGTTTGTTATAGTGGTGCCTTGGTTTTAGATAAGGATGGAAAAACTATATCAAAGAAATATATAAATGTTTTAGACTTAGAAGAAATATATAAATTAGTGCTTAAGTATAATATTCATATTAGCTTATATAAAAATGATGAATGGTATATAGAGAAAATGGATTATTGGGCTATGCAGGAAAGTGAAATAACAAATATTATTCCTAAAATCGCAGATTTTAAAGGTTTAATAGAGTTATGGAAAAAGGAAGGCACAGGACCAAATAAGATTTTGTGTATGGGGAATGCTGATAAAATAACTTTCTTAAAAGAAAATATTAAAGTTAATGATTTAAATATATATCCATCAAAACCAACATACTTAGAAATTATGCCAGCTAATACAACTAAAACATCTGCTATTAGCTGTTTGCAAAAGAAATTTGATGTAAGCAGAGCTGAAATCATAACTATGGGTGATAATTATAATGACATAGATATGTTAGAATATGCTGGACTTGGCATAGCTATGGGGAATGCTCCAGAAGATGTGAAAAAACATGCAAAGGATGTAACCCTAACAAATGATGAGGATGGTGTAGCAGAGGCATTAAAAAAATACGTGTTATAATAAATTGAACAGCTTAATATAACTGAAATTAAAAGGGAGTCAAAGAATTATTGGTGAAAATGTAAAAACACCTTGACATTTTGAAGAATAGTTTAGTAATATAATTATATAATAAATGTAAAGAACTTTTTACATTTATAAAGGAGGTCTTCAAAATGAAGGGATTTAAAAAAATGGACGAAATGGAGCAGTATATTGCACTAAAAAGCTTAAAGATTGCCTATGTTTTTACTATTATCTTTTTGGTTATATTGGCTGTAATAGACATGAAAAATAACAAGGTAAATAGTACTGCTTTATTTCTATTAGTAGTACAAAACCTTATCCTTATATTTTCTCAATTTTATTTTAAAAAAAAGTTAGGCGATAAATAATGCGAAACATAGTTAAATTATTAAGAAAAGAAAAGGGATTAACACAAGAGGAATTGGCACAAAATCTTTCTGTTACAAGACAAACAATTAATGCAATAGAAAATAATAAATATAATCCTACTCTTGAATTGGCACTTAAAATTGCAAAATTTTTAGAAATGCCTGTAGAAAAAATATTTTATATTGATTAGTAATGTAACAAGACTACCAATTATATCCTTGCACATAAGTTTGACATGCATCTATATCTACACTATAATTTATACGTAATTGAAAAAGTAAGGAAGCGAAAATCAATATGATAAATATCATTAAAACTGCAATTATAACCATAATAATATCAATTATATCTGGCTTATTGTTAGAACATTTTAAAAGTTTAGCACCTAGAATATTATGCAAGACAGGAGATCTTAAACCTATAAAAATAAATAACAAAAAAGTATATTCATACAGTATTACTGTAAGTAATATATCAAATAAAATAATTCATGATCTAACTGTAAATATACAAAATCCACAAGGGAATTTAAAAATTGCAAATTCCAAAATAACAAAGGGTTTAAAATACGAGTCTTCAATAGAGGACAACATTATAGATATCGATATACCTTATTTAAGTAAAGGTGATAAATTTTTAATTATAGTATATTTAGAAAATGAATATGAAGCTCATAATAAGCCTGTTATTGTAATGAGATCACCGGAGAATTTTAAGCAGATAGACTCTGCAGAGAAAAATGGAATGCTGGCATCATTACTTAATAAGAAGGCCACGACTCCAAATGTACAAAATGGAAACAAAAAAGTGGTTCCTAATAAAAAGATAATAGTGATTGCTGTATCGATTGTTCTAGTTTTGATTGTTGTAGTTTTAGGAAAACTTTATTTAAATCAGACTTCTGCTAATAGTGCTAAAACTAACGATGTAAAACAGTCAACAGATAATGAAACGGGGAATACATATAGCAATACAACCCCAGAGGTGACAAATAAAAGTACAAGTATAACGCCAGGTGTAACAACTACAAACACAGGTGCAAATACAGCACCGAAAAGTACAACTAAAGGTACAGGCACAAATACACTGCCGGCTAGTACAACTACAAACACGGGTACAAATACACCTACAAATAGTACAACTAAAAGTACAGATACAAATACAACACCTGGAAGTTCAACTAAAAATACAGATACAAATACAACACCTGATGGGACAAATCAAAATACAAGCACCAATGCAGCATCAGGCAGTACAACCGGAAACACAGGTACAAATGCATCACAAACAGGAAATACAGCTAAATAGGGAATAAAAACTATTTGAGTGCAGCTTTACTATAAGTATAAATAATTCTTTTATGCACATCATATTTAAAAAGTGGATTTAATTTGGAGGAAAATATGAGTACAAAAGTGAATTTTTTATGCGATATAAAAGGTGGAAATAATATAAAAACATCATTGATGGTAATGAAAATAATATTTAGAGAGTCTGATAAAATTATATGTATATTAGCAGATAAGAGTGGAGAAATAAAAGCTAGCATACCAGGTAAGGGCAGTGATATTAAAGCTGGTAGAGTTATAGAGATTGATGGCTTTAAAGGTGGAAATCTAGACGTGAAAAAATATAAATCTATTTCAGATTATAATATCTCAGACTATCTTCCAACTGTAAAGAGACCTATTGAAGACATTATGAAAGAGATTCAATTATATACAGATGAATATATTATTTCAAGAGAAGGTAGGACTTTGAATGATTATTTTTTTAAGGATGAAATATTTTTAGATAAATTTAAAAGAGGAATTGGTGGAGTCTCTATGCATCATAATTATATAGGTGGACTTGCAGAGCATACCCTAAACGTAATGAATTTAACTGCAATGCTTTGTGAAAAATATAAATGCAGAAGAACTGAAACAGCAGTACTAGCAGCAAAATTTCATGATATAGGAAAAGTTTATGAATATAGTTATGATGGTCCTTTTAGATATACACTTAGAGGAGAAATGGAAGGACATATTGTTATTGGAGTAGAGCTAATAGATGAAGCCGTTAGAAAAAATCCTACAATTTATTCAGAGGATTTTATTACTAGAATAAAGGGTTGCATTGTTCAACATCATGGTAAGCTAGAACACGGTTCTCCAAGAGAAATGAATATGGAAGAGTCATTCATAGTTAATTATGCTGATTCTATAGATGCTACTATGAATAAGATTTCTCAAATAAAGGATAAAACAGAACCAGGAAATTGGTCAGAATTTGATAGGAGAATCGAAAGGAAATTATATTTATAATAAGAAGGCAGCTAACCAAACAGGTTAACTGTTTTTTATTATAAAAAATTAATCTGTTGACAATATACAACGTTAGGTATATATTTAAAACATAACCAACGTTGGATACAAAGGAGAATATTTATGGTAAGAGCGCTAATATTATATTTTTTAAGTATAAAGCCTACACATGGCTATGATATACAAAGATTTATTGAAATAAATGGAATGGACCAATGGGCGAGGATACAGTCAGGCTCTATTTATTATGCGTTAAATAAACTGGAGAAACAAGGTTTTATTTATACTTTAAGAGAAGAAAGAAATGGAGCAAGAATTAGAAAAATTTATGCTATTAATGATAACGGCAAGGAAGAATTAAGAAGAACTTTAAAAGAGGAACTGTTAAAACCAATTGATGGTGTTGAATCTGATAAATTCATGATATATTTAATGTTTAACAGACTAACAAAAGATGAAATAATAAGTGGTGTTAGAGAACATATAAAAAGCTTAGAAGAAAAGAAAAAATGGTGGGAAAAGGGTAGAGAGCTTAAAGTGTTAGATACAACTTTAAAATCTGAGGTACTGCATTTTGACGTGGTGATTAATACATTAGATTATCATGTTAAGTGGCATGAGATGCTAATTAAAGAAGTAGATGATTTATTTAAATTTTCGGATGGAGTGGAAAACCTTATAGGTAAAATCGATTTTGGAAATTTAGATGAGGTAAAATACAAACTTGAAGGCTGTAAGAATTTTACAGAGATTCAGCAAATAACAGATGATATAGTAAAAGATCCAAATAACCTTGAAGAAAAATTAGCAAAGTTAATTAATTTGTTAAGAGAAAATTAAGAGAGAAAACTCTCTTTTTTTAAAAGCTAATATCCAATGTTGGATAATTAACTTTATATATATAATGTTGAGGAGGATTTAAAATGGAATATATTTTAAAAGTAAAAGAACTTGAAAAAAATTATGGGGAAAGAAAAGTAGTAAAAGGTATAAGTTTTAATGTTAAGGCTGGTGAAATTCTAGGGTTTTTAGGGCCTAATGGAGCTGGGAAAAGCACAAGTATAAATATGATATCAACAGTTGTGGATTATGATAAAGGAAGCATATTTTTTCTTGATAAAGATGTAAAAACAAATGAAAACTGTCTTAAGAAAAATCTTGGAGTGGTACCTCAGGATATAGCAGTTTTTAGTGATCTTTCTGCATACAACAATGTAAAATTTTTCTGTAGTTTATATGATTTTAAAGGTAAAGAGCTAAAGGAAAATGTAGAGGAAGCATTAAATTTTGTTGGCTTATGGGATAGAAGAAAAGATTTACCTTCGAAGTTTTCAGGAGGTATGAAGAGAAGATTAAACATTGCTTGTGCTATAGCACATAGGCCTAGACTTTTAATTATGGATGAACCAACGGTTGGAATAGATCCTCAATCAAGAAATAATATTTTAGACACCGTGAAAAAATTAAATGAGAGTGGAACGACTATAATCTATACTTCTCACTACATGGAAGAAGTTGAGCATATATGTACCAATTTAATAATAATGGATGAAGGTCATATTATTGAAGAAGGAACAAAGGAGCAACTAAAAAGCAAATATTTAAAAGATAATTTAGAAGAGATTTTTTTAGAGCTAACAGGAAAAGAATTAAGAGATTAGGAGGGGTATAAATGAATGGTTTTATTAAACTTATGGTATATGGATTACAGAGAAGAATGAAAGATTTTTTTATAATAATATATAGTGTAATATTTCCGATAGTGGAAATATTGCTTTTAGGATATTTGGCTACTAATTTTTTTAAAGGAGATAGTTCGATTACTTCAAATCATTATTACACGCTAGTATTAATTCCATTTTATCTATTGACTAGTATTATTACTGTAGCTTTCGTAGCAAAGGATGAAAGTCTTTGTAAAACTTCCTACAGATTTATAATTGCACCAATAGATAATGCAGCTATAGTTTTATCTAAAGTTTTATCGTGTACAATTGTAATATGGATTTGCAGCATTATAATTTTATTAATTACAAGAGTTTTGTTAGGTATTAATTTTGGAAGTAATACTCCAATAATACTTTTAATGTTTTTTACAGAAACCTTAATGGCATCAGCTATAGGAATATATTTGGGAATATGTATAAAAAACTTTGGAACCATCAAAGGAATTTTAAATATACCTTTAAGTATTTTTGGACTTTTAGGAGGTTCATTTTTCCCAGTAGGTTCCCTTGGTGATAAATTTGAAAAAATCACCTATATATCGCCTTTCACATGGATAAATAGAGGACTTATATCAGTAGTTTATGATAACAATGATAAGATTTTGATATATTCAATAGGGGTTACTTTAATTATAGCAATAATGTTTTCGGTTTTATCCATAATTTCATTTAAAAAGGAGGCCTTTTTATAATGAGAATTATATTCATTGTATTTGTTTCAAATTTTAAAAGAGCGTTAAGTGATAAGAAGAAATTTATTATCAATTTATTTGTACCAATTATTGTAATTGTCTTGGCCATGTTTGTAAATTATATTAGTAGTCCATCTATAAACATTGGTATAGTTAAAAATGTAAATTTCAAAGAAGGTAACAGAATAATTTCATTACTAAAAAATACAAAAGGGATTAATATAAAGATTACTGATGATAAGCTAATAAAGACAGAAACCATTTTAGGAAAATATGATGAAGTAATAACTTTAAACAAAAGCTTTAAGAAAAATGAAGTAAAGCAAATTGATAAGTATTTTAGTTTTTATAATGTAAAGGATAAAAAAACTAATGATGCTATGAAAAAATTAGTAAAAATATATTTGTTAAGTAATAAGCCCATAAATATGGAAGGTACAGTTAGTGAGCTTCAAGGTTTAACACTGTCAAAGGAAGAACGGATAATATCATTTTTGGCAACAGTTCTTCTAATAACAACAGTTGTTAATGCAGCGGTAATAATAAGAGATAGGGAAGAAAATACTTTTTACAGATTCATGTATTCGCCAAACAAAAAGTTCAAATACATTTTAGGCAACATATTGTTTAATTATGTTTTTAGCTATATACAGTTATGTATAGCTATTATCGTTACACGTATTTTGGGTATGAAACTTGAAACTTCACTTTTAACTTTACTTATTTATGGTTTACTTCTAACACTTCTAATGACAACCTTTGGAACATTTATAGCTTGTATATTTAATAAAGAACTTTATGCAAATTTGTTCGCAGCAGCCATAAGTTTAATTTTATCATTAATAGGTGGAACATTTATAGTATATGATAAAATGCCAAAGGGTTTGCAAATGTTAAGTACAATTACACCAAATAGATGGATAATAAAATCTGTTCAATACCTGGAACATGGCACAGCGAATACTGTAAATCCAATGATAGTTTTGATAATCTTTAGTGTGATATTTTCTATAGCAGCAGCATTTATGAATGGAGTGCGAAAGGCAGAATTAAAATGATAAACTATTTTTCATAAGCTTTGAATAACATCATGATGATAATGGAATAGTATCATTTTCTATACTACATTTCAAATTTGTGCGTACTTTAACTGTAAATTTGTTAGTGTTATGCTTTAAATGTATCACAAAGAAGAAAGGGTGTTTTAAATGATAATTGATAGCCATGCTCATGTAATGTTACCAATAGAAAAACAAATATTAACAATGGAAGAGGCTGGTGTTGATAAAACCATATTATTTTCTACAACGCCACATCCTGAAAAAGCCAATGATTTAAAATCATTGGAGAAGGAGTTAAGTTTATTAAACAATATATTAGCAAACAATAATGTTATAGATGAAAGAATTAAAAACATTAAGAGAACAACAAAAGAATTAAAAGAAGTTATAGATAAAAATCCAACAAAATTTATAGGGTTTGGACAAGTACCTTTATCGTTAACATATAATGAAACAGCTGACTGGATAAATAATAATGTAGTTAAAAATAATTTTTATGGATTAGGAGAATTTTCACCTGCATCTGGTGAAGTAAAAAGTTTAGAAGTGATTTTTAATGGATCTAATGAGCTAGGACATTTGCCTTTATGGGTTCATACTTTTCATCCATTAAATCTTTATGATATTAAAGAACTTGTGGAATTAGCTAAGAAATATCCCAAAGTTCCATTGATACTTGGACATATGGGTGGAATACATTGGATTGATGCAATAAAATTTGCTAAAGAAAACAGTAATGTTTATTTAGATTTATCAGCGGTATATACAACTTTTGCACCAACAATGGCAATTAAGGAATTACCTGAACGTACATTATTTAGTTCAGATGCTCCTTATGGTAGTCCTAAGATATTAAGAAACATGATTGAGATGATTAGTCCGAATAGAAGAGTATTTGAGAAGGTTATGGGTGAGAATATATTAAATTTGCTACAAATATAAAAAATAGCTTAATAGAATTACGCAAGAAAGTTGAGGCATTCCATAATTAATCATCTATATAAAGTAGGTGGTAATGGATGGTATAGCATTAGCCACTCAGATTGACAATGCAGCTATATGAAACTATAATTAAGTCATGAAAATTGATAATAGCATTAAGTTAATAGGACGAGTAAGAGAAAAAGCAAATGATTTTTTATTAAATGAACTTAAGCAAATAGGAATAGTAGATATAGCCACATCACACGGAGATATTTTATCCACTCTTTTTAAGTACAAAGAATGTACAATGACTGAACTATCAAATAGTATAAATAAAGATAGATCAACTGTAACAGCTTTGATAAATAAATTAACTAAGTTTGGGTATGTTTCATCAAAAAAAGATCCAGAGGATAATAGATCCACTATTATTTATCTCACTGAAAAAGGAAAGGAGTTAGAACCTAATTTTCAAAAAATATCAGAAAAATTGTATGAAAAAGAATATCAGGGAATTACTGATGAAGAAAAAGATATTTTTAATAAAATTTTAAAAAAAATATACAATAACTTTTAAAGGTTAGATGTTCTAATTTTAAATTTAGCATGATTAACTTTAAAATGAAGTGAAATTTAGTGAGGAAAAAATGAAATGAAATATGAAAAAATAAAAAATCAAATTAATAAATACATGGAGTCATATATAAAATTATGGGAGTTCAGTGGTAGTATTGCTGCTATTAAGGATGGAGAAATATTGTTTAAGAAAGCTTATGGATACGCTAATATTGAACATAAGGTTAAAACAATACTAATACTAAATATAAAATATGGTCTATTACAAAGCAATTTACAGCTGTAGCTATTTTAATCCTTGAGGAAAGGGGTTTATTAAAGGTAGAGGATAGCATAAAAAAGTATTTTTCAGATTGCAGTAATCTAAATCCTAAGATTACAATTCATCATTTATTAACTCATACTTCCGGGATATTTAACTACTCAAGCCTACCCGATTCTCAAAAAACTTTTCAAAGAGTTCATCATGAAAAATCTGAATTAATTAAATTGTTTACAGCTGAACCACTGGATTTTGAACCAGGAACGCAGTGGAATTACAGCAATACAGGATACTATCTTTTGGGCATAATAATTGAAAAATTATCAGGAAAGACATACAGTGAATTTTTAGCTGAAAATATTTTTCTGCCTCTTGGTATGTTTAATACAGGCGTGGAAGATGATAAAAGAATTGTTGAAAATAAAGCTTCTGGTTACTACTTAAATGGAAATGACCTGATTCATTGTAAGTACATTAATATGGATTTAATGTTTTCCTCTGGGGGTATGTATTCAACTATAGAAGATTTATTAATATGGAATGAGGCTCTAAACAATAATAAGTTAGTAAGTAAAGAGTCCATTGAAAAAATGAATACTCAATACAAAAATAACTATGGTTATGGCGTTGAGATAAATATATCTGATAATAGGAAAGATATTAGTCACAATGGAGGATTACAGGGATTTTTAACTGAAATTCATAGATATGTGGATGATGACTTTGCTATTGTGATTTTAAGTAATTACGGATTTACGGCTGTCAATAAATTATGTAGGGTAATTGAATCTATTACATTTGAAGAAAAATATGAAATGCCAACTAAACCTCCAATATTTCCTATAAGCGAAGACTTACTTGATAACTACCTGGGCGTATACGAAGATGATGGAGATAAAATAGAATTTAAAAAAGAGGACGATAATCTATTTTTAATTTTGGATGATGAGTATACCTTACCAGTTTATCCAATTAATGAAGACATTCTACATCATACATGGATAGATGAAGAATATACTTTTACAAAAGATGATGAAGGACAATTATATCTTTGGGGTAATAGGAAGAGATAAGAAAATATATGATAACTTTTAAAAAGGGCCATTGGCTCTTTTTTATTTTTTTCAATATATGTTAGGTCACATTCAGGTCATATTCGCATGATAAAGTAACCTTAAAGCAAATATGATAGGGGGAAAAATTATGAAGCTTGCATGGAAAGAAATTCGATTTAATAAAAAGAAATATATACTTATAGAACTTATACTTATAATGATGATGTTCATGGTAATATTTTTATCAGGACTTGCAAATGGTCTTGCAAGAGCAGTTAGTGCTGGAATTGATAATGCACCTGCACAAAATTACGTCCTAAGTACAGATGCACAGGATTTGATTTCGGTTTCAAGTGTTAATAATACCGATTTAGACAAGGTAAGGGAAGTTACAGGTGACAAGGTAACACCACTTGATCTTCAGATGACTAACATCAATAAAAAAGGTGATTCGAAAAAAATAAGTGTAACGTATTTTGCAATAAATCCAGAGGATTTTTTAAATCCAAAGGCAGTAGAGGGACAAAAACTTTCAGATAAAAAGGATACCATAGTTCTTGACTCATCTCTTAAGGATTCTGGAATCAAAGTAGGAGATGTAGTTAAAGATTCGTCAATTGGCACACAGTTTACAGTGGTTGGCTTTGCAAAAAACCAGATGTATGGACATGCACCTATAGGTTTTATAAGTTTAGATACCTATGCAGAACTTAAAAAATCAGCAAATCCAATGTCTTTAGTGGAACAAAAATATAATGCCCTTGCAATTAATGGAAAGGACATAAAAAATATAAAGGTTACCGGACTTGAAGTAGTTGACAGAAAAACAATCATAAAAAATATTCCTGGATACACAGCAGAGCAGATGACTATTAATATGATTTTATGGGTACTTGTTTTTGTATCAGCAGTGGTGTTAGGTGTATTTTTCTACATTATGACGCTTCAAAAGCATAAGGAGTTTGGTGTTACAAAGGCTATTGGAATGAATATGCTAGAAATTGCAGGCATTCAAATGTCTCAGATTTTAATCCTTGCAATTTTTGGAGTAATAATTGGAAATGCACTTGGATTTGGAATGGCATCAGTTCTTCCAAGCAGTATGCCATTTTATTTAAAAACCTCTAGTGCAGCAGAAATTTCAGGTGCCTTTATATTAATATCAATAGTATGTAGCCTAGTATCAATTAGAGAAATTGCAAAGGTTGATCCTATTACGATAATTGGAGGGAATTAAAATGAGTGAATATGCTATAGAATTAAAAAATATTTCAAAATCATATAAAGATGGTGATTCAGTAAATACTATTTTAAGCGATATATGTGTTAAAATAAAAAAAGGAGAGTTTGTTGCTATACTAGGTCCATCAGGTTCTGGAAAAAGCACTCTGCTTGCAATAGCAGGCATGCTTCTTTCTCAAAATAAAGGTGATATAATTATAGATGGCGATAATATGACGAATAAGAACCAAAAAGAGTGGACAAAAATAAGGAGAGAACGCATAGGCTTTATTTTTCAAAACCATCAGCTGCTACCTTATCTTACTACAGAGGAACAGTTAAAGCTAGTTGCAAACATGACTTCTTCAAAGGTAAATGTCAATGAGGAAATAGAGGAATTTCTTAAGGATCTAGGAATAGATGATTGCAGAAAAAAATATCCAAAGCAGATGTCAGGAGGCCAAAAGCAGAGAGTTGCAATTGCAAGGGCATTTATGAATAAGCCAGATATTATTTTGGCAGATGAACCTACTGCAAGTCTTGATGGCGCTAGAGGAAGACAGATTGCACAGATGATTAGACAAGAGGTTAAAAAGAAAAATACCGCGGCTATTATGGTTACTCATGATGAGCGTATATTAGACCTTGTTGATACTATATATCGTCTTGAAAATGGAAAACTTACAAAACAAGAAATGAAAGCAGTGGTGTAAAGTGTTTACAATACTTATTGTAGAAGATGATGAAGTACTAAATAAAATGATGAAGGCAAAGTTAAGGCAGGAACAATTTAAAGTTGTTTCTGCTTTTGATGGTGAAGAGGCACTCATAGAGATGGAAAAAGAGCATATAGACTTAGTCATATGTGATATTATGATGCCTAATATGGATGGGTATGAGCTTACGAGTGAGCTTAGAGAGGCTTATAAGACAATCCCTATTTTAATGGTAACGGCAAAGGGTCAGATGGAAGACCTAGAAAAGGGTTTTAAGGTTGGAACAGATGATTACATGGTAAAGCCAATTAATATGAAAGAGCTTGTACTAAGAGTTAATGCACTTCTTCGTCGAGCACAGATTGCAAGTGAAAAAAAGCTTGTAGTGGGAAGTGGTGTTTTAGACTACGATGCACTAACTGTTAAAATAGGCGAGGAAAGCTTTGAGCTTCCGCCTAAGGAATTTTATTTGCTATTTAAATTGCTTAGCAATCCAAATAAAATATTTACTAGGCTTGAGCTTTTAGATGAAATATGGGGAATGGATTCGGAGGTAGATGACCGCACTATAGATTCTCACATAAAGAAATTAAGACGTAAGTTTGAAAATTACTCTGACTTTAAAATTACTACAGTAAGGGGCTTAGGCTACAAGGCAAGTTTATAGGAGGGAAAAAATTATGCAAAAGCAAGCTGATAAAACTGAAAATAGAAAATACAGAATGTCCTTAAGGATATATTTCTCCATGATTTTTAGCATGATATTGAGCACAGTTTGTATTTTTTCCTTCATTTTTGTTTTTGCTGGAATGAAGCTGCTTTATCATGGAGCAATTAATATGGATGTTGTATTCATTGTATGTCTAATAATATGTGTACTTAACATGATAATCGGAAGTCTTGTGATGTGGAAAGGCTCACAGCATCTTACAAAGCCTATTGGGGTAATGAGTAAGGAAGTTAAAAAAGTAGCACAAGGTGACTTTAAAGCTTATATAAAAAGAAACGAGAAGTATCGCGGTAAGTATGAATTTTCAAATGAAATAGATGAACTTGCAGTTAACTTCAATAAAATGGCATCAGAGCTTAATGGAATGGACTACATGAAAAAGGACTTCGTAAGTAATGTGGCTCATGAAGTGCAGACGCCACTTGCAGCTATTTCTGGTTTTACAGAAATATTACTTACAGGTGGACTTACTAAAGAAGAAGAGCAGGAGTATCTTTCCCTGGTGAATAACGAATCGTTAAGACTTTCCAGGCTTTGTAAAAATATGATGAATATGTCTAGACTTGATAACCAGAGCATTGTTGTGAAAAAAGATAGGATACGCGTGGATGAACAACTTCGTAAGTGTATAATAATGCTTTCTGAAAAGTGGAGTGATAAAAATAGAAATTATGAGCTTGATTTTGATGAACTTACAGTACAGAGCGATGCAGATCTTTTAATGCAAATATGGTCAAATCTAATAGATAATGCAATTAAATACTCAGCTGAAAATACAACAATATGGATTAGCGGAAAAATAGAAGATGGCGTTTTAATTGTTAACATAAGAGATGAAGGCTTTGGAATAAGTCCTAAAAAACAGCCTAAAATCTTTGGAAAGTTTTATCAGGGTGATGAGTCACATAAAAAGACTGGAAATGGGTTAGGACTTGCCATTGTGAAAAAGATTGTGGAACTTCTAGGTGGAATTATCGCGTGCACAAGTGAAGAAGGCAAGGGTACTAATATGGAGGTAAGAATCCCAGTATAATTAAATTTTAATATTTTAGTTAGAAATGTATTGACACACTCAATTAAATTGTATACAATTTAATTGTAAGCCAATAAAATGCATTTAGAGAGGAGTAATTATTTATGGAAATTAAAGCAGTTAAATTGTATGAAGGTGGATTTATGACACAGGATTTTGCTTTTGGAGGAAGCTCAGATAAAGCTGAATTAGATTCAAAAAAGACTTATCCATCCAGCCTTCAAAATTATCTTATTGATACGGGTAAGGAAGTTATTTTGGTAGACACAGGTGTTCCAGCAGAGGTACCAGACACTGAACCTAAAGAAAATCAAAAGATTTATCAAGGGCATAAGATTGAAGATTATGTATCTGCCTTAAATTCACTTGGATATAAAAAGGAACAGGTAACAAAAATACTATTAACTCACAAGCATCCAGATCATTCAGGTGAATTAAGAAGTTTTCCAAATGCTAAGATTTATCTTTCTGCAGCAGAAGCAGATGCATTAAATTTAAATGGAGAAAATATTGTAAGAGTTAACTTTAAAGATGGTGCGTATCACAACTTTGAAAGCAGCGAGAAGATTTCAAATGGAATATACTTAATCCCGGCTCCAGGACATACTACTGGAAACAGTATTGTAATAGTTGAAAAAGAAGATATATTTTATATGATACATGGAGATGTAACTTATACAGATGAAGCACTTTTAGAAAATAAATTGTCTATTGTATTTGAAGATAAAGAGGCTGCAAAAGTTACTCTTGAAAAGGTTAGAAAGTTCATAAAAAATAATCCAACGGTTTATCTTTCTACTCATACCCCAAAAGCACTTGTAAATTTAGAAGAAACTAAAATAATGAGTCTGTAAAAATAACCTGTAAGGTAAACATTTTATTGTTAACTTTACAGGTTATTTTTATAGTAGTATGAACTACATCTTTAAATTCTATATAATTAAAAGGAAATTAAGTCTATTTGTAGAATAATTGAACTATAGGAAATGTTAAAACATATAAGATTGAGAGGGAAGAAACATGAGTCTTTTAGAGAGAATACAAGAATTAGGTGATATTCACGGTATTGATTTTATTGGCGTAGCGGGAATCAGTCAAGTTCAAAATGAAATTAAGCAAATTAGTGGTCAGTTGATATCTGATTTTCCAAGAGCACTATCTATTGGAATAGTATTGCAAGATAGTATTGTGAATCTTCTAAAAGATAGAGATACATATGAAAATGTACTTCAATATAAAATACATGCTTATGATGTAATAAATAGTCGACTAGATAATTTTGCTTCCATTGTTAGTTCTGTAATACAACGTAATGGTTATAAAGTAATGCCATTGCCAGCAGCAGAGCGTATAGATAGTAATAGAGTTTGTGCTTCAATATCACATAAACTTACCGCTAGATTAGCTGGTTTTGGATGGATAGGGAAAAACTGTCTTTTAATTAATCCTAAGTATGGCCCTAGAATAAGGTGGACTTCGATATTAACTGATGCTCCATTTGAAGAAAATAAAGAAATATTAGAAAGTAGATGTGGTAATTGCGATAGGTGTACTAAAATATGTCCTGCTCAAGCAATACTTGGTAGAAATTATGTAGAGCATGAACCACGTGAAGTAAGGTTTGATGTAAAAAAATGTGAAGAATATTTTATCAAAATTAAGGAAGAAGGCAAGCTCCAGATATGTGGTATGTGCCAATATGCTTGCCCATTTGGTAAAAAGTGATTAATAAAATTTCATTGTTTACGGGTTTTTATATAATTTCTTTTCAAAACAAACGGCAGCAGCGTTATTAGCATATTTACCATAGTTATTTATACGGTGATAACCACTACCCTCATAAAAATCAACTGCTCTTTCATTTATTAATCTTGTCTCAAGCCAAATAGAAGAATACCCTAATATTCTAGCTTTTGCTTCTAAATAACTTAATATTTTAGTTCCAATTCCCATGCCTTTGACTTTTGAATAAACTCTCTTCATTTCAGCAATATTATCACTAATAGGACGTATAGCACCACAACCAATAGCCTCACCATTTTCAGCGTAAGCTATTATAAATGTGGCACGAGGAACACAGACATCATTTGTATTAAAGGAATTTTTTCCACTGTCACCTGTTATAACTTTTAAAGTCTGTGACAATTCATCCATTAATTTTAGAGCATCCAAATCTTCTGGACTTTTTTCTATAATTTTCATATTAAAATTCCCCCAATTGTATAGAATAAATTAAAAAATTTATACACTGCCCATTAATAACTAAAAATTTAGATATTAATGGGCAATTGATTATATCTATATCTAATGCATTACCATTCCACCGTCAACATTTATAACTTGACCTGTAATATATTCAGACATATTTGAAACTAGAAACAAAACTGCATTTGCTACAGATTCAGAACTACCATATGTTTTCATTGGAATTTTAGACAATATTTCTTGACTTATTTTATCAGAAAGTTTAGATGTCATATCAGTAGAAATATATCCAGGCGCAATGGCATTTACAGTTATGCCTCGGTCTGCTAATTCTCTAGCAACTGTTTTTGTAAAACCAATAAGTCCAGCTTTAGAGGCAGAGTAATTTGCTTGCCCAACATTACCTGTTAGGCCTACTACACTTGCTATATTTACTATATTACCTGATTTTTGTTTTAACATATGTTTAGATACGAATTTAGTACAATTAAATGCTCCTGTAAGATTTATATTAAGCACCTTATCCCAGTTTTCTTTTTTCATCGTCATCATTATACCATCACTTGTAATACCTGCATTGTTTACTAAAATATCTATTCTCTTAAATTTATCAATTATACATTTTACAACTTCTTTTGTTGATTCTTCTGAGCTTACATCATGTTTTAATCCTAAAGTTTCAATATTATAAGCTAATGATATTTCATTTGCTACTTGGTTTGCTCTATCTTCATTAGTACCAGTTATAACTACTGTAACCTTCTCTTCCCCTAATTTTTCGGCAATAGCCCTGCCTAGCCCCCGAGTACCTCCAGTTATTAAAGCTATTTTATTACTTAAACCTAAATCAGACATATTTTACCTCCCTTGATATGTATAATACAATTTGGTATTGTTTAATTATAACATTAAATTCTGTATAATTTAAAGGAAATTAAGTCTATTTGTAGAATAGTGGTACTAGATGAAATGCTAAGAAATATGGCATAATGAACATAATGGGAAGTGAATTAATATGATTAAAGCAATATTATTTGATTTTGATGGTGTATTAACGACTGATTCAACTGGGTCACAGTCGATATGTAATTACATTTGTAAGGAAACTGGCTTAGATACAGAAGTATTTAAGAAAGAGTATTGTAAATACAATGATGACCTTTTGTACGGAAAAATCAATCATGAAAATATTTGGGAAACATTGTGTAAAGGACTAAATACAAAAATCGATATAAGTATATTATATAAATCCTTTATAAATACTCCTATAGATAGTCAAATGATAGCACTTATAGATAAACTGAAAAAGCAGAGCTATAAAATTGGCATGGTTACTGACAACAAGAAGGATCGCATAGATGACATTGTTAAATATT
This sequence comes from Clostridium acidisoli DSM 12555, assembly GCF_900176305.1. Lineage (GTDB taxonomy): Bacteria > Bacillota > Clostridia > Clostridiales > Clostridiaceae > Clostridium_I > Clostridium_I acidisoli. The sequence continues at coordinate 517,679 of NZ_FWXH01000003.1, forward strand.
ATGATTGGAATAAAACATTTGATGCAATCACTATTTCGGCGGATGTTGGATCAGGAAAAGATTGTAATGAGATTTTTGAGAAAATTGTGAAGTGCTTTAATGTAACTCCTGATGAGTGCGTATTCATTGATAATCAAGAAAAAAATCTTATTATTCCTAAAAGTATGGGAATGAATGTTATTTATTTTGATCATGAAAAAAGAAATTATGAAAGACTTATTCAAGAACTTAAGAATTTATCAATTGAAGAAATTTAATATAATTGCAAGGATATAAAATCAATATGAATGACGGAGGAGAAGATGGAAAAACATAACAAAAACACAACAAAAGGATTAGTTTTATCAATAATAACTTGCTTTGTATTTGTATTAGTATATTGGATTTCATTTTATGAACTATATACTTTATGTAAATTCGGAAGAGTTAAACATAATGTAACAATATTATTAGGTTGTATGGTGTTTTTTTTGGCATTTTTTATAATCCTAATAATTAGAGTTATAAAAATGAAAGAGATTAAAGAGCAACAAGGTGAAGATAGATGGGAGGAACATTCTCGCTCAAAAATAATACGGATTTGTGCAGTGGTAATAAGTATAGTGATTATAACATGTTTTTATGGAGTGAAAATATATAATAGTTCAATAAATTACAATGGAAAGTTGTCATGGGTCTTACGTGATTTAAAAAATAAAAAAAGTGTAGAACTTGAACATAATAATATATATGAAACTGGCATAGAAGGGATACTTACGGATATTAATAAAAAAATCAATATGCCTGAAAAATTATATGTTGCAAGTAATTTTAGTCTTACTTTTGATTCCAATGGGAAGATTACAACTTTTGATACATATGTTTACGGGAAAAACGATAAAGGTAAATTGGAAAGTTATTTAATAAGTTATAACAGTAATAATTCAAAAAATATAACTATAATTTTAAATGGCTATGTAAATGCAAATTATAGTAATGATAAGCTTTTAGAACCATTAATTAAGACGGTGAAGGTAATTCCACTTAAGAAAACAGTAAGCAGTTGGAATGAAAAGCAGTATGGTATTCTTTATTATGGAAAACGAAGCTTTGGATACAACACACAAGGTATTGTTTATATTGATTCAAAGGGGAAGGTAAATTCACCCACTAATGCTTATTCTGAAATAGTAGGATACATCGTTTCTGTATATGTACCAGGTAAAGAAAATCAATATCCGCCTGTTAGATATAATTTAGTAAGTAATTTAAATAATATTAAAACACCAGAGCCATCAACAGAAAATAAAAACATTTTTGATCAATCCTATAATACTTCAAATAAATTTTATTTATCAAAGCAAGTTGGGTATCGCTTAGAAATAACGGCGGCTGCAGCTGGAAGTAGATCTTATTCATTAACTGGAACTAGAGATGGCGGAACCACATGGAATACAATAAATGCAGATCCATTCTCTGGGAAGATTGGAGTTGCAGCAGGAATAACCTTTTTAAATGATAAACTTGGATTTTTATGTTTATCTTATAGTGGAGGAACAAATGGACAATTATATCGTACAGAAGATGGAGGTGTAACGTATAAGATGGTTAATTTTCCAGAAATAAAAGTAGCATTAAAAAGTGGAGAATCCTATAATCCTTTTGATTTACCCGGTATGCCTTATAAAAAAGATGGCAGCCTTAATGTGCTAGTTGGAGAAGGATCTGATGGAGATTATAATGGAAATAGTAAAGCTTTGTACCAATCAAAAGATAACGGAATAACATGGCAGTATGTAAAAGAAGTAAATAAAAATTAACACATTTTCATGTTTTTTTGTGCCTTTAGCACAGCGAAAGGAATGATTGTTTTTATGAAAGAATACATAGTAGATAACATTAACAATAAGATGAGATATCATGATTTACCTGGTGAAGATACGCCAATATTATTTATTCATGGCTTAGGCTGTGCTGGTTCATTTGATTATCCTGAAGTAGCAGCACAAACTGATTTAATAAATCACAGGCGAATATTAATAGACTTGCTTGGTAGTGGATTTAGTGATAAACCAGACAACTATTTATATACCGTAAAAGAGCATGCAAATTATTTGTATAATTTTGTACAAGACTTAAAGCTTGATAAGATTATTATTTTTGCACATAGTTTAGGTGGAGCAATTGCACTTGAACTTGCTAATAAATGTAAAGAGAATATCGAAACAATTATTCTTAGTGAAGCTAATTTAGATAAAAGTAGTCAAGGTTCATCAAGTTATGAATTTGGGACCTATCCAGAGGAAGATTTTATAAATGGGATATTTGATGAAATTGTCAATGAAAATTCTAGTGAAAGTTCTATGTGGATAGCCACATTATCGGTTTGCTCTTCTACCGCAATTAGTAGAATTTCAAGGTCAGCAGTTGATGGAGCAGATCCGTCATGGCGTGAAATATTATATTCATTGAGATGCAAAAGTACATTCATTTTTGGTGAAAACTCTTTACCAGATAATAATAAAATTGAGCTAGAGAGACACATGATAAATACCGAAATTGTAAAATCAGCAGGACACGCTATGGCTTGGGAAAATCCAAAGGGATTAGCAGAAGCAATTAAGAAAGGTATTCTTTATTCACGAGAATTATAGGCTTTAGAAATGAATTGAATTTAAGGTTGAGTAATATAATAAAAGAAAAATTATGGGAGGATATTACTATGATGAAAAATCCAGAGCAAACAATTGGAAATCTAATTGATAAATCAACACTAACCTTTATTAGTTATATTGATGAAGAAGGATACCCAATAACAAAAGCCATGTTGAAGCCAAGAGAGAGAGAGGGCATTAAAACATTTTGGCTTTCAACCAATACATCTTCTAATAAAGTTAAGTTTTTTAGAGACAACCCTAAGGCAAGCATTTATTTTGTTGATAAAAGATTCTTTCGTGGAGTAAGTTTGGTTGGTACAATTGAGGTTTTAGAAACATCGGAAGCCAAAGAAAGAATATGGAGAGAGGGTGACACTATGTACTATAAAGAAGGGGTAACAGATTTAGACTATTGTGTCATGAAATTTACTGTTCTTAGAGGTAGATATTATAGCAATCTTAAGTCAGAAGACTTTGTAGTGTAATTGATAAACAAAATTCTAATTTGAAGTGGAGAATAAGAATAAATATGGATAGTGTATATGTAACTTGCCCCCAATTTGAAGATAAACGATTCAAATTAAGATTTATTTCAATAGATGATTGCGATGACTTGCTAAAAGTATATTCTGATAAAAAAGCAGTTCCTTTATTTAATAGTGATAATTGTGGTGGAGATGATTTTTACTATAATACGCGTGAAAGAATGAAGCAGGCTCTTGATTATTGGAAATTGGAATATGAGCAGAAAGGTTTTGTAAGATGGTCTATTGTAGATAAAAAATATAACGTTTTAATTGGAACAATAGAATTATTTCATAGAGATTCTAAAGATTATTTTAATAATTGCGGCCTTCTTCGTTTAGATTTGAGAAGTGATTATGAAATCAAGGACAATATAATAGATATTTTAAAATTGATTATCGATAAAACTTATCCATTGTTTGGATGTGACATGATAGCAACAAAGGCATTTTCTATTGGAAGTGAAAGAATAATAGCTTTAAAGGAATTAGGTTTTATACCTACTGAAGAAAAGTTGGTTGGACATGATGGGACGGAATATTCATCATATTATTTTAAAAAGAGATAAGTTTCAATTTTTTAATGGGAGATATGTATGTGTGGAGTATGCGATAGAATTCAAGAAACGCTTGAAGGGAAAAACAGATATTTTGTTAAGAAGTTAAAAACTGGGTATGTCGTATTAGGGGATTATCAACGTTTTAAAGGGTATACTTTATTTTTATGTAAGGCACATGCTACTGAAATACATTTTTTGGAGAAGGATTTTAGAGAGAAGTTTTTAAATGAAATGTCGTTAGTGGCTGAGGCTACTTACAATGCATTTAAATAACGATAAATTTCTAATTTAATGTTAAGTATTATAGATAGTAATTTGTAGGAGAGGTTTTATGGCAAAAGTTAGAGTCATTGTATTTGATTTATTTGAGACATTGCTCCATGATATTAAATTCGATTTTGATTCGGGTTTATCTTATCTACATGAAAATATTTTATCAAAAAATACTGATAAAGTTCAATTCCTAAATTATGCAGTTACATATTGGAAAGAACTCTATGATAAAAGAAGCGAAGATAATACAGAATTGGCATTTGAAGATGAACTTTTAGATTTTAAAAATAAATATGGTTTTAAAGTGAATTACCCGTTAGAAGAAATTTTGTATAATTGTGCACTTGAAATAAATACTACTGAATTGTTTAATGACACTATTTCTACCTTAGAGCAACTTAAGTTGTTAGAAATTCCAGTTTACTTATTAAGTAATTCCATATTTAAAAAGAATGTAATGAAAAAATTCATTAACCAATATGATTTAGAAAAATATTTTATTAATATACACTTTAGTGCGGATTATAAGATAAGAAAGCCGCATAAAGATTTATTTAAAATTGTATTTGATGATATTAAGAAGTATGATACTAGCATTGAAATGGAGCAAGTTTACTTCATTGGGGATAACTTTGAAGCTGATGTTCTAGGGTCTGAGAATTTTGGCTTTACACCAGTTTTTATAAACCGTAAATATGATACTGATATTAATAACAAAAATTTTATTGAGATTAAATCCCTAAATGAATTATTAGAATTAATTAGATAAATTCAAATTTAAGAGGTGGTAATATGATTTATTTGAAAGAAGCAAATGTAGAAGATGTTGAAAAAGAGTATCAATTTCTTAAAGATACACCTGCATATGAAAATGGTTTTGAAAACAAATATAATGAATTTTCCTATGAAGATTTTATTAATCGAGCATTGCCAGGAATTATAAAATATTCTAAAGGTATAGGTTTACCTAATGGTTATGTACCACAGACGTTATATTTTTTATGGGATGACAATAATATTGTTGGTTTATTCAAGATAAGGCACTGGTTAACAGATTCTTTAAGAAATGGTGCGGGACATATTGGATATGGTATTCATAAAAGCTATCGAGGTAAAGGGTATGCTACTAAAGGATTGACATTAGCAATAGTAAAGGCAAAAGATATTATAAAGGAAGATGAAATTTATTTGAGTGTTCATATCGACAATCCTGCTTCATTAAAAGTACAACTGAATAACCAGGCTTATTTACATCATTCTGATGAAAAAGAACATCATACAAGAATAAAAATAAGATAGATTCATTATATAAGTAAAAAGATATATTACAACTTTAGGAATTAATATTAAGTGAGGAGAATGATGATATGAAAATTGTTCTTATTTATGGGCAGAATCATAAAGGCTCTACTTATAATATAGGAAGGATGCTGGCGAAGAAACTCACTGGAGATATTAAGGAATTTTTCCTTCCAAGGGATTTTGATCAATTTTGTGTTGGGTGTACTAATTGTATTATAAAGCAAGAGTCACTTTGTCCACATTATGAAAAATTGCTTCCAATAACGAAGGCTATAGATAATGCAGATGTGTTGATTTTTGCAAGTCCAGTATATGTATTCCATGCTACAGGACCCATGAAGACGTTACTTGATCATTATGGATACCGCTATATGGTGCATCGACCGGAGGAAAAAATGTTTTCAAAACAGGCGGTATGCATTTCAACAGCAGCAGGCGCAGGTATGAAATCCACAAATAAGGATATGGCGGATAGTTTGTTCTTCTGGGGTATTCCAAAGATTTATAAATATGGTGTTGCAGTTCGGGCAACTTCTTATGAGAAGATTGATGATAAGACAAAAAAGAAGATAGAGCGAAAAACGACGATAATGGCAAATAAAATAAATAAAAGAAATGGGAAAGTCAAGCCTGGAATTAAGACAATTGGCTTCTTTTTCATTATGCGAATGATGCAGAAAAGTAGTTGGAATGAGGCGGATAAGGTATATTGGAATAAAAAAGGGTGGACAGGTAAACAACGTCCTTGGAAGTGAAAAGAGAGGTATTTTAAATGATAAAACAAAAAAATTAAAGGAGGACTTTATGAAACGTATATTAGTTACAGGTGGAACTGTATTTGTTAGTAAATATGTAGCAAGATATTTTGAGACAAAAAATTATGAAGTTTATGTTTTAAATAGGGGCACAAAACAGCAATTGGAGAATGTCAATTTTATATGTGCAGATAGAAATAATTTGGAAGATTCTTTACTAAAATATTCTTTTGATGCCGTAATCGACGTATGTGGATATAATCAGAAGGATATTAGAAATATATTAGATGGATTAGGTCAATTTAAGGATTATATATTTATTAGTTCTTCTGCCGTTTATCCTGAAACAAATGAGCAGCCATTTTCTGAAAATCAAAAGCTTGGTTTGAATTCTATCTGGGGCAAATATGGAACTGATAAGATAGAAGCGGAAGAATATCTACTTTCAAGAGTTCCGAATTCATATATTTTAAGACCTCCATATCTATATGGACCAATGCAAAACGTATATAGAGAGCCATTTGTATTTGAATGCGCTTTAAAAAACAGGAAATTTTATATTCCTAACGATGGGAAGATGAAATTACAATTTTTTCATGTAGATGATTTGTGTAAAGTTATTGAAAAAATTCTAGAAAACCACCCTAAGGAACATATATTAAATGTTGGAAATACAGAAGTGGTAGATATAAATACATTTGTTGAACTATGTTATAAAGTGGTAGGGACTCCGTTAGAAAAAATATATGTAACTAACCATGATAATCAAAGAGATTATTTTAGTTTTTATAATTATGAATATATCTTAGATGTCTCAAAACAAAACGAATTATTACCAGAGCAAAAGAATTTATTTGAAGGATTAAAAGAGTCTTACCAATGGTTTAAATGCCATCCTCACGAATTTGTAAAAAAGGGATATATCGAATTTATTCAACAAAATTTTGAGTAATTTATTTTAATGATAATTTAAATATTAATTTTGTAGATAGTAGCATGTTAAATATAAAGTTAGCAGAACTAGACAATGCTAAGATAATAAATGAAGAAGGGTTAAAAGCTATGAAATACGAAATTATACACTTAATAAAAGAGAAATGGAAAGGAACTGTAATTCCAATAAAATATACAACAGATAAGTATTATGATGTTATAGTAAATAAAACAGATAAAGGATTTGCTATCGATATAGAAAAGAAAAACTTTACAGAGCCAGTAACTTATACTCTAGAAGAATATGATTTGAAAGATAGATTATATGAAAATTTCAGGGAGAATGTTTATGCTTGGGGTGTGGTAGTTAATTTTGAATTAGTTGCTGCAATTGAAACTAATCAAGAATTAGGGCCTAATCGTCTAAGAATTATAGAACTTTGGGTAGCAGAAGAATATCAAAAGCAAGGAATAGGTCATGAACTAATTGAAATAGCCAAGGAACAAGCAAGAAGGGAACGTCGTCGTGTTATTATACTAGAAACACAATCTTGTAATGTTAATGCAGTAGACTTTTATCAGCATGAAGGCTTTAGCTTGATTGGTATAGACACTTGTTGCTACAAGAATAATGATTCACAAAGAAAAGAAGTAAAGCTAGAATTTGGATGGTTATTAAAAGAAAAGAAAAAATTTAATAACGATGAAATAGAGGTTAGAATGGAAACACCGGATGATTGGTACAAGGTAGAATTAATGACACAGCATGCATTTTGGAATAAACATCATCTTGGATGTGACGAACACTACCTTGTGCATAAAATGCGTCAAGATAAAGACTATCTTCCAGAACTAAGCAGAATAGCTGTAAAGGATGGAGAAGTAATAGGATGTATAATGTATTCAAAGGCAAGAGTTGTTGATGCGTCAGATATACATGAAATTATAACATTTGGACCTCTTTGTGTAGATCCTAAATGGCAAGGATGTGGAGTTGGTGAACTGTTATTAAGGGAAACAATGAAATTAGCTGCAGATAAAGGGTATAAAGGGATTGTAATTTTTGGAGAGCCAGATTATTACCCTAGAGTAGGATTTAAAACATGTGACAATTTCAATATTACAACGGCTGACGGTAAAAATTTTGACGCATTTATGGGAATTGAATTAGGAAAAGATAGCATGAAATACATAAAAGGAAAATTTTACGAATCCAAAGTTTTTGATAATCTTCCAAAGGAAGAAGTAGAAGAATATAATAAAAAATTTTCTAAACTACAAAAATTAAGATTTCCAGGACAATGGGATTAACAAAAGCTTAATTCACATTAGATAAAATTAACTGATACAGAGAGGAAAAAATATGCTAATAGAAACAGAAAGATTAATTATTCGTGATTTTCAACTTAAAGATAAGGAAAATTTAATGAAGATTATATGGCAAAAAAATGTAATACGATTTATGAGAGATTGGTCTGAAAATAGCATTGTCGAAGGAAGACTTTTAGGGTATATTAAGTGGCTTCAGACACAAAAGGAATCAAAAAATATTTATGAAAACAAAAGATATGCTGTTGTACCAAAAGAAACAGATGAGCTAATTGGTATGGTTGGAATGGGTTTGGAGGACACGTTAAATGAAGTGGAAATGGCATATTTTATAGATGAAGATCATGTGGGTAATGGATATGCAACAGAAGCACTAAAGGCTCTATATGAATGGTGCATAAGTGTATCAGATATTTCATATATGATTCTTACTATCGATTGTGAAAATACTGCCTCATGTAAAGTTGCAGAAAAGGCACAGTTTAAATTATTTGAGAAAAGAATTCCAATTGGACATAAACAACCTAATATGGAAAGTGACAGTTACTTTTATTATCGTAGATATCGATAGATTTTAATTTATCTCATTAAACAAAATGAGTATACAAGAATGGAGAAAGATTTATGAATAATTTATTCTTAGTTGAACCCAGAAGAGAATATCAAAAGAGCTTTGAAAATTATGTTTTGGCATATAAAAGAAAAAATGATATACATTATCTGCATATGTACAAAAAAGGATTGGAGGATTTTCATGGTTATTTAAATTACCTGAATAATCTTTCTCGAGGCATAGAAATACCTGAAGGATGGGTAAGAACATCAACATTTTGGCTAATAGATAATGATGAAGTTGTAGGGGTCGTACGAGTTAGACATGAAGATGTAAGTACGGATGGACACATAGGATATGATATATCACCAAGTTATAGAAATAAGGGTTATGGTACTCAAATTCTAAAATTGGCATTAGATAAGGCAGAAGAAATAGGCATAAAAGAAGCAATAGTTACTTGTAACATAGATAATATAGCTTCAAGAAAAATTATAGAAAAGAACAATGGTAAACTACTTGGAACAATTTTTGATGAAGAGGAAAATGAAAATCTATACAAGTATAGTATTACATTAATAGCCAACTAAAATACACATTATTCTTAAATAATAAGTGGTGTTGACTCAAAGAAGGTGTGAAAAATAAGTATTCGTTATAAGGTATTTAAAATTATTCTGAAAGAAAGCGGTATAAAGAAGATATTGTCATTACCGACAAAAGAACTCCTGTTGAAAGTACAAAAGATAAATCATAGGCGTAGCTTTAAAATTCCAAATGGCAAACAGTATCAATATAAAGATATTGTATTTCTTGACCGTTTTCATTGTCTCAAAATTAGTGAAAATACGGAAAAATCACAAAAGGCAATTCTTTTTCTTTATGGCGGGGGTATGATTTTAAGCCCCCATGGTAGCAATATCAAATTTGCGGCGAGAGTGGGGAAACGAAGTAAATCGGACATATGGTTTCCTTATTACCCTTTATGCATAGAAAACAGTATTGATATGCTCTATAATATGTTATTTGAAGTTTACAAAAGAATGCTGAAAGAATATGATGCTGAAAACATATCTTTCCTTGGCTTTTCCTCAGGAGCTGCATTAAGCATAGGGCTTTGTCAATACAATCATGAGCAAAACAATTTCTTGCCAATACCTAAACAAATCATTGCATGTTCACCGGGGTGTGTCCCACTAAGTGAAGAAGAAACGGCAAAGATGCGAAATTTATCTGAAAAAGATATTATTGTTGATGCTGGGTTTATGTTGCACATGAAGGACATCATGACTCACGGAAAAGATATTCCTAAATATATGCTTTCGGGAGCTCGAGGCGATTTTACCGATATGCCGGAAATACATTTTTACTATGGAACAGATGAAGTACTATATGCTGAAGCGGATTATTTTGAAAGGGCTTGTAAAAAACATGGTGTTACATACCATATGCATATAGGAAATGGCATGTGTCATTGTTATCCTATGATGCCGTTTATTCCAGAGGCTAAGCGAGCATTAAATGAAATAATCCAAATATTGCTATGATTATGAGCACAATCGTGAGATGATAAGTTCTAAGTTGAATGGAGAAATATAATGATATGTATTATAGATGATAAAGAACAAAAAGAAAAAATAGCCAAAGAAATATTAACTAATTTACCAGATTGGTTTGGATTGCCAGAAAGTACGAAAAAATATATACAGCAAAGTAAAGATTTGCACTTTTGGGCTGATGTAGAAGATGAACTTGCAAGAGGATTTGCTGTATTAAAAGAAACAAGTCCATATACTGTTGAACTTTATGTTATAGGAGTATTAAAAGAATTACATAGAAAAAAAATTGGTAAGAATCTGTTTCAATATTGTTATGATTATGCTAAAGAACAGGGCTACTTATATATGCAAGTAAAGACAGTAAAAGAAGGTTGTTATGATGAATACGATAGAACAATAGCATTTTATAAGAAGCTTGGATTTAAAGAATTTGAGTGTTTCCCTACACTTTGGGATAAATGGAATCCATGTCAAATTTATGTTATGTCCATCAAGTGAATTCCAATTTAAGATTGAGTGAAATAAATAGAAATTTGTAGGTGAGCATTTACCTATATATCATATAAAAAGTACAGATAGTTCTTTTAAAATTTAGGAGGATATATGAAAACAGTAGTATACTTTATTAGACATGCCGAACCAGATTATTCTGTTCATGATGATGCAAGTAGACCGTTAACAGATAAGGGTAAAAAGGATGCTTTAAAGGTTGCAACTTATTTTAAAGATAAGGAGATAGAGGTTGCATTGTCAAGTCCATACAGAAGAGCAATAGATACAATAAAACCATTTGTTGAAACAAGCAATATGAAGGTTGAATTAGTTGAAGATTTTAGAGAAAGAAAAGTTGATAGTTGTTGGATAGATGATTTTCATGGATTTTCTCAAAGGCAGTGGGAAGACTTTAATTTTAAACTATCAGATGGAGAATGTTTGAATGAGGTACAAGAACGAAATATAAAAGCATTGAAAAAGGTTTTAAAGAAATTTTATGGAAAAAAGATAGTTATAGGGACACATGGAACTGCATTGAGTACAATTATAAACTATTATGAATCTGCATTTGGATATAAAGATTTTAATGAAATAAGGCTACTTATGCCATAGGTAGTAAAATTTGACTTTAACGAAACAAAATGTATTAAAATTGAGAATATAGACATATGATTTTATAAATATTGTTATAAAGTAAATAACAAATAGTAATCTAGGAGGGACAACTATGGATATATGGAAAGAATTGTACAATAAGGCTAAAGATCAGTATTATCCTACTGATGTATCACCATTTATTAATTGCCTTTCGCCACGAACCGCCATCAGGTGTTAGAAGAGCTACTTTCAAACTGGTGGGGAATGAAGCGCTATGAAGAAAATAATGCAGTGTAATAAAATTCAAAGCTAAAGGATGTGTTTATTATAAAAAATAAAGGAATTTGCTTAGTACTTTTTATATTCTTTCTATCTATATTAACATCATGTGGGACAAGCAATAATACTTCGACTAAAGTAGTTAATATAGACAATGTAGTTAAAGAGACTTTTTTAACTGATAAAGGATATTCTGAAGAATTATCAAAGCATGTTTCAGAGAGGGTATTCAAATATACCAATATATATAATGTATATGCTGTAAATGATCCTCAATATAAAAAACCTTTTAAGGTAGATTTTAGTTTAAAAGAAGATTCACAAAGTGTGAAAAAAGACATAGTTTATGTTAAGATGACTTATTCGGTTATGATAAAAGATGCTACCGGTAAAAGTATAGGGGGTTCAAGAGATATTCCTATAACATTCACTGTAAAAATCACAGGTACTAATTGGTACATTACTGATAAATATGAAGCTGCATAAATTGTTGAATGAAATAGTGGATAGAATCTATCAAGATTGTTATAAAGTAAATAACAAATAATAATTTAGGAGGAGCAAAATGGCAAATATTATTAGAAAATTTTCTGATGATGATATTGAAGCGGCAATAGAAATATGGAATGAAGTGGTTGAAGACGGCGTTGCGTTCCCACAATTAGAGAAGCTTGATGTGGAAACAGGAAAAAAATTCTTTTCAAATCAATCTTATACAGGAATAGCTATAAACAATGATACTAATAAAATTTGTGGATTATATATCATGCATCCTAATAATGTAGGAAGATGTGTCCATATTTGTAATGCTAGTTATGCGGTAAAAAGTGATGAACGAGGCAATCATATAGGAGAACTTTTGGTAAAAGATTGTATGACAGAGGCAAAAAAAATGGGATTTAGGATATTACAGTTTAATGCGGTGGTTAGTAATAATTATTTTGCACTGCGCTTATATGATAAATTGGGCTTTGTCAAGTTAGGAACAATTCCTGGGGGATTTTTAATGAAAGACGGAAGTTATCAAGATATTATCCCGCATTATCATTTATTATAACTAAGTTTACGTATTCAATTTAATGTTAAGTATTATAAATAGCAATTTGTGAACAGTAAGAAAGTGAGGAGTGATTAAACATGTTTCGATATGTACATACAAATATTATTGCAAAAGATGCAAGAAAACTGATTGAATTTTATAAGACTGTAGTTAAATGTAAAAGCATCAATGAGACACGTGATCTTCGAGGGGTGTGGTTAGACAGACTTACAGGAATAAACAAAGCACATATTTCAGGAGAGCATCTTCTTTTGCCCGGTTATGGTGAGGATCACCCAACGCTTGAAATATTTTCATATGATGTGCTGAAAGAAGCATTAGTTCCAGAGATTAACCGTCCTGGTATTGCTCATATAGCTTTTGAAGTAGACGATGTTGAAACAACTTTAAAAGAAATTATAAATGCGGGTGGAGCTAGAATCGGAGAATTGGTTACTGCCGCGTATCCGAACGGACAGGAAGCAGTATTTATCTATGCACAAGACCCTGAAGGTAATATTATAGAATTACAAAGTTGGATAGATATAGAATCTAACTCCTAAATAATAGCATGCTAAATTCCAATTTAAAGTTGAGTAATATAAATAGTAATTTAGTGAGAAGCGTAAATGATATAATAAAAAATACAAGTAATGGGGGTATTAGTCAATGAGCAAATTTAAAGAGGAGATATTAAATTTTGTTCATGAAAATTTTCAAGCAAATTGGGCTTATGAGGTTGAGCAATCCTTGATGCAGAGTCCTGGAAAATGTTTTATTGCAACAAAAGAAGGAAAATTATTAGGATTTGCATGTTATGATGCTTCAGCAAAAGGATTCTTTGGGCCAATAGGTGTGCTCACTTCAGATAGAGGCAAAAATATAGGTACTTTATTATTATTACGGACATTAGAAGCTATGAGGGAATATGGATATGGATATGCTATTATAGGATGGGTTAGTGAAGCAGAGCAGTTTTATAGAAAAACTGTTTCAGCAGAATACATAAAAAATGGTGAACCAGAAAACAGTGTTTATGCAAATTTAATTTTTATGAATTAAATAAAAAGTTTAATAAATTTCGATTTAAGATTGAATATCATAAATAGTGATTTGAAGAGGCGATTTAATGAAATGTTTATTAGTTATTGATATGCAGGAAGATTATGTAGGAGATTCTCGAAATATAAAAATGTATCCTTATAAGGCTAAGGAACTGATACATTGCATCAACGATAAAATTTTGGAATATCCTAATGAATCTGTGATTTATATTGTAAATAGATTCTTTTGGGAAATTGTAGGAAAGCCTAAAAGGCTAGTTAAGGGACTCTCTGTTATATCTAATAACGTGTTTGAAAAAAGAAGTGCAAGTTGTTTTTCTAATAAAAAGTTATTGGAGTATTTGCAAAAGATAAAGGCAAGTGAACTTGAGTTAGTCGGCGTAGATGGTAATTATTGCGTAAGAGCTTCAGCTATTGAAGGAATAACTAATCAATATAAAATTTTATTTAATGAATCACTTATTGGCATAGGAAATTATAGTAAGTTCAAAAAAACAAAGAGGAAATTAGAGGCTAAGGGTGTGATATTTACTTCATAAACAATAATAAGTAATAGTAATTTATCTGTTATAACATAGATAATATAGCTTCAAGAAAAATTATAAAAAAGAATAAATGGAGGAATAGAGAGTTTTGAACTTAAAATATATTAAAGCAAAAAAAGAAGATGCAGACATGTTAATAGAAATTTATAATGCATCATTCTATGATGATTATATTAGATACGGAGAATGCCCTGCTTATGGGAGGACAAGAAAAAGCATGAGAGTATCTATTGAAAAATTTCCTAAACTTATTATTTGTTGTGATGATATTCCCGTTGGAGTTATTTCAGTTGCCAATAGAGGGGAAGGAGAATATTATCTCGGATGTCTTTGTGTGATTCCACAGTATCAAGGTAAAGGTATTGGAACACAATCAATTAAATATATGATGGATTATTATACAGACTGGAATAAAATAACACTTATAACACCAGCAGACAAAGAGGAAAATATAAATTTTTATACAAAAAAGTGTGGTTTTATAGTAGATGACACAGATATGGATGGAAATGTTAGGGTAGTACATTTTCTTATGCAACGATAAATTTCAACTTAAGGTTTTGAGTAATATAAATAGTAATTTATATCTAAGATCACTTATATACCATACTATAAAAAAGACAAGGAGAAGTTATTGTGAAAATTATTGAGGTAAATGATTCTCATGCTGATATAGTTGGTAAGGTACATTCAACAGCATGGAAAGATGCCTATAGAGACGTATTTTCAGCTGAGTATATAAATCAAGACACTCCAGAAAAACGTAAACAAGAATGCATAGAGGCACTTGAAAATAAGAGAAGTAGATATTATTTGATTCTGGTACAAAATGTCGCTATTGGAATTATTAAAATATCCTTGGAACCTAAAAATATGTGTGAAATTGAAAGCATATATTTTCTTAAAGAATATAGAGAGAATGGGTATGGTACCCAAGCAATTAACTTTATAAAAAAAGAATACAGCAATTGTAAAATTATTTTATGGGTATTAGAATCAAATGATAGTGCAATAAGATTTTATAAAAGGAATGGATTTAAATTTACTACTCAAAAAAGAATAGTTAAGAGAGGTTACGATTATTGTCAAATTGAATTTGAATATCATAATTAATTTATATAATATATTGCATGAGCATAATCCTTATGTTTGCAAATTCCAATTGTGCGCCCAGCTAAACGTAGACAGCGAGAAAGTAGGGTTGAAATGCTATTGAGCCTCCAAATTTTGTATATCAGTGGGCTGACGTCTTAATTGGTGCGGAAAGCAACATCACGTAGGTCGTAATGGCAAGAACTATGTGGCACTGCGGGGTCAAAGGGCCAATCATGCTTTACATGATGGTTAATTATCAACTTGGGAGAGCCTGTTGTTTCTTAGTAATAGGTATGACAAACAACAATAAAACGGAGAATGTCAAAGAACGACAGGCAGTCGGATAGTCTCGTAGTACCGCTGAGATTGGGTAATGCCAGTGGAGGGAAGGGTACTACAGAATAACAATCTTTCTGAGGACGCATCATCTGTACTCATGGACAGATGAATTGATTGAAACAAAATTAGAAAGAATAGCAGAAATATCAGCAAATACAAGAAAAACAGATGATTTCCTAGGCTTTACGTTTTACTGCGGAAAAAGTCGTAGAGGGTATCCGTGTGTCATGCTACAAACAAGCAGTAAGAAATTTAGACAAAAGCTAAAAGATATCAAAAAGTGGCTTTACGAGAATAGAACTGTGCCAGTTAAGAATATGATAAAGGTATTAAATCTCAAACTGGTTGGACATTATAGGTACTATGGTGTATCTTTCAATGGCAAGAGTATAACAAACTTTCTTCATAGAGTAAAGCAATTTTTATGTAAGACACTTAATAGACGAAGCGATATGAAAAGCTACAACTGGGGTGGATATACAGAAATGTTGAAATATTATTCTTTAGCGAAACCAAAGATATATTGTAAATTGTTTTAACTGTGAATGTTATTATGAGGAACCGTATGCGGGAAAGCCGCACGTACGGATTCTGTGAGGGGCTTATATTGTGAGGTGTAAGTCTACTCGATTGTATGGATGATTTTCAAATTCAAAAATCTAATTGTAGTAGAGAAAAAATAGGGATTTTAGGAGGAAGTATGATGGAGATAAGAACAAGTTGTATTAATGATTTTGAGGGAATTTATATGTAATTGGATTTTCAGCATTTTATATTGCAAATAACTTTTGGAAAGAAGGAATTATTGCATATGATTATGGAATGATTGTAGATGAGAAAAATAGAGGAAAAGGGATAGGACAAGGTTTAATCGATAAACCTTGTCAAATAGCTAAAGAGTTAGGTTGCAAAAGGTTTGAACTGGATTCAGGTTTTCAAAGAGAAGGTGCTCATAAATTCTATGAATCAATTGGCTTCGAAAAAAGAGCGTACCTTTTTTCAAAGATACTATAGCGTATATGCAAATTCAAATTTGTAGTTCAGATTATTTATATTTTACGGAGGTGCAATTATGGGATCCGAATTAATAAATGCCATAAAACTTAATACAGAGGTTTTGTTTACAAATGCAAATATTATGTTGAAAACGTGTAATCTTGATTTTATTCTTTGTGATATGCCTATATGGAAACATGTATATCATATGTTACATTCCTGCGATCAATGGTACATCAATCCAAACGAGTACACAGAACCTGATTTTCACGAACCAAACTTAAATTCTTTAGACATTGAAAGCGAAAAAACGCTTTCAAGAGATGAATTATTGCAATATCTTGGCAGCATTAAGACGAAAATCATGAACTATCTAGATACATTAACGGATGAAATGTTATATGACATTCCATTGGGCTGTAAATCCAACCGATTAGGTTTGATTATTTCGCAAATTCGCCATTTTTATGCTCATTTAGGTAATATAAACGCTACAACGATAATAGAAACTAATAAATGGCCGCGAGTCATTGGAATAAGCGGGAAACCAACTGAAGGACTTTATGAGTAAATAGACAATCATAAAATGAGGATAATAAGAAGTTTAATAAATCCTAATTTTAAGATTGAATAACATAAATAGTAATTTATCTGTATTTGAATGGCAACAAAGGAGGCATAGAGTTAAAATGGAAATTGAGATTACTGATGAAATAAAAAAACAAGATGAAGATGTTATTTTTCAAGGTTTATTAGAATATAATTTAGCCAGAATTGAAGATAAAAAACCCAAGGATTTAGGTGTTTATTTACGAGATGAAACAGGCAAAAAATTTGCTGGTCTAATTGGAAATACACATGGTAATTGGTTATTTATAAAATTTCTATGGGTAAGTGAAGAATTAAGGGGACATAACATTGGAAGTAATATTTTAAACCAGGCAGAAAAAACTGCGAAAGAGCGTGGTTGCAAGTATTCATTTTTAGATACTTTTAGTTTTCAAGCACCTGAATTTTACAAAAAGCATGGATACAAGGAAGTGTTTGAATTAGAAAACTATCCTGTCACGGGGAAACGCTATTATTTTACTAAAACTCTTTAAAATTTCTACAGAGCAAGTGGATGAAAATACTGATGAAATAGAGTACGTTATTAAATGGGAAAAATGAACATAATGATAAATTTATCGAGGTTACGATTATTGAAAAATTCAATTTACATATCATAAATCACCATAAGTTACCATAGAAAATAAAGTTAAGGCAAAGAGAAAATTGATTTAAGTTTTGGTAAAATGTTTTTAGTTGAGCCAAGAAGAAAAAATAGCAAAAGAAATACTAAATAATTTACCAGATTGGTTTGGATTGCCAGAAAGTACTAAGAAATATATTCAGCAAAGTAAAGATCTGCACTTCTGGGCTGATGTAAAAGATGAACTCGCAAGAGGATTTGCTGTATTAAAGAATTACATAGAAAAAAATTGGCAAGAATCTGTTTCAACATTGTTATGATTATGCTAAAGAACATGGCTATTTATATATGCAAGAAAAGACGGTTGTTATGAGGAATAAGATAGAAAAATAGCCTTCTATAAGAAGCTTGGATTTAAAGAGTTTGAGTGTTTTCCCACACTTTGGGATAAATAGAATCCATGTCAGATTTATGTGATGTCACTTAAGGGAATTCTAATTTAAGGTTGAGTAATATAAATAGCAATTTATCGGGTTGATTATTATTAAATTATGAAAAAAATTTTCAAACAATGAAATGTACAAATCAAAATTTGTGGAGGAGGATAATATAAAGTGGAAAAAGCAATGGAATTTCTTCTTGAGACTTCAAGACCAATTGGAGCATATAGCTCTGTCCATTATGATAAGCACACTAGGTTTGATAAAGCAGAGGAACAAGCAGAATTAAAGGCTAAAAAAATTTAAGAGATTATTGATTAAACTAATGAGTGTTTAGGATTACTATAGATGAATTCGACCATAGAAAGAGAATCTTTTGAAAATAATTTATATAAAGAAATCAAAGAAAAAAATATTCTCAAAGATGAGTATGATATAGTTTGGATGAAATTCACAGAAGATGGGTTTTTATGTGTTGTCGCTACTAGTAATAATATAAATTTTCAAGTTCCTAATGATTCATCGGAATATAAAGAAAAGATAAGCATGCAATAATTATTCATCACTTGAAGAAACAATGGGATGAAAGTTTTGTATTAATATTAACGCTACAAAACATTTCTGAAAAGCTAAAAAGAGGAGATATTGAAAGAGGGATTTGAAATTATTTGATAAAAAAAGAAGTCTCTATTCTGGATTTCTTTTCGAATAGATGTTAATTATACTATATAACTTCCAATTTGTAATACGGATTATTTACATTATTGTGAAAGAAGGAAGAAACATTATGCAACAATTTTTGATAAATGAATTTGGTCAGAGTTTAGGAAATAAAATTTATGATATACAACAGAAAAAATTACAAACAATACTGGAACTGACGACAGGAAAAAGTAATAATCAGATGATAACATTGAACAAAACAATCCTTCCAAGGATTGCATTATATAAGGTATTGAAAGAGGAGTTAGGTGAACAGAAAAAAGCATATGATACGGTTGAAAAGTACATGCTTACTATTGTTGGACCAAAATTGAACAAACAGTATTCAATGCTGAAATTCATACCTGGTTTCTTTTATATGTTTAGAAAGATAATGCTTAATGTAATTAGTAAGAGTGATAATTGGGTAACTGAAGTGATAAAAAATGACAGCATATCAGTAAAATATAATATAACTAAATGTCTCTGGTATGATGCCTGCGTAGAGAATAACTGCCCTGAACTTTGCAAAATATTTTGTGATGTAGACCATGTGATTTATGGCTCAATGAAAAAAATAAAGTTTATTCGCACAGGGACATTGGGGACAGGGAATAATTGCTGTGATTTTTGCTTTTTGAATAGAAATAAAATAAACGGGATATAGGCCAGTAAATTAATATGCATTCTTTTAAGCTGTATATAATGAATATTACAAATAGTAATTTACATGATTGGAGTGTTTACATAGTATGAAATTAAATGAAATTTTAAATATAAATGAGCTAGACTATAAAAAGTATAAAATACATCTTGCTTGTGGCGGAGATCCAAAAGATAGATTAGAGGCTTATAGAAAATATAAAAATGGCAAATTTAAGGAATGGCAAGAAGGTCAAAATGCACATAATTTTCAAAGAGATTATATTATATCATTAATTTTTATTGAAAAAGATTAATTAGGAATTAGTTATATTTAATGGATAAATATTAATTTAGAGGAATGTATAATTGAATTAACTTTAAGAAAGTGGTGAAATAGTGTCAGAGGAACGACTTATTAAAATTTCAAAAAACCTTTCAGAAAAAGAGATAATTAGACTTTTGAACATAAATGCATATTATTATATTGAAAATGTTGATTTAGCTCCAGAACACTGCATGGCTGCTGTAAAATCAAATGGTTCGGCACTGAAATTTATTTCTAAAAAATGCATACAATGGACATCTGTCTCGCAGCAGTCAAACAATGCACAATTGCAATAAGATATGTAAGTAAAGTATTTTTGGAGGAAGATATGTATCGTGCGGCAGCTCTAAGTGATAATCCTAATTTATGTTATGTTCCGGATAAGTACCTCCAAGTGAATTCCAATTTAAGATTGAGTATTATAAATAGTGATTTGAAGGTGAAGATTTACCAATATATCATGTATAAAGTACAGATAGTTCTTTTAAAATTTAGGAGGATATATGAAAACAGTAGTATACTTTATTAGACATGCTGAACCAGATTATTCTGTTCATGATGATGCAAGTAGATCGTTAACAGATAAGGGAATAGAGGCTGCATTGTCAAGCCCATACAGAAGAGCAATAGATACAATAAAACCATTTGTTGAAACAAACAATATGAAGGTTGAATTAGTTGAAGATTTTAGAGAAAGAAAAGTTGATAGTTGTTGGACAGAAGATTTTCATGGATTTTCTCAAAGGCAGTGGGAAGACTTTAATTTTAAGCTATCAGATGGAGAAAGTTTGAATGAGGTACAAGAACGAAACATAAAAGCACTGAAAAAGGTTTTAAAGAAATTTTATGGAAAAAAGATAGTTATAGGGACACATGGAACTGCACTGAGTACAATTATAAACTATTATGAATCTGCATTTGGATATGCACATACATCAGGTGTAGGTGGAATGCCATGTGGAGCTTGTAGAGAATTTTTGATGCAACTTTCATTTAAGAATAAAGACATAGAGATTATGGTTGATTACAAAAAGAGAGAAACTATTAGATTAGAAGAGTTACTTCCAAACTGGTGGGGAATTAAGCGCTATGAAGAAAATAATGCAGTGTAACAAATTTCAAAGCTAAAGGATGTGTTTGTTATAAAAACCTTTTAAGGTAGATTTTAGTTTAAAAGAAGATTCACAAAGTGTGAAAAAAGACATAGTTTATGTTAAGATGACTTATTCTGTTATGATAAAAGATGCTACTGGTAAAAGTGTAGGAGGTTCGAAAGATGTTCCTATAACACTTACTGTAAAAAGGACAGGTTCTAATTGGTACATTACTGATAAATATGAACCTGCATAAATTGTTGAATGTTATATGAATTAAATAAGAAGTTTAATAAATTCCGATTTAAGATTGAGTAGTATAAATAGTGATTTAAGGTTGATTATTATAAATGGTACTTTAGTTAATTCAGAAGGGGAGTTATTAGGTGAATGAAGTGACAAATTTAATAATACTAAGAGGTAATTCTGGAAGTGGTAAGACCACTACAGGCAAAGCTTTACAAAGAAAATTTGGACATGGTACAATGCTAATTTCACAAGATGCCGTTAGAAGAGAAATGTTATTTGTGAAAGATGGACCCAAGCCAGAAGCAAGTAAGTTATTATTTGAACTTGCGCTATACGGAAAAAGCCATTGTAATATTGTAATTTTAGAAGGCATTTTAAATTCAAAGTGGTATAAAAATTTATTTGAAAATTTACTAGACGAATTCAACAATGAAATTTTTGCATATTACTTTGATATACCTTTTGAAGAAACTTTAAATCGCCATAAACAAAAGCCTAATGCACATGAATTTGGAGAAAAGGAACTGAGAGAATGGTGGAATGAACAAGATTTATTAGGTATCATTCCAGAAGTATGCTTGCACAAAGAATTAAGTTTAAATGAAATAGTGGATAGAATCTATGAAGATTGTTATAAAGTAAATAACAAATAGTAATTTATAGTTCAGATTATTTATATTTTACGGAGGTGCAATTATGGGATACCAATTAATAAATTCCATAAAAATCATATGTTACATTCCTGCGATCAATGGTACATCAATCCAAACGAGTACACAGAACCTGATTTTCATGAACCAAACTTAAATTCTTTAGACATTGAAAGCGAAAAAACGCTTTCAAGAGATGAATTATTGCACATTTTTATGCTCATTTAGGTAATATAAACGCTACAACGATAATAGAAACTAATAAATGGCCACGAGTCATTGGAACAAGCGGGAAAAGCGGGAAACCAATTGAAGGACTTTATGAGTAAATAGACAATCATAAAATGAGGATAATAAGAAGTTTAATAAATCCCAAGCTTGTACTTATGTCGTGTACTTGTTCATTAACGGGACTTGCACATATAATTAATATAACAGTAACGAAAAAGTTAATAGCAGATTATTTAGCATGGGGATTTTTCATGGGATTAGCATTTCTATCTGTAGGTGTTGCAATCAATCATGACAATAAACAGAATTCAATGATGAAGATAATAGTCATTGTATGTGGCACTCTTTATTTAATTGGTTTTTTAGGGACGGTATTTATAAATGAAAATATATGGTATTTAGCGCCGTTTGGGTATGGTTTAGGGACAATCCTAATTTGCATTAAAATGATGAAAATAGAAAAGGAGTAGTGGAAATGAAGCTTATTAAATTAACCAGTAATTATAAATGTGAATGGGAAAGCTTTATTAGTGAGTTTAAAGAAAATGAAGAAAAATTAACTCCTCTAGCAATGAAAGGTAATGCTAATACTTTTGAGGAATTTTTAATTGAAACTAATAATAACTCAAAAGGTATAAATTTGCCAAATGGAATAGTTCCTTATGACATATACTTCTTAGTTGATGATGATTCAAAATATTTAATAGGTTCAATAGATATTAGGCATTATCTAAATGAATATTTAGCAGAATACGGTGGTAATATTGGATATGGAATTAGACCAAGTGAACGTCAAAAAGGATATGCAACAAAAATGCTTGCTTTAGCGTTGGAAGAATGTAAAAAACTAGGGATCTTAAAGGTTTTGATTACTTGTTTTAAAAGTAATGTTGCATCAGCTAACACTATTATTAAAAACGGTGGGGATTTGGAAAATGAAGTTGTCGAGGATGGAAAAGTAAAACAAAGATATTGGATTTATCTATAAGTGTATAGATACGCTATAAATTTATTTGCATGTAGTCTTGGTGCATATTTCAGTTTGCTTGCATATAAAAATCTTCCAATAAAGAAAGGTTTATTTCAGTCACCAATTCTTGATATGCAGGAAGAATAAAAGACGAAGAAAGGTAGATTTCAATGATTTTATATTTTACAGGAACAGGAAATAGTGAATATATTGCTAAACGAATAGCAGAACTTACTGGGGATAGCCTTGTTTCAATGAATGAAAGAATTAAGGCCAATGATGCATCAGAAATAAATGCAGACGGCAGATTAGTTTTCGTCGTGCCAACCTATGCATGGAGAATTCCAAAAATAGTTGAAGAATGGATTGCCAAAACCAGATTCCAAGGTGCTGAAAATGCCTATTTTGTTATGGATTGTGGTACAAGCATTGGAAATGCAAAAAAATATATAAAACAAATCTGCAAAAGAAAAAGCTTTCAATATATGGGTGTAAGTTGTATTGTCATGCCAGAGAATTATATAGCCATGTATGATGCACCCGAGGAATCTACTTCGAGGAAGATTATTGAGAATGCAAATCCTGTAATTAGCAAGATTGCAGAAATGATTCATAAAGAAAAGGTATTTCCTGATGTGCAGAGTAATATTATTGATTATCTCAATAGTTCTATTGTAAATACAGCGTTTTATTCATTCATTGTAAAAGCAGATAAGTTTACAGCAGACGATAAATGTATAGGATGTGGTTTATGCATGAAAGAATGTCCACTTAATAATATTCGTCTAAAAGGAAACAAACCTGTCTGGGGAAAGGAATGTACTCATTGCATGGCATGTATCTGCAAATGCCCCATGGGAGCCATTGAGTATGGAAAAAACAGTGTCGGCAAAGTTCGTTATAGATGTCCAATGTAAAAAGATAGGCTTGTACTGACTTTTATAATATAATTTATATAGTGACAAAGGTATTTTATTTATTAGTTAATTACGGTATTAATTTTAATAGAATAAGGGGGAAAAAACATGATTCAATCAGTTGTACATATTGCCTTAGTAGTAAAAGATTATGATGAAGCAATTGACTTTTACACAAAAAAACTTCATTTTACATTGGTAGAAGATACATATCAACCTGAGCAAGAGAAAAGATGGGTAGTAGTATCTCCACCAGGTTCAAATGGAACAACAATATTACTCGCAAGAGCAGCTAAGCCTAAACAAGAGAGTTTTATAGGAAACCAAGCAGGCGGACGAGTTTTTCTTTTCTTAGGAACTGATGATTTCTGGCGTGATTATAATGAAATGATAAAAATAGGAATAGAATTTGTTAGAGAACCTAAAGAACAGGATTATGGAACAGTGGCGGTATTTAAAGATTTATATGGTAACTTATGGGACTTAGTTGAGTTTAATGAAGATCATCCAATGTTTAAAAGAATTAAGTAAAAAATTTTAATTTGTGAGGTAATTGTAATGAAATTTGAAGAAAAACAAGTAAGGTTAAAAAATGGCACAACGTGTATTTTAAGAAGCCCAAATGAGCAGGACGCAGAGAAAATGATTGAATATTTGAAAATGACATCAGAAGAAACGCATTTTATGGTTAGATATCCTGAAGAAATTAATATTACTATTGATAAAGAAATAGAGATTCTTAAAGATAGTCTGAATAGTAATAAAAATATTATGATTGCAGCATTTGTTAATAACGAACTTGCAGGTAATGCAGGTATTAGTTGCATAAGAGACCATATTAAACTTGAACATCGGGCAGGGTTTGGAATTTCTATAAAAGAAAAATACTGGAATAATGGTATAGGAAATGAATTGATTAGAGAAATGCTTGAACAAGCAAAACAAATGGGGTACGAACAGATTGAACTTGGTGTGTTTTCTGATAATGATAAAGCAAAAAACTTATATAAAAAGTATGGTTTTGAAATTTGGGGTACTACTAAGAATGCATTTAAACTTAAGGATGGAACATATCGTGATGAAATCACAATGAGAAGAATGATTTAATGTATAGTTTTAAATGTTAAATAAAGTTGACTAAAGCAATTAGTATGTATTGACTGAGCTTGAGTTTGAAAGGAGCTTATAATATGGAATTAGAAATTAAGCTTGCTTATGATAATAATAGAGAAATTAAAGAATTGTTTTTGGAATATACAGAAATGCTAGTTAAAAATGATTCGAGTTTTGCAAAATACTTGCAATTACAAAATTATGATTCTGAACTTGAACATTTAGCAGATAAATATGGATTATCAGATGGTAGGTTGTATATAGTAAAGGTTAATAATGAAGTTGCTGGATGTATTGCCTTAAGGAAAATAGATTGTGAAAACTGTGAAATGAAGAGATTGTATGTTAGATCTGCATTCCGCGGACATAAAATTGCAAATAAGCTGGTGGAAATAATTATTGAGGATGCTAAAAGAATTGGTTATAAAAGTATGCTTTTAGATACACTACCTTTCTTAGAAGGGGCTATACATTTATATAGGAAATTTGGATTTTACGAAATTGAATCATATAATAATAGTCCAATGGATACTTCAATTTATATGAAATTAGATTTGCTTAATGAATTTTTAGAAAAAAGTGAATACATTGATTATGAATCAGATTTGATAATTTCTAAAGCACAACGGCTTTTTAACAATAATATGACAAATGTTGAAAAGGCACAAACTGCCTATCTATTTGTACGAGATGAGATACCACACTCCTTTGATTGCAGTACTTCGATTATAACTGCAACCGCTTCTGATGTGTTAAAATACAAAACGGGTATATGCCACGCAAAAGCAAATTTACTTGCCGCTCTTCTTCGCTCGCAGGGTATACCAACAGGATTTTGTTTTCAACATTTAACCTTGATGGATGACGACACTGAAGGATATTGCTTGCATTGTTATAATGCGATTATGCTAGAGAACAAGTGGATAAAAGTTGATGCAAGAGGAAATACAAAAGGTAAAAACGCACAGTTTTCTATGGACACACCTATTTTGGCTTTTGAAAATAGGCCTCAATATGACGAATATTTTTTTGACGGAATATTTCCAAAACCAGATTTACCCACCATGGAGATGCTTAGATTTGCAGAAAATATACAAGATGTTATAGATGGTTTGCCTGAAAAGCCATTCGGTAGACCAAACATATACATTAAATGAGCACACTTTACAACATATAAAATTCCAATACGGTTGCACTATACTGATTATATAAATATGAGGAGAGATAATTTATGAATGAAGTATTTAAACAAATACCACTATACAGGTTTATCATGTTCTGTAATGAAACAGCTATGAATAAGACAGTATTAGATTGTGGAGCAGGGGGTGATTGTCCACCATTAAGCTTATTCTCGGAATATGGATACTTAACACATGGAATAGAATTTAACACTAATCAATTAGAAGAAGCTAATAAATATGCAAATAAAAAAAATCAAAATTTAAATATCGAGCAGGGAGATATGAGAAAATTAAAATTTGAGGATGAGTCGTTTAGTTTTGTTTATTCATACAATTCAGTATTTCATATGACAAAAGAAGATGTTTCAAAGTCTATAAATGAAATGAAGCGAGTATTAAAGAAAGATGGATTATTTTTTGTGAATTTTCTTACTACAAGTGATTTTCGGTGTGGACAAGGTGTAGATATTGGTGAAAATCAATATGAGCAAATGGATGATGATATTCCTGTAATACATTCATATTTTGAGGAATGGGAACTAGAAAAGTATTTTGAGGATATGGAGATATTATACAAAGAGGACAGGGTTTTAGAAAGAATATATGAAGGTGAAAAAATTAGGCAAGGATTTATTGATTATATTGTCAAGAAAATATAAAGTAATTAATTATTAACCTCTAGATAATCTTGTATTAACAACAAAATTATCTAGGGGGATTGTTTTATTTATTACATATTCATAAAAGTAAATTCTAACGGATTTCTATCTACTAGCCTTGGATAAGCATATTTAGGGTATCCTACCATAACAGCACCTGTAATTTTTTTGCTTTTAGGAATATTAAATAATTTAAGTAATGGAGAATTGTCTTTCAGGGCAATTCTTTCAAACATTCCAGCCCAACATGAACCCAATCCTAGTGATGGTGCATATAACTCCATATATTCTAGTGAAAAAATAGAATTTTCTCTTCCTCTTATAAAATCTACATCAGCAGTTGCTAGGACAAGACATGGTGCTCCTCGCAAAATAGTATCAATTCCTTTTTCCCTATAAGGTTTTGTGAAGTCAATTGATAAATTATCATGTTCAAATGCTTCAACAGCAAGTTTAACAGCTTTATCGAGTATTTTCCTATCATCTATAATAACATAAGATATTCCTTGCAAATTATGTCCACTAGGAGCAAAATGGGCAATATTAACAAGGCTTATTAATTTTTCTCTTGGAACTGGAGTATTTTTATAAGAGCGAATGGAACGTCTTGAACGAAGAAAGTTCTCTGCTTCCTCAGGACTTAATTTCGGAAATTTTGTTGAGCTGATTTGATTTAATAGTGGTGTTTTCCTGTTGTCCATAGCTTCTCTTGGGCAAACAGCTACACAATGCCCACAAGCAATACAGTTTTCAGGATAAACTTCTTCAGGACCATTTTCACTAAGTCTAAATACTTGTTCTGGACATTCATTTACACAAAGTCCACACTTAACACATTTATTTTGATCTACATTTGTTAAATTCATTTTTATTCTCCTTCCCTTTTTAAAAATTTATTAGTAATTAAATAATATGTATATGCTAGTAGAAGCACAACACAACTTACAATCGTAATTCCTACAACACCAAATGAGTGATATACGGATGTACCTAGCCAGGAGCCAAGTGATCCGCCTAAATAATAGCCAACCATGTAAAGTGAATTTAATCTGCTATGATTTTGTGGATTAAGTTTATAAATTCTACCTTGATTTAAGGACATATTCATTCTTGAACCAACATCTAGAGTAAATGTTACAATAATGAGAATTGCAAAGTTAGCCCACCCTATACCTAGAAGTAAAAAAGATACAAACATGATGGTTAAAGCAAAGATGTTCCACAGACCTACTTTTTTACTATTGACTAATTTCCCAGTAAATCCAGCGGCTAATGCACCAGCCACACCTAAAAATCCAAACATCCCAACCATGGCACTACCATAATGATATGGGTGATTTCCTAAAATGAAAGACAATGAAACCCAAAAGATATTGAATGCACAAAATGCAGCAGCACCGAAAACTATTGTTTCTCTTAATACTTTCTCTTTTTTTAACAATGGTGGTAAAGATAATATAATATTTTTATATGAACTTTCCTTCTTTATATTATCATTTGGCAGTGCATAGTATAAATATACTGCTAAAACTAATAAAATTATTGCTGCGACTTCGTGAACTGCTCTCCAACCCAATAATTGTCCAATAACTCCACCAAATACTCTACCTAATAGAACTCCGAGGAATACTCCTGTTAGCAAATGCCCAACTATTGCACCTCGTTTTTCAGATGGCATATTTGATGACACAAATGGGATTATAAGCTGTGCTGAAACAGTTGAAAGACCCATTAGAAACCCTATAACTATTATTAAATTAAATGAAGACGCTAAAGTCATTAAATATAACAATACGGCTGAACCAATAATACTTAAAATTATTAGTATTTTTCTACTATACCTATCTCCTAATGGTACTATAAATAATAGCCCTAGTGTGTAACCTATCTGTATAGCTGTAATCAACACACCAGACAATGAGGCAGATACAGAAAAATCTTTAGATATATTAGTTAGTAAAACTTGATCATAATACAAGTTAGCTACTGCAATTGAACATATAATAGTCAATATTATTAATAATTGTTTTGAAAAATTTTTAGTTTTTAATTGTTTATTCATTTTCACATTATCCTTTCTATAAGTTATGAGGTTAGTATATAATTAAATTATCCATTTAAATAGAGATCAATTTATCCTAGGATAAATAATCATATGTTCAGTACAACTACGTAAATAACTTGAAAGGTTATTAATAATTAAATTATAAATTGGAGGATAGCAATGTCTAAGAGCAAAGAACTTGGATTGTTTTTAAAAAAGAAGAGAGCCACACTAAGTCCTGATCAATTTGGATTTGAATCAAATAAAAGAAGGAGAGTTGAAGGCTTAAAAAGAGAAGAAGTTGCGGATTTAGCAGGGGTGAGTATTGATTGGTATGTTCGAATTGAACAAGGACAAGATGTTAATCCATCAATAGATGTATTAAATTCTTTAAGCAGAGTGTTACAGTTAAATAATGAAGAAAAAAGATACTTGTTTAATTTATCGGATAAAAAAGTACCTGTTGAAGTTACCAATACTATTACTATTTCTGATACATTACAAAAATTTTTAGATAATCAAAATCCCAATATAGCTTATGTTACTGATAGCAAATTTACGATAATTGGATGGAATAAAGTGGCACTAAAGGTTTATGGTAACTACAAAGAAATGAATGAAAAAGAAAGAAATTCTATCTGGAGAGCTTTTAATGATAATTATATAAAGGAATTATTGGACAATTGGGAGGGACATTCTAAGTTACGGGTTGAACAGTTGAGAGCAAACTACAGTTATTATGAAAATGATAATAAAATAAATGAGATTATAAATGAACTAAACACAAAAAATTCGCTTTTTAATAAATGGTGGAATAACGGAAGTATAATGGGAATACCAGAGGGTCAAAAGCTTTTACATCATCCCATTGTAGGAAACTTATATCTAAGTTATATTTCATTTAAATCCACAGAAATAGAGGGCTTAAATATCACTATTCAAATGCCCGTAGATGACAATACAAAAAATAAATTACAACAGCTTATACAAGATTAACTTTATTAAAAAATAAAATAAATATTATGAGGTATAAATAAATATGATATATGCAAATGAAGATAAGCTTAATAAAGAATTGAAGGTTGAATGCAAAAAATGTTTTGGGCTATGCTGCACGGCATTGTATTTTTCGGCATCAGAAGGTTTTCCAACGAATAAGGAGGCAGGTAAACCCTGCATAAACTTACAAGCAGATTTTACATGTTCTGTTCATAATGAGCTTAGAAATAAGGGACTTAAGGGATGTATTGCTTATGACTGTTTTGGTGCCGGACAAAAGGTATCTCAAGTTACTTATGGTGGACGTGATTGGCAACAATTCCCCGAATCTTCTAAGCAAATGTTTGATGCATTTCTGATTATGAGGCAGCTTCATGAAATGTTATGGTATCTTACTGAAGCATTCACTCTTCAAACAGAGCACAATATGCAAGAAAAGATAAGTTCGCTTCTAGACAACACTGAAAGACTCACACTTCTTGATGCTGATGCTTTGTTAGCACTGGATGTGGAAGAGCATAGAACTAAGGTTAATGTACTACTTAAGAATACAAGTGAATTGGTGCGTACTAAAGCTAAAGCAAACGGTAAAAAGGGTGCTTTTTTAAAAAATAAGAATGGAAGTTCTCGCAGATTAGATTATTTCGGTGCCGATCTTAGAAAAGCTAATCTTATAGGCGCAGATCTGAGAGGAGCCTGTCTTATTGCAGCGAACCTTAAAGGAGTAGATTTAAGTGGAGCTGATCTCATAGGATCTGATTTGCGAGATGCAGATATTAGTGGAGCTAATCTTGTAAATAGCATATTTCTTACTGAGGCCCAGATTAGTGCAGCTAAGGGCGATTCAAATACAAAGCTACCAATTAGGCTGGCTCCACCAAAGTATTGGGTAAAATAAATAGATTTTAAAAAACCCATAAAAAATTATACCATATTATGGTATAATTTTTTATGGGTTTTTTAAATATATAATAAAAATCATATCAAGTTTAAATAATATCTAACGATAATATAGATAAATGTAGAAAAATATCAAAAATAAGAAAATCGCAGGAGGTAACTATTGTGAAATGGTTTGAAAATTTAAAAACTATACAAAAATTAATATCTGCATTTGTTGTGGTATCGTTATTTATAGCATTAGTTGGATTTAATGGAATTACAGATATGAATGTAATTAACTCCAATGCTACGTCAATGCATAACTATAACTTTGAATCCATAAAGCAGCTAACTACTATAAGACAAAATATATCCGATATACGTTTTGATGTGTTAAAGATTGATTATCAAAGGAATATGAATAATCAAAATGATGGACTCGAAAAGGAAGTTAACCAATTATATAATGCCAACAACACTATTATATCAAATTATGAAAAATCAATATTATCGAATGAGGAAAAACCAGCCTTTACACAGTTAAAAAGTGAATTAGAAATATATAAAGAAACATATGAATTAGTAATAAAATTTTCAAATGAAAATAATTATACTGATGCTGACGCCAATTATTCAAAATTAGCATCAATAAGGAAAAATATATATGATGCTTTAGGTAATTTAATAAAGATAAATACAAATCAGGCTGATAACGCTTATAAGGAAAATAACTTAACGTATAAAACTTCCTTTTATAAAGTAATTATAGTAACTCTTTTAGGTTTGTTTATTGCAATTACATTAGGAATTTTAATATCAAGATGGATTTCAAAACAGCTTAATAAAGTTTTGAAATCTGCTGAAGCAATTGGAAATGGAGATTTAACTCAATCAATAGACATTGACACAAAGGATGAAATAGGAAATCTTGCTAAAGCGCTAAATCAAGGCAGCAAAAATGTAAGAAAGCTAATAACTGAGATAATGACTAGTGCCAGTGATATAAGTGCAACCAGTGAGGAATTATCAGCTACTGCTGAAGAAGTCTCATCTAAAATGGAAGTAGTAAATGCATCAACAGAACAAATATCTAAGGGTATCCAAGATCTAAGTGCCACTACTGAAGAAGTAGGTGCATCAACAGAGGAAATAAGTTCAAATACAAATGAACTTTCCCAAAGGGCAAATGATGCAGATACATCTGTAAGCGAGATAAAAAAACGTGCGTTTGATATAAAAGAAAAAGCATCAAAAAATATAGAAGAAGGTAACTTAATATACAATGAAAAGCAATCTAATATCTTAAAAGCTATCGAAGAGGCTAAAGTCGTACAGGAAGTTAAAATCATGGCGGACTCTATTGGAAATATTGCAGAGCAGACAAATTTATTAGCTTTAAATGCAGCAATAGAGGCGGCAAGGGCTGGTGAACAAGGTAAAGGATTTTCAGTAGTTGCTGATGAAGTAAGAAATCTTGCAGAGCAATCTTCACAGGCAGTTTTGAACATCCAGAGCATGGTTGAGCAAGTAGACGATGCATTTGTTAAACTTTCGCAAAGCGGACAAGAAGTACTTGAATATATGTCGAAAAATGTAAAACCAAGTTATGAACTTCTTATGAGTACAGGTATTCAATATGGAAAAGATGCCAAATTTGTTAATGATATTATAAATGAGATTTCATCTTCCTCAAAACAAATGAACGAAGTGGTTGAGCAAGTAAGTACTGCTATGCAAAACGTATCCGCAACAGCAGAAGAATCGGCATCAAGTTCTGAAGAGATATTAGGTAGTGTTAATGAAATAACCTTAGCTATTAATGATGTTGCAAAATCTGCACAAAGTCAGGCTGAACTTGCACAAAAACTAACTGATATGGTACAGAAGTTTAAGGTGTGAAGTCAATAAAGTTAAACTTGCACTAGAGTAGTATATTTAAAGAAAATCCGTGAATGAAATGCATGTGGTGCTGTGTTTCATTTACGGATTTTTTTATGACACAGGGATGTTATCCGTTTGATTACTATCTTTTAAGTTACTATATTACATCAAAGTGCATACTACATTTATACATATAAATGAAATATAATATCTATATGTACTTTTCAAAGTAATTAGATTACCAGAAGAATTTGGAAATGTAATGTTAAGTAAATATTAGTAAGGGAGAATGATTGTTATGGTGAAAAATTTTTCGGAAACTTTATTAAACGATGGGCTTAAAATACCGTCTATTGGTTTTGGAAGCTATAGTTTAAATGGTGCGGAAGGCGTACAAGTCATAAAAAATGCAATTGATGCAGGCTATCGATTGATTGATACTGCATTTAATTATGAAAATGAAGGCGCTGTAGGTGAAGCTGTTAGGCAAAGCTCAGTGCCAAGAGAACAGCTTATTATTACTTCCAAGCTACCAGGACGTCATCATGCTTATGCTGAAGCATTTAAAACAATTCAAGAGTCACTATATAGAGGTGGATTAGATTATTATGATATATATCTTATTCATTGGCCAAATCCTAGAGTAAATCTATATGTTGAGGCATGGCAGGCTTTAATAGAAGCTAAAAAACAAGGATTAATAAGATCTATAGGTGTATGTAATTTTTTGCCTGAACATATTGAACGATTGAAAGATGAAACAGGTGTGACACCTAGTATTAATCAAATTGAACTGCATCCTTATTTTAATCAAGAAGAGCAACGTATTTGGCATAAAACACACGGTATTGTAACTGAATCTTGGAGTCCACTAGGAAATGGAGGCACTTTTTTAACAAATGAAAAAATTCAACAAATAGCAAAAACACATGAAAAATCTGTTTCACAAATAATTTTACGATGGCATATACAACTTGGGGCTATTCCCATTCCTAAAGCTGCATCTATAAAACATCAGTGTGATAATTTAGATATATTTGATTTTGAATTATCAGAGGAGGAAATGAAAGTTATTTCTAAACTAACTATTGAAAATGGTCGAATAAACAATCAAGATCCTAAGGTATATGAAGAATTTTGAAATGTATTACTTCTATAATTAAGTTACAATAGACTCAATATGAAAAGGAGATGACATACTAAAAAATTAGTATGTCATCTCCTTTTCAAGGTTTTTTTGTATTAGAAACGGAAATCACGTTTTCCATCTTTCATTTCTTTCAAATGTGTTTTAACTACTTCACGAACCCTTTCGCTTGGAATTTTTTCAATCTCTTTAGCAATTAAAAGCTCACCCTTTTTAATTGTATCTTCAGAAGCATAATCTTCTAGATATTCTTTTAAGGTCATTAGAGCGTTTGGTTGACAGCAGTTTGCGATTTGACCAGCTTTTACTAAACTCATAAAACGATCACCGGTACGGCCTTCACGGTAGCAAGCTGTGCAAAAACTTGGAATATAACCTAATTCCATGAGCCAATTAACAATTTCATCTAAGGTTCTGTTGTCATTTACTTCAAATTGTGCAGAATTATCTTCTTCGTCTTCTTTTTCAGAATATCCACCAACACTAGTACAAGAAGCACCACTTACTTGAGAAACACCAAGTTCTAAAACACGCTCACGTGTAGATTGAGATTCTCTAGTAGAAATAATCATACCAGTGTATGGTACAGCAATTCTAAGTACTGCAACGATTTTTGCAAAAACATCATCAGAAATGGCGTTTGAAAAAGTTTCAGGATCAATATCGTCTGCTGGACGAATTCTAGGCACACTTATTGTATGTGGACCAACACCTTTTGCAGCTTCCAAATGTTCTGCATGCATTAAGAGTCCAACAAAATCATAACGATATAAGTTTAATCCAAATAAAACACCAATACCAACGTCATCTATTCCACCATCCATGGCTCTGTCCATAGCTTCTGTGTGATAAGCATAATCATGTTTAGGTCCTGTTGGGTGAAGTTCTTCATAATTTTTTTTGTTGTAAGTTTCTTGGAATAAAATATAAGTACCAATTCCAGCGTCCTTCAATTTTTTATAATTTTCAACTGTTGTTGCAGCAATATTTACATTAACACGTCTAATAGATCCATTTTTATGTTTAATGCTGTATATTGTTTTAATACTTTCAAGTACATATTCAATTGGGTTATTTACTGGATCTTCACCAGTTTCAAGTGCTAGACGTTTATGTCCCATATCTTGAAGTGCAATAACCTCACGTTTAATATCCTCTTGAGATAATTTTTTACGACTAATATGTTTATTTTTATAATGGTATGGACAATAAACGCAACCATTTACACAATAATTTGAAAGATATAATGGAGCAAACATTACAATTCTATTTCCGTAAAAATTTTGTTTTATCTTTTTTGATAGTTTAAAAATTTTCTCGTTTTCATCTTCTAAATCACATTCAAGCAAAACAGCAGCTTCTTTATGAGTTAAGCCTTTGCAATCTTTTGCACGTTCTATTAGGCTTTCAATTAGTTCTCGATTACTTTTATTTTCCTTTGCATAAGCAAGAGTTTCAAGAATTTCTTCATCATTTATAAATTCAGTAGCATTTTTTGATTTGACATTATACATAAATTTCACACCTCATCTTTATATTTTTCAGATACTTTTGAGTAAATTGTTTTGGTGTTAACATTTGGTAGCATTCCAAGTTTTCCAGATAGTGCACTGATAACATCCATTGGGGCATCTACAATAATACTAATTACCCAAACATGTCGTTTAGGGTAAGGAAGTCCCATCCTTCCAATAATAAAATCTCCATAAGTATGGAGGATGGCATTAAGCTTATCTGTAACATCTCTGTTTTCAATAATAATACCAATTTGTGCAATCCTTGTTTCCATTATTATAAAATCCTCCCATAAAAAAATCTTGTGTCTTTTAGGCACAAGATTAATAAAGCACAATTAAGAGAACATAATAAAAAGTTATGTAGCTCAAAATAGTTCAACTATAATCTCGCCTTCTCATTAGGGAATAACCCTCATGAATTCAGTACGATAATTTTTTAAATTTAAATTAGGTTATCTGAAAGATAAACAAAGTTTAATCTCAAACAGAACACCAAAACATCATATATACTTTATCATTTTATTAAGTAAAGATGCAAGAACTTTTTGATAAAGTATTGAAATATTATACCAAATAAGATATAATCAAACGTGTTTCAAACGTGTTTTAAAATGAGGTGGCAAAGTGGATAAATCTAATAATACCAAAAATCAATTAATAGAAGCAGTAATAGAATTATTGCAAGAGTGTAACGATGTTTCAGAAATAACATCAAGAAAGATAACAGAAAGAGCAAAGACAAATTTATCAACAATAAATTATCATTTTACTTCTAAAGATGAATTAATAAACATTGGAGTAAACAGGTTAATAAGAGAGGCTGCTGATACCTATTTTAAGGATATGGAAGTTAGTGAGAAATCGCCGAAAGATAAACTTAGATATTTTTTAGTCCGTATTAGTGATATGATCGTTGATTATAAAAAATATACAAAGCAAATGATGCCTTATCTATTATTAAAGGGAGAATTTACTCAAGTTATTGAAATACTTCCATTAGTTAAAGAATGCTTTCAAGGAAGTAAAACTGATGAAGAGTGTAAAATTATTTCCTATCAACTAATTTCATTTATGCAATTAGTATTATATAGAGCAGATGAATTTAAAAAGCTTAGTAAAATTAATATTATGAATAAACAAGAAAGAGATAAACTTATTGATATTCAACTGAATTTATTTATTAAATAAAGAGTTTGGAGGGTAAAAATAATGAGTCAAGCATTTAATTTATCTGAATATATGAGCAATGGTATTGAAAATATAGTAAAAGACGTTTTAAAAGCATCTACAAAGAATCTAAAAGAAGCAACATTTGTAATAAAATACATGTTAGCATTAAAGGGTGCGAAAAATAAAAGGAATATGTTAGAAAGTAAAGGTGAGCATATACCACCATTTTTAATGGCAAGCATTTCAACTAATTGTAATTTATATTGTAAGGGTTGTTATGCAAGGGCAAACAAATCCTGTGGAAATAACTTAAAAACTAGTGAGATATCAGAAGAAAGATGGGGAGATATATTTAATGAAGCAAAGGAGCTTGGAATTTCGTTTGTATTGTTATTAGGAGGAGAACCGTTAATGAGAAAAGGTGTTATTGAAAAAGCTTCTTCTGTTAAAGAAATAGTTTTTCCAATATTCACAAATGGAACTATGTTTGATGAAAGTTATATAAAATTATTTGATAAAAATAGAAACCTTGTGCCAATGCTAAGTATTGAAGGTAATAAGGATCAAACTGATGGCAGGAGGGGAATAGGAACTTATAATTCAATAATGATTACAATGTCTAATATAAATAAAAAAGGAATTTTATTTGGATGTTCTGTAACTGTAACAACTCAAAATATAACAACTGTTACAAGTAAAGAATTTGTACAGGATATTTATAGTAAAGGAACAAGAATATTAGTATTTGTGGAGTATGTTGCAATAATTAAAGCCACTAAAAATCTTGCACCTACAGATAAAGAACGGTTAATATTAGAACAAAAGATAGAAGAATTAAAAAAAGTATTTGAAAATGTGGTGTTTTTATCATTCCCTGGTGATGAGAAATATGCAGGTGGATGTTTAGCTGCAGGAAGAGGCTTTTTTCATATAAATGCTAGTGGAGATGCAGAACCGTGCCCATTTTCACCATATTCTGATATTAATTTAAAAGAATGCAGTTTGGAAAAAGCTTTAAAATCACCATTATTTAGAAAGCTTAAAGATAATGAAATGTTACTAGGAGAGCATGATGGTGGATGTTTATTATTTGAGAAGGAAGAACATGTTAAAAAGATATTAGAAATTTAAAGTAACAGGTATGTTATAAATATAGCTAGTAAAATCAAGTGAATTTTACTAGCTATATTTATCTGACAATCAATTTAATATAACGTTAGCCCTGTCAATAGCATCCTCCACAGAAGGACAAAAATTAGCTTCTCCAATCATCTCTACAAAGCCATATTTTGTAAGCATATCTAATGGTTGTTGTTGAATTTTAAGTATTATTAATTTTGTATGATGTTTTTTACAGACGTTATGTAACATTTCAAAAGAGTGATATGCTGTAGCATCCATAAAAGGTACTTTACTCATCTTTATTATTAGTACTTTGGTAGGCACGCCCATTTCTCTTACTGCAGCTACAAATTTATTGGCAGCTCCAAAGAAAAATGGTCCGCTAATTTCATACATTGAAATATGATCTGGCATTTTTACGTTTTCTATAAATTCATTAGAATCTATATCTTCCTCATCGTCTAGGATATAGTTGATTTCTGTAATGTCGCTCATCTTTCTCATGAATAAGAAAGATGCAAGAACAACACCTACACTTATAGCTACAACTAAATCTAAAAAGATGGTCAAAACAAATGTAACTATAAATACTAAAGAATCACTCTTAGGGGCATTAAATATTCGTTTAAAAGCTTCCCAGTCTCCCATGTTATATGCAATCATTACTAAAACTGCGGCTAAAGAGGACATAGGTATAAGTTTAACATAAGGCATAAATAATAACATAATAATTAAAAGTACTAATGCATGAACCATACCAGCCACT
Organism: Clostridium acidisoli DSM 12555; assembly: GCF_900176305.1. Classification (GTDB taxonomy): domain Bacteria; phylum Bacillota; class Clostridia; order Clostridiales; family Clostridiaceae; genus Clostridium_I; species Clostridium_I acidisoli. The sequence goes on from NZ_FWXH01000003.1 coordinate 556,451, forward strand.
GGGGTTCTGCCACCATTTTTAACATTTGCAGCAGTTCTTGCAATAGCTCCTGTAACGGGTATACCTCCAAAAGCTGCTGAAAAGATATTAGCAAAACCTTGAGCAATCAGCTCCATATTAGAACGATGATTACCACCAATCATTCCATCAGATACTACTGCTGATAACAATGATTCTACTGAACCAAGAATAGCAATTGTCAGTGCTGGAAGCATTAGTTCATTTACCATAGCAAAACTAACCTTTGGAAAGCTAGGATATGGCAGTGAAGAAGAAATATGCCCGAATTGATTGCCTATAGTTGGAATATCTAATTTAAAAATCATTGTAATTACAGTTACTATTATTATTGCTATAAAAGTTCCTGGTATTTTTTTATTTATCCGTGGCCACAATATGATTATTCCAAGTGTTAAAAGTGCTATAAACAAACTTTCAAAATTTATTGTATGAAAATTATTAAAATATGATATCAATTTTTCTAAAAACTGCGAGGGTACAGATTTGATCTTTAGACCAAAGAAATCTTTTACTTCCGTTGAAAAAAGAACTACGGCTATACCACTTGTAAATCCAGTGGTTATTGAAGACGGTATGTATTTTATTAGACTGCCAAATTTTAATAATCCCATTATAATAAGAAAAATTCCGGCCATTATAGTGGATATAAATAAACCTTCTATTCCGTACTTTTGTATTATTCCGTATACAATAACTACAAAAGCGGCTGTAGGACCACCAATTTGTACTTTGCTTCCACCAAGCAATGAAACGATAAATCCACCAACGATTGCAGTGTACAATCCTTTTTCAGGTGAAACTCCAGATGCGATAGCTAAAGCAATGGAAAGTGGCAGTGCAATAATTGCGACTATGATACCAGAAATAAAGTCCTTTATAAATTGTTCCTTAGTGTAATTTTTTAAACATGTAATAGATTTTGGAATTAACAAGTTATCACTCCTATAATGTTTTATATTTAGTTAGTATTCGAATGTTAAAATGTAGTGCATTTACAATCATACATTATTTTATACACATAAACAACAAAATTCGACTATTAAATGCAAAATTTGATTTGATAACTGATGGTATGATAAAATTATAAATAGGTAATGATTTAAATATTCCTTATTAGGAAAGGACACAGATATATGGATTTAAAAAATAAATTATTTGATATTCATGAATTTTATAACTTATCAAGGTACTTATTTTTAAATATAGAATGGGATTATAACAATTTTGTTAAGAAAACGGGAATTACTTTACCTCAACTAAGAGTTCTATGGATTATAAAAATTTTTGAGGGTATATCTCTTGGTGAAATTGCTAAAATAGGTTGTTGGTCGCCACCTACAGTAACAAAAATACTCAAACTTTTAATGGATAAAAATTTAGTTGTTCGTGAAGAAACTGAAAATAAAAAATTATATACTTTAAATCTCACTGGAGCTGGTCATAATTTAATCGAAGTAAATAAAATGAAAAAGCAGGACAAAGCTGCATTGATTCGGTTGCTTTCAGTTATTAATGATGAAGATTTGGATTTTATTATAGAAATTTTAAAATCAATAACTTTATATTCTAACAATGTATTTTTATTTGAATATATAAAAAAACTAAACGAATTGGGATTAAAAGTTGATTTTGATGACTTTAATTTTGAAGAAAAATATAAGCTTAAAAAACTTATTCTTTTTTATAATCTTTTAAGAACTTTTGTATTAAATCTTGCAAATAATCACAGAAATTTGCTTGTACCGCTTAAACTTACATATCCTCAACTTAGAATTTTATGGATAGTAGATGCTTTTCCTGGGGTTACTTCAGTAAAGCTCAGTAAGCTTGCATATTTAGCACCTTCTACAGCTAATATTGTTGTAAAAAAGCTTTATGAAAAAAATTTAATATATAAGGAAAAATCTAAATTAAAAAATTCACTTTTTTTATACATTTCACAGATTGGAGAAGAATTACTTATTAAAGAATTTGATGTGAATCAAAAAAGTTTTTTGATATACAAAGATCTTCAATTTATATCTACAGTTGAATTGCCTAGGTTAAATCAGATAATGTTAAAGTTGAACTTAACATTAAAAAATGATTTTGTTAAAGAATATATTGAAAAGACATTTGAAGTAATAAAAAAGAACTTAGTTAGTTGATAATTAAGGATAATAATATATTCGTCTCTTTAAAGCAACAATATAACGCAACAAATGTTGAAAATATTATTTACAAAGCATAAAATTGTGATATAATAACAATATAAACGTTTACATAAGGAGATGGGTTATATGAAAAAGATAAAATTTAAAGTTGCTGCATTAGCAATGCTAGTAGGTACTTTCTTTACCGTGGCTTTAATACCTACCCAAACTTTTGCAGCAACAAAAGCACACTTTAGTGACGGATTTGATTATGCTAATACACAAGCTTGGTCAAAATCAGATGGATGGTCCAATGGGGACATGTTTAATTGTACTTGGAGGGCTAGTAATGTTAATTTTAGCAATGGCGTTATGGATCTTAGTATTACTAAAGATACGCAAGGAGGATCTACTCCATATGCTGGTGGAGAATATCGCTCAAATAATACTTACGGGTATGGACTCTATCAAGTAAGTATGAAACCAGCAAAAAACACTGGTGTGGATTCTTCGTTTTTTACCTATACAGGACCGTCAGATAATACTCCTTGGGATGAAATAGATATAGAGTTTTTAGGTAAGGACACTACAAAGGTACAATTCAATTATTATACAAATGGTGTAGGCAATCATGAGTACCTTTACAATTTAGGCTTTGATGCTTCACAAAGCTATCATACCTATGCTTATGACTGGGAGCCAACTTATATTGCATGGAAGGTAGATGGAAAGGAAGTGTACAGGGCAACCAATAATATACCATCACATCCTGGTAAAATTATGATGAATTTATGGCCTGGAATAGGTGTAGACTCTTGGTTAGGTTCTTATAATGGTGTAACACCAATTAACGCGTATTACGATTGGGTATCTTACGATCAACAGTAACAAATTTCATAACTTTAAGAAAGCTGCATAAGCAATAACTAGGAAGGAGCTAAAGAGAGATGGCTTTTTCCTAGTTTATTTTTAATGGTTAGGCGTAAAGGACTTATATAAGACATTATGTCGAAAAAAAGGTTAAAGTTGGGCTTGAAATGTATACTTAAAAGGTATACTATAAATGTATACGGTTTCCGTATATATTTAAGCTATGGTATTGTAGATTTCGCATAACGGCATTTATGAAACCGTGATAATTAAGATGGAGGTGTATTTATGTTTTTTAAAACTACAGAGCAGCATGAAAATTTGAGAACAAAAATTAGAGAGTTTTCTGAAGAGGAAGTTAAGCCTATTGCATTTATGTTGGATCAGGAAAACAAATTCCCTTCAGAAGCAATTAAGAAATTGGCTGATATGGGTATTATGGGAATACCGTATCCAAAAGAGTATGGTGGAGCAGGTCTAGACGTAATCAGCTATGCAATTGCCGTTGAAGAATTGTCAAGAGTTGATGGTGGGACAGGCGTAATTCTCTCAGCGCATACTTCTTTGGGGACATACCCAATTGCTGCCTATGGAACAGAGGAGCAAAAACAAAAATATTTGATTCCACTGGCAAAGGGAGAGAAACTTGGAGCCTTCGGTCTTACTGAAGAAAATGCAGGTAGTGATGCCAGTGGTACAGAGACAACTGCAGTACTTGAAGGTGATCATTACATCTTAAATGGTGAAAAAATATTTATTACTAATGCTGGTAAGGCTGATATTTACGTTGTTTTTGCAGTAACTACACCAGATATAGGTACTCATGGAATCAGTGCATTTATTGTGGAGAAGGGCATGGAAGGTTTTAGCTTCAGCGACCATTATGACAAGATGGGTATTAGGTCATCTGCCACTGCACAGCTCATTTTTAACGACGTAAAAGTTCCTAAGGAAAACCTATTAGGTAAAGAAGGCGATGGTTTCAAGATTGCTATGGCAACTTTGGATGGTGGCCGTATTGGTATTGCAGCGCAGGCACTTGGAATTGCTCAGGGTGCTTATGAACATGCTCTAGAGTACTCAAAAGAAAGAGTTCAATTTGGGAAGCCTATATGCCAGCAACAGATTATAGCCTTTAAGTTAGCTGATATGGCAACAAAACTTAGAGCAGCTAGACTACTTATTTATAGTGCAGCAGAGCTTAAGGAAAATCATGAGCACTACAATATGGAAGCTGCTATGGCAAAACAATATGCTTCAGATGTTTGTCTTGAAATTGTAAATGATGCGCTTCAAATATTTGGAGGAAATGGATATTTGAAAGGTATGGAAGTTGAGCGTGCTTACAGGGATGCTAAGATTTGTACAATATATGAAGGAACTAATGAAATTCAACGTATAGTTATTGCAGCAAACATCATAGGTAAGATGCCAAAAACTGAACATGTAGGTAAAGCTTTAGGGCATGGACCAGCAACAGGTTATCGTAAAAAAGTGATCTTTAACAAAGGAACTGATGAGGAAAAAGTGAATGAACTTGTAAAAGCTCTTGAAGCAGATGGATATGATTTTAAAGTTGGAATCCCTTTGGACACTCCTATTACTAAAGCTGAAAGAGTAGTTAGCGTAGGTCAAGGCATAGGAAAAAAAGAAAATATGAAGCTTATAGAAGACTTAGCAGTTCAAGCTGGTGCAGCTATAGGGTCTTCAAGGCCTGTGGCTGAAACTCTAAAATACGTACCGCTAAATCGTTATGTAGGCATGTCTGGTCAAAAATTCAAGGGTAACCTATATATTGCCTGTGGTATTTCGGGTGCAGGGCAGCATTTGAAAGGTATAAAGGATGCTACTACAATTGTTGCTATAAATATCGATCCTAATGCAAAAATTTTTAAGAATGCAGATTACGGTATTGTTGGAGATTTAATGGAAATTTTACCATTACTTACTTCCGCGTTAGATAACGGAGAACCAAAGAAGGAAGCTCCACCAATGAAAAAAATGAAGAGAGCTGCTCAAAAGAAGGTTACTCCAACTTGGAAACATTATGTATGTAATGGATGTGGTTATGAATATGATCCTGGTATAGGTGATCCAGAAGGCGAAGTACTTCCGGGAACTTTATTTGAAAATATACCTGAAGAGTGGACTTGTCCTTCTTGTGGTGAAGAAAAAGATATGTTTATAGAAGTCTAATTACTATAAAAATAATAATATGTTTTTAATGTAAAGAGGGGGATTATAACTATGTATTGTGTTAGAAAAGTAACTGAGGATCTTTATTGGGTTGGTGGAAATGACCGACGACTTGCTTTGTTTGAAAACATTCATCCCATCATGCAAGGTGTTTCTTATAATTCTTATCTACTTTTAGATGAGAAGACGGTACTCTTTGATACAGTGGATTGGTCAATTTGTAGACAGTTCCTTGAAAATATTCAAGAGGTTTTAGGAGGCAGAACTTTAGATTATATGGTAATTAATCATATGGAGCCTGATCATGGAGCTTGTATTGAAGAAATTATTCTTCGATATCCAAATGTAAAAATCATATGTACTAGTAAAGCTTCTATGTTTATGTATCAGTTTGGTTTTCGCATTGATGGAAAAGTAACAGAAGTTAAAGAAGGCGACACTCTATCCTTTGGAAAACATAACGTTGTATTTGTATCTGCACCAATGGTACATTGGCCAGAGGCTATGGTCACATATGACACCACTAATGGTGTACTATTTTCAGCTGATGCATTTGGTTCTTTCGGAGCTTTGAATGGTAAATTGTTTAATGATGAAATGAATTTTGATCGTGATTGGATTGATGAAGCTAGAAGATACTATACAAATATTGTAGGCAAGTATGGTCCTCATGTCCAGGCTCTATTGAAGAAGGCAAGTAGTATAGACATCAAACTTATCTGTCCACTACATGGACCTGTATGGCGTAATGATTTCGGATATTTATTAGACAAGTATGACAAGTGGAGTCGATATGAACCTGAAGAAAATGGAGTAATGATTGTTTATGGAACAATGTATGGTAATACGGAGGCTGCTGCAAACAATTTGGCAACTAAGTTAGTGGAAAAAGGAATTACAAATGTTGTTATGTATGATGTTTCAAAAACTCATGTGTCTTATTTGATTTCTGAGACATTTAAATATAGTCATGTGGTTCTTGCATCTGTAACATATAACTTAAAAATTTATCCACCAATGCTAAATTATATAATGGATATGAAGGCATTAAATCTTCAAAAACGTACTTTTGCGCTTATAGAGAATGGATCTTGGGCTCCTCAAGCTGATAAATTGATGCGTGAACTTTTAAATGAAATGAAAGAAATGACTATTTTAGACAATGGCATGACAGTTAACTCTGCCATGAAAGAGGATGATAAAGATTCTATAGATGCCATTGCTGACAGTATTATTGAATCAATGAAGTAATTTTAGAAAAACATAAATCAGGGATCGGTTCATAGATAAATTTTGTGAGCTGATCTTTTTTTGTTGTACATATAAAGTAAAATAAGAATAATTTGACAAAAGAACGTATGTTTGATATTGTTTTTATAAAGGTAATTGAATAATAGGGATGGTGAATATTATAGTGGACACAGAGATAAAACATAAAAAAATCATAGAAATTGTTAAAAATAAATTAACTTGTTCAGCTCATAATTTAGATCATGTCTTTAGAGTGTATAACCTATGCTTACTAATTTCCAAATATGAGAAAGATGTTGATTTAGAGATATTGACGCCAGCAGCATTGTTACATGACATTGCAAGAGTGGAAGAAAGTGAAGATAATACAGGGGAAATTGATCATGCCGTTTTAGGTAGTGAAATTGCAGGTGAAATACTTAGAAAGTTAGAATATGAAGAAGAAAAAATTGAAAAAATAAAACACTGTATTATAGCGCATAGATTTAGAACTGGACATCAGCCAAATACAATAGAAGCAAAGATACTTTTTGATGCTGACAAACTTGATGTTATTGGAGCAAGTGGAATTGCTCGAACTTTTATGCTAGCAGGACAATTTGGGCAAAGATTAACAGTAAATGAATCACTTAATGACTATTTAGATAATAATACTGTTCAAAATGGAAGGCTTAAGGATGTTTCAAAACATACACCTTTTATTGAATATGAGGTAAAGTTTAAAAAAATTCCTGACAAATTATATACAGAAAAGGCAAGAGAAATCGGTAAAAAGCGAATTGAATTTATGAAAGAATATTTCGATAGATTAACATTAGAAATTAAAGGCATTGAGTAAAATTCATTGTATCATATTTACTTATTTAGTATAATAATGTAATACAAATCGTAATGGTAAAAGTTATTTACGTATGAATGGGGGATTACAAATTGAAATTTGCAATTTTTACAGATTTACATTATGATGCCATTCATGATGGGGATAGACGAATACGTGAATTTATTAAGTCAGTAAAAAAAGAGAAAGTAGATTTTGTTATTGAATTGGGAGATTTATGTTATCCAACAGATGGCAATAAGCATATAATCACTCAATTGAAAGAATTGGGTATTCCATGTTTCTTTAATGTGGGAAATCACAATTCAGATGGCTATCCAGTGGATATTGTGCTTAAATTTCTTGGCATGGAAAATAGTTATTTATTCATTTGTATTTGGAAATGTCAAATTTATCGTGCTTGATGGAAATTATATAAAAACTTCAAATGGAAGTGAGCCATATTGTAGACGTAACTATGATAAAACAATGAATGACTATCCGTATGTTCCACGGGAAGAAATAGTGTGGCTAAGAAATGAAATAAAGGACGAACAAATGTATTATGTAATTTTTTCACATCAAAGTCTTTCAAATGATTTTATGAAGAGAGGAATATTTAATCGTAAAGAAGTTAGAGCAATTCTGGAACAAAGAAATAGCAATGGAAAGAAAGTATTGTTTTGCATGAATGGTCATGATCATGGAGACGATGTGAAAATTATTAATGGAATTCATTATTATACATTAAATTCTATGTCTTATATTTGGCATGGAATAAAGGATACATTTAATTACAGCAATGAAATACATAAAAAATACCCTTATCTGAAGGATTTGATTCTTTATGAGGAGCCATTGCATGTTATAGTTAAAATTGATGAGAATATGAATGTTCAAATTGATGGTATGAAAGGGCATTATCAAAATGTAACTCCAAAAGATATTGGTATGGGTAACAGATGGAAGGGTGTTTCAATTGAACCCAAAACATCATCATTGTATATAGGAGTTGGTGACAAAAAACACCTATAATATTATATCAAATTATAGGCTTTCATTGCTTTTTCTATGCCATCTTCAAATATATTTGAGGTTATATAATCAGCTACTTTTTTTAAATTCTCAACGGCATTACCCATTGCTATGCCAGTATTTACTCTTTTTATCATCTCAATATCATTATAACCATCTCCAAAAGCATATGTGTTTTGGATAGGAATATTTAAATAATCAACAATATATTCAATGGCATCAGCTTTTCCAAAACTCTTAAGAGAAACATCTGCAGACAGATCATCATTATGGAAATTAAAAATTAAACTTTCTTTAAAATGTTCTATACATTTAGCTAAAACAGCTTCATTTTTATAAAAAATGTCTAATGAATTCACGATTATTTCATCTATACTCCAGTCCGCTATTAAGTAGGGTTCACCTTTGAATTGAGCGTTATATTTTTTTATTCTATCGCTGTCCATATTATGAGAATAACCTTTATAGCCATTGTTGAAACAACAAGACACACCAAATTTATCAAAAGAGTTTTTTAATAAAAGGAGCATGTCCTTAGAAATAAATTTTTCATAAATAGTTTTTCCTTGAAACATTATATGAGTCCCATTACAAGAGATGTAGCCATCAAACATATCTTGGCCAAATCTTTCAAGAATAAATCTTATTTGTCTGCCACTACAAATAAAAGCAAGATTCCCGGCTTCTCTAAATTTTTTAATAGACATTTTAGTGCTTTCAGGCATAATTAAATCAATTCCATTAAAGCCAATAAGTGTTCCGTCTATATCAAAAAAAGCTATTTTATTTTTCAAATTAACACTCCTAATCTATTTAATATTACACCGATTAAAGCAGCAAATATTAATATAACATTGGTAGATACACGTCTTGATATTGCTAGCAAAGTGCTTGCTAAGGCAATTACAATCATAACTATATTTATACCATTACTTCGAAACATTGTCGCTAAAACTATTACACTAAAGCTAGCTATGACAAGGACAACACCATCAAGCAAACCTTGTGTTGCAGGGTGATTTGCAATGCGGGTATAACAGCGTTGAACAATCAAAATTAATAGTGGTGGTAAAAGCAGTGCAATACATGAAAGTAATGCACCTTTTAATCCAGCAACTAAATAGCATAGACTAACAATCCAAAGTCCATTAGGACCAGGAGTAATTTGTCCGATTGACAGGGATTCAGTAAATTGTTTTCCAGTTGCCCAGCCGTTATGTATAAAATCAGTGTGCAAACTAGGTAAAGGCCCAAAGCCTCCTGTGGAGAACAAAATTGATTTAAGTACAACCCAAAAGAATACAATCCAATACATGCGCTAAACCTCCTGTTTTTTGGTGGATATATAGAAATAGGTAACTGCACCGCATAATCCACCTAAAAGATATAGCACAATTACAGGCGGATTAAGAAATATGTAAATAATTGCACTGCCTATCATTATCCCAACTGTTATAACAAAAGGTAATAGTCCACGTTTGTGATTCTTTACAAGGATAGGCTGTACATTTCGCCAATTAGTAGCTAAAGCAATGCCAAAAATAGCGGCAAATACTGTATGGAGTGCAGAATGAACAATTGACGATTTACTAATATTAATGTAAACGGAAGATATTATAACTGTAATGGTGGCACTAGGCAGAATAAGTCCAAGTAAGGAGACAAATATACCTAAGAAGCTGGCAAGTCTTTTCCCTATAAGTATGGTGTATGCAATAATGTTCATACCTGGTGTAATCTGACACATACCTATGATGCTAGCATACTCTTCAGAAGTTATCCATTTATATTTATAAATAAAATTTTCTTGAATAAGATATTGAGTAGTAGCACCACCACCAAATGATGTAAAGCCAATTTTTAACCACGTAAGGAATAACCGGGTAATTGTAAAATCATATAATTCAGCAGATGAGATTTGTTTAGTTGTTTTGAATTCATTTTGTTTAGCCATTAGTGTACTCCTTATATTACCATTTTTCAAAATGTGCGATTTCATCAAAGTTTTTTCGTGGACGTGCTTTTGGATTCTCATCAGTATATCCAAGTGTAATGATACTTACTACGTATTTATCAGATGGAATATTTAAAACTGGTCTTATGTCTTCTTGAGTAAACCAAGCAACCCAGCAAGTACCAAGACCTAATCTAGTTGCTTCAAGAACAAGATGTTCTATTCCAATAGATGTGTCTCTTATTATTTGTTTGATTTCTTGTTCTGGACTATATTCATTCACAACTATATCTACATTGCCATCAAATCTTGAACGTGCATCTGCAATACACACAATAAAAACCGGAGCTGAAAGCATCCATTTTTGATTGTGAGAAACAGTAGCCAACTTCTGCCTAGTTTCATCGCATTTTACAACAATGAAGTGCCAAGGTTGGGTGTTATCTCCAGATGGAGCGAGTCTAGCACTTTCAATAATATCTATGATTTTTTCATCTTCAACAGGCTTATTGTTGTATTTTCTTATACTTCTACGATTTTTAATTGCTTCATTCATAAAAAGAAATCCTCCTAAAGAAATTAAATTACATGCTGTTTATATTATATAGTTATATTGTTATGATTAAAAGTGTTTGTGGTCAATTTTAAGATTTATAGAAATGATTACAAATAAATTTAAAATATAAAATAATTAACTCATATTTTCTTTGAAATAGAACATACTAAATTTGTTTACAAAAATTTGTTTGTTTAAAAGGAGGTATGAGAAAATGTCAGATAGAGAACAACATTCAAATAACAACAGTTTACTTGGTTGGATAGGAAGGCTAGTGATCTTTGCAATTATTTTAGCAATAACTTCGTATTTGACACCAGGTTTTTCTATTAGGGGATTCTGGACATTTTTATTGGCAGCAGTAGTAATAACTGTTATAGATTATCTAGTTGAGTCATTAATGAAAGTAGATGCATCGCCTTTTGGAAAAGGCTTTAAAGGATTTGTAATTGCGGTTATAATAATATATTGTACACAATTTCTAGTTCCAAACATGCATGCGTCTATATTAGGCTCAATCATAGCAGCTTTAGTTATTGGAGTAATAGATGCAATAATGCCAAGTAGATCAATGTAGTTATATATTTAAATATGTTTAATGAATTATGAAAAAAGCTTAGGAAGTAAAATTCTTAAGTTTTTTTCATAAAATAAATTAAAAAAACATTTACATAAATTATATACTAATCTCCATAAAAAGGAATAAGAATTAAATAGGACAGATTTAGCATATTAAGGAGATTTTATGATAAAATATGGTTTTTATAAATTTAGAAATAACAAATTTTTAAAGTTCAAATTTAAAATTGTGGTGATTGGTATCATTGTAATAATAGGAATAATTGCAGTTTTTCCTCATTTTTTTAGAAATACCTATGTAGTGACTATTGCTAATAAAAGAATAATAAAAATGGATAATATTGATGAGTATGTAGTTTACACACAGATGGAAGACGGTAATGTTAAGGTATTTAGAGATGCTAATAGTTTCGTAGAACTTAAATTTAATTCTGAAGATGTATATTGGGCATTGAGAATTAATAGGAAATATGAAGTTACAGCATATGGTTTTGGAATACCATCAATATCATCTTATCAAAATATTATAAAAGTTAAGGGGTTAGATACAGACCAGAGAAATAAATAAAATTATTTTACATTTTTGTTGACAACAGATAAAATGTGATTTAATATGTAGTTAGGGAAAACCTAACAAACTAATGAGGTGATCTTTTGGAAATAAGTGATGAATTATATGAAACTTATAGTGAGTTAATAAAAATAAAAGGTGAATGTTCATGTAAGTTGATTGATGAGCTTAACATGTCAGAATTAACTCTCCGTCAAATTGAATATATAAAAAAATTTGACAGATGTGATTATGTTACTACAAGTGAATTAGCTAAAATTTTAGAGTTATCTAAACCATCTGTTACAGAAATGATAAAAAAATTTATAAAATTAGAATGTATCTATAAGCAAAAATGTAATGAAGATGGTAGAGTGTATTACTTACATTTAACAGAAAAAGGCAGATGTATTGCACGATTTGAAGAATTAACTGTTAGAAAGTTAGTAGATAGGATACTTGACAGTCTTGAAGAGGACGAGATTAAGACACTCATAAGCCTATTGTCTAAAATTAAATAAAAAAATAAAAACAAAATTTTTTAAAAATATAGTTAGGTTAACAAAAACTAACTATATTGAAATATTAATATGTTTTATATGTGAATTCAATTTATTAGGAGATGATTGTATGAATAAATTAAATATCAATAGAGAATTGTCATTGGTAGCTATACCGGATACAGTTTTGCTACCTGGAAAAAGTGTAACTATAAAAATAAGTAAAGAAATTGGAAACAGATTCTATAAAAAAATAGTACAAGACGATTTTTATGGAGTAGCATTGGCTCTTAAAGAAGGAGTTAGTGGAGACTTATATGGAGAAGATGACTTATATCATGTTGGAACATTAATAAAAATTGAAGATACAAAAATACTAAAAAATGATTATCAATTTGTTATAGATGTAATTGATAGAGTTGAGGCAAAAGAGTTTATTAAGGATGGTACAGATTACAAAATAAAGTATGATTTTATATCTGATATTATAGATTTGGACTCTAAAAATCAAAAGGAAATGATTAGCTACATTAAAACTTTAGTTTCTGAAATCAGCCAAAATTTTAGAGGAGCAGAGGTTTATGTTGAGTATGTAAATGGATTAGACGACATTAGTGATATAATTTCATATTTGTTTCCATTTATGAATCTATCTTTTAGGGAACGACAAGAATTTCTAGAAATTCGTTCATTAAGAAGAAAAAGCTTGAGATTTTTAGACATTTTAATAGAACAAAAGGAATCAATAAAATTCCAAATGGAAATGACAGCAAAATTCAATGAAAAAATTAATAAAAGTTATAGAGAAAATATATTAAGACAGCAGCTTAAATCTATACAAGAAGAATTAAATGAAGTAGAAGGTACTCCTTCAAAAAAGAAAAAAGACTACAGAGAACTAATTGAAGCAGCAAATATGCCTGAAGATGTTAAAGAAATTGCAATGGATGAAGTGAATAAATTAGAAAGACAAGGAGCAAATAGTTCAGAAGGAAATGTTATCGAAAACTATTTAAATCTGTTAACAAGTTTACCTTGGGGAAAAAGTGAAATTAGAGATATAGACATAAAAGCTGCAAGAAAAATTTTAGATGATGAACATTATGGTCTTGAAAAAGTTAAAGATCGTATTATTCAACATTTAACAGTAATGAAATTAAAACAAAATAAGCAAGGTTCAATTTTGTTATTAGTAGGACCTCCAGGAACTGGTAAGACAAGCCTTGGTAAAAGTATTGCTAAAGCGCTTCAACGTAAATATGTTAGAATTAGTCTCGGCGGAGTTAGAGATGAAGCTGAAATTAGGGGGCATAGGAGAACTTATATTGGGGCACTTCCAGGAAGAATTATTCAAGGAATGAAACGAGCAGGGGAAAAAAATCCAGTATTTATTTTAGATGAAATTGATAAGCTAATAGAATCTGGAAATGGGGATCCAGCTAGTGCTTTACTAGAAGTTTTAGATCCTGAACAAAACAATACTTTCTCAGATCACTACTTAGAGGTTCCTTATGATTTATCTGATGTTTTATTTATTGCAACTGCGAATTCACTAAGAGATATTCCGGGACCATTAAGAGATCGTATGGAAATTATAGACATTAGCAGCTATACTACGTATGAAAAATTCCATATTACAAAAGAACATTTATTGCCTTTAGTTTTGGAAGAGCACGGATTAAATAGTAATCAACTTCAAATTCAAGATGAAGCTTTAAAAACAATAATTGAGAAGTATACTAGAGAAGCTGGTGTTAGAGGTGTTAAACGTAAATTGTCAGAAGTAGCAAGAGTAGCGGCTGAAAAAATTGTGCTTAATGAAGTAAAATTACCTTACGTTGTTAAAGAAGATATGTTAATTGACATTTTAGGAAATCAATTTATGGAGTATGATATGGCAGCTAAAAGTAATGCACCCGGAGTTGTTACAGGACTTGCATGGACACCTGTAGGTGGAGACATATTGTTTATTGAAGGCGCACTTATGCCAGGAAGTGGACAACTAATACTTACAGGGCAACTTGGGGATGTAATGAAGGAATCAGCTAGAATTTCTCAAAGTTTGATTCGTTCAAGGCTAGCTTTAAGCTTAAAAAACATTGAATTTAATAAAAATGACCTACACATTCACGTGCCAGCAGGTGCCATTCCAAAAGATGGTCCATCAGCAGGAGTAGCATTATTTACAACTATTGCTTCTTTAGTAACAGGACATAGAGTAGATCCTAAGATGGCGATGACTGGTGAAATTTCATTAAGAGGTGCAGTACTTCCTGTAGGTGGAATTAAAGAAAAAGTACTTGCAGCACATCGATCAGGAATAAAACGTATAATTTTACCTAAGGACAATGAAAGAGATTTAATGGATATTCCAAAGGATGTAAGAGACGAATTACAATTTATACTTGTTGAAACTGTTGAAGATGTTATAAAAGAAACAATTGGTATAGAATTACCAAAACCAGCTGTTTTAGATATGGTAACAAATGTTTCAAGTGGAGCTAGTGTATAAAGCTAACAAATGTTAAAAAAATTAGATTATGATTTATAATATTGTGCTTAATTATGAAAAAGAGATATAGGTGGAATTTGCCACCTATATCTTTTTAGTTTGCATTTATTACGAAAATAATCATGTATTACATTATATATGTGATATAATTACAATTAATTAAAGCATTTTTTGTAATTTAAGCATATGGAATGAGGATGTGTAAATGGATATTGTTGTTAGATTAGGCGAAGAAAATGATATTGATGAATTAGAAAAGCTGTATAATGATTTAAATGATTATTTAGCAAAAGGAGTAAACTATCCTGGATGGATAAAGGGTATATATCCTGTTAGGCAAAATGCAATTGACGGAGTTAAACATGGTAATCTCCATGTAGCAACACATAATGGAAAAATTGTAGGTGCACTTATTTTAAATCATGAACCAGAGCCTGCATATTATAAAGCTAAATGGAAATTTGACTCTGATTATTCAGATGTTTTTGTTATATATACATTTGTAGTTCATCCAAATTTTTTGAAATGTGGCGTAGGCAAAACATTAATAGAATTTTCTTTTGAACATAGCATTAAGTCACATGCTAAATCAGTGAGACTTGATGTTTATGAAAAAAATATACCTGCAATTAAGCTTTATGAAAAATGTGGCTTTGAATATATTGATACAGTTGATTTGGGACTTGGAAATTACGGGCTGAATTGGTTTAAATTATATGAAAAAGTACTATGAAAATTCAAATAATATTGTTTTAAAGCATTAAAACTAGACAAAAGGAGGCCAATATATAGATGAGAAAAATAGGGATGATTGGTGGATTGGGTCCGGAATCAACTTTAGATTATTACAAATTAATTGTTGAAGGATATCGTAAAGCAGTAAATGATGGCAGCTATCCAGAAATAATAATTAATAGTATGAATATGAAGGAACTCTTAGATATGATGGATAATGGTGAATGGGATAACGTTGTAGCATGTTTAATTAATGGTATTGATGCATTATATAAAGCAGGTGCTGATTTCGCATTTATTTCATCAAATACACCACATATAGTTTTTGAAAGAATTAACAAAAAATCTCCTATTCCATTAATAAGTATAGTTGAGGAAACATGCAAAAGTGCTAATAAGTTAGGAATGAAAAAGATTGGTTTGCTTGGAACTAAATTTACAATGAAGAACAATTTTTTTCAAAAAGTGTTTGATAAAAGTAACATAACCATTGTTGTTCCAAAGGAAGAGGAACAGGAATATATTCACAATAAACTAATGACTGAAATTGAACTTGGGCAATTCCTTGATGAAACAAGAAATGAACTGCTAAACATAGTTAAAAGAATGCTGGATGAAGATTCAATAGAAGGAGTAATTCTTGGCTGCACAGAGTTGCCATTAATTCTCACAAAGGATGAATTTAGTATCCCTTTTCTTAATACTACAAAAATCCATGTTGAAAGTATTATTGAAAATTATTTGAAGCTGTAATAAATTTATGATTTAGTGATGGAGAATAAACATGAGTGATAAAGTTGATTTTAAAATAGTAGAAGGCGATAATATTAAAATACCAAAACATATCGCTATAATTTGTGACGGAAATGGTAGATGGGCTAAAAGGAGAGGCTTTCCTAGAACTTTTGGACATAAGGCGGGTACAAGGCCAATAGAAGATATAACTAAAAGCTGTTTGGAGTTAGGTGTTAAGGTACTAACTTTTTATGTTTTTTCAACTGAAAACTGGAATCGTGACAATGAAGAAGTAGATTTTCTAATGAAACTTTTCACTCGATTTTTTGTAAAATTACGGAATAAGGCTGGAAAAAATATAAAAGTAAAACATATAGGCACTACAGATAATCTTTCTCATAAATTGATAGATGAAATTAAGAAAACCGAGAGATTAACTGAAAATAATTCTGATATGGTATTAAACATTGCATTAAATTATGGCAGTCGTTATGAAATAATAAATGCTATAAAAAATATAATATGTGATAGAGATGCGGGAATTTTACATGAGAATAAAATAACAGAAGATTTGATAAGTAGCTATATGTTTACTAAAGGACTACCAGATGTTGATTTAATCATTAGGACAAGTGGGGAAATGAGAATAAGCAACTTTTTATTGTGGCAATCCGCAAATGCAAAGTTGTGGATTACTAAAGATTTTTGGCCTGATTTTAATTATGAACATTTGAAGGAGGCAATTAAATTCTATAGTACAAGTTGAGGAAGGGATAAAATATGATAAAAAAACTGAAGTATTAAAATTTTAGAGTATAGGCTTTTTATTCACTTTAACATATTAGAATTATCAATCCACATTGCAAAATAAGGATAAGTTTTACCCTGCTGTTTTAACATTAGTAAAAATGGTTTGTTAAATATAAGATGTTTTTTAGGATTCATATTTGGATTTCGGGCAGTGATCTTCACAGTAATTTCAGCTTCAGATTTCAATTTAGCGCCACTGTTATCAAGATTAAAATTTATATCTTGAACTGCCTTAGCAATTTCATACTGTTCAAAACCACTATTTAATAATCTCCTGTTTTCAAATTCAGAAAAATCCTTTTTAGCATATAAATCTATTACAGGAATTTGCAGTGTATCATCAATATTTAAACTTTGTTTTTGCGGAGCTTTAATTCTGCTATTTACATCGTTAATAGTATCGGATTGCTCCCCTTATTTTCAACAATTTCTTACGAATGCTAATTAATTCATAGATTTTCTTATAAACTCATTTGGACTCGTATAGTTTAAGCTTCCATGTATTCTTTCCTCATTATAGAATTTTATATATTCATCAATAAGCAAGTATCCATGAGTAAAATTTCTAATCTCATTCCAAGCTATACATTCTTTGGAGAGAAGTGAATGAAAAGACTCAATATGAGCATTATAGTTTGGTGAATTTGTTGGAATGAGCTCATGATAAATACTGTGTACCTTACAAAAGTGTTCGAATTTAACAGAAGTGAAT